>CAWKCG010000019.1:0-135849 GCA_963847965.1 uncultured Actinomycetes bacterium
TTCTCCTTGTTCTACGTGCTGCGCGCCATCGCCGAGTGGACGCCGAAGGTCAAGCCGGCCTACGGGCTGACCGTGGCGGAGTTGCAGAGCGCGCAGAAGGCGAAGATCTTCGGCGTGCACCTGGGCGACAAGCTGCTGTTCGCGCACCCGTCACCGTCGCTGCACGTGGCCATCGTGATTCTGCTGACCGTGATTGTGAGCGCGTCGACCACCTTCATGACCGTCCGGCAGAGCTCCAAGCGCGGTCTCATGCAGACCAACGTGGACCCGACCAACCCGATGGCCCAGTCGCAGAAGTACATGATGTACATCATCCCGTTCTTCTCGCTGACCGGGCTCTACTGGCAGTACGGGCTGGTGCTGTACTGGGTGACCACGAACCTGTGGACGCTTGGCCAGCAGTACTTCATGTTCCGGAACTGGGAACCCCCGGTCCCGGCAACGGCCGCAGCGACGACGGGGACCATAGCACGAGCGACGCAGAGTTCGCTGCGACCTAACTCCGGCGCAGCCAGGCCAGCCTCGGGCACGGGCGCGAAGGCGCCGAGCTCAGGCACCGCCAAGCCAGCCCCGGCCAGCAGCAGCGGCGCGAAGCCGCCGTCAGGCGGTGCGCGCACCGGACCGAGCAGCAGTGCGCGGACCGGAGCGAGCAACGGGCGCCCCCGCCCCGCGCCCGCACCCGGGCCGCGCGGGTCGGCGGCCACGGCCGACGTCGGGACGACCGGGCAGAACGGCACGGAGAAACGCGGGCTGCTCCGGCTCGGCCGGCAGAAGCCGGAGCCGGTACCCGAACCCGAAGTGCCCACCGCCAAGGTAGTGCGGCAGCAGCGGACGCGGCAGGCGAGAAGCAAACGGTCGGGCAAGCGGTGATGCGCAGCACAGGGGAGGTCCGGTCGTGAGCCAGCAGGACGTAGAAGTCACGGACGCGGCAGAGGAACTCGACGGCGACGAGGGTGCCCCGCGGCTCAGCGATCTCGAGCTGGAGGGCGATATCGCCGCGGATTATGTGGAAGGGCTGCTGGACATCGCGGACCTGGACGGCGACATCGACATGGATGTCGAAGGCGATCGTGCGATCGTGTCGGTCGTCGGGGCGACCCTGGAAGAGCTGGTCGGTGACGACGGCGAGGTCCTCGAGGCGCTGCAGGAGCTGACCCGCCTGGCGGTGCACAGGCAGACCGGCTCGCGGGCCAGGCTGATGCTCGACATCGGAGGCTACCGGGCGAAGCGCCGCACGGAACTGGCTGACTACGGGCGCACCGTGGCCGAGGAGGTCGCCCGGACGGGCGAGCCGAAGGCGCTGGAGGCCATGTCGCCGTTCGAGCGGAAGATCGTCCACGACGCGGTGGCAGCCGCAGGCCAGCGCAGTGAGTCGGAGGGCGAGGAGCCGAACCGGCGGGTGATCGTCTTCCCCGTACGGTGAGATCCGCGCACCGACATCCGTGCAACGCGACCCGCGACACGCCGGATATGGGTGCGGTCGCGGACGTCACCGGCCACGGGCGGCCGCCTGCAAGCGCGGCGGCCGTGTTCGGGTCCGCGCTGGCCACCGCCGCGGCGTACGCGGACGTTCTCGCCACCCGCGGCGTAGAGCAGGGCCTGATCGGGCCGCGTGAGGTGCCGAGGCTCTGGGACAGGCACCTGCTCAACTGCGCGGTGGTGGCCGAGCTGATCGAGGGGCGGTGCGAGACGCTCGTGGATATCGGCTCGGGTGCCGGGCTGCCCGGGATGGTCCTGGCCATGGTGCTCCCCGATGCCATGGTTACCCTGCTCGAGCCGATGGAACGGCGCTGCCGGTTTCTCGCCGAATGCGCGACGGAGCTGGGCCTCGCCAACGTGCGCGTGCTGCGAAGCCGGGCCGAGGACGCCGCGAGAGCGGGTCTTCCGGGAGCGGACGTCGCGACGGCACGCGCGGTAGCCCCGCTGCCCCGGCTGGCTGAGCTGGCCGCGAGCGTGGTACGCCCGGGAGGGATGGTTCTCGCGATCAAGGGCAGCACTGCCGCCGACGAGCTGAAGAACGCCGGACCGGTCCTGCGCCGACTTGGTGCGCACGGTGCCGAGGTTGTGCACGCGGGAAAGGGTAAGGTCGTTCCTGCGACTACCGTCGTGCGGTTCTTCGCTCAATTAGGCAGGGCATAGGTGGGGCTCAGCTATCACCAGCAGGGCACAGCGGGGCTGGGCTGGCCGCCAGATGAGCAGGGCCGACCGCCGGAAGACCCATTGATCGCTGGCGGAGTTGCCGGGCTCGGGGGGCTGGGCTGGCCAGCAGCCAACGGCGGGCCAGGTGGGGGCCGGCAGCGCGCAGACCGAGAATCGAGAGGCGTTCAGGTGAACGGAGACGAGTCGGAAGCTGACCGCGGCGGGCGCGGCCGGGCTCACCGGGATCCCGGGGTCAGTGCCCGGCGCGAGGGCTCGGCGGCCGCCGCGCCGGCTTCGGCTGGAACCAGGTCGGTGGTCATCCCGGAGGTACGGCCCGATCCCGTGGACACCCCGATCGGCAGGGCGGCCGAAGCCGCGGTGGTCGTCCGGGGCATGGCTGACCACCAGCCGTGGCCGCGCCCGTTCCGCTGCCGGGTCATGACGATCGCGAACCAGAAGGGCGGAGTCGGGAAGACCACCACCGCGGTCAACCTGGCCGCCGCGCTCGCGCAGCACGGCTCGCGCGTCCTCGTGCTCGACCTGGATCCGCAGGGAAACGCGTCGACCGCGCTGGACGTGGAGCACCATACCGGGGTGCCCTCGATGTACGACGTGCTGGTCGACGACCGCCCGCTGGCCGAGGTCGTGCGGCCGGCCGGGGATATGCCGGGCCTTTACTGCGCGCCGGCCACGATAGACCTCGCGGGCGCCGAGATCGAGCTGGTACCGGTCGTGGCCAGGGAGCTGCGGCTGGCCAGGGCGCTGCGCGGCTTTGACATGTCGCACCTGGACTACGTGTTCGTCGACTGTCCCCCGTCACTCGGGCTGCTGACGGTGAACGCCCTGGTCGCGGCGGAGGAGGTCCTGCTCCCGATCCAGTGCGAGTACTACGCTCTGGAGGGGGTCCAGCAATTGCTGAACACCGCGGAGCTGGTCCGGGTCAACTTCAACCCCGGACTGCACGTCTCCACCGTCCTGCTGACGATGTACGACGGGCGCACCCGTCTCGCTTCGGACGTGGCCGATGACGTACGCGCGCACTTCGGCACCTCGGTGCTGCGTACCATCATCCCGAGGAGCGTCCGGGTGTCGGAGGCGCCGAGCCGGGGGCAGTCGGTGATCAGTTACGACCCCGCGTCGAGCGGTGCCATCGCGTACATGGAGGCGGCACGCGAACTGGCGTTGCAGTCGGCGGGAACGGTTTAGCGCGGCGGACCGGGGAGACGCAAGTGGCTCAGCAAAGGCGAGGTCTAGGCCGCGGACTCGGGGCGCTGATCCCTGATTCTCCGCTGCTGGCCGAGGGTGACGCGGCACGCGGCGGGGATACGGCGCTGCTCGCGGCCAGGCGCGGGATCCCCGCGGGGTCCCCGGATGCGGAGGTCCTGGCGGGCGAGGTCGCGGGGGCCCGCTACGCCGAGATCGCGATCTCCGCGATCATCCCGAATCCCCGGCAGCCGAGGCGCAGCTTCGACGAGGACGCGCTTGACGAGCTCGCCGAGTCCATCAGGCAGGTCGGCTTGCTGCAGCCTGTCGTGGTCCGCGCGGCAGGGCCAGGCCGGTACGAGCTCGTCATGGGCGAGCGCAGGTGGCGGGCTGCCGAGCGGGCGGGCCTGTCCGAGATCGGTGCCATCGTCAAGCAGACGCAAGATAACGACCTGCTCAGGGACGCACTGATCGAGAACCTGCACCGCCAGCAGCTCGACCCGCTCGAAGAGGCGGCGGCCTACCAGCAGCTGCTCGACGATTTCGGCGCTACCCACGAGGAGCTCGCGCGCAAGATCGGCCGCTCCCGCCCGCATATCAGCAACACTCTGCGGCTGCTGAACCTCCCGCCGGCCGTCCAGAAGCGGGTCGCGGCGGGAATCCTGTCCGCCGGGCACGCCCGGGCGCTGCTCAGCCTGGAAGACGCCGGAGCGCAGGAGCGCCTGGCGGGCCGGATCGTGGCCGAGGGCCTTTCGGTCCGTGCCGTCGAGGAGATCGTCGCCGTCGGTTCCGACGACTCTCCGCCGCGCCGCTCGGCGCGCTCCGCGGTCAAGCCGCCGGCGGCTCCCGGACTCCGCCAGCTGGCGGACCGCCTTTCCGACCTGTTCGAAACCCGGGTCAAGGTGGAACAGGGCCGCGGCAAGGGGAAGATCGTGGTGGAGTTCGCCACGATCGACGACTTGGAGCGGATCGTGAAGGCCATGGCCCCGGCTGCCTTCGGACAGGACTCGCCGGAATAGCGGGCAGGCTCAGGACGGCCAGGCCTCCCGGAGCTGGGTAAACAGGTCAGCGAGGGTACCGGGATCGCGCGCAGGATCCAGGGCCTGCCCGGATCGGCCGGCCGAGCCGCGGCGGGTGCCGGCGGCCCGCCGGGTCGCAGGCGAGCCCGTCCGTTCGGCCTCGGTACCGGTGAAGGGGTAGCGGGACTTCATGAGCTGAAACCGGTCGAAGCTGTGCTGGTCTAGGCCGGGCGAGAGCACCCGGTCGAGCAGGGGGGCGAGCTCGTCCCGCAGGAAGGGCCCGCGCGCCATCCACTGAAGGTAGTTCCGCCCGCCGTGGTGATACGGCCCGTAGACACGACCGCCAGGGAACGTGCGCTCCAGCCACCGGAAGATGGCCTCGTGCCTGACGTGCATGCGCAAGGTCACGTGCGGCTGGCGGCCGTCACCGCCGAAGTGGCCTTCCCCGGCCAGCAGGCCGGCGAGGAAGCCAAGCTCGAACTGCGTCGGCATGATGCACTCCCGTGTTGTTTCACCGTCATGTTACACGGGAAACCTTGCCTCGGGAGTGCGACACGGGAACGACTACCAGGCGGCCCTGTCGCGGATGTCCGCGAGGAACGCGTCGACATCGGCTTCTGACGTGTCAAATGCGGTCATCCAGCGGACTATCGACTCTGGCGGATTCCAGACACCGAAGACCCAGTCGCGTTGCAGGGCTTCGATGTGCCGGGCGGGCAGTCGGGCGAAGACCGCATTGGCCTGGACCGGGTGGACGATCTCGACACCCTCCACCGCGCTGGCCTCGTCGGCGAGCCTGCGGGCCATGGCGTTGGCGTGGGCCGCGTTGGCGTGCCAGAGATCGTCGTGCAGGAGCGCGCTGAACTGCGCGGCCACGAAACGCATCTTGGAGGTCAGCTGGGTCTGCTGCTTGCGCAGGTACGGAATCTCGGCATCCAGGCCTGAGCGCATTACGACGAGAGCCTCCGCTCCGATGGCACCGTTCTTGGTGCCGCCGAAGCTCAGCATGTCCACGCACTCGGCAAGCTCTCCGAGCGAGCAGCCCAGGAAGGCTGCCGCATTGGCCAGGCGGGCCCCGTCCAGGAACAGGAGCAGGCCGTTGGCTTGGCAGAAGTCGCCTATCTTCCGCAACTCGGCGAGCGTGTAGCAGGTACCGAATTCGGTCGCCTGCGTGATGGCCACCACCCCAGGCTGCGCGTGGTGCTCATCACCGCGCCCAGCGAGCTGTTCCGCGATCAGCTCAGGCGTTAGCTTGCCGTCCGTGGTCGGTACCTGCAGGAGCTTGGTGCCGAGCAGGCGCTCGGCCGAACCGCACTCGTCGGTATTGATATGCGCCGACGTGGCGCAGATGACAGCCTCGTGCCGGCGCACCAGGGCGCTGAGGCCGAGGATGTTGGCCCCGCCGCCGTTCAGCACAAGGAACGCGCCTCCCTCGGCCCGGAACGTCTCGCGCAGCCCGCCGGTCACGCGTGCGGTCCACTCGTCCGCGCCGTACGGGATCGCGTCACCGGAATTGGCCTCGATGATCGCACGGACGACCGCCGGATGGGCGCCGGCGTGATTGTCGCTCCCGAAGCTCTTGCGTTGTGTCATGGACACGAGCCTAGGGGACCGTCCCGGCCGGGCTGGGGCGGCTAGGCGCCGCGTGCGGCGGCGAGCTCGAGCAGGCTGACGCACGTCGCGCCGAAGGGGTGGCCCGACGCCTCGAGCGCCATCGGCAGCGTGCTGGTCTCGGTCATCCCGGGCGATACGTTCACCTCGAGGAAGTACGCCGTGCCCGCCTCGTCCACGATCAGGTCGGTCCTGGACAGGTCGCGCAGCCCGAGTACCGAGTGCGCGGAGACCGCGATCTGCTCGACCTGGGCGACGACATCGGCGGACAGCCTGGCCGGGACGAAGAACTCTGTCTTGCCTGCCGTATACCTGGCCGCGTAATCGTAAGCGTCGCCGCCAGGGACGATCTCGACGGGGGGCAGTGCCTGCGGTCCGGCACCGAGATCGATCACCCCCACCGTTACCTCGGTACCGGGGATGAACCGCTCGATCAGCGCGATGTCGCCGTAGGCGAAGCAACTCAGCAGTGCGGGCGATAGTTCGGCCGCGGCCCGCACCGGACCCGCGCCGAGCGCGGAACCACCCCGGGAGGGCTTGACGTACAGGGGCAGCCCGAGCCTGCCGACGATGAGATCGACGACCGCGGCGGCACCGAGGTCGTGGAACGTTTCCCGCGGCAACGTCACGGACGGCGGCGTGATCAGCCCGGCCGCGGCTACCAGGGCCTTGGCGGTGGGCTTGTCGAAGGCCAGCTGACAGGCGGTGGCGACCGACCCGACGTACGGCGTGCCGAGCAGGCCCAGGATTTCCCGGATCGCGCCATCCTCCCCGCACGCGCCGTGGATGGCGGGGAATACCGCGCTGGGCGGGTCCGCCCGCAGGAGGCTGAGCAGCGCCGCGTCCGCGTCCGCGACGACCGCGTCGATCCCCGCCTGGACCAGCGCGTCACGCACCCGGTGGCCGGAGCGCAGCGAGACCTCCCGCTCCGGAGACAGCCCGCCGGCTAGCACCACAACTCGATCAAGTTCGCGCATGATTTCGAAGTATGCTCGTGGTAGGGGCGGGCTACGGGGTTTCCGATGCCGGACCGAAGTCGTCCCGCAGCTGGATCTCGGTCTGGACCACCGAGGCGAGCCGGCGAACTCCCTCGGCGATCCGGCCAGGGTCCGGGAATGAGTAGCAGAGCCGGGCGAACCGGCCGCCCGAGCCGTCCGCGTAGAAGCCCGTTCCCGGTACGTAGGCGACCCGTGAGGAGATCGCGCGGGGCAGCATGGCCTTGGAGTTGACGCCGTCCGGGAGCCTCAGCCACACGTAGAAGCCGCCGGCCGGGCGCGTCCAGTGGCAGCCGGGCGGCATCATCTTCGACAGCGCGCTGAGCGTGGCATCCCTCCGGTCGCGGTAGAGCTCGCGGAACGTCTTGATCTGCTCCTGCCACGGCTGCGTGGCCAGGTACTCACGGACGGTCAGCTGGGCGAGGCTCGAATGGCAGAGCACGGCGGACTCGGCCGTCAGGATCAGCTTGTCCCTGATGGCCGGCGGGGCGACCGCCCACCCGACCCGGACGCCCGCGGCGAACGTCTTGGAGAACGTGCCCAGGTAGACGACCCCCTCGGTGTCGTCCGCCCGCAGGGCCCGCATCGGCTCGCCGTCGAAGCCGAGCAGCCCGTACGGGTTGTCCTCGACGATGAGCAGCCCTTCGCGCTGGCAGATGTCGAGAATGCGGGGCCGGCGCCCCGCCGCGAGCGTGACCCCGGCCGGATTGTGGAAGTTCGGCACCGTGTAGAGGAACTTGGCCCGCCGCCCCGCGGCCGCGGTTCTGCGGATCGCCTCCTCGAGCGCCTCGGGGATCAGCCCGTCGTCGTCCATCGCGACGTGCACCACGCGCGCCTGGTAGGCGGCGAAGGCCCCCAGGGCGCCGACGTAGGACGGGGCCTCGGCCAGTATCACGTCGCCCGGGTCGATGAAGACCCGGGCCAGGAGGTCAAGCGCCTGCTGGGAGCCGACGGTGACCACGATCTCGTCGGGATGAGCCCGCACCTCCTCCAGCGCCATGACGTCGCAGATCCTCTCGCGCAACCCGGCGTCCCCTTGCGCGGTGCAGTACTGCAGCGCGCTGTCCCCGCGGTTGGCGATCAGCTGACCGACCATGTTGCCGACGGCATCGAGCGGGAGCGCGGCTACGTAGGGCGAGCCGCCCGCCAGCGAGACGATCTCCGGCCGTGCCGCCACCGCGAACAGGGCCCGGATTTCCGAGGCGACCATTCCGACGGCACGTTCGGCGTACTGACCGACATAGGGGTCAGTTCGCTGTCGCTGCGATGCAGGTTGCTGTCCTGCGGTCACATCGCCCTCCTCCCGGGTATCATGCCAGGATAGGGGGTACCTGCCAGGAACGGTCATGGATTCCGCCGGGGGACGGTCTGCCGGGAAACAGGATGTCGCGCCGCATCGCCAATATCACGCTGGATAATCTCGGCGACCTGCCGCCCAGGTGCCGCAGGTGCGTTTTCTGGGAGCTTGACCCAGTCAGCCGGGCGCGCGCCGAGGAAAGCGGCGATCCGGGACTCGAGAAGGAGTCGTGGGTCTCCTCGGTGCTGCTCGAGTGGGGCAGTTGCGGCAAGATCGCGTACGTCGACGGCGTGCCGGCCGGATACATGCTCTTCGCGCCGCCGCAGTACGTTCCCCGCTCGATCGCCTTTCCCACGAGCCCGGTGAGCGCGGACGCGGTCCTGCTCATGACCGCGCACCTGCTCAGCGAGTTTGCCGGCGGCGGGATCGGCCGCATGCTCGTGCAGACGATGGCCAAGGACCTGACCCGGCGCGGCGTGAAGGCGATCGAGGCGTTCGGCGACCGGCGCTGGGAATCACCTGCCTGCATGCTGCCGGTGGATTACCTGCTGGCCGTAGGCTTCAAGACGATCCGGCCGCATCACCACTACCCCCGGCTGCGGATGGAACTGCGTACCGTCCTGACCTGGCGGGAGGATGTCGAAGTCGCGCTCGAGCGCCTGCTCGGCTCGATGACCCAGCCAGCCACCCAGGGTGCCCTCCGCCCCGTATCGGCGGCATCACAGCCATAAGGCCTGGCCCCGAACGGAGGCCGGCCCGTATGGATCGGACGTCAGAGGAACTCGGCGAGCTCGCGGAGCAGGGCGGACTTCGGCTTGGCGCCGACGATCTGCTTGACGACCTCTCCGCCGGAGAACACGTTCATGGTCGGGATCGCCATGATGCCGTAGCGCTGCGACAGGTCGGGGTTATCGTCGATGTTGAGCTTGACGACATCGATCTTGTCCGCGTACTCGGCCGCGATCTCCTCAAGGACCGGGGCGACCATGCGGCACGGGCCGCACCACTCGGCCCAGTAATCGACGATGACGGGCTTGTCGTTCTGCAGAACCTCCGTCTCGAAGTTCGCGTCCGTCACGACCTTGGTCGCGCCCACTGGCGATCACATCCCTTTGCTTGCCTTGACTGATTCGGTTCGTGCACCTGGCGTCAGTGCTCTTTGCTCGCCAGCCAGCGCTCCGCGTCCAGGGCGGCCGCGCAGCCCGTGCCGGCCGCGGTAACGGCCTGCCGGTACGTGCGGTCGACCACGTCGCCGCAGGCGAACACGCCCTCGATGGCCGTGCGCGTCGAAGGCTGGTCGACCAGCAGGTAGCCGTCGGCGTCGGTGGCCAGCTGACCGGAGAACAGGTCAGACCGCGGATCGTGCCCGATGGCGACGAACACCCCGGTCACGGGAAGCACGTGTTCCGTGCCGTCCTTGGTGCTCCGTATCAGCAGGCCGGTCACCTTGTCGGTGCCGAGGACCTCGGCCACCTCGCTGTTCCACAGGAACGAGATCCTGGGGTTGGCCATCGCGCGCTCCTGCATGATCTTCGACGCCCGGAGCGTGTCGCGGCGGTGGATCACCGTCACCGACTTGCCGAACCTGGTCAGGAACAGCGCCTCTTCCATGGCCGAGTCGCCGCCGCCGACCACCGCGATGTCGTGGCCGCGGAAGAAGAACCCGTCACAGGTGGCGCACCAGGAGACGCCGTGCCCGCCGAGCAGCTTCTCGCCCGGCACGCCCAGCTCCTTGTACCTGGAGCCGGTGGCGATGACCACCGCCTTGGCGAGGTAGGTCGCGCTGTCGGTGCTGACGACCTTGGGGTCCGCGGCCAGGTCGACCGCGGTCACGTCATCCGGCACCAGTTCGGCGCCGAACCGCTCGGCCTGCTTGCGCATCGAGTCCATCAGTTCCGGGCCCGTGATGGCGTCGGGGAACCCGGGGAAATTCTCCACGTCGGTGGTCTGCATAAGCGCACCGCCCGCCGTAACCGACCCCTCGAACACCAGGGGCCGCAGCTGCGCGCGGGCCGCGTACAGTGCCGCCGTGTAACCAGCCGGGCCCGATCCGATGACGATGACGTCCCGGACTTCGGTCACTTCTGCCAACCTTGATCAACCCCTCATATGACGGCATACCAGTGAACCGATACTAGGGCGCTTAGATTCCCGGGAGCGTCGTCCTGTCGAGCACGTCGGCGCTGGTGGCCGAGCAGCCGGGGGCGACCACCCAGGCCAGGTAGCCGTCACCGCTCGATACCACGATGACGACGGCCGGCTGGCCCTGGAAGTGCGCGGCCTGCACCAGGTACAGGGTCCCAGGGCTGATGCCGCTGGCCAGACGATGCACACAGGCCCGGAGCTGCGCCGAGGAGGGCGGCACGCCGGCGCTCTTCAGGGCACCATTCGCCGCCGCCGCCCGCAGCGCGGCTTCCAGCTGCGACCGGAGCGTCGCGCGCTGGTAGTCGGGGACGGTGGCCAGGCCCAAGGCGCGGCTTGGCAAGGGGGCGGCGGGCACGTAGCTGGCCTGCGGCGAGTGGACCGCCGAGGGGACCGCGCGCGGCGCCGACACCGGTGCCGCGGCAGATCCTGCGGTGGCGGAGGAAGAGCTCGAGCTGGCGCCGATGAGGCTGAGGCCGTACCCGCCCGCGGCGAGGATCGCTGCTACGGCGGCGGCTGGCGCGAGCACACGCATCGTTATGAACCGTGAGCCAGGCCGCGGCGCCGACCGCGGGGCCCGCTGGCGATGTCGCGGACGGTCAGCGCCCGCGCGTTCGGCATCATCTTTGCGTGCTACCTCGGCGGCAAGCACCGCGTCGAGCCGCTGAGCCACGCCCTCCGGCATGGCCGGCACCGGGACCGCGGCGAGCAGGGTGGAAAGCTCGGCCAGTTGCTCGGCCACGGCGGAGCAGCGCTCGCAGCCCGCCAGGTGCACGGCGATCTGGCGTCGGCGGCGCCCGGTGATGAGCCCGGCGCGGAACTCGGCCAGGACGTCGGGGTCCAGGTGGCTCGTCTGCCGCCTCATGCATCTCCTCCCTGCCTGGGTGAGACGCTCTCACTCGCGGATCGGTTCCCTCGCAGGTGCGCCACGTAGGGGAGCAGGCGGGCCCGCGCCCGGGCGCAGCGGCTCTTCACCGTGCCCTGGGACGTGTCGAGGATGATCGCCGCGTCCGCGACGGAGTAGCCGAGCATGTCCACGACCAGGAGTGCGGCCCGCTGGTGCGGCGGCAGGATCCGCAGCGCTGCGTCGATGTCCAGCCGGGTGTCGGTGGCCCGGGCGGGATCGGAGTCCTGCGCGACCAGGGCGTCGAAGGCCTGCTCGTCGCCGGGCGACACGGCGGGCCGGGCGGCCCGGCGGCGCAGGCGGTCAAGGCAGGCGTTCACCACGATCCGGTGCAGCCACGTGGTGACCGCGGAATCGCCGCGGAAATCACCCGCCCGGCGGAAGGCGGAGACCATCGCGTCCTGGAGGGCGTCGGCGGCCTCCTCAGGGTCGCACACCGTCCGGAGCGCGACCGCCCACAACCGGTCGCGGTGCCTGCGGAACAGCTCGCCGAACGCTTCGCTGTCTCCCGCCACGTGCCTGCGCAGCAGCTCGGCGTCCGAAGGCGGCCCGTCGGCGCCCGGCATGAGCCATCAACCCGACTGGCTCACGGCGGAGCCGTGGACCACGACGTTATAGATCAGCGCCTCGTACTGGTTCGTGGATCCGGCCAGCCGCGGCAGCCAGGTGATCCAGATCAGCACGTAGCGGCCGGTCGCGCTGCTCGTCACGTTGAACGTCGTGCTGCCGACCGCGGCGTCGGAGCTCTGGACCGCGGTGAACGTGCTCGGCGAGGGCGGCGCCAGGTTGGCGTTGTTGCCGATCTCGATCTCGACGTGAGTGCAGCAGATCGTGCCGAACTGGACTACTACCTGGCTCAGCCGTACCGGGCGGCCCATGTCGAGGATGAGCCCGGTTCCGGCCTTCAGGTTCCCGAAGTTCGGAGAGGTGTCATAGAAATCGGTGTGCCAGAAGGTGCTGGGGTTGCCGTCGATCGCGTACTTCGCCTCGTTGCCGTTCTCGTCATGGCTGCTGCCGAGGGGGTCGAAGCTATTCGCGCTGACCGGCGTGAGCACGTTCGACGCCGGGACCGACGGTGCGGACGAGGACGACGACGAGGTTCCGCCGGCGCGCGGCGTGCCTGGGTGGCCACCCCGGTGGCTGAGTGACCAGCCGACTATGGCCGCCGCCACCAGGACCACGCCGATCACGGTGGCGATGATGGCCCTGGTCGGAGGCCGGCGCCTGCGGGGCGGCCGGTAGGCGCCGTCGGCCGGGCTGGGCGGGGCCTGATCCGCGGCCGGGTACGGGCTGGTGGGCCCGTTCGGCTGGAATGTCGGCGTCCAGACGGGAGTCGTGGCGGGGGCAGGTACCGGCAGGGGCGCGGGCGGAGTGACGCTGGCCAGCGCGTCGGCGAACTCCGCCGGGGTGCTGAGCGCCGGGCCGTGGCGGCTCGGCCGCTGGAACAGCGCCTGGCAGGTCAGGGCGTCGATGTTCGTCGGCACGTCCGCTGACACCTGACGCGGCGTGCACGGCATCCCGTCGGCCTGCGGCGGCGCGGGCGGGAGCACGGCCGACGCCGACCCGTCGGCCTCGTCGGGCTGAGGACCCGCGGCAGGCCCGAAAGCCAGCGCATACCCCTGCGGCTCTGGCCAGTAGCCGGTCAGCGCGGCATACAGCAATCTGGCGAGCCCGCGGGTGTCGGCCAGTTCCGCGTCCTCCCCGTCTCCGGGCGGAGCCGGGACGCTGCCGGCCAGCGCCGCGGCGATACCCAGCCCGGTGATCTTGATGCCACCGCGGGCCGTCCAGTGCACGCAGGCCGGATCAAGCCGCAGGTGCGCGAGCCCGTTGGCGTGCGCGGCCACGAGCGCCTGGGCTGCCTCGGACACCAGCGATACCGCGCGCGGCGGGTCGAGCGGGCCGTCCGCGAGCATGTCGAGCAGGGAGTCGCCGGTGACCCACTCCAGCACCACGTACGCGGACTCGCCGGCCTCTTCCACGTCGAACACCTGGGAGAAGCGCGGATCGTTCAGCCTGCTGGCCGCCCTGGCGGCCGCGATGACCTCCGACGCCCTGGTGAAGCCCGCCCCGAAGGTGAGCACGGTAACGGAGCGAGCGAGGATTTCATCGATCGCTTTCCAGTACGTCCAGTCGGTACCTCCGCTCGCCTGGTCAACGAGGAGGTACCGCCCCGCAAGCCGGGTTCCTGGTTCCGACGTGTAGGTGCTCATAGGTAGAACCCCATGCTAGTGCCGCCTGCCAGGGGCGCCGAACTTTGCCGTAATTGTCCGGACGACGAATCCGAACTCGGCCACGCGGAGCGCCCTGGCGCTGAGCGCGTAAAGCAGTACCGCCCCCCCGCCGCCCACGACGGTCACCGCCAGACCGTAGGTGGCGCTGGGGTTATGCAGGACGTGACCCGCGCCAACCATGACGATGAGCGCGAAGGCCAGGCCGGGCACGGTCGCCAGGTGCATCCGGGACAGGCTCCTGGCGATCGCCCACCCGTCCAGGCTGCCCACCCGCCGGAGCAGCAGGGCCCAGCCGGCTATCGCCCCGGCCAGGTTGGCGAGCCCGTACGCCACGCCAAGGCCGGCCACCACGTCCGGGCGGGGCAGGACCGACAGCGCGATGTAGTCGGCCGCGATGCTGATGCCCATGGTCAGCAGGCCGACGAAGGCCGCGGTCCGGCTGTCCTGGAACGAGTAGAAGACCCGCAACTGCAGCTGGGTCAGCATGTAGGGGACCAGGCCGAGGGAGAACAGGCCGAAGACCTCGCCGATGTACCTGGCGCTGGCGGCGTGGGCGCTGCCGTAGGAGAACAGGAACTCGGCCAGCGGGCCGCCGAGCACGCCGAGGTAGATGGCCGCGGGCACCACGATCACCGAGGCCAGCCGGACGCCGATCGAGAAGTCGTCCCTGACCAGGGAATACCGGCGGCTGCTCGCGTGGTCGCTCATCCTGGGCAGCAGCGCCGTGATCACCGAGATGCCGACGATCGCGTACGGCAGCTGGAACAGCTGCCACGCGATGGAGTACGCCGAGTACCCGTTCAGCCCCGGCTCGGCCGCGTTCGCGACGATCTGGACGATCAGGTTCCCGGCCCACTGGGAGACCACGTAGACCGACATCCAGGCCGCCATCCGCCGCATCTCGCCCACTTCGCCCGGCCTGAACCCGAGCGTGGGCCGCCAGCGGAACCCCGCGCCCCGCAGCGAAGGGAACAGCGCAGCGGTCTGCGCGACGACGCCGAGCGTGGTGCCGATCCCGAGCAGCTGCACCCCGCCCTCGGAGATGTTCTGGGGGGTCTTGTTCAGGCCCACGGTCACCACGTAGAGGCCGCCGACCACGATCACGACCAGGTTGTTGATGACAGGCGTCCACATCGGCGCCGCGAACCGGCCGCGGGTGTTCAGGATCGCCCCGATCAGCGAGCTCATGCCGTAGAAGAAGATCTGCGGGATGAAGAAGTAGGCCCACACCACCATCAGGTGGTGCTCGGCGCCGTACGTGCTGCCCGGGGGACCGT
Organism: uncultured Actinomycetes bacterium; assembly: GCA_963847965.1. GTDB lineage: Bacteria > Actinomycetota > Actinomycetes > Streptosporangiales > Streptosporangiaceae > Palsa-504. The sequence continues at coordinate 14,819 of CAWKCG010000019.1, forward strand.
GAATGGTCGGCGCGTACAGGTCGACCAGCGGCCCCGCCGCCAGCGTCGCCACCACGGTGACCGCGAGCAGGGCCGCCGCGCCCAGGGTGAACATCCGCTGCGCGTAGGCCTCGCCGTGGTCCGGGTCGCGCTTGGCCGCCCTGACCAGCAGCGGCACCACCACGCTGGTGAAGATGCCGCCGAGCATCAGGTAGTAGACGGTGTTCGGCAGCGTGTTGGCGTTGTTGTACGCGTTGTTGAGGTAGCTGACGCCGATCGCGTAGACCAGCACGAGGGTGCGCAGGAACCCGGTTCCCCTGGAGACCAGGGTGCCGACCGCCATGCCCGCGCCGGACCTGACCAGGCTGGACCGCTGGGTTACGGGCCGCGCATGGCCCCGCGGCGGGCCCGTGCCTGGCGGCGGGCCGCCCGGTCCCGCCCCGGGCCGGCCGGGCGGGCGATATCCGGGCGGGGGATAGCGCGGCGGTGGCGCATCGCCCGGCCGGTACTCGGGCCGCCTCGGGACGCGGCGCCAGCCGGGCGGCGCGCCGGACGGATCGGGCGGACCGGGGCGGGGGGTAAAGGTCGGCCGGGAGGGCCGCGTCGGCGGGGCGGGCGGGGCGGGCCAGCCCAGGGCCAGCGGCAGGGTGGTCTCGGCCGCGCTCGGCCCGCCCGGCATCGGGCCTTCCAGCGGCGGCAGCGGATCGGGGGCGATGTGCTGGCCGGGAGGCGGCGGCCCCGCCTCGTCCGGCCAGGGTTCTCGCGGCTGTTCCGGCCAGGGTTCCCGCGGCCCTGGCTCGGCGTGCCGGCCCGCGTCGCGGCGCCGCGGATCCCGGGACCCCGGCCCGCGGGGTCCCGGCTCAGGCGTCGTCGGCCCGGCGTCGTGCCTCGGCCAGGTCATCCTGCGCCTCCGTCGGGTGTCGCGCGCCACTGGTGCCTGTCACGACGGTACCTGCTGGGTCTGCTTCCTCGGCCGTGACCCGGCCGTCGGCGTTCAGCCACTGCCGGACGGCGCGGTACACAGAGGTGAGGACGAGGACGCCGATCGCGGCGCCGATGAGGAACAAGATCGCGCGGCCGTACCTGGTCGACACCACGGTGAAGGATTTATCGGTGAACGGCAGCGGTGTCCCGTTCGCGCTGGTCAGGCTGAGCTGGATGACCGTCGACCCGATGGGTGCCGTCTTGACGGGCAACCGCACCAGCTCTGTCTGCTGGGGCTGGACCGTGACCAGGTTCTGGTAGGTGCCGAAGGTGAGCTGGGAGGACCGGTCGGGCGAGTTGGCCGCGCTGGCGTTCAGCCGGACCTCGATGGGCTTGTTCCCCCCGTTCTGGATCGACACGGGTACCAGCCCGGACGCACCGCCCATCGGCACCTGCAGCGTGACGATGATCTTGACGCCCTTCTCCTCGCTGTCGAGGTACGAGGACAGGCTGTTCGCCAGGGCGAGACCCTGCGGCGCCGCGGCGCCGCGCCAGGCGGACGACTCCGTGGCGGCCAGTGCCTCGGCCAGGGATTGCAGGTCGGCCGGTGCCGGGCGGTACAGCATCGACTTGTACACGCCGAGCCTGGCGTCGATCGTGCTGACCGCGCTCAGGTAGCCGCGGCTCAGCTCGTTCGGGCTGACCAGGCTGGACGGCAGGGGCTGGCGGGGCATCGCGCCGTACGTGTCAGGCCCCTGGGCCAGCCTGCCCAGCGCGGTAGCGACCAGCCAGGGCGCCTTGACGGTCTCGCTGAGCAGCTCGTCGGCCAGCGTCGCCGAAGGGCTCCAGTCGGCCGGCGGTGACACCACGATCGAGCGCGCCGAGCCGGGCGCCTCGGCGGCGATCATCTCGGTCTCGGCCAGGAACCGCTGGCTGACGGCGAACTCCGTGCCCGGGGACAGGACGCCTGAGCTGGTGTCGCCTGCCTGGAGCACGCTGGTCAGGACCTGATCGGCGAGCAGGACGGTCATGGTCGTGCCGGCCGCCGTCTTGATCGAGGTGATCGCGTTATCGGGCTCGAACCCGCTGTCCGAGGGGGGCATCTCGCTGCTGGCCAGCACCACCGTGCCGACGTGCTCGGCGGTGGCGAGGGCGGTGAGCACGCTGAGATCGGCGGTCCCGCCTGCGGGCACGGCGATCGACGGCGCGAACGATCCGTGCAGCACGGCGTCCGCCACCGCGCGGCCGGCGGTGTAGGCGCTGGTCAGGTCGGTATTCAGCCCGCCGTGGACGAGCGCAGAGACGTCCACGTCGGCGTACGGCGTGATCACGGTCGGCTGAGTCGAGGTGATCGTCCTGAGCGCGGAGAGCCACGCCGTGGCCGCCTTGCTCGTCGGCTCACTCGCGCCCGGGCAGCCCGAACCCGAGTCCACCTGGTACCGGTGGGTCATCGTCTCCACGTCGCCGACCAGCGCCGGGTCGATGAGCCAGGTCAGGTTGGCGTCCGGGTACGCCCGACCGGCCTCGAGCAGGGCCGACAGGCGCCCCGTGCCGCTCAGGCTCGCCGCCAGGCCGTTATTCGTCAGCACGCTGCTGTCCGTCGGCGTGGCGCACACCTGATGGCGCGGCTGGTCGATGAGCGGCCAGACCCAGGAGATCGCCAGCGGGCGCTGCAGGCCCGCCGCCTGCCGCCCGGACCAGAAGGGCAGCAGCGTCTGATCGGACGCCAGCACGCCGCCGGCCGCGTCGCTCACCTGGGCCTCGAGCGGATAAACCCCGAACTCGCTGATGCTCGCGCTGGTGACGCTGAACGAGGCGTGCCATTCGACCGTGGCCCCCGGGGGCAGGCTGGCCGTGAGGGTGAAGGGGCTTCCCGCGGCCTCGAGGCTGGCGTCGTCGCCCTGGCTGAGGTACCCGTCCATATCGTCGCGGGTCAGGAACGGTGTCGGGGACGTGTACAGCTGTACCTCGAGCCCCGCCTGAGGCTGCGCCGTGGCGTTGTTGACCGCGCCCGTCACGCTGACCGTCGAGCCGGGCGTGGCGTACCGTGGGTTCATCGAGTCGATGGTCACCGATACGGTGCCCGCCAGCGCCGCGTGCACGGGACGTGCCTGCGCCGGGGTGGCCAGCGCTAGCAGGGCGGCGATGACCGCCGCGGGCACGGCGGCCGCGGCGGCCACGGACGCGGTCAGTGACAGGGTCCGCCGCGCGAAGTCCGCCGGTAGCAAGCCGTGCACACTTGGAATGCTATTGCCGTTCGCGCCGAACGCGTGCGATCGATACTCTCGATGGCCGTGTCCATGAGCGACGAACAGCGGAAGGCGGCCGCCGCGATGCTGCGCGAGAAGGTCCCCGCGGCCGCCGAGATCGGCCGCCTGTTCGCGCGCCACGGCCGTGAGCTCGCCCTGGTCGGCGGGCCGGTCAGGGACGTGTTCCTCGGCGAAGCGCCCAGCGACCTGGACCTGGCCACCGACGCCCCGCCCGACCAGGTCATGGAGCTGGTCCGCGGGTGGGCCGACAACGTGTGGACGGTCGGGATCGCCTTCGGCACCGTCGGCCTGCGCAAGCGGGGCGTCACCTTCGAGATCACCACCTACCGCAGCGAGCAGTACCGGGCCACCTCGCGCAGGCCTGACGTGCGGTACGGGAGGTCGCTCGAAGAGGACCTGAGCCGCCGGGATTTCACGATCAACGCCATGGCGGCCAAGCTGCCCGGCTACGAGCTGGTTGATCCGTTCGGCGGCCTTGACGCCCTCAGGGAGCGGGTGCTGCGGACCCCCGGGCGGCCGGAGGACTCGTTCAGCGACGATCCGCTCAGGATCCTGCGCGCCGCCAGGTTCGCGGCCAGGTTCGGGTTCGCGGTCGCCGCGGACGTGCGCGCGGCCATGACCGAGCAGGCCGCCCGGCTGGCGATCGTCTCCGCCGAGCGGATCGCGGGCGAGCTCGAGAAGCTGATGCTCACGCCCGACCCGGCGCTGGGCATCGACGTGCTGGTGCAGACCGGCGTCGCCGACCAGGTACTGCCCGAGGTGTCCAAGCTGCGGATGGAGGCCGACGAGCATCACCGGCACAAGGACGTCTATCAGCACAGCCTCACGGTGCTGCGGCAGGCGATCGAGCTTGAGCCGCGCTACGGGCTCGAGGGCGACCTGAGGGTCCGGCTGGCCGCGCTGCTGCACGACATCGGCAAGCCCCAGACCCGGACGCTGCTGCCGGACGGGCGGGTCGCGTTCCACCGGCACGACCTCGTCGGCGCGGCGATGACCAGGCGCAGGCTGACCGCGCTGCGCTTCCCCAACGACGTGGTGCGGGACACGTCCAAGCTCGTGGAGCTGCACCTGCGGTTCCACGGATACGCCGAGGGCGAGTGGACGGACTCGGCGATCCGCAGGTACGTCCGTGACGCCGGGCCCTTGCTCAGCCGCCTGCACGTCCTGACCAGGGCCGATTGCACCACGCGGAATCGCGCGAAGGCGGCCAGGCTGGCCCGCGTCTACGACGACCTCGAGCGGCGCATCGCCGAGCTGAGCGAGCAGGAGGAGCTGGCCAGGATCAGGCCGGAGCTTAACGGTGACGACATCATGCGCGTCCTCGGCATCGCCCCGGGCCCGCTCGTGGGGAGGGCCTACGACTTCATGCTCGAGCTGCGGATCGCCGAAGGTGAGCTCGGCCGGGACCGCGCGACTCAGGAGTTGCTGCGCTGGGCGGCGGAGGAGGGGATATCCGTTCCCGAGCCTGAGGCGGGCGAGGAGGAGCCCGGCGACGATCCGGCCCCTCCGCGCGACCATAGCCAGTAGCCGGCCGCGACGACCGCGTATGCGCGCGGCCACGACGCCGACGATGGCGGGCGAGCGGCCGTCGGACGGCATAAAGGCCGCGAAGATGACGGCGCCGATGGCGTACGTGACGTTGAACATCATGTCGTAGAAGGCGAACGCCCGGCCCCGGTAGGCGTCATCCACCCCCTCCTGCAAGATCGTGGTCGCGCAGATCGCCACGCCCTGCCGGGTGAGGTACAGGCAGAACCCGATGGCCAGGTAGGCGAGCTGGACAAAGGTCTCGCCCAGCGCGGCGGTCGCCACGGCACTCGCGGCGAGCAGCACGGTGATCCAGGCCGGCTTGGACAGCCGCCTGGTCACGGGCGGGGTCACCAGCGCCGCGCAGAAGTAGCCGATCCCGGCGATCGCGACCAGCGTCCCGAAGTGACCCTCGGCCAGGGTGTAGCTCGACCGGTAGAAGTAGTTCCGGTACAGCAGGATCGCCATCAGGAACAGCGGCCCGAGCAGGAGGCTGAAGCCGGCGGTCGCGCCGAGCGCCGCCGCCGGGCCGCGCCGCCTGGCCACGTACCGCGCGCCATCCGCCAGCCCGGCCGCGACCCGGGCCAGCTCGCTGCGGAGCCGTCCCAGCGGCGGCGCCCCGGGCTCGCGGACCGGGCCGAGCAGGTCGCGGGGCATGGTGGCCGCGACCGCGCTGGCCGCCACGTAACAGGCGCCGCCGACCAGCACAGTGACCGCGGCGCCGCGCTCGGTGTTGCCGGTGGCCACGTTGAGCCCGAGCGCGAGGAGACCGCCGAGGATCGACATGATGCCGCCGGCGGTGGGCGACACCGAGTTGGCCATCAACAGCACGTCCCCGTCGACCACGTGCGGCAGCGCCGCCGACAGCGTGGACAGCAGGAACCGGTTGACGCCGAGCACCAGCAGCAGCGCGACGTACAGCGGCACCGAGCGGTTGCCTGCCGCCATCAGCGCCGCGGTCGCCACCACGAACAAGGCCCGCACCAGGGCCGACCAGACCAGGATCTGGCGCCTGGACCAACGGTCGATGAGTACCCCGGCGAACGGGCCTACCAGCGAATACGGCAGGTAGAGGACGGTGAACGCGGCCGCGCCGGCGGCCGGGCTGGGGAACGTCGCGGCACTGAAGAACACGTACGTGCCGACCCCGGCGGTGATGATGCCGTCGCCGGTCTGGGATACCAGCCGGGTGGCGAACAGCCGCCGGAAGTCCCGCTCGGCCAGGACCGTGCGCAGCTCACCGATGAACGTTGAGCGGCGCCTGTCCACCCGTTCAGCTTAGGCGTTCCCGCCCGGGCCTGCCTTAGCGGGCGACCTCGCCGTGGATGAACTTCTCGACCAGGTCACGGCAGACGTCATCGCCGTACTGCTCGGGCGGTGACTTCATGAAGTACGAGCTCGCGGAGATCACGGGCCCGCTGATGCCCCGGTCAAGCGCGATTTTGGCCGCGCGCACGGCGTCGATGATCACGCCCGCCGAGTTGGGCGAATCCCAGACCTCGAGCTTGTACTCCAGGTTGAGCGGCACGTCGCCGAACGCGCGCCCCTCCAGCCGGACGTAGGCCATCTTCCGGTCATCGAGCCACGGCACGTAGTCCGAGGGGCCGATGTGCACGGCCGCCCGCCCCATCTCGTGCGGGATCTGCGAGGTGACGGCGCGGGTCTTGGAGATCTTCTTCGACTGGAGCCTGCTCCGCTCCAGCATGTTCATGAAGTCCATGTTGCCGCCGAAGTTGAGCTGGTAGGTGCGGAGCAGCTCGACCCCGCGGTCTTCGAACAGCTTGGCCAGGACGCGGTGCGTGATCGTGGCGCCGACCTGGGACTTGATGTCGTCGCCGATGATCGGCACACCCGCTTGCGTGAACTTCGCGGCCCACTCGGGATCGGAGGCGATGAACACGGGCAGCGCGTTCACGAAGGCGACGTGGGCGTCGATCGCGCACTGGGCGTAGTACCTGTCGGCCTGCTCGGAGCCCACGGGCAGGTAGGAGACGAGAACATCGGCACCGGACTCGCGCAGCACCCGCACCACGTCCACCGGCGGCTCGTCGGACTCGGTGATGATCTCCCTGTAGTACTCGCCGAGGCCGTCGAGGGTCGGACCGCGCTGGACGATAACGCCGGTCGCCGGCACCTCGGCGATCTTGATGGTGTTGTTCTCGCTGGCGGTGATGGCCTCGGCTAGGTCGCAGCCCACCTTCTTGGTGTCCACGTCGAACGCGGCGACCACCTCAACGTCGCTGATGTGGTAAGGGCCGAACCGGACATGCATGAGGCCGGGAACCCGGGCGCCGTCGTCGGCGTCCTTGTAGTACTCCAGTCCCTGCACCAAGGAACTAGCGCAGTTACCCACCCCCACGATGGCGATGCGTACCTTACCCATCAGGATGCTCCTTATCGGATGTGTTGCCTGGCCCGCCCGACTGCCGTTCGGAGGCGATCAGCTCGTTCAGCCAGCGGACTTCCCGCTCCACTGACTCCAGGCCATGTCGGTGCAGTTCCAGGGTGTAGCTGTCGACCCGTTCTCTGGTGCGCGTGAAGGCCGCCCTGATGGCCTCCATGCGTTCCTCGAGCCTGCTGCGGCGGCCCTCCAGGATCCGGAGCCGTACGTCGGCCCGCGTCTGCCCGAAAAACGCGAAGTGAACACCGAACCCGTCGTCTTCCCACGCCGCGGGACCGCCCTCGCTGAGCAGCTGCTGCAGCCGCTCCTTGCCTTCGGCGGTCAGCCGGTACACCTTCCGTGACCGTCGGCTCGTACGGGATCGCGCGGTCCCGCTGGGGCCGACGGCGCCGTCTGGCTCGGCCTGCTCGTGCTCTTCGGCGATCAGGCCATCGGCAAGTAGTTCTTGCAGGCAGGGGTAGAGCGACCCGTAGGAGAACGCGCGGAACGCGCCGAGCACGGTGTACAGCCGCTTGCGCAGTTCGTACCCGTGCATGGGTGTTCGATGCAGCAACCCAAGCACGGCGAGTTCCAGTACGCCGGATCGGTTGCGCCCCACGCTGCCCCCAGAGGTCGCTATCTTCCTACCTTGTGTATCTGTGCGATGCGTCGCGGCGATATTTATAGCTGTTAGATCGTCTCGATGTATCGCACCGATACATGTGGGATATTATGCGGTTCGCCGTCCGTCCGCAAGCCCGCGCCCCGGCGCCGCCCGCCCCCGCGCCGGCGGACACGATCACATCCGGGCTCGGCTCGGGCCCTGGTTCGGACGTACTCTGGCGGATGTGACGTCGAGGCGTTCGGTCGTGGACTACGGGCTTGCCCGCCGGGCAACGCTCGCGTCCGTGTACGCGGGGCACACGACCGTCGCCGACGTCTGCGATGCTCACCCCTACTTGCTGCGGGCCGCGAAATTCCACGGCGAGCCGACCCAGGACCGCTGCCCGATCTGCAAGAAGACCAGGCTTACCCACGTCACCTACGTCTACGGGGACGAACTCGGCCAGTACGAAGGACGGGTCAAGCAGACGCGCGAGCTGGCCGAGATGGCCGCGGAATACGGCGAGTTCAGGGTCTACGTGGTCGAGGTTTGCCAGAATTGCGGCTGGAATCACCTGGTTTGCTCGTATGTGCTCGGCACCGGCGAACCTGTCGCGCGCCGGAGGCGACGTGCGCGGACTAGCCAGTGAACGCACGATCCAGGAGGTACCGTGTGTGAATCGGGTGGGTTCCCTGGACGCTGAACCCTCCATCCGGGTAGAGGCCGCATACTCCCGCTTACCGCGGTCTCCGAGCCACAGCGAGGACGCGTGAGCAGCAAAGCCGATGACTTCGACAATCGGTATCGCGACGTGCGCAACGGAGATTCCGCCGGCAACGGGGCCAACGGCGGCTACGGTGACGGCGGCTACGGCGACGGTTACGCCAGCGGGGGTTACGCCAGCGGCGGTTACGAGACCCCGGCCGGCCAAGGCAACGCCGTCGACTACGACCTGGGCTACGACGCTCAGGGGTGGGATACCCAAGGGTTCCGCAGGCCGCAAGCGGGCTACCCGGACGACCAGGCCGCCGGCTACCTCGGCGCAGGCCGCGCCGCCCAGCCGCGGAACGCGCGCACCGGCAGCCACGCGCGTACCACCGGAGTAGCGCAGGCCCTGCCGCCTGGCTGGGGCGCGGGCGTGCCCGGCCGCGGTCCCGGGACCGGCGGGCGGAACGGGGGGAACGGGCGGAACGGGTCCCCGCCCAAGGTCAAGGGCAGCTGGTGGCGGCACTGGACGCCGCGGAAGGCCATGGGCGCGCTGCTCTGCGCGGTCGGCGCCTTCGTCGTGCTCGGCGCGATCGCGGTGGCCGTAGCGTACGAGGAAACCTCGGTTCCCTCCGAGGCGATGGCGGCCACCGGCTACGCGGAGTCCACGGTCCTGTCGAGCAACGGAACCCTCATCGGCCGGTTCGGCACCACCGACCGGCAGCAGCTGCCCTATAACGAGATCCCGAAGAATCTCATCAACGCGGTGCTCGCCGCCGAGGACCGCCACTTCTGGACCGAGGGCGGCATCTCGATCACGGGCATCCTGCGCGCCGCCTACGTCGACGTCAAGGGGGGAGGGCTGCAGGGCGGCTCGACCATTACCCAGCAGTTCGTCAGGAACTATTACCAGGGGATCGGCACCGAGCAGACGCTCAGCCGCAAGCTCAAGGAGATCTTCGTGGCGATGAAGATCGCCAAGGAGAAGTCCAAGGTCTGGATCCTGACGAACTACCTGAACACAATCTACCTGGGTGAAGGTTCGTACGGGATCGAAGCCGCGGCGGAGACGTACTTCGGCAAGCCCGTAGGAGAGCTCAGCATCGCGCAGGACGCGCTCATCGCCGCCATGATCCAGCAGCCGAGCACCTATCCGCTGCCGCAGTACCGCCCCGAGCTCGAGGCCCGCTGGCAGTACGTGCTCACCGGCATGGTCCAGACGGGCACCCTGAGCGCGCAGAAGGCCGCGGCCATGAAGTTCCCCAAGTTCTCGGACGAAGTCCCGACGACTTACGGGCCCAACGTCTGGGACCCGTACATCATGAACATGGTCTACAACGAACTGGTGCAGGTCTACGGCTTCAGCGAGGCGCAGATCTACACCGGCGGCTACACGATCAGGACCTCGATCGACGACACGAAGATGAAGGCGCTGTACCAGGCGGTCGTCCAGAACGAGGCGCAGATCGACGCCAGCGCCGAGCCGTTCGAGTCCTACATGCACGTCGGCGCGGTGCTCATCGACCCGACCAGCGGCGCGATCCAGGCCCTGTACCCGGGCCCTGGCTATCCGGGCTGGCATTACAACGGGACCGGACCGGTCATCACCAAGAGCGAGTGCAAGAAGATCGCCTGCGAAGTGAACATGGCGGTGTACAACCGCGAGCAGGTCGGTTCCTCGTTCAAGCCGTACATCCTGGCCACCGCGGTCAAGCTAGGCATGAACGTGAAGACCAGCACGCTCTACGGCTTCGACGACGTGTGCATCCCGCTGGACTCCGAGCCCAACACGTACCCGTTCGCCCCGATCCCGGGGACCAACCCCGTCAAGTGCGCTAACGGCGGGTACTTCGTAACCAACGACAGCGCGGCGGAGAACGGGCCGTTCACGCCGCAGACGGCGATGGCGGAGTCGATCAACACCGCCTACACCGACCTGTGGCACTTCGTGGCGGGCGCGAACGGCCAGAACGTCGCGAACATGGCCGAGGCGTTCGGCGTCGACACCGACGCCGCCTGCATAACCGCCCAGTGCGGGAGCGTCCTCCCGATGGAGAATGAGGCGGGCCTCACGCTCGGCCAGGCGTCGCTGACCGTCACCGAGCAGGCGACGATGCTGGCCACCATCGACGACAACGGCATCTTCCATGACGCCCACGTGATCGAGTCGATCTCGCGGAACAACGTGTCGACCCCGGTCATCATCACCAGCCGCCTGGTGTTCAACCCCAACCCCACGCTCAACGCGCAAGAGGACTCCCAGGTGCAGTACGCGATGTCCGAGGACACCGCCCCCTACGGCACCGCCCCGGTCGCCGCGATGAGCAACGGCCAGGAGGTCATCGCGAAGACCGGCACCACCAATACCGCGCAGTCGGCGTTCTTCCTCGGCGCCATCCCGACGCAGGCCCTGGCCGTGGCCATCTTCACCAGCGACCAGTCGGGCACGTGCCCGCCCGTGCCCGCGGTGTGCCAGACCCTCAACAACCTGGGCGGCCAGGCGCAGGGCGGGTACGGCGGGACCTGGCCGGCGACGATCTGGCACACCTACGCGGAGAACATGTTCGTCCCGCTGGGGGTCGAGCCGTTCCAGCCCGTGGTGTTCAACGGAGGCACGTGGAACCTGGTGCCGCAGAACCTGCGGAAGCACCCCAAGAAGCACAAGAACCCGGCCCCGAACCCCAGCGGCTCGCCGGCCCCGGACCCGGGTAATCCCAGCCCGTACCCCACGTACACCTGTAACCCGCAGCAGGTGACCTGCAGCACGACCACCCCTTCGCCGCCGCCGTTCCCCGGAAACAACGCCCCGGCGGTAAGCGGGGTAGCCGCGGGCGCCGCCGTCGGCGGCGTATTCGCCGCCCTGCCCGTCACCTGCCTGTGGGTGCGCCGCCGCACGCGCAGACGGGGCCGGGGAAGCGGTTAGATAGTGAGGTGGAAGACGCCCGGCAGAGCGCTCTCCCGCCCGATGACCCTCACGAGGTGACCTGGGCGTGGAAGGAGCGCCCCGGTCGCTCCAGGCTCCTGGACGCCCTCGCCAGTACCAGCGTGCTCGTCGCCGTGTCCATTACGGCCATGGTGCTCGCGTTCGCGGAGAAGGCCCCGTGCCGTTCCGGGGCCTGGAATTACTACGCCAAGCAGTTCCAGGACGCCTGTTACACCGACATCTACCCGCTGTACTACAACGAGGACCTGGCCACGGGCAAGGTTCCCTACACCGGCCACCCCGTCGAGTACCCGGTGCTGATCGGCGGCGCGATGGAGGCCGCGGCCTGGCTGGTCAGGAACGTCAGCGAGGTCATCAGGGGCCGGGAGTTCTTCGACGTCACGGTGGCGATGCTGGCCGTGTGCTTCGTGGCGGGGGTGCTCGCCACCGCCCGCGCGGCCAGCCCGGACGCGCGCTGGCAGGCGCTGATGGTGGCCCTGTCCCCGGCCCTGATCCTGTCCGCGTTCGTCAACTGGGACCTGATCGCGATGGCCCTGACCGCGCTCGGGATCGCGGCCTGGGCGGCGCGGCGCGGCGTGTGGGCGGGGATCATGCTCGGCCTGGGCGTGGCGGCCAAGTTCTACCCGCTCGTGGTCTTCGGGCCGCTGCTCCTGCTGTGCCTGCGGACCGGCCAGTGGCGGGAGTTCGCGAAAACCTTCGCCGCCGCCGCGGCCGCCTGGCTGGCGGTCAACGTGCCGGTCATGATCGCCGCGCCGGCCGGCTGGGCGAGGTTCTACGCGTTCAGCAAGGATCGCGGGGCCGACTGGGGATCCATCTGGTACCTGTTCGAGCACTTCAACGTCCCGGTACTCGGCAACTACCAGCTGAGCGCGCTCAACCAGATGTCGGCCTTCTTCCTGGTCGTCGCGTTCGCGGCGATCGCCGTGCTCGCGCTCGCCGCCCCCCGCCGGCCGCGCCTGCCCCAGCTGTGCTTCCTGATGCTGGCCGCGTTCTTGATGACGAACAAGGTGTGGTCACCGCAGTACGTCATCTGGCTCGTCCCGCTCGCGGTCCTCGCCCGCCCCCGGCTCTGGCCGTACGTGCTGTGGCAGCTGGCCGAGGTCGCCTACTTCTTCGGCATCTGGGGCTACCTCATCTTCGTGTACCGCACCGGCGGCTACTCCGTGACCGGCTATCAGGGCATCAGCACCGGGTGGTACTTCGCCGCGCTCCTGGCCAGGTTCCTCACCGTAGCCCTGCTGTCCGCCTACGTGGTGCGAGATATTTTTTATCCCGAACGAGACGTGGTGCGCGCTCAGGGCTCGGATGATCCGGCCGGGGGGGTGCTTGACCATGCCCCCGACGTCTACCGGCTCCGCTTTACCTTCCGGGCGTGACGGGTCCCGGGCGATCAGCCCCGCAGATGCTGCTTCAGCCACCTGACGTCGGCGGCCAGGCTGCCGTCTTCGTCGGGTGTCTCGCAGATGGCGGGCGCCCCGGCGGCGCGGACCACGGCCACCAGCAGCGCGGGGTCGATCGTTCCCGAGGTGAGGTTGGCGTGCCTGTCCCGGCCCGAGCCGAACTCATCGCGTGAGTTGTTGCAGTGCACCAGGTCGATCCGGCCGGTGATCGCCTTGACCCGGTCCGCGGCGTCGGCCAGGTCGATGCCGGCCGAGTTCGCGTGGCAGGTGTCCAGGCAGAATCCGATGTCGCCGGCGTCACCCGCGGCGCCGGTCACCGCCTCCCACAGCCTGGCGATCGCGTCGAGCGACTTGGCCATGGCGCCGTCACCGCCCGCGGTGTTCTCGATCAGCATCGGCAGCGGGCGCTCGATCCGCTCCACCGCCTTGCGCCAGTTCTCGAAGCCCTCCTCCGGATCGACGCCCGCGAGCACATGGCCGCCGTGCACGATCAGCCCCTTGGCCCCGATGGACGCGGCCGCCTGGAGGTGCTGGTCGAGCAGCTTCCTGCTGGGGATCCTGATCCGGTTGTTGCCGGTCGCCACGTTGATCACGTAGGGCGCGTGGATGTAGATGTCCACGTCGGCCGCGGCGTAGGCGTCCCTGACGGCGGTCGGGTCCCCGCCCGGTATCACCGGCCCCTTCCAGCCCTGGGGATCGCCGAGGAAGAACTGGGCGGCGTCCGCCCCGCGGGCGACCGCCTCGGCCAGCGGGTTGTCAACGTGAAAGTGGGCTCCGATGCGCGGCATGCCCCGAGCCTAGCCCCGAGTCAGCCCCGGGGGGTGTCGCCGGTTTCGTGCCGCGCCTAGCCGAAGAAGCCGCCTTTCGACAGGCCGAGGGCGAGCCCGACGAACCCGGCGATGATGCCGGTCACGATCAGGACCCGCTGGTTCCGGGTCGCCGAGACCATCTGCGTATACAACCCGACCAGCATCGCGGCGAGCCCGGTGGCGGTCGCGATGACGTGGATGGCGTGCCCGGCGCTCGGCACGTTCCGCACGATCATGCCGAGGACGAAGGATACGAGCCCGGCTATCAGCGTGAAGATGGTCAGGGCGTTCTCGACCGGGTGCCTGCGCCCGTCAGAGTTGAGGATGTTCTGACGCGGGCCGCTCCGGACGGTGCCTGCCACGGCGACCACCTCCTGCGCTGTCAGGGCGAGCATACGCTTCACCGCAAAGTCTTCCCCGTGCCGAACACAGGAATACCACAGGGCTCGTTCCGGCTCATGGCCGCGGTCGCCTGGTTACCGCGGACCAGCCAGGTATTGGTACACTAACGGCGCTGCGGGTGACCCGGCCGGCCTGTATGCCGGCGCTAGGTTGTTATCTGCGACACCTCCTGCCACGGAAAGACCGTGGCCGCATTAGTCCAGAGGAGGCTCAGGACGCCCATGCGCCATTACGAGGTAATGATCATCCTCGACCCCAACCTCGAGGAGCGCACCGTCCAGCCGTCACTTGACCAGTTCCTCAAGGTCGTGACCGGCGGCGGCGGCAAGGTCGACAAGGTTGACATCTGGGGCAAGCGCCGCCTTGCCTATCAGATCGAGAAGAAGTCAGAGGGCATCTACGCCGTCGTGGACCTGACCGCCGAACCCGGCGTCGTGCAGGAACTCGACCGCCAGCTCAACCTGAACGAGGCCGTGCTGCGGACGAAGGTCATGCGGCCCGAGCACCGTCACTGAGCACGGCTGCCCACGAACCCGTTCCCTGGCAGCAAGCAGCACTCGTTACGAACCGGAGTATCCCCATGGCAGCAGGCGACACCCAGATCACGATCGTGGGGAACCTTGTCGATGACCCCGAACTGCGGTTCACCCCGGCCGGCCAGCCCGTGGCCCGGTTCCGGGTGGCCTCGACGCCCAGGTTCCGCGACAACGCCACCGGCGAGTGGAAGGACGGCGACAGCCTGTTCCTGACCTGCAACGTGTGGCGGCAGGCGGCGGAGAACGTCGCGGAGAGCCTGCAGCGGGGCATGCGCGTGATCGTGTCCGGCCGGCTCCGGCAGCGGTCGTACGAGACCAAGGAAGGCGAGAAGCGCACCGTCTATGAGGTCGAGGTCGACGAGGTGGGGCCGTCGCTCCGCAACGCCTCCGCCAAGGTGAACCGGGTCGCCAGGACCGGTTCCGGCGGCGGCTACGGCCAGGGCGCGCCGTCCGGCGGCAGGCAGTCCGGCGGTCAGGGCGGCTCGGGCGGCTACGGCCAGGACTCCGACCCGTGGGCGACCGACGGCCCCGGCGGCTACTCCGACGAACCGCCGTTCTAACTACCCAACCAACCGACCATCCCCGCTGCGAGCGGGGCTCTGCTAAGGAGCACCACGATGGCCAAGCCACCACTACGCAAGCCGAAGAAGAAGGTCTGCGTGTTCTGCCAGGAGAAGATCGTCTACGTCGATTACAAGGACACCGGTCTGCTCCGCAAGTACATCTCCGACCGCGGGAAGATCCGGGCCAGGCGAGTGACGGGTAACTGCACCCGCCATCAGCGCGACATCGCGACCGCGATAAAGAACGCTCGCGAGGTGGCGCTGCTGCCGTACACGAGCACGGCGCGCTAGGGGGCCAGGCACATGGGTCGTACACCGATGAAGCTGATCCTCACCCAAGAGGTGAGCGGCCTGGGCGAACCCGGCGACGTGGTTGACGTGGCGAGCGGCTACGGCCGCAACTACCTGATCCCGCGCGGCCTGGCGATGACCTGGACGCGCGGCGCGGAAAAGCAGATCGAGCTGATCAAGCGCGCCAGGTCGGTCCGGGAGGTCCGCGGCGTGGAAGACGCGAAGGCGATAGCCGCCCAACTCGATGGCCTGCAGGTGCGGATGCAGCGCCGCGCAGGCGGGGGCGGCAGGCTGTTCGGCTCGGTCGGGCCGGCCGACATCGCCGCCGCCGTGCGCCAGGCCGGAGGTCCCGAACTCGACCGGCGCCGGATCGAGGTCCGCGACCCGATCAAGACCGTCGGCTCGCACCAGGTCCGCGTCAGGCTGCACCCTGACGTCAGCGCCACGGTCGACATCGAGATAACCGCCAGCTAGTCGGGACGATGGTAGCCGGACGCTAGTCTGGCGAGTTCCGGGTCGATCTCGCTGACCATCGACCAGACGGCGGCGATCCGCGCCTCCAGGTCGGCGGAGTCCGCTACCGCGCGGTCGGCCTCGAGCTGGTCGATGGCCTCCATGAGGCGCCGTAGAGCGGGTCGGTCACTCGAACACATCGTCGAAGGATAGCAGTCGCGCCCGTGTCCGCGGGCCCGGTTCCGCAGAGCCGCCGTCCACAGGCATTGTGGACGGCGGCTGTGGATTGTCTGGCCAGAAAATCGCGGCAGAGTTTTTCTTCCGCACAGCTAGTGGATGGCGTTCATGCAGCTAGCTGGCTTGCGCCGGTATTTCCGCTGGCCATTTCCACAGCTATTTCCCCAGGCTGCGCACAACGTCGTCGGCGTGTTTGCACACCTTCTCCACACAACTGTCCACCGGGCGAGTGGTGCGGCGCGCCGCGGGCCGGCAAAATGTCAGACCTATCGGCTAGGACAGTGTCAGGCGAAGGCAGGAGCGCGTTCGTGCCACGTTCACTCGCACGGGGGAAGGGGGTCACGTGAGCGTCGCCGAGATCCCGCGGAACGACGACTTCGAGCGGACCCCGCCGCACGACGTCGCGGCGGAGCAGTGCGCCCTCGGCGGCATGCTGCTCTCGAAGGATGCCATCTCGGACGTGATCGAGGTGATCCGCCCCGCCGACCACTACCGGCCAGCTCACCAGCTGATCCACGAGGCGGTCCTCGACCTGTACAGCCGGGGGGAGCCGGCCGACGCGATCACCGTCGCCAGCGAGCTCACCAAGCGCGGCGAGATTGCGCGGGTAGGCGGCGCGCCCTACCTGCACACGCTCATCGCCTCGGTGCCGACCGCCGCCAACGCCGGCTACTACGCGCGCATCGTCAGGGAGCGCGCCATCCTGCGCCGCCTGGTCGAGGCCGGCACCAGGATCGTCCAGTTCGGTTACGCGGGCGACGCCGATGCCGACGATCTCGTGGACCGGGCCCAGGCCGAGGTGTTCGCCGTCACCGAGCGCCGGACGGGCGAGGACTACCACTCCCTGTCTGAGATCATGCCCGGCGCCCTGGAAGAGATCGAGTCGATAGGCAGCCGCGGCGCCCACCTCACGGGCGTCCCCACCGGATTCGCCGACCTGGACGCTCTCACCAACGGCCTCCACCCCGGCCAGATGGTAGTCATAGCAGCGCGACCTGGCGCGGGCAAGTCGACACTGGCCCTGGACTTTGCTCGCACCGCGAGCATAAAGAACGGCATCGCCACGGTGTTGTTCAGCCTCGAGATGGGCCGGAACGAGATCACGATGCGGCTCCTGTCGGCGGAGTCCCGGGTGGCGCTGCAGACGATGCGCACCGGCCAGATGAACGACGACGACTGGGCCAAGCTGGCGAAGCGGATGAGCGAGGTCGCCGACGCGCCGCTGTACATCGACGACTCGCCGAACATGTCGATGATGGAGATCAGGGCCAAGTGCCGTCGGCTCAAGATGCGTCATGACCTCAAATTCGTCATCGTCGACTACCTGCAGCTGATGTCGTCTCCCAAGCGGGTCGAGAACCGCCAGCAGGAAGTCTCCGAGATGTCCCGTTCGCTCAAGCTGCTCGCCAAGGAACTGGACGTCCCCGTCGTCGCCCTATCCCAGCTCAACCGAGGTCCCGAACAGCGCACCGACAAGAAGCCACTGCTCTCAGACCTACGCGAGTCAGGCTGCCTGACCGCAGGCACGCGCATCCTGCGCGCAGACACGGGATCTGAAATCTCACTCGGCGAGTTGCTGGCCTCCCGCGAACGCAACATCCCGGTCTGGTCACTCGATGACCGGTTGCGCCTCGTGCCCCAGACCATGACGCACGCCTTCCCCAGCGGGATCAAGGAGGTATTCAGAGTCCGGCTGGCGTCGGGTCGGGAGGTGGAGGCAACTGCGAATCACCCATTCCTCACCGTCGACGGCTGGTGCCCGCTCGGCGATATCGGGCCTGGGGCCCGGGTCGCCGTTCCACGGCATGTGCCAGCGCCTCTGCGAACGCAGGAGATGCCCGAGCCCGAACTGATCATGCTTGCCCACTTGCTCGGGGATGGGTCTTTCGTGAGGAATCAGCCGATCCGGTACGCCAGCACCGATGAGGCCAATCTGGCGGCTGTGACAAGCGCGGCGCTGCACTTCGGGATCACCGCGATCCGCGATGACCACCCGGCTGCTCGTTGCACGTCATTGCGCCTGCCGTCGCCGCATCATCTGACTCATGGGAAGCACAATCCCATCGCGGCCTGGCTCGACTCGATGAGCCTGTTCGGTCTGCGCAGCCATGAAAAATTCATCCCAGCACGCATCTTCTCGCTGTCCCAAGGTCAGCTTGCACTATTCCTCCGTCACCTGTGGGCCACAGACGGTTCGGTAACCGTAGCTAGATCCGGGGCCGTAAGGGTTTACTACGGCACGACAAGCGAGCGACTGGCTCGGGAATTGCAGATCCTGCTGCTTCGGTTCGATGTCAAAGCGCGGTTGCGCTCTGTCGGCAATGTCTACGGTCACCCGCAATGGACGATAGATGTGACGGGGGTCGAGGACCAGCGGCAATTTCTGGACGGCATCGGTGTATATGGGGAGCGCGGGCTGGCAGTTGTGCAAGCGCAGCGACGACTCGACGCGATGACGGCCGCTGGCCGGTTCGACACGATTCCCAGCGGTGTCTGGGAACGAGTCGAAGAGGTAATGAGGGAGCGTTCCATCACGCTGTCCTACCTTCGGACGGCCGTCGGAAGCCAAAGCCGGGGAGATCTCAATGCAAATATATGCCCGACGCGGACGCGCATTGGGCGCATGGCAGATGTTCTTGATGATGCGCAGCTGGGGATGCTCGCTACAAGCGATGTGTACTGGGATACCATATCATATGTAGAAGGTATCGGGAATCAGCCAGTTTATGATGCGACTGTTCTCGGAGCACACAATTTCGTGGCTAATGGAATCCACCTTCATAATAGCATTGAACAAGATAGCGATATTGTGATCCTTTTGCACCGCGAGGATCTCTATGAGCGGGAGTCGGCGCGGGCTGGTGAGGCGGACCTGATCGTGGCCAAGAACAGGAACGGCCCAACCACGACCGTGACCGTGGCGTTCCAAGGACATTACAGCCGCTTCGCGGACATGGCTCGCGGGTGAGAAGCCCGTGTAGGGTCTCACGCCGCATGGCGGAATCTCATGGTCAATGGCGGACGGGTGGCGGATCCGCCATTCTCGTGAGACACGCCGGA
Source organism: uncultured Actinomycetes bacterium (assembly GCA_963847965.1). Taxonomy (GTDB): domain Bacteria; phylum Actinomycetota; class Actinomycetes; order Streptosporangiales; family Streptosporangiaceae; genus Palsa-504. The sequence goes on from CAWKCG010000019.1 coordinate 33,903, forward strand.
GGGTGCGCGACAATTTTGTAGGTGGGCAAGATCATCATCTGGATCTTGCTGGTCAGGCGGCGCCTGTCTGAGTGCGGGCTCGTTGCAGATGGCTTCGGGCTGGCTGCTGGCCTTGCGGCAGCGGCGGGAGAGGATGGCGTCGGCGCCGTTGAGCGCTACCGCGGGCATGTGGCGGGCGGTGCAGCCTGGGATCAGGATCTAGCGCCCGGGCAGGTCGTGGTCCTGGCTACGGTGATCCTCGGTATATCGATTACGCACGACTGACAAGCCGGGTGTCCGCAGAGGTGTCTTTCGGCTTACTGGCAAGCCGCAGTTGAGGGCAGACGGTAGATGGCCATCGGGGCGTCGCTGGCTTCAGTGGCGATCGGCCGGACAGCCACGAGGTGAAAGCCGTTCTTCTCCAGGACACGCCGGGAGGCCATGTTGGCGGGGTCCGGGCCGGCCAGTATCCCGGCACCGGGATGGCGGCGGCGTATTTCGGTCACTAGGGTGGCGATCAGCGTGGTGCCGACGCCCCGGCCGAGCTGTGCCGGGTCGCCGATCGCGTAGTCGATCCCGATCTCTCCGTCGCGCGCTCCCATGGCTTCGGCGTCGGCGGGGTAATCCGCCCACCGGTACCACTGGCACCAGCCGGCGGGCGTGCTGTCGGAGGTGACCAGCAGCATGTGAGTGGCCGGCTTGCTGTCCTGGCGGACTCGTTCCCGGTACTTGGCGATCTCCGCTTCGGCAGTGGTGTCCGGCGTCCACCAGCGGGCCACATGCGGCAGCCGGAGCCACGCCTCGACCGCCGCGAGGTCTGCTTCGGTCATCGGGCGCAGGGAAACCATCCCGCTAGGGTAGGGTCAGGCGCCCGGGTGCGCGGCAATTCTGCAGGTAGTCAGGGGGGTCCGGCTGCTCAGGCGGCGCCCGTCTGAGTGCGGGGCTGCCTGCAGGCGGCTTCCCAGGCGCTGCTGGCCGTCGGCATTGAAGACGACCTCGCCACCGAGCACGGCCTGGCGCTCGACCGAATTCAAGCCGTCGAACGCCTAGGACTCTCGCTAGGCGACGCAGAGCCACGACCGGTTCTTGATGAAGAACTGGAGGGGCAAAGGAGCACCGAGTCTCCGGCAGAAGCTGACGCGGCCGAAGGTCAAGGAGACCAGTCGCCCGTGGGGAGCGGGTTTACCGCCCTCGTACGCAGCGTTAGCGTCTTCGAGCACGCCGACTTGCTAAACGAGGCACTGCCCGCGGCCAAGACCCGCCTGCTGATAATCGCCCCCTGGGTCAAGAAGTCCGTGGTAAACACTGACTTTCTCGCCAAGCTGGAGCAAAGACTCCGAGCAGGCGTCGCGGTCACCATTGCCCACGGATACGGTGACGACGATAGTGGCTCGGATGAGCAGGCCCTGAGACGATTGGGCAACCTCGCGTCCAGATTTCCAAGGTTCACGTTCGTGCGCGTGAAGAACACGCACGCGAAGATCCTCATCTTTAACGAGACCTGGATAAGCACGAGCTTCAACTGGCTCTCCTTCCGCGGCGACTCCGACCGGACGTACCGCATGGAGGAAGGGACCCTCGTCAACATCCCTGCTCGCGTCGACAAGGAGTACGAACGGTACCGGGCGCTGATCGAGGAGCAACGGCTCTCGTAGGTGAGCACTGAAGACAAGAGGCTGTACGCGATTCCTAGGCCGTCGCTGTGGGCCATACAGGCTCAGCGATCTCGATCAACTACAAGCTGTAACGATCATCTGTTGACATTGCCAAGATCGTGAGATATCCAGCATCGCTGCAGGTCACGGCAGCGCCAGATGCCACTCAGACTGGGAACCTACATCCCGGTGGTCCGCGAGGTCAGCAGCGAGGGACGGCTCGGCGGGCAGGCCGAGATGGTCTCCGGCACCTGGAAGCCGCCTGCCGTGCGGTGTGGTTAGTCCCAGCAGAGGCAGAACGGCTTGCCGGCCGGGTCGGCGTAGACCCGCCAGTTCTCCCCGCTGGAGGACAGCGAGGTGGCGCCGAGCTTCAGCACCGCCGCCTCGGCCGCGTCGACGTCGTCGACCGTGACGTCGAGATGGAACTGCTGCGGATACGCGGGGTCAGGCCACCGCGGCGCGTGGTACTCGGCGATCTGCTGGAACATCACCGGCTGCGCCCCGTCCTCGCCGATCATGGCCATGCCCTCGCCCTGGTACGTGACGGGCTTGCCGAGGAGGTCGGCGTAGAACGTGCTCAGCTGCTGGGCGTCCGGGCAGTCGAGCATCACGCCCATGAGCGTGGTCTGCTGCTTCGCCGGGAACAGGCACAGGTCGAACGGGTGCCCGGCCGGGTCGGCCAGCGTGTACCAGGTCTCGTTCGCGCGCAGCAGCTCGGCGCCCAGCCCGACCGCCTGCGCCGAGCCGGCGTCGAGGTCCGGCACGCGCAGGTCGAGGTGCGCCTGCTGCGGGTGCGCCGGGTCGGGCCACCGCGGCGGTACGTGGTCGGGGCTGAGCTGGACGGCGATGCGCCACCCGTCCCCGGTCTCCAGCGTGATCCAGTCGTCGTCGGCATACTGCTCGGTCCACCCGCCGAGGGCGGTGTAGAACGCGGCGAGCCGCCGGACGTCGGGTGCGTCGAGCACCACCGTGCGCAACGTGCCGATCATGGGACACTCCCTCCTGAGTCACCGCCCATCATGACTGGACAAGGCCTGCCCGGGCTGGCGCCAGCTAACGGCCCGTTGCTCCGTCGATCTGCTCGCGGAGGATGTCGGCGTGACCGGCGTGGCGTGCAGTCTCGCTAGTCATATGGGCCAGGAGCCACCGGAGCGTCTGCCGCTGGCCGCTGACGCGCTTGGCCAGGAGCGTCTGCGGGTCGCCGGCCGCGATGATCGCGGCGTCGCTCTCGGCAATCGCCGCGCGGTAGTCGCTGATGACCGCCTCGGCCGGAGTTCCAGCCGGAACCTTCATCCCGAACTTGTAGCCCTCTACAGGCTTGACACCCGTGAGGTGGAGGCCGAACCAGTACCGCTCGGCCCCGGCTAGATGCCTGATCAGGCCGAGCAGGTTCGTACCGGTACCGACGAGCACGCGGCGCAGCTGCTCGTCGTTGAGGCCATCGGCCTTCTTCAGCACAGATTCACGATTGAAGTTGAGAAACGCCAGCGCGGTATCCAGCTCGCCAGAATCATTGCGTGGCACAGGCCGCCGCTGCGTCTCAGCCATCCCATGACCCTATTACAGCGGCTTGGCGGACATGGCCCCAGGAGAACCGGATGCTGACGGGCGGCGGCCACGCCGCCCGCCAACCCGGAAGTCAGGTCAGGAAGGCGGCCGAGGACTCCGACGGCGTCATCCATCTCGCGTTCAACCATGAGCAGGCGCGTTCCGGAGACTTTGCCGCCGCGGCCGCCGCGGACCTCGCCGTCGTGCACGCGCTCGGCGACGCGCTCGCGGGGACCGGAAAGCCGCTGGTCGGAACGTCGGGCACGCTCGCGCTCGCGTACCTCGGCCGGCCAGGTACGGAGGAGGACGCGGGCGCTCCTGGTCCTCGCATCGACGCCGAGAACGCCGTGACCGGCTTCGCGGAGCTGGGCGTGCGGTCATCGGTCGTGCGCGTCCCGCCGATCACCCACAGCACGCTGGACCGTCACGGCTTCGCCAGGACCCTGATCGCCATCGCGAGGCAGACAGGGGTGGCCGGCTACCCCGGGGACGGAACGAACCGCTGGCCCGCCGGGCACACCCGCGACGTCGGGCACCTCTACCGCCTGGCTCTCGAGGACGCACCGGCAGGCACCCGGTGGCACGCGGTCGGTGATGAAGGGATCCCGATACGCGAGATCGCGCAGAGCATCGGTGACCACCTGGGCGTACCGACCGCAAGCATCCCGGCTGACCGGCTGGAAGCGCACTTCGGGTTCCTCGCGATGGCGATCGTTCTCGACAACCCGACGTCCAACCTCGTCACCCGGCGGATCCTCGGATGGGAACCAACCCACCCTGGCCTGCTCGCCGACTTCGACAACGGCGATTACTTCACGACACCCTCTCCGCACCGCTAACAGCGCGCGCACCGCTGGCTCCGATCGGGGAAATGGGCTTAATCGCTAGAGCGGCGTTACCGGATGAAATGGGCCGGTCCAGAACAGGAGCGCGGCTGGCCGCGCGGCAAGCCAGCCCGCACGGCTGCGAGCACGACACGCGCGTAGAGCCTGGCCCCCGACGGCTGCGGATGGATGCCATCTGGCCACAGCAGGTTGGTCCGGGTCCTGATCGCCTGGTTCCAGTTGGCGAGTTCCACGTGGGAACCGTGCCGGACGGCGGCGGTTATCACCGCGTTGACTTCGGATTCCCAGGACATCGGCCCGAAGGTATTGACCAGGACGAGCTCGCGGGACGAACCGATGGCATGACGCAACTGGCGAAGCTGCGTGGAGGTGATGTCGCCGTTCGTGCCGAGGCCGACGACCACGATCTGCCGGAGCTTGTGCCTCCTGGCCAGGCTCCGTATGACGGCTAGCCCGGTCGCCATCTGACGGCCCACCTGCGCGTCAATGTATATGCCAGGTATGGCCGCCTCCAGGGCGGTGGCCGAGGCGACCATCACGGAGTCGCCGACCGCGGTGACCTGCCAGCCTGAGACTGCCGCTGGCTTGGTGCTGACATAACACGCCGACGGCCGCGCGGGAGGCACGGTGGACTGCGCGGCGGCCGGCAGGAGCTGCGGCGGGTGGGTCGCCTGTGACGCGGCGCCAGCCTGTTCGCCCTCGGCGACCTGTCGCATCAGGCCAGCAGGAGCTACAGGCGCTGGCGGACGGGCAATGCCATAGCTGGCGAAGACGACGGCGGCCAGCGCGGTCGCGGCCACTGCCGTCGGCACGAGGCTCCGGCGCCTGCGGTCAACTCGGGAGTCGGCGCCAGTCAGCAGCCGGACCCAGTGACGGCAGGTGGCGCGGAACCCGTTCTGCAAGATCGGTCCCTCGATGAACCGCCACGACAGGGCGGCCAGCCCGATCGTGACGCCCACCTCCATGACCCACAGCCACGGTGAGGAGGCGGCATGCCCGGCCACGGCCCCGGTAAGCGCGATCACCGGCCAGTGCCACAGGTACATCGCGTAGGACCGGACTCCGATCCAGCGCAACGGCGGCAGGCCGGTCATCGCCGCGACCACGCCGTTGCTGGCGGCCGCGGCGACCAAGCCCGCCGCACCCAGCGCGGCGAGGATGAGGCCGACTGGGTAGACAGCAGGATCGCTACCGGAAAAGTGCCCGATGGCCCAGGCCAGGATGGCGAGTCCGGCGATGCCCAGGGCGTCCAGGCGCCTGGTCCGCTCGGGAGAAGTCGAGGCCAGGGTCGCCAGCGGGCAGGCCATGGCGAGCGCAGCGCCGATGAGCAGCCCGGACGCGTGGGTGTACGTACCGTAGTAGACGGCAGAAGGGTTGCCGCCGGGCGTGTACTCGAGCGCCATGGCCAGCGCGGACAACCCCGCACCGAGCAACGTGGCCGTGACCCAAGCACGCCGGCCGTTCAGCCTGAGAATGACGAACCACAGGATGAGGGGCCAGATCAGGTAGAACTGTTCCTCGATGGCGAGCGACCACAGATGATCAAGCGGCGCCATCGGCCCGAGAGAGGCGAAGTACGACACGTGATGGATGATCTGGTACCAGTTGCTGGTGTACGTGACTGCGGCGAGCAGGGCCAGGCGCAGTGAGCTTTCCTGGCTAGGTTCGATCACGGTCGCCGCGGCCGTGACGACGATCAGCATCACGGCCAGCGGCGGCAGCAGACGTCTGGCCCGCCTGCCCCAGAACTTCTTCAGGTCCAGTCGGCCGAGCCGGCAATACTGAGCCACCAGCAAGTCCGTGATCAGGAATCCGCTGAGCACGAAGAAGACATCAACGCCCAGGAAGCCGCCCGACAGCTCCGGTGCGCCGGCATGGAACCCGATGACGGCGAGTACGGCCAGCGCCCGGATCCCATCCAGGCCCGGTGCGCGGGCATGAGTCTCCGTAGCCTTGACTCGTTCCTCCGGATAGCCGTCCATGTGACCCTTACCGGCAGTAATGCTAACGATCCAGATACCGATCAGCCATTTGAAACGCCGCCTATAGCCCATATGACGTTTCTGCGCCCGCGGCGGTTGGGCCTCGCTACGATCAGACGGTCGTCGTGCCATCCCCTCGAAGGAACAGGCCATGCTGGAGTCGAGCGACCTGGTGGCCTTCCTAGCCGCGGCTGACCGCAGTAGCGCTCCATCACTGTCAACTGGCTCTGGCCGGCTCGCCCAAGGGACACTCAGAGTGTCGTAAACTAGCCACGCACTAGCGCTCGTAGCTCAACGGATAGAGCATCTGACTACGGATCAGAAGGTTGGGGGTTCGAGTCCCTCCGAGCGCGCTTCTGTTCTCCCAGGCCAGGGCTCCATCTGGAGTTGTCATCAGGCTCTTAGAGCGCTAGCAGGACCGGGTTTTGTCACACTCTTGTCACACGGACCCGAGAATCGGGCTGATCGTATTACCGACGCCTGTCAGGTCGCCAGGCTTGCGGAGGTAGGCGCTGCGGTTGACGGCGACGGTGTGGCCAAGCCAGGCCGCGCGGAAGTTGTCCGACACGCCTGCCTTCTCCATCAGGGTGTTCATAGTCGCCCTGGTGTCGTGCAGCCTGATACGCGGCAGTCCCGCGCGCTCGGCGATCCGGTGAAACTCGTCGGTCAGCCACTCGGGTGACACCGGCCGCCCCAGCTCGTCGCTGGCGACTTGATGGCCGCCCTCGTAGGCCGCGCCCGCGTCCATCGCCTCGATCTGCTGAAGGTCGCGCAGCGCCCCTGAGCTGGCTGGTCAGCGTGCCGTCCAGCGGCAGCGTGCGCCAACCGTAGTCGGACTTGGGCGTGTCCTTGGCGATGACCTTGCCGCCGACAAGGACCCTCGTCGGGCCGACCGTGACCGTTTGGCCGTCCAGGTCGACGGCCCTGCGCGTGTCGCCGCCAGGGATCTCGACCTCGCCGTCCCATGCCAGCCCTGCTGCCTCGCCGCGGCGCAGCCCGCAGGCGAGCAGGCGCCAGACTGGCGCGAGCCGGTCGGCGTCGGCGACGGCCAGGAACGCCCGGAGCTGGTCCTCACTCCATGAGGTGCTCTTCCGCCTGGGCTTGGCGTCCGCCTTGGGTGCATCTGTCTTAACCTTCCGGCACGGGTTAAAGGCGAGCCTGCGGTCATCAATGCCCTGCTCGAACGCGGCGCTCAGCCTGCCGAGCATGAGCCGCACCGACCGCTCACCGAGCCCGGTGCCCTGCTTCCCGCCGCGCACCCGGCCCTGCTCGAACGCGAAGTCAACCAGGGCCTCGATGTCGTCGCGGGTGATAGACGCCGCCCGGCGGCGGCCCAGCCGCTCACGCGGGATACGCAGCGCGTTGTCATAGCTGAGCCTGGTATTGGCCTCCAGGCCGCGCGTGGCCGCGCGCAGGTAGGCGTCGCACAGCTCATTCACGTTGCCGTCCCACGGCTTGACGTAGGTGCGCTTATCGACGTCGTGGCCGATGCGGCGCACCTCGGCCTCGACTTCCCTCCTGGTCTTGCCGGTGATGGTGCGCTGCGTGCGCCTTCCCGTCACCGGGTCCCTGCCAGTGCTCACACCCCTGGCGCGCCAGCGGACGCTGCCGTCCTTCAGGACTTCCTTCTCGATTTTGACCACTTAACCTCATCTTCTCCCTCTGTTTCTGCTGGGGCCGCCGGGTGCGGATCCGGCGCCTTTGTCAGTCCTCCGGCGGCTGGCGCAGTGCTGGGCTCGGTACGGGCTGGGTACGGATCTATGCCAGAAAATTAAGGTCCCGGACCTGACTTGGCTCACGTTCGCAGGATTGCGGGAGATGCGTGTGGCTTTGACCTGCGGCTTCGTGGTTTTTGGGGCGGAGAATTTGCGCACTAACAGGTTCGGCGGGCGGGTCTCGTGCGGACGCCCTGTTTTGCCTGGTGGAGCTATTCCGGCCCTGGTCACGAGAGTGCGAGGGGGCTGCTTTCCCGGCAGGCCCGCAGGGGGCGCCGCGTCGCTCCGCGCAGCCGCGGATAGCGTGGGACATCCGCACTGCGTGGGAGAAAAACACGTTGTATGCATGCGGAAGTGACACCTACTGCAGAGTTTCCACGTTAGCCGAGGCGGTCGAAAACCGGAATTTCGTATATCTCAGCTGGTGTGCAGGCGGACCTCGGCGGCGACGGCCGCGACGTCGATCGGCCCGGTCGTGTCCACGGTGACCAGCGGGCCGATGCCGACCGGCCGGTCGTATTTGCCCATCGCGGACAGCGGCAGCGTCCCCTGGTGGACCTCGTGCCTCGACCGTGCGTTGTACCGGGCGTGAGCGACCTCGGCGGGGCATGCGCAGTGCACCTCGACCGTCCGGCCGCCCAGGCCGTGCAGCTGGCCCAAGGCATAATCGTTGTCCGGGTGGAAGTTGGCCTCGATCACCATGTCGCCCGCGCGGGCCGCGAGCGTCCACAGCACCGCAAACGACGCGGCGCCCAGCCGCCGCGACCAAGCCAGGTCGATCTTGCCCTCGCCCGGGACGTACAGGGCGTCGTGCAGCGCTTCCTTGATCAGGTCCTTGGTCACCAGCGAGTAGCCGAGCTCCGCTGCCAGTGGGAAGGCGAGGCTGCTCTTCCCCGCCCCCGGCCTCCCAGAGATATACACAATCCTGCTCACACCAGCCAGCCTGCCACAGGCTTGGCCTGGCCTACCGCGCGATCGGCCCGATCGGCCTGGGTGATCACCCAATAGACAGCCCGGTGTGTCGGCCAGCACGTCATCACCGCTGCCGACCCCTTCCCGACGACCTCCGTCGAGCCCTCGACGCCATCACGACCCCAACTGACTTGCGCACTAGATTGAGCCAACTCAGGTACGGGCTGGGTACGGATCTATGCCAGAAAATTAAGGTCCCGGACCATAAGTGGTCCGGGACCTCGCGCGAGACGATCTGACAGGCGATTCGTCTTGCCCATACCTTGCCTTGCCACAAACCACACGATTAACCGACTTTGACCTCCCTGCCGGGGTCGCCGGGCGGCTGTGGTGCCCGTAATGGGCGTTTTTTACCGGCGGCGGTTCAAGGTGAAGGGCATCTTGACCACCCCCTTGAGGACAGAATATTGGCCCCGACCCAGCGCCCGCGCCATGGCTTGACGCACGGAGTCTAAGGAGCCTCACTCCTCCGTCCTGATCGACGGGCTCCGCCCTTGCCTTGGACAATCACCCTCTGACCCCTGATCAGATGCGCGGTGCATCTGTGCAGGCCAGCGTCGGCGCAGTCACCGCGTGTCACGCGCCGCTGCACCGCAACCGGTGTGCGACTGGCCGCCGATGGCCTGCGGAGATACGGGCCTGCTGCACGATGCTGGCTCGGGCGGGCACGTCGGCACGGCCGTAAGGGTATGGCTGATCGGGTTGTGGCTTCGGTGCACTACCGCCCAGGCTGCCACGCGACTGGCCAAGCAGCGGATCGCGGCCGGTTCGGTGGATCATGGCAGGGCTAGCGCACTAGCCAGTCGGTGCCGGTACTCTCCCGTCTCGTGCCTACCAGCCACGACGCTCCGGTCCGCGACCTCAGCACGGACCCGTTTGTGGGCACGATCGTGCTCTGCCTCTGCGCTCTGGCTTTTGTCGTGCTCAGTCTGGCGGCTGGCATGACCTGGGAAAGGCTGCTCCACTGGACCGGTGAGCTGCTTTTGGTCATCGGCGTGCTCCTGGCGGCCAAGGGCATCAGTGACGTGCGTCGCGAATGGACCTCGCGACCAGGCATTTGGGGGAGGATCAGGGAGATCCGTGCGCACGCCGTGGCCTTCCTGTGGGCGTGTTGGAACTGGATCGTTAAGTGGACCTGGTTGGCAAGGCTCCTGCACCTTCACCCCCACGGGAAGGTCATATCTGGCAGCGCCGACCTTGGCCTAGGCAGGATGACCGTCAACGCCACCGCCCAGGTGAGCTTTGACGCGGCGCCCGCCAATGCGACAGTCGAGGAGCGTTTGACCTGGCTGGAGAACCGTCTCGTAGAGGCCGGGCGACAAATCGCTACCCTGCACGCCTGGCATGCGCAAGAGGTCAGGGACAGACACGGGACAGACAGGCAGCCACACAGGAAGAAAAGACGGCCCGGATGGCCGAGGACCAGCGCATCCGGGATCGCATGGCCGACCTTGCTGGCGGCGGCCTGCGGCTACAGGTATGGGGCGTGGTATGCCTGCTGCTCGGCAGCATCCTGACCGCGTTCTGGTGACGCAGGCAGTCTCCGCGGCAAGGGCTGGCCAGCAATCCGCAACCGGACGCGTTGACTTGCTGGCCTGCGGCGTTTACAAGTCAGCCGACAGGACCCCCGTATGCGATCGTTTTACGCTTACTAGCAGCATTTTCTACACTGAGCATAAGATACTTACTAAGGAGGCGGTCAGCGGTGAGCGACGTCAATCTAGCTGCAACGGAGCCGCTCCCACTTACAGACCGTGACAAGGCCGACTTGGAGCGGATGCGCAACCCTCAAACGGCCGCTGAGCACGTTGCGACAGTCATAGCGCTCCAGGTGTTCCGCGAGCAGGTAGCTACACGCACCAGGCTCGTTGAGCACTACCGGCGTGCACTGACTGAAGATGCGGGCCTGCAAGAGTACAGCCTCGCACAGCTACCCGAGCTTCCCTGACTCCAGTGGCGTTGCGACGAGGCCGCGTCTACTCTGGCAAGCTGGGGGACTACCCAGCTGATCGCTGGCTGATCGTATCTGAACCAGTCCTGACATCCGCTCTTGCCGTGCCGCTTCGTCAGGATGTGTCGCCGGGCGGAATGGAGCAACTCCCCAACGCTGAGCTGGCCTCCATCGCTGCGTACCTGGTTTCTGTAAGTAAGGACTACACCGCAGTCTGTTACCGCATCACCCTCGTCTCCGAGGAACAGTTGACCGACGATGGCTGGACTTTGCGTCGTCGAGCCTTGACGGCCGTAGAAGCAGGGCTGCGGGCAGTGCTGTCTTTGCCTGAGCCGAACTAGTGGCAACGAGAGCGTCGAGCGTCCTTCACGAGACCGCTAGCTACATCTTCGTCCTCGGCCGCGCCCTCGGGATCGATGGCGTCGGTCAGCTCGGCGAACTCCTACGAGGCATCCTCGTCTTATCAGTGACGGCCGGGGCGCGGGCGCAGCCGTAGGCCGGGACGCCCCGCGCGTTGCGGGTGCGCGGCGCTGGCGGCTGGATAGTCGCGCTTTGGAGACGTGAGCGGGACGGCGGGCCGTGCGTCAGCGTCGTGCACATGGCGCATCCCCGCGACGATCGATCGCATGCTCTGTGCGGCAGTTCGACAGCGCGCAATGCGCGGGCGCCAGCGGCTGAGCTGGGCTGATTCGTTCGGTGTTTCATTTCAGCCAGTGGAAATGAACAGTACAAGCGTCAGCGGTGGCAGTGGCGGAGGGACGTGCTCGGTCACGACGCCCAGTTCGGTCGGCGCCTGGCCGCTGAACGGCTGAGCGCTGGGGGCATGACCCTGCGGGAGATCGCCAGGACGCTCGGCGTGTGCCCGGCCACCGTGCTGCGGGACCTGCGGCGCGGCGCGTGACACAGGCTAGCGCTGACCTGCGCAGACACGCCGCGCACCTGCTGACCGGTCAGACGGGCCGCTAGCCTGCTGAACCCCCGGATCTGCCACCCCTGCTGGCGGTAAGGTCAGCCGGCGGGCTGGCAGGCGTTCGTGGCGTCACTGGTGCAGTCGCTGGTATGGCCAGCGGCTGTGATCGTGATCGTGGTCTTCCTGCGCAAGCCCATCAGAGCGGCGCTCAGCCACGCGTTGTTGCGGCGGGTGAAGGCGGGTCCCGTTGAGCTGGAGTTCGACCAGCTCCAGGCCGAGGTGCGCGAGGAGCTGGCTCGCAGCCCGGAGCTGGCCAAGGCCCCGGTTCCGGCCTCAGTCCCGAGCTTGCGCGAGGAACTGTCCAGGCTCGCCGAGATCTCGCCTCCATCTGCGGTCATGGAGGCGTTCAAGCGGATCGAGTACCGCCTGGTAGAGATGGTCGAGATGTCCGACAGTCCCGGCACGCCGCCCCGTCGCACGCAGGGCAGCCTAGGGCTGGCCAGGATGGCGCGGGAGCGTGACCTGATCAGCGATGAGACGCTGGCGGCGATCCAGGGAATGTCGGTGCTCCGCAACCTGGCGGCCCATTCCGGCGCCGACATCAGCGTTGATCGTGCGCGCGACTACCTCGCCCTGGCTGATGCCGTGCTGTACGCGCTGCGCCCCAAGCCTTCTAACTGATCACTGGCACGCTGGCCGCGACCCGCGCCCGGATGACGCGGCTATCTGGGTCAGGAGTAGGACGTCGCGACAGTGACCCCGCTTGCCCGATGTGAGTAGCCGAAGGTCTTAGCGATCTCACCAGATCGCGCGCTGATCTGTCTCTGGAACTCCGGGCTCGGCCGGTCGTCGTGACCTTCGTGGGCGAGGACGCGGACCCAGCCTAGGTCGGCCTCGTTGTCGTACATGGGTTTGCACGTCTCCGCCGCGAGCCCGGCCTTCGTAAGAGCGTCGACCAGCCCTGACTCTGCTTCCTTTGGGCCGGAAAACTGCACAGAGTAGGCATTTGGTATCGGCACGTCCTCAGCGTAGCGTCAGGACACCCGGCAGCCGGGGAGGCGGAGCTGCGGCAGATCAGCGTGGCGGGAGCTGCTCCCGGTTTACGCCGGGCATACGCCTGACCCGGCCTGCAGCGAGCCCGGTGAGCATTCACGCGCCTGGCTCTCGTTCCCTTTTCTTTCCTAGCCTTTCCACAATTGAATGCGAGTAATGCATGTGGATAAATTCGGTGCTCCCAAGAATTTCGTGAGATCGCCGTAATTTTACGTGTCCACAATCTCTGGACTTCCGATCGGGGACTTGACCTGCGTCTTTGATTCTTATGTCCAGGTATCCCGCGTTGCCGTCCACACAGGTGCGCACCGGTTGTCCACAGCTATTCACAGCGTGGTGCACACCTTGTCCCCACACGCGGCCACTGACGTGCTTTGAAGTTGTCGTAGCTGCGGTACAACATTGTCCTTGACGGCGTGGCTGCCCCCGGAAATGGTGACGGCCTCCCGCGCGAACGGAAGGCCGTCAATCCATCTAGTCCGACCCCCGAAGGAGGCCGCACGTGCTCAACAGCGTACGCGGGTGCATCTGCGCCCGTGAAGTGGAAGGCTCACGCCAGGTCTACCGGCTTTCCGCGATCGCCCAGGTCAGCAGGGATATACCGGGCTTGCTGAGAAATCAGGAAGTGCTGCTGATCCTGGGCCTGTTGGCCGTCCTGGTGATCGCAGTGGTGATCTTTCCCGCCGTCTGGTCGAGCAAGAAGACGCGCCGCACGGCCGCCCTCGATGTACTCGACCGGCTCCTGCGGTGGAGACGCTGACCTCATGGTCTGCGGCCCTCCCTGCCAGGGTTCCTAGGACGCCTCTGAATAACCGCGTTGTTCAGAGGCGTCCTAGCCGTGCCGGGCTGGCTGGACGCCGGGCGGTGCTTCCCCGCATGTCCTTGCCTGAGCCCGGCACGGCCTGGAGGCGGCGGCGAGCGACGCCAGCACCCCAGGATCTAGCGTGGCAAGATGGAGCCCGGCCCCGGCTGGGCTGGCAGGTCGCGGCTGACCGGCCGCACGGTGTAGTCCGCGATGATCTTGTCCCGCAGGCCCAGCGGCGTCCCGTCGCGCAGTGTCTGGTGATCGTCGCGGCGCACGGCCAGCCAGATGTCCGGTCTGGGGTTCGCGATGATGTATGCCTCGCCCCAGTGCCACTGGAGCGCGCTCATCGGGTCATCCCAGTCACTGGCCATATTTAAACGCTATATCAGCTATGGCAACCATGCCTAGCATGATCTGATAATACAGCCATGACCAGCATAGTTACCCTGTTGATCATGGAACCGCTCGTGATCGACACGCATAGCCCGGAGCCCAGCTATCAGCAGCTGGCCCGGCAGCTGCGCGACCGGATCACGTCCGGGAAGATCGCCCCCCGCGATGCCCTGCCCTCGATCCAGTACATGGTCCAGGAGACGGGCCTGGCAGTCGGCACCGTGCGCAGGGCGGTCGACGTCCTCGTCCAGGAGGGCTACGCCTATACGGTGCCGGGGCGCGGCACGTTCGCGGCCGAGAAGTCGGACACCTAAGACTCCGGTCGGAGGACTAGGACGATGACCGGGCCCTGTGAGCGCTTTCTGGTCTGGACTATGCCGCCTGCGGCCTGCAGGACGACTAGTGGCTGGCGTGGCCGCCGGGACAGGCGGTTACGGGCTGGCATCCTCCGCCTGGCCGACGCACCGGGTCTTGGGCTCGGGAGGCTTGACATTACGCCACCATCGGCCGCCCCGGACCAGTGCGTAGAGACTGGCGCCGATCGCGCTGATGCTTTCCGCGCTCATCACCACCCCGAGTGTCCCGAGGTGTCGCAGGATGTACAGAGTGGCCATCAACGTGGGGATCAGCACAAACAAGTTCGACAAGGTGCGCGATCTGAGCAACGCGTCCAGCGGGCCGCATGCCAATTTAGCGGCGTCCCGGAGCCGGAGGCGTAGGGCCGCCCACAGGAAACCGAGGGCAGCGCGGGTCTGATCCCGGCGCCGTGGCGACCGCCTACCCGACGTCACCGGTGAGGAACGTGACCTCCGGGTCCGGCGGGTCCGGCGGCTTGTGGGTCAGGACGAACATGGGTCCGGAGAAGGGGTAGTCTTCGCCGCGCGATGCTGACCCCCGCTCCTGGCCGACTTCCATCCTGTTGCCTACCTCGTAAGTTCGTCGGCCGATGAGCATGGCGCCGGTGGCCGCCGCGATCTCCGTCAGCCAGGCCGCGTCCGGCGCCACGAAGTCGAAGGTCCAGTCCATCGCGTCACCGGGACTGGCGATGAAGCCGTCAAGCGTCATCGACCTGTTCACCCTCACCTTGCCGCTCATCTCACGACCGCCCAGCCGTCGAACTCGATTGCCACAGCCGCGTCTCCCTCCTCTGTCGCGGCCTCGTCCCGACCTTCTCAGCAGCGGGTCACAGCGGCCTCAGGACCAGAACTCATCGCTTACGTGGAGGTCAGCTGGGTAAATCCAGGCCTCCGTCGCCTTGCCGTCGCGGATGTGAAAGACCTCTACAATGCGGTCTTCCCGCTGTCGGCCGACCCGATCGGCACGGGCCGTGAACAGCGCGACAGCATGCTCGTCGTTGGCAACTACGTCGTGCAGCTCAGTACGGAGGCCGTGGCCGCGCGGGTTAGCTGAAGAGCTTGTCAGCGGCGGCCTGGTCCTCAAAGAATGACCAGTGTTCCGTGGCCTTACCGTCTGCCAGATGCCAGATGTCGGCCGACCGGAGCGCCATCTTCTGCCCGTCCCGTTCGGCATGGAAGGTCACCAGTACGACGCCGTGCGTGTCGGCTGTTCCTCCCCCTTACGCGGCTGATCACCAGCCGCGACTGCCGTGGCCCGACCGGCCAGGTGCTGATCAAAGTATGGTCTCTTCGCTCATCTGGGGCGAGGGGTTAGCGGCATATCCCCGGTTATCCGCTACTGCTGGACAGCAGGGGTACCCGCCGGGAAGCCGAACGCCTGGCAGGCCTGGCCGATTGGGTCAGGCGCGGTTGGCGGTTGGGTGCTCAACATCCACCTGGCGGCCAGGGATGAGAAATTCTGGTGGACCCACGACGGATCGTAGCCGGGCGGGCCTAGATCCAGGGACAGTACCCGGTAGTGCCCGGGAGAGCCGGAAAGAACCATCACCTCACCGATGCTGGGATAACCAGAGCTGCCCTCGATCAGCGTGCTGCCGCGGCGAGCGAACTCACCGCAGTTCAGCACCATGCCGACACGCCACCACGGGCCATCCGGCCTGATCTCGATGATGCCCGCGTCGCAGAACACCTCGGGTTTGAGCCGCTGGTCCAAGGACCCGCCCAATCCGAGCTGCTCACCGTGCTCGTGCATGTAGGCGTCAATAACCGGCTGCATCGCCCGGGCCTGCGCCTGGTCTACCGCGGGATGGCGGTACCACCAGACCACCACGCCCACGACGGCAGCCATCAAAGCGCATATCACGCCCACTGTGATCAGCGTCGACCGCCGCGTCGGTTCGGATTCCTCGGTCTCCTCCAGTTCCGGCCAGCGATCCACGACCGAAGCGTATCCTCCGCGCCATCGGGCTGAGGGTGTGTCCGACTCCATCCGCGGTGCCTAGGATCCCGAGTGGCTTGACACATGCCGATATCGGAATATGTTAGGTCCGTGGCCCGCTCTTCCACGACGTCGGATGTCTTCAACGCCATTGCCGAGGCGCACCGTCGCGAAGTCCTGGACGTGCTGATCACAGGCGAGAAGCCGGTCGGGGCGATCGTGAACGAACTCGCGATGTCCCAGCCCCAGGTTTCAAAGCACCTGCGGGTGCTCAGTGAGGTGGGACTCGTCAGGTGCCGGGCGGAGGGACGCCGACGGCTGTACCGCCTGGAAACCGCGCGTCTTCGCCCGTTGCACGAGTGGTTGGCCAAGTACGAGCAGGCGTGGAATGACCGGATGGATCGGGTGGATGCCTACCTCAAAGAGCTACAACAAGGAGAGCGGGAGTGACACCTAAGCGGCATGGACCGGCGCACATCGAGTTCCCGAACGATCTCGAGATTGTCCTCACTCGAGAGTTCGACGCTCCGATCGGACTCGTCTTCGACGTCTTGACCAAGCCGGAGCATGTGCGCAAAACCATCGCTCCGTATGGGGAGGAGGTGAAGGTCTGCTCGATCGACCTGCGCGTCGGAGGGAACTACCACTTCGTCTTCGTGACCGACGACGGGAGGGAGATGTCGTTTAGCGGGACCTTCTTGGAGGTCGAGCCGCCGACCCGGACCGTCGAGACGTGGCTGTACGACGGGTGGCCAGGCGTAGAGGCCGTCGAGACCGTGGAGCTGCACGAAGCTGACGGCGTGACGAAGCTGACCCACAGGCTGGCGTTCCGCGACCAGGCTGGCCGTGACCACATGACCAAGTACGACGGCCTCAAGGCGAACTACGACAACGTGGAAGATCTCTTGAGATCACTCGAGCATGCCAAGTAGCCGGGAAGCCTGACTCGACAGAACGCTCGGGCGAGACGCGCCTATAGACTCGCCGTGCCATGCTGATGCTCTGGGGTGCGCCGCGCAGCCGCTCAACGGCGTTCTACCATCCGCTCCTACCTGGCCGTCAGGCGGAATCCCCGGGGATACACGAGATCGGGTTCGAGGCACAGTGCGAGGTGTACGCGAAGGTCAGCAGGCTGACCGGGCGTGACCCGCTAGTCGTGGATGCCGGCGACCTGATGAAGCGGCCCGCCGACACCATCAAGGCGTACTGTGCGCACGTCGGTATCGAGTTCCGGCCGAACGCCCTGACCTGGCAGCCCTCTGACCGGCTCGAATGGCAGGGCGGCTTCAGTCACTGGTTCACCGATGTGGCAGCCAGCTCAGGTTTGGCCGAAGTGCCCGGCCGTCGCAGTCCGGACGCTGACCAGCACCCGATGCTGGGCACATACCTTGCGTACCATCTGCCCTTCTACCAGGAGCTCTATCAGCGGCGCCTGGTGGTCTTAGGGAATGTTCCGGCATGACCGGGGAGGGAGCAAGCCCCCGGGGGTATAAGACCAGGGTCTTCCACGGGTGCGATCTGCTCGGCGCAGGATGACACTAGAAGTGTCGTCTTGAAGGGAGAACCGGCATGATAACAACAAACGCGGGCTACATTGCCGCCATCGTGATCGTCCCGGTCATCGTACTCGCCTTCTGGCTGAGCATGATGTTCTACGTCAACAGCCACCCGCAGTGGCGCGGCCAGGCCCCAGCGGATGCCGACTCCACGCACGCGCTGGTGGGCAGCGTCCCCACTCAGCGCCTGAGCGGCCCCGGGCCCGTCGTTCCCGGCCAGCGTCCACGAACCGTAGCGGGCGAAGTCACCGCTGAGCAGCCGCGGGCCGGCGAAGCCCGAAGATAGCTCTGCGCCAGAAGACCAGCCAGTAGCGCGGGTGCCGGCGCCGCCACTCGCAGCCCGCGCCTGGGAACCGCAGGAACACCGAGTGTTAAGGAGATGTCATGGCTGATCCACATTACGTGGTCGTCTACGCCGTAACGTATCCCAGTGTCGCGGCTGCGCAGGCAGTGCTGGACACCATCGAGCACCAGGACAAGGAGATGGCCGGCCCGTACGATGCAGCCGTAGTCGACAAGGAGAACGGCAAGGCGCACGTTGTCAAGCGGATGGACCACCCGCACGCCCGCATCATCCCTGAATGGTTCGGCGGCGGGGAACTGACCCGCAAGGAGTTGAATGACGCGGCCGAGGAACTCCTTGCTGACGAGGCAGGGCTCATCGTGGTCGGCGAGGCCACCATTGAACCAGCACTCGACAAGGTGCTTACCGGCAAGGTCTTCAAACGCGAGATAGAGGCGACGATCGACCAGATCACCAACGAGTTGCAAGAAGCGTTCAAAGGCTGACAGGCCGCGCACCCAGGCCCGAGCAGGGCGTTCTTACGGCAACGTCAGGGACGGCCTGTTCGGGTCAGCTACCCCTCGCCACCCTTCGCGCGATCGTCAGCGCTTAGCTCGCCCACGGCGTGCCGGGCGGCGAACGCCGCTTCCGTGGTGACCGCGACCGGGATGTTGTGTCTGCGGGACTCCGCTCGGATGTGCCGCCGGATGTGCCCCAGCGGGTTCGGGCGCCTCCTGGTTGTAGCGCACTATCACGACGAGGACGTAGAGAAGGAGGAGCGTTACCCCATCGAAGAACAGGTTCGCGATGATCGTCGCGATCGCCGAGCCGTCGCCACTGGTGAGCGTCCGCCCGCTGCCCCAGGCCCAGAGCGGGTCGCGGGCGCTGAACGGCTGGCCGAGTGGCACCTGGCTGCCCCAGGTGACGTCCGCGCCGCTTTTGGAAAGGTAGCCCTCGGTCACTATGTGACAGCCGCCGCCCCGGGACAGGTGCGTGCAGGACTGACCGTACGACACCGGGTTGAAGGTGTCCTGGTTCTCCGCGCCGACCGCATATCCCCACGAGTTCACCTGGGCGGGCAGGAGAAATATGGTTATACCAGTTATCACGACGAGCAGGCCGATGGCGAAAACCCAGCTGCCATGGTGGTGCGGCGGATAGCGATGCGCGTGAGCGTACAGCGGGTGATGCGAAACGCTGTCCTTCGCACTTACCTGGGCGGCCCCGTCAGCGCGGTGAATGCGTGACGTATCGACGATTACGACAACTAGCCCGACCAGGACCAGAGCGAGCAGCAAGAAGACCGGGATAATGCTGAGCGTTCCCGCCGTCCCGGTGAGGTTCTCGAACAGGCTTACGTCGATCCCCACGTATACCGCGAGGCCAATCGCGCTGCCTGTCGCCACCCAGGCCCACCCGCGCCGCCGGTGATGCAGCCTGACGAGTTCGGCGACATCCGATGACTCGCTGGCATCCCGCCGTACTGGCGCTTGCGGCATCGGCTGCTCCTCGCTTGAATTGTGCCGTCTCCCCCGCGCCCCGCCTATGGTACGCACGGCTCCCGGCCTGGGTTCCAGGATGCTGTACCGCCGGGTCGGCTCGCGTCGCAGCGCGCGAGGCAGCGCGCACCCCGCGGCAGCCCTCAGGTGCCCGTCGTAGGGTGGCAGCCGCTCGTGCTGGCCGCTGACGGGGTAGCCAGGGAATACGGACTTACCGTCGCGCCCGAGGGCCGAACGCTCGGGGGAGGGGCTTGCGGGTAGGCCGGGTGGATATAACCGTCCCGCTCGCCGCATAGCGCCCCTGCGGTCTGGTTCCTGACCTGGAACCAGGGCTCAAGGGGACCGCCCGGGTCGTCCCATTGGGCGAAATCCACATATCCCCATAGCTGCTGCACGACCCGCAACCGGTTGGCCGGGTTACCGGGCTGCTCGACCGCGAAGACGAAGAGGTAATCGAGCTTGATCCGCAGCACCTCGGACCCGGCGTCAGTGGCGAGGCCGGCGCTCATCGTGCCGCGCACCTTGATGACGGTGGTGACGAACTGCGTACTGCCAGGAGCGAACGAAGAGACCCAGCCGCGAGTGTTCTCTGCGGCTCCGTCCTTGGTCAGGGCGGTGGCCTTCAGCCCGGCTATGAACTGCGCGCGTTCCTGCCTGGTGAGCAGGCCCTCGAAGGCCGTCGGAGGGCCGCCGCGCAGCGTCGGCCAGTTGAGGTTCCCGGCAATCAGCAGCTGGCGGGTCGTCTCGTAGGCCGACCGGACCGCGGCCGCGGTGTACGGGCCGTGCGGACGTGCGGCCGGGATCGTGATCCCGGCCGCGCCGTCGGCCCAGGTGTACGCGGGTGAGCCGAAGAACGGGGAGGACGGCGGGCCGTTCGGTGTGACCAGCCTCAACGGCGCGGTCGGTGACGCCTTCGGCGTCGCCAGAACCGACGGCGCCGCACGCACGGAGGCCCGGTGATGCTTGGGCGGCGGGGCCAATCGCACCCAGGCGAACACGCCGCCACCGATAACGAGTACGCCGACCAGGACCAGCAACGCTAGCACGCGCGAATCCCGCTTGCGCTGGCCGCGCTTTTCCGCCTGCCTGGCTGCCACCAGGCGTTCAAGCGGCGTCAGCTCATTGGTGCTGGATTTGCCGATTCCCTCATTTACCCGATTCGGTTTACCGTCGACCGATTCGGGATCCGGTTGGTTCTGGCCCGCTCCGTCCGGCATGCCAGAAATCTAACACCAGCCATGATCCTCTACGAGGCATTAAAGCTACAGACGCAAGACTGCGCCAAATTGACCCCGTGCTTGCACCCGGCGGACTCGGCGTTGATCATCGGGGATTCGGTCTTTTGTTGCCCGAACGAATGAGTCCGCGGAACGGCGGCTGCGTTTTCCTCTACAGGCTATGGCCGCGCCAGCTGCGCTATTCGAGCTTGTTCCAGCCATCCCCGCTACGGGCCTGTGCCGCCGACTGAGCGCCAGGTGATGCCGTCGGTGGTCTGCCACAGCCCGTCGCCGGGCTCGAGCAGCCAGGCGACCGTGCCGGACAGCACGTCGAACTGCCCGAGGAACCCTTGCGGGTCGAGGAAACTCGTGGACCAGAACGCGCCGGCGTCCGCGCTGACGCTCATCGTGTTGGGCGTCACGATCCAGAGGCGGTCCGCTGAGCCCGCGGCGATCACGGCGCCGCCCTGGTAGGGCAGCGAGCCTGCCCGCCGCGGGGCGGCCAGGCTGGTGATCGCGGCGACCGCGGTCCAGGTTCGCCCCGCGTCCGTGGAACGCCAGAGGGCCTTGGTGCTGCTGCCCGCCGCAGCGCCCCCGGTGCAGAGCAGCCACCAGTCATCCAGGCCTGCCGCGGCGAACGAACCTGCGAGGCCGAGGCCGCACCCGATGGGCGGGCCATCCGGTACCGCGCGCGCCGACCAGTGCGCGCCGCCGTCCGTGGTGCTGACCAGGGCGGGCTCAGATCCCGTCATCGCCGCCACGGCGGCGCGGCCGGACAGCACCGCGAGTTGCACGCTCACCACGCGGGCGGGCGCGGGCAGCGGCGTCCGCGTCCACTTCCCGCCGGGGAGCCTCATCCGCTCGACCATCGGTCGGCACCAATTCCCCGACACGGCCGGGCAGGACGCCGCCCACAGCCAGCCGCCGGCGCTCGCGGCGGCCACGACCGGCTCGGGTAGCGGCTCGGCGGTCCAGGTCGCGCCGTAGTCGCGCGTGGCCAGCAGCACGCCGGTATCGCTGACCACCCACACGTCCGGCCCCGAGGCCGCCGCGACCAGGGGTTCGCCCGACCGCGCCGGGCCGGGCACCGGGCTTCCCCTGGTGACCCAGTGGCGCCCGCCGTCTGCGGTGACCGCCAGGCGTACCGGCTGGGGCAGGAAGGTCACCTCGACTCCCTTCTCGGGCCCGAGCGATCGGTAACACGGCACCTGCGGAGCCGTGAGCCCGACTCCCGCACGGGGAGAGGCAAACCGGATCGCGCCCAGCCGCCAGGCGGCCACGCTCACTCCGGCGCCAAGGCGTACCGAACCGGAGCACCGGGCCGGAGCACCGGACGGAGCCGCAGACGGCGCGGCGGCGGCCGAGCGCGTAACCGGGGCAGGGCTCGCCGCGCTGGTCACCGGGGGTGCGCCGGATCCGCATCCCGTCAAGAGGGCACACCCCAGGGCGGCCATGATCGCCATGCACAGTCTCACGCCCCCTGAGACTGCCGAGCCGGCGTGGCGGTTGCGGCCAGGAACGCGGAGTCCTGGCCACCAGAGCTAGGACCCCGTGTCCGCCGGACGCGGTCGCAGCGTGATCAGGGCGAGCAGCGCGGCCACGACGGCGAGCGCGGCCGACAGGTAGAGCGCGGCGCGCAGCCCGTTGTGGAACGCCGTGTAGGCCGCGGTGATGACCTCCTGGACGATCTTCCCGTAGGGGTAGTTGGGATTCTGCGGTATCTGGCCGGTCTCGATCGCGTTGATGACCAGCCCCTGGAACTGGACCGGCACGCCGAGATGAGTCATCTGCGTGACCAGGCTGGAGTGCAGTTGCGAGTACACCAGCGAGCCCAGGATCGCCACCCCGGTGACCGCGCCGATCTCACGGCTGGTGTTGGTGGCCGACGCGGCCATGCCAGACCGTTCCGACGGCACCGCGGAGAGCACCGAGGAGGTAATGGGGACCACGGTCGTCCCGATCCCGATGCCCGCCACCGCGAGCGCGACGATCAGCGGCCCGTAGGACGGGTGGGGGCTGATGTAACCGTCGGCCAGGAATAGCCCGACGGCCAGGAGCAGGCACCCGATGGTGATCGACCAGCGCGGTCCGACCAGGAGCGTCCACCGCCCGGCCACCACCGAGGCGACGATCATCAGGAGCGTCATCGGCAGGAAGACCAGCGCCAGGCGGTAACCGGACGCGTCGACCACCTCGTCCAGGTACAGGGCGGTAAAGAAGAAGATGGCGAACGTGGAGAAGTACGTGGTGAGCGCGATGATCACCGGGGTGCTGAAACTCGGCATGCGGAAGTAGCGCAGGTCGAGCAGCGGGTGCGCGGCGCGGCGCTCCCGCCAGACGAAGGCCGCCAGGCCCCCGACGCTCACGCACAGCAGCACGATCACGTCCACCGACCCGAAGCCCGCGGACTCCGCGTCGATGATCGCGAACACGAACGCGGCGAGCGCTCCGGCGCCGATCAGAGTGCCCGGGGTGTCGACGCGCGCCGCCGTGGGGTCGGCGCTTTCCGGCAGGATGATCGCCGCGACGATCAGGGCGGCCAGCCCGAAGGCCAGGTTGAACCAGAAGATTCCCCGCCAGCTCCAGAGCCCGATCAGCACGCCGCCGATGACCGGGCCCATGGCGAGCGCGAGTCCGGATGTGCCGGCCCATACGCCGATGGCCCTGTTCCTGGCCTTCGGGTCGGGATACAGGTGGCGGAGCATGGAGAGCGTGCCAGGCTCGCTGGCCGCGGCGCCCAGGCCCATGACGGCCCGCCCGGCGATCAGGGTCCCGATGTTCGGGGCGAGCGCGGCCAGGACCGAGCCGGCGCAGAATACGCCGCGCCGGCCAGCATGACCTTCTTCCTGCCGAGTTCATCCCCGATCATCCCGCAGGCCAGCATGAGGCTGGCGAAGGTCAGGGCGTAACCGCCCACCACCCACTGCAGGTCGCTGACGGTGGTGTGCAGGCTCGTCTGGATCTTCCCGAGCGCGACGCTGACGACGGTGTTGTCGAGGAACGTCAGGAACAGCAGCGTGCACAGCGTCGCCAGCGCCAGCGCCTGGCCGCCGCGGGCGGCGATCCCCTCCTCACCGTGCTGGCCTCCGGGAACCGCCTCGACTGGCCTGGCCACCTGAACGGCCCTGCCTCAGCTGGCTGGGGGGCACGCGGACGGCACCGTGCCGCCCGGCACCAGCCTGAACAGGGCGCAGAGGCTGGCGTCGCCGACCTTCCAGACGCCGTCCTGGTAGACCGCCGTGCCGGTCTGGCCGGACAGCAGCGACGTTCCGTTGGCCGTGATGTTGTAGGTCACGGTGGCCGAGGTGGCCGAGTTCACCGTCACGCCGGTGACCTTGGCTCCGAGCCCGTTCGCCAGGGGCAAGCTAAGGAAGCTGGTGATGGCGCTGGAGAAGGTGCTGCCGTTCTGCACCAGGGTGACCTTCTCCGAGACGGGCGTGCTGGAACTGAAGAACTTCTCCCAGTTCGCCGTGATCTGGGCCGCCGCCGCCGCGGTGTTCGTGGCGGCCGGCGCGGATGACACTGCCGGGGCCGACGACGCAGGGGCGGAGGATGCGGGGGCCGAAGACGCAGGAGCTGACGAACTCGATGACGAGCTGGAACTGCTGCACGCGGCCACGGCCGCGGCCAGCGCAAGGGCCAGCGCCGGGGCCAGGATGATCCGCCGAGCCTGGACAGTGAACCCCATGACAAGCCTCTTATTCTTAGTCGCAGGTACTGATGAAGGAAACAATTTCGCGGAGCTTGTTCAGAGTGTGCCCTGAATGCTTCCCCAGGTCCGCTCACCATCCGCGGCTAGCCGACGCGCGCGTCAGGGTAGGCCGGTGCCGCACCGGCCGGCAGGACCTGCGGGATCGGCCGTTACCGGCGTTTACCAGCGGAAATGGACGAAAAGCCGGCCGAAGTTCTTCGGGTCCTTCTCGACCCTGTGGTACTTGGCCTTGATTTCATCCTGCTCGAGAAACCGCAGCACGCGCTTCTTAAGCTGCCCCGAGCCCTTGCCGGGGATGATCTCGACCAAAGGCGCCTTCTTGGCCTCGGCCTCCTCGATGATCGCCCGGAGCGCCCGGTCTATGTCCTGTCCCCGGTTATAGACCTCGTGCAGGTCAAGCTTCAGCTTCATGATCACCGCCAATGGGCCGCACAACCGTGATCATAGCCGCCACGGCCGGCCCCTGCGCGCAGAACCGCTCGTAGCGTAGGAGATAGTAGGCGATACTGGGACAGAAGTTTCTTCGCGGCGAGGCGGAGGTGACCGGACGTCGTGGGTACCAGAAGCTGGATCGGCTCCTGGCCTGTCTACCGGCAGCTGACCGGGACAGACCGGCGTGGCCTCGGCGCCGCGGTCAAGAGCGGGCACCCGCGCGAGGCCAGGACGAGCACGGCCGACCAGGTCGTCAAGTCCGTCTGCCCGTATTGCGCGGTCGGCTGCGGGCAGAACGTCTACGTCAAGGACGCCAAGGTCGTCCAGATCGAGGGCGACCCGGATTCCCCGGTGAGCCGCGGCCGGCTGTGCCCCAAGGGCTCGGCCAGCCTGCAGCTCACCACCGGAACGGCGCGGCAGTACCAGGTGAAGTACCGACGCCCGTTCGGCAAAGACTGGGAAGATCTTGACCTTGACACCGCGATGGACATGATCGCGGACCGGGTCCTGCAAGCCCGCCGGGACGGCTGGCAGCAGGAGGTGAACGGGTTCCGGACCCGCCGGACGCTCGGGTTCGCCAGCCTCGGCGGAGCGACGCTCGACAACGAAGAGAACTACCTGATCAAGAAGCTGTTCACCGCCCTGGGCGCGATCCAGATCGAGAACCAGGCGCGTGTTTGACACTCCTCCACCGTCCCCGGTCTGGGGACTAGCTTCGGGCGCGGCGGCGCCACCACCATGCAGCAGGACCTGCAGAACGCCGACTGCATCCTGATCCAGGGCTCGAACATGGCCGAATGCCACCCGGTCGGCTTCCAGTGGGTGATGGAGGCCAAGTCGCGCGGCGCGACGGTGATCCACGTCGACCCCCGGTTCACCCGCACCAGCGCGATGGCGGACCTGCACGTGCCGCTGCGCGCCGGCAGCGACATCGTGTTCCTCGGCGGGATCATCAATTACGTCCTGGCCAACGAGAAGTACTTCCGCGAGTACGTGGTCGCGTACACCAACGCCGCGGTGATCCTGGACGACGACTTCGCCGACGCCGAGGACCTCGACGGCGTCTTCTCAGGGCTGGATCGCGAGAACCGGATCTATGACCGGTCGACGTGGACATACAAGGGCACCATGGTCCGGGCGGCCGCGGGCGCCCGCGGCGCCCCCTTCAAAAACCATGATGACCGAACGGGCGGTGGTGACACCCCCGCGCCCGGCGGACCGCCCCAGGTGGCCGAGTCGCTCGAGCATCCCCGCTGCGTGTTCCAGGTCCTCAAGCGCCACTTCGCGCGGTACACCCCGGAGGTCGTCGAGCAGGCCTGCGGCGTGCCACCGGACGTGTTCACCCGGGTATGCGAGCTGCTCACGGCCAACTCGGGCCGGGTCCGAACCACCGCGTTCGTGTACAGCGTCGGCTGGACCCAGCACACCACGGGCGTGCAGTACATCCGCACCGCGGCGATCCTGCAGGCCCTGCTCGGCAACATGGGCCGTCCCGGCGGCGGCCTGATGGCCCTGCGCGGTCACGCCTCGATCCAGGGGTCCACCGACATCCCGACCCTGTTCGACCTGCTCCCCGGCTACCTGCCGACGCCGAGTGCGCAGGAACATCCGGACCTGGACAGCTACATCGCCGATATCGCCATGTCCAAGGGGTTCTGGGCGAACGCGCGCGCCTACATGGTGAGCCTGCTCAAGGCCTACTGGGGGGCGGCCGCGACCGCAGAGAACGACTTCTGCTTCGACTACCTGCCCCGGATGACCGGCGACCACAGCACCTACCCGACCGTCGTCGAGCAGCTGGAGGGCACCTGCCGGGGCTACTTCCTGCTCGGCCAGAACCCGGCCGTGGGCTCGGCGAACGCCAGGATGCAGCGGCTGGGCATGGCGAACCTCGACTGGCTGGTCGTGCGGGACATGGTGATGATCGAGAGCGCGACCTGGTGGAAGGACGGCCCCGAGATCGAGACCGGCGAGCTGCACACCGAGGACATCAGGACCGAGGTGTTCTTCCTGCCCGCCGCGGCGCACACCGAGAAGGCGGGCAGCTTCACCAACACCCAGCGGATGCTGCAGTGGCGCTACGAGGCGGTGCCCCCGTCCGGCGACGCGCGCAGCGACCTGTGGTTCATGTACCACCTGGGCCGGCGCATCCGCGAGAAGCTGGCCGGGTCGCAGGACGAGACGGACCGGCCGGTGCTCGAGCTCACCTGGGACTACCCGGTCGAGGGGCCGCTGGCCGAGCCTTCGCCCGAGGCCGTGCTCGCCGAGATCAACGGCTGGGACGCCGGCGGTCAGCCGCTGTCCGGGTTCGGGCAGCTCAAGGACGACGGATCGACGACGTGCGGATGCTGGATCTACAGCGGCGTCTACGCCGGCGGGGTCAACCAGGCGGCCCGGCGCAAGCCAGGCATCGCGCAGAGCTGGATCGCGCCCGAGTGGGGCTGGGCCTGGCCCGCTAACCGGCGGATCTTGTACAACCGAGCCTCGGCCGACCTGGACGGCAAGCCGTGGAGCGAGCGCAAGGCCCTGGTGTGGTGGGACGCCGAGGCTGGCCAGTGGACCGGGTACGACGTGCCCGACTTCCCGGCCACCCGGCCACCCTCCTACCGGCCCCCCGAGGGCGCGACCGGAGTCGACGCGATCTCCGGGATCGATCCCTTCATCATGCAGGCGGACGGCAAGGCGTGGCTGTTCGCCCCGGCCGGGCTCGCCGACGGGCCGCTGCCCACGCACTACGAACCGCAGGAATCTCCGTTCACCAACCCGCTGTACGCCCAGCAGCGCAACCCGGTCAGGGAAATCATCGAGCACCGCGAGGACCCGCTGCAGCCGAGCGGCTCCGAGCCCGGCTCGGCGGTCTTTCCCTACGTGATGACGACGTACCGGCTGACCGAGCATCACACCGCGGGCGGCATGTCGCGGACCCTGCCCTACCTGGCCGAGCTCCAGCCGGAATTCTTCTGCGAGGTATCGCCGGAGCTCGCCGCCGAGCGGGGGCTCGAGCACATGGGCTGGGCGACGATCATCACGGCCCGCGCGGCGGTCGAGGCGCGGGTCATGGTTACCTCGCGGATGCGCCCGCTCACGGTCGCTGGGCGGGTGCTGCACCAGGTGGGACTGCCCTACCACTGGGGCCCGAACGGGCTGGTCACCGGCGACGCGGCGAACGAGCTCGCGTCGCTGTCCCTCGACCCGAACGCCCACATCCAGGAGGTCAAGGCGATGGCCTGCGACATCCGCCCCGGCCGGCGCCCCCGCGGCCCGGGGCTGCGCGAGCTGGTCCAGGAGTACGCTTACCGCGCGGGTATTACCAGCCAGACGGGTACGGAGGTCCGCGATGACCGCTGAACCCGTTCCGCTGCCCGGGTTCCTGCCTGCCTCGGACCCGGCCGCCCGGGCCGGTTACGGCGACCACCCCGCGCGGGTGGGCTTCTTCACCGACACCTCGGTGTGCATCGGGTGCAAGGCCTGCGAGGTGGCCTGCAAGGAGTGGAACGCGCTGCCGGAGGACGGGCTGAGCCTGTCCGGCATGTCGTACGACAACACGGTGGGCCTGGGCGCGTCCACGTGGCGCCACGTGGCTTTCATCGAAAAGCCCGCACCCGCCGCCGACGGTGCCGAGGGCATGCGCTGGCTGATGTCGAGCGACGTGTGCAAGCACTGCACGGAGGCGGCTTGCCTGGACGTGTGCCCGACCGGCGCGCTGTTCCGCACGGAGTTCGGCACCGTCGTGGTCCAGGACGACGTGTGCAACGGCTGCGGCTACTGCATCCCGGCGTGCCCGTTCGGCGTGATCGCCCGGCGCGAGGAGGACCGGCAGGCGCACAAGTGCACGATGTGCTATGACCGGCTGGGCGCGGGCCTGGAGCCCGCCTGCGCCAAGGCGTGCCCGACGGATTCCATCCAGTTCGGCCCGCTGGACGAACTGCGCGAGCGGGCGCAGCTGCGCCTGGCGGAGCTGCGCGCGGACGGACAGGACCAGGCGCGGCTCTACCTGGACGACCCGCGGGACGGCATCGGCGGCGGCGGGGCGTTCTTCCTGCTGCTCGACGAGCCCGAGGTGTACGGCCTGCCGCCGGATCCGGTGGTCACCACCCGGGACCTGCCCGCCATGTGGGGGCACGCGGCCGCGGCCGCGGCCGGGCTCGTGGCCGCGGCAGTAGCGCTGGGCTTCAGCAAGCGGAAGTGAGGGTCAGGTGCGCGCAATACGAGGTACCAGCTGGCGCCACGCACTGGCGACCCTTACGGTCCGAACGCTTTCCCAGGCGGTACCCGGCGGCGGGCCATCCCCCCGTGAGGGGGGCCGAGGGGGTTTGGGGGGAAAGGCTTCCCCCCAAGCTCGGGGGGGTCCTGGGGGGTCGCCCCCCCGGAGTAAACGGCTCGAGCAGCCGATGGTGCCGGAGGCGGAGTTCACCTCGTACTACGGCCGGCCGGTGATCAAGGAACCGGTGTGGGAGGTCGAGGACGTACCCAATTACCTGTTCCTGGGCGGCCTCGCGGGCGCGTCGTCGGCCCTGGCCGCCAGCGCCCAGATGGCCGGCTACGGCAAGCTGGCCAGGGTGGCCAAGGTCACCGCGTTCAGCGCGATCAGCCTCTCGGCCGTCCTCCTCATCCATGACCTGGGCCGGCCGGAGCGGTTCCTGAACATGCTGCGGGTGTTCAAGCCAAGCTCGCCGATGAACGTGGGTTCCTGGCTGCTGGCCGGGTACGGCCCGGTGGCCGGGGCGGCCGCGGTGTCCGAGGTGACCGGGATACTGCCGGAGATCGGCCAGGCCGCCACCATCGGCGCAGGCCTGCTCGGCCCGGCCGTCGTGACCTACACCGGGGTGCTGATCGCGAATACGGCGGTGCCGGCCTGGCACGCGGCCTACCGGGAGATGCCGTACGTATTCGCCGGTTCCGGCGCCAGCGCGGCCGGCGGCCTCGGCCTGCTGACGGTCCGCGCGGCCGAGGCCGAGCCCGCCCGCAAGCTGGCCGTGCTCGGGGCCGCGACGGTCCTCATCGCCAAGCGGCAGCTGCTGAACCGCCTCGGCGACCTCGCCGAACCCTACGAGACCGGAACGGCGGGCGCTCTCTTCCGCGCGTCTGAGATCCTGACCGCGGGCGCGCTCGCCGGAGTGGTGCTCGGGCGGGAAAGCCGGGCCGTCTCCGCGCTGTCCGGTGCGGCGCTGGTCGCGGCCTCGCTCCTGACCAGGTTCGGGATATTCCACGCAGGCCTGGCCTCGGCCCGGGATCCCAAGTACACCATCGTCCCGCAGCGCGCCCGTAGCGGACAGGGAATGAACTAGCGCAGACCGCTGTTCTTGGGTACAGTCGCTAATAGGCGATTTCCCTGGCTCCGTCAGCCAGAGCCGAGTTCGCAATGGGCCGGACGCTGACGTCGAGTAATTTCCGTCAGGTCGCCTCCGGCGGTCCTGTTTCCATCTGGATGACTCATCTTCCCAGCTAGGAAGCTCTAGGCGAGATCCAAAGCGTCCTCCTTCTGGTACCGCGTTCAGCGTTCCGCCGTTTCGCCAGTACCTGTCTTCAGCGCGTCCAAATTCAGCGCTTTCCCCCCACCGAAAGGAATTCATCAATGACAGCCACCACTACAGAATCAGCCGCGCCGCCGCGCGCGGAGAAAGCCCCGGCCACCACGCCGGTATCCGGCATCGTCGATATCGCGGGCGGGAACGCCTTCGTGCGCGCCTCCGGCTACCGGGCCAGCCCGGCCGACGTCTACGTGTCCGCGGGGCAGGTCCGCCAGTTCGGGCTCAGGAGCGGTGACCTGATCGAGGGGACCGCCCGCGCCGCGGCCAGCCACGGCAAGTTCCGCCCGCTGGTCAGCGTCGAGTCCGTGAACGCGATGTCCTCCGAACTCGCCCGGGCCCGCCCGGCGTTCGATGACCTGACCCCGCTCTACCCAGAGGAGCGCCTCCGGCTCGAGGACGGGGACGCGTCCGACACCGCGCGGATCATCGACCTGGTCGCCCCGATCGGAAAGGGCCAGCGCGGCCTGATCGTGGCCGCGCCCAAGGCAGGCAAGACGATGATCCTGCAGGCCATCGCGGCCTCGATCACGAACGCCCACCCCGAGGTGCACCTGATGGTGGTCCTGGTCGGCGAGCGGCCCGAAGAGGTCACCGACATTCGCCGGTCCGTACGCGGCGAGGTAATCTTCTCCACGTTCGACCAGGCTCCGCAGGACCACATCAGGGTGGCGGAACTGGCCATCGAGCGCGCCAAGCGCCTGGTCGAGATGGGCGGCGACGTCGTCGTCCTGCTCGATTCCCTCACCCGGCTCGGCCGGGCCTACAACCTGGCCGCCCCGGCGAGCAGCCGCACCCTCGCGGGCGGGGTCGCCGCCTCCGCGCTGCTGCCGCCCCGCCAGTTCCTCGGCGCGGCCAGGAACATCGAAGGCGGCGGATCGCTCACCATCGTGTCCACCGCGCTCGTCGACAACGGCTCGCGGCTCGACGACGTGCTGTTCGAGGAGTTCAAGGGCACCGGCAACATGGAACTGCGGCTACGCCGCGAGCTAGCCGAGAAGCGGGTCTTCCCGGCCATCGACCCGCTGCCGTCCGGGACCCGCCACGACGAGCTGCTGATGTCAGCCGATGAGTACCAGGCGGCCAGCAAGCTGCGCCGCGCGCTCGGTGCGCTCGAACCGCAGCAGGCGCTCGAGTTGCTCCTGGACAAGACCCACCGCACCGCCTCCAACGCCGAGTTCCTGCACCAGATCCAGCGTTCGGCGTAACAGCCCAGCTCAGCGCTCCTCTCGCCGGCGCGCCACGTGCAGGACCGCGCCCCATCCCCGGCGCACCGACTGGCCCGGCCGCAGCGCCAGACGCCGGCGGATCTCGCCGAACAGCCTGTCCCGCTGCCAGTCCGCCATGCTCAGGTGCCCGGAGAACGTGCTGAGCAGCTCGATGTACTCGTCGGCGGAATAGACGACCTCCCAGTCGTACTGGCGGACCGCGACCGCTTCGAAGAGCCCGCTCGCCTCGATGTCCGCCCGGTCGTCGGGAAGTTCCCCCGGCCTGGGCCACGGTGAGCCGGCGGGCAACCCCTCGCCGATCTCGTCGTATACGTCCTGGATCTCGCGGAAGAAAGGATCGCCTCCGTCAGGGAACACGTGCCGCTGCTCCCAGAGCGCTAGGTGACCGCCGGGACGCAGCGCCCGCCAGGCCTGCGCGTACCGCATCTCAGGGTCGATCCAGTGCCAGGCCGTGGCGCAGAACACGCAGCTGACCGGATCGCCGGCCCGCCAGTCCTCGAACCGCCCCTCGACGACCTCCACGCCGAACCCGGCCAGGTTCCTGCGGGCGATCGCGGCGAGCCCGGGGCCGGGTTCGATGCACGTGACGCGGAACCCCCGCCTGGCCAGCGGGAGAGTCGCCTGGCCCGTGCCGCAGCCCACCTCGAGCAGGTGATCGCCGGGCTCGAGGCTGGCCAGCGCCACGAGGTCGTCGAACAGGGATTCCGGGTAGGCCGGGCGTATCCGGTCGTAGCTCTCCGCGGCCTGATCGAACGTCTGCCTCAGCCGTTCGCGCTCGTGATCAGGAAGCACCCGGCCAGTATGCGCAAAGCCGGCGACGGCTGCTACAACTTTTCTGTCCGGACGCAGGGCGGACGCGACGTGGAAGGCGGTGGCAGCTGAGAACCTGGCGGGCCGATGTCATCCGGCGTTTCGCGCACCCCGGGCGGGGCTTCACGCAGGGGCTGATCGCCGAGGACGGATGGGTGTGGGAGTCGACCGGGCGGTACGGCGGCTCGGCGCTGTGCCGGTACCAGCTGGGCGGCGAGGTAGGGCAGCGGGCGCCGCTGCCCGCGGACCTGTTCGCCGAGGGCATCTGCCGCTGGGGCGAGGTCATCTGGCAGCTCACCTGGCGGGAGCGGGTCGCCCTGTCCTGGGACGCCCGCACCATGGAGGTGACCGAGCGGGTGCCCTACAACCGGGAGGGGTGGGGCTTGTGCGCCGCCGACGGGTACCTCGTGACCAGCGACGGGAGCAGCGAGCTGGTGCGCCGCGACCCGCAGACCCTTAGCCCGCAAGGTGTCATCCACGTCCGCTGCGTCGGCCGGCGGGTCCAGGGCCTGAACGATCTCGCCTGGTCCGCGGGGACGATCTGGGCCAACGTGGCGGGCACGTCCTACCTGGCCGGGATCGACCCGGACGGCGGGGAGGTCACCGATATCGTCAACGCGCGCCCGGCGCGGGAGCGGCACCTGGGGGATCCGCAGGCCATCATGAACGGCATCGCCGCCCTGTCGGCCGAAGGGGAGTTCCTGCTCACCGGGAAGGGCTGGCGCTGGATCCGTCACGTGCGGCTGAGGCCGGCCCGGGATCAGGCGGCTGGCGAGCGCGTACTCGCGGGCTGGGCCCGCTGACCCGGCGGAAGGCCGGGCGCAGCGGCGTGTCGGCGTAGCCGCCGTCGGCCAGGCCGGCCAGCCGCTCGAACACGTTGCGGGCGCCGAAGTCGCCGGTGAGCACCCAGGACGCGCCCGCCGCTGCGAGGTACACCGGGATCATCAGCACCCCGCCGCACCAGGCGAACTGCGTGGCGTGCCGGGCCTCATGACGAAACAGCGGCGACGCGGGGTCGATGACATGGTGCCTGGTCACGATCACGTTGCCCACGCAGAACGCGGGCGCGGGCGGCACGGGCAACCGGTATCCCGTGCCGGTGAACAGGCCGTCCGCGCTGCGCGCGATCGCGGCACCGCCGAGGGCGGCGACGCCGAGACCGGCCAGCGTGGACCCGTTGACCAGGTTGACCGCCTGCCGCACGCGCAGCCGGGGACCCATCGAAGCGCGGTCCGCGTCAGGACCGGTCAGGAGGCATCAGGGCTGGTCGGGGTTGGTCGGGGTTGGGTCGGGGTTGTGCCCGTTCAGCCCCAGCGCTTCCGGCTCGGCCACGGCCACCGGGACCGTCCAGGGCTGGGCGTTAACAGGCACCGGCAGGCTCAGCTGCTCCGGGCTGTGATCACGGTGCGCCCGCGCCGCGCTGTGGTGGTAGTCGTGGAGCTGAGCGATGAAGGCAGGGTCCCCATAAGGCGTGCCGTCCACCAGCGGGCCGCGGCTGTGCTCGAGGACCGCGACGACGTCCTCGCCGCTGAGCGTCTTGTGGCTCTCCAGGGCGTGCGCGAGGGCCATGACGTCGTTCCGGTTGTCCCTGATGATTTCCTCGGTCCGGTCGAGCAGGACCTTCAGGTTGTCCTCGATGCGGTCGGCGAGCGCGTGCCTGGCCTGGGCCTCGGTGTCCTGGCCCTTCTTCAGCCTGCCGCCCCCACCGCCGCCGGGCGACCCGACCTCGAGCCGCTTGGCCGTGGAGTAGGAGGATACCGTGGTCCCCATGCCCCAGAAGCCCTCCATGAAGGAGGCGACCGCGGTCGCGGACTCCAGGTCCCCGGACACTCCGGAGGAGCTGTCCTGGTCGAAGAACATCCGCTCGCCGGCCAGCGAGGCGAGGGATACCAGGATGTCGGTCTCGTACTCGCTGCGCCACCTGGTGAACTGGTCCTCCGGCGGGATGCTCGCCACCATCCCCAGGTAGTCGCCACCCTTCTCGATCGTCGCGATGTCGATCTCCATGTGCTGGCGCATGCGGAAAGCGACCAGCGCGT
This sequence comes from uncultured Actinomycetes bacterium, assembly GCA_963847965.1. Lineage (GTDB taxonomy): Bacteria > Actinomycetota > Actinomycetes > Streptosporangiales > Streptosporangiaceae > Palsa-504. Next base: position 68,311 of record CAWKCG010000019.1, read on the forward strand.
GGCAGGCCTCGTGCACGGCGACCGCGTGCCGCTCGCGCTCGATGTACTCCACGTCCTCCGGCGGGCCGAGCTCCTTGAGCTGCTTGGCCTTGATCACGTCCGGCCAGGTGATGACGTCCCGGCCGTTCCTGATCGCGGTGATGAGCGACTCGTTGACCAGGTCCTTGATGGTGGCGCCCGTGGCGTAGGGGGTGATCGTGGCCAGCTTGTCGAGGTTCTCGGCGGTGAGCTCGTGCTTGACCTTGGCGAAGTACCCCTCGTAGGTGCGGATGCGGCCCGCCTTGGACGGGTAGCCGACCTTGTAGATGCGGTCGATGCGCCCCGGCCGCAGCAGCGCCTCGTCCAGCGCCGACGGCATGTTAGTCGCCATCATGACCAGGATCCGGTACTTGGGCGGCGGCTTGGGCCGCATTCCGAAGACCCGCCGCACGTAGCGGTTGACCAGGCCGCGCGGCTTCTTCAGCCCGGACAGCTCGGTGAGCAGCGCCTGCAGCGTCCCCATGCCACCGCCGCCACCGCCCATCATGCCGCCCATTATCTGCTTGTTGCGGCGGGTGTCCGGCTCGTCGGTGATCTCCGATTCCATCGCGTGCCGGGTCAGCCGCCACTGGGTGTCGGTCGACAGGTAGGAGAATCCGTGGCAGCCTGCGTGCGCAAACGGCGCGGGCGTGGCGCGGCCCGGCCCTCCGACGCCGCCGCCCTGAGCCAGCTGGCCGCGATTGCCGAGCGAGTCGGCCTCGTCGAAGAAGACGATCACCCCGCCGTAGCGCAGCGCGAGCCTGCGCAGCTTACGGAACAGCGACTTGACCTTGAGGATGCCGACGCCCATGAACATGTTGATGAACGCGCCGGGATCGACGAAGACGTACGGCTTGCCCGTCTCGCCCGCGACCGCCTCGGCCATCAGCGTCTTGCCGGTCCCCGGCGGGCCCCACAGCAGCAGGCCGCCCGGCACGTAGCCGCCCTTTTCCTCGACGATCTCCGGGTTCTCCAGGAAGATGATGTTCTCCTTGACCCGCTCGAGCACGTGGTCCTGGCCCCACACGTCGGAGAACCTGGTCTTGATGTCGTCCGGGTAATACACGTCCACACCGCCGCGCGACATGAACCAGAACAGGGCGACGAACTGCATTACCACGAACAAGAGGGTAAACATGACCTGCAGCACGTACGGCAGCACGTGCCAGATCAGCTCGGGTCCGCGCAGCAGCGCCAGGACCGGCGAGGTGTGGATGATCTTCCCGGTGACCACCGCGATCACGGCGAGCCAGAACACCCATTTCAGCAGCCGTGATAGCCGGAACCTGGACCAGTCCGAGATCCGCCGGTGGGTGGCCCGCTCCATGCCCCCGAACACCACAGCGGTCCAGAACCGGTGATAGACCCGCGAGTGCTCGCTGATCAGGAAGTGGATCTGATGGAGCAGTTCCAGACCGAGCAGGATGAACACCCACCAGCCGGTCTGCACCTCGATCTTCAGCGCGTCAGAGAACCCGACCAGGGGGTTGTTCGCCATGACGGACCAGACCAGGATGAACCAGACCAGGCCGAGGATGACCAGGAACTTGATCCTGTCCCAGAGCGCCAGCGGCTTGCGGGTCAGCCAGTCTTCGTCCCTGGGCCGGCCGTCTGGCGGCGGTAGTCCCTCAGCGGCGCGGGCCTGGGCCTTCTTCATGACGGGCTCCCGATGGTAAACGACGACATCACGTCGTTGATCTCAGCCTGGTCGTTGCTGTAGCAGGTCGTGGTGCAGTGCAGCACGAGGAGGTAGACCTCGGTCTGGTCGGCGTTGGTCAGGATGTCCTCGTCGAAGGTGTCGGTCGACCCGTCGATGTAGGTGTAGTCGAACGTCTCCCTGACCCCGTGCACACCATCGCGGCCGGGCGTGAGCACCTGGTCGCGGATCTGCTTGAAGTTGGTGAGCGGGAAGCCCTTGGCCACGTTCGTCCGTGCGGTGGAGGTGACCGGCAGGAAGAAGTCCCGCAGGGTGTCGTAGGAGAGCTCCTGGCTCGCGGTGGAGGTTAGCTGGCCGACCTCGGCGAACACGAACGGCTCGGAGGTGTCGAAGGACAGGAAGTCGTTGGCCGTGGGGTGAGATCCGGCCTGGTACGCGACGGACCACGCGCCCCCAGAGCTCCCGGTCGCCGCCTCCAGGGCTTGGTCGAGCGAGGACGCGCTGATCTTGTGCCAGCCGTAGGGAACCTTGAAGTAGGTGTTCGAGCTGGAATTCGCGATGTACGTGTACTGAGGCGCGCCGCATCCGGCGACGGTGACCCCGAGGAGAAGCGCGCATCCCCCGACGAGGCCCTTTACGACGCGGTGGGCCATGCTTGCCAAGAGGTGCGACCTCCACGTAAGGACTACGTGTGTCAATTATGACGCCTCAACCCGCAATGGTACAGGTCCCCCCGGTGGGCTAATGCCTTTGAAGGCCTGGCTGGTAGCGGTGAGTTTGATAATTCTCACTCTGCGTATTGACCATCCCGTTACTGCGAGGGTAGCGCACGGCCTCCAGCCGGAGAAGACCCCGGGCGGGCGGTGGCCCCGTCTCGGCAGGTCCGCGCGCTAGGGTCGGGTGATGGACGTCCTGCGCAGCATCGGGTTGTTCGTCGCCGCCGGGCTGGCCGAGATCGGCGGCGGCTACCTGGTCTGGCGGTGGCTGCGCGAGGGAGCGCCCTGGCCCGTCGGCCTGGCCGGGGCGATCATCCTGGTCGCGTACGGCGTGATCCCGACGTTCCAGGCCAGCGGCGACTTCGGCCGGGTGTACGCCGCTTACGGCGGCGTCTTCGTGATCATGAGCCTGCTCTGGGGCTGGGGTATCGACGGGCACCGGCCGGACCTCTACGACTGGCTCGGCGCGGTCATCGTCGGCGTCGGCGTCGGGGTGATCTTCTTCGGCCCGCGGCACTGAGGAGCGGGACTCCGTTCCCGATACGGAAAAGCAACGGCCAGTAACTCACAGTAGACTGCCGGGCTGGCGCTGGCGTGGCAGGCTGGTGCGGCAAGCCGGACCGCTTTGACGACCCGTGGGGGGATGGAATGGCTTCGGCCTTCCCGAATTCGCTCGAATCCGACCGGGTTTTCCTTCGCTACCGGGGTGCGGGCGACGCACGCGATGGATTCGGCGCGGGCTCCGGCCTGCCGTCCGCCGCCCCGGTGCGCTCCGCGCGGCCCGGCCGGTCCGGGCGGCGCAGGCAGTGGGGATCTGACCGGCGCACTCGGGCCCTGCCGGAGGTACCGCCGCCGGTAAGCGAACGCCGCATCGCCTCAGCACGGCTGGCCATCATCATCACGGTGGCGGCGTGGGCCGGCTACGTGATCACCTGGTTCTTCCAGGACTTCTTTCACCCGGGAGACGAGACCGCGATCGACCGGGCGGAAGCGATCCTCTACCTCCTCATCGTCACCTTGCTGACCGTCTCGGCCCTGGCTTACCTGCTCAGCCGGCTCGGATACTTCTACCGGACCCGGACTCACCACCGGCCGAGCCGCGCCATCCTGGACCAGTTCTATGACGCTACGACGCCGACGCTGACCACGATCATCCCGTCGTATCAGGAGGACGCGCGCGTCATCCGCAATACCATGCTCTCGGCCGCCCTGCAGGAGTACCCGGACAAGCGGGTGGTCCTGCTGATCGATGACCCGTACGCGCCGAAGACGGCCAGGGCCCGCGGGCAGCTGGCGGCCGCCAGGGCGCTGCCGGGCGAGATCACGGAGTTGCTGGCCGGGCCTGCGGGCCGGTTCGCCCGCGCGCTTGACCAGTTCGAGGCGTCGTGCCACCGGGAGGAGCCGCCGGGGTCCGGCTCGATGATCGTCCTGGCCGGCCACTACGAGGACGCGGCGGTCTGGCTGGACCAGCTGGCCGCGGACCAGGAGATCATCGACCACACGGACGCGTTCCTCGCCGGCGAGGTGATCGCGCGGCTCGCCGGATCGTTCCATGCCATTGCCTCGGCGCTGCTGGCCTCGAGTGACGAGGGCGTGGTCCTCGAGCAGCAGATGTTCCGCCGGCTGTACCGGCGCCTGGTCTGGACGTTCCGCGCCGACCTGACGAGCTTCGAGCGCAAACGCTACGTGTCGCTGTCCCATGAGCTCAACAAGGCCATGAACCTGAACAGCTACATCGGCCTGATGGGCGGCTGCTACCGCGAGGTCCAGACCGTCGCCGGGACCGCGCTGGTCCGGTCCCAGCCGAATAGCCAGCACCTGAGCATCCCGGACTCCGACTACCTCGTGACGCTCGACGCGGACAGCGTGCTGCTGCCCGAATACTGCCTGCGGCTGGTGCACCTGCTCGAGCAGAGCGAATACCGCGACATGGCCATCGCCCAGACGCCGTACAGCGCGTTCCCGGGTTCCTCCACCCGCCTGGAGCGCATCGCCGGCGCGACCACGGACCTCCAGCACATCGTCCACCAGGGCCTTACCTACTACGACGCGACGTTCTGGGTCGGCGCGAACGCGGTGATCCGCAAGCGCGCCCTCGACGACATCGTCGAGACGTCATACATCGGCGACTGGGAGATCCGGCACTACATCAGGGACCGCACCGTCATCGAGGACACCGAGTCCACCATTGACCTCGGCGTACACGGCTGGCGGCTGTACAACTGCCCGGAGCGGATGAGCTACAGCGCCACCCCTCCCGACTACGGGTCCCTGTGTATCCAGCGGCGGCGCTGGGCCAACGGCGGCCTGCTGATCCTGCCCAAGTTGCGCGGCCTGTCCCGGGCCAGGCGGGCGCGGGGACAGCGGATCCGGTTCGGGGAACTCTTCCTGCGCTGGAACTACATGGCCTCGGTCTGCTGGAGCGCGGTGAGCCTGCTGGTCCTGCTGGCCTTCCCGTTCAGCGCCACGCTGATCAGCCCGCTGCTCGGCTTCGTGGCGCTGCCCTACTTCCTGGCCATGGCCAGCGACTTGCGTTACTGCGGGTACAAGCGTCTCGACGCGCTGCGCATCTACGGGTTCAACCTGATCCTGCTGCCGGTCAACCTGTCCGGCACGCTGTCGTCGATCGTGCAGGGCATCACCGCGTCGAAGGCGCCGTTCGCGCGGACTCCCAAGGTCCGTAACCGCACGGTCGTCCCGCCGTTCTTCGTCGTGGCCCCCTACGTGCTGATCCTGCTGGCCGGGTTCACCTTCTACTTCGCCTACCGGCATCACCGGATCGAGAACATGGCCTACGCAGCGCTCAACGTCGCGCTGGCCTGCTACGCCGCCAAGGCCTTCATCGGGCTGGGCAATTCCGTCGTGGATGCCTGGATCCACGCCACCTCGCTGCTGTACAAGCCGGTCCGGCGGCGTCGGCGGCTGTTCCGCAAGTCCAGGGCCGATCAGCAGGTTCCGCCGCCCACCGACTGGCGTTCCGTGCTCGAGGTGGGCTTCACCGAGCCTGCGCCGCCGCCGGCCGGGCCCAAGACGCCTGCCGGGGGTGCTCCCGCGGCCCCGGCGGCCCCGGCGCCTGCCCTGGCGCCATCAGACGAGCCGCGGCGCAGGCTCTCGCTGCTGCGGGTGCTAGCGGCCCTTCTCCTGCTGGCCGGGGTGGGCTGCGGCGGGTTCGTCGGGGTGAAGGCGCGGCTGGCCAGCGTCCCGGTCGTGCACCAGACCTGGTTCGCGCCGTACGTCGACGTGACACTCACCCCGACGTACCAGTTCCAGAGCTCAACGGCGGACACCGCCCGGCAGACGGTCCTCGGATTCGTCGTCGCGGCCTCGGCCTCGCGCTGCACGCCGAGCTGGGGCGCCGCCTACACGCTGCCCCAGGCGGACCAGTCGCTCGCCCTCGGCTCGCGCATTCTGCAGCTGAAGCAGGACGGGGAGCAGCCCATCGTGTCGTTCGGCGGCCAGGCCAACACCAGCCTCGACGTAGCCTGCGGCAGCGTGCCGGGCCTGGTCGCCGCCTACCAGTCGGTGATCGACGCCTACCAGCTCACCACCATCGACCTGGACATCGAGGGAACCGCCCTGGACAGCTTCCCGGCCGAGCAGCGCCGCGCGCTGGCGATCGCCGACCTGGAAAAGGCGGCCCGCGTGGCGCACCGTCAGCTGGGCGTATGGCTGACCCTCCCGGTGGAGCCGTCCGGCCTGCAGGGCAACGCCCTGTCCGTGATCGCCGCGATGCTGCGTGACGGCGTCTCTATCACCGGGATCAACGTCATGACCATGGATTTCACCCAGCCGCCTGCGGCCGGGAGCAGCATGCTGCCATCGGTGGAAGACGCCCTGAACGCGACCCACGCGCAGCTGGCCGGGCTGTTCCCCCGCTACGGCATCCGGCTGCGCTCCGCGCAGATCTGGCAGCGGCTCGGCGCCACGGTCATGATCGGGCAGAACAACATCCAGGGCGAGAACTTCACCACGGCGGACGCCCGGGGCCTGAGCGGGTTCGCCGCGGCGAATCATCTCGGCCGGATCTCGATGTGGTCGCTCAACCGGGACAGCCAGTGCGGCTCTTCATTCGCCGAGACCGGGTTGCTCTCCACCACGTGCAGCGGGACCGCCCAGTCCGGCATGGAGTTCTCCCAGATCTTCGGGCAGCTGCAGGGGGTCACCTCGGTGACGTCCTCGGCGGGTAACGTCCAGCCCGCGGTGGCCAACACCAACCCGGCGGACGCGCCCTACCCCCAGTGGTCCGCCGCCGGCCAGTACCCGCTCGGCTACAAGGTCGTGGAGGACGGCCAGATCTACCAGGCGAAGTGGTACAACACCGAGGATGACCCGCAGGCGCAGGTCCAGTACTCCTGGGAGACGCCCTGGGAACTGATCGGCCCGGTGCTCCCGGGCGATCACGCGCCCAAGATCGGCAAGCTGCGGCGCGGGACGTACCCGGCCTGGTCGATCAGCGTCCAGTACCAGGCCGGCGACCTCGTGCTCTACCAGGGCCTGCCGTACCTGGCCAAATGGGACAACGAGGGGGTCTCCCCGCAGGCCGGGGTGAGCGATCCGGGCGGATCGCCCTGGCAGGCGCTCTACAAGATCCCGGGCGAGCCCGCTGTTCCCGAGCCGGACACCACGGCCGGCCTCGCGCCGTAGGGACCGCCCGTTTCTTCCACCCTCCCACCGCGCCGGCATTGGCGCTGGTCGACACTAGACCGATGACGACCAGAGTTCCCGACCCGCCGCTGCCCCTGACGCCGGCGGCCGATCCCCGTGACCCGCTCGGGCTGGCGGCTGACGCTCCTCTGCTGGCCGCCTGGCTGAACTGGATGGGGCTAGCCGAGGCCGGCCGGCTGACCCCGATGACCACACCGGGACATAAACAGCGCCAGGACCTGGCCGGCGCCGTGGTGGCGGGCGACGCTCCGCTGTATGGCGGGCTGGACACGATCAAGCACGCCGATCACCTGCTCGCCGACGCGCAGGCCCGCGCGGCCGCGCTGTGGGGCGCCGATTGGTGCCGCTTCTCCGTGGCCGGGTCGACCCACGGGAACCAGGCGTTCTGCCTGGCCATCGGGCAGCCGGGCCAGGAGGTGATCATCACCCGCACGCTGCACCGGTCGCTGCTGCTCGGCCTGGTCATAGCGGGCCTGATGCCGGTGTGGGTCCGGCCGGAAATCGACGCGGCCTCGGGCCTGCCCGCCGCCGTCGCAGTGCAGACCGTGCGGGACGCGCTGGCCGCGCACCCCGCGGCCTGCGGCGTGATCCTGGGTGACCCTTCGTACGTCGGCACCACCGGTGATCTGGCGGGTCACGCCCGGGCCGCGCACGAGGCGGGCGTTCCGCTCATCGTCGACGCGGCCTGGGCCGCCTATCTCGGCTTCCACCCCGACCTGCCGCCGCACGCGATCGCGGCGGGCGCCGACGCGATGGTGACCAGCGCGCACAAGACGCTGCCCGCCTACACCCAGGGGGCGCTGCTGCTGGCCAGGACCGAACGCCTGGACGTCGCCCGGCTCAACCGGGCGTTCGAGGCCACCCACACGACCAGCCCGGCCGGCTCCATCGTGGCGAGCATCGACGGCGCGCGTGCGCTGCTGGCCAGGGACGGGCCGCCGCTGTGCGCCCGGCTGCTGAGCGGCGTGGCGGCGGTCCGGCGGCGGCTGCGCGAGGTGCCGGGCGCGGACGTACTCGACGGTCCCGGCGTGGACCCGGCCAAGCTCGTGGTGCTGCTGGCCGGGACCGGGGCTCACGGCGGCCTGGTCGAGGCCGACCTGATCGCGGCCGGCATGCCGGTCGAGATGGGCGACCGGGACACGGTCATCCCCATCGCCACGATCGCCGACGACGAGGAGCGGCTCGCCGCCTTCACCGAGGTGCTGATCGCCTCGATCGAGCGGCACCGCGGCCGGCCACGCCACCCCGCGGCCGCGGCCGCGTGGACGGTGCTGCCGCAGACGATCATGTCGCCGCGGGAGGCGTTCTTCGCCCGCAACGAGACCGTCACCGCGGACGCCGCCATCGGCCGGGTCAGCGCCGAACTCGTCGCGCCCTACCCGCCCGGCGTGCCGGTGCTCGCCCCGGGCGAGCTCATCACCTCCGACGCGGTGGAGGCGCTGCGCGAGGTGACGGCCGACGGCGGCCGGATCGCCTACGCGGCCGACCCCTCCCTGGCCACCTTCCAGGTGGTTGAGGCCGGCGCGTACTAGGGTGGGGAATTGATGATGATCTGACCGGATGAGGAGGCCCGATGCCAACCCGCACCGCACGTACCGCCTGGACTGGGACTCTGGAACAGGGCAAGGGCCTGGTCGAGCTGACGAGTTCCAAGATCGGCACCTATGAAGTGTCGTTCCCCAGGCGGGCCGCCGAGGAGGCCGGCGGGTACACCAGCCCGGAGGAACTCATCGCGGCGGCTCACTCCGCCTGCTACGCGATGCAGTTGTCCGCGCTGATCGGCATGGCGGGCGGCACGCCGCAGGCGCTCGATGTGCAGGCCGACGTATCGCTCGGGCCCGACCCCGCGGGCGGATTCCGCCTGACCGGCATCAAGCTCACCGTGCGCGGCGAGGTCGACGGCCTGGACGACGCCCAGTTCGCCAAGGCGGCCCAGGACGCAAAGGCCGGCTGCCCGGTCAGCAAGGCGCTCACCGGGGTGGACATCACCCTCGACGCCGCGCTCGAGCACTGACCGCCAGTCACGCCGCGCGCGGGCCTGCCCACTCGAGGTGCCCGAGCGAGTAGGCCGAGGTGCGGAAGGAGGTCTCCAGCACGGCCTGCCTGCGCCGCAGGTCCATGATGTTGATCCCCATGGCGGCCAGGTCCGCGGGATCCGGTGTCAGCACGGTCACGCGCTTTCCCTGCGCCGACAGTCGCCTCGCCTGGCGTAGGACGGCCAGGGTGATCATCTGCCGGAGGTGGCGCTCCATGCGCAGGTGCGGCAGGAGCGGGTGGTCGACCTCGGTGCTCCCCAGCGGCACGAGGACGTAGATCTCCTGCAGGTCAGTGCCGCTCAGGACGCTCAGCGACGTGGCCGAACGCACGCCGCCGTCGACGTAGCGGCGGCCGGCGATGACCTGCGGCTCATACCAGCCGGGAATGGAGCAGGAGGCCACCACGGCATCGGTCAGCGGTGCAGCCGGGGCGCCCGGCCGCCCGAAGATCACCTGTTCCCCCGTGTCATAGTCCACGGCCGCGATCCACGTATCGCGATCTAGCCAGGCCGGCGCTGGCTCGCCTGCGTGGGCGCGCTGATGATGACGCAGGTGCAGGGCATCGACCAGGGACCGCAGCGCGGCGTGCTGGCCTCGGCCGCGCGGCAGCCAGGCGCTTGCGCCGACCCACATGGGTACCCGGTGCAGCAGCGCCGCCCACGCCAGCGGCACCGAGCCGATCCGCAGGTGCGGCAGCGGTGGCAGCGGTCCCTCCTGCGCGGCCAGCGCGGCCGACTCGCCGAGCGTCCCCGTCACCTCACCGCGCTGCCAGGCCACCATCTCCTCCAGCGAGGAGCCGCAGCGCAAGGCGGCGGCCAGCACGCTGCCCGCGCTCGTCCCGACGATGACCTCGGCGTCGCCGAGGGCCATGGGCAGGCGGTCCTGCAGGCAGGCCAGCGCGCCTGTCATCCAGGCCGCGCCGAGTACGCCACCCGCCCCGAGGACCAGGCCGATTCGGGGGCTGAGCTGGTGCCGCCCCCGATCCTGGCCGAATACGACGGCCGCCACGACCACCTCCGCAACCCGCCACTGACGTAACTGTAGATCCCGCAGGCGTCCCCGGGGGCGCGGACCCGCTCCGGGCTATCACGGTCTCGGATACGGCGCGGCGGGTAGACAATGAAGTATGACTAGCCAACCTGGCTCCGGCCCTCCCACCGCCGCGACGGCTCCGCTCGGCGGCAAGGGCCGCCGGGCCGCCGAGATCAATGTGGACGAGGCCAGGAAGGCGTTCTTCCTCATGGTCGGGTTCATCGCGCTGATCTGGGCTCTCCAGGTCGCGAACTGGGCCGATCACTATCACCTCGACGCCAGCTACGGGATCCTGCCGCGCAGCCTCGGGCACCTGGCCGACATCTTCACCGCTCCGTTCCTGCACTTCTCCTGGGATCACATCGAAGGCAATTCCGGGCCGCTGTTCGTGTTCGGCCTGCTCGCCGCCTACCGCGGCGTCGTCAAGTTCCTCGGCGTGACGCTGATCGTCGCGATCACGAGCGGCATGGCGGTCTGGCTGTTCCAGGGGAACAACGAGCTGACGGTGGGCGCGAGCGGCCTCATCTTCGGCTATTTCGGCTACGTCCTGGCTCGCGGGATCATCGACAGGAACCTCATCGACGCGCTCGCCGCCGTGGTCATGGCCCTGTCGTACGCCTACATCCTCACCGTGGCGATACCAGGTACTCCCGGCGTGAGCTGGGTAGGTCACCTGGGCGGGCTGGTCGGCGGGCTGGCCTGCGGCTGGATCTTCCGCGCCCGGCGCAGCCTGCCGAAGTCCAGCCGGCCAAAGCAGTCCGACAGCATAGGCCGCGGGTCTGGCGATACCTCGGTGGTGCCGGTCGGCCCGGGTCACCCGCGCGCCGACCTGTACAAGGAACTAGGTGATGCAGGCCTGTAGGCCGCTGCCGGTATCAGCTAGCGTCTGAGTTCTTCGGCGCGCGCCTGGTGGAAGTGGTCTTCGGAGCCTGGCTCGCGGCCGTGCTCTTCGGGGCCCGCCTGGTACCCGTGGCCTTGGTCGTGCTCCTGGCCGCGGTGGTCTTGGCCGTGCTCCCCGGCGCCGCGGCCTCGGGCGCCTGCTCGGCGGCCGCTTCCGTTGAGGCCGTCTCGCCGTGGTCCTCGCGGGCGCTCTCGCGCTGGTCCTGCGGCGCGGTCTCGCCGGGGTGCTCCGGCTTGGTCGCGCCGAAGCCTGGCATCAGCGGGGCGGTCGCCTTCACGACGTCCTCGGCAAACTTCCGCTGGCTGGCCAGCAGGCGCTCGGCCAGGTTATATGCGCTGGCCACGGCGTCCTTCGGCGTGGGCAGCTGGCCCACTCGCGGCATATAGGCGGACGGCACCTTGGGGAGCCGGTCCGCGAACGGTGCGTAGAACGACGCCAGCTTCGGGGTCGCGGTCCTGATCGTTTCGACCCAGGTCCTGATCGCGTCGACCATGATCTCCTGGCTCTTCCGGGCGGTGGCCAGGATGTCTTCCTGCTTCGGGGTGCGTGGCATGGTGCCGGTCTCCTTCACGAGTTTCTTATGCAAACTATATCAAGCATGATTGAGATGTCAAGCAAGCCGCTTGACACATGCAGCACCGAGCCCCGGTCCGGTCCCGGCGATTCAGAGCAGGCGCAGCTGGCGGTCGCCGACCTGCCGGGTGCGCTGCGGCGCGGCCAGGCTGAGCAGCCCGGGATCGATCGCGGCGAGGAACGGCGACCGGCCGGCCGTCTCCGCCGTGCTGTGCCTGGTACGGTGCGCCGCGCAGGTGAGCAGCAGCTTGCCGCGGGCCCTGGTCATGCCGACGAACAGCAGGCGCCGCTCTTCCGCGGCTTCGTCAGGGCTGACGGGCACGGAGCCGGGGAGGCGGAGCGGCAGCAGGCCGCGTTCGCAGCCGGCCAGGAACACCACGTCGAACTCCAGTCCCTTGGCGCCGTGCAGGGTCAGCAGGGTGATCGCCTCGGCCCGCGGATCGAGTGCGTCGGTCTCCGCGCCCAGCGAGATCTCGGCCCGGAACCGCTCCATGTCGGTGCCGCACCGGCGCGCGAGCGGGGTCAGCAGCTCGCCTGCCGCGCGGATGTCGATCACCGTGGCATCCCGCCCGCCCCTGGCCGCGGCCAGGGCCCGCACGGCCGCCGTCAGCTGCGACGTGACGTCCGGCACCGCGTCGGCCCCGGTGTCCGACCGCATCTCGCGCAGGATCTCCGGCACGCACGCCCGGCGGGCGAGCAGGTCGTGCGAGCGTTTCTGGTAAGGCAGGCCGGCCCTGGTGAGCGCCTGGCCGAGCGGCCCGGCCTGTGCGTCGGTCCGGTACAGGACGGCGATGTCGGACAGCCCGAGCTTGCCGTGCCCGTGCCCGTCGGCGCGGCCGCTGTCCAGTGAATTGAATGACGTGCCGCCGAGCAGGTTGTCGATCGCCGCGGCGATCCAGGCCGCCTCGGCGTGCTCGTCGGTCGCCTCGTGGAAGGTGACGACGTCGTGAGGGTCCGCGGGCGCCTCTCGCATCGCGACCGCCCTCCGCCCGGGGACCAGCGTCGTCGGGGCCACGGCCTGCACCGCGGCAGCCACGATCGGCGGGCTCGAGCGGTAGTTCCTGGTCAGCTCCACCGTGGTCGCCCCCGGGAAGTCCGCCGCGAACCTGCCGAAGATGCCGACGTCGGCGCCGCGGAAGCCGTAGATGGCCTGATCCGGGTCGCCGATCGCGGTCAGGCCCGCGCCCTCACCGCAGATCATGCGGAGCAGGTCGTACTGCACGACGTCGATGTCCTGGTACTCGTCCACGCTGATCCGCGGCCACCGGGCCCGCAGCCCGGCCGCGAGGTCCGGGTGGCCGGCCAGCAGCGCCGCCGACATCCCGACGAGTCCGTCGAAGTCGACCAGACCGCGTGAAGCAAGCTCCGTGCGCAGCGCCAGCGCGCCAGCCGGGTCGTCAGTCAACGCGGACGCGGCCAGCTTGCGCCCCTCGCGCTCGGACCCGGCCACCTCGGTCGCGACCCGGAGCCTGGTGGCCTCGTCCGCGACCCCGAACCCCGGCGGGAGCCCCGCCGCATCGTGGTGCTCGCGCAGGATCCGCAGGCCCAGGCCGTGGAAGGTGGTCACCGTGATCTGGTCATCCTGATCTGTGCGCAGGGCGGCCAGCCGGTCCCGCATCTCCTGCGCGGCCCGCCTGGTGAACGTGATCGCCAGGAAGTGCCCGGCGGGCACGCCGAGCTCGGTGACCTGGTAGGCGATGCGGTAGGTCAGCGTCCGGGTCTTGCCGGTCCCCGGTCCCGCGACGATCAGCACCGGGCTGGCGGCCACCGCGGCGGCCCGCTGGTCCGGGTCGAGCCCGTCGAGGACCGACGCCGACGGGGCATCCGGCCCGGCGCCCATCGCCGCGCCGGCCCCGCGCTCCGGCCTGGCCCCCGCCGCCGCCTTCGGCGCGCTCTCCCGGCCGGTTCCGGGCCGCTTCGCGGTTCGCGATCCCCTCTCCCGCTCGGCGGGGTCCGCTCCCGGCGCCGACAGGCCAGTCACGGCGAACAGCGCCGTCCCGTCCAGCTCATCCGGCTGGAACAGCCGGATGGTGCCGTACTCACCGTCGTACCCTGCGTCCCTGATCACCTCACTGCGCCGCAACCGGGCGATCCCCTCGCTCAGCACCGAGCCGCCCGCCCGGCGGATGTCCTCGAGCGGGACGTCCCGCAAGATGCCCAGCTCGGGCCCGAGCAAGCCGACCAGCCGGCCGACCTCACCGGCGACCGCCTTGCTCTTCGGCCCGGTGGACCGGAGCTCGCCGATGATCTGGGGCAGCTGGACGAGGCAGGTGAACCCCGCCGCCCCGGAAGGACGGAATCCCGCCGGGCGGTCGGCCAGTTCCGCCACCCGGTGCAGGACCCCCACCGTCAGGGGCTTGCCGCAGGCCGGGCACATGGTGTCCAGCGCGCGGGTCTGCTCGGGGTCGACGCGGACCCCGCACTTGCGGTGCCCGTCCAGGTGGTACTTCCCCTCCTCGGGAAAGAACTCGAGCGTCCCGTCCAGGCCCCGTCCCGTCCGCAGCGCCTCCGCCATCGCGAAATAGTCCAGGTCGGTGCCGAACACCGTGGCCTCGCGCCCCAGCATCGGCGGCGAATGCGCGTCGGAGTTGCTGACCAGGCGGTACGCGTCGAGCGACGAGCAGGTCCAGTTCATCAGCGGATCCGACGACAGGCCGGTCTCCACCGCGAAGATGTGCTCGGCCAGGTCGGCGTAGCAGTCCTGCACCGCGTCGAAGCCGGATTTGGATCCGAGGACCGCGAACCAGGGCGTCCAGACGTGCGCGGGGACCAGGTAGCAGCCCGGACCCCCCAGCAGGGTGATCTTCGAGCAGGTCGCGGGAGTCCAGGCCGAGGATCGGCCGGCCGTCGGACGCCAGGTTGCCGATCTTGGCCAGCGCCGCGGTGATCCGGTCCGCGGCGTCGAAGCTCGGCGCGTAGAGCAGGTGGTGCACCTTCCTGGTGCGCTCCGCGCGGCGGTAGATGGTGGAGATCTCGACGGAGAGCATGAAGCGGACCGGGCCGGCGCACGACGGCGGCGTATCGCGCAGGACCCGCCGTTCAAGTTCGGGCCGGATCCGGAACAGGCCGGGCTCGGCCGGGACGAGGGTCTCCTTCAGCTCGGCCGCCCACGCCGGGTGCGTGAAGTCCCCCGTCCCCAGCACCGTGACGCCCTTGCGCAGCGCGGATGCGGTCAGGTGCTCGATGTCGCAGTCTTTACTGCACGCGCGCGAGAACTTCGAATGAACGTGCAGGTCAGCGATGAACATGTCGTCGCGGTAACTCCCTGGCCCGGTGGCGTCGCGTGTCAGATCATGCCACGGAGTACTGACATTGGTCCGTAACACACCGCCCGTTCGGGATAAAGATTCCTTATCTGCCGAACGAGCGGTGGTGCCTGTCCCGAGCCGGCTCAGCCGCTGGAGGAGAACGACCGTGCCGATGCCATACTCCGCCCTGTCCCACCTGGACTGCCCGCGCTGCGGGACCCGTCACGACGCCGACCGGGTGCAGGGTACCTGCGCGTGCGGGTCGCCGCTGCTGGCCCGGTACGACCTGCGGCAGGTCGCCCGCGAGGCCTCCCCGGGCGAGATCGCGGGCCTGCCCGCGGGCCTGTGGCGCTACCACGAGCTGCTGCCGGTCCGCGAGGCCCGCCACGTGGTGAGCCTGGGCGAACCGATGACCCCGCTGCTCGCCATGCCGGCGATGGGGCGCGCGCTCGGGGTGCCGAACCTGCTGATGAAGGACGAGGGGCTCCTGCCGACCGGCACGTTCAAGGCGCGGGGCGCCGCGGTCGGCGTATCTCGGGCCGCCGAGCTCGGCGTCACCGCGATCGCGATGCCGACCAACGGCAGCGCCGGGGCCGCCTGGTCGGCCTACGCCGCCCGGGCCGGGATGCGGAGCCTGATCGTGATGCCGGCCGGCGCGCCCGCGATCACCCGCGCCGAGTGCGCGGCGGCCGGGGCCGAGCTCTACCTCGTCGACGGGCTGATCGGGGACGCGGCCCGGCTGGTCGCCGAGGCCCTCGACCGGCGCCCCGGGTACCTGAACGCCACCACGCTCAGGGAGCCGTACCGGATCGAGGGCAAGAAGACGATGGGCCTGGAGATCGCCGAGCAGCTCGGCTGGCGGATGCCCGGCGTGGTCGTGTACCCCACGGGCGGCGGCGTGGGCCTGATCGGCATCGATAAGGCCCTGCGCGAACTGCTCGAGCTCGGTTGGGTGTCCGGCGTGATGCCGCGCCTCGTCGCCGTCCAGGCGGCCGGCTGCGCGCCGATCGTGCGAGCGTTCGAGGCCGGCGCGGCCGAGAGCGAGCCGTGGCCCGACGCGAGGACGGCGGCGTTCGGCCTGACGGTCCCGAAGGCCCTCGGCGATTTCCTCGTGCTCGAAGCGCTCTACGCCACGGGCGGGACCGCCGTCGCGGTGACCGATGAGGCGCTGCTCGCCGATCAGCGGGAGGTGGCACGCCTGGAGGGCAGCTTCATCTGCCCGGAGGGCGCCGCGTGCTTTTCCGCCGTCCGCCAGTTGCGCGCCTCGGGCTGGCTGGCCGGGACAGACCAGGTGGTCGTGCTCAACACCGGCACGGGGCTGATCTACGGCGACACCATGCCTTCCGGCGTGCCCGTGCTGGCCTCGTCCGGCTCGATTCCGGCGGAAGACGGAACCTCACGGTGACGGCTGGGGCCTGGTGAAGTAGCGTCGGTGGCGTGCTGCTGAACGCCGAGGGCGCCGTGCTCCTCCTGATCGACCTGCAGGAGCGGCTCATGCCCGTCATCTGTGACCAGGAGACCGTCGTAGCCCGCACCGTGCGGCTGGCGGAGGCGGCGCAGCTTCTCGGCGTGCCGATCCGCGCGACGGAGCAGAACCCGGCCGGCCTGGGCCCGACGGTCGCGCCGCTCAAGGCCTACCCGCAGGCGGTCCTGTCCAAGACGACGTTCTCCGCCGCCGGCGACCCGGGATTTGCCGCGCTGCTCCCGGCCGCGGCGGAGCAGATCATCATCGCCGGGGTCGAGGCGCACGTCTGCGTCCTGCAGACCGTGCTCGGCCTGCTGGGCTCAGGCCGCCCGGTGTTCGTGGTGGCCGACGCGGTTGGCTCGCGCGACCCGGCGGACAAGGCGGCCGCGCTCGACCGCGCCTGCCGGCACGGGGCCGAGATCGTGACGTCGGAGATGGTGCTGTTCGAGTGGCTGCACGACGCCCGGCACCCCAGGTTCCGCGAGGTGCAGAAACTCCTAAAATGAGCTCGTGCCCGGCTGTCCGCTCGCCCGGAACAGGACCGCGCCGGTCACGTAGCCGCCGCCCGCCGGGCCGCCGATTACGGTCGTGGCCACGTTCGTGGACGGCTTGTACCAGTCGACGAAGCTGTACGGGTACTGCCCGTCGCAGCCGCCGCCGACCAGCAGCGGCAGCTGGTTGCCGAGGGCGCCGAGCGGCTGGACCGTCCCGGCGTCCGCGGCGCCCGGAATGGTGAGGGTGGCGGCGGTGCCGTTCGAGTTCAGCTTCTCCAGCCAGGTCGAACCGCAGGCGGCGGCCTCGGCGTACGTCCCGCTCGGAATATGCCAGGCGCCGAGGAAGGTCCCTTCGTCACGCGAGGAGGTCAGCTCCTGCGGCCGGCCCCCGGAGAGCGGGTAGACCAGCAGCTGTCCTCCCGCGCAGTCGGCTACCACGTTCTCGTTGTTCCACCAGTCCAGCACCCCGCACGAACCAGGCCCGTGCGTCGCGAGAGCGCGGATCGGCTGGCCGGAGTTGGACATCAGCTCCATGCCGTTCTGCGTGTTAACGACCAGCTCGGTGCCGCTCGCGTTCTCCAGGACAGATCCGCCGCTGAACGCACCCGCCTGCGGGAACTGGGTCGGGTAGGACAGCTCCAGCGCGCCCGTCAGGCTGAATCGCTCCAGCGGCAGCGCCGCGCCCGAGGCCGCGAACCCGGGCTGGAAGAGGATCGCCGTCCCGTCGGGCCGCGAGAACGAGATGTCGGGAAAGACCTGGTTGGAATCCACCGTGAAGCTGCTGGCCTGACCGGTGTGCAAGTTGAGCACGGTGATCGGCGCGTTCGTCGGGCCCGGGTTCTCGGGGAAGAACAGCGCGTAGGTGCCGTTCCCTGACCAGTCCTCCAGGATGGAGTTCGCCGGAGCCGGGCCGAGCCGGTAACGCTGGCCGCCCGGCGAGACCAGGTACAGCGTTCCCCGGCCGCTGGACGACTTTGACCGGGCCACGACAGCCAGGATCCAGCCCCGGCCGACGCTGTGCCACGGCACGCTGGCCCGGCTGGTGGCCTCGTCGCTGGCCCGGGCCGCGGTCGCGCCGCCGCACACCACGCCGGCCAGGCACAGCAGGCCCAGCGAGGCCGCGGCCGCGCGCTTGACGAGCCTGGCGGTCCGCGTACGAGAGAAGGTGCCCATCCAAGCCTCCCGGCAAGGTCCCATGTGCTGGTCGCACTCGCGCCCCAGATCGCCGGCTGGGGCAACATATGGACGCTTATCCCCCTGGTCCGGTTGGCGTGTCATTCCGGCTGGTCGTCGGACGGCGCGCCGCTCGCCGCGAGCTACCTCGGCGGGGCCGCAGACGGCGCTCCCGGCTGAACTCCCTTACCTCCGCGGGCGAGGCGTTTTGTGGTGAGCGCGGTGCGGTGCGCCGCCGCGGTTGTGGTCGTCGTCAAAGCCGGAATTCGGCTCTTTTGCTGCCCGCCTGACGGCGAGTACGCAGGGAGGTAACAGCGAAGGAGACACGATAATGCGTACGTACCACGCCGACGTGGTCGGCTCGCTACTGCGCCCGCGCCATCTCTTCGAGGCCCGGGCCGCGCTGGATGATGGCCGGATGGAACCGCACGAGTTCAAGCGGATTGAAGACCGCGCCGTTGACGAGGGGATCGCCCTGCAGGAAGGGTGCGGGCTCGACGTCGTCACCGACGGGGAACTACGCCGCTTCTCGTTCCTCGACCAACTGCTCTCCGAGGTCGAGGGCGTCACCGAGCGGCCCGGCGCCGCGGTTAACTTCCACGGCAGGGGAGGCGAGATCTGGGATTGGCACGCGCCGATCACGATCACCGGCAAGTTCAGGGGCAAGCGGATGCTGACCCTCGAGGAGTTCGCCTACGCGCGGGGCCGCGCCCGCATGCCGGTCAAGGTGACACTGCCCAGCCCGCTAGTGCTGTACTCGGCCTGGTCACCGGAGCTTTCGACCACGGCCTACCGGGATGCGTACGAGATGTTCGCCGACGCCGCCGACGTCATCCGCGACGAGGTGCACGCGCTCGCCCGCCTCGGCTGCACCTACATCCAGATCGACTCGCCCGACCTCGGGACGCTCGTCGACCCGGAGAACCGCACGCTGCGCGAGGAGCTCGGCATGCCGACCGAGCGCACCCTGACTGAGGGCGTCGACATCATCGACTCCATCGCGGATGTCCCGGGCGTCACCTTCGGCCTGCACCTGTGCAAGGGCAACTACCAGAGCAAGTGGATCGCGACCGGCGGCTACGACTCGACGGCCGAGGCCATCTTCGGCCGGATGCACAACATGGACGTATTCCTCATGGAGTACGACGACGAGCGCTCGGGGACCTTCGAGCCGCTGGCCAAGGTACCGGATGACAAGATGGTCGTGCTCGGCCTGATCTCCAGCAAGACCACCGAGATAGAGCCGGTGGAGGACATCACCGCGCGCGTCAACGAGGCGGCGAAGTACGTCGACCTTGAGCGGCTCGCCGTGTCGACCCAGTGCGGGTTCGCGTCGGTGTCCATCGGCGCCAACCTCATCGGCGCGGACACCCAGCAGGCCAAGCTCGAACTGGTCGGAGAGGTGGCCCGACACATCTGGTAACCGGAGGTGCTCCATGGGGCTACCCGCGCTGTTCAGCCTGGACGGGAAGGTGGCGCTGGTCACCGGGGCCGGCGGCGGCCTCGGCCGGCAGTTCAGCGAGATGGCGGCCGAGGCGGGCGCCGCCGTCGCGTGTGCGGACATTGATGAGCCATCCGCCAAGTCAGCGGCCGCGGCGGTCGAAGGCCAGGGCCGCCGCGGCATCGGGTTGCGCTGTGACGTGACGGCCGAGGCCGAGGTCGAGGCGATGGTCCGGCGCACGGTCGAGGCGTTCGGACGCCTTGACATCTTGTTCAACAACGCGGGCATCGCCGACCCGGCGCCGTTCCTGCTGCACGAGTACCCGACGCAGAACTGGCGCCAGGTGCTCTCCGTCGACCTCAGGGGGTCTTCTTCTGCGCCCGAGAGGCGCTGAAGGTCATGGTCGCCCAGCAGTCGGGCAAGATCATCAACATCGCCTCCATGTGGGGCCTGCGGCTCGTCAAGCCTGTTCCCCGCCCCGGCCTACAACGCGGCCAAGGGCGCGGTGGTCAACCTGACCCGTGAGCTCGGCCTGCAGTACGCCAAGCAGGGCATCCAGGTCAACGCGCTCTGCCCGGGCTTCTACCGGACCCGGCTGGGCGCCTTCGACGACCCAGAGACGGTGACCCGCGTCGAGGCCTTCATCCCGATGGGCCGGATCGCGGAAGCTGCCGACATCAAGGGACCGGCGCTCTTCCTGGCGTCGGCGGCGTCTGATTACATGACCGGCCAGACCCTGGTCACCGACGGCGGGTGCATGGCCAAGTAACGGCCGGCGGGAGGCGGCAGGTGGACCTCAGCGCACTAGACGCGATCGACGTACACACGCATGTGCACCGCTCGGTGACCACCGGCCGGGCCCCCGCCACGGAAACCGGCGAGCGGCTCGAGGCGATGGCGGCCTACTTCAAGACGGAACCGGCCGCCTACACAGTCGATGAGCTGGCTGCGTACTACCGGGACCGCAAAATGGCGGCGGTGACCTTCACCGTCGACGTCAAGGACCGCCCGGACCCTGAAACCCGCATCACCAGCGAGGAGATCGCCGAGCGAGCGGCGGCGAACGCCGACGTCATCATCCCGTTCGCGAGCGTGGACCCTGCCCGCGGCGCCGAAGGGGTGCGCGCCGCCAGGCGCCTGATCGAGCAGTACCACGTGCGGGGCTTCAAGTTCCACCCGAGCGTCCAGGAGTTCTTCCCGAACGACCGCGCCGCCTACCCGCTCTACGAGGTCATCGCGGCCGCCGGGCTGCCTGCCCTGTTCCACACCGGCCAGACGGGGGTCGGTGCCGGGCAGCGGGCCGGCGGCGGGATCCGGCTCGCCTACTCCAACCCGATGTACCTCGACGATGTCGCCGTCGACTTCCCGGACATGCCGATCATCCTGGCCCACCCGTCGTTCCCGTGGCAGGAAGAGGCGCTGGCGGTCGCGACGCACA
The DNA here is from genome assembly GCA_963847965.1 of uncultured Actinomycetes bacterium. GTDB lineage: Bacteria > Actinomycetota > Actinomycetes > Streptosporangiales > Streptosporangiaceae > Palsa-504. The sequence continues at coordinate 89,168 of CAWKCG010000019.1, forward strand.
AGCCGCAGGTGTACATCGACCTGTCCGGCTGGTCGCCTAAGTACTTCCCGCCCATCCTGGTGCAGTACGCCAACACGCTGCTGAAAGAAAAGGTGCTCTTCGGCACCGACTTCCCGATGCTCACCCCGGAGCGCTGGCGCCGGGACCTCGAGCAGACCGCCATCCGCGACGAGATCAAGCCCGCCCTCTACAAGCTAAACGCCGCCCGCCTCCTCGGCCTGGCCGTCGGCTAGGGCGCGATCCGCGTCACCGGCGGCGGCCCGCCCCGCGGCCCGAACGTCTCGACCACGGCGGACACCCCGGCGTTGCCCGCCCCGGCGACCACCACGAGCACCGCCGAAGGAGAGTTGAGGACCCGGACGGGGCCGTCGGTGACGGCCACGGGCAGCGCGTCCGGATGATCGGCCGGCAGCCGCCACCGGGTCCGGCTGGACACCGCCTCCTTGCCGGCCGCGGCCAGCTCCGCCCGGCTGCGGACGGCGTGGTCGAACAAGAACTGCCGGATGTCGCCCTTGGACCAGCCCGCCGCGGCGAACAGCCGGGCGTGCTCCGGGCTGAGCACCACGGCGGCGCTGATCGTCTCGTGGATGAGCGCGCCGGTCCGTGAGATCGTCCCGGCGATGTCGGTGGCCAGCTGCTCGGGCACCCGCGTGTGCCGCGCCTCGATATGCACGCACGACCGGATGATGATCGCCGTCACCGCACTATCCGACGCCGTCAGCCCGAACTCCGTGTGCAGCCCCGGCCACGGGCTCTCTTCCTCGTTCTCTGCGATGCAGAACGTGTACTTGGCCGGCGTGCCCTGCGTGGCCTGGTCGAGCTCATGCGGGCGCAGCCCGAAGGCGTTGAGCACGCCCAGCCGTATTGCCCGGCCGATCGTGGCGTTGGCGCGGAACCCGGACCCGAATACGTTCCCCCGGCTGTTCAGCCCGATCCGCTCACGGACCGGCCCGTTCACAATCAGGAACGGGGCGGTCCCGGTGGTGGACTGCCAGATGCCCTTGACCGGGTAACCTTCCGCGGCCAGCGACTCCCACGCGGCCACCACGACCGGGAAGTATTCCGGCCAGCAGCCGGCCAGCGCCGCGTTGATGGCGGCCAGCCGGACCGTGCAGGCTCGGTTCAACTGCGGCATCGCCAGCAGCACGTTGCCGGGGGCGCGGCTGGTCTGGGCCAGGAATTCCGCGAGATAGGACTCGGTGACGGGCACCACCGGCAGCCCGTCGGTCCAGCCCTGGTCCGCGTAGTACTCCATGGCCCGCCGGACCGCGGCGGCGTCCTCGACGAACGAAGGATCCATTACTCCACCCCCAGGATCCGCAGCAGGTCGGGCAGCATGTCCCGCACCCGCTCATGGATCTGCGCCTCGCTGAGGCTGGCCACCGGATGGGGGATGGACACGTACTCGAAGCCCGGGAAGCCGTAGGCGCTTGCCATCGCCCGCGCCGTCAGCGCGAACGGATCGGTGCAGATGCTGACCGCAGGCAGCCCGGCCCGCTCCAGGAGGATCCCGTCGGCCAAACTGGCCGCACTGCACGAGCCTCAATCCCCGATCCCGGCCACCACGAAATCGCAGTGGCGCAGGATCTGCTGGATCAGGCTCTCCTCCACCGGCGTACCGAAGTAGCCCTTCTGGTACATCACGAACTCCCTGATGCCGTGCGCGCGGCGGAGCTCCCGGCCGGTCTGGGCCAGTAGCACCGAGGCGTTCGGCTTGGCGTTGTCCAGCAGCCCGGCGGTCAGGCCGCGCAGGCTGCGCAGCCGGGGTGCGAGCGTGGTGTCCAGCGCCCGCTCGCTCGCGCCGGTCGGGTCGAGCAGCTTCTCTCGCATGTCAGTCTCCCCAGCACTCCTGCATGATCCGTATATCCAAGGTCACGTCGATATCCATCCGGGTCAGCGCGACCACCTCCTCGGCCGTGAAGCCGCGCGCGACCTCCTCCAGCGCGAACCCGCCGCCGGTCCGCCGGAGCAGCGCGAGGTCGGTGACCACGGTGTCCACGCAGCCCGGCGCGGTGACCTCGAAGTCGCAGGACCTGACCAGTTTCGGCTGCCCCGCCGAGTCGGTGTGCTCACACATCGCGATGACCCGCCGCGCCCCTACGGCGAGGTCCATCGCGCCGCCGATACCGCCGCCGGTCATGCCGGGCACCGACCAGTTGGCGAGGTCGCCGTTCGCGCCAACCTGGTAAGCGCCAAGGACGACCGCGTCCAGCCGGCCCGATCGCGCGATCTCGAACGAGGTGACGCTATCGAAGAACGATGCCCCGTCTCGCACCGTGACGAAGTGGCCGCTGGCGTCATGCAGGTCCGGATCGAACGCTTCACCGTGGACGAACTCGCCGTAGTTGAGCATGCCGTTCTCGCTATGCAGGATCACCGCCCGCCCGCCGAGGAAGTTGGCCACCAGCGCGGGCAGCCCCGCGCCGAGGTTCACCACCGCGCCGTCGGGTAGCAGCGCCGCGACCCGGCGTCCAATTTCCTCCCTCGTCAAGGCCGGCTTGCCGTGGTAGCTGCGCGCGCTGGAGGCCGGGCGGCTCACGCGCGCCGGCAGGTTCTTCACGTCCAGCTGGATGGTGCTGGCCACCACCCTGGTGACGAACACGCCAGGCAGGTCCACGTCTTCGGGGGGAATCGGGCCGATCTCATCGGCTTCGGCGATCGTGATACGCGCGGCCTTGGCGAAGCTGACGTTGAAGTTGCGGCTGCCGCCCCGGAACCGCAGGTTCCCCATCCGGTCCGCGCGGTGCGCGCGGACAAAAGCGAAATCGGTGGTAATGGCGTGCTCCAGTACGTAAGGCCTGCCGCCGAAGTAGCGGATGTCCTTGCCCGCAGCCAGGCTGGTGCCGACCGCAGTGGGCGTGTAGAACGCCGGGATGCCGGCCCCGCCGGCGCGCATCCGCTCCACCAGCGTGCCCTGGGGCACCAGCTCGAGCGACATCTGCCCGGCCCGGATCTGGCGTTCCGCCTCCGACACGACGCCGGGTCGGGCCGAGAAACACGTCACCAGCCGGCTGATCTGGTGGCTGTCGGCTAGCAGGTGCGCCGTCGGGAAGCCCGGCTGACCCAGCCCGTTGCAGTAGACCGTCAGCCCGGACGAGCCCTTGTCGCGCAGCGCGACGATCAGGCTGGACGGAAACCGGTGCGCGACCCCGAAACCGGCGATGCCGAGGGACGCGCCGTCCCCGATGTCCGCCACCGCCGCCGCGGGCGATGACACCAACTTGTCCATGCCTCACCCCTTGCCACTACGAGACTGCTGCCGCGCGTGATCGGCGGCAAGGCGGCGAAGACCGGCAAAGCGGCGCATTGTTCCGTCCGACATTCCCGGCGGTCGGGGCTTGTGCCCTGATCACGGACCAGGTAACCGGGCCGCGGGATGCTAGCGCGGTTGGGTGGTCGGTTCCGCGCGGGCAGCCTGGAGCGGCCGGTCGGCGACCCACACCGCGATCTGGGTGCGCGACCTGAAGCCTAGCTTGGCCGAGATGTTGGCGATGTGCCGGGCCACGGTGGGCGGGCTGATGGACAGCTCTTCGGCGATGGCCTTGTTGCTGCGCCCGGTGGCCACCAGCGCCGCGATCTGGTATTCGCGAGGGGTGAGCGAGCCCGGCGGCGCGATCGCCACCTCGTAGGCCTTCACGGCGGTCAGCATCCGGCCGTTGCCGTCAGGCGCCGCGGGCGGGGTGGTGTCCGTGCCCAGGGCCATCGCCACCGCTTCCTCGCTGCTCAAGGCCAGCCCGCGCGCCCAGAGTCCGGCGATGACCGCGCCACCGAGGCGCCGTGCCGAGGCCAGGTAGTTTTCGGTGCGAGCGCCGGACAGCGGCCGAAGCCCGGCGGCCTCCCGAAGCGCGGCGGCCCCCGCGATCAGCTGCACAGCTAGCTCGGGCTGGTCCTCGTGACTGGCAAGCGTCGCGAAGGCCTCCAGCCCGCGAGCCATGCCGATGTGCGACCCGGTGGCCTGGCTGAGCTCGAGACTCCTGGTCAGGTGGCGCCTGGCCTGCTCGATTGCGCCGAGGTCCATGGCCACCCGGCCCAGGCCGGCCAGGCAGCGCGCAAGCTCCGGGCGGCCGCCGACCTCCTGCAGGATCGCCAGCGCCTCGACGTACCGGCTGTGCGCTTCGCCGGGGTGACCGCGGAGCCGGGCCAGGTCGCCGAGACCGAGCAGGGCCCGGGCGACGCCCCACTGGTGGTCGATCCGCCGCATGACGCTGGCCGAGGTGCTGGCCAGCTGCTCGGCCTCCCGGAGCTTTCCCGCCGACGCTGCGAGCGCGGCCTGGGTGCCCAGCGCGTAGCCCTCGTTCCACCCGTCACCTGCGGCCCGCGCGATCGACAGCGCCCGGTCCGCGGTGCTCGCTGCCTCCTCGGCTCGCCCCGTATGCAGCGCGATCTCGGTGAGCAGGTTCAGCGCGGCCGCCGTCCAGTACCTATCGTCGGCGTCCTGGCACAGCTCCAGCCCGGCCTGGGCCAGGGTCTCGGCCGCGGCGCGATCGCTGGGCAGCGCGAGCTGGGCGTTCGCTACTGTGGCCGGGCCGCGGACCGCGGCCGGGACGGCCGGTGTATCCAGGGCCAGGAACGAGTCCAGCCATTCACGGCCTTCGGCGAAGGTGCCCCAGAGGATCCAGCACGGGCTGACCGCGGTGCAGATGCGCAGGCCGGGCTCCGCGTCACCCTGGGCCAGACACCAGGTCAGCGCCTGGATCGCGTTCCTGGACTCGACGGCGTACCCGCGCAACGCGTCCACCCGGGCCGACCAGGTGGCCGGGGTCCGCGCCATCCCGATCGCCCCGTTGTGCTCCGCGACCCGCACGGCATAATCGCGGAGCGCGAGCCGGAACCTGGCCGACTCCCCGGCCTCGTCCAGGCGCACCGCGGCGTACTCCCTGATGGTGTCCAGCATCCGGTAGCGCGCCTGGCCCAGCACCGCCGGCTCGAGCGCCACCAGCGACTTGTCAACCAGCGCGGCGAGCAGGCCGAGCACCTCCGGTGCGGGGATCTCCTCGTCGGCGCATACCTGCTCCGCCATCTCCAGCGACCATCCCGTGAGGACGGACAACCGCCGGAACAGTATCCGCTCCCGGGCTGAGAGCAGCTCATAGCTCCACTCGATCGCGGCGCGCAGCGTCCGTTGCCGCGCGGGAGCGGAGCGGTCGCCCGCGGTCAGCAGCTCGAACCGGTCGCTCATACGGGCACTGATCTGCTCCGGCGAAAGCACCCGGATCCGAGCCGCGGCCAGCTCGATCGCCAGCGGCATGCCGTCGAGCGCGCGGCAGATCGCGGCGACGTCGGCGGCGTTGCCGGGGCCGACGGTGAACCCGGGACGCGACGCGGCGGCCCGTTCGGCGAACAAGCGGATGGCCTCGTACCGGCGCGCATCCTCAGCCGCCCGCTGGTAGTCGGCGGGAGCCACCGAGAGCGGCGGCACCTCCCACGCCGTCTCGGCCGCGATGCGCAGCGGCTCGCGGCTCGTGCTGAGCAGGCGGAGCCCCGGCGAGCTGGCGAGCAATCGCTGGCCTACCTGCGCGCACGCGTCGATCAGGTGCTCGCAGTTATCGAGCGCCAGCAGCAGGCGGCGCGGCCGCAACGCGTCGGCGAGCGTGCTGAGCAGCGGGCGCCCGGCCTCTTCGCTGACGCCGACGACCGCCGCCACGCGCGAAACCACCAGGTCAGGCTGGCGCAGGTCAGCCAGCTCGACAAACCAGGCTCCGTCGGGAAACTCATCCGCCGTCGCGGCCAGGATCCGCAGCGCCAGCCGCGTCTTTCCGATACCCCCAGGCCCGCACAGGGTGAGCGCGCGCGTCTCGCGCAGCATCTGGCACAGTTCGGTGATCTCGCGCTCACGGCCTATGAAGCTGTTTGGTTCCTGGGGTATATAGGCCTGGATCGCACCGGCGGGCATCCCTTGAGTAAACCCGAACGCAAACTCTATGGGACAGGGTTTAGGCACTTTCCAGCGCGTTTTGTGACAATAAGATCTCCCGGTGTTACCCGGCCCGGTATCCGTGATCCCGTACGGCGCAACCGTACCTCTGACGCTCTGGCCGACCACGCCACCCATCCCGGCCGGGCGTGAGCCTGGTCAATATCGTTGGTGGCATCGGATCGCCTTTTCCGCCTGCGCTGCGGACTGACCGGGACGGCTAGATGGAACCTACTGCCACGATGTCCGCTGCGCCGGTACGCGCGCTCGAGCACGAGTCGGTCGAGGTGCGGGCGCGTCGCCTGGCGGCCGCGCGCCGGCGGGCCACCGCGCTCCTGGCGGCGGTGACGGTCCTGTTCGTGGTCCTGACCGCGGTCGGCGTACACGGGACCCTCCTCGGGTACGTGCAGGCCGGCGCCGAGGCGTCGATGGTCGGTGGGGTGGCCGACTGGTTCGCGGTAACGGCCCTCTTCCGCCATCCCCTGGGCCTGCCGATCCCGCACACCGCCGTGATCATCGAGCGCAAGGACCAGTTCGCCGTCACGCTAGGCCGGTTCGTGCAGGAGAACTTCCTCAATGCCGACGTTCTCGCCGAGCGGATCCGCTCCGCCAGCCTCGTTCCCCGCCTGGCCGCCTGGCTGATCGACGAGGCTAACGCCGCCCGCGCCGCCGGTTACGCCGCGGACGCGGTGGTCACGGTGGCCGAGGCCCTCCGCGACGAGGAGGTCCAGCGCGTGCTTACCGCCGAACTGACCCGCCTGGTCAACTCCGTCGAGGTAGCGCCGCTGGCCGGACGGGCCCTGCGGGTCATCATCGCGGAAGGCCACCACGCCGAGCTGTTCAACGTCATCCTGTCCGGCGCCGACCGCTATCTCGACGACCACTACGAGGAGTTTCGCCAGATGTTCGCGGCCGAGTCACCCCGCTGGGTACCCGATGCCGTGTACCGGCGGGTCTTCGACCGGCTGTACAGCCGCCTGCGCCAGCGGCTCGTAGCGATGGCCGCCGATCCGCACGACGAGTCCCGGCGTCAGTTCGACGAGTGGGTGGCCGGGCTTCCCGACCGCCTCGAGACCTCACCCGAGCTGCGCGAGCGCGGGGAGCGGATCAAGCGCGACGTGCTCGGCAGCGCCGGGCTGCGGGACTGGTCCTCCTCGCTGTGGCAGCAGGCCAAGCAGGCCCTGCGGGCCCAGGCGGCCAACCCGGAGTCCGAGCTGCGCCGCCGGCTGGCCGAAGCGCTGGTGGCGGCCGGGCGGCGCCTGGCGTCGGACCAGCGTCTCCACGACGGACTCGAGCGGATGGTCGAGTCAGGTGCCCGGGCCCTGGCCGATCACTTCCACGATGAGCTCGCCGACCTGGTCACCGGGACCATCGAACGGTGGGACGCGTCCGAGACGGCCAGCCAGCTGGAACTGCTCCTCGGACGCGATCTGCAGTTCATCCGGATCAACGGCACGGTAGTGGGCGCGGGCGTAGGCCTGGCCCTGCACGCCATCGTTCTGGCCCTGTCCTAAGGAGCGGCGTGCGGGTCGTGGTGGTGGGGGCCGGCTTCGCCGGGCTGATGGCCGCCTACCGGATAGCCCGGGCCGGTCACGAGGTGGCCGTCCTTGAGGCGCGGGACCGGGTCGGCGGCCGCGTGTGGTCCCAGGAACTGGTGCCTGGTGACCCGCGCAGCGTCGTCGAGCGCGGCGGCGAGTTCGTGCTGGACGGGTACGACCACCTGCGATCGGTGGCCGGGGAGTTCGGCCTGACGTTCGCGGATATGACCATGTCCTACTACGAACGGGAACCACGCGGCGGGGCGGTGACGACGCACCAGGACATGGCGGAGTGCGCGGAGGTCGTCGCTCGCGCGGCCGCCCGGGCCCGGCCCGGCACCTCCCTCGCGGAAGTAGCCGGCACCTGGCCCGGTTCCCCGGCCGCGCTCGCCGCCTACGTGTCGCGGGTCGAGGTCACCAACGGCATGGAGTCCGGAGTCCTGGCCGCCGCGGCGGCCACCGACGCCACGGCCGGATTCGCACGCCGGCCGTGCTGGCGGGTGGCGGGAGGTAACCAGCTCGTGGCCCGCGGGCTTGCCCGACGCCTCGGGACGTCGGTGCGCCTGCGGAGTCCGGTGCGCTCGGTCGAGTACGACCAGAACGGGGTACGGGTGCTTACCGATGACGGCGAAATCAGCGGCGATGCGGTAATCCTCGCCCTGCCCATGGCCGTCCTGCGGGCCCTGCCGTTCTCACCGCAGGTGCCCCGCGGGTACCGGGCGGCCTGGCAGCGGGCCGGGCTGGCGCATAACGCCAAGCTGCACGTGCCGCTGACCCGGCCCGCCGCCGCCTCGGCCGTGCAAAGCGTGCCTGACCGGTTCTGGACGTGGACCGCGACCGACGGGTCGGGTCAGGTTCAGCCGGTTCTGCACGCGTTCGGCGGCACCGAGCAAGGGCTGGCCGCCCTGGCCGTGGCCGAAGGACCGGCCCGGTGGCGGTCGCTGGTGGCGGCGCTGCGGCCCGACCTGTCGCTCGACTTGAGCCGGGCCCTCCTCACCACCTGGAACGATGACCCGTGGGCGGGCGAGTCGTACTCCGCGCTCACCGTGACGGTGGCCGACGGGGATGATGAGCTGATGGCCGCCCCCCTGGGCCGGGTCCACTTCGCCGGCGAGCACACCGCCGGAGCCTGGGCGGGGCTGATGGAGGGCGCGCTGCGCTCCGGTGCACGCGCCGCCAGCGAAGTTCTCGCCCACGCAGGCTCTTAACGACCAAGGGAGCAGGTATGACCGAGCAGCGGGTCACGGTCACTATCACCGACGGGGTGGCGGATGTCCGCCTGGCCCGTCCGGAGAAGCGCAACGCCCTGGACGGGGCGATGTTCGCCGGCCTGGTTATGGCGGGCGAGCGACTCAAGTCCGAACCGGGAATCCGCGCGGTCGTGCTGTCCGGTGAAGGACCGGACTTCTGCGCGGGCCTGGACTTCGACTGGTTCCGGGCGATGCGCGACGGCGAGCGGCGCAGCCTGCAGATCGATCTGCCTGCAGGCCACGGGCCGGCGCGGGCGGCCGGGCAGCGCGCCGCGTACGTCTGGACGGAGATCCCCGTCCCGGTCATCGCGGCCGTGAGCGGGAATGCCCTGGGCGGGGGGCTGCAGATCGCGCTCGGTGCCGACATGCGCATCGTCGCACCGGACGCCAGGATGTCGGTGCTTGAGATCAGGTGGGGCCTCGTGCCTGACATGACCGGTACCCAGCTCCTGCCCGAGCTCGTCGGCCGGGACGTCGCCAAGGAGCTGACCTTCTCGGGGCGCGTGGTACGCGGAGAGGAGGCCGTGGCCCTGGGCCTGGCGACGAGGGCCGATCATGCCCCGCGAGAATCCGCCCTCGATCTGGCCCGTTCGATAGCCGGCCGCAACCCTCATGCCATCCGGGCGGCGAAGCGGCTCCTGGACCTGGCGGGCCGCGTAGACCTCGAGGCGGGCTTCGCCGCGGAACAGCGGGAGATCGCAGGCCTCATCGGCAGTCCCAATCAGGCCGAGGCGGTGGCCGCGGAGTTCGAGCAGCGGGCGCCCAGGTTCACTGACCCGCACTGACCCGGGCGGTCATCCGAAGCTGGTCGCGCCGCCGTCAAGGACCAGCGGGTGCGCGTTGACGTAGCTGGATTCCTCGGACAACAGCCACACTGCGGCGTAGGCCACTTCCCAGGCCGTCGCCTGCCTGCCGAACGGCAGGCTCCGCGCGGTGCGGGCCGGGTTGAGCCGCGACGCCTCCCGCCCGAGCGGCGTGTCCACCAGGCTCGGTACCACGAGGTTGGCCCGGATTCCCCTGGCCATTCCCTCCCGCGCGACCTGCCGGCAGACCCCGAGCAGCGCCGCCTTCGACGCGTCGTACGCCGGGATCCCGGTCGCCGCCCGCAGGCTCGCCGCCGAGCTGATGAACACGATCGCCGAACCGGGATCGAGTACCGGCAGCGCGGCCGCGGCCACCAGGAAGTGCGCCCTGGTATTGACCGCGAACGTCAGGTCCCACTGGGCCGCGGTCGTCCCGGCCATCCCCCGCCCGAGCCCGATGCCGACGTTCAGCACCAGGCCGTCGAGGCCGCCCAGCGCCGCCGCCGACTCCGCGACCACCGACGCGCACGCGTCCGGTGACGCCACGTCGGCCAGCACCACCCTGGCGGTCTGCCCTTCGCTGCGGACCAGGGCCGCGGTCTCTTCCGCGGCGCCCTCGTCGCGGTCCGCGCACGCCACCGCCGCGCCTTCCCTGGCCGCAAGCACCGCTATGGCCCGGCCGTTGCCGATCGGCGGATCCGGTTCCGGCGAGGGCCGCGTCCCCGCGCCGACCACGAGCACCCGCCGTCCGGTCAGCCGGCCGCGTCCGGGTGCGGAGCCCGTGGCTTCCGCCGGCGGCGTCACGAATCGGCCCACATCGGCGCGGCACCCGGCGGCAGCGGCACGGCGAACGCGTTCAGCAGGAACGAGATCAGCGTGTAGTACCCGCACAGCGACACCAGCTCCACCATCCCGGCGTCGCCGAGAAGGCGGTGAGCGGCATCGTAAGCCGCCTGGTCCACGCGGCCGGTGTGAGCCAGCTGACGCGCCACCGTGTAGACGGCGCGTTCGTCGTCCGCCTCGAACGGCGGATCCTCGCCGCGCCCGATCGCGTCCACCACCGCGCCGGCGACGCCGTGCGCGCGCGCCATGGGCGCGTGTGCCCACCACTCGAACTCCGCCTGCCACCGCGCGCCGACCGTGATGATGGCGATCTCGGACAGCCGGCGCTCGATCGACGTACCGAACCTGAGCGTCGCGCCGAGCGAGGACATCCGCCGCCCCGCGCCGGGCACCGTGACGAACGCGTTGAACGGCCCGGCCAGGCCGCCGCCGGCGGTCACCAGCAGGTCGCCCCGGCCATCGACGATGCTGTCCCACAGCTGCTGGCCCTCGGGCCCCAGCTCCTCGCGCCGCACATAAGGAATCCGCGTCATAGCCCGAACAATAACCATTACCCGTAACGGCCTGCGGTTCCTGATCCGGGCGAAGCCGAGGGTCAGCAGGCACACGGCCGCGAGCAGCGAGTAAGGGACGAGGTCCGAGGTGGCCTGGGCCAGGGCCCCGCTGCCCGCGGCGGCTACCGCCTGGCCCGTGGCCCAGGCGAGGTTCCCCAGGCCGAAGGCCAGCCCCTGGTCGAGCCGCTGACGCTGGGCGCCCTCGCTGACCAGCGTCATGGCCGGGGTGAACAGCGTGCCGAAGGAGGGCATGCCCACGATCAGCACCGGGATGAGCACCCACGCTGACGCCAGAGTGGGCGCCAGCACGCTGATCGCCACCGCGCCAGTCAATGAGCAGGTGATCGGCACGATGGGACCGCGCCGGTCGGCCGCCCGCCCCGCGACCGGCGACAGCGCCGCCTCCACCCCCGCCGACGCCAGGAACGTTCCCGCGATGACAAGGGCCGTGACCCCGAGGCTGGCCATCCGCAGCGGCGCGAGCACGTCAAGCACCCCGAACGCCAGCCCCGCCAGCATCGTCAGCCACAGCCCGAAGCCCAGCTGGCGGTCACGCGCCGCGGTGAAGGCCGCCCGCAGCCCCTGCGGGACCGCTTCGCGCGGGGCCGGCACGGCGAACACCACCGCCATCAGCACGCCGCCCGCCAGCGCGGCGCTGGCGAATGCAGGCCCGGTGCCGATCTCGTCGGCGATCGCGCCCACGACCGGCCCGAACAGCGCCCCGCCCACGGCCGCTCCCATGGCCGTCCCGATCATCTCGCCGCGCCGTTCCGCCGGCGCCTCCGTCGCCAGCCAGGCCATGCCCCCGGCCCAGGTGCACGCCCCGCCCAGTCCCTGCACGAACCGGGCGGAGTCCAGGACCGTCGCCGCCGAGGCCCACCCGAAGACCAGCGTCGACGCCCCCATGAGCGCCAGCCCGAGCAGGACGGTCCTCCGGTAGCCGAGGCGCCCCGTGAGCAGCCCGCCCGGCAGAGCCCCGGCCAGGGTACCGAGCGGGTAGCCCGCGACCAGGATTCCCGCGCCCGACTTGGACAGGTGAGCCACGTGCGTGTAGTGCGGCAGCAGCGGCGTCAGCGCGGTGAAGAACATCGTGTCGACCAGCACGAGCACGCACACGAACCACAGCAGCACCCGCAGCGGCCGAGTCAGTGGCAACCCGTTTCACGCCCCGTTCCGGCAGGCGATCAAGGTCGGCATGCTGTGATCTTCACACAGACAGCCGAGATCCTCAGCCGCGTTTTTCCGCGCCCCGGGCGTGACCACCCGGGCGACGGCCCGGCCGCGCTCAGCAGGGTCACCGGCTACTGGGGAACTTCGGCCTAGAGCGCTGCGACGGCCTCTGCGGCGGCTTCGCCGCTGCGGACGGCGCCCTCCATGTAGCCGTTCCACAGGGAGGCGCACTCGGTGCCGGCCCAGTGGAGGCGTCCGACCGGCGCGCGCCATGCCTCGCCGTACGACGTCCAGACTCCCGGCGCGAAGTGCGCGCCGTAGCAGCCGCGGGTGAACACCTCGGCCATCCAGTCCCGCTCGACGTACTGTGCGGGGCGCGCCGCCGCGCGGTCCGGGTCTCAGCCCTGGTGGTGGCCGTGCTGCGCGGGCGGCACGTCGAGGGCAGGGTTGCCGTCGAAGAAACCGTCGGCCCTGAGCTGGAACCCGACGCGGCTGACCGGCATCACCGGCCAGTCCTCCGGGCGCACCACATGGTGCGCGGTGAACGTGTGCCAGAGGACCAGGTCGGTGTTTTCCAGCGGGCGGTCGGCCGCGGTCCAGGCCGGCAGGCCGTCCCCGCCGGGGTGCTGGTTGGGGTATTCCCCGGCGGGGAACCGCTGATCGGGGTCGTACGAGGTGACCCACAGGTGCTTGGCGGCGAACTGGGCCCGCCGCATGGCGTAGGTGTCGGGCTGGCCGAAGGGCAGGACGCTGTCCTGTGGGATCAGCTTGTAGGCGACCGGCTCGCCGGTGGCGTTCGGCCGGCCCGGGTTGGTGATCTTCCAGTACCTGGCGGCGCGCCCGTCGGCCACCCGCTGCGCCTCGGACTCGCGGCGCAGCGGGGTCTGCCGCACCACCCAGGCGTTGCCGTACGGGTTCTCCGGACCGGGCGGCAGCGCCACCGAGTCGCACTCATAGACGGTGTTCTGCAGGCCGTCGACCATCATGTCCAGCCGTACGCAGAAGATGTGCTGGTGGTGGGGACCGTAGACCTGGGGGGCGACCAGGGTGCCGTGGGCCGGTTTGGCTCCCTCGGGCAGTGCCCCGTTGGAGATCACTCCGGTGAGCTTGACCTCGTATTCGATGGTGCCGTCCTGGTAGAGGTACCAGAAGTAGCCGTATTCGTAGTTTCCGACCGTGGCGATCATCGAGATCACCAGTCGGCGCGAGCGCCGGACTTCGGTCTTTCCCGTCCGCCAGTCGGCGTGCTTCCACGAGATGCCGTGATCTTCCTCGTGCAGGCAGATCGCGTTCTTGATCAGCTGCGGATGGCCGTCGTTGTCGTTGAGGCAGGCGTCGAAGTAGTAGATCTCGCCCAGGCAGTCGCAGCCCAGCTCGAGGCTGTTCGCCATCACCCCGATACCGTATTCACCCATATCGAAGACGTTCTTGCGGCAGTGCGTCGGGTTCGGGTCGCCGTAAGGGATGAACATCTCGGTGAGCGAGGCGCGGTAGATGACCGGCCGGGGTGTTCCCCGGTCCTCGTAGCTCACCAGGTAAAGGACCAGGCCCTCGCGAGGGGTGAAGCCGACCCGGAACCGCCATTTCTGCCAGCGCACCTCGTGCCCGCCGACAGTGAAGCTGGCGCCCTCCGGCTGGGTGATCTCCACTGGCCTCAGGTCCTGCCGAGGGCCATCGTCGAAATACGGGACGTTTCGTGCGTCGCGGATCCCTTCGACGGTGTAATTGCCGCTGCGCGGCGGCAGGGGGACCACCCCGTGGTCCTCGATATCCACTACTTCCATGCGGTCGAGGTCGAACCGGACGATCAGGCCCTCCACCGGGCGAGCGTATCCGTTGTCGTCGGGGTCCCCCTGGCGGACCCACGTCAGCGGGCGCAGGAACCGGCCCTGACCGGCCGCGTCCTCGGGGCCGTTGTAGCCCACTGACCAGGGGTCGATCATGACCAGGTCGAAGTCGGTGACGCCACGTCGGCGCATGGCCTCTTGCCAGCGGGCGTCCTTCCTGACCGCCTCCTCGGTGGCCATGAACTCTTCGAGCATGACCGCGGGCTGGACGCCGGGCAACTCGCGCCACAGGCGCACCTGGCCGGCGGTGATCGAGACCACCGCCTCGTAGGTCCTGCATTCGGCCCGTTCCCTGAGCACGATATGCGCCTCGCGTTCGAACGCCTCGCCCGGCCGGTAGCGCAGGACCGCGTCCTTGGCTGGTTCCTGCAGCGTGACGTAGACGAAGCGCGCACTCGCGGCCAGGCCGCGGTCCTGCTTGAGGATCCGGCAGGCGGCCTCGATCTCCTCCGCCGTCAGCGGGTCCAGCAGATGCCCCACCCCCACCCTGGCGTGCTCAGCCGTCTTCATCATCGGCTCCTTCCCTGTCTGCGACGTGGTCCCAGCGGACCTGATCTTGGCCGGGAAAGTCAAGGAGCATCTCTCCTCCCGCCACCTGGTGCTTGACCTGCTCCTCGAGGAGGGAATCCCGGCCGCCTTCAGCTAGACGGCAGGCGCACGGCCGCCTAATCTCAAGCTGATGATGGCGACAATGCCCGTCACCTCGCCCAGCCAGGACGTGGCCCGGCGGCTGCTGCACGACGGCTATGTAGCCGTGACCGGCCTGATGACCCCGGACGGCGCGCAGGATGCCCGTGCCGACCTGGACCGGGTGCTGCAGACCACCCGGACCGGGCGGAACTCCTTCGAGGGGTTCGACACACAGCGGATCTATGCGCTGTTCGCCAAGACCCGCGTCTTCGACGCGCTCGCCATCGACCCGCTGCTGCTGGGCGTACTCGACGAGGTCCTAGGCCACTACCAGCTCAGCGCCCCGGTCGGCATCTGCATCGGGCCTGGCGAGCAGGCGCAGATCCTGCACCGGGACGACGCCATCTACCCGGTGCCCGAGCCGCATCCGCCGCTGGTGGTCAACACCATGTGGCCGCTCGACGAGTTCACCGCGGAGAACGGGGCCACCAGGTTCATCCCCGGCAGCCACCGGTGGGAGCCTGGCCGCCGGCCGGGCCCGGACGATCCGGTGGAGACGGCCGTGATGTCGCCCGGATCGGCCCTGTTCTACCTGGGCAGCCTCTGGCACGGAGGCGGCGCGAACCACACGCCCCGGCCGCGACTCGGCGTGATCCTGGAATACGCGGCCGGCTGGCTGCGACCGCAGGAGAACCACTGCCTGGCCGTTCCCCGTGAGATTGCCCGCGGGTTGCCGGAACGGCTGCAGGAACTGCTCGGCTACAACATCTACCCGCCGTTCGTCGGGTACGTGGACGGCCGGCACCCGCGCCGGGTCCTGTCGGCAGGCTCGTAGCCGTTTACGCCAGAACCACTCACGGACCCTGGCGCTTCGGCCGGGGGCCTGCTGACGCGTACCAGCTCGCGGTCGAGGTCGGACAGCGTGCCAGGCGCTGGCACCGCGCTCTCTGCGCTCCCGGCCCCTGCGGCGGCGCGCCCGCGCTGGCGGCGGTTAGCCCGTGCGCCGATGGGCAGTGGGAGAGGCACGACGGCAAGCCGCAGGCGAGAAGGACCATGGCGCGGCAGGCAAGACAACAGGGAGGACCTCATGCCCATAGCGACAAGGGAGGAACTCATGCCGAGAGCGCAGATCAAGGACGAGAAGATCTACCAAGGGCTCCGCGACAGGGGCGAGAGCCAGGAGAAGTCCGCCCGGATCGCCAACGCAGCCGCCGCAACCTCCGCCAGGCAGGTCGGGCGCAAGGGCGGCAAGAGCGCCCCCTATCACGACTGGACCAAGCAGGACCTGGTCGAGCGGGCCAGGAAGGTAGGCATCAAGGGCCGGTCGAGGATGAGCAAGACAGAGCTGGTCAAGGCTCTGCGAGATCACTGACCTGCTGCGTCCCGCTCAGCCCGCACGGCTCGAGACCGTCCCGTTCCGGGCATCTGTGCGATGATCTGTCAGGCCCTACGCATACCTGGTGGCCGTTGCCCCGGATTCAACGGGTGGCCCAGGTGCTTCGGGTAGGAGGTGCCGAGGTGACAGCGCAAATAGACCCGGACTCGATTGAAGACAGGCTCCGGGCTATCCAGTCCATCACCGACACGGCCCTGTCGCGTCTCGACGACCAGGATCTGCTCGCCGAACTGCTCGAACGCACGAGGGAAGCGCTGCAGGCCGACACCGCTGCCGCGCTGCTGCTGGACTTTTCCTCCGGCCAGCTGATCGCGACCGCGGCCGCGGGGCTGGAGGAGGAGGTACTCCAAGGCGTGCGCGTCCCGGTGGGCCGGGGGTTCGCCGGGCGGATCGCGGCCGAGCACCGCCCCGTGATCCTGGATCACGTCGATCACACCACCGTGCTCAACCCGATCCTGTGGGCCAAGGGCATCAAGTCCATGATGGGCGTGCCGATGGTGGCAGGCGGCAAGGTGATCGGCGTCCTGCACGTCGGGTCGCTGACGCCACGCCAGTTCACTGGCCAGGACACCGAGCTGTTGCAGCTGGCGGCGGACCGGGCCGCGGCGGCGGTGCAGTCGATGACGGCTCAGGCTGATCGCCTCGCCGCGCTGGTGCTGCAGCGCAGCCTCGTCCCGGCCGCGCTTCCCGTCGTCCCGGGGGCAGAGATGGCGGCGCGTTACGTTCCGGGCCGCGGCGGGGTCGGCGGGGACTGGTACGACGTATTCACCCTGCCCTCGGGCGATCTGTGCGTGGTGGTCGGCGACGTCGCCGGGTCTGGCCTGCCCGCCGCGGTGATCATGGGCCGGATGCGAAGCGCGCTACGTGCCTACGCGCTGGAGACCCGCGATCCGGCTGAGGTCCTGGACCGCCTCGACCGCAAGATGCAGCACTTCGAACCCGACGCGATGGCCACCGTGCTGTACGCGGTCATCGATCCCGCGCTGGACCGGATGAACATCTGCCTGGCCGGGCATTTCCCTCCGGTCATCGCGCGCCCGGGGCAGCCTGCGGAGCTGGCCGGCGTCGCGCCCGGCCTCATGATCGGCGCTTGGAATCAGGCGCAGCGGCCGGTGACCACGGTCCAGATCCCGCCCGGCGCCTTGCTGTGCTTTTACACCGACGGCCTGATCGAGCGCCGGGGTGAGCTCATTGACGACGGGATGGCCCGGCTCTGCCGGGCGATGACGGCCGACACGGCCGAGGCTGCCTGTGCCGCCGTGATGCAGGCGCTGGTCGGCAGCGGCCCGGCTCGGGATGACATCGCCCTGTTGATGGTCCGCCGCCAAGACGCCTACACGGGCATCGGGGGTTGACGCCGGTGCCTGACGACGAGTTCTCAGTCGAATTGATCGGGAGCATGCCAGTGGTTGCGGCTCCCGAGGACATCGACATCAGCAACGCAGCCAGGCTGCGCGTAGCGCTGCTGCAGGCGGCCGCGAGCGGGCACGGGAGATTCGTGGTCGACCTGAGCCGGACGCAGTTTTGCGATACGGCCGGGCTTCACGCCCTGGTGGGAGCCCATAAGCGGGCCCTGGCCGAGGGCGGCCAGGTGGTGCTGGTCATCTGCGGCGGCGCCGTCCAGCGCATCTTTTCCATGACCGGTCTTGACAGCGTGATCCCGTATTTCCCGAGCCTGGAACAGGCGCTCAGGCAAACTCCCGCTACCCCGGCCGGGCCGAATCTTGGCGAAGCGCATGGCCGGTAACGATCTGCTGCGCGAACCAGGCGGGGCTGCGCCGGTCCTCGACTTGGCGTTCGACTCCGGCACGCTCGGCGTGCTGCGAGCGGAAGTGGGGGCTGGTGCCCGTCAGGCGGGGTTGCCTGAAGCCCGAGCCCAGGACGTCGTCTTGGCCGTTCACGAACTGGCCGCCAACGCGGTTCAGCATGGCGCCGGAGGAGGGCGGCTGCGTATGTGGATGCTCGCCGGAGCGTTGCGGTGCGAGGTTGACGACGGACATCCCGGGGCGGCCGGCAATCCATGTGGGCAGCAAGCCGACCCCGCAGCCAGCGAAGGCACCGGCGCGGTGGATGCCTACGGTTCGGTCCCGGTGCTCTCGTGGCCTAGCCGGCCCGGCCACGGACTGTGGGTGGTGCGGCAGGTAGCCGACCGGATGCGGGTCCTACCGGGCGCTCGCGGTACCCGTGCCATGGTCGCCTTCGACCTGCCGCATGCTCACACCCTCCGCCAGCGGGCCTCGCACAGCCCGTAGATACCGAAGATGGCCAGGCCGACAGCGGCCAGCAGCATCAGGAACTCGCCGAACGGCTGGTTGCGCAGCGTGAGTAGCGCCTTATCGAGGCCGCCCGACTCCGACGCCTTGTGGGTGACGGCCGCGTAGATCACGAGCACGCCGACCAGGCCGAAAATCAGGCCGCGGGCGACGGTGCCGATCACGCCGAGCAGTTCGACGACGCGGCGGGCGCGGTGGCTCATCTGCGACGTCCGCAGGTATCTCATGAACCTGCGGCGAAGGCCCTGGCTGACCAGGACCAGGCCGATGATGAGAATGACTAGTCCGACGATGCCGACCAGCCACCGGCCGTAGGCGTGCCGCATGGCCGTGGCCGTTATGTCCTGCTCCTGGCCGGACTGACTGTGCCGCGCACCCGAGATCACCGTGAAGGTCGCGTAGGCCAAGCCCGCGTAGATCACCGCTCCGCCTAGCGCCGCCAGCCGGGCGCCGGTGCTGCCCGGCTCACCAGCGACGCCGACGGCGGCGTCGCGCAGCCGCCACAGGGCGTAGGCCGCGAAGCCGAGGCCGAGCAGCCACAGCGAAACCAGCCCGTAGCGCTGGCCCGCGAGCAGTTGCAGGGCGCCCTGCTGATCCGCTTCGTGCGAGCTGTGGCCGAGCGCTACGAGCAGGGCGACCCAGCCGACGAGCAGGTAAATGACGCCTCGCGCGGTCAGGCCGGCTCTGGCCAGGAAGCGGGCCGCCGGGCTGTCGGATGCTCGCCTGGCTCGGCGCTTCGCGCGGGCGACGGATACGGAGTGCATAGCGGTCTCAATCTCGAGGGCGTGCGCGGAAGCATTCGGGAATCGTGACTACCCTTCAGCCTCCGCCGTCGGCGGTCAGGAGCGGCTGTGCGGTCCCACCGCCTGCTGACAGGTGACGGCGCGGACTGCCCCGGCAGCGTACGGCCCTGCTGCGGCTCGGCAGCCAGGCACGGCGGAACTGTTGATGGCCAGGAGCACAAAGAGCGTCACCAGGCCCAGGACAAGCGGAATGTAAATAGCCGCGCGCACGGTCAGCCTGATCTTCGGCCAAGCCCACCGAAGGCGGCGGCCCTGCGGCCGCAGCAACTCGGTCCGCGGCGCTCCTTCATCTCGGGTCAGCCTGGTGAAGATGGCGAACATCGACCTGAGCCGGGGCTCGCAACCTTCCAGGTCAGTCTCGATCCGGTCGAGAACCTGCTGCTGACCGGCTGGCAAACTCACCTCGCTCCACTGCCCCGGAAAGACGCAGGCAAACGGTTCATTGCTGTATATCGGGTCATGCGGGCCGACGGCTTGCGCGCGAGGTCACTCATTTCGGGCCTGGCTAGCGGGACGACGCGTACCGGACGCGGGTGGAGCGTCGCCGGTCGGCGCGGCCACCGCTTGTCGCGGAAGTGCCGTTTGATCTCGCCGCTGACGCAGGGGCGAGCGTAGGCCATCAGGCTGTCCCCGTAGTCGGGGTCGAAGTTGTTGATGGCCTTGAGCAGGCCGACATAGCCGGCCTGCATGAGGTCCTCGGCCGCCTCTGGGCTGCCGCGGTACTGCCGTGCAAGCGATCTGACGAGCCCGGTATAGCGGGTGACCAGG
Organism: uncultured Actinomycetes bacterium; assembly: GCA_963847965.1. Lineage (GTDB taxonomy): Bacteria > Actinomycetota > Actinomycetes > Streptosporangiales > Streptosporangiaceae > Palsa-504. The sequence goes on from CAWKCG010000019.1 coordinate 108,957, forward strand.
ATCTCGTAGATCGCCTTGTGCTCGCCGTCGGCTGAGGTTTAGAAGAGCGTCAGCGGTCTGGAGGGGATCGGCTCTGGGAGCGGCTCGACCTCGGGCATCCGGGCTCGCACACCGTCGTGGAACCGGCGTGCCAGCTCGAGCGCAGCGACGTTGTCGGGCGTATGGATGAAGACGGTCGGGGAGCGTCCCTCGCGCAGCCAACCGGCCACCTCGTCGAGCCAGTGCTGCCACCCCGCCACGGTACATGCCGCGTCATCCCGGCCGATGTAGCGGACGACGGGATGGGATGTGAGGGCTCGTGACCTGCGGGGCAGGCGCGGCTTCTTCGCCCACGCCTCCCGTTCGGCGTCGGTCGCCGGAGGGCTCTCGAACAGGACGGTGGTGTCGAGGGTCACCCATTCGGCGCCGACGTCACCCAGAGCCCTCTCGAGTTGCTGTTCCGATCGCGGGTTTTCGAAGAACGCGCTGTGCCGTACCTCGACGCAGTACCGGTGCTCGTGCGGGATACGGCGCAGGAAACCGGCGAGAGCGCCAAGGTCAGCAGGGCCGAACGACGGTGGCAGCTGGATCCAAATGGCGTGAGCACGGCCGCCGAGGGGTTCGATCGCGGCCAGGAAGGCGCGGAGCAGGTCATCGACGTCGGCCAGGCGGCGCTCATGGGTGATCGGTTTCGGCAGCTTGAGGATGAACCGGAAGTCAGGGGTGGTCTGCTCGGCCCACGATTTCACCGTGTCGAGGGAGGGTGTCGCGTAAAAGGTCGTATTGCCCTCCACGGCGTTGCACCAGGTCGCGTAGGCGCGGAGGCGGTCACGCGGTGAGAGCGGATGAGGCAGGTAACGGCCTTGCCAGGCTGCATGCGTCCACATCGCGCATCCGACGTGGAGTTCCATTACCCCGAGGGTACCCGGCGCAGGTCAGCGAGCGGTGTGTTGCCTCGCTCCGGCTTCCCTGACCGCCCAGTGCTCCAGACAGATGTGTCCGGCTCGCGGCTACATCCAGAAAGCCTGGTACCTCATTGACGTCGAGGCGGGCTTCGAGCTGTGGCAGGGCGGAGCCGGCGTGGCCACCGACTCCTTCGCGGTGAGCGTCATCCGCTGACCCAGGCGCGGAATCCCTCTCGCCAGCTCGCGTACCGCGGCTCCCAGCCGAGTTCCTTCCTGGCCTTCTCGTTCGAGGACCCGCGCGAGATGGTCATCTGGGCCACGACGAACTCCCCGGCGAGCAGTCGCCCGAGCCAGGCGGGCAGCCGCAGCGGCGGCTTCGCTCCCGCGACTTTGGCCAGGTACGGCAGCCACTCCGCGACCGGTGCCGGGTCGTCGTCCACGACGTTGTAGAGGCCAGGCGCACCGCGGTCGACCGCCGCGACCGTCGCGGCCGCGGCGTCGGTGACCTCGATGAACGACCAGACCCCGGTCCCGCCGCCGACCACCGGCACCTGCCGCTTCCGCACCATCTCCAGCAGGAAATCCGAGGCGCCTGGCCCGTAGAGGCCGCCGTAGCGCAGCACGATACCCTCCGGCGCCTCCCGCGGCACGGTCTCCTCCACGTACCTGATCGCCGCCGGCCCTTGCATAGCCGACCGGATGGGCCGCCAGTCAGGCGGATCTACTTCGGTCTTCACCCCGCCAGGGCGCCTATCCGGCCCGGCGCCCGCGTAGGCCTGCGCGATGACCCGGCGGGTGCCCGCCTGCGCCGCGGCCGCCAGCAGGTTGTCGGTGCCGCGGGTGCGGAGTTCGTTCGTGGCGGCGAACGCCTTGTCGGGGTTGCGGAGGTTCCGCATGTCCGCCAGCGCGGTCATCTCGTGCACGACCACCTCCGGCGCGGCGGCCCGCACCGCCGTGATTACCGCCTCGCGATCCAGGCCGTCGAGAATCACCGGCACCGCGCCCGCCTCGCGCAACTGCGCGACCTTACCGGGCGTCCTCGTGGTCGCGGTGACCTCGTGACCCGCCGCGACCAGCCCGGGAACCAGGTGCCGTCCCAGCGCTCCGGTCGCCCCCGTGACGAAGACTCGCATGATCTTTTCCTTCCGCTTGCTGCTTTCCCTCGAAGACCAGGCACCCCCCGAAACTGTGACATTCTCCAGCCCCGCCTTCCCGGACAGCACGGCCTTACTCGCCCGCGGCTGAGGTGCGTGATCGTGGATGACGACGAGGAGTTCCTGCCCAAGGCGGAACTGTCGGCCGCGGCCATCCGCCGCATCCTGGGACCGGACTGACCTAGCCGACTCAGCACCCTGCGCGGGAGGTGCGCGCCGGCGGGATAGCGTGGAGACATGGCGATGATGACGCGAACCCTCGGGGGTACCGGCGCGGAGGTGTCCGTTCTCGGCTACGGCGCCATGGAGCTGGAGAGGCCGGCCGCGCGGTCCGGAGATCGCGGACCAGGACGCGGGCCGCCTGCTGAACGCGGTCCTCGACGGCGGCATCAACCTGATCGACACCTCGCCCGACTACGGCCGCAGCGAGGAGCTGATCGGCAGCTACATCGGCCACCGCCGGGCAGAGTTCTTCCTCGCCTCCAAGTGCGGGTGCCCGCTGGAGCTGCCGGCCGACGCGGTTCCGCCCTACCGGCACGACTACAGCCCCGGGAATGTCCGCGCCGGCGTCGAGCAGTCGCTGCGGCGCCTGCGCACCGACCACCTCGACCTGGTCCAGGTGCACATGTCACCGAGCAAGGCGGCGCTTGAGGAGAACCACACGGTCGAGACGCTCAGAGACCTGCAGGCCGAGGGCAAGGTGCGCTTCGTCGGCATGTCGGGCATCCTGCCGGATCTGCCCGATCACATCGCGATGGGCGTCTTCGACGTCTTCCAGATCCCGTACTCCGCCGTCCAGCGCGATCACGAGGAGCTCATCACCGAGGCCGCCGACGCGGGCGCGGGCACCTTCATCCGGGGCGGCGCGGCGCGCGGCGCGGCATCGGAAGACAAGAACTGGCGGACCGGGCCGCTTGGCCAGGGCCCCGGCGTGGGCCAGCGGAACTGGGAGACCTCCGGCATCGCCGGCCTGCTGAGCGAAGCGGGCCTGAGCAACATGGAGTTCGTCCTGCGCTTCACGCTCAGCCACCCCGGCCTGTCGACCACGATCGTCGGCACGTCGAACCCGGTTCACCTGGCCGGCAACATCGCGGTCGCGGAGAGGGGGCCGCTTCCTGCCGACCTCTACGAAGCGGCCAAGAAGCACCTGCCGGCCTGATCGGCTGCCGAGCTGGCCCAGATCAGGGGCTGCCGCCCATCCGGCTCGTCAGCTCGGCCGCGGAAATCCCGTGCCGGTCGCCGAACTGCCTGAGCTGCTCCTGATCGACGGGATCGGGGAGCTCCTTCATCGCCGCCTCGGCTTCGTCCTCGTATCCCAGGCGGCGCAGCATGTCGACCACCCACTGTCTGTCTTGTGCCATGGCGATGAAGCCTTCCGGTAACGTCCCCTGACCCGAGCCTAATTCGCCCGTGCACCGCGCTCATCGCTGGCCCGGATGGCGGGGGTTCTCGGCTCAGCGGGCGTAACCGGCGTTACCGCGCGCGTAGCATTGTGCTGGCCAGGATCGCGGCCCTGGACGAGAGACCAAGCCGATGGCAGACCAGACCGGGAACAGCGCGGACCGCAGCGAGCGGAACTCGCTGGACCTCGACGCGCTCGCTGTCAGCGACAGGTTCCGGCTGTTCAACTTCACCCGGCGCGACGACCACGTCGCCTACCTGTGGGTGCTTCGTGCGCTCGACCGGCTCCGCGCGGTGCATCAGGTCCAGGCGTCCCCCGATGACGTGGCCGCCGCCCTGGCCGAACTGGCCGCCGCCTACGACGAGGTGCCCGGGTTGGACGGCGGCCTGCGGGAGAAGCTGGACGCGCTGGCCGAAGACGGCGTGGTGCACCGGCTCGAGGATGCCTCCCGGGCGGGCAGCCTGGCCCGGTACCGCAACCGGCAGTCCGTCTACCAGTTCAGCGAACTCGGCTACCGTGCCTTTGCGGCGGTGGAAGACGTGCTCAGCGCGCGGATCCGGGACGCGAACCTGTCCCGGCTGGTGTTCTCCGACATTCTCGACGACCTCAGGGCGCTCGCGGCGGCCACCCGCCGGCAGGACGGGGAGCAGGTGTACCGGAGGCTGTCCCGCCTGGATACCGTCCTGGACGACATGTCCAGGCGCGCCGCCCAGTTTCACCTCACGCTCGGCGAGATCATCCGGTCCACGGACACCTCCCCGGACACGTTCCTGCGGTACAAGAACGCGCTGCTCGCCCACATGACCGAGTTCATGGCCGAACTCGACCGCTACCTGCCCCGGCTCGCCGCCGCGGTCGCCGAGGCGGAAGGCGCGGCCGGGGGACCGGACACGGACGCCATGCTGCGCCTCGCGGCCGAGGCCGACGAGCGCCCGTTCCTGGACCGCGACGAGTTGCTGGACGACTGGCGCCGGCGCTGGGGCGCCCTGCGTGCCTGGTTCGCCGGCGACACCGTCGAAGGGCCCGCCGAGCAGGCCAGGGCCGAGGGCCTGCGGACCGCCACCCGTGCCGCCGTCTCGGCCGTCATCGCGCTGCTCCGTCAGGTCACCGAGGCGCAGCGCGGCGGGGTGAACCGCTCCTCACAGCTCCGCCACCTGGCCGAATGGGTGTTTAACGCACCCGACGAGGGCGCCGCCTACGCGCTCATGTCGGCGGCGTTCAACCTCTCTTCGGCGCGGCACCTCGGTGGCGCGCACGACGACGCCGAGCAGATCTCCAGCCGTGCGGCCTGGTGGGACGCACCCGGCGTGGAGATCTCCGTCACGCTGTTCCGGCGCGGCAAGGCCCCGACGCCCGGCGTCCCGCAGCCCACCAGGGTCAACCCGGCGATCAAGGCCGAACTCCGCCGGCGCCAGGCGGCCGAGCGCCAGGCCGAACGCGAGGCCGCGCAGCGCCTGTTGCGATCGGGCGCGCACGAGCGGGTGCTCGACGACGCGGAACTAAAAGTGCTGCTGCGCCTGCTCACCCTGGCCACCGAGGCCCGCACGGTGGTGGCGGGCCGCCTGGCCTCCGGCTCCGGCGGCAACGACGTGGTCACGATGCGCCTTTTCCCGAACGAAGCAGGCAGTTCCGTTCGGACAAAAAGTGGTGTCCTGCACCTGCCCGGCTTCCAGCTTCAGCTAGAACCCGCGGGGCGCCGATGACACCGAAGGCCGCCGCGACGGTACCGCCCAGCGACCTCGGCTCCTACCAGCACGCGGTCCGGCTGGTGCTCACCCACGACGTGATCACCGCGACCCGCCCGCGCCCGGGAACTCTCGATCAGGTGCTGCGCTGGGCCGACCAGATGGCCGCTGACTTCCGCGAGCTGCTCGGTTACACGCTGATCGCGACGACCCGCCAGGTCCGGCTCAGCCGCCGCCTCGACTCGCTCGATCCCACCCAGTCGGCGGTCTTCTCGGCCCGCTCCGGCAGGCCGTTCGACCGTCGCCGGCTGTCCTACCTGTGCCTGGTGCTTGCCTCGTTCCAGCGGTCCCGGGTGGAGATCAGCCTGGCCGACCTGGTGCGGGGCTTCACCCCGGGGGCGAACGCGATCGACGGCCTCGGCTTCGACCCGACGGTCAGCGCGCACAAGGCCGCGGTCGTGGACGTCCTCGACTGGCTGGCCGACCGCGGCGCGCTGCGGCTCTCCGACGGCTCGCTCGAATCCTGGGCAGCCGACACCGAACGCGGCGACGCGCTCTACGACATCGACCACGACATCTGCGCCACGCTGTTCCGCCCCGCCCGTCCTGTCCAGCACCTGACCAGCGCGGCCGGGCTGCTGGACAGCACGTTCGTCAGCGCCAAGCGGACCGCGCAGCGCGAGGCCGCGGCGCAGCGTGCCGCCCGCGCGCTGCTGGAGCATCCGGTCGTGTACTACGCGCAGGTCGAGGCCGAGATCGCCGAGGCGCTGCGCCAGCCCGGCGTCGCGGAGGACCTCACCCGGCTGACCGGGCTCGCCGCCGAACGCCGCGCCGAGGGCATCATGCTCGCCGACGCGGACGGCAGGTTCACCGACCGCCCGTTCCCCGGCCGCGGCGGTGCCGTCAACCGCGCGGCCGGCCTGCTGCTGGCCAAGATCGCTGACCTGATCGAGGACCCCGACGAGACGCAGGCCGTGCTGCCGGTGCCCGCCGAGGCCGAGGACCAGCGTGACCTGCTGGCCCGGATTGACTCGGCGCTACCCGCAGCCGGGGTGGTGCAAGAGCTGGCCTGGTCCGCGCCGGCGGAGGACTCCAATGACGCCGAACGATCCGTGGTGCGCGCCCCGGTCCAGCCGCTCGCCGCGCCGTTCCTCGCGCACGGCAGGCTCCGCGCCATGATCGACGAGCTGTACGAGGAACTCGGCCCGGACTCTTTCACCATCACCTGGAAGCATGACCCCCCCGGCCTGCTGGCCGCGGCGCTGTCGCTGCTAGCCGACCTGCGCCTGCTCCGCCTGGTGCCCGGCGGCGTCCTGGTCCTCCCGGCCGCCGCCCGGTACCGGAATATCAAGCTGGCGCTCCCCGTAAGGCACGCCGACGGGCAGATGGCCCTGGAGTTCTCATGAGCGACCGGTTCCGGCCCACCCGTGCGGGCGTGATCAATATCTGGGATTACGTCGACGAGGAGTGGGCGTTCGCGGGCGGCCGGCTGGCGCTGCGCGGCCACAACGGGTCGGGCAAGACCAAGGCGCTTGAGGTGCTGTTCCCGTTCGTGCTGGACGGGGTGGCCGATTCCCGGCGGCTCGACCCGTTCAGCGGCGAGAACCGGACGATGAAGTCCAACCTGCTGTATCGCGGCCAGGAGTCCGAGTACGGCTACGTGTGGATGGAGTTCGCGCGCTCGGCGGAAGCCGCCGGACCGGAGACCGTCACGCTGATCATCGGCATGCGGGCGCACCGCAGCACCGACGGCGTGCGGATGTCGTTCTACGTCACCGGCAGGCGGCTCGGCACGGACTTCGGCCTGCTGTCGGCGGACTCGCGCCCGCTGACCGAACGGCAGCTGCGGGCCGTGCTGGAACCGGACGCCTGGCGGAAGACCGCGACCGAGTACCGGGACCTGGTGGACGCCCGGCTGTTCGGCCTCGGCCGGGAGCGGTACGCCCAGCTGCTTGATCTGCTGCTCGCACTGCGCCGCCCGCTGCTGGCCAAGGATCTCGACCCGGTCAAGGTGTCGGACACCCTGACCTCGGGGCTGAGCCCGGTCGACGAGTACCTGGTGCAGCAGGCCGCGCGCGACTTCGAGAACCTCGCCGCGGTGCAGAAGCTGTTCGACGACCTCACCGCGGCCAACGCGGCGGTGCAGGATTTCCTTACGCACTACACCGCCTACCTGCGGGCGCACGTGAAGTTCCAGCTAGACCGGGTCCAGGCGCGGGCCGATACGGCGGCCGGGCACGCGGAGCGGATCGCGGAACTGGCTGCGGCCTACCGCCGTGCGGCCGAGGCCGAGCGGCACGCCGAGGCCGAGCGCAACGCGCGGCGCGGCGAAGGCGAGACGCTGCAGGGCCGGCTGGACGGGCTGAAGAACTCCGAAGAGTACAAGGCGCAGGGCCGGATGGAGGACAAGCGCCGCGAGGTGCTCGCCGGGGCGCGGGAGGTGGCGGGCCAGCGCAGCCGGCTCGGCCGGGATCGCCGCGACCTCGGCGAGGCCGAGGAGACGGCTCGCAAGCTGACCCGCCGCGCCGACGAGGCCAGGAACGACGCCGACCGGTACGCGGGCGACCTGGCCGACGCCGCGCAGCGGTCCGGCATCGCCGACGACGGGTTCGGCCCAGTCGACTCCGGCGACGACCTGCTACTGGTGGCCCGGGCGCGGGTCGCTGCCCGCCGGGACGACGTGGGCGAGATCCGCAGGCTCCTGCAGGCGATCAGGGACGCCAACGGCAAGCGTGGCCTCCGTGAGCAGGACCTCGGCGAAAAGCAGACCGCTGAGCAAAGACAGGAACAGGCTGGCGCCGCAGCGGCGGCCCGCCTCGCCCAGGCCCGCGAGACGGCCGCGGACGAACTAGCCGCCTGGACCGCCCGCTGGTCCGGCCAGGCGGACGCTCCCTTCGACACCGCGCCCTTGGCCATCCGGATCGTGGCCGCCCCCGACGCCGGAGCGCTGGCCGAGGCGCTCGGCCGTATCGGCGAGTCCGGCGCCACCAGCATCACTGAGGTCTTCGACAACCGCACCGCCGAGCGCCAGGCTGGTGTCATCACGACCCGCGCGCACCTGGAAACGGACCTGGGGGGCGTCCGCGAGCGGCTAGTCGGCCTGCGCGCCGAACGCGACGCGATCGCCACGGAGCAGGACGACGCGCCGCCCGCCAGTGACCTCCGCTCCGCCCGCCGGGAGGGGCGGCCGGGCGCCCCGCTCTGGCGGCTGGTCCGGTTCGCCGACGGGACCGATGACGCCGAGGCCGCCGCCGTCGAAGGCGCGCTGTACGGGGCGGGACTGCTGACCGCCTGGGTCCATCCCGACCCGGCGCTGACCGAGGCGGCGCTGGCCGCCGCCGACGCGGACGGCTACCTGGTCCCATCCGCCCCCGTGACCGGCCGCACACTGGCGGACATCCTCGTCCCCGAGGAGCAAGACCACGTCGCGTCGACCTTGGTTAGCGCGGTGCTCCGCTCGGTCGCGCTGACGGATGACATCTTCGCGGCAGCCGCCCCTGCGGTCAGCACGAAGGCCCAGTTCACGTACGGCGTGCACGCCGGGGCCCGGCCCAAGGCGGCCCCTGAGTACATCGGCGCGACCAACCGGGCCAGCCGCCGCCGTGCCCGGCTGGCGGAATACGACGAGCTGATCAAGGCGGCTAGCGCCGAAGAGAAGCGGCTGGCCGGCGATCTGGAACGGGCCGGAGCCCTGCTAGAGGACTTCCGGCGGGCCCGCCGGGAGCTGCCGGACACCCGCCCGGTCGCGAGGGCGGCCGAAGCGGTCGGCACCCACGCCGTGCTGCTCGCCCGCGCGCGGGACGAGACCGTGGCGGCCCGGACGGCCCTGGACGCCGCGATCGCCGAGGTCGACGCCAGGACCAGGCAGCTGCGCCAGGCCGCCGCCGAACGCCGCATGCCGACCGCGGACGAGCAGGTCGACGCGATCGCCCGGGCCGCCGCGGAGTTCGAGAACGCCGCCACCCAGCTGCACGCCGAGCGGGCCAAGCTGGCCCAGGCCGAAGAGGACCTGGCCGCGCAGACCGAGACGATCGAACGGCGCAAGCTCGATTACGCCCAGGCCGAAGAGGCGCTCGCTGAGCGGGAGCGGTTGCAGCAGGCGCTGGAGGAGGAGTTCCGGACGCTGGAGGAGACCGTGGCGGCGGACGTCCAGCAGGTCCTGGCTCAGATCAGGGAAACCGAGCGGCTGATTGACGAAGCGGGCCAGGCGTGGCGCGAACTGGACGCGCGGGCCCGCGCCGAGCACGACAGGGCCACCGGTGCCGAGGCAGAACTGCGCGGCCAGCGGCAGTCGCTGGCCGAGGCGGTCGGGCAGCTGTACGAGCAGGCCGCGCAGTTCGGTGACTACGCGCGGCCCGGCCTGCGCCCGCTCGCCGGCGTCACGGACGCCGCACCCTGGCCGGACCTGGCCCGCTGGCCCGACCCGGCCAGGGCCGGCCAGGACCTGGCCGCGTCGCTGGCCGACGGCGAGACTCCCGCGGAGCCGTCTGCCGCCGTGCGCGGGGTCCTCCCTCCGGGCGTGGCCGGGATCCTCGACGCGTTCGCCGCCGCTACCAGGGGCGGGCGGCAGGTGACCGAGGGGACGCTGAAGAACACCGCGGACCGGATGTCCGTCGCGCTGAAGGACTTCACCGAGGCCCTCGGTGCCTGCGACGAGGACTACCGGGTCGACTGGGAACCCGGCGCCGTCGTCACCGTGGCCGTGATCGACGACGAGGGGCGCAAGCCGGTGGCCCAGTTCGCCACCCGGATCGCAGACCGCGCCGCCGACCAGGGCGTGCTGCTGGCCGAGCGCGAGCGAAAGGTACTCGAGGACGAGCTGCTCGCCGAGCTGGCCCAGCAGATCCACGGCCGGGTGATCGCCGCCCGCGACCTCACCCGCGAGATGAACTCCGACACCAGGTCCAAGCCGATGTCGTCCGGGATCGCAGTCGGCATCCGCTGGGCGCAGTCCGACAAGATCACCGACCTGCAGCGGGCCACGTCCCGGCTGCTCGAGCGCGACTCGCCGGGCCTGGAGCGGCTGGGCGAGCTGCGCGGCCAGCTCCGCGAGATGATCCGGGAGTACCGGGCCGGCCATCCGCGGGCCACCTACCGGGAAGCGCTGGCTAGCGTGCTGGACTACCGGTCCTGGCACGCGTTCGAGCTGCTGCTGATCCAGCCCGGGGAGCCGGAGACCCGGCTGACCCGGGCGAAGCACTCGGTGATGTCCGGCGGCGAGAAGTCCGCCGCGATCCACCTGCCCCTGTTCGCCGCCGCCAACGCGCTGTACTCCTCGGCCAAGGACCAGTGCCCGCGGATGATCGCGCTCGACGAGGCGTTCGTCGGCATCGACGAGCGGTACAAGCCGGACCTGTTCGGGCTGGCCGTCAAGTTCGACCTTGACCTGTTCATGACCGGCCACGACCTGTGGGTCACCACCGCTACGGTGCCGATGATCGCGCACTACGACATGTACCACGACAAGGCCACGCGTACCGTTTCCTCGTTGCTCATGCTCTGGGACGGCGAACAGCTCGTCGACACCTCGGCCGGATACGGCAGCGCTGGCTCCGGGGGGGACGACCCCCCCGATCCCCCCCGAGGCTTCGCCGATAACGACGCCCTGGTCGCCGAGCTGCTCGGCTTCCGGCCCACCCGGCACGCGCCGCTCGGGATCGCCTCGACGCTGTACGGCGAACCTGGGGGTCTTGGCGGTCTTCGGGACGAGCCCGACGACGAAGAAGACGATGCCGAATCCCTATGACGGGCCGGAGTACCGGCGGCTGCTCGAACGGGCCCGCCGCTCCCTGGAGCGCACCGGCGGGGATCTGAGCGGCTCGGTCAGCCTCGGCCATCCAGGCGACGCCGAGCGCAAGGCGATCATCGGCCTCACCGGCCAGTACCGGGACACGCGCACGAACCGGATCACCGTACGGCTGGCTGACCTGGATCACGCGGTCCGCGAGACCACCGGGCGCGGCCTGCGGGAGCTTCTGGCTGGGCAGGGCGGTCCGCTGCGCGATCGCCCCGCCGAGCGCAGCGCGCTGGCGGAGGTGCGCGACGCCGTCCTCCGCGCGGCTGAAACGAGCTCGCTGCACGCTTCCTACGGCTGGTACCGGGACTGGCTGGCCGAGATCGCGCGGGACGGCACGCTGACGAAGCTGATCAAGGCGGGCGAGCAGGCGCGGTTCGGGCAGGCGGTCCGGGTACTGGAATACCTGGACCAGAGGTCAGGGCGCCCGGTCCTGCTGCCCGCGCTTGCCGCGGACGTCACCGGGGACACCAAGGCGCTCAACCACGGGATGGTGCTGTCGACGCTGGTTTTGCGGGCCCTGGCCCTCAAGACCGGGGTGGGCAGGCCAGGGACGGCCGGGGAACGCAGGGATCTCTGGGAGGCGGACGGTGTCGTGGTTGACGATCTGGCCAGCCGGGTGCTCGTGCTGAACATCCCGGCCGAGGGCCACGGACTGGCCGAGTGGCTGGCCGACGCGGCGCGGCTCGGCGTTCCGTTCTACGTCACCTTGCACCAGCTCATAACGCTCCCGCTGGCGATCCGCGGCGCGCTGGTGCGGATCTGCGAGAACCCGGCCGTGCTGCGCCGCGCGGCCGGGGAGCTGGGTGCGGCGTCGGCGCCCCTGCTGTGCGCGGAGGGACAACCGTCGGCGGCGTTTCACCAGCTCGCTGGCGTTGTCATCAGCGGTGGCGGTGAGCTGCGCTATCACGGCGACTTCGACTGGCCGGGACTGGCCATCGCGAGCTCAGTCATGCGCCGTCACGGCGCACTGCCGTGGCGCATGGGAGCCGCTGACTACCTCGCCGGGCTGCGGGCCGACGTCGAACACGTCAAGCTGACCGGCACGCCGCAGCCTGCGCCGTGGGATCCCGAACTCGCCCAGGTCATGGTTACGGCAGGACGTGTGCTGTTCGAGGAGACCGTAGCCGACGGGCTGATCCGGGATCTGTACCGAGCTTGATCGACAACAGCACGGAGAGCGGGCGGTGCCTGACGGGTTAGTACCCCGGCCGGTCACGCTGGGCCCTCATCGGGCCGAGGCGGGCGGCGGCGCGGTGCTGTCTCTGATCACGAGTGTGGTGGCGAGTTCGACGTGGTGCGCCTGTGCCGTGCCAGAACCGCTGGCCCGGAGCATCCGGAACGCGGTGGCGGCCATGGCCGCCAGCGGCTGCTTGACCGTGGTCAGCGGGGGCGCGGCCCAGGCGGCCACCGGCACGTCGTCGAACCCGACCACGCTGAGGTCCTCGGGAGCCCGCAGCCCGAGGTCCCTAAGCGCCTGCAGGACGCCGAACGCCTGGCCGTCGTTGCCTGCGACGATCGCGGTCGGCCGATCCGTCAGGCTCAGCAGGTGTGCCGCCTGGCGTCGGCCACCACCCACCGAGAACCTGTCGCGGCAGATGAGCCTCTCGTCCGCGGCCAGCCCGGCCTCGAGCATGGCCGCGCGGTGGCCGTCAAGCCGGGCCTGGCTCGACCAAAAGCCGACCGGCCCGGCGATGGCGGCGATGCGGCGATGGCCCAGCTCGGTCAGATGCCGGGTGGCGGTCAGGCCGCCTTGCCAGTTGGTGGTGCCGACCGACCTGATGTCGGGGCCCGGTTCCTCCGCCGGGTCTATGGCCACGACGGGGATGCCGGCCGCGCCAAGCTGCTGGAGTTCCGCGCCACGTGGCAGCTGCAGAACGCTCAGCGCACCGTAGGTGCCGCGGACGGTGGCCAGCTCCAGCCAGCGTCGGAATTCGCTGGCCGAGCTCACCGCGTTGACGACGACGCTGTCGCCGGCCTCCGCGGCCGCCTCGGTGGCACCATGGATCAGTTGCTCCGCCCAGGGGCTGTACCCGGCGGTCCACGGCACGCCCAGGCCTGCCCCGAGGAGCAGGTCCACCACGCCGAAACCAAGCTTGGAACCGGGCTGGTATCCGCGTCGGCGCAGCAGCAGGCCGATCCGCTCGCGAGTGGCCGGCGCGACGTCGGTCCGCCCGTTGAGCACCTTGGACACGGTCGATACCGACACCCCGGCTTCCGCGGCGATGCTGGTCAGCGTGCCGGTCCCGGCGCGGGAGGCCGCGTGGGCGGGTGGGGCAGGCTCGGCCTGCACCCCCACGTGGGTCGGCTTCCTCGGCACCCCTAGCCTCCTCTCCGCGGCTTCCTGCCGCTGCCGCGTCCGTACCGCCTAGGGCGAGGGCCTCGTCAGCCGGATTGCGGGCTGCTTTTCGAAAAGCTAGCAGATCCGTGAACGCGTTTGACACGGGCCTGTCGCAGAACTCATACTAGATTGTATCGCAAATATTTCGAAAAACTACCGGGAGGAAGCCATGTACTTCTCGTATCTGATGCTGCGCAACCTGGCGCCCCGGGGAATGACGGCCGGCGAACAGCGGGAGGCCGACGAACAGCTGGGGCAGATCGCCGCGGCGGCCGCGCGGTGGGGTCACCGCCTTGCCGCCCAGGTGCATGCCGTGGCCGCCCAGCCTCCCCGGGACGGGCACCGGCCGGCGGCCTTCCGAAAGGCCGGTCCGGCACCACGCCGCGCGCCGTATCGCGCATAGCCGTCGGCGGGGACGGCAGCATTACCTGGGAACACATCCGGCCACGAGGAAGCCGCCTGCACCTGACCAACGGCCTGTTCGGCGAATACGGTAACTTTCAGACTGCCTGACGAGGGGATACTGGACAGGCAGAGCGTGGGTGGCCGGAGGTGGTGCCGTCGTCATGGTGCGGGTGATAATGCTGTCGCCGCCGGGCGCCGGGAAAGGCACGCATAGCAGGTGGCTGACGCAGCAGACCGGAGCTGCGCACATCTCCTCTGGTGACCTGCTGCGAGCAGAGGTCGCCCGCGGGTCTGGCCTCGGACGGCAGGTTGCCGCGTACACCGCGCGCGGCGACCTTGTCCCGGACGAGCTGATCTTCGAGATCCTGGTGCCGGCCGTGGTCGCCGCGGCCCGGGACACCGGGGGTTACGTGCTGGACGGGTTCCCGCGCACGATGCCGCAGGCGCTGCGCGCGGCAGAAATCGCCGTCGAACTCGCCCTCACCAGCGACGCGGTGATCTACCTGACCGCGCCCGATGAAGAGCTCGTCAACCGGCTGCTCGACCGGGCCCAGCGGGACGGCCGGCCCGACGACACGCTCGCCGTGATCCGGCACCGGCTCGCCGTCTTCGCCAGCGAAACCGCGCCACTGGTGGACTACTACCGTGGCCGCGGAATCCTGCTCGAGCTGAGCACTGACCGCCCCGAGGCGGACGTACGAGCGGACCTACGTGCCTGGCTCGAAGCCCGCGGACTGCTGCCGCCTGTCCCTGAGGGAACCCAGGCCGTACCGGGCAGAACCAGCGCGAACAACGCCGCCGAGGGCCGGTGACCAGATTCGCGACGATCGGGCCGGCCGATCCGCAGCACCGCGCCGAGCGCTGGCCTTACCGTTTCGGCTCGTCTGGATGCCGTCTGAAGAGTTCGCGCCAGTCATCTTCTCCCATGTCGATGCCGTACTTCTTGGCGGCCGCCTGGATTCGCCGCCAGGCGTCATCGCGCTCCTCGTCGGTAACGCCTTCCACCTGGTCAAACCGGGCGATTGCGTTCCGCACGTGCGCGGCATCGTGGATGGGCTCCTTGCGCTCCCTGGGAAAGGCGAATTCGGAGTCGGCCAGGCGGTCCTCCTCTGCGGTGGTCAGGCCCTCCGATGTCCGCGGGACGTCCTCTCCGTGAGCCCGCTCTTCCTTGACCTCACGGGCAATTTCGATATTGCGTCGCGCGGCTTCCTTCTGCTTCTCCGTCGACATCGCTGTCCTTCCGACTGATGTTGCGCCTGCAGCCAGGCCAGGCGCCTCCTCGAACAGATTCGCTGACGCCAGCCTGACTCGCGGCGGGGTGACTTGTCGTCATGCCGTTTGGGTGATGGACCCGGCCATCGCCGTCTCCGTCCAGCTTCCGGCCCGGCGGGTAGGCCAATGCCATAGCGCCTGGAGCAAATCGTACGAAACGGGTAATGCCGCCTCGCTCCGCGGCCCCGTGAGGCGGTAAAGCGTCAGGGGCGATCGGCCTGGGCATCACCTCGCGCCCAGCGGACCGGCAGTCTGGCCAGCTAGCAGAGCACGGAGAATATGGAGTACGTGCACAGGCCGCTGAAGCGTAGGCAACCCGGATTTTCCGCCCGGACGATCGTGATGGGATTGGGGAATGACTGTTGGCAGCTCCAAGACGATGCAAGCGTGGGAAGTGAGCCAGCCGGGGCCGATCGAGACCGGCCCGCTGAGGTACGTGGAGAAACCTGTGCCGGTCCCCGCTCCCGGCGAACTGCTAGTCCAGGTCCTGGTCTGCGCCGTATGCCGCACTGACCTGCACGTCAGCGAGGGTGACCTGCCGGTGCACCGTGAGCACGTCACGCCGGGTCACATGGTCGTGGGCCTGGTAGCGGCGCTGGGTGAGGGCGTTACCGACTACGCCGTAGGGGACCGGATCGGCGTGGCGTGGCTGCGGCATACCGACGGGACGTGTGCCTACTGCCGCCGCGGCAACGAGAACCTCTGCCCTAACTCGCTCTACACCGGCTGGGACGCCGACGGCGGCTACGCGGAGTACACGACCGTGCCGGCGGCGTTCGCCTACCAGCTGCCGGCCGGCGTCGCTGACGTCGAGCTTGCGCCGCTGCTCTGCGCCGGGATCATCGGCTACCGGGCGCTGCTGCGCGCATCGCTGCCGGAGCACGGCAGGCTCGGATTGTACGGATTCGGTGACAGCGCCCACTTGATCGCCCAGGTAGCGCTGGCCCAAGGCGCGACGGTCCACGCCCTGACCCGCGGCGAGGCGTCTCAGCGGCTCGCGCTCGAACTTGGCGCCGCGTCGGCCGGGGGCGCGTACGACTCCCCGCCAGAACCCCTGGACAGCGCCATCTTGTTCGCGCCGGTCGGGGACCTCGTGCCAGTCGCGATGCGGGCACTTGACCGTGGGGGAGTCCTCGCCGTGGCTGGGATCCACCTGACCGACACACCGCCGCTGAACTATGAGCACGAGCTGTTCTATGAGAAGGAACTACGCAGCGTAACCTCCAACACCCGGGACAACGGCCGGGAGTTCCTCGCGCTAGCCGTCCGGCACCACGTCCGGGCTACCACCCATCTTTATCCCATGTCACAAGCACAGCAGGCGCTGCAGGACCTCAAGGCCGGCGCCTTCGACGGGGCGGCGGTTCTCGTCAACGACGTAACGGCGTTGCCGGAGGGGCGTGCCTGACTACCGTGGCTGACCTCTACCATGGCCTCGCCGCCGACTACGACTGGATCCTGGACGACGCCGCGCTGGTCAGCGGAGGGGCGATCAACCAGCCCGCGACGGTGCGCCTGCTGCGCCGGATCGACCCGGCCAGTGCCGTGCTCGACGCGGCCTGCGGGACCGGCATCGACGCGGCGGTGCTCGCCCGCCGGGGCTTCAGCGTGCGGGCGGCCGACGGGAGCGGGGCCATGGTCGAGGCCGCGGCGGCGCGGTTCCGGCGGGAAGGGCTGGCGATCCCGGTCCAGCGCTGCCTGTGGGCGGACCTGCCTGCCGCCATCGACGAGCGGTTCGACGTCGTACTGTGCACCGGCAACGCGCTGGTGCATGCCGCCGGCCGCGACACGATGGTCCAGGCGCTCACCGGGCTCCGGCGGGTGGCACGTCCCGGAGGGCACGTGGTGGTCGATTCCCGCGACTGGGAGAAGCTGCACGCCGAGCGCCGGATCGTTCAGGTCATGGACCGGGTACGGGTGCGCGGCGGGCGCAGGTGCGTGGTGCTCTACGCCTGGGAGGTACCGGATCGCCTGGCGGAGGAGCACATCGCTCACCTGGTGTTCTTGTTCGAGGACGGCGACCGGATCGAGCCGCACGAATACCGGATCCCGTTCCGCCCCTTCACGCTCGGGGATCTCCGTGAACGACTCGAGCTCGCGGGATTGCGGGAAGTCGACACCGACTACGGTGGGGCCGCTGACCGTTACGCCGTAATCACGGTGGCGACCGGCGCCCAGAGCTAAGGAGACCATGATGACCGATGAGCAGGAAAACCTGGAGCGGCCGACGGCCGGCGCCGCCGGCGTTGATCCGCGGTAGCCGGGCGGTCCGGGCCAGCCGGCGCCGCAGTGCGCCCACGCTGGGCCGCTCTCGCTTCGGGTTGGTGCCGAACGCCCGGTATGCCGCGTACCACGCGGCGATGTGCGGGTCGCTCTCGCCGTCCGGCAGCGTATCGCCGTTGGCCGCGGCCTTCTCCAGCGCCGCCAGCCCGGCATCTACCTCGGGCCAGGGTTCGTGTCCGCCGAACCCGCGAGCCACGACGGCGGCGATCCGCAGCCGGGGAAACCGCTGGCATACCGCCTCGCTCACCCGCAACTCGGTCATGGGTTCGTGTCCCTCCCGGTGGGCCCCGCCCGTAGTCCTCAGCGGACGGCAGGCTACCGGATGGCGCCCGTCCGGTTATCCCGGGTGCGCAGTAAGCATGGCAGTCATCAGGGCGATCATGGCCCACAAGACCATGGCCTCATGGCTTTCGGGCAGGCGCTCGTCGTCGCGGGCGCAGCACCGGTGCGCGGTGATCCAGGCCAGCGTCCGCTCCGCATATCCGCGGATCGCCACGCCACCAGTCACCGCCACGACCCCAGCCGCCCGGCTTACCAAATACTCACTAAGGCGGCTGGCCCGTCCGGCTGGAACTCAGCCGACGGTGGTGCCGGACAGCAAGCCAGACGGGATGGCCGAGCCGTTCTTCAGCGCGTTGAACAGCTCAGTCGCCAGGGTCTTGTTCCACAGCACGGTGTCACCGGCGCTGGTGTAGTAGTTGTTGTCGGCGATCGGCACCGTGCCCGTCTCCGGGTCGCGCAGCGCGGACGCCGCGTGCACCAGGTCGAGCAGGCTCGTACCTGTGTTGACGGACATCGAGCTCGCGGCGGTTGACCCGAACGGCAGGGCCGTGAACGGATTCAGGTACACGCCGGGCGAGGTGGCCTTCTTCAGCAGGGCGGACAGGAACGCGCGCTGGTCCTGTATCCGCTGCAGGTCCTCGGTGGGGAACGAGTGCCGGTCGCGGACGAAGGCGAGCGCCTCATCGCCGTTGAGGTTGTGGCACCCGGCCGACAGATGCACCCCGGAGTAGGGGTCGTCGAGCGCGGTTGTAAGGCAGATCCGCACGCCGCCGATCTTGTTCACCACGGCGACCAGTCCGCCGAAGCCGATCCCCATGTAATGGTTGATCTTCAGCCCGGTGACGTTTTCGACCGTCTGGATCAGCAGGCTCGCCCCGCCGTAGGCCAGCGCCGCGTTGATCTTGTTCCAGCCGTGACCGGGAATGTCCACGTAGGAATCACGCGGGATGCTGATCAGCACCGGGCGGCCGCTGCCTAGATGGAGCAGCATGATGGAGTCCGAGTTCAGCGTGCCCTCGTCGAACCCGACGTGCATGGCGTCGATCTCGGCGCGGGACAGTCCGGCGCGGCTGTCCGAGCCGGTGATCAGCCAGTTCGTCCCGGCCGACGTCAGCGAGGTCGCCGGGAGGGTGACGGACTTGTTCAGCTGGCCGTTCAGCCAGAAGTAGGTCCCGGCGAAGCCCGCGATCAGCACGGCCACGACCGTGCCGAGGATCACCGCGATCCGCCGGCCGCGCCGCCCAGGCTGCCCCCAGAACCGCCAGCGGCGCCCACGGCCACCGCCCAGGACCCGCCGTCCTGGCTCGCCCTCGCCAGGTATGGACCGGCTCGGCGGCTGGCTCGGCCACGCCCCGGCCCGGCCCGCGGCAGCCCGGCCCGCCCCGCCACCCTGGTAAGTCTCGGTCGGCTGACCACCTGACTGGGGCTCCTGCTGGTAAAAGCTCCGCCAATCGTCACTCATCGAAGCTGGGACCCTCACGTAGAGATAGTGGCCATGACCACTTCACGATAGGTGGTCATTCTCCGCTCCAGTGCATCCGAGACGGATCTTCCAGAAACCTGGAAGACAAGACAGCGGCGCGCGCGACCAGCGCACCGGTAGAGCCGTAAAGACGCAGACCCGTCATCTTTCCTGTGCCGAAGGGGCTAAACCGCGACTTGAGCCGCCCCGCGGGCACTCCGAGGCGAGATTCACCCGGAAGATGTGAGGTCGGCTCACCCTGCTCGGCGCGAGTCTGGAGCGACACGGCAACCCGAAAGGCAGGACCCGCGTGATGAGCATCCAGACCTTCCCGCACCAGGTCACCCGGCTGATCTTCGACGTGGGACAGCCGTACGAGAAGTTCCGTGGCCGGTACGAGGCCGCCGTTCCGGCCGCCGATCCGCGGTGGCCGGACGAGCTGTCGGGACGGCATGCCCGGTGGCCTGACATCGCCAGGGACCTGGACGGGTCAAGCCCGGACGGGTTCTTCCTTTACTGGCGCGCGAACATGTCGCCGTGTGTCGACGCCCGTTATCGGTCCCTGGCACACGGATCTGATGACCCGGCGGGCCAGCTCCGTGCCGTAGCACCGGCTAACCTGGGCCACCGGGCCTCGCGGGGCACGCTCGACGCGCCAGGACGCCAGCGGGGATGCTGAAAGGTGCGGCCGAACTTCGGAGCAAGCTAGATCATAGCCACCTCGACTCCGAGGACAGCGCACCCGAGTTCGCGCGTCGAGCCAGCCGAGCATCCACGGTATTCGCCAGCTTCAGTTGACCCGGCCGCCGCCGAATTCGGCCGCGACCTCGGACCGCCAGCGAAGTCGCGAAAGATCATGCGCTGCTCGGCGGAAACAAATCGGCGTCAAGGCGAGCCCAGGCAGGAAACCGGATATTTGGTCGGTCATCCGAGCCGTTAGCTGGCCAGCATCCAGCCACCCAGTCGGGTAATGCCCCGCCCAGCTACTCAGCGGAGTGCCCGCTGTTTATTCAGGGGTCGGCGGCGACTGCGAAATCGGTGGTCACGCGACCGCTCCGTGCGGCTCGCCGTGGTACACGCCGTCGTCGCCGAGGAAGATTGACGCACCCGGCCCGTCCCCCTCCCGGAGCTGCGCGTGGATTTCCGTGTACCGGGCAGCGAGCTTGGCCGCCTTTTCGTGCTCAAGGCAGACGGCGCCCGGGGAGTTCCGGCAGTCAGGGCAGAAGACGCGATCGTCCTCCAGGTAGTTGATGGCATCCGCGACGGCGGCGAGGAGTAGCTCCCTCAGCTCTGGCGATGTCATGAGCGTCTCGGCTCCGTCCGCGCGAGCGGGACGTTGTCTGTAACGTTGAGTATTAGTCATATAACTCAAAGTAGCAAGACAATTCGGCTGGTGTCACGTGATTGCGGATTCCGGCACAGGTCGAGTCGCGGCGCATGGTTCAGCGCCAGCCCGCCGTGCCGCCGGTCCCGGGCTCCGCCGGCTAGCTGGTACCGATCAGGTTGAACGTCATGCTTTACGGTTACGGCATGAACGTGCCGCCCGAAGTCATCTACATCATCCGGCACGCGGAGAAGCCGCTTAAGCCGCCGCTGTCTGGCGTTGACTATGAGGGCGGCCAGAACGAGCATTCGCTGCTGCCGCGCGGATGGCAGCGCTCTGGCGCCCTCGCCGCCCTGTTCCAGCCGGACTTCGGCCCGGTACGGGACGGCCTGCGAACACCGACCGTGCTGATGGCGCCCTCCTGGGGGCATCCAGGCAAGACGGCCGCGCATCGGTCGTATCAGACCATTCAGGGTCTGAGCGAGCATCTGAGGCTGCCGATAACGTCGCCGTTCGCCCAGGGACAGGAACAGCAGCTAGCCGACAGCCTGGTGCGCAGCCACTCCGGAGTCGTGCTCGTCTGCTGGGAGCACAAGCACATCCCGGTGATCGCATGCTCGTTGCCGGTCGTCAGCGGAACCGCCATCCCGGGCAAGTGGCCGGACGACCGGTATGACGTCATCTGGTCGTTCACCCTGGTCTCGGAGCCCGGTCCGGTCCGTTACACCTTCGGCCAGATTCCGCAGCTGCTGCTCGCCGGAGACTCCCGAACGGTTATTCCGGCGGGCATCGATGAGCCAGAAAACGACGCCGGCCAGCACGAACACCACAAGGGGTTAGCTGAGCCCGCGAGTCCGGCCACGACGGCGCGGACTCCCGGGGTCCTAGTCATCGGACCGGGAGCAACTCCGGGCGCTTAGGCGGCAAGCCGTCACCGCTGGAGATGTGGCGCAGTCGGCGGTTTGCCCACGGCAGCGCGTATTCCCTGGCCCACCGCACGTCCTCGCGGCGTGCGGTCAGCCACGGCTGCCTGACGGCGGAGGGCAGCGGCGCGCGCCAGTCGCCCTGCACCGGCACGCCGAGCACCTCGCATGCGCGCAACGCAACCCTGCGGTGCGACTCGCTGGTGAGATGCAGCCGGTCCTCGCTCCACGCCCTGGGGTCGCCGAACACCCGCATCGACCACAGGTCAACCAGGTCGCAGCCCCGCTCGTCGGCGATCGCGCGCAGGTGCATGTTGTAGGCGGCGATCCTGCCGCGCAGCATCCTGATGACCGGGAACGCACGCGGATCGAACCCGGTGAAGATCATCACGCGGCGACCCGTGGCGCGGAGCCGTGCAATGCCCGAGTCGAAGAGCGCGGCGAGGTTGTCCACGTCAGCGTGGCGGAGGATGTCGTTTCCGCCGGCCGCGACGCTGACCAGGTCAGGCGACATCGCGACGGCTGGCTCGATTTGCTCCTCAAGGACGTGGTGGACCAGCTTGCCGCGAACCGCGAGGTTCGCGTAGCGGAGATCCGGGTTCTGCACGGCCAGCGCCCCGGCCGTCCGGTCGGCCCAGCCTAGGAAGCCGCCGCCTGGCCGCGGGTCGTTGAGGCCTTCGGTGAAGCTGTCGCCCAGAGCCGCAAAGGAGCCGATTGTCTCCGCCATACGTCCATGATGCCAAGGACTTTGGTGACGTCAGACCGCGCCTGGATCTTGATCGCTTGTGCGTTACCTGGCGTGACTGGCGGTGGTGACGGTGGCGCTGGCATGGGCGCAGCCCCTGGTGTCGCAGAGGATGACGACACCCTTAGGACCGTGGCCGGCAGGCGCCACCGTGCCCTGGCGGAGGGTCCAGTTGCCGCAAGCCGGGCAGCCGCCGACAACCGGGTCACCCCAGCGCTTGCGGGGATTGGCCATAAGCAGGGCACCCACGACGATCAGGCCGGCCACGACAAAGGCGATGATGCCGATGACCAGCAGCCCTCTGGTCACGGTGTCGAGGGGCAGGAACGGGATCGCCTGGAGGAACGCGCGTACCCGGAAGACCAGCACCCAGCCGATAGCGGCACAGGCTGCCGCCACGGCCAATGCCAGTATCAGGTTGCGGCCGGACCGGCGGTTCCTGCGCTCCCGGCGGGCCGCCTCGATCAGCAGATTCTCGTCAGTGGCCATACGTCTCCCGCCTGCTCCATGCGCCCGCGCGACTCCCTCCGGAGACCACGGTCATGAGACCAAGCATGCCTCAATTCCTCGGCGGCAGCGAACTCCGCGTGCTGCGCTA
Source organism: uncultured Actinomycetes bacterium (assembly GCA_963847965.1). Classification (GTDB taxonomy): domain Bacteria; phylum Actinomycetota; class Actinomycetes; order Streptosporangiales; family Streptosporangiaceae; genus Palsa-504. The sequence goes on from CAWKCG010000019.1 coordinate 131,511, forward strand.
CCTGCCGACCCACCTTTCGGCACCGGAGATCGCCGCCGAGCTGTCCGTCTCGACGAGCACCGTCAAGACCCACCTGCGCAATCTGTACCCCAGCTAGCGTGTGCGAGCCGCCGCCGCAGGTGGGCCGTGCCCGAGGTCGCGTAGATCTCGGCCTCCCGTTCCGGTGCGCGGCGGCGTTCGGCCAGATGCAGCTGATCCATGCAGGCCAGCACGGCCAGCGACCCGGCTAGCCAGATCCCGAGGACGAGCAGCGGATGGCCCAGGTCGCTGTCGGGGAGGTATACCACGTCGCGCGCGGCGGACACGATGGCGCCGTTGGGCAGCCATGGCGCTACCTGGCGGAAGCCGTTGGGCAGGAACGCGAACGGTACCGTCCCGCCTGACACGGCGTTCCCGACGACGACGAAGACGAGCGCGGCCAGACCGGTGCCCGGCAGCCCGGTGACCGCCTGGCAGGCGGTGACGAAGGCTACGAAGGTAAACGAGCCGAGGAAGCCAACGCCGATCAGCGCTGCGCTCGCGCCGGTCAGGGCGCCGAAGATCGTGTCGAGCGCGAGGACGCTCCCGCATGCGGTCAGCAGGGCAAAGACGACTGCGGCAGTGACCCGCCACCACACCCGGAAGCGCCTGCCGAGCAGGAACACGCCGATGCTCCCGATCACGCTCGGCAGGAGCAGGCCGAGCTCAAAGACGAAGACGGACAGGCCCGCGCGGTCACTGGCTGGTAGTGGCGCGACGTCGAGGGAGCGGGCCTGGCGGTGGAGCGCGGTCGCCGCGGCCGTGAACGCCGCCGTGATGGCCTGCTGCTGGCTCGATCCCGCCGCGCCCGCCGTCACGATCGTCACGGGACCGGTCGCGCCAGCGACGAGGCCGCCGGCCGCCGACTGCGAGCGGACACTGTCGATCACTGCTCGCGCGGACGGCGCGGCCACGACGGTGAAGCCGCCTGGTGCCGCGTGCGCGAGTCCGGTAGCCAGCCCCTGCACGAGGCGTGCCGGTGCTGCCACGGCGACCCGCACGCCGTGCGGTGCGGGGGAGTGATCGGCGAAGCCGAACGAAAGCGTGAGGATGAAGCCGACCACGGCGGCCGCGACGGCGATGGCGAACAGTCGGCGGGGCGATGGCTGGCGGTGCGGTCGCGGCGTGTCGGGCATGGCTTAATGGTTGCGCTCCCGGGTTCCGCGTCGCGCCAGTAACAATCCCGGGCCGTGACCGGGACGTGGGCTGGGCGTTAACGGAAGGCGGCCGGGCATCGTCGCGGCGGGTCCGGCTGCGTCCCGGCGTAACGACGCGCCCGGCCGCGTTTCGGGCCGGGCAGGATCTCAGGACGTGACCTTGTCCGTGCGGCGCGGCAGCTTCCAGCCAGGGCGGACGAAGTGGCACGTGTACCCGTCGGGGTAGCGCTCCAGGTAGTCCTGGTGCTCGGGTTCGGCCTCCCAGAACGGGCCGGCCGGCGACACCTCCGTGACCACCTTGCCCGGCCATAGGCCGGAGGCATCGACATCGGCGATCGTGTCCTCGGCGGTCTGCTTCTGCGCGTCGCTGAGGTAGAAGATGGCCGACCGGTAGCTGGTCCCGCGGTCGTTGCCCTGCCGGTTCCGGGTGGTGGGGTCGTGGATCTGGAAGAAGAACTCCAGCAGGTCGCGGTAGGAAATCCGGTCCGGGTCGAAGGTTATCTCGATCGCCTCGGCGTGGCCGTGGTGGTTCCGGTAGGTCGCGTTCGGCACGTCGCCGCCGGTGTAGCCGACCCGGGTGGAGAGCACGCCGGGAAGCTTGCGGATGAGGTCCTGCATGCCCCAGAAACAGCCGCCGGCCAGAATGGCCTTCTCAGTCGTCATGATGCACTCCCGGTGTCATGTGCGGGCTCGAACAGCTTGCGGTACGCGCCGTAGCCCTCGCGGTCGAGGTCATCGAACGGGATGAAGCGGAGGGCGGCGGAGTTGATGCAGTAGCGCAAGCCCCCGGCGGCGGCAGGGCCATCGTGGAAGACGTGGCCCAGGTGGCTGTCGCCGTGGGCGGAGCGGACCTCGGTCCTGGGCAGCAGGTGGCTGAAGTCCCGTCGCTCGACCAGGTGGCCCGGCTCGATTGGCACCGTGAAGCTCGGCCAGCCGGTGTGGCTGTCGTACTTGTTGACCGAGGCGAACAGCGGCTCGCCGGACACGACGTCGACGTAGATGCCGGGTTCCTTGTTATTCCAGTACTCGTTGTTGAACGCCGGCTCGGTGCCGCTCTGCTGGGTGACCCGGTACTGCTCCGGCGTCAGCCGGGAGATGGCCTCAGGGTCCTTGCGGTAATCGTCTGACACGTCAGATCCTTCGCTAGAGGTGCGATCCGCTGGGTGCGGACGCATAGTGCACAGATATGCAACCCCGCGCCGGCCGCCGCTATTTCAGCCGGTCGGGTCATCAGTCGAGGTAGTCCCGGAGGAGCTGAGAGCGGGAGGGGTGGCGGAGCTTGGACATGGTCTTGGACTCGATCTGGCGGATGCGCTCCCGGGTGACCCCGTAGACCTTGCCGATCTCGTCCAGGGTCTTGGGCTGGCCGTCGGTCAGGCCGAACCGCATCGAGACCACGCCGGCCTCGCGCTCGGACAGCGTGTCCAGGACCGAGTGCAGCTGCTCCTGCAGCAGCGTGAAGCTGACTGCCTCGCCGGGCTGGATCGCCTCGGAGTCCTCGATCAGGTCGCCGAACTCGCTGTCGCCGTCCTCGCCGAGCGGGGTGTGCAGGGAGATCGGCTCGCGGCCGTACTTCTGCACCTCGATGACCCTTCCCGGGGTCATGTCCAGCTCGACGGCCAGTTCCTCTGGGGTGGGCTCGCGGCCGAGTTCCTGGAGCATCTGCCGCTGCACCCGGGCCAGCTTGCTGATGACCTCCGCGATGTGCGCCGGAACGCGGATGGTGCGGGCCTGGTCGGACATGGCGCGGGTGATGGCCTGCCGGATCCACCAGGTCGCGTAGGTGGAGAACTTGTAGCCCCTGGTGTAGTCGAACTTCTCCACGCCGCGGATCAGGCCGAGGTTGCCCTCCTGGATCAGGTCCAGGAACAGCACTCCGCGGCCGGCATATCGCCTGGCCAGCGAGACGACCAGGCGCAGGTTGGCCTCCACCAGGTGGTCCTTGGCCCTCCTGCCGTCTTCGGCGACCTGCTCGAGATCGATGCTCTGGTCGGCACGCAGCACCCCGCTGCCTTCGGCGAGCTTCTCCTCGGCGAACAGCCCGGCCTCGATCCGCTTGGCCAGTTCGACCTCCTGGTCGGCGTCCAGCAGCGGCACCTTGCCGATCTGCTTCAGATAATCCTTAACCGGGTCGACAGAGGCGTCGGCGGCTGCCGCTCGGACGGCGGGAAGACGCTTCTCATCATCGCCGGAAACCAGCGGAGCGGCAGGCGACCGCCCACCGACCTCAACGGCGTCGCCGTCCGGGCCGGAGGAACTGAGTCTCATGGGGCAGGGTTTTCTCGCGGGTCGGCCCTGCCTTCCTCCCGGCGCTGGTCCTCGATCATGGACGCGACGTGCCGCACGCACACCTCGAACGCCAGCGCGTCATCCGTGTGCATCCCGCGAAGCTTCTCCATGAACATGGCCATGTTGCGGACCGTATGGCCCGGCAGGTCCGTCACGCTGATGAATCTGCCGTCGCCGGCGTCGGCGAAGCCGGGGATCGTTCCGGGCTTGATTCCGTAAAACTCACCCATGCTCGCCCTCATATCCCGCCGGATGTTCTCCGGCCTGGCACCGCGGCACCCGCCCGCACCCGGCGCAACCAGGGGAGGCTCCGCGTGGGCGCTGGTGTGGTACCCCCGGGTCCTCAGATTGGACGGACGTGCTCGGCCTGCGGGCCCTTGGCGCCCCGGGTGACGTCGTACTCGACCCGCTGGCTGTCCTTGAGGCTTCGGTAACCGTCAGCCTCGATAGCGGAATGGTGGACGAAGACGTCCGGTGTGCCGTCGTCGGGGGCGATGAACCCGTACCCCTTGTCCGCGTTGAACCACTTCACTGTTCCCTGAGCCACTGTGCTCTCCTGCCGAGGCAATCATCAGGATCCACGGGGGTGCATCCCGGGCTGTGGCGACCGCCCGTCCTTCTGAGGCCTGGCCTGGCAATCGACGGCGCCCGCGGTCAGAATTCGCAGGCGCTGTGACACGGACACGAACTTCGACTGCAACCAGGTCCATTTAACACCATGCCCGCGGCCGGATCCTCCGCCTGGGCCTCAGCTGATCGGCCGGGGAGTGCGGTAAACCGGGATGCCGAACGATCCGTGGTGCCAGCCCCGGTCCCGCCGCTCGCCGCGCGGTTCATCGACACCCGATCTGTTACGCTGGAACTGATGGCGGAGC
>CAWKCG010000020.1:0-22553 GCA_963847965.1 uncultured Actinomycetes bacterium
CCCTGACCGCAACGCACTAGGGCGACCCTGCCCTGATGCGGCACCCGGACCGGGATCACGCGCACCCGCCAGCGGCCGGTAAGTGCGGCACCCCTTCGGGCACTCCCGTGGGGCCGCATGACCGGATGATATGCTTACATTGGCAGCAATGCTCACATTGCTTTCAGGCTGCTCGGAGGTGGGGACGATCGCGACGCTGACCATCAGGGGACTTGATCCCGAGACGCATGCGCGACTGCGTATCGAGGCCGCCCGACACGGTCGTTCGATGGAGGCAGAAGTACGGGCCATACTCACCGAGCGCCTGGCCCCCAGCGCCTCCGAGCGCGGTCTCGGCAGCCGGATCCACGCGCGCTTCGCCGGCCTGGAAGGTGAGCTGCAGATTCCTGACCGCGGCGACGAGACGCCCCGGGCGGCGGTGTTCGACCCGTGATCGTCCTGGACACCAACATCATCTCCGAACTAACCCGCCAGATCCCCGAGCCCGGCGTCATGTCGTGGCTCGACTCGCTGCCCGCCGAAGAAGTCGGCACGACTGCGGTTACCGCCGGCGAACTGCTCTACGGTGTCGCCCGGATGCCTGCCGGTCGTCGCAAGGCGGAACTGGCGGCGGCGGTCCGAGGGCTGCTCGGCGACGACTTCCGGGACCGGGTCCTGCCCTTCGACGAGCGCTGCGCCTCGCGGTACGCCGATATCGTCTGCGGCAGGGAGACGCTCGGGCGGCCGATCGGCGTGGCCGACGCCCAGATCGCGGCCATCTGCCGCACCGCCGAAGCGACGCTGGCGACTCGCAACACCGATGACTTCTCCGCAACCGGGATCGAACTGATCAACCCATGGAAACTGGATCGGCCAGAGCCCGCATGACGCGGCGACCGGCCGGCCCGTACCGGGCAACCGGTCCGGGTTCATGTCAACCGAGTTTCATCTTCGAGCTTGTTCTTGATGTCTGCGCGCAGGATGTGGTTCTGGCCGCTGGTCATCGCTCCTGGCGACCAGGTACAGACCAGGGGTTTACCCGGGGGTGATCGTGCGCCTTGGGTGCGATGGTTATGCCATGTCATGCGCGCAGATCCGTGGTAAACGGACTGTGCGACCCAACCAGTGGAGGTACCAGATGGCCGAGCTCCCACCGCCCCCAGAAGGAATCGTGCTAGCCCACTTCATCGTCTCGGACGATGTTCGAGCGCTCCCGGCGCTTCTACACCGAAGTACTCGGCGGCCGGGTGGCCTTCTCCGGTCCCGGAGGGCTGACCTATGTCGCGCTCGCCAACAGCTGGATCATCATCAACGCCGGCGGAGGCCCGACCGACGACAAGCCGGCGGTCACCCTGGAAACGCCACGCGACCCCAACCGGGTCAGCAGCTTCCTCAATATCCGGGTCAAGGACATCGAGGCCCTGTACGCCGAATGGAGCGCCCGGGGTGCTCACTTCCTGACGCCGCCGAAACAGCACCAGTACGAGATCCGCTGCTACATCCGCGATCCCGACGGTCATCTCATCGAAGTGGGGCAAACCACGGACCCAGACGGGGACTGGTCGCCCGCCCACTGGCCACCAAGTACGTCCGCCGAGGCGTCCGAGTGAGGGGGATCCGGTTATGGTCACCGCGATCATCGGCACTGGAGGGCTCGGATCGGTCATCGCCCGCCAGCTCGCCTCAGGCGGCGAGACCCTGCGGCTCTCGAGTGCTGATAACGCGTCGGCACGAACGCTGGCCGCACAGATCGGTCGAGCTGCGGTCGTCGCCACCGGCAACCGCGACGCGTTGCAGGGCGCCGATGCCGTCGTCCTCGCGCTGCGGTTTACCGTACTGAAGGGCGTCATAGACGAGAACGCCGGTCCGCTAGCCGGCAAGCTCGTGGTCGTTCCGAGTAACCCGGTCACCATCGACGCGCAAGGCACCGTCGTTCGTGTCCTGCCGGACGGGCAATCCTCCGGGAAGGTCGTGGCCGGGTGGTTGCCGGCGGGGGCGCGCTTGGCCATGGCGTTCGGGACCCTGTCGGCCGATCTCTTCGTGTCCGCCAGCAACCGGTCACCGGAGCCGGCGGTCCTGTTCTACGCGACCGACGACGAACGTGCTGGCGTGGAAGTCGAACGGCTGATCCGAACGGCCGGCTTCGAGCCGGTGAAGGCCGGCGGGATCGAACAGTCGGGTCGACTCGAGGTGGGCGGCGACCTTCACGATCTCGTCGTCGGCCCCGCAGAGGCGCGGTCACTGATCGGTGGGGCCTAATGCTTCGCCACCCTGACCGGCGGCACACGACGTCTACGAAATCACCTGGGCGGGTAGCGGCCCTGCTGGTTCGGCTGGGGCCATTGGGATGATCACGTTTCGATATGATCACACAGAGCAATCGAATGTACACTCTGGGCTTACAATCCGCATCCCCTAGCCAGGGCCAGGACTCCGTCCTGACCTAGCACCGGACCCTGAGTAGGTCACTGCTATCTGCGCGCCGAAGTTCACCTGTCCGGTGAACCAGGGCACCGGCCAGGGCCCTCCACGGGTGCGACGGCCTCGTCTGGCCAGAGATGTTCGTTGCATAGGACCGGCACCCGTAGGAGATAACCATGTATCGCACGGCGTACCGCACCGTCGACGTCAACGGCTTGTCTGTCTTCTATCGCGAGGCCGCGCAGGATGCCCCCGCGATCTTCCTCCTGCATGGCTTCCCCTCCTCGTCCCGCATGTGGCAGCCGCTGCTGGACCGGCTCGCCGACCGGTTCCGCCTCGTCGCACCGGACTATCCCGGGTTCGGGCACAGCGACGCACCCAGCCACACCGAGTTCGCGTACACCTTCGACCACCTGGCCGCGGTGATCGGCGATTTCACCCAGGTTCTCGGGCTGGCCAGGTACACCCTCGTCATGCAGGACTACGGCGGCCCGGTGGGATTCCGGCTCGCGATCGCCCATCCCGAGCGGCTCGACGCGCTCATCGTCCAGAACGCCGTCGCCCACGAGGACGGCCTCGGCCCGCTGTGGGAGACCCGGCGCGCGTTCTGGGCTGATCGCCGGGCCCACGAGGCCGCGCTGCGGGAGAACTTCTTCTCCTTCGCCGCGACGCGGCAGCGTCACGTCGGAACCAGCCCGAACGTCGAGAACTACGACCCGGACCTGTGGACCGACGAGTTCGCCTTCCTCAGCGGGCCCGGCCAGCAGGACGTCCAGACCGACCTGTTCTACGACTACCGCACCAACGTCGCGAGCTATCCCGCCTGGCAGGACTGGCTCCGCACACGCCAGCCGCCCCTGCAGGTCCTATGGGGCCGCTACGACCCCTCCTTCCAGGTCGAGGAGGCCGAGGCCTACCGCAGGGACGTGCCAGACGCCGAGGTGCACGTCCTGGACGCCGGCCACTTCGCCCTCGACGAGCAGCCCGACATGATCGCGGACCTGACCGGGAGATTCCTGCAGCGCCGGCAGACTTACACCGATGGGTCGGGTTCCAGCCGGTAGGCCCGCCGGCCCAGGCGGCGTGCGCCCTGTTCGGGTGCGGCCCGGCACCGGCCCTGCTCACGCGCCTGGGCGGCCATCGCGGTCCGGACCCGGATGTGCGCCGGTCCGTCAGCGTCGGCCCGCGACCTGCGGAGCCAGAGTCGGCCGTCATCGGCCCAGCGCTTCGCAGGGTCCCGGACGGTCAGGAACCGGCTGGATGATCAATGTCGACCGGCGGCAGGTCGTCGACCTGCTCCTTGGTCAGGTTGACCCTGATTTCGCCGTCGACGCTGGTCACCGCAGTGATAGGGATGGCGACTTCCTTCCGGCCCCATAGGTGCCCTTCCTGCAGCAGCACGTGGGTCACCTGGTGGTTCTCGGGATCGATGACGAGCCCCTCGACCAGCCCGATGTCACCGTCCGTGGCGTGGACGGCATCACCGTGGCGGACCTCGACCTCGCCGAGCGGGACGGAATCGTAGCTGATCTCCCGCATGGCGTGCCCGCGGCCCGGACCTGCGCTGCTGTCAAGGCCCGTGCCGTCACCGGTGCCCGCGCCCCAGCTCAGGCCGTAGTACCGCCAGCTCAGCACCTGTTCCGAGCCGTAACCCTGCAGTCCCGGCCACCCGCTGGCCGGCCGGAGCTGCGTCTCGTCGGCCGGGTCGAGCCGGTCGAAGTCAGCCCTGGTGCAGTTCAGCTGGATCCCGTCCGGCCCGGTCTGGGCCAGCTCGACAGGGACGAGCCGACCGGGCGCATGCCCGTGCCCCGGCTCGACCACGAGGTGCGTGATCGAGCGAGCGACCGGGTCCAGCACCACGCGGGACAGCTTGCCGCAGGCTCCGTCGCTGCAGCTGACTTCAGCCCCGATTTCGAACGGCTCCTCAGCCATGGCCGCCCCTCCTTGTCTGCCCGGCGCTGCGGGCAACCCCAACCGTACACGCCGGTCAGCCGCCCTAGAAGATGCCGAGGCCGAGGGCCGAGCCATGGGCGCTGACCGCCACCGCCGATGCGCCGGCTGGACCGGCTCGCCGTGAGCCCGGCGCTGGCCGGGCCAGAGCTCACCTTCCTGCGCGCGAGGATCGCGGACCGCCGCGGCGACCTCACCCAGGCCGCCACGCTGGTCGCCGAGTGCCTGCAGGAACTGCCCGGTCATCAGGGATACCTGGACCTTGCTGTGAAAGTCGGCGCGGAACTGCCTCCCCGCGCCCGCGAGCTGCTATCCGAGCGCGCCCTGATCTTGGGTGATGCCCCTTAACGCGGCCCGGGCCGCCGGGCATCAGTCCGGCGGATATGAACCTAGGCCCGGCACCTGCTGGTGCCGGGCCTTCGTCTAGCTGCTGTCCCTTGGCAGGCGTGGCCTGCCGACGGCTCAGGCGGCGGCGCGGACGTGGGTGGCCTGCGGGCCCTTCGGGCCCTGGGTCACCTCGAACTCCACGTGCTGGTTCTCCTCGAGGCTGCGGAAGCCGTAGCCGTCAATCGCGGAGTAGTGCACGAAGACGTCCGGTCCGTCGGTGCGGGAGATGAAGCCGTAGCCCTTCTCCGCGTTGAACCATTTGACGGTTCCCTGTGTCATGGTGCTCCTTACAGGGGCTGGATACGGGTCCGCACGGTACGGTACCCGGGCCGGTTCTCGACGCGACTTTCCCCAGATCCCTGAAGCGGCGCGCCCGCAACATCGTTTTCCGCGAGCGTGCAGATGACACGAACACACAAGACAAACTACGACCAGCAAGCACAACCGATCCGGTGCCCTGGTTCATTCCCGTCCGTCCGGAACGGCCTGCGCCGCGGATTACGTGTCCAGCATGCTCGGGGGATCTGGGTGCTCGACGCCACGGTCATCAGCATCGCCTTGCCGACCATCGGCCGCTTACTTGCCTTGGTAGACGGGGGGGCGTCCTTCTGCCTCGGCGTTGCGGCCCTCGAGGAAGTCCTCGGTGTGGAAGAGCGCGCCGAATTGCTCATTGAGCTTGGCGAACGCCGCCCCTTCTGACTCGTCGATCGACAGGTGCGCGGACTCCAGCGTGGTCTTGATGCCGAGCGGCCCGCACGCGGCGACCTTCTGCGCCAGCCCGATCCCCGCTTCCAGCGTCGCGGCCGGGTCGGGGGCGATCTGCTGGATCAGCCCCATCCGGTAGGCCTCCTCCGCGCCCCAGTGGTCGCCGGTGAGCATGTAGCGCATGGCGTTGCCCCATCCGGCTTCCCGCGGGAACCGGATGGTCGAGCCGCCGCCGGGGAACCGTCCGTGCGTGTTCTCGTCCTGGCCGAACCGCACGTCGGCGCTGGCTACCCGGATGTCGGCGACCAGGTGCAGTTCATGGGCCATGTTCCAGGTGTCGCCGTGGACGACCGCGACCAGGGGCTTGCTGAGCTTGTGGGTTCTGGCGAAGGGGTCGAGCATCCCGTCGGTGACCGCGAACGGCTGGCCGGTCCTGGCCAGGGGCGCAAAGGCGTCCACGTCGATGCCGCGGGAGAAGTTCTGGCCGTGGCCGAAGAACACTGCCGCCCGCAGGCTCAGGTCGTTGTCGAAGTCGTAGTACGCCTTGGCCAGGCCGTAGAAGGCGTCCGGGTCGAACCAGTTGTGGACCTGTAAATGGTAGGGTCGCGGCGTGGCTCTTCCGAAGTCCCAGGCGCGCGGCGACTGGTCACCGTGCCCGGAAGACGTCGGTACCGGTCAGCAGGGCCAGCACTTCACCGACGGTGCGTTCCCGGATGGTGGGTTCCGGCAGCGGCAGGTGCGCCTGGACGTGGTAGCGGTTGCGGCGGCCGTCCTTCTCCTTGACCACGTCGCCAGCCTCAACCAGGTCCGTGATGATGCCGAAGGCGCTGCGCTCGGTAATGTCCAGACTGGCCGCGATGTCCCGCAGGCGCACTCCGGGGTCATGGGCGACCAGCAGCAGAACCCGCGCATGGGTGGTCAGGAAGGTCCAGTTCGCCACGCTCGTAAGGTATCAGATCCCGGAAAATAATTGCCAGTATTTTTATGCCGATTTAGGTCGAGATCAGGTACCGGACGTCAGTTGCCCACGTCCTGGCCGCGGTCCGCAGCGGGGGTCGCCGCCGCGGCCTCGGCCCAGGGCCCGTAACCGGCTGGCCGGGACCTTCGGCGCAGCGTTGAGTGCCGCGGTCAGGACGGTAGTGGCTGGCAGGCTTCCCTGCGCTGCGAGAACAGGCAATTCGGCTGCGGGCGCGGGCGGCGGCAGGCTGTCAGTGGTTGCGGCCTCGGCTGCTGGCGGCCGGGCCTGGGCGCGGGGTCGGGCAGCGCGGTCGAAGAAGCGCAGCAGTTCTACCGGGATCGGCAAGATCAGGGTGCTGTTATTCTCGGCGGCGACCTCGACCACGGTCTGCAGGAGCCGCAGCTGCAGCGCGGCCGGGTCGGCGGACATGACGGAGGCAGCCTGGGCCAGCTTCTTGGATGCCTGGTACTCGCCGTCGGCGGAGATGATCCGCGCGCGGCGCTCGCGTTCGGCTTCGGCCTGCCGTGACATCGACCGTTTCATCGATTCGGGCAGCGAGATGTCCTTGACCTCGACCCGTTCCACCCGGATGCCCCACGGTCCCTCGGTGGGCTCGTCGATGACGTCCTTGAGCTGGGCGTTGACCTTGTCCCGCTCGGACAGCAGCTGGTCCATGTCGCTCTGGCCGATCACCGACCGCAGCGAGGTCTGGGCCACCTGGGACATGGCGAAGGCGTAGTTCTGGACGTTGATGATCGCCTTGACCGGGTCGACGACCCGGTAGTACACGACCGCGTCCACCTTCACGGTGACGTTGTCGCGGGTGATCGCCTCCTGGCCGGGTACCGCGGCCACGATGATCTGCATGTTCACCTTGCGCAGCCGGTCGCTTACCGGATTGACCCAGGTGAGCCCGGGCTGGCGGATGCCGGGCAGCGTCTTGCCCCACCGGAAAACAAGGCCTTGCTCGTACTGGGTAATGATCTTGAAGCCGAACATCTCGGCCGTCCTGTCTCCCTGGCGCATGGTGCGCCAGGCTGACCTGACCCGCGGACGGCGCCGACGTGACTGCCAGCGTTCGAAATGCCCCGGGTCTATCTCCCATTGTCCCACACCGGCGGAGGCCTCCGACCTCGCGCAGACTACCGCCTGCAAGGACACCTTCAACACGAACTCGGCTTGCGGGAAGAAGCACCACCGTCCGTTCGGCAGAAAGATCTTTACTTTCCGAACGAACGGTGGTTTCTCGCGCCTTCACCCGGTGCCCGGCGGCGCGCAGGAACGGGGCGGCCAGCGATGAGCTACCCCGGTCCCTGTCCTGCCGTGCCGGTCAGATCACGCGGACCTCTTCGGCCTGCGGCCCCTTGGCGCCGCTGCCGGGGGTGAACTCGACCCGCTGGTTTTCCTGCAGGCCGCGGAAACCGGCGGCCTTGATGGCGGAGTGGTGCACGAAGACATCGGGAGTGCCGTCGTCGGGGGCGATGAAACCGTAACCCTTGTCGGCGCTGAACCACTTCACTGTGCCCTGAGCCATGGCGCTCTCTCCTACTGAGGCGATCCTCGGGGCCGCGGGCGCGGACCCGGGCTGCTGCGACCGCCTGTCGTCGAGAGCCAGGCCCTGGAATCCGCGGCGCCGCTGCCAGAACTTCGCAGGCGCTGTGACACGAGCACGAATTTCCAGTACAACCAGCACCAGTAAACACCATCGCGTGGGGCTCGACGATCGCCGGACCCGGGAAGTGCTCCCGGCTGGCCGCCGCGACGCCGCCGCGCCACGTCAGGTGCCCCGTGCTACAGAGGCTCGGTGACCCATCGCCAGCCGCGCGCCTCGTCATGCTCCGGGCGCACAAGGAAGGCTCCGGATGCGTCGGATAGCTGGGCGATGATACTGATCAGCTGGCGGTGAAAATCACCCGCCGGATGCGCGCCGTCCCGCTTGCCGAGATCAGCCAGTATCACGCTTGCCCCCTCGCCTTGGCCGAGCCGTGCGGCGATAGCGCCGTTGTGGTCGATACCGACACCGACAATCGCCGCCGCCCGCACTATGTTGCTGCCGTCGTCTGCGGCCACCCACACATCCGGCGCGTCCATGCGCCTCACCTCCCGGCCTCATCACGGCATTGTCCCGCTGCGGCGGCACTGCCGGGGTGCGCTGCGGCTAGCTGGCGGCCGTTCCGTTGGCGGCGGCCGGCGGTGGCGGGCTGGCGGCGGCCTGCTCGCTGGCCAGGAACGAGCCGAGCTCGGCGATGGTGCTCATCAGCGGGGCGGGGAAGACCACGGTGGTGTTCTTGTCCACGCCGATCTCGACCAGGGTCTGCAGGTTGCGCAGCTGCAGCGCCAGCGGGTGGGCCATCATGGTGTCGGAGGCCTGCCCCAGCGCGGCCGCGGCCAGCGACTCGCCCTCGGCGTTGATGATCTTGGCGCGCTTTTCCCGCTCGGCCTCGGCCTGGCGGGCCATGGCGCGTTTCATGCTGTCGGGCAGCTGGATGTCCTTCAGCTCCACCAAGGTCACCTCCACCCCCCACTCCCCGGTGGTGACCTCCAGGGCCTTGCGGATGTCCAGGTTGATCTGGTCGGTCTCGGACAGCGTCTGGTCCAGGGTGTGCTGGCCGACCACCTTGCGCAGCGTGGTCTGGGCGATCTGGTCGATGGCCGCCCGGACGTTCTCGATCGCGACCACCGACTTGATCGCGTCGACCACCTTGTAGTAGGCGACCGCGGAGACATCGACGCTGACGTTGTCGCGGGTGATGATGCCCTGGGACTGGATCGGCAGCGTGACGATCCGCAGCGACACCCGGCGCAGCACGTCGACGGCGGGGATGATCAGGTTGAACCCCGGTTTCCGCGGGCCCCGCAGCCGGCCCAGCCGGAACAGCACCCCCTCCTCGTACTGCGTCACGATCCGCGCCGACAAGGCCAGCCCCAGCAGGACCACCACGACGACGACGACAACGACGATAATCAGGATGTTCATGGTGATCCTTCTTGCATGACTACATCTTCCTCATCGATGAGGATGCCAGCCTGCGCATTACCGCATGCCAGAGGGCCGCCGTGTCCCGCGGACAGGTGCCACCGCTCCGCGGGCGAGCTGCCGACAGCGCCGGAGGACCGATTCTGTCAGGCGGTAACGTGCATGGTCTTCGCCGTGCTCCGGGATCCGGGCCAGCGCGCACTCATTGACGATGACGTCACAGGCGGCATGCTCGGACAGCGCCGGGTCGCCGCGGCTCAGCAGCGCCTGCCTATACAGCCCGACGGCGTAACGGCGGTAGAGGCCGGCGTCCCGGCTGCGCGCCGGGCCGGCCGTCACACGGGCACGAACCGTGCCGGTCTTACCCGATCCCAGCATCGAACGCTCCGAGCATCTCGGCGGCGCCGCAGTCAGCAAGCGCCATCAGCCACCGAGGTCCGGAGCGGTAATCCGACATTACCACGGGCGAGATCACGAACGCGTGTGGTCATACGCGCGGTTCTTGCCGCGGTCATTCAGCGGGGCGGGTGTTCGGCGGTGCTGGTGACGAGGTTGCCGGCGCAGTCGCGGAGCTTGCGGTGGGTGGTCTGGGAGAGCCGGGTGAGCAGTTCGAAGGCCTGCTCGGGGGTGCAGCGCTGCTGGGCGATGAGGATGCCCTTGGCCTGCTCGATGACGGCGCGGGTTTCCATCGCCCGCCGCATGTCCTCAGCCAGCGCGGCGGTGGCCTGGTAGAGGCGGGCGTTGGCGATGGCGATGGCGGCGTACCCGGCGAAGGTCCGGGCCAGATCGATGGCGTCCTGGTCAAATACGCCGGGCCGGATGGCGTAGATATTGAGTGCGCCGAGGACGGCTTCCTGGAGAGGCAGTGCCAGCGACAGGGAAGAATGCACCCCGGCGGCGATGGCTTGGCGGACGAATGCCGGCCAGCGGGTCTCCGCTGCCATGTCGGGGACGATGACGATCCCTGCCGACTGGGCCACCTCGAGGCAGGGGCCGAAGCCGTCCTGGTACTGCGTCTCGTCCAGGTCCAGGGCCAGCCGACCGGCGAAAGCCACGGTGAAGGCGCGGCCGGACTCCACCAGGGTGACCGAGGCGCCGGCCAGGCCGGGCAGCGTCTGCCTGGCCAATTCCGCGACCCGGCCGAGGACGGCCTGCAGGTCACCTTCACCCAGCTTCATCCGGCCGAGCTCGGCGAAGGCCACAAGCGGGTCACGTGGTGTTCCGGTGATGATGGCTCCAGCGCTCTAGGCCACGGCCAGGGAATCTGCCAGCTCAGCACGTGGCGGTTACAGGGTCGGCACCCCGAGTAGGGGGCGCTGCACGACCGTGACAGCGGCCGGGACCCGCGCCGTGCCGTTCACAGGCGCTGGCTCGCTGCCTCCAGGAGGCGGCAGCCACAGGACCCCAGCCTATCCGCCCCAGTCCGGTCACGGTTATCCTGGCCGTGGGCCAGCAGCGCGCCCAGGTAGTCGAGCACGACTGCTGGAGGGCACTATGACCCGGCTGGCGCGTCCAGACCCCGCGCGCACCTTCTCCCGGAACGACCAGGTGCGCCCTGGGCCGGCCCCGCGGCCGAGGGGTCCGCGTCACCCGGTTCCGGGGTGGACGGTGGTCTCGGCCGGCCTGGCGCCGGTCTTGGCGACCGGGGGCTGGCTGGTCGCCGGCGCGGTCCAGCCGGCCTCCTACAGCCCGATCAGCAAGACGGTCAGCGTGCTGGCTGGCCACGCCGGAACCGACCGGTGGATCATGACGGGGGCCCTGTTCCTGGTGGGCGGGTGTCAGCTCGTGACTGCCGCGGGCCTGGCCGGCCTCGGGGTGCCTGCCCGCATCCTGCTCGCCGTCGCGGGCCTGTCCAGCATCGGCATCGCCGCATCTCCCGAACCGGCTCGCGGCTCGACTCCGCAGCATCTCGCCTGGACTGCGCTCGGCGCGGTCGCGATCGCGGTCTGGCCTGCCTTCGTCGCCCGGCGCGCGCCGCCGCGGCCGCTGATCCTGAGCGGCTCCGGCCGTGCCGTCGTGACGGCCGTGTTCATGGCCCTGCTCGGCTGGCTCGTCATCGAGACCCAGGGCGGCACTGACCTGGGCCTGGTTGAGCGCCTGTTCCTATCGACCGAGACCTGCTGGCCGTTCATCGTCGCCGTCGCCCTGCGGCACACCACGGGCTGACCTGTCCGACCAGGCGTGTCCCGGCATCAGAACTCGGCGCGGCCACGGTGGCCCACGGTTTCGGCCTGATGAGCAGGCTGGGGTGAGATGGCGGTTCGTACCTCGGTCGCTGGGTCCGGACCCGACGGACTCATGCCGGCAGGCTGACCGGCAGCGGCGGGCTTGGCGTGAATAAGCGCTGGTGCGTGCCGCCAGGTGAGGCAGGCGATCGCGCCGAGGGGGATGGAGGGCAAATAGGTGACGGCCCGGTAGAGCAGCACGGCGGCTGTCACCTGCGCGCTGGCCCGGTGGCCGGCGCTGGCGGCCAGGATGGCGATCAGTCCGAGTTCGGTGATGCCGAGACCGCCGGGGGTGATGGGCAGCACGGTCAGCAGCCGGACGAACGCGAAGGCTGCCAGGGTGGTCTGCCAGGGTACCTGGGCCTGGGACAGGCCGATGCCGCGCAGGGCGGCCAGCAGGACGAGCCACAAGGTGAGATTGCTGGCGGCGGTGGCGGCGGTGATACGCCAGCCGCGCGCGGCGATCAAGACGCCGGCCCGGTCGCGGAAGCCGGGTAGTGATCCAGAGATGTCAAAGGACGCCGGCCGGCGTGCCACCCGGCAGGCGATAGCGAGCGCGGACTGCAGCGCGCGGCCCGCGCCGACCGCGAATGACTCGCTGCGCATGAGGAGGGCGAGCCCGGCGGCCAGGGCGGTGAGCAAGGCCAGGCCCGCCGCCGCGGCGGCGATCAGGCCGGCCCCGGCCGGCTGGCCGTCGCCAGGACCAGCAGCGCGAGCACCGGCAGGCCCAGCCGGGCGAAGACATTCCAGATTCCCGACACCAGGGTGTAAAGCACGTAGTCAGCGGTGCTGATGCCCCAGCTGGACAGCATCGCCCAGCTGACCCCCATGGCCAGGGCCCCGCCGGCGGGCAGGGTGTTCGCCACCGCGTTGGAGCCGAGGTTGACCGCGGCCGCCTCGCGCAGCCGTATCGACGGCAGCACCGAGCAGATCATGAGCCAGGTAAAGGCCATGCTGGCGGCCGCGGCCGCGGCGACGAGCAGCGCCTGGGCCCACGTCATCGCGTGCATGCTGGCCCACACGCTGCGGTAGGACGCGAAATGCGGGACGGCAAACCCGAAGATGGCCGCGACGAGGACGCCCGACCCCGCGGTACGGAAGATCTCCCGGCCGGGTCGCGGCCGCGGCCGCCCCGTATCGGCAGGGAGAATGCGGGTCACCGGGCCGGTCAGTGAAGGCGTGGCGGCGGCGGCGGTTGGCGACCAGCCGATGACCTCGCCCTGGACGCTGATCTAGGCCGCCCGCTCCTGCGCAACTCAACGACGGCATGGGCGTCGCATCGCCAGGTATTCAGATCCACGCCGGACATAGGGGTGCCTTCCTGCTTTCAGCAGCAAGGCGGGGTCTTGACCCAGCGGCTAGTTCATCTGTTCCGGTACCGACACTACGCCGAGTACCCGCCGCCCCGTGTCCTATCCCGGCCAGGGGACGCCGTTTGACTGATCAGCCGGGACGGCGGCTGGCGGCTGCTCCAGCGTCGCTAAGGTGATGGAGGATCTGGCGGAATGACCCGGCGAAGCTGTCCTCGCAGTAACCCAGATCGGCCGCTAGGCAGAAGTCCCTGACCAGGCCCTGGACCCGGCGCAGATTGGGCCGGGGCATCGACTCGAACAGGTGATGCTCGATCTGGTAGTTAAGGCCGCCGAGCATGAAGGTGGTAAACCAGCCGCCCCTGATATTCCGGGCCGTGACCACCTGGCGGCGGGCAAAGCCGGCCGCCGTGGCCGATTCGATGACCGGCATCCCCTTGTGGTTGGGCGCGAAACTGACGCCCAGGTACACCGAGAAGACCGCCTGCTGCACGGCGACGAAAGCCAGTGCCTTAAGCGGGGAGAGCACCCACAGCACCACCGTCAGGTACAGCGCGGCATGCAGCATGATCAAAGAGGCTTCTACCGCCGAGGCACGGTCTCGCCGCCGCAGCAGCCGCTTGATCCCCAGGACGTGCATGCCGGTGCTCCGCAGCAGCATCAGCGGGAAAAACAGCGGCGCCTGCCAGCGGGCCAGCCACGACGCCAGCGGGCCGCGCCCGGTTCCCGGCACGGCGACTCCCTCGCCGATATCAGGATCGCGGCCCACCTCGTTGGGATGGGCATGGTGGGCGCTGTGCTTGGGCACCCACCAGCCAAAGCTCAGCCCGATCAGCGCATTCGCCACGATCAGGCCGAGCAGCCGATTACGCCAGCGCGCCCGGAAAACCTGATTGTGCCCCGCATCATGGCCGAGGAAGCCCAGCTGGGTGAACATCACCCCCACCAGCGGGGCGACCGCCAGCGCCGCCCACGAGTTGCCGGCCATCACGAACAGGGCCCACCCAGCCAAGAACGCCACGATCGTCACGGTGATCTTCACCCGGTAATAGCCCGGCCTGCGGTCAAGCAGGCCCATCGCCCGCACCTGCCGCGCCAGCGCACCAAAGCCAGCCGCCGACGGATCAACGGCGGCAGGCACCCCGCCCGCAACCGGGGCGCGGCCAGACGCCAGGGCAACAAGGCCAGGTGCAGTTCCCATCGTCGCTGTGTCCTCCCGGGCATCTCCCGGGCACACCGCCCGGGCTCACGTCACCAGGGTCTAGAGCAACGAGACCGCGGCCAGGGCCCACCCGCCACGACCGCACCTGCTCTACGGTACCTCCACCACACGGCCCCGCAGGACCGGCGCAACGGAAACGGCCCGCGTGCCGCATCAATGTGGCGGCGCGGGCCGTTCCTCTGCAGCGACCTCGGCGATGACTACTTCGTCGAGGTGCACCCTCGCGCTGTCAGAGCTTGGTCAGCTTGGCGAAAGGCGAAACGACCCGCACCTTATGCGAACCGAAGTCGACGATCACCGCATCGTCGTCCTCGACCAGGACGACCCGGCCGAGGCCGTACTTATCGTGGGTCACCTGATCGCGAACGGTGAACTGCTCCACGGGCGGGTCCACGGGCAGGGCATTGAAGGGACTTCCGGGCAGGAAACGCCGGGACGCGGCGCGGGCAGGCTTCATCAATACCAGTATGCGCCTCTCCGGCCACGGCGGCCCCATACCCGGCGACCCGGATTCGGCGCCTGCCAGGGCCAGCGGACGGCTGCACCGGCACGAGAGGCAACGGGCGGTGGGGTCTGGCCTTTATCCGGGGCTTTCACCACGGCTCGTTCGGCTGAATGGGACTGCGGGACAGCGGCGCACGGCGGGCGGGCCGTCCGCGCGCGTCCGGGTTCTCGGCTATCGTGGTCGTGCGTTCCCGCGCGAGGCCGTGGCGGACGCTCAGCCATTGCTCGGGACGCCGGCGGGCATGCGAGGCCGCTCCAGCCAGCCTCCGGATTGTCATGAAGACCTCCCCGATCCCGGTACCACCGTTCCGGCACCTTCAGCGGCTGACCGATACCGTCGGCGTGATCGAGCGCGCCGACGGGATCATGCCCCGGTACGGACAGGGCTACCGCGTCGACGACGTTGCCCGCGGCTTGGTCGTGGTGTGCCGAGAGCCGTCGCCCTCCGCTGAGCTCATCACCCTGGGCCGCCGCTACCTTTACTTCCTCGCCCAGGCTCAGGCGGCAGACGGGAAATTCCGCAGCCGCCTGAGCGTCGACCGCCGGTGGCGCGGCCCGGCCGCAGCGCAGGACGCCTGGGGCCGGTCGCTGTGGGCCCTGGGCACCGCCGCGGCCCGCGGTCCCACCGAGGGGATCCGCCAGGAGGCCCTGGCCCTCTTCGACGCGGGCGCAGCGGTGGGTTCTCCCTACCCTCATTCCATGGCGTTCGCGGCGCTCGGCGCGGCCGAGATACTCGGGCCGTGGCCCGGTCATCCCGGCGCGCTGACGCTGCTGGCCGTCGCCGGCACCGTCATCGGCGAGCCGGCCGCCGATGCGGCGTGGCCGTGGCCGGCCCCCCGGCTCAGCTACGCCAACGCGGCGATCGCCGAGGCCGTCATCGCGGCCGGCGAGAAACTCGGCCGCGATGATCTCCTGCGCAACGGCCTGCGCATGCTCGCCTGGCTGCTGGCGGGCGAGACCCGCAACGGCCACCTGTCCGTGGTCCCGGCCGGTGGCTGGGGCCGCGGCGAGGACCGCCCCTCTTTCGACCAGTACCCGAGCCAGGTGGCGGCGCTCGCGGACGCCTGCGCGCGGGCGGCGGCGGTCACCGGCGACGACACGTGGCTGACCGGCGTGGAAATGAGCGTGTCGTGGCTGCTCGGCGACAACGACGCCCGGATCCCGATGCTCGACGAGCGGACAGGCGGGTGCAGCGACGCCCTCAGCCGTACCAGCCGCAGCCGCAACCAGGGCGCAGAGTCGACGCTGGCGATGATCTCCGTGCTACAGCAGGGCCGCCGCCTGAGCGCGACCGCCGCTCGGTGACCTGCCCCCTGGCGGTCGGGGACGTGCTGTAGTGTGAAAGACACAAAACAGCGGGGCGTTGCCATATCGGCACGCCGGTCGTGTCTCGCTCAGCTGAGCGGACTGGTTCCCACGGACGTGGAGGCCTCGACAATGCGGCCGCCTGATCCGGAAGGGATCCTTTGACCATCCTGCCCCACGGGAAGTCGGGCACTGGCCCGGCGCGGCACGACGTCCACGTGTTTCCCGCTACCTTCGACTCACTCGGCGTCCCGGCGCCGCTCGTCGCAACGCTCGGCGCGGCTGGCATCACGGCGCCGTTTCCGATTCAGGCGGTCACGCTGCCGGACGCCCTCGCCGGGCGCGACATTCTCGGGCAGGGCCGCACCGGTTCCGGTAAGACGCTCGGCTACGCGCTCCCGCTCGTCGCGCGACTCGCCTACGGTTACACGATGGCATGCCGGCCGCGTGGCCTGGTTCTCCTGCCGACGCGCGAACTCGCCAGCCAGGTCCGGGAGGTTCTGCTGCCCCTGGCCCAGGCCATGGGCCTCAGCGTCACGGCGGTCTTCGGCGGCACCGCGCAAGGATCACAGGTGACCGCGTTGCGTGACCGCGCTGATATCGTCGTCGCCTGCCCGGGGCGGCTCGCCGACCTCATCGAGCAGGGCCACTGCCACCTGGGTGACGTCGAGATCACCGTGGTCGACGAGGCGGACCACATGGCCGACCTGGGGTTCCTGCCCGTAGTGCGGCGCCTCCTCGAGGCCACGCCGCCGGAGGGCCAGCGGATGCTCTTCTCCGCGACACTCGACAACGCGGTCAATGTCCTGGTGCGGCGCTTCCTGAACGAGCCCGCACAGCACGCCGTTGACTCGGCCGCGCCGCCCGCCCAGATCAGCCATCACCTGCTCACCGTCAGCCCCGCGGACCGGATGGCCGTTGTCTGCGCCCTGGCGGGCGGCCGCAACAGGGCGCTGGTCTTCACCCGGACCAAGCGCGGCGCGAGCCAGCTCGCCCGGCGCCTGGCCGAGTCGGGAGTACCGGCCGCCGAACTGCACAGCGACCTTATGCAAAGCACCCGCACGCGGAACCTGGCGTCGTTTTCGTCCGGCGCGGTCCGCGTCATGGTCGCGACCGACATCGCCGCGCGCGGCATCCATGTCGACGGCATAGGGCTGGTCATCCACGCGGATCCGCCGGCCGAGCACAAGGCCTACGTGCACCGGGCCGGGCGCACCGCCCGCGCGGGCGCCGCCGGCACGGTGATCACCCTGCAGACCCCGGCCCAGGACAGCGAGGTACGCCGCCTCATGCGCCGTGCGGGCGTGGTCGCCCACACCGTGACGGCCGGCCCGCACTCCCCGGTACTCCGGTCCATTGCCGGGCCACCCGCCAACCGGGTCATGCCGCCTCCGCGGCGTCACCGCCAGGGCCTGGCCCTGGCGGCGGCCAGCGCCACCGGACCCGGCGCGGCCGCGGTGTCACGCACGTCCGGCGGCCACCGCGGGCGCCGCAGGCACTGACCATGACAGAGATCGTGCTGCGGGTCCGCCTCGTCGGCGGCGACCACCTGGACGTCGTCTACGACGAGGCGAACGGCAGAACGGACGACATCGTGGAGCACATCATCTCGACCCTGGCCCAGGACGGCGGGGCACTGCACTGCAAGCACGGCGGCCGGCTCATCGTGCTATATGGCAGGGGCGTCGCCACGGTCGAGGTGGCCCCGCGCGGCGCGGTCCTGTAACGAACGACGCGATCCAGCAGGTAGCTGACCAGTTGCAGGTCACGTCCGGTGCGCAGGGCACAAGTGCCACGGTCACCTTCAACCCGTCGCGGGAGAAGCGGTAACGCCCATGCCCATGCTCGGTATCAGGCTCTGGCGGGTCTTGGGTCTGCGGCGTACTGTTGGGTGCAAATCCGAGAAACGCGCCGCTCGGTCCAGACCCCGCCCCGGCTATATGGCAGAGGGCGGCGGTTATGCCGGGTGTAGAACTGGAAACCAGCGCGCGTGATGGTCATGTTGTCATGGCCCTGCGCGGGGAACTGGACGTTAGCGGCGCGGCGGCCGTCGAGGCGGCCATCACGGCCGTGGTGGTGCCGGGTCAGAGCCTGATCATCGACCTGGCGGCGCTTGATTTCATGGATTGCGCCGCACTGGGTGCTTTGCTGAGGGTGCGGGGGCTAGCCCGCAGCGGCGGCGGCGATGTGGTCTTGGCCGGGCCGCAGCGGCGTGCGCGGCGGCTCCTGGTCCTGGCCGGCCAGGACCAGGCGTTCTTGGTTCATCCCAGCGTGGAGGCTGCTGTGGCGGGCATCGGCCGCCGCCGGAGGCTGTACCTTGTGCCGGGGCCTGCGGTGGGCACCGGATCCCCTGCGAGGGCAGCGCCGTTGGGTACCGGTACCGGGTGATCACGGCCGGGGGCAGCGGCGGCCCTGGCGGTTCTTTGTGCGCCCGGATGGCAGATGACTGACCGCCGGACCTCGGTCGTGTGGGGGCGGCTGGCCGTGCATGCGGCCGGGCATGGCCGGCGGGTGTCGGTCGTCGACGTGTGCGCGGTCGCGGTCAGGTCAGCTCAGCTGAGCGGGGCGTGGCTGGCGGCCGCGCGCAACGGCGAGCCGGATTTCGTGATGTGCGTGACGGATCTGGTCAGCGAGCAACTGCCCGAACTTCAGCTGACCCTGGGAGAGGGGCCGTGCCACGACGTGCTGGCGTCGGCCGCTCCGGTCCTGGCCGGCGACCTGGGCGATGAGGAGTACAGCCGCCGGTGGCCCGCGTTCACCCCGGCCGCACGCCAGCTCGGCGCCGGGGCGGTTTTCACGTTCCCGCTGATCGTCGGGGCGATCCGCTTCGGGGTGCTCGGCCTGTACCGCGGCTCGGCTAGCCCGTTGTCGGACAGGGAGCTTGGTGACCTGCTCATCCTGGCTGACGTGGCGACCGTGATGCTGCTCGGCAGCGCGGACGGTCACGGGGAGGACGAGGACGGGGCTGGGCTGGACGGGCAGGCGCAGGACCTGGCGCTGCACCGCGCCGAGATCGATCAGGCCACCGGCATGCTGACGGTCCAGCTCGGCGTCCCGTCCGCGGAGGCGTTCGCCCGGCTGCGGGCTTACGCTTACTCCCAGGACCGGCGCCTGGCGGAGGTGGCCGGCGACATCGTCGCCCGGCGCCTGCGGCTGCGCCGGGATCCGGGTCAGGACGGCGGACCATGACAAATCCGACCGCGCCGGCTGTACTTTCCGGCGGCGCCACCGCGAGTCTCCCCACCACAGACGAAAGGTGATTCAGATGGACACCCGAGCTGCTATCGGACACCTTCGTGGACCTGGCCGACACGATGGTCACCGACTTCGACGTCATCGACTTCCTGCACATGCTCACCGACCGCAGCGTCCTGCTCCTGGCCGCGTCCGCGGCCGGGGTCGTGCTGGCCGACCCCCGCGGTGAGCTGCGTGTCGCGGCGGCCTCCAGCGAGGAAGCCGGGCTGCTGGAGCTGTTCCAGCTGCAGAACGACCAGGGGCCCTGCCTGGAATGCTTCCGCACCGGCCAGCCCGTCACCGCCGCCGACCTCACCGGCCCGGTCCAGCGATGGCCCCGGTTCGCGCAAGCCGCCACGCAGTCTGGGTTCCGGGCCGTGCACGCGCTGCCGATGCGGCTGCGGGATCAGGTCATCGGCGCGCTGAACCTGTTCGCCGCCGCGCCGGGCCCGTTCGACCCGGCGGACGTGCGCATCGGCCAGGCACTGGCCGATGTGGCTACCATCGGCCTGCTGCAGCAGCGGACCGTGCGCCGCCGCGAAACCATCGCCGAGCAGCTCCAGGCCGCGCTGAACAGCCGGGTGATAATCGAGCAGGCCAAGGGCAAGCTCGCCGAGCGGCTCAGCATCGACATGGACCGCGCCTTCACGATGCTGCGCGATTACGCCAGGAACAGCAACCAGCGTCTCACCGACGTCGCCCGCGACTTCGTCGACGGCGCCGCCGCAGATTTCCCGCCGCCAGCGCGGCGCCGACCGGCCCGCTAGTAGCTACGCGCTCGGATGAACGTTGGGCGCTTCGGGGAAGTTCCAGGTCGCCTGCTTTGCCGACGAGGCCAACTGGAGCTACTTAGTCGCGCCGTTCACGGCGATCCTTAAACGGCCCAGGGTACGCGTGACGGGCATGGCGCCTGGCAGCGCGGTGAATGCCGTACGGTGGGCTTGACGGTTCGCGCTACGGTTTTGTCCGTAGCGCGGGTCTGGGCCGCGCTGGAGGCGCGGGTGCCGCGCGAGCGGAGGTGGCGGGTGGCGGTCGGACCTGACGCGCAGATTACTGATCTGACGGTGAATGATCATGCCTGCCTGACGTTCGGCGAGCCCGAGGAGCTGTTCGACCTGACCGCCGCATTTGTGCGTGACGGGCTGGCGGGCGGGCTGAAGGTCGTCTGGGTGAGTGAGGCGGGGGCGCAGCGGGCCGTCTCGGAGCTGACGCGGCGCGGAATAGCGGCGGAGCCAGCGCTGGCATCTGGGCAGATGGCGGCGGCCGGGTCTGAGAGGGGCCTGCTATCCGGACAGGCGTTCAGCGCAAGCCAGGCGATAGGGTGGCTGAACGGGCAGATCGCGGCCTGCCGGCACGAAGGGTTCCCCGGCCTGCGGGTGGCGGTGGACATGAGCTGGGCGCTGCGGCCGGTCACCGGGGTGGAGCAGCTGCCCGATTTCGAGGAAAGCGTCGCGGCGGCGCTGGTCGACACCACCGTCTCGGTGTTGTGCCAGTATGACCGCGAGCGGTTCGACCCGGTCACGCTGGCGACGGTCACGGCCTTCCATACCCGGTCGGTGGCGGCGGCGACCTACCACGCCGACGCGATGCTGCGGATCTGCCGCCAGTACGCGCCGCCCGGTATCCGGCTGGCCGGGGAGATCGACTACAAGCACGAGGAGCCGCTGGCGCTAGCGCTGGCTGAGGCGATCCGGCTCGACGGTGATATCACCGTCAACATGACGGGACTGGCGTTCATCGACGGCTCGTGTGCCCGGATGATCGTGGATGCAGCACGGGGCATGGCCGCGTCCCGGTCAGTGGTGTTGCAGTGCCACCCCGGGATCGCCGCCACGTTCGCCATCCTGGGCGCAGAACGATGTCCCGGGCATCAGCCTGGTGAGCGCGCAGCATGACCGATGATGCCCGCAGCCGTTGGCAGCCGCCTGGTCCGGCGGGAGGCAGGCTGCGAGGTGCGGGCGGCGAGGAGCCGCCGGTCCTTGATCAGGTTTTCGACGGTGATTCGCTGTATTCGCTGCGGGCGGCGGTGGCAGCTCACGCCTCGCAGGCAGGGATGCCGGAAGGCCGCGCCAGGGATCTTGTCCTGGCGGTGCATGAGCTGGCCGCCAATGCGGTTCGCCACGGCGCCGGGCATGGACGGCTGCGGCTGTGGGTGACAGAGGACACGGTGCGCTGCGAGGTCACCGACGACGGCCCGCCGAAGCCGGCAGAGGGCACGGATACCGGACCCCGGGACATGGCGCTGTGGCCCGTGGAGCCCGGCCATGCGCTGTGGCTGATCCGCCAAGTCGCTGACCAGGCCAGCTGGGATGCTGGCCCGTCCGGTACCACCGCTACGGTGAGCTTCCGCCTGGGGCCGCCGGCGCCGTTCCGCCTCGCTCAGCGATTCCAGGACGGCTGTACCATCCTGGCCGTTACTGGCCAGCTGGACCTGGGTTCAGCGGGTCAGTTCGCTGATGTTGCCGGTGACCTGATCGCCGCGACCCCGGGCCTGCGCCTGGTCCTGGATCTTTCCGGTCTCACCATGTGGGATTCCTCCGGCCTGACCGCGCTGATCACCGTCCAGCGGCGGATCAGCCGTGACCCCGCCGCCCGGATGGTCCTGGCCGGCCTGCCAGGCCACCTCGTCCAGCGCCTGCGCGAGGCCGACGTGGCCAGCCGGTTCACCCTGGCCGGCACGAACGCTGACGCGGTGAGGATGGCCGTCCTACCGGGATGAGGCCCGACGTGGGCCAGTTGTATTAGCGTCCGGTGCAGCGCGGAAATGTTTAAAGTGCATCTGGCGGGTAGCTAGCAGCCACAGGATCGCCTGATCTCAGGGCGCTCATCCGAAAACGCTGTTAGGAACACCCTTGATCATTCTCGGCCTCATTCTTCTCATTATCGGGTTCGTCGCAAAAATCGCCATCGTCTGGACGATCGGCATCATCGTCGTAGTGGTCGGCGCGGTCCTGGCCTTGCTCGGGATGGCCGGTCACGCAGTCGGCGGCCGCAGGCACTACTTCTGACCGTGGCACCAGGCGCGACGGCTACTCCGCCGAGCGACTGCGGGCCAGCCCGCGCCAGCGCCCTCCCGGCCGACGGCCTGGAAGTCCCCAGACCGTTGCGGTCGTCGCTGGAACCGGTGTGTCCACCTGGTGGTTTCTCTCGATGCTGCGCAAGCTCGGGCTGAGGCTCCGTTTTGGCCCGAGCCGGATGTAGCCTTGGGTCCTACATGTCCCATCAGCTAGGTTTCGCAGGAAGCTCACCCATGGACGTATACGGTGCACAGACACCTATGGCCGTGTATCTGCGCGAGCACCGCGATAAGGTCGTGGGCCGGTGGTGCGAGCTGGCGGTGACGGATGTCCGCGGGCGGATCTCGCCCGCGGAGTTG
>CAWKCG010000021.1:0-85172 GCA_963847965.1 uncultured Actinomycetes bacterium
ACTCCCCCACGGTCTGGCTGATCTGCTGGCTGCCGTTGGCCTTCGGCAGGAGTTCGGCCGGGACCAGGGCGGGGAGCATCGCCTGCGCGGCGTTGCTGAAGATGACCTCGGCGTAGCCCAGGCGGAATTCGGCCAGGCCGAGCACCGCGATGTCCGCCTGGTGGAAGACGATTCCCACGGTGACCGCGGCCACGATCACGGCCTGGACGGCCTGGGACCACCACATCAGCTTGACCCGGTTGTAGCGGTCGACGATGGCGCCGGCCGGGAGGGAGAACAGCATCCAGGGCAGGTAGGTGGCGGCGGTGACGACGGAGACCAGCCGCGGGTCCCTGGTGATGGTCACGGCGAGCAGCGGCAGCGCGGCCACGAGGGCGCCGTCGCCGGTGCTGCTGATCGCGTTGGCCGACCACATGGCCCAGTAGTGCCGACCGAGCCTGGGCCTTGGGCCGGACCCGGCGCTCGCTGCGGGCCGTGATACCTGGGTCATGCTGGCCAGAGTGGGCGGTATCGGGTGGCTTGAGCTACGGTTAAGTCCAGGGCTAAAATCCTGACGGGTGCCGACATGCTCGTGACGCTGGAACTCGACGTGGCGGACCTCGCGGCGACCAGGTTCGCGATGTCCCCGCTGTTCGAGACGCTCAGGGCCGTTCCGCTGCTCGCGCACCCTGGCCGGTCCTCGCTGAACCTGCCCTGGGTGCGCTGGGCGCGAGCCGAGTTGGAGCGCCGTCCGTTGCGGCTGCCCAGGGTGTGGCCGCTGATCGTGAGCGACCGGCCCTTCTGGCCGGAGTTCTTGTTCCCGGTGCCTGTCGGCAGGTCCGCTGGCATCGGTGAGGAACTGGCCCGCGTCCGCGCGGTGCCGACCGAGGCCGTGCGCTTGAGCCTGCCGAACGTGTTCGGCGATGAGCCTTGGCCTGACAGCGCGACGGACCTGTTCGAGCGGCCGCAGGAGACCCTGGCGGAGATAGCAGCCGAGGTGGCGGAGTGTCATGACCGCCTGATCGCGCCGCACTGGGAGCGGATGCGTGCGGTGTTCGATGCCGACATCGCGTACCGTGCCGCGATGCTGGCGGGCGGCGGGGCCCGGTCGCTGTTCGCCGACCTCCATCCCGGCGTGCGCTGGTCCGCAGGCAGGCTATTGCTGTCCGACACGGAAACCGGGCCGGACGCTCAGGTCACGCTGGCGCCGGAGGGCCTGGTGCTGATGCCCAGCGTGTTCGTCTGGCCGGGGTGGTCGGTGAGCAGAGCCAGCAGCACTCAAATCCACCTGCTGTACCCGGCGCGGGGAGCCGCGACGGTGTGGCACGCGGGCCTTGGCGCGGACGAACCGGTCGCCGCGGACCGGGAGGCCCTGGAGTTGCTGCTGGGCGAGCCGCGGGCCAGGCTGCTCGAGGCGCTGTGCTCACCCGCGACGACCACGGCGCTGGCCCGCCGGCTGGGCGTTAGCCCGAGCGCCGTCTCGCAGCACCTCGCCGTCCTGCGCCGCGGCGGCCTCGTGGACCGCCAGCGCAGCGGGCGCACCGTGCTCTACCAGACCTCCGAGCTCGGCCTCGCCCTGCTGGCTGGAGGACGATGACCGGGCCCGGTCACGGGAACCACAGATCGTTCGGGATAAAAAGGGGTCTTCCGAGGAGGATCGACATGGGGGCTCCGGACGGGCCGGTTCGGGCGCGGGCCGACTGGGAACGGCGGATCGGGCGGCGTGGCGTGCCCGGCCGAGACGGCCGCGACGGTGCGGCGGGCGGCCTGCCGCGGCCGTCTGGGCTGCGCGCTGAGCCCGGGCTGGGCCACGTCATGTTGAACTGGGACCAGGTACCCGGAGCGGCCGGGTACCTGGTCTACCAGGCCGGGAGCGCCGACGGGCCGTTCCTGCCGCTGGATCACGGCGGAGGGGACGTGCTCGCGGTCCCGGCCGGGCCGTACGCCGATACGTCGGGCGAAGCGGGCCGGGTCAGGTACTACGCGGTGGCGGCCGTGGCCGACGGGTCGTCCGCCGGGCCGCTGTCGGACGCGGTCGCCGCGGCACCGGGAGGAGCGAAGCGGGGCGCGGCGGCTGTTGTGGCTCCGGTGGTGAGGATCGACGTCGGCGGGTCGGCCGCTGGCGAGCTGGACCGGCCGTGGGAGCCCATGATCGGCTCGGAACACCTGAGCTCCCTGCTGCGCCGGGACCGCACCGGGGGGCGGGTAATCGGCACCGAACTCCGCGAGGCGCTGCGGATCGCGCGCGACGAGCTCGGCGTGCGGGCCGTCCGCGCGCACGGCATCCTGTGCGACGACCTCGGGGTCTACACCGAATCCGGGGGGCGCGCGGTGCACGACTTCGGCGGCGTCGACCGGGTGTACGACTTGCTGCTCGAGGTCGGCCTGCGTCCGGTCGTCGAGCTTTCCTTCATGCCCGCCGCGCTGGCCCGCGACCCGGGCCAGACCGTATTCACCTGGAAGGGGATCATCTCCCCGCCGCGTGACTGGGATCGCTGGGCGGACCTGGTCCGCGCCCTGGCCGCCCACCTGCTCGAGCGGTACGGCGAGGACGAGGTCACGCGCCACTGGTCATTCGAGGTGTGGAACGAGCCGAACCTGGATGTGTTCTGGTCGGGGACGCCCGGGGAGTACTTCCGGCTGTATGACTCCTCCGCGCGCGCGATCAAGGCTGTGCATCCCGGATTGCGGGTCGGCGGGCCGGCTTCGGCGGCGGCGGGCTGGATCTGGGAGTTCCTTGATCACCTGCGTGCCTCCGGTGCGCCGCTCGATTTCCTCTCGACCCACGTCTACGGCAATGGGCCGCTGGACCTGCGGCCGGTGCTGGCCCGCTACGGCCGGGAGGGCACGCCGATCTGGTGGACCGAGTGGGGGCCAACCCCGAGCCACTTCAACCGCGTCGGCGATACCGTGTTCGCCGCGGCGTTCCTGCTCCGCGGCATGGCGTCCGTGCTGGGCCGGGTCGGGGCGCTATCGCACTGGGTCGCCTCCGACCACTTCGAGGAGCTGGGCGCGCCGCCGGAGCTGTTCCACGGGGGGTTCGGGCTGCTGTCCGCGGGAAACCTGCGCAAGCCCCGGTACTGGGCGCTGGCGCTGCTGGCCCGGCTCGGGCCGCACCGCCTGCCGGTCAGCGCCAGCGGTGACGGGGCTAGCGGGCTGGTCGAGGCGCTGGCGGCGCGCCACGACGACGGGCGCATCGGGGTCCTGGTCTGGAACGGCACCCTGGACCAGGGCAAGATCGGCGGGGATGCGGAGCTTGACCGGGAGGTGCGGCTGCGCGTGCGCGGTGTACCCGGATCGTCCTATGCCGTCAGGCACTTCCGCATCGACTCCGACCACTCCAACATCGTGCGCGCCTGGGAACAGATGAGCCGCGGCGCTCCCTGGCCGTCCGAGGAGCAGTGGGCGGCGCTCAGGGAGTTGAACACGC
The DNA here is from genome assembly GCA_963847965.1 of uncultured Actinomycetes bacterium. Classification (GTDB taxonomy): domain Bacteria; phylum Actinomycetota; class Actinomycetes; order Streptosporangiales; family Streptosporangiaceae; genus Palsa-504. Next base: position 3,410 of record CAWKCG010000021.1, read on the forward strand.
TCGAGGATCTGGTGACGCCGGAGCGGCGCGCCGCTTCTGGGGACGGGCTCCTGGAGTTCGCCTTCAAACTCCCGATGCCGGGCGTCTCCTACCTGGAGCTTGCCGCTTGGTGATCTCAAATCCGGATTCGGTATCGTAGGCCCACTGCGCGGGGTTGAACCGCGGAAGGGTCAATTAGGGAGACATTTTGGATCCATCCCCTGCTGAGCGCTTCCACTTTGAATATGAACATCAGCAACAAGTCTGGGCATTGCAGCAACACCAACAACAAGTCTGGGCATTGCAACAAGCGCAGGCGGCACGCCTAAACGCCACATCTTCCGATCAAATCGCTGGTCGCATCTCTGGAGCGGCCCAAATAGTATCGCAAGAGGGAGCCCACATGTATTACGAGGAACGGACCTTTGACATCGGCGACCTCGAGATCGGCGCCGAGCAGCGGCCGACTTTTAAGCTCCCAGGAGACTTCGGTACGGCATTGAGTTTCGTCGCCACGGTGTCCAACGACGGCTGCGCGAAGTCAGGTTATGGGAGATTCATTTGGATGTCGTTCCAGACAAGCGTCGACGGTGAACATTGGCTCTCAATCCATGCGCCTGGACTGCCGTCTTTCTTCGTCGGAGAATCTGGAGTAGCGGCTAGTACACGTCAACATGGTCCGTTTGGTAATCGTCTGGCGCTCAAGTTCGGCTGCAAATACAGCAACGAGCTCAACGATAGTTGGACCGCCGGCAAATGACCGGGAGTTGCTCCGGCGGGTGCTGATCGAGTTGATGCGCGCGGCCGGGCTGGTGCGTCACATCAGTACGAACATCCACCAGGCGGTCGCGAAGCTGGACGCGACCGGGCAGCCCGCCAGGGGCCTGCCCGGCTATGCCGCCGGGACCATCCGCCGCGCCGACCACATCGACGAGGTTGCCGACGCCGTGCGCAAGGCCCTGGGCTAAAGGCTCGTGGCGGTGGCGGTGACCGGGTGATCGGGAAGATCAGCACCCCGCGCGGGGAGCACATCGACCCGCTGCTGTATTACCTGTTCGGGCTCGGCCGCCACGAAGAACACACCGATCTGCACATCGTCGCGGGCTGGCGTCATCCAGCCAGCCTCGAACCGCCGCTGCGGCCGGACGGAAAGCGGGACTTCACCAAGCTGACCGGGCTGCTGAAGCAGCCGCAGGCCACTCTGGGCGAGCGAGGCTACCCGCGGCCGGTCTGGCACTGCTCGATGCGCGCCGCTCCCGAAGACCGGATGCTGTCCGACGACGAATGGGCCGTCATCGCGCACGAGGTCATGCACCGCACCGGGCTGTCGCCCTACGGCCAGGAAGACGAGGCCGTCCGCTGGATCGCCGTGCGGCACGGTGATGATCACATTCATCTCGTCGCGATGCTGGCCCGCCAGGACGGCGGCAAGCCCAGCCCGTCCTGGGAACGGTACAAGGTTCGCGCCGCCTGCCTGGCCGCCGAGCAGCGGTACGGGCTGCGCTCCACCGCCCCAGCCGACCACACCGCGGCCCGCCGTCCGACCCGTGCGGAGAACGAGAAGGCCGCCCGCCGCGGCCTGGACGAAGCACCCAGGATCACACTCAGGCGGCAGGTCACGACTGCTGCGGCGGCAGCGGGCAGCGAGCACGAGTTCTTCGCCCACTTGGACCAGGCCGGGGTGCTGGTGCGCAAGCGGTTCAGCGTCCAGAGCCCGGGTCAGGTCACCGGGTACTCAGTCGCCCTGCCCGGCGACACCGCCAAGGAGGGCGGACCGGTCTGGTACGGCGGCGGGAAACTCGCGGCGGACCTGAGCTGGCCCAAGCTGCGGCAGCGGTGGACCCCAACCCGAACCGCACCCGGCCGACCGCATCTGAACCACACCGCCGAGGAACGCAACGCGATCTGGGACCACGCCACCCGCGCCGCCGCCGACGCGACGGCGCAGATCCGCAACCTGACCTGGACCGACGCCGCCGACGCCGCCTGGGCCACCTCCGACACCTTGCACGTGGCCGCCGCTATGCTCGGCAGCCGCATCCTACGCCAGGCCGCCGACGCCTACGACCGCGCCGCCCGCCCACCCTACGGCCGTATCCCGCCACCGTCCCTGGCTGGGAACCACCTCCGCCAAGCCGCCCGGTTGCTGTCCGCGTTCGCCTGCCTGACCGGCGACCGGTCCATGGCCCCGATCGTGCTTATCACCCGACTGGCAGCGCTCGCCGAAGCTGTAGCCGAACTCCGCGAATCGCAGCACCAGGCCGCCCAGGCCGCCGCAGCCCACGCCGCTGCTGAACAGCTGTACGCCGCCGCACGCCCAGCACCGCCTGCACAGCCGCGCCCGGCCCAGCGCGCTAGCACCGCCGCCCAGCTCGCCGGGCAGTCTTTCCCCCAGTCAGTCCGGCCAGCTACGCCACCAGCGACACCAGGACAGCCCGGTCCGGATCCGGGCAAACCGCCACCAGCGCGGCGACCGCCACCACCAAGGCCACGCGGCCCTATGCGCTGACGATGCGAGAACGCACACACAGTTCATCAGACAGACATGGCTCCAGCGCCCGACGAATGTTACGCGACCCCGGCGGGAGAGCATCTTGCGACACCTGGTGAGCGCCGGTTGCTGCGTGCCCTTCCGCGGTGCGAGGTCGAGCTTACTCACACGGACAGTAATTCGCGGTTCTGACATCGGCGGTGGTGCCAGCATGGGAGGGTGATTCCTGCCGTACCGTTGCTGATTCGGGTCTTCGCCGATCGGCTGCGTGAGGACCAGGGGCGGCAGCTGGGGCGGGCCGTCCTCTTTGCCAGCATTGTCGGGTTCGATGTTGTCGAGCGGCGCAAGGGCGACATCGCGGCGATCAGCGGTGTGTCGGCAGCGCGAATCCAGGAAATCGTGGACACCGGTCGCCAGGCGCTCAACACTGCCTCCCCGATGGTGCGTGAGCAGCATGTCGTGTCGCGCGCTCTGCTGCGCCGATTCCTAGGGCCGACGAACCAGGGTGACCGGCTACTTTCCTACAACCTCCAATTCGGCAGAGCCTATTTGCGGGCGCCGGGAGCGGTCGGCAAGCTCGAGAACTTCGTAAAGATCGACAGCCGGGAGACCGAGCAGCTTTGGGGCCTCACCGAGCAGGATCTGCCCGCTGCGATCAAGGCGGCCCGGACGCGCCGGGCCCTCCAGAACCCGAAGCACGTCGCCGTCATCAAGGACGCGATTGCACTCCACTTCGCGCGCAGCCTGGACACCTTGGAGTCGGTACAGCAGAACTGGCAGCAGACGCTTGCCGCCGCACGCGCCGCGTATATAGCTGATAGGTCTGGGATGGAGCAGCTCTTCTACCAGAAGCATGGTTATTACGCGAGCGGTTCAACCGTCGCTGAGGAGATCGCGGATGACCTGCTCAGCACGGCTACGGCTCTGAACCAGAGCGGTGCCTACTTCCGGCTGCGTGTTGTCGACCTCTTCGAGGAGGCGCGCAGGATAGCGGCGGCATCCCGCCTGGAGATCATCTGGTCCCGTCGGCGCCAGTTCCAGTTCCTGCTCGGTGACGTGCCCGCGATCACCGTCGGCGCTGGGGGTGCTGCCCTCGGCATTCCTGGCGGTGTGCCATTCGGCGACGCGACCACGGTCTTCCTTCCCCTCAGTCCATGGCGGCTTGCCGCGCTCCGTAGAGCGGACAACTTTGAGGCTGTAGGCGTTAGAGCCGTGCGGCGAGCCAACGCACTCCAGGTCGCCAAGGCGCGCGACTACGTATATATGCACCCCGGTTCTGGGCTGGAAGCGTTTGTGGCCTCGGAGCGACCACCGACTGGCCCGTAATACCGTGGGTGGCCTCAAGGTCGTCCGGTATGAGTTTGCCTCACGGCTGTCATTGACAACGGCCAGGCCGGGCTGAGCTGAGAGGATGAATCAGCTGATCGGCTAATGGGGTTGCAGGGAAGGATCACCGGCCAGAGAGGGATGGGCTGGAACTCACCAGTACTTAAACGAGTGCCACTCGCGGAACGGTGTGGGTTGGGGTGGCGTCGTGACCGTTCTTAGCTTACACTGAATCATGTATGATGATCATGATTCAGGGAGTTGACGCTGCAGTGACTGGAACTGATGTCGGTGCGAGGATCGAGCGTGCTCGTGTGGCAGCAGGCTTGAGCCAGCGGGCGCTTGCCGACGCGACCGGCATTTCGCAGTCGACCTTGTCCCGGGTCATCTCTGGGCAGCGGGCAGCGAAGGTGCCTGAGCTGATGGCCGTCGGGTGGGCGACGGGAGTCACGGTAGCGGAGCTGGCTGGGACGGGGACGGTGGCTGAGCGGGCCGAGGGCGCCGCGCGTGCCACAAACCACGCGGACATGGATGGCATGCGCGAGGCGCTGTTGCATTTCCTTGAGCTGGATGATTACCTGTCCGGCCAGGCGATCCCGGCGACGGTCTTACCGGGAGGAGAACGTTGACTGCCGAGACGGAAGGCAGTACGTCTGCTGCGCAGTTCCGTCGTGATCATCATCTCGGAGTGCAGCCGCTCGGTGATCTCGTGGCGGTCATCGAACAGACGACTGGGATCGACGTGGCCGTGCTTGACGCCGGACCGGACGAGCATGGGCTGACCATGCGGGATCCAGTACGTGGGACCATCTTCATCGGTGTCGCGCGAACCCGGAACCCCATGCGGCAGCGCAGCACGCTTGCTCACGAACTCGGTCACGTCCTATTCGAGGACTGGGCGGACAGCGATGCGGGCGACTGGAGTGACCGTGACCCGGCAGAGATCCGCGCTGACGCGTTCGCGCGGCATCTGCTCGTTCCTTCCGAAGGACTGCGCGTCTTCATCGGGGACCAGTCCTCGGTCGGGGTATCCACGCTGTCGGGTGTAGTGCAGCGGTTTCTGATATCGCCTCCGATCGCCGCGATCGCATTGCGCCAAGCCGGGTACATCGATGAGGCCACCAAGCAGGACTGGATGACGCTGACCACGCCGCGGCTGGCGGCCAGATTCGGCTGGGCAGACCAGTATCAGGTGCTGCAGGCCAGCTCTGACCAGCGCCGGGCGCCGCAGCGGCTGCTCGCCCGGGCGATTGCGGGTTACGTGGAAGGCGTGCTGCCCGCGCAGGCCATCGCCACTTTGCGGGGGATCAGCGTGGAAACCCTTGTTAAGGAGCTCGGCGAAGCAGGCGTGACCCCGGCTGAACGGCCGATCGCGTGGGCAGATCCTGGCGAGCTGCCCGACGCTGATGTTGACCTCGCTGCACTGGACGCCGACCTCGCTGCGACTGACGATGATGATGATCAAGACACGACACCGCCGAGAATCATCCGATGAGCGTCAGGCCGATCATTGATGCCGGTCCTGGCCTGAACTTCCTGTCCATCAACAAGGAACGTCTCCTTATCGCGGTTCTCGGGCCGCTCAGCGCACCCGAGACGGTCCGGGACGAGGTGTTCCGCAAGTCTCGGCAGGACGACCGCTTCCGCGCTGCCGCAACCATGTGGCGCAAACTCACCGATCGCTGGATCCAGATACTGCCTGATGACGTGACGCCGGAACTAGCCATCGTGGTCCAGAGAATCAGCGGACTACCGATGGCCGATCGCATGAAGCATGCGAAAGACCTGGGCGAGATCATGGTCATCGCCCACGCTGTCGTGGCAGCCGAGGCCGGGCATCCCGTAATAGTGCTCATCGATGACGGGCCCGGCGCCGCGATCGCCACATCCGAAATCCGGCGGCTGCAGCGGCTAGGTTCCAGCGGACGATCCGTGGGATCCATAATGCTGGCGAGCACGCTGACGGTCGTGCGGCGAGCGGCGGGCACCGAGCACCTGCCCGACCGGGCGGCCATGCGCGATACCTACAGGCGATTGCGCGAACTCGACGACGGTTTGCCGCCTATCGAGAAAACGGATCTCCTATCGGATACGCTCTGGTCGGATACGCTCTGGCCACGAGCGCCTCGCCGCTCATAGAGGCCATGACCTGCTCGGCGCCAAGGCGCGGTCGTCTCCGAGAGTTCGCAGGTCGAAGGCTGTAGTTGGGTTCTCGGGAGCGCTGCCGTCTGACGAAGGTGAGCCGATGGCTCAAGGTGATCATGCCGCATCCCGGACTACTCCAGCTTCGCCAGTTCCCTGGCGAGCGTGGGAGGGACATCGTCGTAGAGGGTCTCCTGCTCGCAGCCCAGACCGCCGGACGCGACGATCGCCTTGGCAAGGTCTTGCAGCGCCGGGTGCCCATCGACAGTCATCTTCTTGGCGACATTGAGAGAGTCTGCCAGGTTCTTCGGGACGTACTGCTTCCCGCCAACGAAGAGTTCGACGCCCATACCCACCGGAATGATCTCACGGCCGAGCCGTCCGGCAAGTTCCGTGACGATCTCGATCCCGCGGGCGTCCAGGTCGCACCAGGCCGCGATTGGCAGGTCATTCATGGTCCTGAGGAAGTTCAGCACGCCGTCTGTAGTAGATCCTCTGCCCCAGACGCAGAGCCAGGTGTCGGTAACGTCAGGCCGTAGGCAGACATACTGGAACGTGTCGGCGTTCTCCACCACCAGCACGCCCCGGACGTCTCGTTCGATCTGCCCTATGACGTGGATGCCTCCCGAGGGAAGGCCTATCCAGGGGTACCCCCGCATGGCGTCGGCGACAACCGGTCCGACGCTCCAGCGGAGCCGCCCGCGGACCCGGATGTCGTGCTCCATAGCGGAGAGCCGGTCGCCTGCCGACTCGCCAACCAGGAGCTCAAACGCGGTTCGGCGCGCCGGCGTCCACTCCTTTGAGTCCGGCAGCGCATGCGCCGCCACCTCGCGTTCGGTGAGAGGGCTGTCCGGCCGCTGGTGCTGGAGGAAATACGCTGCCGTCCGGATCGCGGCGTCATAGACCGTCCACGCGGAGGTACCGGTCCGCGACCCGTCCGGCACGCGCAACGGAGTGTCGCTGGGGACGACGGCCAAGAGTGTGGCTTCACCGGAGAGTTCGGGTATGCCAGCCATGATCTCCAGCAACGCGGCGCGCGCTTCGCTTGGAACGGGCCGGCCGCGCATCTCACGGAGCAGATCCACGGCCTGCTCAGCCCAGGCGTGGGTAAGCCGCAACGTGCGTGGCTTCCAGCACTTGATATCGCTGACAGCAAGGCGCACCACCGCTCCGCCGTCCCGAATGAGAGCGATGACGAGGGACCAGGCACGGTCGCCGAATTTCGTTTCGATAGCCTGCCAGCGCCGATGGTCCTTTGTTCCAAGGAACCAGGCGAGATCGCTGGGGTTTAGCTCAGCCGGAGGAGTAAACGCCTGCGTGGGTTGCTCCGCCACGAGGTCTGCTTCCCCCCAGCCGGGTCGGCCTTTGCGGTCAACGGGGACACGGGCCGTTCCTTCTGGATCCTTGCGCGGCACCGTGACGGCAATAACGCCATCGGGTAGTCCGGCGAGTGGGATGCGGACGCGTCCTACTGCTTCCCCGAGCAGCAGCGGAACAGGGACGGCTCGGGGAGACCGATCGTCAGCCATGGCTGCGTCCCGTCATTAGCCACTCGGCGGTGAGCTGGACGCGTTCGTGAACGGAGTCGTGCCCCCAGACACGGGTGGGCTGGTTGTAAGCGTCGGTGTCCGTGGCGTGAGTGAACCAGATGAGCTCGCCGAAAAAGTCGGCGGCGTCGCTCAGCACCGAGTCCTGACAAGTCCCGAAGATGGTGACCTGCCGCTGCTCGGCTACCTCGCTCAGAGCCTTGAGCACGTCGCGTCGGTTGACGTCGCCGAGGCTGTTCCCCAGCTCGTCGAGGATGAGAACCCGTCCCTTCGTTCTGGAGTCCGCAACTACCGCGGCCAGCACAAGCTGGATGGCGAATACCTTCACCTGGGCGCTGTTAGCAATTTCTTTGTAGGAGACCATGCTGCCGCTGGGGGAGCGCTTCCAGCGTGGAGTGACATCACACCGCCAGGGTTCGGCCCCCTCCGGGCGCACGTTGTGTATCTCCAGTTCGGCTCCGTGCTTGGTCATGGGACCCAGTGCCCTGCTCACAAGCCCCAGGGTCGACTCGATCGTCTTTTCGACCATCTCCTGGATCTTTGTGAGGTCGTCGCTGGATTTGCCTAGGTCACCGCGGAGCCTGGCGAGGGCCTGTTCACGTTGCACCTGCATGGACTCGATGCGCGCTCGGGTAGCCCGATCGTGATCGGCGAAGCCTTGCAGCCTGGTCCGCAGCGGACCAGCGACCCGCCCGAATGGAATGGGCTTGCTGGCCTTCTGGTCGGCGAAGAAAGCCCGTTCTCCTTGCGCCGTAGCGATGTAATCATCGGGGCCGCCACCAGATTCAAACGCCATAAGAGCCTCGCGAAGCTCTTCGGCCGCCTGGCGCAGCAGGGAGCCCGGTTGCGTCTGCGCATCCGGGCAGCCATCGTTCGCCGTCCAGAGCAGGACCGCCTCCTCCTCGGTACCGCCGAACTCCCCGCTCCATGCCTCGACGGGAATGTTCTTCCGGTCGTCGATGGCCGTGTCCAGATTCTTACGGGCAGTGAGTTCATCGTCGGTTACGGCTTTGAGTTGCTGCTTGCACCGTTCCACGATGCCGTTGTAGTTCTCAAGCTTCACAAGGGCATCCACATACGCCTTGTGGGCAGTCTGCTGGGCGTCCTCGGCTGACCTGATCTGTCCAGCGAGGCTGGCTATAGTCTCGTCAAGTTCCCGCAGCTTCTCGTCGATTTCGACGAGTTGGGCCTGGGCCTCAGCGGCCTTGTGCGTGATATCTGCCAATGTCCGCGCGGCTTCGGCGACTCGCAGTGCCGATCTGGCCGTAGACCTCGTGGCTTCGGCGGCGGCGAGTTCCCGCTCCGCGTTTCGGACGAGCGAGTCCCGGCCGACCAGCGGTTCGGGGAAGTCGCCAAGGACAGAGAGTCCGAGTGCGTCATCATCGGCCCGGGTGGGGATGTGGCGCTGAACAAATCGCTCCTGCAACGCGTGGACCAGGGACTCGAGGCCGGAGGGGTAGCGAATGCCATTCGCTGAAACGAGGGGCGCCGCTAGATCCAGGGAGTCCGCAACGATGACCTGGGCGCCAGGCTGGCCGGCCAGCGCGATGCGTGCCCGATCGGCGGCGACACGGGGGACGACAACGGCGTCACGCAGGGCGTGAAGCATAGGCTCCCATCTGGCTCGCGCATCATCGTCTACGTCAATGATGTCAGCGAAGGCGGCCACCGCAGGGATTTCCGGCTCGGTGAGAAGCATCTCAACAAGCAGACCCGCCGCGCCGCCGCGTCCCTCTCGTGCGTTCGCCACGGCGGCCATGGCCGCGTCGACAGCATCGTTTGCCGAGCTCACCGCTACTTGCGCGTCTGCACGGGCAGTGTCTGCCGTTTCGAGAGCGGCGGCCGTTTCGTCTGTAGTCCTGCCGTCCCAATGCTCTGCGGTAGCCCTCAGTTTGTTTTTATCGTCGGTGCGATAACTCTTCCCAGTCTCCGCGCTGGTAAGTTCGCGGTTCAGCTTTCTTAGGAGCTCTTCCGCTTGGGCGAGCGCCGATCGCGACTGGGATTCATTGCTAGTGAGGTTGCTCCCGTCTCCCAATTGAGCGAGAGCCTTCCTTGCATCCGATACGGCTTCAACCGCCTCCTGGAGGCGTCCTGTCAGCGAGTCAACCTTCTCCCTAGCCTCTCGTTCTCGGTCTAGGGCATCGCGGTACTGCCAGGCAGCATAAAGGTGCCACTTCTCGCCAGCCCCGCTCAACAGGCTGCGGGCCCTGTCGCGCGCATCGATAGCCGCCAATTGGGCGTTCTCATTCACGCGCTCCTTCTTGTCCTTCTCCTCGGCTTTTGCATGCTCCACCTGGATCTCGATCCGCTTGTTGCGCGCTGTGTTCTCCTCCTCCAGTTGCCCAGACAGCCCAGAGAGTGCGATCAGCGCCATGCCGATCTCGTCGGGGCGCATCTTGGTCATCTCCTGGCTGAGCAGCGACGGGGCGCTCGGACGCATGCTGGTGTCCAGGTAGGAAAGGCACCGGGGAGCCTCTCCGTAGAGCTTCCGGGCGAGATTCCGGGCGCTGATCGTCTGGTCCTTGGGTAGCTGTTGCCAGAGCGCGTCAGCCTGCCGGGCGCGCTCCTCGTCGCCGTCGGCATCCGCTACGTGAAGTCCGAGGATACACCGGGCCTGAAGGTAGGGCGCGGTCGAGGAAAGCTTCACCCAGACGGTGAGAGCAGAATCGAGAGGACTCTCGGGATCCGCGAATACGCCGACAATGTAGCCGTATGGCGCCGACGTGGCCTTCTCCGCGGCAGAGAGCCCGGCGGCGTCGGGCCGGAAGAGCAGTTCCCTGGCGAAGCCTCCCCCGTTGGTCTCCAGACGCCACTGAGGGTCCCCAAGCAGGACCGAGACTGCGGCCTGGAAGCTGGTCTTCCCCGATCCGTTGGAATCCCCATCGGGACCGACGCCGGAGACGGCGACGAAGGTTCCAGCCACGATTTCCACGGGATGCGTGGTGAGCCGGGAGATGTCAAAAGTCTGGATCGCGACAAGGTGACGGTCTGCCACGATGCCGAGATCGGTTCCGGGACTAACATTCATAGTGCTTCTTCTCGGAAACCGGAGACTCAGCGGAGGCAGGTGCGGACGAGGCGCGCCGTCGCCGTATGGCATCGGCCAGCGGTCCTTGCGGGTCGGCGAGCAGCAGGAGCTCTTCGAAGATCGTGGTGCTCATCACCGGGGTGAGCCGGTCGAACTGGGGGCCTGGGCGTACGCTGTCGCCGACATTGTGGGTGATTCCGGCATCCTGCAGGCGCTGGAGTGCGGTCTTGACGACGCCTTTGGGAACCTTCGTCCCGTACAGGCGCTCCCGTGGAACCGGGTGACTGCGAGTCCACGGCGCCTCGGGAGCCAGCTTGCCCTCGGCGCGCGGGATGGCCACGGAGAACAGCAGCACCAGTGTGAGGACGGCCCGGTCGTCCGGAGGGAGAACGCCGATGCCCTCTTCAGCGAGACGATCCGTGATGCCGTCGTCGTAACCGGATGTGTATCCTGTTCCCGTCTCGACGAGAACACGTCCGGCGGTCGCCAGCATCTCTCTGACGACCTCCCGGAGAGCGGGTTCGGCCAGCGCCCGGTAGGAGGCGGCAGGCAAGGGCCTACTGTCCGTCTCAAGGGCGCAGAGCGCTGCCAGCACATCAGCCTGCCGTTGCTGCGGCAGGGCGTCCAGCCCGGCGGTCATGCCGGTTCTCTGGCCAGCCGAGGCAGGCCGACGTAGCGGTCCCGCAGGTGCCGGATCTCGGCGTCACCCCATCCGGCGAGGGCAGGGCCGAGCCGGATCAGGGAGTCTCCCGCCTGGGGCACCAAGAACCCGCAGGTACGGAGCCGCCTGATCGCTGACTTCCAGTGCGTCTGACAGGTCCGGAGCGACTCGCCGACGGGGCGGCCGGGCCGAGTGAATTTGGTGAGCGCGTCCAAGACCTGGTTCTCGGGAACCGGAATGCCCGGCAGCAAGGGGGCGTCAGGATCGGGCCAGCAGCAGCCAATGCAGGCGGCGAGCACCAGGCAGGTGGTCGGAGTGGCACCGGGCAGGTCCTCGCCGTCGGCGCCGAGCACGGCCATTGGGTCTACATCGGTCGGCCAGCCAAGCATCAGGGTGCAGGCACCGTGATCTCCCGCCACGTCGATGAGACGCCGACCAGCGGCTGCAGCCGTCTCCTGCAGCAGGGCCAGCTCCTCTTCTGCCCACGGGACCGCAACCAGACGGAGCGCGCGCATCCGGGCCAGCGCCAGCGGATCAGGCACGGGTCGTCTCCGCGAAGGTGGCGTCGGCATCGCGGATAGATACAGCGGGGCTCCTGCGCAGGGTCATCGGGGTGACGTGACTGACGGATCCAGCGGCCTCCACGATCAAGGCATCTGACAGGTCCACCGCGATGGGAATGACTGGATCGGCGTTCGCCAGCAGCGCGTTCGTCACCATGCGCGCTGCCTTCCGCCATCCGGCGCCCCGGATGCGGCTGGTGAGATCAGCCTCGTCACTGCCCTGCAGGTGCAACTCCATCTCGGCCTCCATGACGACCCGCCTGGTCTGCTCTCGCTCTCTGGACGCCGTCACTGGGTCCCGGTCGGAAGAGGAGTCCGGCGGTCGCGGCGGACGGCGGCGGGGAGGAGCAGGGCGGTACTTCTCCACAGCAGAGACCAGTCGCTCGGCAAAGAGCAGCATGGAAGCTGGGTCGAAGACCGTATGCGCCAGGGGAACTGCCAGTTCTCCCCTGTTCCGGTTCAAGGCGGCGCTCAGGTACTGCTCCGGGGAGAGCATGGAGAAGTCACGGGAGGCGCTGGCCTGCGCAAGCAGGCGGCTGTAGAACGCATTCACCGCGTTGAAGTAGCGCAGCGCCTCATCGACCAGAACGCCGTCCCGTTCCCGATGCCAGCAGTTCAGGGAACCTTTCGCCAGCGGCTCCGACGAGGCTGTTTGCCTTGTCCAGCAAGGCTTCCGCTGAGCGGTGCTGCGACTGCTCGGCGACCAACTCTTCCCACGGCCGGTCCTCAGCCAGGTAGAGCAGATGATCGGCCAGGATCGACAGACTTCTCCTGACCGTGGTGATCTGTTCAATGAGCGCCTCTCGCGTCATCGTGCCGGTATCGAGGTCGCGGTGCGCGCGGTCGAGCAGAAGCATGATCTCCTCGACGCCGTTCGTCTCCTCCAGCCGCCCGTAGACCAGCAGGGCGGTGACGCTGACCGGGCTGATCATGTACCGCTGCTGGTGAGGCTTCTCCGCGTACCTACGCAGCAGTCCCATCGCCACGAAGAGGTCAAAGCGGCTCTCGAAGACGGCGGCGGAAACGGCGTTCGAGCACGCAGCGGCAAGTTCGCTGCGCGTCATGCCGTTGGACCCACCGGAGTCCCCGAAGGCGGCGCAGACGGCCTGCGCGACGCGGAGCGCGACCGGATCGCTCGCCACGGCGTCCGTCGCCTTGGCGACGGGCGCGACGAACGCCTTCAGCGTGTCGTAAAACCTGGCCGGCGACTGGTCCGCAGCGAGCAGGTCAGCCGAATATTCCACATGATCCTCCCCCATGGAAACGGTGATCTACTGAGCAGGGAAGGGGCGTCAGGAAAGGGCATCTGCCGCCGATCGCTCAGCGATCACACTTTACGTGGGGGCAGTGACATTTTACGGCTCAAACGGATCTGGCTAAAAAGCGCGAAATTATGCAGCTTTGCGTACTTCGTGAATAGAGAAGAGTGCGGGAAGATTGATGCTGCTGTGATTGACCTCAATCGTTCAACGGTCCGGGATCTGCTTACTTAGCGCGCTTGGGTCTATCTTTTCGATTTCATGTCTGATTCTTGCCGGTGGGTGGACTTGCTGCCGCGGACATCAAGTACACCGATCCTCGCAGCCCGCCCTGACGCAGACAGGCACCAGGCGTAGGACCGGTTGCACCCAGCACCTTGCCCGCCGCCTCAAGCTGCGGAGCGCCTCCGGCCGGGGCCGCCCGGCAGTCCCGCGCGACCCGGACCCGGCCCGAAGCTATACCAATTGGCCTAGATCAATATCACGATTGGTCTAGGCCATAACCTTTGCAGGTATCGGCGCGGGTTCCGGGGACGACGGGAAATAGCCGGAACGATTCAGACAATAGGGACATAAAACGGGTACTCCTCACTTCGAAGCCGGATCGGAAACTCGGCCGCGTGATGGGTCTGCTCACGTAACGTGATTGATCCTGGACCCGAGTCAAGCGCCAATTGAGCAGCCGGGTGGTGCTGGCCGGCCCTGGCCCGCGGAGGAATCGCAGGCTCGGTCCGGCCGCGGTCAGGCCATTACGAGCGCTTGATCTGGTCAGCGAACCTGCGCCACGCCTGGGCGGAGAACCTGAGCACCGGGCCCGCCCCGTCCTGCTTGGTGTCGCGGACCAGCACGCGGCGACCGTGCCCGGCTACCTCCACGCAGTTGCCGCCCTGGGAACCCGAGTAGCTGGACGTCCGCCAGCCGGTCACCCCGATGGTCATGTGATCTCACTCCGTATCTGCCGGATCAGCTCAAGGGATTCGCGGGGAGACAGCGACGAGGCCCGGATCAGGTTCAGCACCGTCATCAGGTGCGCCACCTCGGCAGGGGTCTCCACGATCCGCCCGCCCGCGTAGCACTCCGTATAGCAGACCGTGGGAGCGGCGGCGAATTCGAATATCGTGATAGGCCCGTCCGATCCCGCGTGGTTGTCTCCGGTAAACGGCAGCACCTGGATCACCGTACCCGGCGTCCCGGCCGCCTCGATGACCCTGTCCACCTGCCCGGCCATCACCGTCCGGCTGCCGACCACGTGCCGCAGCACGCCCTCGTCGATGATGTACCACAGCATCGGGGGATGCTCGCCGCTGAGGATCAACTGCCGGTCCATCCTGGCTGCGACCAGCTTGTCCACCGCCTCGGCGGTGTCAGTGGGCCGCCCGGAGCTGATCATCGCTCGCGCGTAGTCCTCGGTCTGCAGCAGGCCCGGGATGGCGCCCAGCTCCCAGCCGTGGATGCGGACCGCTTCCCGCTCGAACGGGACCACCGGAGCGAAGAACGCCGGATAAGCCTCCCGCGCCACCAGCTCATACAAGGTCATGAACGTCCCATACGCCCCGGTGGCCTCATCAAACCCCGGGGTGGCGAACGCCTGGTCGCAGGCCGCGGCGAACTCGGCCGTGGGCGGCTTGTCCATGCTCTCTACCCCGCTGATAAGCGACGCGGAGTACCCCATCTTGGTTCCCAGCTCCACCTGAGTCCAGCCCGACCGCTGCCGCCACGCCCGCAGCTGCCAGGCGAACGCGGCCAGCGACGTGGTTTTCACTTCCGATCTGGACGCTCTCACCTTGGGCATGGGACTTCACCGGAACCTTCCGTTCTTGACCGCGCGGCCTGCGAACGCACCCGTTCACTGTGCGCTTTCACGTACTTCCCCACCGTACGCCCGCCTGCCACGGTTAGTACCGCAACCCGCGCACCGGCCACGCTCGGCCAGGTCGCGCGGAGTGCCGCCAGGACATCCCGCCCGACGAGCAAGGGGAGGACACGTGAGCACCGCGACGGCAGCCACCTACCAGGGCACCTTCGGCGGCCGGGCCGGCGAGGCAGCTCGGGTCCGCCGCGATATCACCGGCTACCTCGGCGACTGCCCGGTCACCGCGGACGTCGTGCTGATCGCCCACGAACTGGCCGCCAATGCCATCGTGCACTCCCGGTCCCGGGGCGGGTCCTTCACCGTCCGCTGTGAGCTATCGGCCGGGGCGGCCCGGGTCGAGGTCGAGGACATGGGCGGCCCGTGGCGTCCCCGCAAGCCTGATGACCGGCCGCACGGGCTGGACATCGTGCAAGCCCTCACCGGTGACGGCGGGTGGGGAACCCAGGCCACCGGCACCGGAGGGCGTCTGACCTGGGCGCGGCTGTCATGGTGACGATACCGGCCCGGCACGGCACACGGCTGGCGCAGCCCGGTCATCGGACCGTGCGCCGATGAGCACCCGCGTCGACGGCGCCACCGTACTCGTCCTGGTCAGCGCCCGCGCCACGCTCAGCGCCGGCCCAGTGCACATGGCCCTGTCGGCCAGCGAAGGTCCGGCCCCGGGAACCTGGCGGTACAACCTGCACGACGGCCGGCAGAACCGCGCAGCCTACGGACGCGTCGCCGGGAAGGCCGACCATATGGACGTGCTCCGGCACGCCGCCGGCATCTGCGCCGCCGGATACCAGCCCGGCACCGCCGAACGCGGCCTGCTGGAGCAGTTCGCCGCCAGCCCCTGACACCTTCTGTGCGCCGCCAGGACCGGCCGCAACCCTCGCCTTGGCTCCCCGTTGCCCAGATCTCGGACAAGCCAGGACAACGGGTCGAGAAGGCGCCCCGGCATGACCAGCCCTCCCGATGCCCGGGGCGCCACCATTGACCGGCCCGGCCTCCCGACCGTGCAGACACCGCAACTGGTAACCATCTGCTCCCGCCTGCTCACTGCCCCTGCTGCCCGACGTGCCGCCCCAACAGTCGGCTGGCTTTGGCACCGGTAGCCGCGAATGCTAGCCCGCCTGAGACACGTTGGTCTTATTCTGCATCAATCGACACTCCAGCCGCGTCTAGAGAGCAGTGACCGTCGAACTTCTGGCCAGTGGTCAATTGCTGGGAACCGCCGGGACAGACCGAACCGCTCGGCCATGGCCCGCTGGCTCAACGGCTGCCCGGCCGCGACCGACGCCGCATACGCCGCGCGGACCGCCTGCTCCACATCGCCCGGTACCCCTGGCACGGCTGGCCCACTGGTGGCCGCGCCTGGCGCGCGGCCTCGCCTCACCTGCTGCATGGCGATCTCCACCGAGCCGATGAACGCCACCGCGGGCCAGGCCGAGATCAGCGCCCCCAGCAGCCCGTATCCCGCGCCGTAGGCGATGTTCGCGCCGATGGTGGCGGCGATGCCGAGCCACAGCATGAACCGGGCCGGCCGTGGTAGGTCCCGGTCATTACGGGCCTCGTGCAGCAGCACGAGCGAGGCGGCCAGGATCAGGCCGTCCACTGACAGAGGGAGCAGCCGGGCCGCCGTGCCGTCCTGCCCATGCGCCCGGCCCAGCCCGTAGATGTGGGAGTAGCTGACCACCGCGGCGAAGGCGGCCACGGCGCAGACAACGGCCGCCGTCGTCAAGCGGATCACCCGGTCCCCGCTCACCGGCTCGCCCTGCGTCGCGCCGTCGCTGGGCCATTCGATGCGGGCCGTGGCCGGATCTCCGAGCTCTCCCGGAAGCAGCAGGGATAGTAAAGGTTATGGCTGGCGGTGCCGCGCGGCGCGCGCCGTCCGTCGCGCAGCACGGCCAGTTCGTGGACCTCGATGCATACGTACCATTCGTCCGGGCCGCACTGTTCTACGATGGTTCCTGGCAGCCACGGCCACTGCTCGCGGTCTCCGTGCTTTTCTTGCTTCGAGCGGGGGTAGCGGACCTCGACTGGGCTCTCGCCGGGAACCTCGCCGTCGTTGTCTTGGTGGTGCATGGCCTGGCTCCACTTCCGGAGCCGAGTGGACAACCTGTGTGGTTATCGTTTGCACCGCGGACTGTGGCTACATGTGCAAATATGTCCCTAAACTGCCGAAACGGTTTATGCATGCCGCCTCAGGCTCGGAAGCCATCGTTTCTACCGGGATGTGCTGGCTGGGATTGGCCGGGAGTTCGGTTTCCGGTTGACCGGCGACTTCCTTGAGAGTGATCGCAGGCCGCGGCTGGCGGCTGGCGGCGGCGGTCAGCTGCAGCGGGGAGTTGCCGCACGTCCAGGGCCCTCGAAGAGGACCTTTGGCACTGTCGCGCTGGGCGGCGTGTCTGACGCTTGACCTGACGGCTTCGATTTCGTGCCGGAAGGGACATGGCCGATGGTCAGCATTGGCAGGCCGAATCGCCGACGGGATCGCGCTGACGTTAGCGGTCAGTCCGCTGTTATTCCGGTCTGTGCGACACCGGGACAAGACGCGGGCTGGACGTTTCGGACCGCGGATGTCACCAAGGTCTATCCGAACGGGGTCCGGGCCAACGATTCGATCTCGCTGCACGTAGCGCCTGGTGAGGTATACGGACTGCTCGGGCCGAACGGCGCTGGCAAGACCACATTGGTGAAGCAGGTCATTGGCCTGCTCCGGCCGACCTCCGGGCGTATCACGCTCGGCCGTTATGACTTGGTGGCTGATCCCGCGGCAGCCCGCCAGCTCTGCTCATACCTGCCCCAGGCGCCGGTTCCCATCGACTCGTTCGGTGCACGAGAGGCGATCGTCCTGTGCGGCCGGATCCGGGGCGGTGACCCGGTCATGGTGGCGCGCCGGACGGATGCGCTGATCGAGGCGCTCGATCTTGGGCAGTGGCGGAACAAGCGAGGAATCCACCTGTCTGGCGGAGTCAAGCGCCTAGTCGGGTTCGCCATGGTCACGGTGTGCCCGGGGCGGGTCGTGATCCTGGACGAGCCAACCAATGATGTCGATCCGCTGCGCCGCAGGCTGCTGTGGCAGCAGGTACGCGAACTCGGAGACCTCGGCATCGCCGTATTGCTCGTGACCCATAACGTGCTGGAAGCCGAGAAGGCGGTGGACCGCCTGGCCATCATTGACAACGGCCGCCTGCTGGCGGAGGGCACGCCGTCATCCATGAAGGCGGGTGACCGCGGGCAGCTGCGGCTGCAGGTGATGCTCGTACCCGGAGGCGCCGACCCAGAGCTGCCGGGATTCGTCAAGCGCTCGACGCGAGTCGGCCACAACCTCATGGCCGTTGTCGATGACGCCGAGGCATCACACGCCATCGGATGGGCGCAGGATCTCGTGGGGACCGGCGTGGCTGAGGAGTATGCGCTGACCGCCACGTCGCTTGAGGACGCCTACATTGAGCTGACCGGTCACGGTTCGTCCGACGGCGGCGAAGACGGCTGACGATGGCTCTCATCGCGACACCCGCAGCCCGCCCGCCGGGGCCTGGCTCACCAACGGCCCGCAGCAGGCCGCGCTACTGGCTACACGGGTACCGGTGGATGTTCGCATGGGATCTGGCCGATCTCAGGCTGACCTTGCCGATACTCGCGTCCATACTCACGCTGCAAGGCGCGGGGTTCGTCCTGGGAATCGGGCTGCTCTACCGCCACATTCCGCAAGCGGCTGCCGCCTTCGTGGTGACCGGAATCCCGGTCCTGAACCTCATCACAGCCGGGCTGATCTTCGAACCGCAGATCGTGGCTGGCCAGCGAACGGCGGGCAGCTATGAGTTCCCGCCGGCGAGCTAACCCGGGCATGCCCACCGCAAGCCTCGCCCTTCCTATATGGCAGAAATCTGCCATGTCATCTATACTTCTTCCATGGCGCTGAGCATCAAGAGTGACGAGGCGGACCAGCTCGCCAGGGAGCTGGCTGCGGAGACAGGCGAGACGCTGACCGAGGCCGTCGTGATCGCGCTCAGGGAGCGGCTCGACCGTGAGCACGCCAGGCACGCGGCCAGCATGAGGACGCGCCTGGCGCACTTGGCGGCCGATGTGGCGGCCCTGCCGGTTGCCGACAGCCGGGCGCCAGAGGAGATCATCGGCTACGACGACGCTGGCCTGCCGCGTTGACGCAGCCGGCGCGCGGGAGCCTTGTCGTCGATACCTCGGCAGCCGTAGCGGTCATCCTCGGCGAACCGGGGTGCGATGAGCTCGCGGTCCACCTAGAGAACGCCCTCGCCCGGCTCATGCCTGCCGCCATCCGTGTCGAGCTGGGTATCGTCATCGAGGCCAGGCTCTGGCCGGCCGGGCAAGACGTTATCGACCGGTTCCTCCGTGACGCGAAGATCGACATCGTGCCCGTTGACGCAGACCTGGCCGCGCGGGCGATGAGCGGCTGGCGGCGATATGGCAAAGGGCATCATCCAGCCGGGCTTAATTTCGGTGACTGCTTCACATACGCGCTCGCCGAGCGAACCGGGCACCCAGTACTGTGCATCGGCGATGACTTCGCCGCGACCGATATTGCTGTGGTGCACCCCCAAGCCCAGGCCTGATCCGGCGTAGTCATGTCAGTCCGCGGCAGGGTCTGTCCATGCGCCGACTGGCTGCACCGACATACTCGCCGGGCTGGAAGCCGGCCGCTCCGAATCCGAGCGGCTTCGCCGCGACAGGCAGCTTCAGGCATGGCGCCACGAGGCTGTGCCCGAACTCCGCCCGCTGCGACATCTGGCATCATTAAGGCCTGAGGGAGGCGTGCCAGGTGGCCACGATCCATGTTCGGTACGAGATCCTTGACGATCCCGGCCGTTCCCACCCGGACTCGGCCCCGGATTCCTTCGCATGGGGAGTACAGGCAGTCGGCCTACCCGCGAACCTCAGCGCCTACGGAGTCGGCGACACACTGGATGAGGCACTTGCCGATCTCAGTGAGGGCGTTCGGGCGCTCTTCGCCGCAGGGCCGATTCCGGAGGAGCTGACGAGGGAAATCGCCGTCATCGTTGGCGATGCGGCCTGATGCCGATCCGGCCTGCTCATAAAGCAGCCTGGCTTGCTCGAATGGCTCGGCTCCGTCCGTCACCGCCGTGAACACCGCCCTTCGGCCCCAAGTTCCTCGCCGTCTGGCCCGCGATCGGGGAACGAGTCCCCGGGTCATGCACCACCGCCGTTCGGAAGAAAGCTTGGGAACACCCCGTGCGGACTAGACCTCGGCCAAGCGGGCGGCTAGCCAGTCGGCCATCGCGGACCGGGACTCGAACGCGTGGTTGGTGAGGCCGTGGCTGCCGTCAGGGTACATCAGCAGTTCGGCGCCTGGGGCCTCGCGGGCCAGGCGTTCGGCGTGATGGGGCGGGACGAGGCGGTCCTGGCCGCCGTGCGCGACCAGCAGCGGGCAGGTAATGCGGGCGGCAGCGTGCTCGAGGGTCAGCTCCGCGGCGCGCTCGCACGCCTCGGCCTCGGTGGCGGCGCCCGAGCGGCGCTGGAACGTGGCGCGGGTCTGCGGCGGCAGCGTGTCCCAGTCCAGGTCCCAGCGGTACGGGCCGGCCAGCGCCACCGCGGCGCGCAGCCGCGGCTCGAACGCCGCGGACCTGGCCGCGTAATACCCGCCCAGGCTCACCCCGAACGCGCCGATCCGGTCGGGGTCGATGTCGTCGCGTCCCTGCAGGTAGTCCACGACCGCCGCGGCCACCCGCTCGTAGGCGGGCTCGATGGGCAGCTCGTATTCGGTCTCTCCCTGGCCGGGCCCGTCGACGGCGATCACCGCGAGGCCACGGCTCAGCAGGTACTCGGCGGTCGCCTGCAGTTCTTCCTTGACCGAATCGAGCCCGGGCATCATGATCACGACCGGGGGCTGGTCCGGCCCGGGCGGACGGCGGAGGTATGCCGCCAGCATCGTGTCCTTGTACGGGACCCGGACGAGCTCGGCGGGCGGGGTCATCGTCCCGGCGCCCTTGCGGAAACAGGCCACGGTGCGCTCGTGCGCGGCCCGCTGCTCGGCCGGGTGATCGACGAAGACGAACTTGCCCCAGTGCCAGGCGAGGGCGGCGCGCCGCCAGGCTTCCCCGGCCGTCATCGCTTGCCCGGCCGCTTCCGCGGTCTCGGCCAGCTGCTCATAACGCTGGGCGGTCCGGCCCCACTCGCGGCACCAGTCATCCCAGCGCTCGATGCGCGCCATGGTCGACTGGAAGTCGGAGTAGCTGGTGCCGTTCGCGATGAAGCGCGCCGCCCAGTGCGCGTTCGCCGCCCTGACTCGCTCGTCGGGGAGGTCCTGCGCGGGGGTGTACAGGCCGGGGCGGCGATCGGCGAGCAGGTCGTTGTCGCCGTCCAGGGCCTTGTTCCTCGCGCGGGGCAGGTCGCAGGTGGCCGTCAGCACTTCGGGGCGGTCGGCGAGGACCGGCCCGGCCAGCGGGTAGCCGCCGGGATCCGCGATCAGCGAGCCGCTGATCCAGGACACGCCGCGCTCGACCTGGCAGCGGTCGGCCACCGCGACGAAGACCCCGTTGGTGGCGGCGTCCGCCTGCGCCTTGACCACCTCGGCGGGGCGCTCGCCGGGCGGCAGGCTCGCGGCGGGCCAGTTCACCGGGGCGGCGATGAGATCGGCGCCCGCCAGCGCCGGCAGCCGGACCCACTCGGGGAATTCCAGGTCGTAGCAGATCATCACGCCCACCCGGCCGAACTCCAGGTCCACGACGGGCGGCTGCTCGTCACCGGGGGTGAAGACCAGCTTCTCCTTGTCCCACAGGTGCGCCTTGCGGT
This sequence comes from uncultured Actinomycetes bacterium, assembly GCA_963847965.1. GTDB lineage: Bacteria > Actinomycetota > Actinomycetes > Streptosporangiales > Streptosporangiaceae > Palsa-504. Next base: position 25,053 of record CAWKCG010000021.1, read on the forward strand.
AGACGGCCCTGGTGCCCGACGCGTCTACCACCGCCGCGCTGTTGTACAGGCGGCCGGCATCGCCGCGCTCGCAGAAGCCGCCGACGATGACCAGGTCATGCGCGGCGGCCAGGGAGCGCCACTGGCGCAAGGTTTCGCTGTCGCCGGCCGGGGAGGCCAGGCTGTCCGCTTCGGCGAAGGCCCGGCTGGCGTCATCGCCGAACACGTACCCGGAATCGCACAGCTCGGGCAGCACGACCAGGCGCGCGCCAGCGGCGGCGGCCTCGGCCACCGCGGCGGCCGCCGCCTGCCGGTTGGCGTCGGGCTCGCCGATGGCGATCGCGAGCTGGGCGACCGCTACGACGACGGGGGCCGCCGGTTCTGCCGGGGCGCCCGGGGCGGCCGGCGCGGCCGGGTTTGCCGGGGCGGCCGGGTCCTGGTGCGGGCTGGAGTCGTGCGGGCTGTCCACCATGCGCTCCGTTCGTCGTCGCGGCGGGCTGGGCGTAAAGCCATGTAAGCATCTGCGCTGGCGAGGCCACTCGGCGGGATCCCGTACCTTCGACGGAGAGAACTGGCGGAAGGAAGGCTGGCGGTGGCAGGACACGCGGATGCCGTAGTAGTAGGCGGCGGGCACAACGGGCTGGTCGCGGCGGCCTACCTGGCGCGCGCCGGGCTGGCGACGGTGGTGTGCGAGCGGCGGGACGTGGTGGGCGGCGCGGCGGTCAGCGAGCACCCGTTCGGCCCCGACTACACGGTGACGTCGCTGTCCTACGTGGTCTCGCTGATGCCTCCTGAGCTCACCCGGGACCTGCGGCTCGACCAGCACGGGTACCACGTGTACCCGCAGGGGCCCTACTTTGCCCCGCGCGCGGACGGGCGGTACCTGCGGCTGCCCGACGACCCGGCGCAGCGGCACGCTGAGATCGCCAAGTTCTCGGCGCACGACGCCGACGCCTACCCCCGCTACGAGCGGCACCTGGCCGACCTCGGCCAGGTGCTCGGGCCGCTGCTGCACCAGATCCCGCCGCGGCTCGGGTCACGGCGGCCGATGGACCTGGTGCGGCAGGCGCGGCTGCTGACTCAGCTGCGCGGCGTCCGCGAACGCGGCGCGGTCGACGTGACGCGGCTGCTGACCGGAAGCATCGCGGACCTGCTCGACGGGTACTTCGACAGCGACGCGCTACTGGGCCTGCTGTCCGTGTCGGGGGTGATCGGGACGTGGGCCGGGCCCCGGTCGTCCGGCACCGCGTACGTCATGCTGCACCACCACATCGGCGAGACCGCCTGGGGGTTCCCGCGCGGCGGCATGGGGGCGGTCAGCGGGGCGCTGGCGGGGGCGGCGCAGATGTTCGGCGCTCGGATCAGGACCGGAGCGGAGGTGGCGCGCATCCGCACCAGGGGCGGCCGCGTCACCGGGGTTTCGCTGGCCCACGGCGAGGAGATCGACGCGCCGGTGGTCGTCACCACCGCGCACCCGCAGATCTCGTTCCTGCGCCTGATGGACCCTTCAGAGCTGCCCGCCGGCTTCGTGGACGACATCCGCGGCTGGCGCAGCCGCAGCGGCACCGTGAAGATCAACCTGGCGCTTGACCGGCTGCCGGTGTTCTCCGCGTACTCCGATCCCGACCCTTCGGTCTACGGCGGGACGATCGTGCTGGCCGAGTCGCTCGACGACATCGAGAACGCGTTCCAGCAGGCCGTCGCGGGAAAGCCTGCCGAACTGCCGTTCGCCGACATCTGCATCCCCAGCGTGTTCGACGACTCGCTGGCGCCCTCGGGGCAGCACGTCATGTCGATGTTCACCCAGTGGGTGCCGCACACCTACGCCGACTCTCCCGACGAGGGCGAACTGGAAGCGTACGCCGACCGCGTGCTCGCCCGGGTGGAGGCGGTCGCGCCCGGGTTCACCGGCTCGGTACTGCACCGGCAGGTGATCGGGCCGCACCAGATGCAGGAAGAGTACGGGCTGGTCGGCGGGAACATCTTCCACGGTGAGCTGTCGCTGGGGCAGATGTTCCACGCCAGGCCCGCGGCGGGCTACGCCGACCTGCGCACCCCCGTCCGCGGCCTGTACCAGGCCGGGTCGGCCACGCACGGAGGCGGCGGGGTGACCGGCATCCCCGGCCGCAACGTGGTCAGGCAGATCCTCGCCGACCGCCGGACCGAATACTGGACCCGGCGGGTCGGGGCGACCGCCCGGAGGGGACAGGCCGGCCGGCGCGCTAGCGCGCAGTGAGCGGCCATCGATCCAGCGCCTGGCCTCGGGCTCGAGCAATTCCCAGGCCCAGCCGAGCAGCTCAGCTACGGGTCGTTCCCGGACCGGACGCGGGCCGAGCTCGACCGGCGCGGAGCCGTGGGCCGTGTCCTCCACCACGCTGGCTGCGATCTGCAACATGGCTGGCTTCTTTCACCTGGATGGGCGGCTGCTGGTAGCGTGCCGGACCGGCGATATCGCAGTCAGTCGCCCGGCTTACACAGTCCCTGTCAGCTCGGCGACACTCCGGTCCGGACCAGCGTCCGGGTGGGAGTCTGTGGCCGCGGTCATGATGGTGATCTAGCCCGACCCGGCATGATGGGTTCGTGGGTACCGGCGGGTACGAGGCATGATTCGTCAGTGCGTGACGGTCATCGGCAAGGGTGTGATGCGCTACACGCGGGGGTGCCGCGGCGGTTATCGGTAAAGCGCTAGCATGCGGGGTCATCTAGGCGCGTGAGAACGCACTCCGCAGCGCGTGAGCGTGATTATTAGTAATCCGCCAAAGCGACGGCCATCGGCGCTGCTTGTCCCCGGCGGTGGGGCAGTTGAACGGTACAGCGCCACGGCGATGAGACAATCGTTCAGCGGGTCGATGATGGCTGCGTTGATGAGAGCTGCCCAGTAGGAGTTAGTCTGAAGCTCTTCGTAGAATTTCCCTAGATCACCAGTTGCTTCCAGAAGGGTAAGGGCCGCCATCCCAGGCTTCTATTGCACCTTTTACCCCGCGTGCCACCCAAAGATCAGTCGCGAGTTCGGTCAGGCTAAGGATGCATGCAGGAAAGTGCGTGTCAGTGAGTAGGTCTGGCAAAACCGGTTTTGGCGTTCGCGGTTTTGGCGTTCGCGGTTTTGGCGTTCGCGGTTTTGGCGTTGTCGTGCACACGTACGAGGGGGAGAAGTCGGGATACCAGGCTGAATCGCCGGCACTGTTGTAGGCCCGGATCTTGAAGCACATGTACGTGCCCGGCGCCAGGCCACCCCAGGTGTAGGCCGTGCTGTTCGCTCCGACATCTCTGCTGATGACGCCATTGTTGATCTCGAACCCCGTCTGATTGTCAGAGTTGTCCTGCCAGGTCAGCCTGATGTCGTTGGGGTTGATGGCTGTGACGGTCAGGTTCGATGGGGCACCGGGCGATATTCCGCCGCCTGGCGGCGACGGCTGCGAGTTGGTGACGGTGAATGTCTGGTGGAAGCTGAGAGAGCAGCCGCCGTATTTCTCGACATACGTGAAGGTGTACGTGCCCGGCGGCGTCGGACCGCTCGGCCCGGTGCCCACGGTCTCCTTATACGAAAAGCTTCCGCTCGCGTCCGCGGTGGGCGTCTGGTAGCCGGTGAACCACCCCGGCGACCCGTAAGGCAGGGTCGATGTCACCGTTCCGCCCGGCGCCCAATTGTCGCCGGTAATAGTGAAGGTCGTGCCGACCGGCCCGGCGGCGGGGGTGAAGGATACTGACGGAGCCGGGCACGACGAGGGCGGCGGAGACGAGGCGCCGGTCACATCGAAGTTGGCGACCTCGAAATAACGACCCTGTTCATCCCAGAAGAGCACCTGATGACTACCCGACGTAGCGTCAGAAGGGATCGCAAAAGAATCTGTGAAGGTACCGCCGCCCGCCACTACAACCGGGCTGCCCAGGTTGCTGTCGTTATCTCCCCACTCAGCTTGTATTTGGTCGCCCGGCGTCCAGTTGGAGCCCGAGGCGCTGACCGTCGAACCCGGAGGGCCCGAGGCAGGGGTTATGACCACCGTGCTGCCACCCTGAGCGAACGCTGCCTGCACGGCCGGTCCCGCGATCAATGACAACGGTACGGCGAGGACAGCGATGAGAATGAGAAGACGGCGCGACATGATGACCCCTCCCCTGCCGAATGCCGCCTGGCTGGCGACGAAGGCGAAAAGGACTGGGCGAGCGACCCGCGCCACCCCCTCAAGGGCGCAGCTATCGCATCATCCGAGCGCGATCTCCCAAGGTGCTCCCCTGCCTCTTCCGGCCTGCCTCTTCCGGCTAGGTCAGGACATCAGGATGCGGGTCCGCTGGGAAGGCGTACGGGTAATACCCGTACAAGCCCGTACGGGATGGGAAACACCTGTACCAAATTACTCGAGCGGACTAGCGTGGGCGGCGGCAGAAGTATCCGAAGGGGGGTACACATGTCGGATGGAGTACGCAGCCGTGGGAGGCCAGCCGAACCTAGCCGAACCGATCCTGGGCGGATAGGCACGCGTGAGGAGTTCGCGCGGGAGCTTACGCTGCTCCGCGAGCGGGCTGGTCTGACCGTACGCGATGTCGCGAAGGCGATTGGGGTTCCGGACAGCACAGTCGGCGGTTATTTCAGCGGCCGGTACCTGCCCGGGCTCAAGCCTCGCGGCCAGTTCCAGAGCCTGCTCGAGGCGTGCGGCGAGACGGACCCGGCAGCGACCGAGGAGTGGCTGGAAGCGTTAAGCCGCGTCCGCCGGGCCCCCGGCAGGCGACCCGCGAGCTCACCGGCTCCGTACCGCGGACTGGCCAGCTTCCAGCCCGAGGATGCCGAGTGGTTCTACGGGCGCCAGAACCTGACAGACCACCTGATCGGCCATCTCCGGAAGTTGTACCCGACCGGCGGCGTCCTGGTGGCCGTCGGGCCGTCGGGTGCGGGCAAGTCTTCCTTGCTGCGGGCCGGGATGATCCCCGCGATCAAGGCGGGGGCAGTAGGCGTACCCGGATCCCAGGACTGGCCAGTTGCCCTGGTCACCCCCGGCAGCGGGCCAGGGCAGGAGTTCGCCCGGCAGCTGGCCACGCTGATCAGCACCCGACAGGGCGACCACGCGGTGCTGGTGGTGGATCAGTTCGAGGAGATCTTTACCACGTGCCAGGACGAGGCCGAACGCCATGCCGCCATCGCAACGCTGTCCACCGCGGCAGAATCACGGACCCTCGTGGTCCTAGGATTGCGCGCGGACTTTTACCCGCACGCGCTCAGGTATCCGATGCTGGTGCCCGCTTTGCAGGAACACCAGGTCGTGGTCGGCCCGATGACCGACGCGGAGCTGCGCAGCGTGATCGTCGAACCTGCGCGCAAGGCGAACCTCGCCATCGAAGACGGCCTCATCGAGGTACTGCTTCGGGATCTGGACGGCCATGCCCAGAGCACCGGCGACCTTCCGCTGCTCTCCCATGCCCTGCTGACCACGTGGGAACGCAGCCGCAAAGGCAGGCTCACGGTCGCGGACTACGAGGACAGCGGAGGAATTCACGGGGCGGTCGCCCGGACAGCCGAGGAGGCGTACAGCGAGCTCACGGACGCCCAGCGCGCCCTGGCCCAGCAGATCTTCGTCCGCCTGGTCCATGTCGGCGACGACACTGCCGATACCCGCCGCCGCGTGTCCGCGAGCGAGCTGTTGTCCAGCGATGGCGACGCACGGCCAGTGCTGGATCTGTTCATCGAGCGGCGTCTGATCACCGCCGGAACCGACCAAGTCGAGATCGCCCATGAGGCCCTCTTGTCGGCCTGGCCGCGGCTGCGCGGCTGGATCGATGCCGACCGGGACGGAATAAGAGTCCGGGGCCAGCTAGGTGTTTCAACCCGCATCTGGCAGGATTCCGGCCGCGATCAGAGCACGCTGTATCGCGGAGCGCGCCTGATCGCCGTGCGCGAGTGGGCCTCAGATCCACGCAACGGCGGCAGCCTCAGCGTCCTCGAGCGCGCGTTTGTCCAGGCCAGCGCCGAACAGATGCTTACCGAAGAGCGAGCCGTGCGGCGCCGCACCCGGCGCCTGCAGCGGCTCGTGGCCGCGCTGGCCGTCCTGTCAGTCGTGGCGGTCCTGCTCGCCTTCTTCGCCTTCCAGCAAAAACAGGCCGCGACATATCAGCGCGACCTCGCCATCTCCCGCCAGGTAGCCACCGATGCCAATCAACTCCGCGCCACCGACGTGAACCTGGCGATGCAGTTGTCGCTCGCCGCGTACGATGTCGCGCCGACACCGGAGGCGCGGTCAAGCCTGCTGGAGTCGTACGCCAGCCCGGCTGTCACCCGGATACTCGGGCCGTCCGGAGTCATGCAGTCCGTTGCCTTCAGTCCTGACGGACGCTTGATGGCGGCCGGCGGCGAAGACTCCACGATAAGGCTCTGGAACGTCGCCAACCTCGGCCGTCCGATACCGCTCGGCCAGCCGTTGAACAAGAACAACGGCACCGTCTTCTCCGTCGCCTTCAGTCCGGATGGCAGCACTCTCGCGAGCGGCGGCGCGGACAAGACGGTGCGGTTGTGGAACGTCACTGACCCGGCCCGGCCGGTGCCGTGGACAGCACCGCTCACCGGTCCGGCCAACACGGTGTATTCGGTGGCGTTCAGTCCAGAAGGCACGATTCTCGCCGCTGGCAGCGCCGATGACCGGATCTGGCTCTGGGATGTCGCCAACCCCCGCAACCCGGTCCGTATCGGCCAGCCGCTGCGAGGTCCCGCGGGCTACGTACAGTCGGTCGCGTTCAGCCCGGACGGACGTTCCCTCGCGGCCGGATGCGCGGACGGGACCGTGTGGCTGTGGAACATCTCCGTTCCCGCCCATCCGGTCCGGATCGGGCCGGTTACCGACGCTGCCAAGGCCGTGTTCGCGGTCGCGTTCAGCCCGGACGGACGGACCCTGGCCGCGGGCAGCGCGGATGACACGGTCCGCCTGTGGAACGTCGCGGTTCCGGGTCATCCGGTTCCGGATGGCACGCCGCTGACCGGCCCGGCCGGCTGGGTCAACTCGGTTGCGTTTAGTCCAGATGGCCAGAGCCTCGCGGTGGGGAGTTCCGATAGCAAGGTCTGGGTCTGGGATCTCGCCACCCGGCACGTGACCATGACGCTCCCGCATCCGGCACCGGTAACCACGGTGCTGTTCCTGCATAACGGCCACACGATCGCGACCAGCGCCGCCGACGGCGTGGCTAGGGTGTGGCAGATCCCGGGCCCCATGATCAGCGAATCGGCCGAGCCAGTATTCGCGATTTCCTTCGCGCGCGGCCACGTTCTCGGCGTCATAGGCTCCGACAACACCGCCAGGCTCTGGAATGTCACCAACCCGCGGCAGCCAGTCCCGATCGGACCGGTCCTGGAGGACGTAACGAGAAGCGCGCTATCCTCCGGGGCGGGCGCGCTCAGCCCAGACGGGAAAACCCTGGTGGCCTGCGCCAGTGGCGCCAGCTGCCAGGTCTGGGATACGGGCGAACCCGGTGAGGCGCTGCCGGTGGCCCGGCTCCGGGGACCCGCTACGGGCATTCAGTTCGCGGAATTCAGTCCGGACGGGCACCTGCTCGCGGTCACCGGGAACGACGGCACCGTTTGGCTATGGAACATGACCGATCCCAGCGCGCCGGTACTGACCGGCAAGCCCCTCACAGGCCCGTCGAACTACGGGCTCGACATCGCGTTCAGCCCCAGCGGGCGGCTCCTCGCCCTCGCGGACGCGGACAAGTTCGTCTACCTGTGGAACATAACGGACCCGAGCCGGCCCATCGCCATCAGACCCCTCGCGGGAGCCGGCAGTTACGTCTACTCCGTGGCCTTCAGCCCAGACGGCGACATCCTCGCCGAAGGGAGCGCCGACGACGAGGTCCGCCTCTGGGACATCAGCGATCTCCGGCATCCAGTCATGCTCGGCAAACCGCTGACCGGCCCCGCCAACTATGTCTACTCCGTGACGTTCAGCCCGGACGGGCATACCCTCGCCGCGACCGCCGGCGACGGTTCGATCTGGCTCTGGGACGTCACCACGACGACCCAGCCAAGCCTGCTGGCCACGCTGACCGGCCCGGTCGGCGCCGTATACATCGATGCGTTCGACGGCAACCGCGATGTGCTCGCGACCGCGGGAAACGACGGTACCGTCCGCCTCTGGAACACCGACACCAGCCAGGTGGCCGCGTACATCTGCTCGATCGCGGGCGATGGCATCACCAGAACCGAATGGGAGACGTACCTCCCCGGGCTGGCCTATAACCCGCCGTGCCGGTAATCGCCCGGGGACCCACACCAACCCGGGGACCCGCACCAAGGGGTCACGGCGCCCTGTCCGCGGCGGAAGCGGAATCTCCCTTAGGGTGATCAGGTCGGGTCGCTTCTGGCGGGACCAGTGGTGCCTGATGGTGGTGGCCTGATCCGAGAGTTCTGGAGGATGTCATGACGGCAGCCGGGCCGGGGGTCAGCGCGATGCGGCAGACGATGGATGGCCAGGCCGCGGCGCTAGCGGGGATGTTGGCTGACGAGGCGCCCGTCATGGCGGTGGCCGAGCGGCTGCGCGGCCGCCGGGTGCTGGCGATCGGCACCGGAACCAGCTGGCACGCGGCCAGCCAGGCCGCCATCTTGCTGCGCGCGTCCGGGCAGGACGCCTGGGCCTCGCAGTCTGCCGATGCCGCGGTGGACGGCCCGCTGCCCGGGGAAGACGGCGCGCTGCTGGTTTTCACCCACACCGGCGCCAAGCGGTACTCCGCGCAGGCGGCGCAGCGCGCCCGCTCCCGGGGCGCGGAGATCGTCCAGATCTCCGGGGAGGGCGTGCAGGGTGCGGACCTGGTGACGGTGGAGCAGGAACGCTCGTCGGCGTACACGGCCAGCCATCTGGGGGCGCTGCTGCGCGCGGCGCAGCTGGCGCGGGTGCTGGGTGCCGATCTTCCCGGGCTGGGCGAGGTCCCGGCGGCCGTCGACGATGCCTGGCGCAACCCGGAGGGTTATCTCCTGTCGCCGCCGGCCCGGCTGATCGAGTTCATCGGCGGCGGCATCAACCAGTGGACCGCTGCCGAGGGCGCGCTGAAGATCCGCGAGGCCGCCTACGTGGCCAGCGAGGGACTGGCGGTGGAGCAGTTCCTCCACGGGCCCTCGGTCGCCCTTGGACCCGATGACCGGCTCGTCTGCCTCGACGGGGGCGGGGCCTGGCCGGCGCGGCTCGCCGAGGTGGCCGGCGCGGCTGAGGAGGCGGGCGTGCCGGTGACCCGGATTGCCGATGACCGGCTGGGCGAGCTCTTGTCGATTTTCCCGCTTACCGTGGCCGTGCAGCGGATCGCGCTGGAGTCCGCTGAGATCCTCGGCATCGACCCTGACTCCTTCGGGCTGGACCAGCCGGGCCATCAGGGCTGGGATCGGCTCGAGCTATAAGCGCGAGTGCGTGGTGCCCCAGCGGCCGGGGACCGGGATCGGCGCAGGCAGACCAGTGGTCATGGCGCCACTACTTGTCCTTTGCCGACCACGGTGACGCCGCCCGGGGACACGGTCAGACCGCGGGCCCGGTCGTGTTCCTTGTCCACCCCGACCGTGGCGCCCTCCAGGATGACCACGTTCTTGTCCAGGATGGCGTGCTCGACGACGGCGTGGCGGCCGACACGGGAATTGTTCAAGATCACCGCCCGGGTCACCCGGGACCAGCTATCTACGCGGACTCCGGGCGACAGGACTGAGTTGCGTACCAGCCCGCCGGAGATGATGACGCCGTTGCTGATCACGCTGTTGATCGCCCGTCCCACCCGGTCGCCGTCGTCATGCACGAATTTGGCCGGCGGCTGCGCGGACATCATGGTCAAGATCGGCCACTGGTCGTTGTAGAGGTTGAACACCGGATGCACCGCGCACAGGTCCATGTGCGCGTCGAAATAGGCATCGAGCGTCCCCAGGTCCCGCCAGTAGGCCCGGTCGCGCGCACCGGCCCCGGGAACCTCGTTCTGCCGCAAGTCATACGCATGGGCGGCCCGTTCACGCACCAGCCTGGGGATGATATCGCCGCCGATGCTGTGCCGACTGCCATCGTCGGCCGCGTCCTTCTCCAGCGCCTCTATCAGCACGTCAGCGTCGAATATGTAGATGCCCATAGACGCGAACGTCTCATCCGGGTGGCCAGGGCTACCCGGTGGGTCGGCGGGCTTTTCCCAGAACATCTCGATGCGGTGGCCGTCGGCCGCGGTCTGCACCACGCCCAGGCCTGTCGCCTCCGTTCGCGGCACGCCGGTCGCCGCGACCGTGACCCCCGCCCCGCAGGCCGTGTGCCGGTCGATCATCTGCACCGGGTCCATCCGGTACACGTGATCGGCGCCGCAGACCGCCACGAGGTCGGGCCGGTCCCTATGGATCACGCTCAGCGACTGGTAGATCGCATCCGCCGAGCCGGCCTGCCAATGCGGGCCCAGCCATTGCTGCGCCGGCACCGGGGTCACGTAGTCGCCCAGCAGACTGCTCAGCCGCCAGGCGGTCGCCAGATGCCGGTCCAGGCTGTGGCTCTTGTACTGGGTGAGCACACAGATCCGGCGGATCCCCCCGTTGACCAGGTTGGACAGCGCGAAATCCACCACACGGTACAGGCCACCGAAGGGGACAGCTGCCTTGGCCCGCTCCGCCGTCAACGGCGCGAGCCGCTTCCCCGCCCCGCCCGCCAACACGATGCCCAGAACCCGCTTATCAGTCACCTTCGGCCCCAGCCACCGCGTCCAAGCGCGGCCGCGGGCGGGCGGGCGCGCACCCCGGCCGTACCACCTGGCAGGGCCTCGATTTGCTGACGGGAAACAGCCATGGGGACCGCCTGCTCTCGTGTCCGTACGGTCGGCCTTCCTTACATTCTCCAAGCCTCGCGCCGAACGGGGTGACGTGCCGTCGCCCGATCCAGGTGACATGCCGGCCGAGGGCAGCGTGGCCGGGCAGGACATCAACGGCGACCTCGCCGCCATCGAGGTCGAGGCGCTGCGGTGTGACTGTTAGGCCAAGCTGGGCGGCAGGCAGGGTCGCGTAGATCGCCCCGCCGAAGGCCACGGTCACGCGGGCCTCGCCGAGGGAGGTAGCCACGGGCACGTCGCGGGCGACCACCCAGCTGGGGACGTTGACGAAATCGACGGCAACCACCCGCGCGTCTTCGCGGTGCACCCGTGCGGTCACCCGCCCGGACGGCACGTCGATTACCACGTCGACGCTGCCGGTCCGCGGGGCCGCGACCCGGCCGGTTTCGGCCGCCCATGCCCCGAGTGCGATGGTGCCGTGCCCGCAGGCGGTTGAGAAACCGTCCTTGTGCCAGAACAGCACGCCCAGGTCAGCGCCCTGGTCGTCGGGCGGCACGATGAACCCGCCGTACATGTCCGCGTGGCCGCGCGGTTCCGAGCACAGCACCGCGCGCAGGCCCTGAACCGCCGGGTCCTCGATCGCCCGGGCCCGCCGCTCGGCCACCGTCCGGCCCGGGATCGGCACGGGAGGGTCCGCCACGATCCGGAACGGCTCACCGCCGGTGTGGTAGTCCGTGGCCGGAATTGTCGAGGGCAGCATGCTGGCAGCATGCCACGCAGGTCCGGCTCCGGAGATGGCTGAGGGCGCGGGCCGGGCCGGTCCTCGACCCCGTGTACTGGGCCGAACTCCAGCACCGCCCAGCCGCCGGGCGATCCCGTCAACCTGCGGCAGCGCAGGCTGAGATGTGCAGGGTTGCGGGGCCGCGCCGATGTCGCCAGGCTGGGAGAGCACAGCACCGCGGGCGTGGCAGAGGCCGCAGCCTTGGGTGCTGGCCGCTCAGTAGTAGCCGGTGGTGCCGTCGACGCGCTCGCGGAGCAGGTCTGCGTGGCCGTTATGGCGCGCGTATTCCTCGATCATGTGGGTGACGATCCAGCGCAGCGACCAGGGCTGGCCCGTGCGCTCAGACGCCTGCTTGCTGAGAACATCCAGGCTCGCGGCTTGGGCGACCACCTGTCGCGACACGGCGCACTCGCGTTCGAAGGCATTGAAGGTCTCCGCCGGGTCGGCCTGGTCGACGTCGTTGAAGTCCGCATCCTCGTCGGCGGACCTGTCGTAGAGATCGGGCACGTTCTCGCCGAGGAACACCTGCCGGAACCATCCGCGCTCCACCTCGGCCATGTGCCGGACCAACCCCAGCAGCGACAAGGTGGACGGCGGGACAGCGCGCTGCCGGAGTTGCTCCGCCGTCAGGCCCTCGCACTTCCAGATCAGGATCCCCCGGTGATGCTCCAGCCAGCCAGCCAGCATCTCCCGCTCGCCCGCGTTCTGCGCCGGTCGCGCCCGGTCCGTCGCCATACGGCGACCCTCTCACGGCCGACCCGGCCGCGCCACCCGGTTCACAGACGCCGGCCGCGCCGTCGATGCAGCCGCCGAGCACGCCGTCATGCTCGTAGGCATGTCGGCCTCCGGAGGGAGGGAACGTCGCACCTCCGCACCGGCGGCCGCGGGGTCCAGGACGGCCCGCGCTTCAGGACCAGGGCATCGCCGCCTCCGTCGCCAGCCTTGGAGACGACCTGCGCGAGCGCCTGCTCGAAGCACAGCAGCGCCGGTACAGGTAACCACGCCGCCCGGCTCCTCCAGGGCTCGTACCGCTACCTATCACACGGCGTAACAGGAGGTCAGCGAGACGCTGACCTGGACCCCCGCACCGTGCTGCTCACCGGCAGCCGGCAGGGGTGCGCGAGCCGTCATGTCATGCCCGGTGCAGTACCTCGATGGTGCCGTTGCTGCCGTCGACCCTGACTCGGTCGCCGGTGTGCAGGAGCATGGTGGCGTTGCCGCATCCGACGACGGCGGGGATGCCGAGTTCGCGGGCCACGATCGCGGCGTGGGACAGTGGCGCGCCGACGTCGGTGACAACTGCGGCTGCGCGGGGGAAGACCGGGGTCCAGCCGATGTTGGTGGCCGTGGTGACGAGGATCTCGCCGTCGCCGAGCTGGGCGGCGTCCTCGGGCGTGCGGAGTACCCGCGCGGTGCCTTCGACCAGGCCGGCGGCGCCGGGGAATCCGGTGATCGTGTCGTCCGGCCTGGCGGTATGGGCGCGCTCGTCGTAGTAGTCGCTGCGCCGGTTCGGGTCGGCCGCCCAGCGGATGGGGTCGAAGCGGCCGCGGATCAGCGCGGGATAAGGCGGCAGCGCCCGGAGGTCTCGTAGCTGGCCCGTCGGGCGGGCATTTTGGCGAGGGGCGCCGGATCGCCGCGGAGCAGGTCGACGGTCTCCGGCAACTCCAAGAAGAACAGGTCATCGCCGTGACCGGTGAGCTGCCCGGCGCGCCGTACCCAGGTACGCGCTACCCACGCCGACCTTGCGACCTCGGATCTGGCCGCCTCGCGGTCACGGGCGACCGGGGCCCAGCGCGCGATGAGCTTGCGCGCCACGGCCGCCTTCTTGGGGTCCTGGCCGGCCAGTCGCTCCCAGGCCGCGGCGCGTGCCGCTTCCTGGTCTGCCAGCAGCGCGTCAGCGTCGTGCGCGGTGTCGTGCAGGGCGGCGAGCTGGTCGTCGATCCAGGCCGGATCCTCAGCAGGTCGCGGGATCGACAGCTCCACCTCGTGGGAGCCGCGGTGTCCGTACTGGCGGGCGAAGGCGTCCCGGTCGATTTCGCCCCGGGCGAGCCGGGCCAGGCCGGTAACCGGGCCGAGACTGGCCAGGAGGGTGCCCCCGGACTGCTGGCTGGAGAGCAGCAGGGCCGAGTCGGCCTCGCCGACCAGCGTCGCCAGCTTGCCGGGAACGGACAGCAGCGTGGTGCCGTGCGCCACCGCGGCGGAGAGCATGTCGCAGGCCTCTTCGACCAGCGGCCGGACCTTCGCTGGCCACAGGCTGGCCAGCGCCGTGGCGTCGGCGGTCTGCTCGATCTCGGCGTGCAGCCGTTGGCAGCGGCCCGGCGCGCCGGCGAGGAACTGCGGCATCTGCTTCTGGCCGGCGCGGGCTCTGCGCAGCATCGCGACCGTCGCGGCCACCATCAGCCGGACGGTCTTCCAGCGAGGAAGCCGCGGACGCGGGATCTCCTTGATCGGAGGCAGCTTGCCCAAGACCGGGCCAAACAGTGCGGCAAACCGGCGCGGCGAGATGCCGGCCAGGGCCTCCAGCGAGATCGACATGCTCACGTTCGCGTAGAAGCGTCCGCCGATCCGCCCGTAGCCGCGGTAACCGGGCAGGCTCGGCGGGAAGGTCATCCGCGACATGAGCAGTTCGACGAACGACCAGGTGGCGGGCGTCATGACGTCGGGGAGGGCCTCGCCGAGGTTGCCGTTGCTCCACAGGTAGTCCCCGGCCAGGCTGTCGTTCCACTGTTCGCCAGGCCCGGCGGCGAGGCGAGAAGCAGGAGTGGTGATCGGCCGGGCCTGGACCACGGACAGCTCGCCTGCGGCGAGCGCCCACTCGATGTCCACCGGCTCGTCATACAGCTTTTCGATCGCCAGGCCGACCCGGGCCAGCTCGCCCGCCTGGGCGGGCGAGAGGACCGCCGCTGAACGCAGATCGGCCGGCGTGCCTGTCGCCCGGGTGGCCGTGCCGTCGGCCACGGTCATCATCTCCTTGCTACCCACCTGGTAGCTGACGAGCGTCCCCGACGCCCGGTCGATGACCGCGACGTCGGGGGTAACGTCGCCGGCGACGACGGACTCGCCGAGGCCCCAGTTCGCGCTCACGACGACCTTGTCGTGTGCGCCGTCGAGCGGGTCGATGGTGAACATGACACCGGCAGCCTCCGCTAGCACGAGCTGCTGCACGACGACGGCGATGCTCACCTCGCCAGGCTCGACGCCACAGCAAGCGCGGTAACCGATGGCCCGCGCCGACCATAGCGATGCCCAGCACCGCTTGACCGCGTCGAGCACGGCCGCCTCGCCACGGATATTGAGGTACGTGTCGTGCTGCCCGGCAGCGGACATGCCGGGAAGGTCCTCCACTGTCGCCGAGGACCGTACCGCGACTGGCACGTCGTCGCCGAGGCAGGCGTAGGCCCGGGCGATCGCAGCTGCCGTCGGGGCCGGCACAGGCTGTCCGGCGAATAGATCACCGATGCGCGCGGCGGCCGCGTCGAACGTGGCCGCGCCGGACACGTCGACAGCAGACATGGCCGCTAGCACCGGCTCGCGGAGGCCGCCACGACCGATGAAATCCAGGTACGCGCTGGTCGTCACGTGGAACCCTGGCGGAACACGGAACCCGGCGCGTGCAAGGCGGGCTAGCGAGGCGCCCTTGCCGCCGACCACCCCGGGCGCGGCGCCCGGGTCGTCCAGAGCCATCACCAGCGGCACCTGAGCATCCACGAGATACCTCCTGCTTCTATGCCTGGTGGAGTCTCCCCGGCCGCTGCCATCGAAGAAAGCCACTCCTCCGAACGGACCATGGAACCGCGGCCCTGTACGCGATGTCCGGCACCGACGCGACATGGCCCAAACACGGAGCCCTACCTCAGGCGAGAGGAGATGAACGTCATGGCTGACGACAAGCCAAGCAAGCCAGCTTCCCGGCCGCAGTTCTTGTGCGCCGCCCCTCCCCCCGTCGGACCGGCTGCTGCCGATTCATTCGCCGCAGGGAAGAGCTGCGGACAGCGGCCTGAAGACGCACCGTACTATGACGCCATGAGCGCTCAGCCCGCTGAGCATTACGAGGACCCGCTGGACCCGCAGCGGATCCTCAGGAACTGCCCGGCCGGGAGCACGCGAACTTCCTCGCCGCATACCGGGAAGCCCTGGACGGTGCACGAGATCCCGCCGGCTGGACGCACCTGCGGCGTGTCTTGCGGCTCTGGAGCGGGATGGTGATCGCCACGAACCGGCCCGGCTGGTCTGTCTACGCTGGGAGCGGCCAGCTGCGCACGTAAGGGAGGTCTTCATGCCAGACGATGCCAACGCCGCGGTAGAGCCGACCGCGCTCGCCGGACGAGTCAGGTCCGCCCTGGAGTCCGGCGATCTTGATGGCATCAGGGCTCTGCTCGACCCCGGTGCCCGCTGGGGTGCGGCGGAGGGCCCCAGCGAGGCCGACTGCCGCAACCGCGACCAGGTCATCGCCTGGTGGGCCAGCGCGCGAGCCGCCGGTGCACGAGCGGTGGTCACTGAGGTGACCGCCGGGCCCGGGACGCTTTTGGTGGGGCTCGACGTCACCGGCACGCACGCTGCTCGCGAGGCAGGCGGAACGGCCCGGCGCTGGCAGGTCCTCACCGTAACCGGCGATCGCATTACCGACATCCGCGGCTTCGACGACCGGACCGACGCAGCGGCCCGGGCCGGCCTGCCTACCTGAGCGCAGCCCGGTGCCAGACGCGATATAGGAGGGCTAGGCGGCGCGGCTCGGGATGATGAGGTATTTCGAGCCGGTCGCCTGCCGGCCGTAGTCGGCGATCGCTTCGAGGGAGAGCGCGCCTGGGAGTGATACCTGCGCCGTGTAGCTGCTGGCGAACGTAGTGGTGAGCCCGGCAGCTACCTGGTCACGCAACTGCGCAATGCGCGCCAGGCCGATCTTCTGCAGGAACGGTGTCAGAAGCCACCCGCCGATGCCCCAGGCCATGCCAAAGTTGCGGATCAGCTCGGTCGGGCCGCGGTCCAGCGATCCGTAGATGTAGACCTGCTTGTGCACGGCCGACCCGTACCTGCTGTAGCCGCCCGCGGCGGCGCCAGCGGCGGTTTCCATGCCCGCAAGGATCTGGCTCGCCAGGCGGCCGCCGCCGATGGCGTCGAAGGCAAGCGTGGCACCGGTTGCCTTGAGCGCGTCGATCAGCTCGGCCATGAAGTCGGCGGACGTCGAATTGCAGACGTGGACGGCACCAGCCGCGCGGAGCATCGCTTCCTGGTCTGGCTTCCGCACGATGTTCACGAGCGGAATCTGCTGATCGATGCAGACCCGGTTGAGCATCTGCCCAAGGTTGGAGGCTGCGGCTGTGTGCACCAGCGCGCTGTGATTCTCCATCCGCATGGTCTCGACCATGCCAAGCACCGTCATCGGGTTCACGAACGAGGCTGCGCCTTCGATCGCCGTCGCTCCGGCCGGGAGCTCCAGGCAAAGCGCGACGTTGACCGGCCAATACTGCGAGTACATTCCGCCGCCCGCCGCAGCGACGACCTTGCCCAGCAGCGCCTGCGCGGCCGCGGACCCGCCCGCCGCCACGACCGTGCCCGCGCCTTCGTTGCCGACCGGCATCGGCGTCCCTACCCGGCCGGCGAGGCCCCGCATGGCGGCATCGGGGATGGGCGCGGTGACGACCGGGCGCTCAGCAGATCCGCTGGCCACCGCGGCAGCCATATCAGCTCCGCCGAAGAGCAGGCCCATATCTGACGGGTTGAGCGGTGCTGCCTCAACCCTGATGAGCACCTCGTCTGATCCCGGCTCTGACACCGGGACCATGTCCAGGAACAGCTCGAGGGTCTGATCGGCTCTCACCAGCGATCGCAGCTGGAGCGCTTCGGCCGGAATCTCTGCAGGCATAGGTGAGATCCTCTCAGATCGCCTGGTCAGACGGTAGGCGGAGTGGCGGCGGCGGAAAAAGGCAGGGTAGGCCTCCGGATTGGGTCTGGGGAGGGAAGGGCTGGCCCATACTGGGTCGTGTCCGCGGTTGACCTCGATGCCTACCGTCGTTCCGCGCGGCCCGGCCGGGCTGCGACGGCTGGCCGACGCAGGTTACTTATAGCGGCGGACGGGCGGCGGTCCAGCGTTCGGTGCACGACTTGGCGTCCTTGCAGTACCAGCGCACGTCGGCGCATCCCTGGCCGCCATCAGGGACCAGCAGGCCAAGCGGACTCGCGACGCCGCACAAGGAGCATTGGGCCACCGCCAGCGGCCGGAGCCGGTCGTGCGGCGTGGGCGCCGGTGGTTCCGCCAGCGCCTGGCGCGGGCTCGGGGGAAGCTGTTCAGGTCCCGTTTCCCGGGACGTCACGTCCAGCTCAGCACCTGTCATACTGACCATGTCGGGTTCCTCCTGAAGTTGGTCCGACACAAGGTCCCGGCCGCGTGCTGCGAACACCTGGCCGGGACCGTCCTTGGCTAGCAGGCCATGCGTTTGACGGTTACCTTCCGCCTTTCCCGGCAGGAGGGATAACGCGATCTCACTGGCTTCTCCCTTGGCTCATGCTTACCTGCAGCCCTTGACCAGCCAGGATAACGCCCTGTGCACAAGCTTGTGGATAATTCGGGAAAAATCGCTGGTCAGCTTCTGTCTAACTGTGGACGAACAGGGCTGTGGAAATGTGGATAACCGGGCAGCGCACCGTCTTGGCAGGTCGCGTGCCCGCGCCGTCCTCTTTCGGAGGTCCCGGCCTCCGAGCCGATCTCACGCTAGGTAACTAAGACCTCGGAGCATTGCCAAGATATCTTTGCAAAGCTATCTTGGCATAATGACGAGCAGGGATGAGGCTAGCGGCGCGGGCACGACGCTAGGCGAGGCGGGGACCGTGGCGGGCGAGGCGGGGACCGCGGCGGGCGGCGAGGACGGGGTGCCGGGGCGGACGGTTACGCGGCTGACGGATCCGCGGGCGCTACGGGCTTACGCACACCCGATCAGGATGAAGCTGGTCGGGCTGCTGCGGACGGAGGGGCCGCTGACCGCGACTCGGGCGGCCGAGTTGCTCGGCGAGTCGTCGGGGACCTGCTCGTTTCATCTGCGGCAGCTGGCCAAGTACGGGCTGGTGGAGGAGGCGGGGGGCGGAACCGGGCGGCAGAAGCCGTGGCGGGCCACCACCACGTCGACCGCCTGGGACGCGGTCGCGGAGACCCCCGAGGCCGCCGCGGCGACCGGCCTGCTGAACAGGGTGGTCGCGGAGACGTACTTCGAGCAGCTCATGCGGTGGGTGGAGGCCAGCCCGAACGAGCCGGCGGAGTGGCGGGACGCGGTCCAGCTGGGCGACCGGATCCTCTACGTGACCGCCGACGAGCTGGCCGAGCTGGGGCGCAAGGTGAGGGCACTGGTGGACGTCTACTTCGAGCGCCAGCTCAAGCCGGAGCTGCGACCGGCGGGATCCCGCGTGGTTACGTACCTGCACCTGGCGTTCCCTGACGTGAACCCGAAGAGGGCCGGGGGGCGGTGACATGAGCGGACGCACGCTGGTGCCGGGATTGCTGCGCGACCGGGTGTTCCGGCGGTACTGGGGCGCCTCGACGATCTCGATGTTCGGCGACCAGATCTCCGGGATCGCGCTGCCGCTGGCGGCCGTGCTCGCGCTGCACGCCGAGGCGGCCCAGATGGGGTACCTGACCGCGCTGGAGTGGCTGCCCAGCCTGCTGTTCGGGCTGCCCATGGGGGCGCTGGTGGACCGGCGCGGCCGGCGCAGGCTGACGATGATCACCGCCGACCTGGGGCGGGCGGCGCTGTTCGCGAGCATCCCGGTGTGCTACGCGCTGCACGTCCTGACGCTGCTACAGCTCTACCTGGTCACGTTCGCGGCCGGGACGCTGAGCATCGCGTTCAACGTCTCGGACGCGACGCTGTTCATCTCGATCGTCGCGCCGGAGCAGTACGTGGACGGGCAGTCGCTGATCTACGGGAGCCGGGCGCTGTCGTTCGTGGGCGGCCCGAGCATCGGCGGCCTGCTCGTCCAGGTGTTCACCGCGCCGCTCGCCATCATCGCGGACGCGCTGTCGTTCCTGGGCTCGGCGTTCTTCCTCGGCCGGATCCGGCCTTCCGAGCCACCGACCGCGGACGAGGGCAGCGGGTCGATCCTGGCCGGCGCCCGGTTCATCGCAGGCTCGGGCATCGTCCGCGGTTCGCTCATCGCGGTGGGTACCGTCAACTTCTTCAACCTCATGTTCAACGCGCTCTACCTGCTCTACGCGGTGCGCGTCCTGCACGTCCGGGCGGGCGTCGTCGGCCTGCTGATCGGCATGGCCGCGATCGGCGGGCTGCTCGGCGCGCTGGCCACCAAGCGCATCGCGGCGCGGATCGGCGAGGGCTGGGCCTACACGTTCGGCTGCCTGCTGTTCACCGCCCCGCTGGTGGGCTGGCCGCTCGCGCACGGCAGGCTGCCGCTGGTGCTGGCCGTGCTGTTCGTCGCGGAGTTCTGCTCTGGGTTCGGGCTGATGGTGCTCGACATCACCATCGGGGCGATTTTCGCCGCGGTGATCCCGGCCACCCTGAGGTCGCGGGCAACCGGCGCGTTCCAGGCGGTCAATTACGGCACGCGGCCGGTCGGCGCCCTGCTCGGCGGGCTGCTGGGCACGACGTTCGGCCTGCGCCCGGCGCTGTGGGTCGCGACGGTCGGCGGCATGGCCGGGTTCTTCCTGCTCCTGCCTACGCCGGTGCCGCGGTACCGGCTTCCCGCGGGCGGCGGATTACGGGTCGTTCACCCCTCGCGCCCGTCGAGCGGGGCCATGCGCGCCAGCGCATCGGCGTCGCTGGCGCGCGCGTGCAGGAAGTAGTCGGCCCACTCGGCGACGTCGGGGTAGGACGACTGCTCGGTGACCAGCGCGCAGGCCGCCGCGGCGTCGTAGGGCGTGTGCCGCATGGTGACCGCGCCGTCGGCCAGCAGCGCCCAGTGCGCGCCCTGGCGGCCGTAGGGCATGCCGACGCTGCCCGGGTTGACGATCTGCCTGCGGTTCGCGAGGCGGGTGAACGGCATGTGGGTGTGCCCGCAGACCACCGTCATCACCTCGCCGGGCAGGCCTTCGAGGACTTCGGCCCACCGCTCGAGCCGGGAGTCGACGAGGACCACCTCGTCGTCGTCGCGCGGCGTGGCGTGGCAGAACACGACCTGGCCGAAGCCGGCCACGTCGAGCGTCACCGGGTAGGGCAGGCGGGCCAGCCAGTCCACATGGTCGGCGGACAGCTGGCGCGCGGCCCAGGGCTCGATCGGGTGGTCCGCGTCCTCGATCAGGCCGCGGGCCAGCTCCACGAGTTGCCGGTCCGTGTTGCCCCGCACCCAGGTGACCCGGTCGCCGAGCCCGAGCAGCCGGTCGAGCACCGGCACCGGCATGGGCCGGCGGCGATGTCGCCGGTGAGCACGATGCGTTCGGCGTCCCTGAGCTCCGGCTCGGCCAGCACCGCGTCGAGCGCCGGCAGCACGCCGTGGATGTCGGAAAGGACCGCGACGCTGGCCGCCATCGTTATCGCCTCCT
This sequence comes from uncultured Actinomycetes bacterium, assembly GCA_963847965.1. Classification (GTDB taxonomy): domain Bacteria; phylum Actinomycetota; class Actinomycetes; order Streptosporangiales; family Streptosporangiaceae; genus Palsa-504. The sequence continues at coordinate 46,040 of CAWKCG010000021.1, forward strand.
GAAGCGCTGCCTGATCTTGATGTAGCCGAAGACCGGGTCGCCGGTCACGGTGACGAGGGGCGAGCCGGGGTCTGGCGTGTCGGCGGCCTTGTTGCTGATGTGCCCGGTGTAGGTGCTCAGCGGGCCGACGCGGGCGGCCCACCCCCAGGGCAGGATCAGCTCGATCCAGGCGGTCTTGGTGACCACCTCCACGGTGACCTCGCGGTGCGCGCAGGCGGCCCGGGTGAAGTCGATCGTGATCCACCCGGTCGTGGACTCCGCGGTGATCAGCTCCGGCACGACCCAGCGGCCGGCCTGCTTGAGGTTGGCCGTCGTGGTCCGCAGGACGAGCGTGTCCGGCTCGGCGCCCGCGGGCAGGTCCGCCACCAGGGCGCCGAGCTCGCCGTAGGTCCTCGCCCGGTTTAGCTGGCCGAGCCGTTCCTCGAGTTCCGACAGGTCGATCCGGCCCTCGGTGGCGGCGACGCGCAGCTTCTCCGCGACCGCGTCCCGGTCCGCGTCCGAAGCCCGCTGGGCCGCCCGCGGTGCCGCCCGGCTGGCCGGCCCGGGTACCGGCGTCGGGTCCGCGTCGGTCATAGGGCGACTGTAGGACATTCCCCCGTCAGTGGTGGACCGCGGCGAGCAGGGCGGCGTAGGCGCGGACCAAGGACGCGCGTTCTTGCGGGAGCAGCGGACTGACGGGCTGGCAGCCCTCGCGGACCCACCGGTCGGACAGGTCCATCGCCCGGGCGCGCGAGGCGGTGCTGACGGTACGGGAGTCCATGGCGTCCTCTCCGGTGCGGTGGGGCGGTCGCTGGGGTGATACCACCGCCGTTCGGCATAAATAAAGGTCTGTTCCCGGGGGTGAGGTTACTCGTCGAGGGCGCCGAGGTCGGCGGGGACGTCGACGGAGTACCGCTTGAGGATCTCGAGCGGGACGATCTCCAGCGCGCGCTGGTGGGTGGACGCCAGCACGACCGGGGCCGCGGCGCCGTCGTGGTGCGCGCGCAGCCAGTTCGCCGCGGTCACGCACCAGCGGTCCCCCGGCCCGAGCCCGGGGAAGCGGAACTGGGGCACCGGCGTGGACAGGTCGTTGCCGATGCCGCGCTGGTGCGCCAGGAACTCGGCGGTCACCACCGCGCAGATCGTGTGGCTGCCCAGGTCCTCCGGCCCGGTCGTGCAGCACCCGTCGCGGTAGAACCCGGTCAGCGGATCGGTCCCGCACGGCTCAAGTTCGCCGCCGAGGACATTACGGTCGCCCATGCCAGCAGTATCGGTAGCGCGGCAGGAGGTCCGCAAGGTCGGCCCGTGACGGCGCGGCGGCCGGGGTTGGCGCCTCGACCTGGGCACAATGGGTCGGGTGAGGCATAACCGAGTTCTGGCGGCGGCCGCCGGCCTGGGCCTGCTGGCCGCGACGGCGCTGACGGCGGCCACGACGTCCGGGTCCACGGTACTCGCGGCCGACCACGGGTCGGCAGTGCTCGCGGCCGACCACGGAGCGGCAGTGCTCGCGGCCGACCACGGAGCGGCAGTGCTCACGGCGGACCGCGCGGCGGCCGCTTCCGTGCCGATCAAGCACGTCATCGAGATCATGATCGAGAACCACTCGTTCGACAACCTGTTCGGGCAGTTCCCCGGCGCGGACGGCATCCCGGCGGGTGAGTCGCTGCTCAACCCGCAGGCCTACTACACCTCCCAGCCGGACGTGCAGCCGGTCTGGGCCACGCCGAACGAGGGCGACATCGACGGCACGATCAACAACAGCACGGTCGCCGAAGAGATGGCGATGGACTACCAGCCCGGCAAGGGCTACCTGATGGACCACTACACCGTCTTCCCGCAGGACGGGATGTCCGCCATCACCGAGTTCGGCCCGAAGTTCGACCCGAACGAGCAGTACCTGGCGTCGTCCTACGAGCTGGCCGACATGAACTTCCAGCCGGTCATCGCGCCGACCCAGCCGAACGTCCTGACCGCGCTGAACGGAACCGATCACGGCTGGGTGTACAACAACCTCCAGCCAGGCCCCACGGTGCCCTGGGACTCCATCTTCGACGAGCTGACCGCGCACGGGCGGAGCTGGAAGATCTACTACGCGCTGCCGCCTTCGGCCCTGGCCGGCACGGTCTGGCAGCAGATCATCCCGGCCGGGCACGCCGCGGACCTGACCACGGCGACGGCGTTCTTCACCGACCTGGCCGACGGGAGCCTGCCCGACTTCTCCTTCGTGCGGCCCGGCGTCGGCTACAGCACCGAGCCATCCGAGGACATCGGGGAGGGCGACGCCTGGATCGGGCAACTGGTCAACGCGGTCGCGCACAGCTCGTACTGGGATTCCACGGCGATCTTCGTCACCTACGACGAGAGCGGCGGGTTCTGGGACCACGTGGCGCCGCCGGCCAGCACCGGGTACGGCGCCAGGACCCCGATGATCATCATCAGCCCGTACGCGCGGCGCGGGGTGTTCAGCCAGCAGACGACGAACGTGGGCATCTTGTCGTTCATGCAGAAGCTGTGGGACATGCCCGCGCTGACCCCGCTCAATTCTTCGCAGAACGACCTGTACTCCGCGTTCGACTTCAGCCAGAAGGCGCTGGCCGCGCCGTCGGTGCCCGTCGCGCCCGCGGACACGATCGGGTTCCACGCCGCGGGCGGGATCCTGACCGACATCGGGCCGGCGAGCCCCGGGCATTCCGTCACGATCGACCTGGAGGCGGAAACCGGCGGGCTGGTCCTCGATCCGGCCGTGGGCGGGACGGTGGACCTGACGCTGACGCCGCCGCCCGGCGTCGCGGTCCCGTCCTCGTTCCCGAAGACGGTCACGATGGCGGGCGGGACGGCCACTCTTTCTGTGTCGTTCCCCAGTGCGGGGTACTACCGGATCTCGGCCAGCGGGCCTTCGGGGAGCGAGGGCTGGGTCACCGTCGACGTGGGGGTGACTCCGGACACGGCGCCGTGATTTCTTTATCGGGCTTGTTCACGCGGCTGTTGTGAGCCCTGGGAGGCGGGTGCTGCGTGGGGTCGGGCTGGACAGGGGCGCGTCGGGCGACGTAGTCTTGACTGTATGGTCAGTCAATATTGGGATCGTAAGCCGGCCCCGGCTCCGCTGAACCGGGCCGAGGTGGATGAGGTGTTGCGGCCGTTCGGGGAGAGCGTGATGCTGCCTCGCGCGGCGTACGTGGACCCCGAGGTGTTCGGCTGGGAGCAGCGGTTCTTCTTCGACGGCGGGTGGATGTGCGTCGGGCGGAGCGAGCAACTGCCCGCGCCGGGTGACCAGCGCGCGGAGGCCACCGGCGAGGGCGGCGTGCTGCTGGTGCGGGGCGAGGACGGCGAGTTGCGGGCGTTCGCCAACAGCTGCCGGCACCGCGGCCACGAGCTACTGCCCTGCGGGGAGGGCAACCGGCACAAGATGATCATCTGCCCGTACCACGCCTGGACGTACAAGCTGTCGGGCGAGCTGTACGCGGCGGCTGGGTTCAGGCATCAGCCGCGCTTTGACTACGCCGGCTGGAGCCTGGTGCCGCTGCCGGTGACCGAGTGGCACGGGCTGATCTTCGTGGACGGCTCCGGCGGGGCGGTCCCCCCGCTCGAGGAGGCGCTGGGCAACCTCGATGCGCTGATCGCGCCCTACGAGCCCGAGCGCCTGGTGACCGCGGCCCAGCACACCTACGACGCGGCGGCGAACTGGAAGATCCTCACGGAGAACTACCACGAGTGCTACCACTGCTCGTCGATCCACCCGGAGCTATGCCGGCTGTCTGCGCCGCAGAGCGGCGAGAACTACGTCACCGACGGCCCCTGGATCGGCGGCACGATGATACTGCGGGACGGCATGGACACGATGTCCATGGACGGCGAAAGCCACGGGGTGCCGCTGCGCGGCCTGGACGAGCAGGGGATGCGGACCGTCATCTACGTCAACATCTTCCCGAACGTCCTGCTGAGCCTGCACCCGGACTACGTGATGACGCACCGGATGATCCCGGTCGCCGCCGACCGGACCAAGATCGAGTGCACCTGGGCGTTCGCGCCCGAGGCCGTGGCCCAGCCGGACTTCGATCCCAGCTACGCGGTCGAGTTCTGGGACATCACCAACCGGCAGGACTGGGCGGCGTGCGAGTCGGTGCAGCGCGGCCTCACCTCGCCGCACGCGCGGCCGGGGCCCCTGTCGCCGACCGAGGACGCGGTGTACTACTTCGTCACCACCCTCGCCCGCGGCTACCTGGGGCAGTCGGTCTGGATCCCGTCTGGCTCGCCGGCCCGGGTGGCCGAAGGGGTGACGATGGGGAAGCGGGCGGCCGTGTAGCTTACAGGGGTGACGATCTACGACATCCCCGTGAAGACCCTGGCCGGGGAGGACTCCTCGCTCGGCTCGCTCGGCCTGGACGGCACAACGCTCTCGTTCTGCTCAAGTGCGGTCAGGAACGGGGGGCATCGGAGTACGCCGGGCGCGGCTTCTCCGTGGTGGGGTTCCCGTGCAATCAGTTCGGCGGCCAGGAGCCGGGCAGCGCCGAGGAGATCGCCGAGTTCTGCTCGGCGACCTACGGCGTCACGTTCCCGATGTTCGAGAAGATCGAAGTGAACGGGCCCGGCCAGGCATCCCATCTACGCTTTGCTGACCGCGGAGCCCGACGCGGACGGCGAGGCCGGCGACATCCAGTGGAACTTCGAGAAGTTCCTGGTGCGACCCGACGGTACCGTCGGGGCCCGGTTCCGGCCCGGCACCACCCCCGACTCCCCCGAGGTCCTCGCCGCCATCGAGGACGCTCTCGGCTGATCAGCGCCCCAGGTAGGCGCGCTTGAGATCCTCGCTGCGCAAAAGCTCAGAGGCGGGGCCCTCGAGCACGATCACCCCGGTCGAAAGGACGTAGCCGCGGTTCGCGATCGACAGCGCCATCGTGGCGTTCTGCTCGACCACGAGCACCGCCACGCCGGAGGCGTGGATCTCGGAGATGATCTGGAAATTCTGCTGAACGAGCGCTGGTGACAGGCCCATGGAAGGCTCGTCCATCAGGAGCAGCCGCGGGTGCGACATCAGCGCGCGGCCCATGGCGACCATCTGCTGCTCACCGCCCGACAGCGTCCCCGCGAGCTGGCTGCGGCGTTCGTACAGGCGGGGGAACAGCCCGTAGACCTTCTCGAAGTCCTCGTCGAGCTTCTCGCCGCGGCGCAGCACCGCGCCGAGCTCGAGATTCTCCAGGACCGTCAGCGACCCGAACAGCCGGCGGTTCTCCGGGACGATCGCGATCCCGCGGGCGATGCGCTGCGGCACGGGCCAGTTCGTCACGTCTTCTCCGCACAGCACGACCCGTCCCGCGCGCGGCCGCACGATCCCGAGGATCGTCTTCAGCGTGGTCGACTTCCCTGAGGCGTTCCCGCCGAGCAGGCACACCAGTTCGCCCTCGTCGACGCGCAGCGAGATTCCCTCCAGGATCCGCATCTGCCCGTAGTACGTGGTGACGCTGTCCAGGCTCAGCATCGTGGCGCTCATCGCGGCTCCGTGCTCATTGCGGCTCCGTCAGCGCCTCGGGGTCGCGCCCCATGTAGGCCTCGACAACCGCCGGGTGATTGGCTACCGCGTCGAAGGCACCCTCGGCGATCTTGACGCCGTGGTCGAGGGCGATCACCCGATCGGAACAGCCGGATACGACGTGCATGTCGTGCTCGATCACGAGAATCGAGACGTTGAGCTCGTCGCGTAGCCGCGAGATCAGCTCGGTGATCTCGTGGGTCTCGGCGGGGTTCATCCCCGCGGCGGGCTCGTCGAGCAGCAGCAGCCGGGGTCTGGTCCCGAGCGCGCGGGCGATCTCCAGCCGCCGGCGGTTCGCGTACGAGAGGGAGTACGCGGGCTGGTCCCAGCGGTACCCGGCCAGCCGCTGGCCGAAGAACGACAGGACGTCCGTGGCCAGCGCCCGCACCTCGCGCTCCTCGCGCCTGGCTCTGGGCAGGCGGAGGATCGACTCCGCCGGGGTCGCCCTGGTCCGGCCGTAGGTCGCGGCCATCACGTTCTCGATCACCGACATGTTCGGGAACAGGCGCAGGCTCTGGAAGGTCCTGGCGATTCCCATCCGGGCGATCCGGTGCGGAGCCTGCCCGGCGATCGACTGCCCCTGGAACCGGACGTCGCCTGAGCTCGGCTCGTACACGCCCGTGATCACGTTGAAGACCGTCGTCTTGCCCGCGCCGTTCGGCCCGATGAGGCTCACGATCTCCCGGTCGTCCACCCGCAGGTCCAGTTCGGAAAGCGCCTGGAGCCCGCCGAAGTGCAGCGAGAGACGGTCGAGGTCCAGGATGGGTCCCTGGCGGTCAGGGTCGGGCTGCGCGGCGGGATCTCCGTCTCCGGGCGGGCCCGGCCGCTCAGGCCCTGCCATCTGCGCACCTCCGGACCGGACTCCGGCTCCGGAACGAGGCTGACCGGCCGGCGCTCATTGCGGGGTCTCCACGCGCCGCGTCCCGAGGAGCCCCTGGGGCCTGGCGACCATCGTCACGATCAGGATCGCGCCGAGCATGATCTGCCTGGTGACCGCGGGCTGGGCGGCCAGCGCGGTCTCCCAGACGACCGACGCCAGGTACAGCGCCGGGACCAACAGTATCGTCCGCCACGGATTCTTGACCTGCACAAGCGCGATCAGCAGGCACACCAGCACCACGTACCCCCAGTCGCCCAGGGCCTGGGGGTTCGCCGGGACGATCACCCAGTCGCGCAGCGCGTCGCCGAGCCATCCGGTCGACTGCGGCGCGCCCGCGACCGCGCTGGCCGACACGGCCCTGGCTATCGCGTGCGCGGCGAAGCCGAGGGCCACGGTGGCCGCGAGGACGGCGGCCAGCCGGCGCCACGGGCGCAGCTTGACCAGCAAGGTCAGCAGGATCAGGCCGTAGAAGATCCAGCCGGAGTAGGTGGCGTTGCGCAGCAGCCCGTCGTAGATGATCATCACCACCAGGGCGCCGGTGACCGCCCCGGCGATGCTGCCGACGCCGCCGAGGACCAGCGCGGCGTAGATGAGGATCAAGATGGGCGTGTCGAAGTCGGTCGGGAACACGCTGATCTGCTGCGCGGCGTAGATGGTGCCGACCAGCGCCGCGACGACGGCACCGAACGCGAACGCCATCAGCTTCATCCGGTTGACCGGGATCGTCATCGACGCGGCCGCCAGCGGGTCCTCGCGTACGGCCCGCCAGGCTCGTCCGGTACGCGAGGTATCGAGCAGCCGCAGGACCGCTACCACCACCACGGCGACGATCACGAGCAGGTAGTAGTACCCCGCGTTGCTGGTGATCGAGACTCCGAAGCCGTGGAGCGTGTCGAGCCCGACGATCCCGTTGGCGCCGCCGAAATCGCTCGGCGCCACGTTGTTGGTGAACTCGACGAACGCCTCGCCGAAGAACAGCGTCACGATCGCCAGGTAGTCACCGATCAGCCGGCGGGACGGCAAGCCGACCAGCAGCCCGAGAGCCGCGGCGGCGATCATCACGATCGGCACGGACAACTCGGCCGGCAGGTGGATGCCGTGCGAGCCGATCTGGGCCGAGGACAGCAGCGCGTACCCGTAGGCGCCGAAGCCGAAGAACGCCACGTAGCCGAGGTCGAGCACTCCGGCCCAGCCCACGACGATGTTCAGCCCGAGCGCCAGCAGCATGATGACCAGCGTGTCGATCCCGACCTGCAGCTGGAACCCGCCGAGGCCCAGCGTCGGCAGCACGGCGCCGGCCAGGCCGACGACCGCGAGCTTGGGCCAGAAGCCGATCCGCTCGAGCTGGCTCTGTGCGGTACCTAGCCGTCCCGGCAGGTACTCGCGCCGGTGGGCCTGCCTCGCGACCCACTCGTCGGCGCCGACCAGGGGTCCGGTCGGTCCGGCCGCCGGAGGCTGTGCCGCTGGAGGCTGGGAATCGAGGCTCACGGGGTCACACCTTCTGCAGCTGGACCTGGCCGAGCAGGCCGCTGGGCCGGACCAGCATCACCACGATCAGCAGCGCGAACACCAGCAGGTCGCTATAGAGCGAGGAGATGTAACCGGTGATGAAGGACTCTGCGATGCCGATCAGCAGGCCGCCGAGCATCGCGCCGGGAATGGATCCGATGCCGCCGACCACGGACGCGGTGAACGCCTTGAGACCGACGAGGAAGCCGATCAGTGTTATTCACCTGGTTGAACAGGAGCCCGGCCATCACCCCGGCGACGCCCGCCAGCGCCGAGCCGATGAAGAAGGTCGCCGCGATCGTGAAGTTCACGTTGATGCCCAGCATCTCGGCGGCCTCCCGGTCGACAGCGACGGCCCGCATCTGCCTGCCGAGCCTCGTCCGGCTGACCAGCAGGCGCAGGCCGACCATCAGGATGAGGGCCAGCAGCAGGCACATGATCTGCACGGCGTCGATGCTGACCGACCCGATCCGGATCCCGGTGGAGAACGAGATGAAGTCCGGCGTGTTGTAGATCCTGTACTGCGCGCCGAACAGCAGCAGGGCCGAGTTCTCCAGGAAGAACGAGACGCCGATCGCGGTGATCAGCGGCGCGATCCGCGGCGCGTTGCGCAGCGGCCGGTAGGCGAAGCGCTCGATCGCGACGCCCAGCCCTCCGACCAGCCCGCCCGCCAGCACGAACATGATCACGAGCAGCAGCGGCACCGGGATGTCCACGTCGGTCGGGCCGCCGAACCACCTGATCACGAAGAAGCCGATGTACGCGCCGACCATGTACAGGTCGCCGTGCGCGAAGTTGAGCAGCTTCAGGACCCCGTAGACCATCGAGAAACCCAGCGCCACCAGCGCGTAGAGCGCTCCCGTGGTGATGCCGTTTATCAGTTCCTGGAAGAAGAAGGCCAACGTAAGGGTTCCTTGGGTTCCTGTCCGCCGTCATGCTCCCCGGCGGCGCGCCTGCTCATGGCTGGCGCGCCGCCGGGGAATCAACCGGATATTTCGGTCAGCTGCTCGGGATCAGCTGGTACTTACCCGATGAGGTGATCTTAAAGAGGAAGAACTTTCCGTTGACCAGCTCCCCGTGGGCGTTGAACTGGATCGGCTGCCCGAGGATCGTGGTCGGCTCGTCCGTGGTCTTGATCGCCGCCAGGACGTTGGCGCGGGTCGGCGTCTGGCCCGGACTTGCAGACCGAGGCGATCGCCTCGTCAACCACGTGCTGCGCCGCGAACACGGGCGGGCCGAACGTGCCGAACGACCCGTACTTCGCGTGGGCGGCCGCGACGATCGCGGCGTCGGCGGGAATCGCGGTGATGTCCGGGCCGAACGAGGACACATACGAACCGGTGATCTCGAACGTGCCCGGCGAGAACAGGCCGTCGGTGCCGAAGATCACGGCGTTCTTGTGCTCCTGGGCCATGTCCCGCCCGAACTGCTGGGCGTTGGCCGCGATCTGCCAGGGCAGGACCACGACCGTCTCGGCGGGCGTGATCTTGGCCACCAGCGAGGAGAAGTCGGTTATCTTCTGCGAGACCGACTCGTGATCCACCTTGATCCCGGCCGCCTGGAAGACCGGTATCATCGCCGCAACCAGGCCCGTCGAGTAGGCCTCCTCGTCATCGACGATCATCAGGGCCTTCGGCTTCAGGACGCTGACGATGTAGTTCGCGTCCTGCGGTCCCTGCACGCTGTCCTCCGACACGGTCCGGAAGAACGTGGGGTACTGGCCGGTCGTGAGCGCCACCGCCGTGGCCGATCCGGAGATGAAGGCCATGCCCGCCCTGGCCATCAGGGGACCGACGGCCTCGACCTCCTGGCTGCCCGCCGGGCCGACCACCGCCACGATCTTCGAGTTCGAGGTGAACTGCTGGGTCACGGTCACGGCGATCGAGGGAGTCAGCTGCGTGTCGCCCTGGACGATCGAGATCTGCGTGTGATTGGCCGCGTTGTCCATCGCCACCGCGAGCTCTGCGAAGTGCAGCTGCTCCTGACCGAGCGAGGCCACCGGGCCGGTGAGCGGCCCTTCCATGCCGGTTGAGGCGACACACGCCTTGGTGGTGGTGCCGGTGCTCGTGGTCGTGCTGCTGCTACTACTGCTACTGCTGCTGCAGCCGGCCGCTACGAGCGTGCCGATCGCCGTCACGGCGATGATCACGCTTTTCTTCATGGGGTATTCCCCTCCAAATTGTCGATATCTCTTTGACTGCCTCGGGGATCCGGTCTCGCCAGGCCGGTCCGCGATCCACCGCGGAGATCAAGGGTTCGCTGGCTCGCCGGCTCGCTCTTCGCAACTACCAGTGAGCTGATGGCGCCGGGGCGCCGGATCCCGCGTCGGGTAAACCAGCTGCAAGGCTCGCCTCGAGCGTGATCTCGGTACCGGTCAGGGCCCGAGCGACCGTGCAGTCTTTAGCCCGCTGCGCCAGGTCGGTGAACGTCGCCTGGTCAACACCTGGAACGTCGCCGACGGTACGCAGCTCGATTCTGGTGATGTTGAACTGGGCACCAACCTGAGCGAGCGTCACCCGCGCGGTGGTGCGCAGATCCTGCGCGGGGTGGCCCTCGTCGCCCAGCAGGTTCGCGAGCGACATCGTGAAGCAGGCGGCCTCGGCCGCCCCGAGTAGCTCCTCGGGGTTGGTCGCCCGCTCGTTTTCCTCGACACGGGCCCTTAGCGAATAGGGTCCGTCGAAGGCGCCACTGCCGAGCGTTATCCGGCCGGAACCTTCCGGAACCGAACCTTGCCAGCTGGCCTGCGCGCTTCGGATAACGCGGAAACTCAAGGGCTCTCCTGCCGACCGGAATCTGGGCTGATCAAAACGATGCGCTGCCCGCGCTGGCTATGGGAAGCGCTTTTGAGGTTTGCCTAGCAGTTGTGATTCGATCGCAATGTGGGGATCTCCGGTGCCTACGTAAAGGGAGCAGCCGATGACCGAAATAATCCGTCCTTGCCTCGACATTACGGCCGTCCGCGATCGCTTTTCGTCCCTGCGAAACTTTGCCTTCCTTGACGCGCCGGGCGGCTCGCAGGTGCCCGATGAGGTCGGCGAGGCGATCACGCGGGCCCTGCGCGAGGCCAGTGCCAACCTCGGCGCCGGCTACGCCACGAGCCTGCGGGTCAAGGCCATCCTCGAGGAGGCCGAGAGCAAGGCGGCCAGGTTCCTCGGCTGCGAGCCCCATGAGGTGATCTTCGGGCCGAACATGACCTCGCTGAACTTCACGCTGTCACGGACCGCGGCCCGCCGGTTCCAGCGCGGCGACGAGATCCTCGTCTCCTCGCTGGATCATGACGGCGGCGTCGCGCCGTGGCTGGAGCTCGCGTACGACCTGGGCCTCGTCGTCCGGCACGTCGAGTTGCACAAGGACACGACGTACGACTTCGACGATCTGGCGAGCAAGCTCGGGCCGCGCACCAAGGTGGTCGCGTTCGCGTGGGCGTCCAACGCGATCGGCACGATCGTGGACGCCCGGCAGGTATGCAAGCTCGCGCACGACGCCGGCGCGCTCGCGTGGATCGACGCCGTCCACTACGCGGCGCACGAGCCGATCGACGTCCGGGACATCGGCGCCGACGTGCTGATCTGCTCGCCCTACAAGTTCTGCGGACCCCACCTCGGCGTGGCGTACGGGCGGGCTGAGGTGGTCGACAGCTGGCGGCCTTACAAGGCGCGCCCGGCGCCCACCACCCCGCTCGGCCGCAGGTTCGAGACCGGCACGCAGACCTACGAGCTGCTCGCGGGGTTCAACGCCGCCATCGACTACCTGGAGTCAATCGGGGGTTTCGCACCGATCGTTCCCTACGAGCGCTCGCTGGGTCAGCGCTTCCTCGACGGCATCTCCAACGCGGTCACGGTGTACGGGCTGCCGGGGATGGAAGGGCGCGTCCCCACCTTCCTCGTCAACGTCGAGGGCGTGCCGGCTGAGGACGTCGCGGCTCGCCTGGCGGCGGCCCGGATCGGGGTCTGGGCGCACGATTCGTGGTACTCGCTGAACTTGTACAAGCGCCTCGGCTACGCCGACAAGTCGGTGCGCATCGGCTTCATCCACTACAACACCGCAGGCGAGGTCGACCGGCTTATCGAGGCCCTCGAGGAGGTGCGCAGGACGTAGCCGGGCTTACCCGGACGCGCCGTTCAGGATCTCCGCCAGCTTGCTGAAGTTGATGTTGCCGCCCGAGACCACGCAGACGATCTTCCCGGCCCCGGCACCGCCGCTCAGTGTGTCCTGGAGCGCGCGCGTCGGGCCAGCTGCCGCGCGGCCGCTCAGTGCCTCCTGGAGCGCGCGCGTCGGGCCAGCCGCCGCGCGGCCGCTCAGTGCCGCGGCCAGCGCGAGCGCGCCCGCGCCTTCGGCGATCACCCGGGCCCGCTCGGCCAGCACGCGCACGGCCGCGGCGACCTCGGCGACCGGGACCGCGAAAGCGCCGTCGACGAGCGGAGCGACCTGCGGCCACATGCTGTCAAGCACGCGGCGGCTGCCCGAGCCGTCGACGAACGAAGGACGGTAGTCGACATCGGCCGGCTGCCCGGCCGCAAACGCCGCGGCCAGCGCGGCGGCGGTGTCGGGTTCGGCGGTGAAGATCTTGGTGTCCGGGCGGAGCGCCTTGATCGCGCTGGCGATGCCGACGGTCAGGCCGCCCCCGCCGTAGGGGATCACGACCGCGTCCGGGTCGGGCAGGTCCTCGAGGATCTCCAGCCCGATCGTCCCGTTTCCCGCCATCACCCCGGGGTCCTGGACCGGGTGCACGAACAGCCCCTCGACGCCGTCGAGGCGGCTGGTGACGATCACGTTCCACCAGTCGTCGTAGGGCAGCTTCACCACCCGGCCGCCCAGGCGCTCGATCGCCGCCAGCTTCGCCTCGGGCGCGTGCTCGGGGACCGCGATGGTCGCGGGTACGCGAAGGGCCCGGGCCGCCCACGCCACTCCCTGGGCCATGTTCCCGGCGCTCGCGGTGACCAGCCCCTTCGCCCGCTCGCTGGCCGGCGCGAGCATGACCGCGTTCGTCGCGCCGCGGATCTTGAACGAGTTGACCGGCTGGAGATTCTCGAGCTTGACGTAGATCTCGGCCGGGGAACCCGTCTCGACGTGCAGGCGTACCAGCGGCGTGCGCATCGCCGTACCCGCGATCCGCTCGCGCGCCGCCTCGATCGCTGACAGCTCGATCACAGCTCCACCTCGGTCCCGATCCCGCGTTCTGTTGCCACCGCCACCGCGAGTTCGGCGGCGGCGAGGTCCTCGACGGCGAGGCCGAGCGAGCGGAACAGCGTCAGCTCGCGGTCGTCTCGGCGCCCCGGCGCGATTCCCGCCAGCACCTCGCCGAGCTCACCGCGGACGTGCTCCTCCCCCGCGATCAGGCCCTCGCCGATCGCGAGCGCGAATTCGGCGGCCTCGTTCCGCAGTGACTCGCGGCTATCGCAGAACAGCGCGCTGGCGGCGACGGTGGCGGTGTCCAGCTCGCGCGCCAGCGGGGTACTGGCGCCGACCGCGTTGACGTGCGCTCCGGGCTTGAGCCAGGCACGCCGGAGCACCGGCTCCCGCGCGCTGGTCGCCGTCACGACCACGTCGGCGCCACTGACCGCTTCCTCGGCGCTCGAGGCCACGCTCAGCTTCGCGCGTCCGCCGCGGACCTGCTCGACCAGCGCTTCGGCGTGCGCCCTGGTGGGGGCGTAGACGCGCACCTGCTCGAAGTCACGCACGCGTGCGAGGGCCCGGAGATGGGCCCGGGCCTGCGTCCCGGCGCCGAGCACCGCCAGCGTTCGGGCATCATGGCACGCGAGCAGGCCGGTCGCGACCGCGGTGACCGCGGCGGTGCGGACAGCGGTGATCGCGGAGGCGTCGAGGATCGCGGTCGGCACGCCGGTCTCGCCGTCGAACAGCGTGACCAGACCCTGGTGCGCGTCGAGGCCGCGCGCCGGATTGCCGGGCATCACGGCGACCGCCTTGAGCGCGAACGCCGCGGCCCGGCCCGGCTGCGGGCCGCGCCAGGCGGGCATCAGCCCGAGGAACCCGGCCGCGCCGGGCGGCATCATCACCGACCGCAGCGGCATGTACGTCCCGCCCCGGGCCCGTTCGGTGAGCACCGCGGCCATCGCCTGGGCGCACGCCCCGAGCGGGAGCGCGGCCAGCACCTCGCGGTGGCCGAGGATCAGCGCGCGCATCAGGCGACCGCGCTCTCGACCGCGGCCCGCTCCTGCGGCGTGAGCGGATGCATCAGCGCCTCCCTGACGGGCGCCAGGTGCTCCGGGCGGCCGGGACCGATCACGATCTGCGTCACCCGCTCGTCGGCGAGCAGCCAGGCCAGGGCCAGGCCAGCCATCGAGACGCCGCGTCCGGAAGCGATCAGCTCGAGCCGTTGCAGCGCATCGAAGGTCCGGCCGGTGACCAGCCCGCGGTACGGTTCGGGCCGCTGGGTCATCCGCGAACCGGGCGGGAACGGCTCGCCGCGGCGGTACTTGCCGGTGAGCCAGCCGCCGGCCAGCGGGCCGAACGCCAGGTAGGCCACCTTTCGCTCCGCGCACAGCGCCAGAAGGTCCTGCTCGTCGTCGCGCGTCAGCAGTGAATAGCTGTTCTGGACGGCCTCCGGCGCGCCCTTGGCCAGCGCGCTGGCCAGCTGAGGGACGGTGAAATTGCTGACCCCGTAGGCCCGGATCACGCCCTCGGCCTGAGCTTGCTCCATGGCGCCGAACGATTCCTCCAGCGGCACCTCGGGGTCGAACTCGTGGGTGAGGTAGAGCTCGACGTGATCGACACCCAGCCGTTCCAGGCTCGTGCCCAGCTGGCGGGCGATCCGCTTGGGCGCCAGGCCGCGGTCCGCGCCGGCCTCCATCGGGTTATAGGTCTTGGTCGTCAGCTGGGGCCGGACCCCACGGGACCGGATCCAGCGGCCGATCGACAGCTCGCTCCGCCCGCCGCCGTAGGCGTCGGCCGTGTCGAAGTGGGTGATGCCGAACGCCCAGGCCGCGTCCATCAGCTCGAACGCCTGGTCCTGGTCCAGCCCCTGCCCGAAGAACTCCGGCGCCGAGCCGATCCCGCCGAAGTTACCGCAGCCCAGCGCGATCCTGGAGATCGTCAGGGCCGAACGACCGAGCGGTCGCTGTGTCTCGAGCATCTCGCTCATGGGCCGAAGCTACCGCGTGTGATCATTCGAGAGATTCAATCAAACGCTGAATAACCGGGCAACAGCTTGGTGAGGCGCCCTCGACGTCGTGACCGGACGGCTGACCTCGTTCGCCGCGCCGCGGGGCCTACCAGGCGACCAGCGGCGAGGTAGGCGCCTCCAGCACGCCAGGCTGTCACTACACGGTGATGGTCGCGGCCCCGAGTAATCCGGGCTGACCAGCGCATCGTTATCTTCAGTGGCCGAGCCCGACCGTAAGGCCCTCTTCGGCTGTCAGCACGTCCGCGCCGAACTCGGCGGAAGCGGCGGCTGTCGAGGCCGCGCGGTCGTTTCCTGGCCAGAAGTGGGTGAGCATGAGCCGGCGGGCGCCCGCCTGCCGACCCCAGCGGCCTGCCTCGGCGGAGGTCATCAGGTTGCGCACGGGGCGCTGGATCTCGCCGTCCCGGTCGGTGGCCTCGATGATGAACAGGTCGGCGTCACGGCCGAGTTCGGCCAGCATCGGATCCGGTCCGGTGTCCCCGGAGTAGGCCACGGCGATCTCCCCGGCCTGCACCCGGATGCCCGCGTTCGGGACGAAGTGGGGCAGCGGCACGCCGGTCAGCTCAAACGGCCCGGCCCGGTAGGTGCCGGGCAGCGGATGAAGGTCGAAGACCGCGGCGAGGTCGACGTCCGGCTCCAGTCCGGCGAGCCGGTCGAGCACGCCCGGCGGGCAGTACAACGGCAGTCGCGGCCGTGCAGGGCTTCCGTAGAACCGCATGCGGAACAACCCGTGCAGGTCGATGCAGTGATCGGGGTGCTCGTGCGTGATGGCCACGGCGTCCAGGACGCCATCTGGCCAGTGGGCAAGCAGCCGCGGAAGGGTCGCGTAGCCGAGATCTAGGACCAGGCGGTAGCCGTCCCAGTCCACCGCGAAACCGCTGCACGCGCGCCCCGGCTCGGGGAACGCGCCGCAGCTGCCGAGCACGGTGACCTGCCGCATCGGTCCAGGATGGCAGACCGGGAGGGGTCATGCCGGGACTGTGCTCCGGCTCCAGGGTCCGCAGGGGTCGTGGCCGGCGGCGAAGCCTGCGGCCTCGGCCAGGTGCGCGGCGTCAGCGAAGCCGGCCGCCAGCGCGGCCGGGTCGTGGGCGTCGCTGGCGAAGGTAATGGCCTGGCCGCCTTCTTGCCGCCACCAGGTCAGGATCAGGGGGTGCAGCGGCACCTTGGTGCTGACTTCGAGGACTTTCCCGGCGCTGGCCAGGGTCCGCAGCACGTGCCGGTACTCATCCTGGAACTCCCACGGGTCGTAGGGTCTGGCCTCTTGCGGCCAGCGGCGGACCGGGTAGTCGATGTGGGCCAGGACCTCGAAGGCGTCGAACTGGCTGATCAGTGCGGCGGTTTCGGCCAGGTAGCCGCGCAGGACCTGGGCCGGGGCCTGGTCACCGAACCGGCCGGAGACCTCGGTGAAGCCCGTGCCGGCCGGCGCGGAGTGCACGGCGGCCAGGACCCGGTCGAAGCCGCCGTCGCGCAGCAGGGCCGCGGCCCGGCCGCCGTGCCAGTGGGGTTCGCTCAGCTCGACCCCGGACAAGATGCGCAGGCCCGGGAACCGTTCCCGGCAGCGGCGCAGGCAGTCCTGGTAGCCGTCCAGGTCGAGCGCGGGCGGGGTCAGCACCCCGTCGCTGACCAGCGGACGCCACTGGCCGGGGATCTCCCGGCCGGGCCGCAGCGACCACGCAGTGAAGTCGGCGTGCTCGGTGAACGCCACCGCGGGCAGGCCGATCTCCACCGCGCGCTGGCAGGTGCCCTCCATCGATCCGGCCAATGCGTCCCACGACCACTGGCTATGCACATGGCTATCGGGCGGCAGCACGGCAGGCCCGGTATCCGGTCCCGTGTTCGTCACCAGACCATGATCGGCCCTAACCGCGGGGGAAGGTCAACTCAGGCACCTGGCACCAGGACGCCTGCCAGACGGGGCTGAACAACCGGAAGCTGGCGCGTGCGGGCGACACGAAGTGGTCAGCTGAACGACGAAATTTTGACCGAAAGGTCGCCACACGGCTGAGTGTTTACCCTACGCGCCGTCTGGTGTCAGGTGTGGCGATCCGGGTCGGCCTTGGGCACGCCGGGCCTGTTGCGCTATAGAAGCAATGGAACCCTGGTAGGCCCGGGCTATTCGTTACCGAACAGGGCTCAGGCTCGCCGGGTCCCGGCCGGCCAGGTCCGCACCGGGCGGCCGGTTACCCGGGTCCCGGTGGGCTGTGGCTCCGAATGATCTTGCCGTTCGGGCTGCTGGCCTGGCTGGTGCCGTCCGGGTGTACGGTCAGCTGCCAGCTGAGCTGGTGCAGCAGCACGTGATGATGCCAGTGACAGCCGCCTTTGAGGTTGAACAGGCTGGTGGGGCCGCCGTCGGCGCGGTGGATCACATGGTGCGGCTCGCACGCCGAGGCCGGCTGGTCGCAGCCGCCGGGGTAACCGCAGCCCTGGTCCCGCAGCGCGACCAGACGGCGAAGATGCACGGGAATGTCGTCGGTCTGCCCGACATCCAAGGGCAGGGAGGGCCCGTTCAGGCCCTTGCCGAGCAGGTGACGGCGCAAGAAGGAGGCGACCCCGCCGGGGCCGGAGACGATCTGGATGACGGTGGCCAGGATCTGGTGCTCGAGCATGGCCAGCACCTGCGCGGCCGTCCCGGCACCCTGCTCCGATTCTGGGGCGGCGGCCTGGCTGGGCCTGCGCCGGCCCCGTTGCTTCGCCGGGGTCGGTGCCGTCCGGTGTGCCCGCGCTGACCCCGACGTCCGCGCCGTCGCTGGCGTGGGCGTGGCTGCGGATCCGGTCGTATTGGACGCACACGGTGATGAGCTGCTCGATCGCGCCGGGGTCCAGGTCGCCGACCACCACCGGGATGATCATCGCCTCACACGCCACCGCCCGGGCCGCGTCGCCCTCCAGCCAGGCGCCGCCGTCGCTGGGACCGACCGAGGCGGCCGCGCGGGCCGCAGCCCACCGGGCCCGGTACGCGGCGATCCACCGGTCCTGCAGCACCGAGTCCTTGTCCATCTCGAGCAGGTCGGGCAGGCCGATGTGCACCAGCGCCCTGGTCGGCTGCCCCGCCCGGGCCGGCACCAGGTTGGCGGCCAGCAGCCGCTTCATCGCTTCCTTCAGCGCATCGTGATACCGCTCTGGACGGGTGCGCAGGTCGCCGGGCTGCGGCGCGGACAGCGCGTCGAGCACCGCGGTCACCATGGCGGCGCACTCCGGGGTGAGGTCGCCGCGGATGAGCCCGGCGCCGTCGAGGGTGGTGTCCAGGGACAGGCCGCGGTCCAGGTGCGGGTCGGGGCCGTCCGGGTCGGGCGGGGCGGTGTGGGCGCGGATCTCGGCGTAGATCGCGGCCAGCTCCCGCAGCCGGGCCCCGGCCCGCGCCGCCATGAGCAGGATCTCCTCGGCCTTGGGCCGGAACTCGTCCGGGATGGTCCGGGTCCACCTGGCCAGCTGCAGCGCCAGTGACTTGGGCACCGCCTTGCCGCGCAGCCCGGCCCGCAGCACCTCGTGGTCGCGGGCCAGCCCGCGCAGGCCCAGGTACTCGCCGGCCTGCCCTTTGGTGACCCGCAGCACGTTGACCGCCCAGGTACGCAAGGTCCGCTGGCCGTCAGCCAGGTGGCCGTCCTTGGCGTCGAACGCGGCCAGCAGCCGGCCTCCGCGCGGCGGCCAGCACCGCGTCGACGCGTTCCATGCCGACCAGGCTGTCGCCGAGCACGGCGGACGGCAGCTCGGCTACGTCCAGGTCGGCCAGCAGCCCCGCGGTGGACTCCAGGATCTCCACCAGCTCACTGGCGCTCGCCGTCCCCGTGCTCATGTCTTGTCTCACCTCCCCCGAGGCGTTCTTTAGACAATCGGTGTGACTAGGTTGATCAGACTTCCGCTTATCTCGGTGTTATTTTCTAAAGCTGACTCTAGCAGGCGGGTCTGACATTTTACGGCCGACACGCTGAGGTATTCGATTTTCATCTTTCGCTAGCTGGTTATCGCGTCCCGCGCCAGAGATTAATGGTGCACGACAGTCACGAGGTGCAGAAGTTCTCAGAGTCTCCTGTCGCTTGAATGTCCCTATGCCTGGGATCAATCCCGCAGCTACTGCGTCGACACCGTGGTAAATGCGATCTATATAGGTACGTTCCTCGACCGCTGCGAAAACGAACCCTGGCAGTGGTGGGCCCAGCTGCGTCCTGCGGCTTCACCTGGTCCCAGAGCGCCGAGCTGACCGTCCCTCGCGGGGGCGGCCGAGGACGAGTTCAGCTCCCCGGCCGGTAGGGGACGCAGGGCGGTGGTGGCGGGAGTTACGCCAGGGAGGCGGGGTCGCGCTTGGCCATCTGGCGGGCGATGATCATGCGCTGGATCTCGCTGGTGCCTTCCCAGATCCGCTCGACGCGCAGCTCGCGGTAGAAGCGCTCGGCCACGTTCTCGCGCATGTAGCCGCGGCCGCCGAAGACCTGGACGGCCCGGTCGGCGACCCGGCCCGCCATCTCCGAGCAGTAGAGCTTGGCCATCGAGCACTGCGCGTGCGACACCTTCAGGTCGGCGCCGTGGTCGATGCCGCGCGCGGTCTCGTAGGCCATCGACCTGGCGGCGAACAGCTCGGTCAGGCTGTCCGCGAGCATCCCGGCCACCAGCCCGTGCTCGATGATCGGCTGGCCGCCGGAGCGGCGGGTGCGGGCGAACGCGGTCATCTCCTCGGTGAGCCGGCAGGCCGCGCCGAGGCAGCGGGCGGCGACCATCAGGCGCTCGAACCTGAACCACTCGTACGCGAACGCCATCCCGTCGCCCTCCGCCCCGACCAGGTTCGCCACGGGAACGCGCACGTCCTCGAACGCGACGATCGGGTGGTGGTGGCTGATCGTGTGCGAGTACGCCGGGGTTCTGACCACCCGGACGCCCGGGCACGGCAGGTCTACCAGGAACATCGCGTGCTCGCCGTCGTGCGGCCCGCCCGCCAGCCTGGCCTGGAAGAAGGCGAAGTCGGCCGAGTTGAACGAGGTGACGTGCCACTTGACGCCGTTGAGCACGTACTCGCCGCCGTCAAGGTGCGCGGTCGCCTCGATCGCGTCGACGTCGGTCCCCGCGCCCTCCTCGGTGATCGCGTAGCACTCCTCGCGGTCGCCGGCGACCGTGGGGCGGACGTAGCGCTCGAGCTGGTCGGGGGTGGCCACGACGGGCAGCCACGACGGCGGGGTGGACGCCACCCAGCCGAGCGCGTTGGTCACCCGGCCCATCTGCTCCTGCACTAGCACCTGCTGGAGCGTGGTGCAGCCGCCGCCGCCGAGCTCGACGGGCATGTTGGTCGAGGCCAGGCCAAGCTCGCGGGCCCGCTTGGCGTGCCCGGCGGTCACGTCCGGAGGCAGTTCGCCGCCGGCAGGCTCGGCCTGCTCCTCGAACGGGATCAGCTCGTCCGCGAATCCGCGGGCGCGGGCCTGGATCTGGCGGTCTTCTTCGGAGAACCCGTACATCCCGTGCAACCTCCAGGGGGCCCCGCGACCGGGCGCATCATATTGACTGAATGTTCAGTCTATGCCAGCATCGGTCGTGTGCCAACGGGCGGGGGGCGGGTGCCAAGGGAAACCGGGCATGCCGGGGGTGGCGATGACAACGCGGACGCGGTCGTGGTCGGCGGCGGGACGGTGGGCGCGTGGTGCGCGTACTTCCTGCGCCGGGCCGGGCTGGACCGGGTCGTCGTGCTGGAACGGGGCCTGCTCGGGCAGGGCGCGAGCAGCCGGGCGGCCGGCGTCGTCCGGATGCAGGGCGGGACCCCGGAGGCCGTGCGGCTCGGCCAGTGGTCACGCCGGTTCTACCTGAGCCAGCGGGACGAGACTCGGCACCGACTCGGGGTTCACCGAGGTGGGGTACCTGCTGCCCTGCTTCACCGAGGCGGAGGTTGTCGCGGCGTACGAGCGGATGGCCATGCAGTCTGCCCTCGGCGTACCCGTGCGCTGGCTGGAGCCCGGACGAGGTGGACGCGGCCAACCCGACGCTCGCGCCCGGGCAGACGCTCGGCGGCACCTTCTGCGGGCGAGGACGGGTTCATCTCGCCGCCGCGCAACGTCGCCGCGTACACCGTCGCCCTGATCCGCAGCGGGATCGAGATCGCCGAGCGCGTGGAGTTCCTCGGCCTGAGCGGTCCGGACGGCCTGACCGTGGATACGAGCCGGGGCCCGATCGTCGCGGGCCTGGTGGTCCTGACCGGCGGGCCGAAGCTCGCCGAGGTCGGCCGGCTGGTCGGCCTGCGCATCCCGGCCGGCGGGGCCAGGCATCAGGTCGCGGTGACCGAGCGGCACCCCGACCTGGACCCGGCGCGGGTCCCGATGGTGTTCGACCTGCCCGCGGGGCTCTACTGGCGGCCCGAGGAGGGCGGCCTGCTGTTCGGGATGAGCAACCCCGAGGAGCCGCCGGGCGACAACCGCGAGGTCGACGAGGGCTACCTGGCCCTGATGCGCGCCCGGCTCGCCCGCCTGGTCCCTGTCACCGCCGGGCTCGGGCTGCGCCGCGTCTGGGCCGCCACCATCGACTACACCCCGGACCACCTGCCCATCATCGGCCCGGCGCCCGACCGGGACCGGGTCACCGTGGCCAGCGCCGGCGGCGCGGGCATGATGTGGGGACCAGGCGTGGCCCGGGCCGCGGCCGACGTCGCGCTGACCGGGGCGTCCGAGGTGGTTGACGTCTCGGTTCTCGGCCTGGACCGCTTCGACGAGTTCGGGCGTAGCCGCCTGGCCGCCGACCCCATCGCACTCCCCTTCCCGGAAAGGATCACTACCTCATGATCACCGCCACCCCGTTCCTGGCCGCCGCGGTCGACGCCAAGCTCGAGGACTGGGGCCCGCTCGCGGAGGCCACCGGCGAGCCGATGTACACCTCGGGGACGACCCTCTGGGCCGGGGACGGCGCCCAGGAAGCCGGGGTCTGGGAATGCACCGCCGGGCCGTCACGGTGGACACTGGAGAACAACGAGTTCGTGCACATCCTGTCCGGCCGGATGACCGTGACCCCCGACGGCGGCGAGCCCGCCGAGGTCGGACCCGGCGACACCGCCGTGTTCCCGCGCGGCTGGACCGGCACCTGGCAGATCCACGAGCCGATCAGGAAGCTGTACGTGCTCTTCTAGGGAGGCGAGGCCCGGTGGCCCTGGCCGATTTCCCGCGGTATCCGCTGCTGTTCGGGCCGAGCCCGGTCCACCCGCTTGAGCGGCTGACCGCGCACCTGGGCGGCGCGGCGGTGTGGGCCAAGCGGGAGGACTGCAACTCCGGGCTCGCGTACGGCGGGAACAAGACCCGCAAGCTCGAGTACCTGGTCCCCGACGCGCTCGCGCAGGGCGCCGACACGCTGGTCTCGATCGGCGGGGTGCAGTCGAATCACACGCGCCAGGTCGCCGCGGTCGCCGCCAAGCTGGGCCTGAAGTGCCGGCTGGTGCAGGAAAGCTGGGTGAACTGGCCCGACTCGGTCAACGACCGGGTCGGCAACATCCTGCTCTCGCGGATCATGGGCGCCGACGTCCGCCTGGTCGACGAGGGCTTCGGCATCGGCATCAAGTCCAGCTGGGAGCAGGCCCTCGAGGACGTCCGCGCCGCGGGCGGGACGCCGTACGCGATCCCGGCCGGCGCCTCCGACCACCGGCTGGGCGGCCTGGGCTTCGCGAACTGGGCCTACGAGGTCCAGCAGCAAGAAGCAGAACTCGGGATCTTCTTCGACACAATCATCGTGTGCAGCGTCACGGGATCGACCCACGCCGGGATGATCGCCGGATTCGCCGGCCAGGAGCGGCCGCGGCAGGTGATCGGCATCGACGCATCGGCCAAGATCGAGGAGACCCGGGCGCAGGTTGAGAAGATCGCCAGGAACACCGCCGAGCTGATCGGGCTGGGCCGGGAAGTGCGGGACGACGAGATCACCGTGCTGG
This sequence comes from uncultured Actinomycetes bacterium, assembly GCA_963847965.1. Lineage (GTDB taxonomy): Bacteria > Actinomycetota > Actinomycetes > Streptosporangiales > Streptosporangiaceae > Palsa-504. Next base: position 68,961 of record CAWKCG010000021.1, read on the forward strand.
CCGGCTGGGCCGGGGACTACTACGGCATCCCCGTGGCCTCCACGCTGGACGCGATCCGGCTGACCGGGCGGCTTGAGGGCATGATCATCGACCCGGTGTACGAGGGCAAGTCGATGGCCGGGCTCATCGACCTGGTCCGCACCGGCCGGATCGGGCCGGACTCCACGGTGCTCTACGCTCACCTCGGCGGCCAGCCCGCGCTCAACGCCTACAGCGCCCTGTTCCGGTAGCGGGAGCCCCGACTCTGGGACGGCGCCATGGTAGACGTATGTCTACCGACGGTAGGTATATGTCCATTGCGCGCCCTACCCAGGTCAGCCAGGCTAAATGCCATGACCTGGCGGATCCACTTCACACCCGAGGATCTCGAGCGGATCCAGGTCAGCCCCACCCTCGGCCCGCTGGCCGAGACGTTCCTCGCGGTCTCCCTGCTCCGGTGCCCGATGCAGCCGCGCGGCATGTTCGGCCAGTGGCGCGGTCAGGTCAAGGGCAAGGTCACCACCCAGATGGCGGCGCTGACGAGCCTGATGCCGCCCGAGACCAGGGGCGTGGACCTGTGCACCCTCACCGGCGTGGCGCCCACGATCGAGCAGGGCCTGCAGGCGCTGATGGCCATGAAGCGCGAGCACGTCCTGGTTGAGATCGAGTACGTAGCCCGGGACCACGAGCTGCCCAAGGCCGCGTGGGCGATCGCCGACGCCGACGGGCCGGCCCGGCGCGAGCTGGCCGCTGCGACCCTGGCCGCCCACCGGGCGCTGGTCGAACCGTACTGGCCCCGGATCCAGGCCTGCCTGCACGCCGACCAGGTCGCGCGGCGCCGGGCGCTGGCCCGCATCGGTCCCGAGGGGCTGCTGGCCTCGCTCCAGAGCCAGACGATCCGCTGGCGACCGCCGGTCCTGGAACTGCTCATGCACTGCGAGATAGACCTGCACCTGGAGGGCCGCGGCCTCGCCATCGTGCCTTCCATGTTCGTCGGCGCGTTCCCCGGCCTGCATACGAACCCCAACGACCCGTCGGCGGCGCCCAAGCTCGTCCTGCCTGCGGCCGACGGGCAGGCCCGGCACGACGACGTGTGGGCCCGGCCGCGAGCGAGGGGCAAGGCGCTGGCCGCCCTGGTCGGCAGTAACCGGGCCGCGGTGCTGGGGGCGGTCGCCGAGGGCTGCACGACCACCGAGCTGGCCAGCCGGGTGGGCATCTCGCTCGCGGCGGCCAGCCAGCACGCGTCGATCCTCCGCGAGGCGGGCCTGGTCATCACCCGCCGCCAGGGCAGCGCGGTCCTGCACGTGCTGACGCCGCTGGGAGCCCAGCTGCTGCACGCCGGCTAGCCGGAGCGGGAAGCGGGAGGGGCCGCACGCCGACCAGCCGGAACCGGAAGGGCTTGAGGCCGGCTAGCCGGGAAGCGGAAGGCTTCTGGTCGGCTAGCCGGGTTGCATGCCGACTAACTCGGAACCGGAAGGGCGGAGCGGGCTAGCCACCGTCGGCCGGACAATGGCCAGCCCGCCCCAGGATCGGACCACCGGCATTTGTGGTTCCGGCTTTCATGATTCTGGACGGCGAGCGCTCGCCGCCAATCCTTTCAGCTGTGGCCGAAACCAGCAGGAGTAGGCGATTGACGCCGACACAAAAATAGATCAAGATCGGTAAACAACAGTCATGTAGGAGCCGTATGCTGCCGACTCAGCGCCGACAGGCCATCCTGGCCGAGGTCCGCCAGGCGAAGGCGGTCTCGGCCGACGATCTGGCCAGGCAGTTCGGCATGTCGCTGGAGACGATCAGGCGCGACCTGCGCGGGCTGCGCGACCAGGGCCTGCTCGAACGCGTCTACGGCGGGGCCCTGTCCGTCCGGTCCACGGAGGGCACCTTCGCCACCCGGAGCAGCCTGCACGCCGAGCGGAAGCGGGCCATCGCCCAGCTCGCCGCCACGCTGATCGGGCCCGAGGACACCATCGTCATCGACATCGGGACGACCGCGCTCGAGGTGGCCAGGGCGCTGCCCGCCTGGTTCCGCGGCCGGGTCCTGACTAACTCGGTGCCCGCCGCGATGGTCCTCTCCGACCGGGAGGACATCGAGCTGCTGCTGTCCGGCGGGCAGGTGCGGCCCGGCGCCGCCGCCTGCTTCGGCGCGCACGCCGAGGCGTTCTTCGCCGAGTTCTACGCCGACAAGGCGTTCCTCGGCTCCGGCGGGGTGCACCCCCAGGCCGGGCTCACCGACTACCACCCGCCCGAGGTCATCACCAGGCGGACGATCATCGCGCACTGCGCCGCCTCCTACGTCCTGGCCGACTCGAGCAAGCTCGGCGCCATCGCCGTGCACCAGGTCTGCCCGCTGAGCCGCGTCACCGCGGTCCTCACCGATTACCAAGCCAGCCCCGAGGTCACAGAAGCCCTCGCCGAGGCCGGCGGAACGGTCATCCGGGCCCCCGGAGGGGGTCCCAAGGGGGGTTTGGGGGGAACGGCTTCCCCCCAAGAGCAGGGGGGGTCTGGGGGGGATCGTCCCCCCGAGGAAGACAGGGAGTAAGAAACGTAGATCAGTCACCACGGGCCAGGGCCCGGATGCCACCGAGATTATCGGGATCGTCGGCCTGACGATCCTCCGCCACGTGCCGAGGGCGACCGCAGGCCCGCTGTGGGCCACCGTGCTGGCCGCGGTGCTCGGCGCCGTCATCGCGCTGGTGCTGCGCACGCACGCCGGGGCGCTGGCCACCCTGTTCACCGCCTCGACGATCATGCCCGCGCTGCTGTACTCGAGCACGGTCCTGCTCTACGTGTTCACGTCACCCCGGCGAGCGGCGCGGGGGGCCCAAGGGGAGCACCACCGCCCGTTCGGTAAATGGGAAATTCCGGTGATCGCCGGGGCCCTGATCTGGCTTGCCTACGAGCTGATCCTGCTGATCGGGCCGGCCGAGTTCCGCGACGCGCAGTACTACGTACTTGGCGCGCTCGGCGTGGGGCTGGTGTTCTACGTGGTGCAGCTGATCGTCGCCCGCGATCGTGTGGCAGGACCGCCGGGCGTCGGTGGTGTGCGAGCGCCTGGCGGGCCGGGCCGCCGAGCTGTCGGCGATCACCGGCCTGCCGCTCGACCCGTACTTCGCCGCGCCGAAGATGACCTGGCTGCGGGAGAACCTGACCGCGGACGGCGTGGTCACCACGACGGACGCCTGGCTGCTGTCTCGCGGCAGCGCCCTGCTGCGGGAATACGCCGCGGCCACGGGCATCCCGGTGGAATACACGGGCGCGCTCCTGGTCGCCTGGACGCCCGAGCAGGAGGCGTCGCTGCCCGCGCTGGCCGAAAACTCCCGGCGGAACGGCTACCTGCCCGTGCGGCGGATCGGGGCCGAAGAGCTTTACGCGCGCGAGCCCGCCCTGGGGCCCGGGGCGCTCGGCGCGCTCGAGATCCCCGACGAGGCCATCGTCTGCCCATGGACGGCGCCGCTCGCGTTCGCGACCGAGGCGGTGGGCGCGGGCGTTCGGCTACTGCTGAGTACGTCGGTGACCGGGGTTACGGCTGTTGACGGGTGCTACGAGCTCGCGACGACGCGCGGGGTTTTGCGGGGCCGGTGGGTGGTCAACGCGACGGGGCTGGGCAGCGACGTGATCGACCGGATGTTCGGCGGGGACGGGTTCACGATCCGGCCGCGGCGGGGCGAGCTGATCGTGTTCGACAAGCTGGCCAGGACGCTGCTGCGGTCGATCCTGCTGCCGGTCCCGACGGCGCGGAGCAAGGGGGTGCTCGTCGCGCCGACCGTGTACGGGAACGTGCTGCTCGGGCCAACCGCGGAGGATGTCCCGGACCGGGGTGATACCTCGACGACGGCGGCAGGGCTGGATTCCTTGCTGGCGGCGGGACGGCGGATCCTGCCGGGGCTGGCCGACGAGGAGGTCACCGCGACGTACGCCGGGCTGCGGGCCGCGACCGAGCACCCGGACTACCAGATCCGCGTCGACGCCGCGCGGCGGTACGCGTACGTGGCCGGGATCAGGTCCACCGGGCTCTCGGCGTCGCTCGGCATCGCCGAGTACGTGGTCGCGTTGCTGGGCGAGGCCGGGCTGCCGCTGCGGCCGTCTGCTTGCGGCGTGTGCTTGCCGCGGATGCCGTACATCGGGGAAGCGGGCCTGCGGCCCTACCAGGACGAGGAGCGGATCGCGGGCGACCCGGCCTACGGGCAGATCGTGTGCCACTGCGAGCGGGTCAGCTTGGGCGAGGTCAGGGACGCGCTGGCCAGCCCGGTACCGCCCGCGGACCTCGGCGGGCTGCGCCGCAGGACCCGGGCCATGAACGGGCGCTGCCAGGGGTTCTTCGGCGCGGCCACGGTGTCCCGGCTGTTCGGGGAGGCCGGTTATTTTCCGCGCCCCTGGCCAGTCTTACCCCCTGGAGAACCTTGTCCGGAGCCTCACCGCGCCCGAGGAGTGGACATCGACGGTTGCTGGTAGAGGTGCAATGCTTTGGCGTGACAGACTCTGCCGAACGGGGGTTCCGCAGTGGTCAGAGGCAGGCGTGCGGCCCGGCGGACTGGCCAGGTACCCGGAGCGGTGGTCCGGCCCTCGGGTGAGGCGGCGACGCTGGCCTGGTGCCTGGAGATCGTCAGGCAGGTGAACGGTCTGGAAGGCGTCGCGCAGGCCCGCACAGACGACGAACTCCGGGAGCGCACCCGGCGGTACCGGGAGCAGCTCGCGCGGGGCGAAGACGTCCTTCGGCTGCTGCCCGAGGCGTTCGCGACGGTACGGGAGGCTGCCCGGCGCGCGGTCGGGCTGCGCCATCACGACGTGCAGATCATGGGCGGTGCGGTCCTGCATCTCGGCATGATCGCGGAGATGCGTACCGGTGAGGGCAAGACGCTCACGGCGACACTGCCCGCCTACCTCGGGGCCGTCGCGGACCAGCCGGTGCACGTGATGACGGCCAACGACTACCTGACCCGCCGGGACCGGGACTGGATGCGGCCGGTGTACCAGTTCCTCGGCCTATCGGCAGGGCTGCTGGATACCGCGCCCAACCCCGATCGGCCGACGCGGCGCGCCGAGTACGCCGCGGACGTGGTGTACGGCCAGTGGGATCAGTTCGGCTACGACTTCATCCGGGACAACCTGGCCTGGAAAGTCAGCGAGCAGGTGCAGCGCGGACTCGGCCTCGCGATAGTGGATGAGGCTGACCTGATCCTCATCGACCAGATGCGTACGTCGGCGATCATCAGCGGGCCAGCGTCGCAGTCCGGACCCGGGCCCGAGGCGGCGGCCGAGATCGCGCGCGGGCTGCAGGTGAGTCAGCATTACAACGCGGACCGGGCGGCGATGACGGCCAGCCTCACCGATGACGGCATCGCCGTGATCGAGCGAAAGTTGGGTGTCGACAACCTGTACGACGCTGCCCAGGCCGGCTTGGCGCACCTGATCGAGAACGCGGTCAAGGCCCGTGCCCTGTACGAGCGGGACCGCGACTACCTGGTGTCCGACGATCAGATCGTGCTCATCGACCGGGTATCCGGCCGTCCGCTGAGCTCGCGTTACGTCGAAGGGATGCACGAGGCGCTCGAGGCCAAAGAGGGCCTGCCGGTCCGGCCGACAACGCAGATTATCGGCAGCGTGGGGTGCCGTGATTATCTGCGCCAGTACGACCGGCTGGCTGGCCTGACGGGCACCGCCGCCAGCGAGGCCCAGGCCTACCGTGAGCTCTACGGCCTCGAGGTGATCACGATCCCGACGAACAGGCCGGTGATCCGGGTCGATCATCCCGACAAGCTCTACCGGACTCGGCAGGCCAAGCTGGCCGCGATCGCGGCCGACACGCGCCAGCGGGCCGCGTCCGGCCAGCCGGTCCTGGTCGGCGCGATGTCCGACGCCGATGCCGAGGCGGTCGAGCAATTGCTCCACCGCGCGGGCGTCTCCTGCGAGCTGCTGTCCGCACGGGACTTCGAGCGCGAGGCGTCAGTCCTCGCCGAGGCCGGCCCGGCGCGGTGACGATCGTGGTGAAGATGGCGGGCCGCGGCGTCGACATCGTTCTTGGCGGCAGTTCCGGGGCCGAGCGCGAGGCCGTCGCCGATCGGGGCGGACTGTGTGTACTCGGTACCGAGCGCAACGGCAACAGGCGGACCGAACTGCATCTGCGGGGCCGGGCGGGCCGACAGGGTGACCCCGGCGAGTCGCTGTTCTACCTGTCGGCCGAGGACGAGGCAGTCGGCCACCTCATACCACACGCACCGAAGTCGGCGCTGTTCGACGGCGAGTCATTTAAGCAGCTCTCACGGGCACTCGACAAGGCACAGTTCCGCTGGGCGGCCTTCCAGGCGCAGTCGTACCTGGGCAACGCCGCGTTCGACGAGGTACTCGCCGACCAACAGCGGGTCGTGTACGCCGAGCGGAGATCTGTGGTGCTCCGGCACGACCTGCGCGCCCGCTTCGCGGCCATCCTCGACGGTGTCGTGGCCGCCGAGGTCAACCGTGCGCTGCAGGCTGGAAGCAAGCCGGAATCTCTCGTGGCCGGGCTCAGGCAACTGTATCCGGTAGACGGCGCGCTTCATGGTCAGATTCACGTCGCGATGCAGCGTGGCGGGAAAGACCGCGGGGCTGGTCTGCTGGCCGCGGTGCAACGTGACGCACGGCAGGCGTATCAGAACCGGGAAGCCCAGTCTGGCGAGCAGGTCATGCGCGAGCTTGAGCGCCGGGTTCTGCTCTCGGCCACCGACTCCGCCTGGCGTGAGCACCTTGCTGCGATGTCCGACCTGCTGTCCGGCCTGCTGATCCGGGCAGCGGGCGGGACGGCCTCACTTCCGGAGTATCAGCGGGAAGCGGCGGCGCTGTACGCCAGCATGACCGATCAGATCAGGCGCACGGCGGTCAGCACGATCTTCTCCGTCACGGCCAAGCCGCGGCCGCCGAGCGGCTGAGGCGTGCCGTGCAGATGATCGAGGTGAGCGTGAGGGGGGTGCGGTCCGCGGTCATCACGCTGCGGTCGCCGGACAGACCGCAACGCATCCTGCTCTTCCCGATGCTGCACCTCGGCGCGCCCTCCTTCTATGCGGAGGTCACTGAGCGTCTTGGCCGGTGCGCGGTGGTGGTCGCCGAGGGCATCAGCGGGGATTCGCTGATCGGCAGAGCGCTGACGGTCGCATACCGGCTGCCCAGTACGCGGCGCAGGCTCGGGCTTGTCGTACAGCGGATCGACTACTCTCGCCTCGAGGCCGAGGTGATCACGCCTGACATGACCGGCAGGCAGCTGCGTGCCGGATGGCGCGCCGTGCCGGCCCTGCAGCGTGCTGGCTTGCTGGTACTTGCGCCAGTCGTGGGGACCGCATTCTGGCTGCTGGGAACCCGCAGGATGCTCGCTAGGTATGCCGCAGTGGAGGACCTGCCCGACACGGGTCAAGTCATGGTGCGCGACAGCGCGCCTGCGCTCGCCGAACTGCTGCTTGACCAGCGCGACGCGCTCCTGGCCGCCGCGCTGGGCCAGGTCCTGGCCCGGCGTCCTGAGCAAGCCGTCGACGTCGCCGTGGTCTACGGCGCGGGGCACATGCCCGCGGTGACCCGCTACCTCCTGGACCGCTACGGGTTCCGCCCGCGCGCGGCGGAGTGGCTTACCGTCTTCGACTTCTGACCCGCCGACCGCTGGCGATCACCGCTGCGACGGTGGCCAAGGCGCCTCCTGCGCCGTCTCGGGGGGAACGTACCTGGCGTTGCGGTCGACCGCGAGGTATATGTCCATGGCCAGCGGGCGGCGCTGCTCCTCGGCCAGCTGGCCAAGCAGCCCGGCGGCCCGGGCCAGCAGCGCGAACCCGCGCAGCAGGCTTACCGGCAGGCCCAGGTCGGCCAGGGCGGCGCCGCACGTCCCGGCGCCGTTCAGCGGGAGCGTCCGGCCGAGGACCTGCGGATGGACCCGGCCGATCGCCTCGAACAGGCGCAGGTGCGGGCCGCGCAGGCCCTCTTCCTCCGCGATCCGCAGGAGCGCCGGGGTGCGCGGGTCGGTGACCTTGTGGACCGGGTGGCCGAGCCCGGGGACGAGGCGGCCTTCGTTCCGCGCCCTGGTCACCGCGGCCAGCGCGAGCGCGTCCCAGCCCGCGTCGTCGGCGGGCAGCGGCGTTCCCGCTTCGGCAAGGGCGCCGGCGAGGAACCGGCCGGCGTCTTCGGTCACGCCGAGGAACCGCGAGCCGCCGCCGAGCAGACCGGCGGCCAGCGCGCCCTGCACGGAATCGGGGGCGCTCAGGTAGGTCAGCCGGGCGGCGATGGCGGTGGGGGTGAACCCGTGGTCGGCCAGCGCGACCAGCACCGCCTCGAAGACGCGGACCTGGGACGGGGTAGGCCGGCGCTGGGTCACCAGCCACAGGGCCAGCTCGCCGAACCCGACCTGGCCCATCAGGTCGGCCGCTAGGTCCTGCCCGAGCAGCGTGATCGTCTCGGCGTCCGAGGTGCCGAGTGAGGTGGGGTAGGCCGCGGGCCGGTTCTGTTCGGCGGTCATGGGTCGGGGCACGCCAGCCAGGCGCGGATCTGCTCGCCGTGCTCGTCGAGCTTGGGCGGCGGCAGCGGGTAGCTGGGCGGGGTGACCGAGAAGGTCACCGGGTGGCGGATCCCCGGCCGGGTCGCTGCTCCCTCTCCGGCGGTCACGACCGGGTCGAGGCCGATCTTTGCGGCGAAGTCGACGCCGGCGTCGACCGTGTTGATCGGGCCGCACGGGACGCCCGCGGCGATGAGGATGCCGAACCACTCGGCGGCCGGGCGCGCGGATAGCAGGCCGGTGAGCAGCGCGCGCAACTGCTCGCGGTTGCCGGTGCGGGCCGGGTTGGTGGCGAAGAGCGGGTCTTCGGCGAGGTGCGGCGCGCCGAGGATCTCGCACAGCCTGCCGAACTGGGCGTCGTTGCCGATCGCGATGATCAGGTCGCCGTCGGCGGTGGGAAACGGTTCGTAGGGGTAGACGCTGGGGTGGGAGTTGCCCATCCGGACCGGGACCACCCCACCCGCCGCGTACGCGCTGGTCTGGTTCACCATCCCGGACAGGGCCGAGGCCATCAGGCTCGCCTCCACGCGCTGGCCCTGCCCGGTCGCGGCCCGGTGGTAGAGCGCGGCGAGGATGGCGATGGTGGTATGCAGGCCCGCGATCACGTCGAACACCGAGATGCCCGAGCGGTACGCCGGCCCGTCGGGCGAACCGGTCAGGCTCATCAGCCCGGACATGGCCTGCACCATGAGGTCGTAGCCGGGCAGGTCCTTTCCCTCGCCGCTGCCGAACCCGCTGATCGAGGCGTAGATGATCGACGCGTTGACGGCGCTGACCGAGTCGTAATCCAGGCCGAACCTGGCCAGCCCGCCCGGCTTGAAGTTCTCCACGAAGACGTCGGCGCGGCGGGCGAGCGTGCGGGCCAGCGCCAGGTCGGCCGCGTCGTTCAGGTCCAGCGTGACGGACCGCTTGTTCCTGTTGATGGCCAGGTAGTACGTGGACACGCCGTCCGGGGCGGCCGGGGGCGTCCAGCGGCGGGTGTCGTCCCCGGCCGGGCTCTCCACCTTGATCACGTCCGCGCCCAGATCGGCCAGCAGCATCGTGCAGTAGGGACCGGCCAGGACACGGGAGAAATCGGCGACGAGCAGCCCGGCCAGCGGGCCGGGACGAGCCTGTGGCGGGGTCGGGGCCGAACCATCTTGACTGGTCATGGGGCCCTTTCTGTCCGCCTGACGGTTCCCGGCCACGCGCCGCATGGCCTGTTCGCACTTTAACGCCGTTTGCCTCGCATCGTCCGCACGGCCGACCCGGGGGGCTGTGCCGACGCCGGTACCGGCCGGCTCGATATTGATGCGCCCCACCATTGACACCGGCCTCAGAACTGGCCAGGCTTCCGATCAGGCCGCGTTTAATCTGGTTAAACAGACACTCGTCCGCCAGCGCGGCCCCAACCTTGACAGCGCCCCACAGTGGAGGTTTTCATGACGACGGCAGCGGACCTGGTAGCGGGACGGCCGCTGGTCTTCCGCAACGCGACGGTGCTCACGATGGACGACGGGCACCGGGTCCTGGCCGACGCGGACGTGCTGATCACCGGAGAGCGGATCGCCGCGGTCGGCCACGGGCTCCAGGTACCGGACGGCACCGTCGAGATCGACGCGGCGGGCGGCATCCTCATGCCAGGCATGATCGACACGCACCGGCACATGTGGCAGACCGCCATGCGGGCGTACGGGGCCGACTGGACCCTGACGCAGTACTTCGTCTGGTACTACCTGAACTGGGGCAAGAAGTTCCGCCCGCAGGACGTCTACGCCGGGAACCTGCTGTCGGCCATCGAGTCGATCGACGCCGGGGTGACGACCACGGTGGACTGGTCGCACGGGCTGCAGACGACCGAGCACGCCGACGCCGCCACCGACGCGCTGGAGGAGGTGCCCGGGCGTTTCGTCCTGGCCTACGGGAACATCCAGCAGGGGTCGTGGGAGTGGAGTACCACGCCGGAGTTCCGCGACTTCTACGTGCGGCGGTTCGACGGCAAGGGCGACATGCTCGGGTTCGCGATCGCCTTCGACATTCCCGGTGACGACCCGGCGTTCCCCGAGAAGGCCACGTTCGAGGTGGCCAGGGAGATGGGCGTGCCGGTGACCACCCACGCCGGGGTGTACGGCATCACCCTCGACGCGGGTGTCCGGCGCATGTACGAGAACGGGTTCTGCACCCCGCAGACGGTCTACGTGCACTCCGCGTCGCTGTCCCCCGACTCATACCACATGATCGCCGCCACCGGCGGCTCGGTGTCGGTCTCGACCGAGAGCGAGTGCAGCGCCGGGCAGGGGTATCCGCCCACCTGGAAGCTCCGCAAGTACGGCATCCCGGTGTCGCTGTCCCAGGACACCAGCGTCTGGTGGAGCGCCGACATCTTCTCCGCCATGCGCGCTACGCTGAGCGCGGACCGGGTCATGGACCACTTCGAGAACCACAACGAGGGCAAGGCCGTCACCAACCACCACCTGCGGGCCGAGCAGGTCGTCGACTGGGCCACCCGCGGCGGGGCGAAGGCGATCGGCCTGGACTCGGCCGTCGGCAGCATCGAGGAGGGCAAGAAGGCCGACGTGGTGCTGATCAAGAACGACGCCTCTCCGGTGATGTTCCCGGTCCTTAACCCGTACGGTCACGTGGTCTACCAGGCGCAGCGCGGCGACGTGCACACCGTGGTCGTGAACGGGCGGGTCGTGAAGTACGACGGCCGCCTGGTCGGCGTGGACCTGGACAAGGCCAGGCGGGCGATCGAGGAGACCGTCGGGTACCTCAAGAGCGAACTCGGCGAGCAGGCCTGGAACGAGGGCATGAACCCGGAGATCCCCGAGCACGAGACGTTGTCCAACCCGTACACCTACACCGGCGCGGCCGCCTGGAAGGAAGACGAGTAGTCAGTCAGCCGCAGCGCGCTGCGCTAGGTGCATGCTCATCTGTGCGGCTATCGCCTGCGATGCACTCACCCCACCCCAAGGGAACCCGAGGGCGGGGACAATCTCGGGTGCGTTAGTCGTGCGGGCGTGCCGAGTAGAAACGGCGCCCCGGATATGGCTAGCGAGGAAACCCGGCTCGGGCCCTGGCCAACTCTGGTTGAACATTTCAAGAAATCTATTGCTAGTTTTTTGCGACCAACGTAGCGTGGGCTGCAGGCATCGAGGTCCCGCCGTCGCCGACGGCCCGGCTGTTCGGCGTCAGTAGGACCGGGTGTTCACGGGCGTTGGGCACAACCTGCCCCAGGAAGCCCCGCAGGCCTTCGCCCAGGCGGTCGTCGACGTCGACGGCTTCTAACCACGGAAGACGGAGAAACCCAGCCATGACTGAGACCACGCGACAGACGCGCAGCGACAACGCCGATGTTCGGCGGTTCAACATCGTTTTCCCGCAGTCGGATCTTGACGATTTGCGGAGGCGCATCAACGCGACCAGGTGGCCGGAGATCGAGACGGTCACCGATGACTCCCAGGGCGTGCGGCTCGCGATGATGCAGGAGCTCGCGGCCTACTGGGGGACAGACTACGACTGGCGCCGATGCGAGGCGAAACTGAACGACCTGCCGCAGTTCATGACCGAGATCGACGGGCTTGACATCCATTTCATCCACGTCCGCTCCCGGCACCAGGACGCGCTGCCGCTGATCGTCACGCACGGGTGGCCCGGCTCGATCATCGAGCAGCTGAAGATCATCGACCCGCTCACCAACCCCACCGCGCACGGCGCCAGCGCGGCGGACGCGTTCCATCTGGTGATCCCCTCCCTGCCCGGGTACGGGTTCTCCGCCAAGCCGGCCGCCACCGGGTGGGATCCCGCCCGCACCGCCCGCGCCTGGACCGTGCTGATGACGCGGCTGGGGTACACCCGGTTCGTCGCCCAGGGCGGCGACTGGGGCGCGGCCGTCACCCAGGCGATGGGCATTCAGGCCCCGCCGGAGCTGGCCGGCATCCACTCCAACATGCCCGGGACCGCTCCGGCCGCCATCAACACCGCGGTCCAGCGCGGCGACCCGCCGCCACCGGACCTGTCCCCCGAGGAGAAAACCGCATACGACCAGCTGAGCACCTTCTACGCCAGGCACGTGGCCTACGCCCAGATCATGACCACCCGCCCGCAGACCCTGTACGGGCTGGCCGACTCACCGGCCGACCTGGCCGCCTTCATGCTCGACCACGGCGACGGGACCGGCCAGCCCGGCCTCGTGGCACAGGCCCTGGCCGGAACCCTGGACAGCGCCCTGACCCGAGATGACCTCCTGGACAACATCACGCTGTACTGGCTGACCAGCACCGGGGTGTCCTCAGCCCGCCTGTACTGGGAGAACAAGGCCGACTTCTTCGACGCCAAGCCCATCACGATCCCGTTCGCCATCAGCGTCTTCCCCGACGAGCTCTACCAAGCCCCGCGCAGCTGGGCCGAACGCGCCTACCCGCACAACCTCATCCATTACAACCGGCTCGACCGCGGCGGCCACTTCGCCGCCTGGGAACAGCCGGACCTGTTCGCCGCCGAGATGCGCGCCTCGTTCAAGTCGCTGCGCAAATAGTGCAGTCTGCTTAGTCCGCTTTTGAGGTTCGGGATGGCGCCTCCCCCCAAGTCGGGCCCGCGCCAGGCCTGACGTCAGCACCGGGCGGCTCAGCGAGGTGTTCCCGGACCGGGAGACCGTGGCTGGCTAGTCAGGGCGCCGCAGCCTCAGCGCCGGATCGGAGTCCGGTGATGAGGGTGTCCAGGACAACGTCCGCGCGACCATCCGCGAGGTAGGCACCCTCGTCCTGGACTACACCAGAACAGAGGGGCATGGCTGATTTCCCGCCAGGCCGTGACCATCCAGCGCCGGTGCGTTGCGCCTGGTCAGGGAGGGGTAGCTGATCCGCCCGCCGCACCCGGCATTACGAGCCGGGCGGTCGGCCGCCCGTAGCGGTGGCGGTAGAGCCAGTAGGCCGGCGGTCCGGCCAGGAGGGGGAGCCAGTAGGACGCGACCCGGTAAGCGAGAGTGGCCAGGAAGGCGTATCCGGGGTGGACGCCGGCCAGGATCAGCAGCCCGCTGAGGCTAGCCTCCACGAGGCCGAGCCCGCCCGGGGTGAGCGGGAGGAGCGCGACGATGTTGGCGGCGGCGTAGGCCAGCAGCACCAGAGAGGGCCGCGGGTCGGCTCCCGTGGCGCGCAGGGCCGCCAGCAGACAGCCGAAGTCGAAGCCGAGGCGGCCGACGGTCAGCAGCACCGCCCGCCACCATTTCCTGTCCAGCACGGTCCTGATGGCGTCACGTTGGATCAGCAGCCGCCTGTCCAAGCCGGTGACCGAAGGCCGGTGCCCGTGGGTGAACCTGTTCCACCCCCGGGTCATCCAGTTCCACAGGCTCTGCACCGCACGCCCGAGTGCAGCCAGTGGCCGTTCCGTGCGCAGGATGATCACGCCAAATATCGTGTACAGGACAAACCCGGCGATACCGAGCAGGGCGGTATGGACCAGCCCGGGACTGACCGGCGCGCCGGCCAGGATAGCGGGCAGCGCGAACAACGGCAGCGCCAGCAGTCCGCCGACGCCGAGCAGCGAGAACGCGGTCAGCCCGCCGACGGCCGTGTCGGTGTCGAACCCCGCGGCGGTGAGCATGCTGAACTGGACGGCGGCGCCTGCCGCGTCGCCGCCGGGCAGGCTGTCGGTGACGGCGTTGCCGGACAGCCCGGCGGTGACCACGGCGAACCAGCCCCGGGTGCGCAGGGCCAGCCGTTGCAAAGCGAAGTTGCAGGTGAACGAGGCCAGTTCGGCGACGAGCGCGAGCGCGAACCAGGCCAGGTTCAGCGTCGACAGGCGCGGCCAGGCACCCAGCACCGCGATGAGGCTGGGCAGCACCAGGTAGATGCCCGCGCCTGCCACCGCAAGGAGCAGGGCCCGCTTGACGATTGTTTTCCACGTCAGCGGGTGTGCCTGCGCGGCGTTGATCGCGGCGGTCTTCGCCGCGACCGGAGCGGACGTCCCGGCACCGACGGGCTCCTCGCCGCGGTTCTGCGAATGCCTGCTGGCCGCCACGTCGTACTTTACCCTTGCTAGCCGGGCGGCGACGCGTGCTAACTCTGGCGGGCTAGGTCTGGCGCAGGCGGGACCAGGCGTCGGCGCCTACGGCCAGGAGCAGGATGCCGCCGAGGGCGATCTGCTCGTAGAGGGGGTTGAGGCCGAGCAGGTCGAATCCGTTGCCGATCAGCGCGATGAACAGCACGCCGACCACCGTGCGCCACATCGCCCCCTCGCCGCCGAGGATGCTCGTCCCGCCTACCACGATGCCCGCGAGCACGGTGAAGGTGAGCGTGGTCTCCCCGTTGGACGCCTGGGCGCTCAGCACCCGCGAGGCGTCGATCACGCCGCCGAGCGCCGCCGCGCCGCCGCTGATCACGAAGGTGATCGTCTTAGTGAGCTGGACCCGCACGCCGGACAGGCGCGCCGCCTCGGCGTTGCTGCCGCTCGCGTACATGTAACGCCCCGCCGTGGTCCTGGCGAGCACGACGGCGAGGGCCACGACGACGGCGAGCATCGTCCAGGTCGAGGTGTACACGGTCAGGAAGGATGTGCGGGCCAGGTCGGCGAAGCCGGGGCGGCTGTAGTCGATCACGAGGTTCCCGCCGGTGACAAGGCTCGCCAGGCCGCTGACCACGAACGACATGGCGAGCGTGGCGATCAGGGCGTTGATCCTGAAGGCCGTGACGATCACGCCGTTGACGAGCCCCACGCCCAGGCCCACGGCAATGCCGGCCACGATGGCCGGCCGGCGAGGTGAACAGGGCAGGTGCGCCGCGGTAACCCCGGCCAGCGCGTAGATGGCACCGACGGACAGGTCGATGCCGCCTGCCACCAGCACCAGCGTGCCCGCGGCGGCGATGATACGTCGAGGCCTGCTGGTCGAGGATGTCGAGCAGGTTGACCTTGGTGAAGAACGGCCCGCTCCATACAGACAGCACGATGAACAAGATGATGAACGGGTACAGGATCCCCGCCCGGCGCAGGCTGCCGACGAGCGCCGCCGAAGGCCGCGGCAGTCGCGCGCCCCGGCTGGCGGGCGCGGGCGCCTGGGTGATGTCCTGCTGGTCCATCACGCACCCCTTTCGGCAGCACCAAAGGCCGCCGCGAGAATCGCCGCTTCGGTCATGGCGTCGCCGCTGAGCTCGGCGGCGATCCCGCAGAGCCGCATCACCAGCACGCGATGCGCGAGCCCGAGGATCTCCTCGGTGTCCGAAGAGATGAACAGCACCCCGAGGCCCTACGGCGAGCGAGGTGAGCAGCTCGTAGATGGCCCGCTTCGCGCCCACGTCCACGCCCCTGGTCGGCTCGTCGGCGACCAGGACCCGCGGCCCGGCCAGCAGCATCCGGGCGAACAGCGCCTTCTGCTGGTTGCCTCCGGACAGCGTGCTCACCGGCGCCGCCTGCGCGGGAACCCGCACGCCGATCTGGCCGAGGACGGTCGCCACCGCCTGCCGCTCCTGGCCGCGCCGGACCAGGCCGAGTTCGCTCCGCCGGCCCAGGCTGGCCAGGCTTACGTTCTGCCTGATCGGCCGGCCGAGCATGAGGCCTTGCTCCTTGCGTGACTCGGGGATCATCGCCGGCGGCGCGCAACACCCCGCGCGGGCTGCGGCCCGGCCGCACGCCTGCGAGGAGGCGCAGGCCGCCGGCGGGCCTCCGGCCAGCTGCTCGCCGCCCGTCCCCGTCGTTACCGTCCCCGCGGTGATCCGCTGCGCCTGGCACAGCGCGCGGGCGAGCTCGGTCCGGCCGGA
>CAWKCG010000022.1:0-12836 GCA_963847965.1 uncultured Actinomycetes bacterium
GTCGTGATTCCTCGGGTAGTCCCAAGGCCAGCGACCCCGGAACCGGGCAGCTCGGGGTTCGGCGGAACACCCGGAGTCCGAAGCATACGTTGGACCAGCGCATACAGGACATAAGACCCTACGTCGAAGCGCCAGGGCCGACATTCACTTGCGGGTAACGCGCCCGAGGAGAGGTGAGACCGATGATCATGGTGGAATTCACCCAAGCCGAAGCGCAAGCGGTAACCGACGCCGTACTGGCGTATATCGATGACGATTACTATCCTGCGATCGACCTGGAAGCACTTCGGACGGCGCACGAGCGGCTGACCCGGGCGCTCGGCAATCCGGGGCTGGAGGCGAAGTGAGCACGGCTAGGCCCACGCTGACTTCGGCTGACCTCCCTGGTGATGGCTGCCCGGTCTACATCGACGACCGCCAGTACACGATCTGGAAGCACACCCAGCTCATCATCGACGTCGGCGAGGGGGAGCCCGAGGGCTTCTCCTCGCCCGCTGGTGATGACGGGCACTTCGTCACCAGGGTCCCGCGTGTTCTCCGCCGCGGAGCTTGCCGCCCTGCGCGGAACCTTGGCCACGGAGCAGCAAGCAGAAGGGAGAACCGTCATCATGAGCGATCCCATCCCCGAACCGGCCGTCACGGTCTGTGCCGTACGGGAGACGGCGCCGGGCGAGTAGCGCGTCGCGCTCGTGCCCGAGTCGGTCCCGGTGCTGGCCCGGCTCGGCGCGGTGGTGACTGGCTATGACATCCGTCCGGAGACCCGGGACAGCCGCGCGATGCGCGGCCACGGGTACCGAGTGACGGGACCTATGGCCCTGCCGCCTGCGCCGCCGCGATGCGACCGTTATCTGCATGAACGCCTGGTATCCGCGCCGGCGGAGCGCCACGGTCCCGGGCAGCACCGACGATGAGCTGCCAGGGCCAGGCAGACGGCTTGCCCTGGCCAGCCGGGCCTGCTGCTGCCTGGCCAGGCCGGCGGTCATGGTCGTCATGCCGCCGTCACCTAGCCGCCCGCACCCGGTAGACCTGCTGCTGTGCGGCCACCACTACCGCATCAGCCAGGCGGCTCTGCGCGCTGCGGGCGCAGCGGCCTACGACGATACGGGCGCTGTGATCACGACCGGCCCGGGCGGGCCGCCGCCGGGCCGCCGCGAGTCGGCCTTCCACAACCCGGATGCCAGGCCGCGGTGATGTGCCGGGCCAGGCCCGCACCGTAGCTGCCGGTCCCTTCGATGCCGGCCAGGGCGGCGGTACCGGACCCGCCCAGCCAGCCGAGCAGGCGGGCGTATCCGCCTGCGGTGGCGGGGACTCCTGCACGCCAAGCGGCCCCCGATTGGGTCAGGCGTGGCGGCGTGCTGTGCTTCCCCGTGAGACCTGTTGAGTGCTACGGCAGTGTGGGTCAGCGGCGATCACCGGGATCAGGCGGCTGACCACGACCGGGGCCAGGCCCAGGGACAGCTCGTCGATCAGCAGGTAGCCGACTGAGAGATCAGCGCCTGGGCCAGCACGACATTCTGCTGCTCGCCGCCGGACAGGGTCCTGGCCTGCGCGGCCAGCCGCGGTCAGCACCTGTTCGGAGGACGAAGGTCCGCAGGCACGGTGGCGCAAGTCCCTATACACATCAGTGCCGCGAAGAAAACAGTGTGGCTACAAGCAGGGCTAGCCCAGGTGCATGACGGCAGGGGTCAGAGTCACCAGTACGGCAACGGCGGCCTGTTAACGAAGGGGAACTCTATGAGATTCGCTACCAAAGCAGCGATCATGGGCGCCTTCGCCGGACCGGCGATCGCGGCCTTGATCCTCACGGGGGCGGGGCCGGCGAACGCAGCCGCCACGACCACCACCACACACACCACCTCGAGCAGCTCGTCGCCGTTCTTCCCGGTCTGCAGCCCGCGCCAGCTCGAGCGGTGGAACTTCAACGGCTACAACACGGTCGACCTCAGCTACGGCACCAGTTCGTACACGTACTCCGTGCACTTCGTCCAGCGGGGCGGCTGCCTCAGCGGATCGCTGACCGATCTGGGTCTGATGCCAGGCGAGCAAACCGGGCCGATTCACGGAACGGTCGTCCGGAACCAGGTTACGTTCAGCTTCAGGTATCCGACCGGCTTCCAGGGAACTCGGACCTTCAACGGCTACATCGACCGGCGGGGGCATGTCTCCGGGACGTGGTCCGAGATGGGCTCCGAGGCCGGCAGTGGCTCCTGGTCGCTGGCTTACCACGTGAGGCCTGCGTGCCCGCAGTTCTTCCCGTGGCTCGGATTCTTTGAGTACGGCAATGGGTGCCCGGTCCCCTTCCCCTTCCCCTTCTACCACTAATCCGGCCTTAGGGCCCGATGGCCGCGCGCGGGGTCGTGAAACCCCGCGCGCGGCTTTTCGCGCCCAGCGGTGATACCACCGTTCGTTCGGCAGCAAGAAATAAGGGGTTACGGGGGGCGGCCGGGGTTGCGGCGCCCGAGGGGGTCGCGGGGTCGGGGCTGGCGGTGCTGCCGCGGAGCAGGTACGCAGACCTGAGCAGGTCCGGGTTCGCGCGCAGCTCGCTGGCCGGGCCGGAGAAGCGGATCCGGCCGCCCTCCATGATGTGCGCGTGGTGGGCCAGGCCCAGCGCCACGGTCGCGAACTGCTCGATCAGCAGCACCCCGGTGCCCGACTCGGCCACCGCGGCGATCACCGGGATCAGCCGGCTGACCACACAACGGACGCCAGGCCCAGGGACAGCTCATCGATCAGCAGGTAGCCCGGCTGCGAGATCAGCGCCTGGGCCAGGACGACCATCTGCTGCTCGCCGCCAGACAGGGTGCGGGACCAATGGCCCTACTGGCGGTACGCCGGAAAGGCGGATGGGTGTGGACCCGATCGCGCAGTTGCGGGCGCTGCCGGTGTCGCTGCGGGTCCTGGCCATGCGCGAGCTGTTCCGGATGCCGCTGGTCGGTCCGGCGATGCGCACGATCGGGATGATCGAGGTGGACCGGGAGTCGCCCGACTTCGGCGAGATCGACACCGATGCCGCGCGGGACCTGGCGGCCGGGCACTGGCTGCTGGCCTATCCGGAGGGGAGGATCTCGCCGGACGGCGCCATCGGGGAGTTCAAGGACGGCGCCTTCGTCATCGCGGTCGCCAACCAGGTGCCGATCGTGCCGGCTGCCATTCATGGCAGCCGGCTGATATGGCCACCGGGACACTGGACAATCCGCGGCGGACACGTGGCCAGGCTGCGGGATCAGGCCCGGGATGTCATCTGTGCAATCCAGCGTGACCTCGTCACGAGCATGTCAGCCAGGGGAGGCACATCATGAGCAGGGCAGGGCCGGATCCGGGCGATCCCGAGCTGCGGGAAGACTACGCCAGCGATTCGAACACCTACTCAGGCTGGCCGAGCGTGTCAACGGGCCGAGACGACCTGCGCCTGCTGTACTTCGCGTCGATAACACCAGACACCGGTGAACTCGCCGCCTTGACCTTGGTGCCGATGCAGGCCAGAAACATGCGGCTGCGCCACGCCAACGCCGCCGACAACCAGTGGCTGGCGGCCACGCTCGGCCAGATCAGCCGCGAGTCCGGATCCCGGGTCGAGCACCGGCCCTGATCGTGCAACCGCCGCCGGGCCAACCCGGCCCTGGCTAGATCATGTTGCGCAGCCTTTCGGGCTTCCTCACCCGCAGCCGCCGTCGGCTTGTAGACGCGCCCTTCTGGCTGCCTGCCGACGGGGGGCCCGGAGGGCCGATGGTCCTGCCATGCCGGTACGTTCGCCCCTTCCGCCGCCCCCCTCCGCAAGCGACGCTAGCAGGCGAGGTGGTGGTGACCATGGCCGACAAGCGGATCGTGGTGGGCGTGGACGGGTCACGGTCCTCGATGAAGGCCCTGCGCTGGGCCATCCGCCAGGCGAAGCTGACCGGCGCGGAGGTCGAGGCGGTGACCGCCTGGTCGTATCCCTCCGGCTACGGGTGGGCGCCATTCAGCGAGGCAGCGGTCGATTTCGAAGGTGACGCGGGCAAGATCCTGGTCGAGGCGCTCGCCGAGGTCAGCGGCACCGCGCCCGACGTGGTAGTCGAGCCGTTGGTGGTCCAGGGGCACGCCGCAGACGTGCTGATACGCGCGGCCAAGGGCGCCGACCTGCTCGTGGTCGGCAGCCGGGGACACGGCGGGTTCACCGGAATGCTGCTCGGCTCGGTCAGCCAGCAGTGCGTGCAGCATGCTCCCTGTCCCGTTCTGGTCCTGCGGGACGGACGGTGAGCGGCACTCGCCCGGCCTGGCCTGTCGCGTCTCCGCGGCGATGCCGTGGGTGAGGACCAGAGCGCCTGGCAGGGAGAGGACGAATGTCTTACGACTCCTGCGCGGAGGAGACGCGTCGCCGCCGCAGAAGAGGAAGCACAGCCAGGGGCCGGGCAAGAAGCAGAGCAGTTGTCACGCGTACAGGGCGTCGATATCGCTGGTGTATTTGGCCAGCACGTAGTCTCTGCGGACCTTACCGGTGGGGGTAAGCTCGGCGCCGACCTGGAACGGGCCGGGCAGGATGCGGAACCGCTTGATGGTTTCGGGCCGGGACGCGGCCGCGTTCGCCCGGTCCACGGCCTGCTGGATGATTGCGCGCAGATCCGGATCGTCGCGCAGCTCACCGATGGTCGCGCCGGCCGGCTTGCCGTGCCGCTTCTCCCACCGGGCGAAGGCTGCCTCATCGAGGGTGATCAGCGCGGCGACGTAGGGGCGCCGCTCGCCGACCACGACGCATTCGGCGATCAGCCAGTGCTCGCGTACCTTGTCTTCCAGGACCGACGGCGCCACATGCTGGCCGCCGGCGGTGAGGAGCATGTCTTTCTTCCTGCCGGTGACGTAGAGGAATCCGTCGTCATCGACCCGGCCGAGGTCCCCGGTGCGCAGCCACCGGCCGTCGAACGCCGCGGCGCTGGCCTGCGGGTCCTGCCAGTACCCCTGGAACACGTCCGGGCCCTCGACCTCGATCTCGCCATCGGCCGCGATCCGCACCGCGCAGCCGGGCAGCGGCAGGCCGACCGAGCCGATCCGCTGCACCGCCGGGCGGTTCATGGTGAGCGGGCCGACGGTCTCGGTCATCCCCCAGCCCTCCATGACGGTCAGCCCCGCGCCGTGAAAGAAGTGCCCTAGGTCTTCGTTCAGCGGCGCGCCACCGCTGATCACCCAGGCCACCCGCCCGCCCAGCGCCTGGCGCAGCCGCGGGTAAACCAGACGGTCGAACAACGCGTGCCGCAGCCGCAGCCACGGGCCCGGCCGCCGGCCGGCCCGGCTCCAGGCCACCGCCGTGGCCTCGGCCGCGGCGAAAAGCCGCTGGTGGCCCTCGGCTTCGGCCTGCTGGCGGGCCGCGGCGGCGACCTTCTCCAGCACGCGGGGCACGGTGAGCAGGAAGGTCGGCCGGAAGGTGACCAGCGCCTCGGGCAGCTGGTCAGGGTCGGGAAGGAAACCGGCTCGTTTGCCGGCGTGTACCAGGCACAACATCACTGCGCGCGCCAGGACGTGCGACAGCGGCAGGAAGAACAGGCTGGAGGCGTCCCCGGCCAGCACCTGCTCCTGCACACCCGGCACGGCGAGGGTCGCGCGAACGGCCTCGGTCAGGGTGCCGTGGCTGATCATGCAGCCCTTGGCCCGGCCCGTCGTGCCCGAGGTGTACACGATGGTCGCCAGCGTCTCCGCGGTCACCGCGGCACGCCTGCGGGCCACCTCCCCCGCCTCGACGCTCTGCCCGGCGCGGACCAGCGCGTCCAGGCCGCCGGCGTCCAGCTGCCATATCGCCTCGACCTTCGCCGGCTGGGCGCCGCGGATGGCCCCGGCGAGCTGGGCGTTCCCGGCGAACACCGCGACCGCGCCGGAGTCACTCAGTTGCCAGTCGATCTGCTCCGCCGAGGAGGTTTCGTAGATGGGTACCGTCACCGCTCCCGCCGCCCAGATGGCGAAATCGCAGATAGCCCATTCCAGGCTGGTCGGTGCCATCAGGCCAACCCGGTCACCGGGGGTGATCCCGGCGGCGATCAGGCCGGCGGCCAGCGCGCCGACCCGGCCCGCCAGCTGCGCCGCGGTCACCGGCTGCCACTCGCCGTCGGCCTGCGCGGCGAACATGGCCCGGCCGGGATCCCGGTCGGCCCAGCCGAACACGTCGTCACAAGCGTTCGTGCCCATCAATCACAACCTGTCCCGGTTGACAATGGCCGACGAGGTACAGCCGAACTACCAGGTCTGGAGTCCGTGGCGTCAGCGATGAGGATCACCCTCGATGGATCGAGCCAAGCCGCCTCATCTGACTCTGTGCCACGCAGCAACTCTGGTCCAAGAGGGCGAAGGTCCTGACTGTTACCACCGAACGGCAACTACCGTGCGTGGGAACGGCCCGAACACCGGTCGGCCAGCCGCGGTCACGGGCATTGGTCGGTGACCGCATGCCCTTCGTCCCTGGCCGGCTTGGTGCGCCCGGCAGGACTGTTGACGGGACTAACGGCACTAGCCGCGCTAGCGCCCCGGGTGCAGCGTCACAGTTGAGGGTGGTGCAGATGAATGACGACGACAGCACGCTCAGCCGGGACAACGACAACCTGCCGCTCGCCGGTCCTGACAGCGGGCCACGAACGACCGGGCGCACCTGGGTGTTGGCTGCCGGTGGCGAAAGGCGGAGTCTGCGGGCCTCTGACGCCGACCGCGACCGCGCGGTGGAATACCTCAACGTGGCCTATAGCGAAGGCCGGCTCTCCAGGGACGAGCACGACGGCCGCCTGGATGCCGCCTTGTCCGCGCGCACCTACACCGACCTGGACCAGATCCTGGCCGACCTGCCTGCCGCGCAGGCGACCGGTGAGACCCCGGTGGTCAAGACCAACGGGCTCGCGATGGCGAGCCTCGCCTGCGGAGTCGCGCAGTTCACGTTCGGGCCGCTGGCGACCATCCCGGCGATCGTGTTCGGCCACATGGCCCTGCACCAGATCAAGCGCAGCGGAGAACAGGGGGCTGGCCTGGCGCTCGCGGGCTTGATACTGGGCTGGGCGGCGGTGGTCTTGGGTATCCTCCTCATCGTCGCTGCGTCCGTCTCCGGGATGCACGGCACCATGCACTGAGCTGAGCAGCCTGGCACGGCCTGCCCCTGGTAGTTGGGTATCTCGGGGGTCGGTACCCAGCCGGTGCCCGCCGGGATCTGCCAGGCGGTTAACGCCTCCACCGCGGACCCGACAGCAGACCGGTGGTGACCTGGCCGGCGTGCTGGATGAGCTGCTGGCCTCCGGAGCGCTGCAGGACGCCACCGTGCCCGGCGGCCGCGACGAGATCCAGTCCCAGCTGGAGCGCTGACCGCGGGCCACGACGTGGACGACGAGCTGGCCCGGATGAAAGCACAGCTGCCGGCCTCGGCTCCCCCGGCGGCCATCGAGGGCACCGCGACGGAAGCAGCCAGCCAGCCCTCCCGCCAGCTTGAGGCGTCCGCGGCGGTGGCCACCGAACCCGTTTGGGGGAAGCTGTCCCGATCCGGAAGGGATCGTCAGCGAGGTGTTCCCGTGCGGGCGGCCGCTGCCCTGCCAGGTCCGCAACGCCCGGCAGCCAAGAGCCCCGGCCGGTCCGTGAAACCCCGGCCGTTCGGGAGATAGATCTTGATTGTTCCGAACGGCAGTGGCGTTACGACCTCAGGCCAGTTTCACGAGCTTGTCGCCTCGTCAATATCAGCAGCCCGCCGCGTCACGGTTCTGGGCGGCGGGTACGGCGGCCAGGGCGCGTACCAGCACTCCTGATGACGGATGGGCGTGCGTACTGATATTGCGGGCGGGCAGGAGTAAGCGAGGTCACCGGCAGGTCCCTCGTTACCGCTGGCTCGGCTACACCATTGGCCTGCCTGGCGCGCGGTGCTGCATGCGCATTCCCGTCGCGGGCGGCGTTGTTCTCGCGGGTATAGCAGCGCTCCCACCAGGCTCGCTCACGACCGGCGTGGGCCGGACGGTCTTTTACCGGCCCAGCGCCGGCCTAGTCCCCTGAAGCATCGAGAGCCGAAGGTCCGGCTTTCCAGGCAGATTGTCACCTGTGGTGAAGCACGCGCGTTCAGGTCAGGCCGGGCAGTTCAACGCGCGACGGCTAGCCCTGGCATGACGGGCCTTAGGCTCCCCGTTTCGGGAAATAGGACCCTACTGATGAGCGCGGCCAACGGCCATCATGCCAACGCAGGCTCGTGCCACGCCGTTCCGGCGTGCCGATGGCCTGTCGTGCCTGAGAAGGAGCACATCATGAAGGCATCCCCCGTCGCGGCCAGGAAAGCAACCGCCATGGCCGCTCTCGCCGTTGCAGCTGGCCTCATCGCCGGGTGCGGATCCTCGTCCAGCCCGTCGGCTCAGCCGACCGCGACCGTGACAGTAACGGTGACGGCACCGGCCGCCCCCGCCACCAGTCCGGCCCCGCCCGCAGGTCCGGCGAGCTGCCCGACCACAGCGCTGACGGCGTCACTCGGGCCCGGCAACGGAGCTGCGGGCAGCAGTTACTACCCGATCGAGTTCACTAACACCTCCGGCGCGACCTGCTCGCTGTACGGATATCCAGGTGTCTCCTTCGTGACCGCCTCTGGTATCCAGGTCGGCGCGGCTGCGGCCGAAGACCCCACTTTCCCGCGGATGCTGGTCACCTTGACGCCAGGAAGCACCGTGCACGCCGAGCTGAGGATCACCGACGCCCAGAATTACCCGCCGTCTACCTGCGATCCTGTCACCGCGCACCAGCTCAGGATCTTCCCGCCAGGCCAGACCAGTGCCCTGTACATCGGCATGACCGCCATGGGCTGCTCGAACACCTCGGTACAGATCCTCTCGGTGCGGACCGTTCAGCCGGGCAGTGGAAGCGAATGACGGCTTCTCGACCGGAGATGAACGCGCGCCAGAAGTTCGGCCACGCGCTGGTGCTCCCCGGCCTGCCAGCCGATCAGGGTGGAGGAGCACCTCGAGGATGACCACTACCTGGTCCGGCGGAGCTGGCCGGGATCGACCCGGACAAGGACCTTGAGGTCACTGTCGGCGACGGGTACCTGACCATCCGCGCCGAGCGGTCGGACAAGACCGAGGGCAAGCACCGGTCGGAGTTCCGGTACGGCTCGTTCAGCCGTACCCTGGCCCTGCCGGCCAACGCGGACGAGGGCGCGGTCATGGCTAGCTACCGCGACGGCATCCTCGCGATCTCCGTCGGGCTGAAGACCGGGGAGAAGCCCGCGGCGAAGAAGATCGAGATCAGCACGGGCAAGTAGGGTCCCCGCGTCACCAGGTTGGCCGCGCCCCTCGGGGCGCGGCCACTGTCATTCCGGGCCGCCGCCTCGGGTCCCTTCGGCCGGGCCTTTGGTCCTCCCGGCAAGAGGAATTGCGCCCTAGCGGACACCACCCGCGAAATGGTCCCCTGGCCGCGATGACCGGGAACAGAGAGGACCAAGTCATGGCGAAGGCGTATCCGGTGGAGCGAGGGCACGGCCGGGGCAAGCTCCGCATCTACCTCGGCGCTGCGCCCGGGGTGGGCAAGACCTACGCGATGCTCGCCGAGGGCCAGCGCCGCCGGGCGCGCGGCGCCGACGTGGTCGGTGCGCTGATCGAGACGCACGGCAGGCGGCTGACCGCGGAGATGGCCGAAGGACTGGAGATCGTGCCGCGTCGGACCATGAACCACCGCGGCGCGACCTTCACCGAGATGGACCTTGACGCCGTGCTGGCCCGGCATCCGCAGGTCGCCCTGGTGGACGAGCTTGCCCATACCGACGTGCCCGGCTGCCGGAACGCCAAGCGCTGGCAGGACGTCGATGAGCTCCTGGATGCGGGCATCGACGTCATCACGACCTTGAACATCCAGCACCTCGAATCGCTCAGCACCGTGGCCAGGCAGGTCACCGGCGCGACCCAGCACGAGACCATACCCAACGACGTCGCGCGCCGCGCCGACCAGATCGAGCTGGTCGACATGACCCCCGAGGCGCTGCGTCGCCGGATGGTGCACGGCAACGTCTACCCGCCGAACCGGATCGAGGCCGCGCTGACGCACTACTTCCGGCCGGGTAACCTCACGGCACTGCGCGAGCTGGCCCTGCTGTGGGTCGCCGACCGGGTGGAGGAGGGCATGCAGCGGTACCGTGCCGAGCACGGCATCGCCGCGCCGTGGGAGACCCGGGAACGCATCGTCGTCTGCATCGCCGGTGAGAAGGGCGATGAGGCCGTCATCAGGCGGGCCGCCAGGATCGCCGCGCGCACCCCGGGCAGCGACCTGCTCGCGGTCCACGTGGACCGGGACGACGGCCTGACCGCCGGGACAGACCAGGCGCTGCAGGCACAGCGCGCGCTGGTGGCGTCGGTCGGCGGGAGCTTCCTTCAGGTACCGGGCGAGGATATCCCCGAGACGCTGCTGCGGTACGCCCGGGCCGAGAACGCGACCCAGATCGTGCTCGGCGCGAGCCTGCGCGGCCGGCTCCTCACCTTGCTCTCGGGCAAGAGCATCCCGGCCAGGGTGGCCCGCCGGGCCGGGCACATGGATGTGCACTTGGTCAGCCGCGACAAAACGACCGCGGCCAGGTGGTCGCCCAACTGGACGCTGGCCGGGTTCCGGTCACGCCGGGTACAGGCCAGGCGGGCCAGCGCGGAGGCGGCGGCCATCACCCGGCTCGCCACCGCCGCGTTGCGCGGGCACGGCGACCCGCCCGCCCTGCTCGAGGAAATCCGCCAGATGTTCGGGCTGGCCGCAGTCAGCCTGCTGGAACGGCGGCCCGACGGGGCCGGCTACGACGTCGTGGCCAGCGCGGGCGAGCAGCCGCCGGAAGGGCCCGGCGCTGACCTGGAGGTGCCGGTCGACGTGACCATGATGCTGGCCGGCCGGGGGCCCGTCCCCAGCCGGGAGGACATGCGGGTGCTCCGCTCCTGCGCGGTCCAGGCCCTGGCCGGCATCGGCTCTCGGCGCCGGGAAGAGCAGGACGCCCAGGCCGCCTGGCAGGCGGCCGACCTCCGCGGCCGGACCGCCCTGCTCGCGGCGACCGGCGAGAACGCCCGTGAGCAGCTCGCCGCCGCCCGGACGGCGCTGGCCGCGCTGATGGCACCGCAGGATCAGGGCACCGCCGCCCTCACGCCGGCCGACCGGGGAAGGCTGCTCGCCGAGGCGGCCCGCGCCGTAGACCAGGTGAGCAGGCTGGTGGAGGATCTGCGGGACCTTCGCCGGCTGCACACCGGGGCCGTGGAGACTTATCTGCGCCCTGTCGATCTCGACGAGGTGCTGACCGCCTGTCTCGACGACCTCGGACCGGGCAGCCGGCAGGTCACCGTCGACATGGCCGAGGACCTGCCCGATGTAATCGCCGATGCCGCGCTCCTCACCCGGATCCTGGCCAGTCTGCTGGCCGACGCCGCGCTCCGCTGCCCGGCGGGCACGCCGCCGGCACTCACTGCCAACTGCCCGGACGGCGTGGTCGAGGTCCGCCTCACCGACGCCGGGCCCGACGAGCGCGGCGGCCCGGCTAGCCTGGCGCTCAGGCTGGCCGCCGACCTCGCCGACGCGATGGGCGTCACGCTGCGCTGCGAGCGCGCCCCTTCCGGGGGCCGTACGGTGATACTGGTCCTGCCCGCCGCCGCGCGCCCGCTGTCAGGCGCACCCGCCAGGGAGAAGGACCCGGACGACGAGATGCAGCTCACGTGACGCACAAGAACGACCGAGTCCTCTCGGTCACCGAGGCCCCTGACCGTAGCAAGATCCTATCTACCGAACGGACGGTGGTTCCCGTGCCAGGGTCCCGCCGGGCGCCAACCGTGGTGATCGGCGTCGGCAACGAGTTCCGCCGCGACCACGGTGCCGGGCCGGCGGATCGTGCACGCCATCAAGGCCGGGCGGCCTGACCCCGGCCGTCGCCGCCGCCACCGACATCGTGGCTGTGGACAAGAGGGTCGTCGTCGCGGACGGCGCCATGGTCGGGGTGGACAAGAAGCACGACAGGGCCCGCGGTTTCGCGGTGTCCAGCGGCGGCATCACCGTAGTCGGTAACTGGCAGCAGGTGACACCGTAAGCGGCAGGTCTTTGAACCTTGCGCCAGGGGCATTGGGTCCTTGTGATGGCGCTGTTCTTAGGCCAGGCTGCAGCCATCAGTGCCATGGATGCGGTAGTGAAGGGCCAGGATGCGCGTCCGGCGCTGACCTTCCTGGGTGGCGCGGGCGTGGTGACCGGCAGCAAGTTCCTGGTGGAGGCACGGGGGGTGCGGGTCCTGCTGGATTGCGGGCTGTTCCAGGGGGCGCGGGAGCTGAGGCGGCGCAACTGGGAGCCGTTCCCGCTGTCGGCCCGGGAAATCGATGCGGTGGTCCTGACCCATGCCCATCTCGACCACTGCGGATACCTGCCTGCCATGGCCGCCTGCTTACACGCGCCGGATTATCTGTGTTCCCCATCGTGTTCGGCGGGCACGCGGCATGTCGAGGGCTCAAGGTCCTTGCTCGCGTCCGCCAGCAAGCGATGCGGTCGGTGACCTTGGTCCCTGCATCCCCGGGCGTTCGGCTCTCTCTTCCGTACTGCAGCGCAAGTGACATGGATCCAGGCCGCAAGGTACGGCCAGGACGAACGGAGTGCGCAATGAGCGTGACCACTGCAGCGGGGTCGAAGGCCTACCAGGCGCCCGGTGAAGCCGGAAGCCCGGTGGAGCTCAGGCCTCGCTACGAGAACTTCATCGGCGGACACTGGGTGCCGCCGGTCCAGGGACATTACATGCCGGACCTGTCACCCGCCAATGCCCGGCAGTTCACCGAGGTGCCGCGATCGACCAAGGAGGACATCGAGCTCGCTCTCGACGCCGCCCACGCGGTCAAAGACGCTTGGGGCGAAACCTCGCTGGCCGAACGCGCCAG
>CAWKCG010000023.1:0-376044 GCA_963847965.1 uncultured Actinomycetes bacterium
CTGGCCCTTGTCGATGATGGAAACGTGGTCGCAGACCTGCTCGACGGGCTCCATCACGTGGCTGGAGAACAGGACGATCGAGCCCGAGCCGACGAAGCGGGTCAGCCTGGCCAGGGAGCCGGCCGCGATCTCCAGGTCGATGCCCGCCACCGCCTCCTTCGGACCGAAACTCTTGCGCAGCCCCGTCACTGCGATCGCTGGTCCGCTCATGTCTGTCCCCTCTGGCTCTCCATCTATCATGAGCTTATCATTTTGATATCATATTTCAAGAGCCATCTGCCACTCTGTTCCCGCCTCAGCCCCAGGTTCGGGCGCCGGGCCCGGTTCGCGGCAGGGGGTCAAATCACCCACACCGCTGCGCGGTGGGGCGCCGACGGGACGAGTGCCGCCGTCATCAGCCCACATCGCGTCGCCGTAGGGCCCGGCCATAGCGCCGGGAGCGGCCGATACCGCTAGCCCAGATGTCAGAGTGGGTAGGTCGCCTCGATCACCAGGCGGCGCACTGAACTGGCCGGACGATTGTGGGATTTATCAAACACCGCTCTTGCAGGTAGGGTGCCACTCTCACTTGTTTCGACCCGGATGCCGGTGGGGTCGGTGAGGATTATGAGGCCGGAGGGACGGAGGGCTTGGCGTCGATGCCCGCCTCTCGGCGTTGCTCCGCGGTGATCGGGGTCGGCGCGCCGGTCAGCGGGTCCAGCCCGGAGGCCGCCTTGGGGAAGGCGATCACGTCGCGGATGGTGGCCGCGCCTGCGAGCAGCATGCACACCCGGTCCCAGCCGAACGCGATGCCGCCGTGCGGCGGCGGCCCGTACTTGAACGCCTCGAGCAGGAACCCGAACTGCGACTGGGCCTCGGCGGGAGACAGCCCGATCACGTCGAATACGGCCTGCTGCACGGAGGACTGGTGGATACGGATCGACCCGCCGCCGATCTCGTACCCGTTGCACACGATGTCGTAGGCATCAGCCAGCGCGGCACCCGGCTCGGCGGTGAACTTGTCCGCCCACTCGGGCAGCGGCGCCGTGAAGGGATGGTGCACCGAGGTCCAGCCGCCGGCGCCGTCCTCCTCGAACATCGGCGCGTCCACCACCCACAGGAACGACCACGCCGACTCGTCGATCAGATCGCGCTTGCGCCCGACCTCCAGGCGCGCCGCGCCGAGCAGTTCGCGCGCCGCGGGGACCGGCCCGGCGGCGAAGAACACGCAGTCACCCGGCTCGGCTCCGGTGGCGGCGGCCAGCCCGGACCGTTCGGCCTCGGACAGGTTCTTGGCCACCGGGCCGCTGATCTCGCCGTCCGCGCCGATCAGCGCGTAGGCCAGGCCGCGGGCGCCCCGCGACCGGGCCCACTCCTGCCAGAGATCCAGCTCACGCCGGGACTGCGACGCGCCGGCGGGCATGACCACGGCCCCCACGTACGGAGCCTGGAAGACCCGGAACTCCGTGCCGGCGAAGTACTCGGTCAGGTCGGTTAGCTCGCAGCCGAAGCGCAGGTCGGGCTTGTCCGAGCCGTACCGCGCCATCGCCTCCGCGTAGGTCATGCGGGGCAGCGGCCGGGGCACCCGGTAGCCCGCCAGCTCGGCCCACAGCCGGTCCACGATGTCCTCGGCGACATCGATGACATCCTGCCGGGTGACGAACGACATCTCGATGTCGATCTGGGTGAACTCCGGCTGCCGGTCCTTGCGGAAGTCCTCGTCCCGGAAGCACCGGGCCAGCTGGTAGTAACGCTCCAGCCCGCCGACCATGAGCAGCTGCTTGAACAGCTGGGGTGACTGCGGCAGCGCGTACCAGTTGCCCGGCCGGAGCCGGACCGGGACCAGGAAGTCGCGCGCGCCCTCCGGCGTCGACCGGGTGAGGTAAGGAGTCTCCACGTTCACGAACCGGTGCTCGCGCATCACGTCGGACAGCAGGTAGGCGGCCCGTGACCGGATCCGCAGGGCCTGCGCGGTCTCGGACCGCCTGACGTCCAGGTACCGGTACTTCAGCCGGACGTCCTCGCTGACCTCAGCGGAGCCCTCGACTGGGAACGGCAGCGGGTCGGCCTCACTTAGCACCTCGACCTCGTCCGCGGCGACCTCGATCTCGCCGGTGGGCAGATCGGGGTTCTCGTTCCCGGCCGGCCGCTGCCGGACCGTTCCGGTCACCAGCACGCAGAACTCGGCCCGAAGCTCGTGGCCGACCGCCTCGTCGCCGCGCCATACCACCTGCACGATGCCGCTGGCGTCGCGCAGGTCGATGAAGACCACGCCGCCGTGGTCCCTGCGCCGGGCCACCCATCCGGCCAGCACCACGCTCTCCCCCGTGTGGGCCGCCCGCAGCGTCCCCGCCTCATGGGTGCGGATCATCGAACCGAAGCTCCTTTCTTCCGGCCGCCGCCTAGAGCCCGCGGATCGGCCCTGATTCTGGCGCCAGGCCGGCCAGGAAGGGGTTCGCCTGGCGCTCCGCGCCGATGGTCGTGGCCGGCCCGTGCCCGGACAGCACCACCGTCTGGTCGGGAAGGCTCAGGCACACCCTCGCCAGGCTGCGCAGGATCGTCTGGTAGTCCCCGCCGGGCAGGTCGGTCCGCCCGATCGACCCGGCGAACAGCAAATCACCGGAAAACAAGACGTCGGCCGACAGGGGGTCTTGATCTGCTCGCCCCGCCGGGCCAGTTCTGCTTTCACCGTGCACCGTAACGGGGTCATCCGCGGCCGCATCGAGATCGCCCGAGGGCAGCCGGAATGTGACCGACCCTTCCGTATGTCCCGGTGCGTGATTCACGATGATCTCGAGCCCCACCAGGCTCAGGGTCATCCCATCGGTTAGTTCTTTCACGTCATCCGGCTCGGTGAATTTCAGCCCGCCGAACAGTTCTTGTCCTATCCCGAGCGGGAAACCCTTGGCCGGGTCGCTGAGCAGGGCACGGTCGGCCGGGTGGATGTAGGCGGGGATGTCCCGAGCGCCGCAGACCGGGGCGACGGACCATACGTGGTCGATGTGGCCGTGCGTGAGCAGGACCGCGGCGGGTTTCAGCCGGTGGGTGGCCAGGGTTTCCTCGATCCCCCGCTCGGCGTCCTGGCCAGGGTCGATGATCACGCACTGCTCGCCGGGCGCGGGCGCGACGATATAGCAGTTGGCAGCGAACGACCCCGCTGGGAACCCGGCGACGAGCACGTACGTCCTTTCTCACGGTACGGTGTCTCAGGCTACCGAGGCTCAGGCACGGCCGCGAACCGATAACGAAGGGTGCCGATCCCAGCTTCTTGCGGGTACCATTCGCGAACGATCGCGAACTTTCGCGGTTTCGTGATCGGGGGTATACGCCGAGTTCATGGGCCTGGCTCGAGTGAATACTAGCGGTAGTTAAAGACAACGCGTCAGGCCAAGGAGGGCACGACCGGTGGCGGGTAAGAACGAACGCCAGCGCAGGCAGGCCAGGGAAAAGTATCGCCGCCAGGTGGAGATCCGGGTGGCGCGGCAGCGCCGGAACCGCAAGCGCGCGGCCGTCGGGGTCACCGCGGTGGCCCTGGTGGGACTGCTTGCCGCCTTGCTCGTGGTCTTCCTCCCCGGCGGGAGCGCCAAGAAGGCCTCCGCATCGGCCAAGGCCTCGCCCACGGCGTCGGTCGTGGCCGAGCCGGCGCATCACTGCACCTACTCGAAGGAGTCGGGCTACACACCCGCGGATAAGAAGGTGAGCCTGCCGCCGGCCAAGCCGGATTACACCGACAGCTACACCGCCACGCTCAACACCAACCTGGGCCCGATCACGTTCAACCTGCTCAACAGCAAGGCGACCTGCACGGTCAACTCCTTCGTGCACCTCGCGGAGGCCGGCTTCTTCGACAACACCCAGTGCCACCGGATGCTGACGAGCGGCATCTACGTGCTGCAGTGCGGTGACCCGTATTCTGGCGCCACCACGAAGCTGACCTGCAGTGACACCAGCAATGTGGGCACCGGGGGGCCGGGTTACGAGTTTGCCAGCGAGAACCTCAAGGGTTCCAAATACCCGGCGGGAACGGTCGCGATGGCCAACGGGGGCACCGCCACGTCCAACGGCAGCCAGTTCTTCATCGTGTACAAGGACAGCACGTCAGGGCTGGAGGGCAGCGGAGCGGCCCTGTATACGCCGTTCGCCACGGTTTCATCTGGACTGGATGTCGTCCAGAATGTGGCCAAGGACGGATACTCGTGTCAATATGCCTCGACCGTTGGCGGCGGCGCTCCGAAGAAGAAGGTCATCATTGACAGCGTGACCATCAAGAAGACCTGACGAGCACGACAACGCAGGAGGGCTCTCCGTGACCACCGCCGACCATCAGCGGCAAATGCTGGCGGCGCGGCAGCGCACAGTGCGCAAGCACGCCAGCGAGAACCTCAAGGGCGCCATATACCCCGCGGCAACGGTCGCCATGGCCGACGCGGGCGCCCCCACGTCCGACGGCAGCCAGTTCTTCTTCATCGTGTACAGGGACAGCACGTCAGGGCTGGGCAGCGGAGCGGGCTTGTATACGCCGTTCGCCACGGTTACGTCCGGACTGAATATCGTCAAGAATGCGGCCAAGGACGGATACTCGTGTCAATACGCCCTGCTTGGCGGCGGCGCTCCGAAAGAGAAGGTCAGCATTGACAGCGTGACGATCAAGAAGGCCTGACGAGCACGACAACGCAGGAGGCTCTCCGTGACCACCGCCTATCATCCATGGGGCCGAGTAGACGTCGACGGAACGGTCTATGTCCGTACCGCCGACGGCGAGCGGGTGATCGGCTCCTGGCAGGCGGGAAGCCCGGAGGAGGCGCTGGCCTTCTTCCAGCGTAAGTACGAGGCGCTCGAGACCGAGGTGGTCCTGCTCGAGCAGCGCATCGCCGCCACCGATATGCCCCCCGCGCAGGCCGCCGCCACCGTCCAGCGCCTGGTCCAGAACATCACCGGGGCCAACGCGCTCGGTGATCTTGACGGGCTGCGGGCCCGCCTCGAGCGCCTGACCGAGGACGTGGGGCAGCGTCGCGAGGAGGCCCGGGCGGCCCGGGAGCAAGCGCGCGTCCAGGCCAGGGACGTCAAGGAGCGGATCGTCGCCGAGGCCGAGCAGATCGCCGCCGAGGCGACCCACTGGAAGAGCAGCGGCGAGCGGATGCGCGAGCTGCTCGAGGAGTGGAAGGCGGCCCCGCACGCCGAGCGCGCCGTCGAGGCCGCGCTGTGGAAGCGCCTGTCCGCGGCCAGGAACGCCTTCACCAAGCGGCGCAAGGCGTACTTCGCCACCCTGGAGGCCGAGCGGGAGGACGTCAAGGCCCGCAAGGAGAAGCTGGTGGCCGACGCCGAGGCGCTGTCGGGGTCCACCGACTGGGGCGGGACCACCAGCGCGTTCCGCGAGCTGATGCGGCAGTGGAAGGCGGCAGGGCGAGCGGACAGGGACACCGAAGCCGAGCTGTGGAAGCGGTTCAGGGGGGCGCAGGACAAGTTCTTCAACGCCCGCACGGAGGTGTTCTCGGCCAAGGACGCGGCGCTCCGCGAGCACGGCGAGGCCAAGCAGCGGCTACTCGACCAGGCGCAGGCGCTGCTCCCGGTCACCGACATCCGCGCCGCCAAGTCGGCGCTGCGCGGCATACAAGAACGCTGGGAGCAGGTCGGCGCCGTGCCGCGGGATGTGCGCGAGCACCTGGAGTCGGGGCTGCGCCGGGTCGAAGAGGCGGTCCGCAAGGCGGAGGAGACCCAGTGGCGCCGGTCGAATCCGGAGGCGCTGGCCCGCGCCGAGGGGACGGTGGCGCAACTGCGCGCGACCATCGCCCAGCTGGAGGACCAGCTGGCCACGGCCCGCGACCAGGGCGACGCGCGAGCCGTGAGCACCGCCGAGGAAGCCCTCGCCGCCCGCCGCGCCTGGCTGGCGGAGGCCGAGCACACCCTGGCCGAGTTCAGCAGCTAGCTATCCTCAGCTGGTGATGCGGTAGACGTCGTAAACGCCGTCGATGGCGCGGACGGCGCGCAGCACGTGGCCCAGGTGCTTGGGATCGCCCATCTCGAACGTGAAGCGGCTGACCGCAACCCGGTCCCTGCTGGTGGTGACGTTCGCGGCCAGGATGTTGACGTGGTGATCGGATAGCACCCTGGTGACGTCCGAGAGCAGGTGGGTCCGGTCGAGCGCCTCCACCTGGAGGCCCACCAGGAACACCGAGGCATCGGTCGGAGCCCAGTGCACGCTGACCATCCGCTCCCGCTGGGTGTCGTTCAGGTGAGCCAGGTTCATGCAGTCCACCCGGTGCACCGACACGCCGTGCCCGTGCGTGACGAACCCGGTGATCTCATCCCCCGGCACCGGCGTGCAGCACCGGGACAGGCGGACCCACACGTCCGGCGCCCCCGTGACCTCCACGCCGGGGTCCCCGGGCGCGTGGGGCTGCGGCGCCTTGGTCGGCAGCGTGGCCTCGGCGATGTCCTCCTGGGCACCGGCCAGCCCGCCCACCGACCTGACCAGCTTCTCGACCACCGACTGGGCGCTGACCCGGCCCTCGCCGACCGCCGCGTACAGCCCGGACACGTCGGGGTAGCGCAGGTCGCGGGCCAGGTTGAGCAGCGTGTCGGCGGTCGCGAGCCGCTGCAGCGGGAGCCCCTGCTTGCGCATGGCCTTCGCGATCTGGTCCTTGCCCGACTCGACCGCGGCTTCCCTGCGCTCCTTGGAGAACCACTGCCGGATCTTGTTCCGCGCACGCGGGCTCTGCACGAACTTGAGCCAGTCCCGGCTCGGTCCCGCTTCGGCCGTCTTGGCGGTGAAGATCTCCACGGTGTCGCCGTTACCGAGCGTGGAGTCCAGCGCCACCAGGCGGCCGTTGACCCTCGCGCCGATCGTCCGGTGCCCGACCTCGGTGTGGATGGCGTAAGCGAAGTCCACCGGGGTCGAGCCCTGCGGCAGCGGGATCACGTCGCCGCGCGGGGTGAACACGTAGACCTCGGCGGCAGCCAGGTCGAAGCGCAGCGACTCGAGGAACTCGGCCGGGTCCTCGGTCTCGCGCTGCCAGTCGACCAGCTGCCGCAGCCACGCCATCTCCCGGGTGTCATCCCTGGCGTCCTTGGCCCGCCCGGCGGAGACCGCCTCCTCCTTGTACTTCCAGTGCGCCGCGACCCCGTACTCCGACCGCTGGTGCATGTGCCAGGTGCGGATCTGCAGTTCCACGGGTTTGCCGTCCGGGCCGATGACCGTGGTGTGCAGCGACTGGTACATGTTGAACTTCGGCATCGCGATGTAGTCCTTGAACCGCCCGGGGACGGGGTTCCACCGCGCGTGCAGGGTACCCAGCGCCGCGTAGCAGTCGCGGACGGAATCGACCAGGACGCGGATGCCCATCAGGTCGTAGATCTCGTCGAAGCCGACGTTCCTGGCGATCATCTTCTGGTAGATCGAGTAGTAGTGCTTCGGCCGGCTGGTCACCTTCGCCTTGATCTTGGCCTCGTCCAGGTCGCGCTGGACGTCCTCCTTTACTTCGGCCAGGAAGGCGTCGCGCCGCGGCGCCCGGCTGGAAACCAGCCGGACGATCTCGTCGAAGCGCTTCGGGTACAGCGTCGCGAACGCGAGATCCTCGAGCTCCCACTTCACCGTGTTCATGCCGAGCCGGTGCGCGAGGGGGGCGTAGATCTCCAGGACCTCCCTGGCCTTGCGTTCCTGCTTTTCCCGCGGCAGGTAGCGCAGCGTACGCATGTTGTGCAGCCGGTCCGCGAGCTTGATCACCAGCACGCGGATGTCGCGGGACATGGCGACCACCATCTTGCGGACGGTCTCCGCCTCGGCTGACTCGCCGTATTTGACCTTGTCCAGCTTGGTCACGCCGTCCACGAGCGCGGCGACGTCTTCGCCGAAGTCGGCGCGCAGCTCGGCCAGCGTGTAGGAGGTGTCTTCGATCGTGTCGTGCAGCAGCGCGGCGCAGAGCGTCTGGCTGGGCATGCCCAGCTCGGCGAGGATGGTGGCCACCGCCAGCGGGTGGGTGATGTACGGGTCACCGCTCAGCCGCTTCTGGTCCCTGTGCCAGCGGGCGGCCGTCTCGTAGGCTCGCTCGATCATCCGGACGTCGGTCTTGGGATGCGTCGCGCGCACGGTCTTGATCAGCGGCTCGAGCACCGGGTTGACCGTCGCGCCGCGCTGGGCCCCGAGCCGGGCCAGTCGGCGCCGCACCCCCACGCTGGACGCCGCGACGTCGGCGGCCTGGCCCTGTACCGCCGCGACCGCCGCCCTCGCGCGGCCCGCGGCCCGCGCCTGGCCCCTGGCGGGACGAGCGGGGCCAGCCTGCTCGCCGTCGGCGTCTGCCGGAGCGCTGCTGGCCGCGCGGCGGCCTGGCACGCCCGCCGGCGCTGCCCCCGCCTGTTCCGCGTCAGCTACGAGATCAGGACCGTCTGACGCGTCCGCCCGGGCAGCATCAGCAGCTCTCGTGCCGGTCGTGGTGAGCTCACCGGCCACTCGCGCTCCTCATATCTGCCAAGCCATCAGTGTACTTGGACCAGTGCAACACCAGATGACATGCGTGCGATTCCCGCCCGATTTCACCGCGAGGATCGCGGCCAGCTAGACGGTGAGCAGGGCGGTGACCGGGAGATCGGCCAGCCTGGCGCGGCCGTTGAGGAAGGAGAGCTCCAGCATGACGGCGATGCCTGCCACACTGGCGCCGGCCCGGTGCACCAGGTCGACCGTCGCGCGCGCGGTGCCGCCGGTCGCCAGCACGTCGTCGATGACCAGGACCCGGTCCGACGGCGTGAAGGCGTCGGTATGGACCTCGATGGTCGCGGTGCCGTACTCGAGCTCGTAATCCTGCGCGAACGTCGGGCCGGGCAGCTTGCCCTTCTTCCTGATCGGCACGAACCCCGCGCGCAGGCGCACCGCCACCGGGGCGGCCAGGATGAAACCACGCGCCTCGATGCCCACCACCTTGTCCACCGGCCCGTACACCGCGGCCAGCGCGTCGACCACCGCGGCGAACGCCTGGCCGTCGGCGAGCAGCGGCGTGATGTCCTTGAAGATCACGCCCGGCTGCGGGTAATCCGGGATGTCCCGGATGCGGGCCGTGACGAGACGGGCCAGGTCCTCGCTCAGCGCCGTTTCCTCTTGCCTGCCGGGCGATGGCGCGTCGGACTGCCGCCGCGGCGCGGCTGCTGCCGCGGACCCGGGCGCGCCGTGCCCGGCGTGCTGCGGGCGGCCGTGACCCGGGACGCCGTGGTGGTCAGCTCGTCCGCGGCTGGCCCGATGTCGTCGGCGTACTGCTCGTCGTCGGCCTCGTCGTCGGCGAGAGGCGCCTTGGGGGCGGCGGAGACGGCGCGGCTGGCCGACGGCGCCTTCGCGGTCGCGCGCTTGGCGGCGGCGCGCCCGCCGGCGGCCCGGACGCTCACGCGCTTGGCCAGGGCCCGGTACTGCGGCTCCCGCTCCTTCAGGCCGGCCAGGACCGGGGTCGCGATGAAGATCGAGGAGTAGGTGCCGGACAGCATGCCGACGAAGAGCACCAGGGCCAGGTCCTTCAGCTCGCCCGCGCCGAGCAGGCCGCCGCCGACGAACAAGATGGCGGCCACGGGCAGCAGCGCGATCAGGGACGTGTTGATCGACCTGACCAGCGTCTGGTTCAGGGCCAGGTTCGCGGCCTGGCTGTACGTGCTCCTGGCCCCGCCGAGCAGGCCGGCGGTATTCTCCCGGACCTTGTCGAAGACGACCACGGTGTCGTACAGCGAGTAGCCGAGGATGGTCAGCAGGCCGA
This sequence comes from uncultured Actinomycetes bacterium, assembly GCA_963847965.1. Classification (GTDB taxonomy): domain Bacteria; phylum Actinomycetota; class Actinomycetes; order Streptosporangiales; family Streptosporangiaceae; genus Palsa-504. The sequence goes on from CAWKCG010000023.1 coordinate 9,708, forward strand.
TGACGGTCGCGGGGCTCACCTGGAACCCGGTGAGCGCGTACACGCCCGTGGCGATGACCAGGTCGTGCATCAGGGCCACGAAGGCGGCGACCGCCATCTTCCACTCGAACGCGATCGACAGGTACAGCACGATCACGATCAGGAACGTGATCAGGGCCTGCACCGCCTTGGTGGTGATCGAGCTGCCCCAGCTCGGCCCGACGAACGTGGTGCTTATCTGGCCGCCGCTGACGTGGAGCTGGCTCTCAAGCGAGCTCTCGACCTGTAGGGTCTGGGCGCTGGTCAGCGACTTGGTCTGCACCTGCCACTGCTTGCCCTTGAGGCCGTTGAGTGACTGCACCACCGCGCCGCTCACGCCCGCGTGCGTGACCGCGTCCTGGACCTGGGTCTGCGACGACGAGCCCGCGGGGAACTGGAACACCGCGCCGCCCTTGAAATCGACGCTGAAGTCCAGGCCGCGGACGAACAGCGCCACGATGCTGATCAGCAGGATCGCCGCGGAGATCGTGTACCACCGCCGCGCCCGGCCGACGAAGTTGTAGGACACCTCGCCGCGGTAGAGCCTGCCGGGGATCTCGCTGAGCCGCGACATCATGCCTCCCCGGTGTTCTGCGACGAGGTGTTCCGCGTCCCCGTGTCGGGCCTGCGCCGGACCTGGTCGCGCCGGACCGAGGATCTCCAGGGAGTGCGCGCGCCGAGCCGGGCCGGGTCAAGGCCGGACATGGGGTGGCCGTTGCCGAAGAAGCGGGTCTGGGCGAGCAGGGTGACCATCGGCTTGGTGAACAGGAACACGACCACCACGTCGATGATCGTGGTCAGGCCGAGGGTGTAGGCGAACCCCTTGACCTCGCCGATGGAGAAGTAGTACAGCAGCAGCGCCGCGAGGAACGACACCGTGTCGGACACCAGGATGGTGCGCCTGGCGCGCTTCCAGCCCGCCTCCACGGCCGGGCGCAACTGTTTGCCCTCGCGTACCTCGTCGCGCAATCGCTCGAAGAACACGACGAAGGAGTCGGCGGTGATGCCGATCGCCACGATCAGGCCGGCGATGCCGGACAGCTCAAGCACGAAGCTCTGGTACTTGCTGAGCAGGATGACCGCCAGGAGCGCCAGCGTGGCCGCGATCACCAGGCTGGAGACCGACACGATGCCGAGGCCGCGGTAGTACAGGAACGAGTAGACCACGACGAGCGCCAGCCCGATCGCGGCCGCGATCAGGCCGCCGTCGAGCTGGGCCCGGCCCAGCGACGCTGACACCGAGTCCTCGCTGAGGATGGTGAAGGTCAGCGGGTTGGGGCCGTACTTCAGCACGTTCTGCAGGTCTTCGGCTTGCGCCTGGGTGAAGTCACCGGTGATCTGGGCGTTGCCGCCCGGGATGGGGCTGAGGACCTCCGCCACGGTGTTGACGTTCCCGTCCAGGACGATCGCGATGGTGTCCAGCCAGTAGTCGCTGGTGGCTTCGTTGTCACCGCCTGCGGTGTAGTACTTGTTGTACAGGTCCGAGGTCAGGGTGCCGTAGGCGGCGGCCCCCGCGCTCTTGAGGTTCAGGATGACCTGCCACTCGTTGCTGGTCGTGGACAGCTCGGCGGTGGCGTTGCTGACCTGCTGGCCCACCACCTTGGCCACGTCCAGGGCGTACTTGTTGCCGCTGCTGTCGCAGGAGACGATCTGGACGTTCGGGTTGTCGTAGGACTCGGGGGTGTTGTAGCCGACCTGGGCCTTCCACGCCGTCGTGTCCCCTGGCTTGCAGACCAGCTTGTTGAACAGCGCGAGGGTCTTGGCGTTCACCAGGCTCGGGTCGCCGAGCGCGCTGCTGCTGACCGAGGACGACGGGCTCGGGCTGGGCGAGGCGCTCGCCGACGCCGAGGCGGACGGCTTGGGCGAGGCCGTGCCGCTCGCGCTCGGACTGGCGCTGGCGGCAGGAACGATCTTGGCCGAGGTACTCGCCGTCGCCGTCGCGCCGGGCTTGGCCGACGGGCTGGGCGACGCCGAGTGGCTGGGCGACGCCGACGGGCTCGCGGTGGGCGACGCACTCGCGCTGGGCGTCGCCGACGCGCTGACCGACGGTGTGGTCGCCGAGTAGGGCTCGAAGAGCAGCGTCTGCCTGAACATGAGCAGGGCGGTCGCGCTGACCAGGCTCGCCGTCTGCTGGACGGTCTTGCCCGGTATCGAGACGTTCAGGATGTTGGTGCCCTCCGTCTGCACCTCGGCGCCTGAGTTACCGGTGCCGTTCACCCGGGCCAGGATGATGTCGATGGCCTCCTGCATGTCGGCGCTGGTCGGGGTGCCGCCGCTGAGGGTTTTCGCCTTCATGCTCAGCTGGGTGCCGCTGGACAGGTCGAGCCCGAGGCCGATCCTGAAGTCCTTGTGCCAGTTGGCGGGGCTGAACAGGTCCCCCCGAGGACGCCCAGCAGCATGATCACTATGAGCGCGCCGAGAACCGCGAGCGCCCGTCCCGGGTGCGGGACGGTTTTCGATGGGGGTGCCACTTGTCCGCCTGTCCTTGATCAGTCGTTAGCCGTCGCCGCCTGCCGGCCGACGGCTCAGAACACGTTGTCCTTGTCCGAGGAGGCCAGGTCGCCGTCGTGCGAGCCGGCCAGGCCCTCCGCCGCCGACCCGGCGGTGTCATTGACCTCGGTATCGTCCTCGGCCGACGCGTCGCCGTGATACCCGGGCTCGTCGTCCTCGGCGGTTTCGTCGCTGGCCTCGGCTTCACCGGGAGCGATGACCTCCATGATGGCGCGCTTCATGTAGCGGACGTCGACGCCGGGCGCGACCTCGAGGATCACGTCGTCTCCGTCGACCGCGGAGACGGTGGCGTACATCCCGGCCGTGGTGCGGACCCTGGCGCCGGGGCTGACGGTCCGCTGCTGCTGCTGGGCCTGCTGCTGGCGGCGTCGCTGCGGCCTGATCAGCATGAAGTAGAAGCCGACGAAGACGAGCACGATCAGGAGCAGGATGGTCGTCGAGCTGCTGCCCGACGACTTCGTGGTGGCCGCCTCTGCGGCTGCGAAAATCCCCATGAGCGGGGCTTCCTTCCAGTTGATTCTGCGTGCGCTGGCCGCGGCGGAGGTTAACGACCAACTGCCGAAGTTTAGCCGCGCTTTTACCGCGCACCAACAGGCTACGAGGTTTTGCTGGTGAAAATGTCATCCGGGGGGACGACCCCCCTGGACCCCCCGATTGCCCGCTGGGGTGCTCGCCGTAGTATCGCACGGCCGGAGGGCCTGGGAGGCCCTCGCGGGCCGCGCGATAGCGGGACGCGCTGTTCGCGCGCCCGCGATCGAAGGTTCCACACCACCTGAGAGCACCGTGGGGCAGCCGGACGTTGCATGGAAATGGCGGGCTGCGGGGTTAGTCGAAGAGGGTGGGGAGTTCGGTTAGGGACGGTGGGGGGGTTAGGCCTAGGTGGGCCCAGCCGGCGGCGGTGGCTACTCGGCCGCGGGGGGTGCGGGCTAGGAGGCCGCGGCGGACGAGGAAGGGCTCGGCTACTACCTCGACGGTTTCGGCTTCCTCGCCCAGGGCCACGGCCAGGGTGGACAGGCCGACTGGGCCGCCGCCGAAGCGGCGGATGACGGCCTCGAGGACGCCGCGGTCGAGGCGGTCCAGGCCGTGCTCGTCTACTTCGTACAGCTCGAGGGCGGTCCGGGCGATCTCCCGGGTCACCACCCCGTCGGCACGGACTTCGGCGTAGTCGCGGACGCGGCGTAGCAAGCGGTTGGCGATCCGGGGCGTGCCCCGGGACCGGGTGGACAGCTCGGCGGCGCCCTCGTCGGTGAGCATCACCCCGAGCAGGCCCGCGGACCTGCGGATGATCTGCTCGAGCTCGTCGGGGGCGTAGAAATCCAGGTGCGCGGTGAACCCGAACCTGTCCCGGAGCGGAGCGGGCAGCAGGCCGGACCGGGTGGTGGCCCCGACCAGCGTGAACGGCGCGATCTCCAGCGGGATCGCCGTCGCCCCCGGTCCCTTGCCGATCACCACGTCGACGCGGAAGTCCTCCATCGCCAGGTAGAGCATTTCCTCCGCGGGCCTGGCCAGGCGGTGGATCTCGTCGATGAAGACGACCTCGCCCTCGCTGAGCGTGGACAGCACCGCCGCCAGGTCGCCGGAACGCTCGATCGCCGGGCCGCTGGTGATGCGGAGCGGGGCGCCGAGTTCGGCGGCCACGATCATGGCGATCGTGGTCTTGCCCAGGCCGGGCGGGCCGGCCAGCAGGACGTGATCCGGTGGCCGGCCGCGGCGCATGGCGCTCTGCAGGATGAGCGAAAGCTGCTCGCGCACCCGGGCCTGGCCGGTGAACTCGGCCAGCCGCCTCGGGCGCAGCGCCCCCTCGATGACGCGCTCGTCCGCGTCCGCGAGCGCGGACACCAACCCTGAAGGCCCGGGGACCTCGGCGGCCCCGTGGACGGGCGGGTCGCCGTCGGCCCGGGCCAGGTGCCGGCGGCGCGCGGCCAGTTCGGCCTGCTCGGCCCTGGCTAGGGCGTCCGGTATTTCCCCACTCGCCTCCGGGGCGCCCTTAAGGCGCCTCCTTCCCTCGTCGCTATCGCTCCTCGGTCCAGTCGGCGCCGCGCCCCTTTGGCTCGCGGGGACCCCGTCCCCGGTCATGGCCTGCTCAGCTTGCGCAGCGCCGCGCGCAGGACCGTAGCCACGTCGACCCCGGCGCCGGAATCGGCGCCGTCGATGACACCCTCGTCCTCAAGGGCCGCGATGGCCTGTTCGGCCTCGCGGGCCGGCCAGCCCAGGTTCACCAGGCCGGACTGGACCTGGTCCCGCCATACGGGAACCCGCGACGCCGACCTCGGCGCCTGGTAGCCGTTCCCGGTATCGCCCTCGCCCGGGGGCCCCAGCCGGTCCTTCATCTCCAGCACGATCCGCTGCGCGCCCTTCTTGCCGATGCCGGGGACCATGATCAGCGCCGCCAGGTCTTCGGTCCAGACCGCACGGCGCAGCGCGTCCGGGGTGTGCACCGCCAGCATGGCCAGCGCCAGCCTGGGGCCGACGCCGCTGGCGGTCTGCAGCAGTTCGAAGACGTTGCGTTCGTCGTCGGAGCCGAAGCCGAAGAGGGTCAGCGAGTCTTCCCTGACCACCAGGGAGGTGGAGACCTGCGCGTGCTCCCCTGGTTTCAGCGTGGCCAGGGTGCCTGGCGTGCACTGGACCCGCAGCCCCACGCCGCCGACCTCGATGACGGCGCTGTCGGGCCCGACCCCGGCGACCGTTCCGCGTACCTGGGCGATCACGCGCTACCTCCTGCTCCGGCCGCCGCCAGCCGCATCGCGGCGCTCAAGGGGGCGCTGCCCCGCCACAGATGACAGATCGCCAGCGCCAGGGCGTCGGCGGCGTCCGCGGGGCGCGGCGGATCGGCGATCCGCAGCAGCCTGGTGACCATCGTGGTGACCTGTTCCTTGCCGGCCCGCCCGTTCCCGGTCACCGCGGCCTTGACCTCGCTGGGCGTGTGCAGGGCGACCGGCAGCCCGCGGCGCGCCGCGCAGACGATGGCGATCGTGCCCGCCTGGGCCGTCCCCATCACCGTGCGGACGTTGTGCTGGCTGAAGACCCGCTCCACGGCCACCGCGTCGGGCCGGCAGGCGTCCAGCCAGGACTCGATCTCCGTCTCGATGGCCAGCAGCCGGGTCGCGATGTCGTCACCGGCCGAGGTCCTGATGACGCCGAACCTGACCAGCGTCAGCGCGCGGCCCGGCGCCCCGTCGACCACCCCGACGCCGCACCTGGTCAGCCCGGGATCGACGCCGAGCACCCGCACCGGGTGCCGTGCGTAGGTCAGGCCCACCAGGGTGCACTCCGTCCCGCGTCCGGTCTTCAGGGTTGGCGAACATCTGTTCGCCATCGAACCTACCCTGTCCGCCGCGGCCGCGTCGTGCACCGGGCGCGGCGTGTCGGTGAGTGTCCTGCCGATTGGCTCAGAACGAGTCGAGCATGTAGGCGGCGGCGCCGAACGCGGCGTCCAGGGCCGCGTCGCCCTCGGGCGAACCGCCCGCGGCCAGGCCCGCCTGGCGCAGCGTGGCGACGGAGGTCCCGGCGTACAGCGCGGCCAGGCCGCGCGCGCCCAGGGCGAGCGGCGCGCCCGCGCCGGGAAGCGAAGCAGAAGACGAGGTCAGCGGGTTCAGGGCGCCCTTGCCCTCGGCGACGGTCAGCTCCCAGCGGCCGGAGTTCGCCGGGCGCTGGCCGTCCGCGATGTCCAGCGGGACGCTGAGCGAGATCCCGGAACCGAAGCCGCGCGCGGCGATGGCCGCGGGGGCGTCGACCACCCGGAGCATCCACAGCGACCGGTGCGTCACGTCCGCGTCGCGCTCGCGGGTCAGCCACCAGAACGCGTCGGCCGCGCCGACCCGGGCGTAAACCTTGTCGGCGATCGAGGCGTACGAGCCGACGTGCGACCAGAACGCGCGGACGGTCGTGGCGGATACCGCCTCGGCGCCCTCGACGAACAGCGCGTCGTTGCCGTTGTGCCAGCGGTAGATGAGGAAGCCGTCGTGGCTGAGGTAGGCGTACAGGTCCCGGTCGCCGAGCCACTGGCGCACCGACGTCTCGTCCCAGGTGATCGGGCCGCAGTCCCGCGCCGCCTCGTGCACCCGGCCGATGACGGAGTTGACGGCGGCTGCGTCGCCGGGCTCCGCGCGCTTCAGCGCCACGGAGCCGGCGTCCGAGGGGAGGTCGGGGGGCGCCAGCGGGCGCAGCGAGCGCGCGGGGATCTCCGCGGTCTCCCTTGTTCCCGCGAGTTCCCAGCCCAGCGACCGGTACAGGGGCATGGTGGCCGGGTAGAGCACGGAAATCGGGTAGCCGCGCCCGGCCATCTCCGCCAGCAGGGCCGTCATCAGCCGGCGGGCGATGCCCTGGCCGCGTGCTTCCGGCGCCACCGCCACGCTGGACACCCCGGCCATCGGCACCGCCCGGCCGCGCCACCACTGCCGCATGTCGTGGAACATGGCCACGCCGACCGGCCGGCCGTCGGCGAAGGCGCCCAGGCAGCGGCCCTGCGCGGCGAGGCGGGCGACGGTGCGCCGCCACTGGTCGCGCCAGTCCGGGCCCTTCACCCCGAACGAGCGCTCGTTCAGCTCAAGCTGCGCATCCAGGTCGTCATCGGGGCGGACGGCGCGGATCTGAACCGCCGGGTCTTCGTCATCGGCCACGAGCAACCACCGTACGGCAGCCGCCCCCGCCGGTCACCACGGAGCCGGCCGCCTCGCAGCTAGTCACCACGGGGCCGATCACCACGGGGCCGGGCGTTCAGCCGAGCCGCTCCATGATGTCGTCGGCGACCGAGTAGTTGGCGTACACGTCCTGCACGTCGTCGGAGTCCTCAAGCGCCTCGATCAGCCGGAACACGCGCTTGGCCTGATCCTCGTCGAGGTCGACCTCCACGCTGGGCAGGAACGCCATGTCGGCGGAGTCGTAGTCGATCCCCGCCTGCTGCAGCGCCGCGCGCGCGGCAACCAGGTCGCCCGGCTCGGACACGACCTCGAACGACTCACCGAGGTCGTTGACCTCCTCGGCGCCCGAGTCCAGCACCGCCGCGAGCACGTCGTCCTCGGTGACGCCGTTCTTCTCCACGATGATGACGCCCTTGCGGTGGAACAGGTACGACACCGAGCCGGGGTCGGCCATGTTGCCGCCGTTGCGGCTGAACGCGGTGCGCACGTCGGAGGCCGCCCGGTTCCTGTTGTCGGTCAGCACCTGCACAAGCACCGCGACCCCGCCCGGGCCGTAGCCCTCGTAGGTGATGCTCTCGTACTGCGCGCCGCCGCCCTCCAGGCCTGCACCCCTCCGGAGGGCGCGGTCGATGTTCTCGTTCGGGACCGAGTTCTTCTTCGCCTTCTGGATGGCGTCGTACAGCGTCGGGTTCCCCGCCGGATCACCTCCGCCAGTACGGGCCGCGACCTCAACGTTCTTGATCAGCTTGGCGAACAGCTTGCCGCGCTTGGCGTCGACCACCGCCTTCTTGTGCTTCGTGGTGGCCCACTTGGAGTGGCCGCTCATCAACTATCCCTTCACAATGTCAACGAAAAGCTCATGGATGCGCCGGTCCGGGGTCAGTTCGGGGTGGAAGGCCGTGGCGAGAAGCGGCCCCTGGCGCACCGCGACGATCCTACCGGTGCGCTCCTCGGTGCCGAGGATCTCGACGTTTCCGCCCACCTGTTCCACCCAGGGCGCCCGGATGAAGACCGCGCGGAGCGGCGCGGCGTCCGAGGCTAGCCCGTACAGCGCGATGTCGTGCTCGAACGAGTCGACCTGCCGGCCGAACGCGTTCCTGCGCACCGTCATGTCGATGCCGCCGAAACTCTGCTGGCCCGCCACGCCGTCGGCGATCCGGTCGGCCAGCATGATCATCCCGGCGCAGGACCCGAACGCGGGAAGGCCGCTGGCGATCAGCTTCCGCAGCGGCTCGAACATGTCAAAGGCCACGGAAAGACGCCACAGCGTCGTCGACTCACCGCCGGGGATGACCAAGCCCTCGACCCGGTCGAGTTCGGCCGGGCGGCGCACGGGCACCGCGGCCGCCCCGGCTTCGGCCAGCGCGCGCAGGTGCTCGGGCACGTCGCCCTGCAAAGCAAGAACGCCGACGACAGGCTGCTTCATTCCGCCGTTACCAGCCGCATTCCGCCGTTACCAGCCGCGCCCGGCGTAGTGCTGGTCCGCGGGCAGGGTGTCCAGGTTGATGCCGACCATGGCCTCACCGAGGCCGCGGGAGACCTTGGCCACGACGTCGGGATCGTCGTGGAACGTCGTGGCCTTCACGATCGCGGCGGCGCGCTTGGCGGGGTCGCCGGACTTGAAGATCCCCGAGCCGACGAACACGCCCTCGGCGCCGAGCTGCATCATCAGCGCGGCGTCCGCGGGCGTCGCGATGCCGCCCGCGGTGAACAGCACGACCGGGAGCCTGCCCGCCTTGGCCACCTCCGCGACCAGCTCGTACGGCGCGGCGAGTTCCTTGGCCGCGGTGAACAGCTCCTCGGCGGGCAGGGCGGAGAGGCGCGCGATCGCAGAGCGGATGGACCGCATGTGCCTGGTCGCCTCGACCACGTTGCCGGTCCCGGCCTCTCCCTTGGACCGGATCATGGCCGCCCCCTCGGCGATGCGGCGCAGCGCCTCGCCCAGGTTGGTGGCGCCGCACACGAACGGCACGGTGAACTTCCACTTGTCGACGTGGTTCTCCTCGTCGGCCGGGGTGAGCACCTCGGACTCGTCGATGTAGTCGACACCGATCGCCTGCAGGACCTGCGCCTCGGCGAAGTGCCCGATCCGGCACTTGGCCATCACCGGGATGGAGACCGCGGCGATGATGCCGTCGATCATGTCGGGATCGCTCATCCTGGCCACGCCGCCCTGGGCGCGGATGTCGGCGGGCACGCGCTCGAGCGCCATCACCGCGACCGCGCCGGCGTCCTCCGCGATCTTGGCCTGGTCGGCCGTGACCACGTCCATGATCACGCCGCCCTTGAGCATCTCCGCCATACCGCGCTTCACCCGCACGGTCCCGGTGGCCGCCTCAGAGTTGACAGTGGACACTGAAAAACCTCGCTTGGTCATTCTGGTGATTCTGATCCTGCATTCAGGGTTGTCACCATCGTATGGCCACCCGGCCCGAGGTCGCCCAGCAGCGAGTCGTCCATGTCGAAGAACTCAGGAGCCTGGGCCTTGCCGGCCAGCCGCAGCGCGCGCGCCAGCGGGCGGTGCCTGGCCTCCCGCGTCGCCGACGCCAGGTCGTTGTAGAACTTGCGGGCCAGGAAAACCTGATGGGAGGCGGCCTCGACCTCGGCGAGCAGTTCGTCGGCGCCGTCGGTGCCGCTCAGCGACGACCGGAACCCCGGCTGGCTGAACGCGGCACGCAGCGCGCGGGTCAGGTCGCTCTCGGCCAAATCCCTAGGATAGGGATTTGGCTGTACTAGCTGTGCTAGCCCCGGGGGGGCGACCCCCCGGGATCCCCCCGATCTTGGAGGGACTGCCCGTCCCCCCAAACCCCCTTGGGCCCCCCTCACGGGGGGCTCCCCTAGCCCCGGCCACGGTTCCGCTGTGTGGGTGGCGTCCACGGCGGCGGCCAGCAGCAGGCCGGTCGCCGGGTCGAGCAGCCCGCTCGTGGCCAGCTCGAGGGCCACCGAGCTGCGCCGCAGCAGCGTCGCGTCCAGCGCGGCGCGCGCCATGTCGACCCGGGCGTGCAGCCGGTCGATCCGCCCGGCCCGCCAGGACACGTACACCCCGACGAACAGCGCGGCCGCGATGATCAGGATGATGTCCGCGATCACGCCGGCCAGCCCCTCGCGTCGGGGACCACCGCCACCTGGGTGCTGCCCAGGACGACGGTCTCGTAGACCTGGAGCACGTCGCGGGCCACCACCGACCAGTCGTACCTGGCCACCTCCGCGAGCGCGGCCGCCGACAGCTCGGCGCGGCGCGGCGCGTCGTCGAGCAGGCCGGCCACCCGGGCCAGGTCGGCGGCGTCCCCGGTCGCGAACAGCTCCCCCGCCTCGCCGCCGCGCAGCACCTGCCGGAACGCGTCGATGTCGCTGGCCACGATGGGCAGGCCCGCCGCCATCGCCTCGGCGGTCACGATGCCGAAGGACTCACCGCCGGTGTTCGGCGAGCAGAACACGTCGACCGAGTGCAGCACGCGGATCTTGTCGTCCTCGGAGACCTGCCCGAGCAGGACCACGCGGTCCCGCAGCCCGGCGGGCACCCGCGCCAGCACGTCGGGGGCGTCCCCCGGCCCCGCGACGAGCAGGCGCAGCCCGGGCCGTTCCGGCCCGAGGATCTCGAACGCCCTGAGCAGCACGGCCAGGCCCTTGCGCGGCTCGTCCATCCGGCCGAGGAAGCCGATCGCGCCGCCTTCCCCGGGCCAGCCGGGCAGCGGGTCGGCCTTGCGGTACCGGTGCGTGGTCACGCCGTTCGGGATGACAACGGCGTCGCCGCCGATGTGCTCGACCAGCGTGGTCCTGGCCGCCTCGGAGACCGCGATCCGCCCCATGATCTTCTCCATCCCGGTCCGCACCACCGGGTAGGTGACCAGCAGCACACGGGAGCGCGGGATGGCGGTGTGGACGGTGGCGACGATCGGCCCGGTGGCCACCCAGCACGCCAGCAGGGACAGGCTGGGGATCTCGGGCTCGTGCACGTGCAGGACGTCGAACCCGCCGTCCCTGACCCAGCGCCGCACCCGGCTCGCCGACAGGAAGCCGAACGAAAGCCGCGCCACCGACCCGTTGTAGGGCACGGGCACCGCCCGGCCCGCCCCCACGACGTAGGGCGGCAGCGGCGTGTCGTCGTCGGCCGGGGAGATCACCGAGACCTCGTGGCCCTCGTCGATCAGCGCCTCGGCCAGGTCCCTGATGTGCTGCTGCACGCCGCCGGGCACGTCCCACGAGTACGGGCAGGTGATCCCGATCTTCATGGTTGCTCTGCCTCCTCGGGGGGGCGACTCCCCGGGATCCCCCCGCTCTTGGGGGGACTGCCCGCCCCCCCAAACCCCCCTGGGGGCAGGCGCGCGGGGTCGAGGTCGGCGGTGAAGACGCGCTGCAGCATGTGCCAGTCCTGCGGGTGGTCGGCGATCCCCGTCTCGAAGGCGCGCGCGAGCTGCTGGCTCATCGCCGCGATCTTCTCGGCGCGGGTCCCGGACTCGGGGACGGGGATCTCCCGGCCGATGTGCGCGCCCCACTCGTCCTCGCCCACGAACCAGCACGCCACCGGCAGCAGCGCGGCGCCGGTGTGCACGGCCAGCGCGGCCGTGGCCGCGATCCGCGCCTTTTCCCCGAACATCTCGACTTCGACTCCGGACTCCTTCAGGTCCCGGTCACTGACGAGGCAGACCAGCCCGCCGGCCCGTAGGCGCTGGGACAGGACGCCGAACGGCGGTTGCTTTCCGGTCAGCGGAAGTACTTCCATCCCGAGGCTCTCCCGGAAGCGGACGAACGCCTCGTAGACCGACTCCGGCCGCAGGCGTTCGGCGACGGTGGTGAACGAGCCCGCGCCCTCCTTGACCACCCAGGCGCCCGCCTGCTCGAAGTTGCCCATGTGCGGCAGCGCGATGATCACGCCGCGCCCGGCCCGCAGGTTCGCGAACAGCTCCGCCTCCCCCTCCGGGTTGACGTGCATGCCGGTCATGATCTGCTCGATGGGGATCGCGGGCAGCCGGAACACCTCGTACCAGTACCTGGCGTAGGACCGCAGCGCGGCGCGGGACAGGACGCGCAGTTCCTGGCCGTCCACGTCTGGGTCGTGGTGGGTGTAGCTCAGCACCCGGCGCAGGTTGGCCTCGAGCACCTGCACCTTCGGCCCCTGCCGGCGCCACGCGATCTCGGCCATAGCATTGAACGCCGACCGGCCCCACGACTCAGGGACACGGCAGATCAGCTTCCAGCCGAGCTGGTACGCGAACCCGGTCAGCCGCTCGGACAGGCTGACGGACCGCGATGAACGCGCCACGCGCGACCCTTCCTCAGCCACCCGTCTCCGTCTCCGCCCTCGTCTCCTTGGTCTCCTTCGTCTCCCGGTAGACCGCGCGCACCCGCTGCCAGAACGTGAAGGCGCTGCCCGCCGCGAGCGCCCAGAGCCCTACGTTGAGAATGTACGGCACCCCGAGGCCGGAAACGCCGACCGCGATCAGCGATATGAGCATGCGCTCGGGCCGCTCGATCAGGCCTATGTCGCAGCGCAGCCCCAGGCCCTCCGCCCGGGCCTTCGTGTACGACACCAGGAGCCCCGCGACCAGGCAAAACAGTGACACCCCGCCGAGCAGCGGGTTGTGCCCGCCGCGCATGAACCAGATCACCAGCCCGCTGAAGATCCCGGCGTCGGCAATCCGGTCCATGGTGGAGTCGAAGAACGCGCCCCAGCTCCCCGTCGTCCCCTTGATCCGGGCCAGCGTGCCGTCCAGCATGTCGAGCAGCACGAAGATCGTGCAGGTCAGCGCGCCGGGGAACATCTCGCCGATGGGGAACAGGCCGAGCGCCCCGCCGGCTACGCCGATCGTGCCGATGAGGGTGACGGCGTTCGCCGTGACCGGGGTACGCGCGAGGATCGCGCCCACCGGGGTGAACAGGCGCGCCATCACGGGCCGTAGCGGGTTCAGCATGGCCGTCTGATCTTATGTGGTGCGAGGTGCGGGGGCATGCGTGGGGCTTGTGCGCCACAAGCCTCGTCTACCTCGTCTACCTCGTCTATCGGGGCTATCGGGGCCGGGGGCCACATGCCCCATTTACTCGACCCGCAAGACTACCGTGGTGAGCTGGAGCCTTCACTTTCTGGTTACCGGGAGGATTCTTGGCGGGGGGGTTGTGGACACGGTGCCCGTGGGTTAAGGCTGTTCGTGCGCACTAGCGATCGCAAGGAGGCGAATGGCAATTGTCTGCAACAGCGAGTGGGGCCGGGTCAGGAGGAGCCGCCGGCAGGGCACCGGCGGCCGACCAGGTGCGGAACGTGGTGCTGGTCGGCCACTCCGGTTCGGGTAAGTCCAGCCTTATCGAGGCGCTGCTCACCGCGACGGGCACCATCCAGCGGCAGGGCAGCATCGAAGAGGGCACCACGGTCAGCGACTTCGATGAGGTCGAAGTCAGGCAGCAGCGCTCGGTCAACCTGAGCCTCGCGCCCCTGGTGCACAACGGCATCAAGGTCAACCTCCTCGACGCGCCCGGGTACGCCGACTTCACGGGGGACCTCCGGGCCGGCCTGCGCGCCGCGGACTCAGCGCTTTTCGTCGTCTCCGCCTCGGACGGGATCGACGGCGTGACCAGGATGCTCTGGGACGAGTGCGCCGCGGTCGACATACCGCGCGCGATCGTCATCACCAAGATCGACCACCAGCGGGCGGAATTCGACGCCACGCTGGCGGCCTGCCGCGAGGCCTTCGGCGAGGCCGTCGCGCCCCTGTACCTGCCGGTCGGCGCGCCGGTGAGCGGGATGATCGGGCTGCTGTCCGAGAAGCTGTACACCTACTCAGGCGGCACGCGGACCGAGGGGGCGCCCTCGGACGCCGACGCCGGCCGGATGGAGGAGCTGCGCGGCGAGCTGATCGAGGGGATCATCACCGAGAGCGAAGACGAGTCGCTCATGGACAGGTACCTGTCCGGTGAGGACATCGACCCCAAGGTGCTCATCGACGACCTGGAGACGGCCGTCGCGCGCGGTAGCTTCTACCCGGTGCTCGTCGCCTCCTCGTCCCCGCAGAACCGGATGGGCATGCTCGAGCTGCTCGAGGTGATGACCGAGGCCTTCCCCTCGCCCTCAGAGCACCCGCTGCCCACGGTCACCACCCCCGACGGCAAGCCGGTCACCGGGCTGTCCGCCGACCCGAAGGGGCCGCTGCTCGCGCAGGTCGTCAAGACCACCTCGGACCCGTACGTCGGGCGGATCAGCCTGGTCCGCGTCTTCTCCGGCACGCTGCGTCCCGACGCCTCCGTGCACGTGTCCGGGCACGGGCGCGCCGCGCGCGGGCATGCGGACCACGACGACGACGAGCGGGTCGGCGCGCTGACCTCGCCGCTGGGCAAGCAGCAGCGCCCGGTCACCTCGTGCGCCGCTGGCGACATCTGCGCGGTGGCCAAGCTCGGCACGGCCGAGACCGGCGACACGCTGTCGGACAAGGAACGTCCGCTGCTGGTCGAAGCCTGGTCCATGCCCGAACCGCTGCTGCCCATCGCCATCGTGGCCAAGTCCAAGGCCGACGAGGACAAGCTGTCGCAAGGCCTGTCCCGGCTGGTCGCCGAGGATCCGACGCTCCGTCTGGAGATGAATCCCGAGACCAGGCAGCTCGTGCTGTGGACCATGGGCGAGGCGCACGCCGACCTGCTGCTCGACCGGCTCTCCAACCGGCAGGGCGTCGCGGTGGAGACGACCGACCTGCGGGTTCCGCTGCGGGAGACGATCGCGGGCAAGGCCCAGGGCCTGGGCAGGAACGTGAAGCAGACCGGCGGGCACGGCGAGTACGGCATCGCCCACGTCGAGGTCGAGCCGCTGAGCGACTCGGCGGGCTTCGAGTTCGTCGACAAGATCGTGGGCGGGGTGGTGCCGCGCCAGTTCATCCCCTCGGTGGAAAAGGGCGTCCGCTGGCAGATGGAGCAGGGCGTGCTGGCCGGCTACCCGATGACCGGGGTCCGTGTCACCCTGTTCGACGGCAAGGCGCATTCGGTCGACTCCTCCGACATGGCCTTCCAGAAGGCCGGCCGCTGGCCCTCAAGGACGCGGTGGACAAGGCGCACCCGATGCTGCTCGAGCCGGTCGACGAGGTGAGCGTGCTGGTGCCCGACGATTACGTCGGCGCCGTGATGTCGGACCTGTCCTCACGGCGCGGCCGGGTGCTCGGCACCGAGCCCGTGCCGGTGGGCCGGACGCTGGTGAAGGCGGAGATACCGGAACTCGAGATCACCAGGTACGCGATCGACCTGCGTTCGGTCTCTCACGGGACGGGCTCCTTCACTCGGCAGTACCTGCGTCACGAGCCGCTGCCATCCCACCTGGCCGCCAAGGTCGCCGCCGACTCCAAGCCGTCCTAGCCGGAGGGCCAGGCTTCGGCGAGGAGCTTGCGGGTGTCGGCCAGGAGCTGGGGCAGGACGCGGGTGCGGGCGACGACCGGCATGAAGTTGGTGTCGCCGCCCCACCGGGGCACGACGTGCTGGTGCAGGTGGGCGGCGATGCCGGCGCCGGCCACCGAGCCGAGGTTCATGCCGATGTTGAAGCCCTGCGCGCCCGACGCCTGGCGCAGGGCGGTGATGGCGCGCTTGGTGAACTCGGCGAACTCGGCGGTCTCCTCGACCGTCAGGTCAGTGTAGTCGGCCACGTGCCGGTACGGGCAGACCAGCAGGTGACCGCTGTTGTACGGGTACAGGTTGAGGATCGCGTAGACCAGCGCGCCCCGGGCGACGATCAGGCTCTCCTCGTCGCTCAGCTTCGGCGCGCGGTCGAACGGGCAGCCTTCGTCCTCGCCGGGACCCGACGGCTTGCCCTCGCCCTTGATATAGGCCATCCGGTGCGGCGTCCACAGCCGCCCGAAGGCGTCGGGGACGCCCGCGAAGGTCGGTTCCTCGTCCGGCTCCAGTGGTTGTCCTGGCGCCGGGATGGCTGGGTCCGTGTCGGGCACGGGCTACACCTGGACGCGCTCGCGGATGGCGGTGACGATCTCCCTGATCGCCTCGTCGACCGGAACCCCGTTCTTCTGCGATCCGTCCCGGTACCTGAACGACACTGCCTCGGCGGCCACGTCGTCGTCGCCCGCGATGAGCATGAACGGCACCTTCTGCCGCTGCGCGGTCCTGATCTTCTTCTGCATCCGGTCATCGCTAGCGTCAACCTCGACCCGGACGCCCTGCTGGCGCAGGCTCGCAGCCACCTTCTCCAGGTATGGCACGTGCGCGTCCGAGACGGGGATGCCCACGGCCTGGACCGGCGCGAGCCACGGCGGGAAGGCGCCCGCGTAGTGCTCCACCAGGATGCCGAAGAACCGCTCGATCGACCCGAACAGGGCCCGGTGGATCATGTACGGGCGCCGCCGCGAGCCGTCCGCGGCCTGGTACTCGATCCCGAACCGGCCAGGTTCCTGCAGGTCGACCTGGAGGGTGGACAGCTGCCAGCGCCGGCCGATCGCGTCCTTGACGTGCACGTCGATCTTGGGCGCGTAGAACGCGCCCTCGCCCTCGGCGAGCACGTAGGGCAGGCCGGATCGGTCGATGGCGTGCTTGAGCGCCGCCTCGGCGACCGCCCACTCCTCAAGCTCGCCGACGTACTTGTCCGGGCGGGTGGACAGCTCCGCCTCGAACTCGGTCAGCCCGAAGTCGCGCAGCAGCCCGACCACGAAGTTCAGCAGGGAGGCCAGCTCGTCCTGCAGCTGCTCCGGAGCGCAGAAGATGTGCGCGTCGTCCTGGGTGAAGCCGCGCGCCCTGGTCAGGCCGTGCACCACGCCTGACTTCTCGTACCGGTAGACGGTCCCGAACTCGAACAGCCGCAGCGGCAGCTCGCGATAGGACCGCCCGCGCGACGCGTAGATCAGGATGTGCATCGGGCAGTTCATGGGCTTCGGGTAGTAGGTGACCCCGTCCAGTTCCATGGGCGGGAACATGCCGTCCTTGTACCACTCCAGGTGCCCGGAGGTGATGAACAGGTCCTCCTTGGTCAGGTGCGGGGTGTTCACGAACTCGTACCCGGCCTCCTCGTGGCGGCGCCGCGAGTAGTCCTCCATCACCCGCCTGATGATCCCGCCCCTGGGGTGGAAGACCGGCAGGCCGCTGCCGATCTCGACCGGGAACGAAAACAGGTCGAGCTCCGCGCCGAGCTTGCGGTGATCGCGCTTCTCCGCCTCCTCGAGCATCCTGAGGTACTCGTCCTGCTTGTCCCGCGACTCCCACGCGGTGCCGTAGATGCGCTGGAGCTGCGGGTTCTTCTCGCTGCCCCGCCAGTAGGCCCCGCCGGTGCGCATGAGCTTGAACGCCGGGATCTGCGCGGTGGTCGGGACGTGCGGGCCGCGGCACAGGTCCTTCCAGCACAGCTCGCCGCTGGCCGGGTCGAGGTTGTCGTAGATGGTCAGCTCGGCCCCGCCGACCTCGACCGCTTCCTCGGAGTCCGAGGGAGCCTTCAGCCCGATCAGCTCGAGCTTGTACGGCTCGCCGGCCAGTTCGGCGCTGGCCTCGCTCTCGCTCACCACGCGCCGGGAGAAGCGCTGGCCCTGCCTGGCGATCTGCCGCATCCGCGCCTCGATCGCCTTCAGGTCTTCCGGGCCGAACGGCCTGGGCACGTCGAAGTCGTAGTAGAAGCCGTTCTCCACCGGCGGGCCGATACCCAGCTTGGCGTGCGGGAACAGGTCCTGCACCGCCTGCGCCATGACGTGCGCGGTGGAGTGGCGCATGATGGCCCGGCCGACCTCCGACGCGATGTCGATCGGCTCGACGGCGTCGCCCTCGGCCAGGACGCGGGCCAGGTCGCGCGGCTCGCCGTTGACCCTCGCGGCGATCACGGAGCCGGATCCCGAACCGTTGGAGGACAGGGCCTGCAGGGCCGCGCCCGCCGTGGTGCCAGCCTCGACCACGTGCTCGCTTCCGGCGAGGGTGATGTGGAGCTGCTGGCTGGACACGGTGGACTCCTTCGTGGCCGGATCGGTGGCCGGACGGGACTGGTTACCCGATGCTACCGGTGCGCGCACACCCGGCGCGCGCGAGTTATCCGGGGTGTGCGCGGGTCCCTAGCCCGTGGCCCGCGCCGGGGTCACCAAGACGGCGACGCGGCGCTCCTCGGCCATGACCCGGTCGTAGGCCGGCCAGTCGTCGTGCGTTCCGCCCGCGGCGGTGAAGATCTCGCGCAGCAGCAGCCTGAGCCGCTCGGCGTCCACCCCGGGCAGCGGGTCATCGGGCCCGGCCAGGTCGACCGGGCCTTCGACCGAGGCCCACTGCCAGCCGGCCCGGACGACGACCGTGGCTCGCGGCCGGGCCCGGAGGTAGGCCAGCCGGCGGGCGTCGCCGCGGCTGACCAGCCCGACCACCTGCGCTCCCGTGACCGGGTGCGGCAGGACACCCGCGTTCGCCACCGACGACTGGATCGTCATGTCGGGCCGCAGGGTGGATACCACGCACAGGCCATGATCGCCCTGGACCAGCCGGGCGAAGTCCTCAAGTCCGCTCACCGCGCCAGCCTAACGTGCGGCGGGCGGCGGCGAGCCGGGGCCGGGCGCAAAGGACAGCACCGTGCGGTCCTCGACGGGACGGGCCCGCGCGGCCTCAGGCACCGATTTTCCGCGGGCCGACCAGGCTACAGGCCGAAGACCTCTTCGGCGATGCCCTGGAAGAACGCCTTCTTCGCGGCGGCGTCGATCGGCAGTTCGTCCTGCATGGTCACTTCCTCGGGCACGTACTCGTACGGGTAATCCATCGCGTACATCACCCGGTCGGGCCCAAGCACCTCCCGGCAGAACATGATGGCCGGCGCCCAGGGCATGCCGCTGGTCGTCACCCAGACGTTCGACCGCAGGTAGTCACTGGGCCAGGCGCTCAATCGGCTTCATGGATTCGTACCGGCCGGCCGCCACCGTCGCCGCGTGCATGAAATCCAGCCGGTACAGCCAGAACGGCAGCGCCTCCCCCAGGTGCCCGACCACCATCCGCAGCCTGGGGAACCTGTCGAACACCCCGGCCGTGATGATGCGCAGCAGGTGCATCCCGGTCTCGACGGCGAACCCGTAGATCGCGCTGTCCAGGCCGGCCTCGAGGAGCGGACCGATCATGGATTTGGGCGGGGTGTTCGGGTGCAGGTAGATGGGCGTGTCCAGGGCCTCGGCGGCCTCCAGGATCGGCCAGAACTTCGGGTTGTCCAGGTACTCGCCCTGGGTGTGCGAGTTGATGATGACGCCCTTGAAGCCCAGGTCGTGCGCGCCGCGCCGGATTTCGGCGGCCGCGCCCCGCGGGTCCTGCGGCGCGACCGCGGTCAGGCCGCTGAACCGGTCCGGGTGCCTGCGGCAGGCCTCGGCCAGCTGGTCGTTGGCCAGCGTCGCCATGGCGACCGCCCGGTCCCGGTCCAGGATCTGCGTGCCGGGGCAGGTCAGCGAGATGATCTGCCGGTCGATGCCCGCGGCGTCCATGTCGGCGATCCGCAGTTCGCCCAGGTCCTGCAGGCGGGCCAGGACCGCCGCCGGGCGTGGGGCGGTGCTGCGCATGAAGAAGCCCTGCAGGCTGACGAAGCCCGGGTCGTCGACCGTCCCATCGGCCAGCAAGGTCTGCCACATCGAGACGAGCTCGGGCGGCGCGAACGCCTCCTCGGTCGCGATCCGCAGGTAACCGGCGCCAGAGTCCATGCGCCAAGCTTCCACCCGAAGAAGGGGCGGCCGCCAGTGCGGCCGCCCCCATCGTCATCTGACCGTGCTGAGTTACCCCGCCGGCGGCGTCATCACGGAGAAGACGGCGCCGTGGTTGTCGGTGACGGTGCCCATCCGGCCGTACGGGGTGTCGGCGGCGGGGCGCACGACGCTCCCGCCGAGCTCGACGGCCTTGGCCATCGCGGCGTCGGCGTCCTCCACCATGAAGTACGCACCCCAGGCGGCGGGCACCTCGGCGGGCGTCCCCTCCGGGTACTCGCCGATGCCGCCGACCTCGTGCCCGTCGAGCATGAGCATCGCGTAGGTGAAGCCTTCACCGCTCATGTCCTGGTAGTCATAGCCGAACACGGTCCGGTAGAAGGCCTCGCTCCCGGCGAAGTCCCGGCTCATGTGCTCGTTCCAGGTCAGCGCGCCCGGCTCGTTGGCCACGCCGATCCCGGTGGTGTTCCCGCCCTGCCAGATCCCGAACGCCGCGCCTGCGGTGTCCATGGCGACGGCCATCCGGCCCTCTTCCATGACGTCCATCGGCTCGGCCAGCAACTGGCCGCCGGCGCTCTTGATGGTGGCCGCGGTCGCGTCGGCGTCGTCCGTGGCCAGGTAGGTCGTCCACGCCGACGGCATCTCGGCGGGACCCATCTTGGGGCCGATGCCGGCCACGATCTTGCCGCCGGAGTGGGCGATGGCGTAGCCGCCGACCTCCGGCCCGCCGACCTGGATGTCCCAGCCGAACAGGTCCCCGTAGAACGCGACGGCCTTCGGTACGTCATCGACGCTGACATCCACCCAGCAGGGCGTACCGGCAGGCCACCGCGTATCGCGCGTTACCATTTCTGTACCTCCCCATGATTGTTCCTTTACCGCCGACGCTAACACAGCGTGATCCCGGCCGGGTCTTTTACACTGGGCGTTCATGTACGCCAGGACCAACCCGGGTGCCGGGCGCCTGACGCCGCGGCGCAGGCGGATCCTGGCTATCATCGCCGCGGGCGTGATCGTGGTCCTCGGCGGCCTGGGCGTCTGGGGGGCGCTGGCGCCTGACACGTACGCAGGTTCTGGCCACGGCTGCGTTACCGTGACGCTGGCGAGTTCGACCGGCGGGGCGAGGCTGCACTACTGCGGGGCGGCGGCCCGGTCGTTCTGCCGGGCGGCGCTCCGGTCGCAGGATCAGATCTCGCTGCGCGCCAGGCCGCAGTGCGTGCTGGCCGGGCTCGGGCCTGCCGCGCCGGCGAGCCCTCCCGCATCAGGGTAGGCCTGCCCTTACAGGTCGATGACGATGGTGACCGGGCCGTCGTTGGTCAGGGATACCTGCATCACGGCGCCGAAGACGCCGGTTTCCACCCGGGCGCCGAGGTCGCGCAGGGCCTGGACCACGGCCCCGACGAGCGGCTCGGCGACCGGACCGGGGGCGGCGGGCGACCAGGATGGGCGGCGGCCCTTGGTCAGGTCCGCGTAGAGGGTGAACTGGCTGATCACCAGCAGCGGCGCGGCCACGTCGGAGCAGGACTTCTCGCCGGCGAGGATCCGCAGCCCCCACAGCTTGGTGGCGAGCCTCGCGGCCTGCTCGGGGGTGTCGCCGTGCTTGACGCCGACCAGGACCAGCAGCCCCGGCCCGTCGATCGCGCCGACGACCTGACCTCCTACGGCCACGCTGGCCCCGCGCACCCTCTGCACCACTGCCCGCATAGCAGGGCAGGGTACTGCTAAGTCCGGGGGGACGACCCCCCTGGACCCCCCGAGCATGGGGGGGCTCCCCGCCCCCCCATACCCCCCTGGCCCCCCGAGCACGGGGGGGCTCCCCGCCCCCCCATAGCCCCCTGGCCCCCGAGCACGGGGGAAACCTTCCCTCCCCCGGCTCGACCGCTCTCGGCATGGGGGAGACTGCGTGCATGACGCTCTTCTCCGAACGCGATGGCACCAATCCCGTCCTGGCCGAGGTCGTGCGATCGGGTTTCGCCGAATCGCGGCACCGCGGCGCGGTCGCGGCGCTGGCCGCCGACGGGAGGCAGGTCATTGCCGTGGGCGGGACCGGCGTGCCCGTCTTCCCCCGGTCGGCGAACAAGCCGCTGCAGGCGACGGCCATGCTCCGCTGCCGCCTGGACCTGGACGGCGAGCTGCTGGCGCTGGCCGCGGCCAGCCACTCGGGCGAGGACTTTCATGTGGACGGGGTGCGGAAGATCCTGTCGGGGGCCGATCTTGGCGAGGACAGCCTGCGCTGCCCCGCCGCCTGGCCGCTCGATCTCGACGCCGCGCGCCTGCTGATCGCCGCAGGCGGCGAACCGTCCAGGATCCGGATGAACTGCTCAGGTAAGCACGCGGCGATGCTGGCCACCTGCGTGCAGAACGGCTGGCCGACGGACACGTACCTGACCCGGGATCATCCGCTCCAGCGGGCGATCCTGCGGACGATCGAGGAACTGGCCGGCGAGCAGGTCACCGCGACCGGCGTGGATGGCTGCGGCGCGCCGCTGTTCGCCCTGACGCTGGCCGGCCTGGGGCGTGCCTTCCGGGCCATGGTGCTCGCCGCGCCCGGCACGCCCGAGCGCCGGATGGCCGAGGCGATGCGCGCGTACCCCGCGTGGACCAGCGGCACGAACCGTGACGAGCGCCGGCTGATGGACGCGGTGCCAGGACTGCTGGTCAAGGGCGGCGCCGAGGGCGTCGTCGCGTTCGCGTTCACGGACGGCCGGGCGGGAGCCATCAAGATCGACGACGGGATGGCGCGCGGCCGGATTCCCGTCCTGGTGGCCACGATGCGCCTGCTCGGCGCCGTGGTCCCCGACGAATTCGCCACCGTGCCCGTCACCGGCGGTGACGCCGAGGTTGGCGCCGTCCGGGCCGTGGCGCCCTAGGAATGACGGCGCGGCCCCATAGGATGACGCGGTGAGCAAGAAGACCGGTCAGCGACGCAACGCGGCCGCCAGGAACGCAACGGCGACCAGGGCAGCGGGGAAGACACCGGCGACCGCGGCGGGAGCGCGCGGCACGGCAGGGGCCACCACGGCGGCACCGCGCGGGAACGCGCCAGCCGGGGCCAGCCGGCAGGCAAACGCGCCGGCCGGGGTCGGCCGACAGTCGGGTACGGGCCGGGGGATCGCAGCTGCCCGTGACGAAGCATCCGCGGCTGTCGAACGGCTGCTCACCCGGCTGCTGACCGCCATCGCGGCGGGCGATCCGCTTACGGCCGAGCTCGAGACCTCGACCTTCATGTCCATCCCGAACGCGACGGGTAAGACGGATCCCGATCAGGTCGAAGCCTTTATCTCCAAGGTCATGGTGGACGGAGCCGTCCATATGCGGACGCCCGACAGCGCCGCACTGCTGCGGCTGCTGACGTCGCTGGGCTCGCCGGCCACCAGGCGGGCGGCCAGCCAGGGCCTGGGTCGGCTGACCCAGGCCGGCGTCTACCCGCCGGGCTGGGTGACCGAGGCCGGGAAGGCGGTCCCCGGACGGGCCTGGCGCCGCTACGACGTGTTCGGCGACCATGAGGCCGTCGCGGTGACGTTCAGCTACGGCGAAGCCGAGCACGCCATCGTGGCCCAGGTTGACCTGACCGGCATGCCGACCGCGGTCATGGTCGGCGTGACCTCGGACCCGGCCGACGTCATCGAGGGCATGACTCGCGACGACGGGGAACTCGAGCGCTGGGAGTCGATCAGCCTGGCCGAGGCGCGCGGGCGGCTCGAAGAGCCGCTCGAGCGGTGCGACGATGACCCCGAAGCGGGCACCGGCGCCGAAACCAATGTCTTCCTCCCCGTCGCCCGTTCCCGGGTCCGCCGGCTGCCCGCCGACGTGCCCCGGCCGGACCGGATCTTCGGCGCACACCAACGCGCGGCCGCAGTGGATGACTTCATGCGCAGCCCGCTGGCCGCAGAGGCGGTCGCCGCGGACGAGGACGCCACCCGGTTCTGGGCCGAGGTGCTCACCGGCTACAGCGGCCGGGTGATCGACGAGCCGCCCGCCCAGGTCGGCCCGCGCAAGCTCACGCACATGCTCCTGGGCCACGTGCCGAACACCTTCACCCTCACCCCTGCCCAGCGCCAGCACCTGGAGCCCGCGGTGACCGCGTGGACCTGCTGGTCAGCCGCCCACCGGGGCCTGGATGACCAAGCGACCGCGCTGCTGACGGAACGGCTGCCATGGGTGCTCAGCCGATTCGACCAGGCCTACGACGATCCTTACGCGGCCCTGTCCCGCAGTTACCTGGCGGACGTGGCGGCCGGCGACGCCGAGGTCTCTTGGCTCACTGAGCAGTTTGCTCGGCGGCTGTTCGCCCTGCCCATCACAGAACCCGGCGACGACGGCGCGCTGCCGGACGCCGGGGACCCGCAGACCCGCAGCGCCCTAACGGAGGCCGAGTTCGCCGACTGCACCCCGCCCGCCGACATGACCCGCGAGGAGTTCATGACGGCCGTGCACCGTGTCATCTCCGAGATCTGGGAGGGCGATCCGTTCGATACGTTCTGGTCGGCCCAGAGCCTCGTCGCCGGCGGCCTCGACCGGCACGACGCCATCCACGTGCTGGCCAAGACGGCTGCCTCATCCCCCGACCGATGAGCCCGGCCGCGGTCATCCCGTTCCTTGACGCGGCCTCACTCGAGCCGCCGCCGTTCGGGCAGTGAGCAGGACCGCCCCTCACCGCCAGCCGCGTGATTACCGGCGGACCTGCGGACCGAAGGGATCACAATCGAGGCTGGCATCCGGGGAGCCGGTCCACCCGGCGAGGTAACTGCTCAGGCCGGTGAGGAACTGGCCGATGGTGAGGCTGCCCGCGGCGCGTGGGCCCGGGGACGGCCGCGGCAGCGCGAGCGTGGCGTGCAGGTCCGCGAGCTGGCGGGCGGCCTGCTGCCTGGCCCGCTGCGCGTCCGCTGCCGCCTGTGCGTAGGCCCGCTGGTAGGTGAGCGTCCAGTGCTGCTCGCTGACCGCGCCGGAATGGGCCGACGGCACCGCGACCGCGGGCGGAGGCCGCCGGTCGGTGCCGATCCTGACCCCGTACCTCGAGGCGGTATGAGCCTGATCTTCCAGGTCGTTCTCGATCCTGGTCAGCCCGGCCGCGAGATCGTCGATAATGCTCGCAGCCCGGCAGATCACCCCGGCCAGCGAGTCGGCCGGATCCGTCAGTTGGCTCACCGGCCGGTCCCCCCCGGCCTGCGATCCATCGGTGATCACCGGAACGCAGCCGTATAGGGTCACCGCGAGTGACCGCAAGCCGGCGACGTCGCCGTCACCCAGCCAGGACCCGGCCGATGCGGCCAGCAACGGCCCGGAGCTGACCAAGACCGCGTCCTCAGCGGGCGCGTCGGACGTGAGCAGCCTGAATCCGCCGCTCACCCCGGACCTCCAGGCGGCTGCGCTGGCCCGATCACCAGTCGCCCCCCATGCTCGCCCCGCATCCCGCTCACGCCCGTCCCAACCCCAACGCCCTCAGCCTTGCGAAGGTGCTGCTGCCACTCCTATTCACAAGTACGGCGGGCGGAGCGTTCCGGTTCGACAGGTACCGAGCGTCTTTTGCGCGGTTTGGTCATGAGCCGTCCGGCGACACGACCGCGCACAGCCTGGCCAGCGCCGCGGTGTAGGCGTGCTCGGGCGGGCGGGCGTAGCCGATCACGAGACCAGCCCGGTCTCCCGCACCGTCCGCCGCGTAGCTTTCCAGGCCGGACAGGGCCAGGCCGTGCTCGACGGCGCGGGCGATGACCAGCCGCTCGGTGTCCGCCTCCGGCAGTTGGAGAACGGCGTGCAGTCCTGCGGCGATCCCCGTGACGTGCCGCCCCCGGCGGCCCAGGGCGACGACCAGGCGATCACGCCGGCGCCGGTAGGAGAGCCTGGCCCGGCGGACCTGCCGGTCATAGCCGCCTGAGGTGATGAACTGGGCGAGCGTGAGCTGGTCGATCACGGAAGGTCCCGCGGCGAGATGGACCGTCACCGCTTCCAGCAGCCGCGGCGGGACGGCTAGCCAGCCTAGGCGCAGGCTCGGGGCTAGGCTCTTGCTCGCGGTGCCCGCGTAGATGACGTGATCGGGCGCCAGCGCCTGCAGGGCGCCCACCGGCTGCCGGTCATAGCGGAACTCCCCGTCGTAATCGTCCTCGATCACCATCCCGCCCCACTGCGCCGCCTGGATGCGGCGCCGCGGGTGGAGGGTCACGCCCAGCGGGAACTGATGGGCCGGGGTCAGCAGCACCGCGTCGGACCCGTCCGCCTCGCTGACGGCGGCACCCCTGTCGTCGACCGGCAACGGCCGCAGGTGCAGACCCTGCGCCGCGGCGATGTCACGGTGGGCCTGATGACCGTAGGCCTCCACGGCCAGCGTGCTCGCGCCGTGGGAGCGCAGCGCGCGGCACACGACGGCCAGGCCGTGCGCGAAACCCGAGCAGACCACGATGTGCGCCGGATCGGCGGCGACCCCCCGCGCCCGCGCCAGGTAGCCCGCCAGGACCTCCCGTAGCTGCGGGAGCCCTCGCGGGTCCGGGTAATCGAGCAGCCGGTCGGGGGCGGCGGCCAGGACCCGGCGGGCGGTGGCCAGCCACGCCCGGCGCGGGAACGCCGACAGGTCGGGCACGCCGGCCCGCAGGTCGTAGCGGGGCAGGGCGATCTCCGCGCGGGCCGGTGATGCCGCACCGGGCTCCGCGGTGCGACGTTCGGCGACGGAGGTCCCTGATCCGGTCCGGGCGGTCAGCCACCCCTCCGCGACGAGCTGGCTGTAGACCTCGGCGGCCGTGTTGCGGGCCACTCCGAGGTCCGCGGCCAACGCCCGTGACGACGGCAGCCGGGTTCCCGGGCCGAGGCGGCCGACCTTGATGGCGTCCCGCAGCGCGGTCTCCAGGCCCAGCCGTACGCGGTGGCCATGGGGTCCTGACAGATCGAGGTGCAGGTCAAGGCCGCCTGCCCGGGCCGGCTGCGCACCGCCTTCCGCCTGGGATGCACCGCTGCTACTGACCGCATTGGCCCATGTTTCTGACATAGAACTGGACCTTACCCTGGGCCGCTTGAGCTCATAGGGTCGAAGATATGACGGCCTGGGTTCCGGGCTCCTACCAGCCTTGACCGCTACCCGCGGGTCAGTTGGGGAGAGGGGCGGGGTGCGCGCGCCAGCGGGGTTGCGGGTGGTCGGGCAACGTGACGCGGCCGCCTGCCCACAGCAGCGAGGTCCACGGGTCGACGTCGGTCAGGCCGACAGGCGCCTGGGGGTACAGGCGGGCGAACACGCGGCGGCATACGTCGGGCGGCGGATCCAGGCTCAGGCCGAAGCCCTGCGCGATGTCGTTCCCGTGCAGGAGCGCCTCGTTGCAGCCCAGCGCGGCGAAGCCCTCGGGATCGGCCATTCCGGCCGGGTGAAAGGCGCGGACGTGCGCCGGTGACGCGCGCACCATCGAGGCGAGGACGCGCCCGCCGGTGACCGCGAACTCCAGCACCTCGGCCGGGGACGCATCCTTCTCCGCCGTCGCCACGGCCCGCACGTACCTGGTGGTGGGCTGGACGGCGAGCTGCCACGCGTACGACAGCAGGCAGTCGCCGATGTGCTCGGCGGTATGCCAGCAATCCCACTCCAGAGTGCCCGCCCGTACCGACCAGTCCCGGTCGGTCACCGGCAACAGGCCGCGCATCACACACGAGATCGCATCGTCGAGGTCACTGGCGGTCACGATCATGGTGTTTCGAGCCTACGGTCATCGGACCGCCGCCACGAGCGTTTCGCCAGTTGTGACGCGCATCGAGGCATTCCGGTCAGTGCTGTCCCGGAACGCGTCACGGCGGGACACGGCGCCGCAGGATCAGGAGCCGTACTCGTCGTGGCGGCGGACCAGAACTGCGAGAAGCCGTCGGCCGGTTCGTCGCGCCCCTTGGGGACGAGATCCAGGAGCTGGTAGGTGCCGTTGATCGCGTCGATGCCGCGCCCACGCAGAGTAGGTGTGGAACACCTGATCCTGCTCGTTCCTGGCGAAGACGCTCAGTCCCTCGCGGTCCTCGAACCCGGGGGCGGAGGAGCCGTAGTTGTAGAGCGCGGCCCGGTGACCTGCGGCCGCCGGATCGACCCGCGGTTGGTTCGGCGTGGGCGGTAACGTGAAGCGGAACGGCTGGAACGGTCCGGCACCTGACCCACGACCCGGAGAGGTCTTGCGGCCCGCGACCGAATTGCCTGCATGGTTCCTGCCGGTCCCGCGGCTGTCTTCGGTTACCTTTACCGCAACGACCAGCGCGGCTGTCTAGCCGGGCCCGGCGGCGACCTGGTTGCCCTTCGCGCGGAGGTGGGCGGTGAGCGATGACAAGATCCCACCGCTCGACGCCCGTGAGCTGGCCGATTGCTTCGCCGCCCAGGCCCGCGGCCTGTTCGGGTACGCCTGCGTCCTAGCCCAGGGGAATGAGGCGTCGGCCGCGGATCTCGTCCAGGCGGCCTTCGAAGCCGGACGCCGGGGCTGGCCGGTCGTGCGCGCCCTGGACGAGGAGAAGCGCCGCGGCTGGCTCCGTGGCACGCTGGCCGCGGTCGTGGTAAGCGGGTCCCGCCGCGAACCAACGCCGCCCGACCAGCTGGTGCGGATTGAGGACTGCTCCCGCACAAGCCAGCCCGGTCCGCCGGAGCAGGCGTTTTCCGCGACCGTGCTGGAACGATCCTGGCGGGTCATCCAGGACATGCCGGAACGGCACCACCTGGCGGCGCTGCTGCACTGGCACCTGGACATGAAGGAGGCCGACATCGCCGCGGCCCTGGGCCTGGCCGACGCGACGCTGAGCACGGACCTGGACCGGGCGCGGCAGAAGCTGACCGCGCAGCTCGCGCCCGAGAACCCGGGTACCGGTGACGACCCGGAACATGACGTAGCGCTTTCGCACCTGTACCAGCAGGTCACCGTGCTGCAGGAGGCCCGGTTCGCCGCCGGCTACGACCTCACGGCCGGCCTGGACAGGTACCGGACCTGGCTTCGCGACGAGCGCGGCGCGGACCTCGCGGTCCAGGATCTGTACGCCACGCAGTACAAGGCCCTGGTGCGGCTGGCGGCCATGCTCGTGCGCGACACGCCCACCGCCGAGGAGGTGGTGCAGGACGCGTTCGTCGACATGCACAGGGGCTGGCACCGGCTGGCAGACACCGAGAAGGCGCTCGCCTACCTGCGGCAGGCGGTGGTGAACAAGGCGCGTTCCGTCCTGCGCCACCGGATCGTGGTCGAGAAGAACCTGCAGAACGCGCCGCCGGACATGCCGAGCGCCGAACACGGGGCCTTTGCCATGCTCGAGCGGGACGAGGTGGTGGCCGCGCTCCGCAAGCTGCCCGAACGGCAGCGCGAGGCGATCGTCCTGCGGTATTACCTGGACCTGTCCGAGGCGGAGATAGCGGCCACGATGGGGATCAGCCGCGGGGCGGTGAAGAGTCATACCGCGCGTGGGATGGCGGCCCTCCGCGCCTTGCTGGAACAAAGTGACGGCGGGGAGGCTGGAAAAAAGGAGTGACGGCGGGGAGCCGGCCACGGCCTTAAGGGCGAGCCCATGACGCAGAAAGATCCGGTCTACGCCGACCAGGCGGGGATCCGGGCCATGATCGACAGGTACGCCGACGAGCTGAAGGCGACGGGCGCGATCACGTCGCCGGCGGTGGAGCGGGCGTTCCGGACCGCGGAGCGGCACCGGCTGCTCGAGACGTTCTACCATCGCACCGACCGCGGCGCCGGGGGCAGGTTCATCACGTTTCAGCACGATCCTGGGCATCCGCGACCGGATCACCTCGCGCTCATCTACGCCGACACCGTGCTGGCCACCCGGTTCATCGACGGGCTGCCCGCCAGTTCCACGTCCCAGGCGTCGCTGGTGGCCGCGATGCTTGAGCTCCTCGACCTGTCCGCGGGCATGAACGTCCTCGAGATCGGGGCGGGCACCGGCTACAACGCGGCGCTGATGGCCGAGATCGTGGGCGACCAGCGCCTGGTGGTCACCGTGGACGTGCTCGAGGACGTGGTGGACCAGACGCGGCGGCTCCTGGCCGGGGCGGGCTACCCGCAGATCCAGGTCCTGCTGCGGGACGGGTTCGAGGGCGTTCCCGAGCGCGCGCCGTTCGACCGGATCGTGGCCACCGTGGGCTGCTCGGACCTGTCGCCGCGCTGGGCCGAGCAGCTGGCCCCCGGGGGATCGATGCTGGTGCCCGTGGAGCAGGCCACCGGGCATCCGCTGGTGCTGGTCACGAAGCAGGACGGCACGCTGCGCGGGCGGATGGTCCTGCGGACCGGGTTCATGCCGGTGCGCGGCCCCCTGCACATCGAGGACCTGTGGGCGCGGGGCGTGGTCGTGAGGGATCAGGCCGAGCTGGTCCATGAACCCGATTCCGGGCCGCGCTTCGCCGCGCGCCCGCCCGGCGAGCCGATGGACCTGACCGACGACGAGACCGACTTCTTGTTCTTCCTCGGGCTGGAAGACCGCCGGGCGTGCTGGGCGCCGCAGGGGCCCGCGCTCAGCGAGGGCTCGGGCGGCTGGGCCGCGCTGGCTCCCGACGGGATCTGGTGGTGGAAGGACGCATCCCTGGCCGGTGAACTCGACCGGCATTACCGGGACTGGGACGCGCTCGGCCAGCCGGCGCTCGAGGACTACCAGGTGTCGTTCGTGCCGGTCGACCAGGCGGGCGGTCCGCCGCCCGGGGGCTGGCAGATAGCGCGGAGGTTCTACCGCGAGCTGCTTTCGCTGCCACCGTCTGGGCGAGAGGGGTGAGCGGGGGAGCAACCACCGCCGTTCGGGATAAATAAAGATTTTCTGGGAGATCGGCCGGGAATGTTAGGCCGTGTCGATGAATTTACTATGGGTATTATGACGGCTTCGGATGAGACGATCCGTACCGCGATCATGACCGTGGACGACGACCCGGGGGTGTCGCGCGCGGTGGCGCGGGACCTGCGGCGGCGGTACGGCGAACGGTACCGGATCGTGCGGGCCGAGTCGGCGGCGGCGGCCCTGGACGCGCTGCGGCAGATGAAGCTGCGCGGCAACCTGGTCGCGGTGATCGTGGCCGACTACCGGATGCCAGAGCTGAACGGGATCGAGTTCCTCGAGCAGGCGATGGACATCTATCCGGGCGCGCGGCGGGTGCTGCTCACCGCGTACGCCGACACGGGCGCAGCGATCGACGCGATCAACGTCGTCGACCTCGACCACTACCTGCTCAAGCCCTGGGACCCGCCGGAAGAGAAGCTCTACCCGGTGCTGGACGCGCTGCTGGATGCGTGGCTGACCTCGGATCACCGGCCGGTGCCCGAGACCAAGGTGGTCGGGCACCGCTGGTCGGCGCGCTCGTCGGAGGTCCGCGAGTTCCTGGCGCGCAACCAGGTGCCTTACCGGTGGTACAACTCAGACGAGCCGGAGGGGCAGCGGCTGCTCGACGCGGCCGGCGCGGACGGGCGCGCGCTGCCCGTTGTGATCACGCAGGACGGCGAGCCGCTGATCGAGCCGACCGACGCGGAGCTGGCCTTGCGCGTCGGGCTCGCGACCACGCCGGCGAAGGACTTCTACGACCTGATCGTCATCGGCGGCGGGCAGGCCGGCCTCGGCGCGGCGGTGTACGGCGCCTCGGAGGGGCTGCGCACTGTGCTCGTGGAGCGGCTGGCGACCGGCGGGCAGGCGGGGCAGAGCTCGCGGATCGAGAACTACTTGGGCTTCCCGGACGGGGTGTCCGGGGCGCAGCTGACCGACCGGGCCCGGAGGCAGGCGACCAAGTTCGGCGCCGAGGTGCTCACCACCCGCGAGGTGGTCGGCGTGGAGGTGCGCGGGTCGGCGCGCCGGGTCAGGTTCGCCGACGACACCTTCATCGACGCGCACACCGTCATCCTGGCCACCGGCGTGTCCTACCGGGTGCTGGACGCGCCCGGCCTCGCCGAGCTGACCGGGCGCGGGGTGTATTACGGGTCCGCGCTCACCGAGGCTTCGGCGTGCCTGGGGCAGGACGTCTACGTCGTCGGGGGCGCGAACTCGGCCGGGCAGGCTGCGGTGTACCTGGCGCGGCACGCGAAATCGGTGACGATCCTGGTCCGGGGCTCGTCGCTGGAGAAGTCGATGTCCTACTACCTGATCAAGCAGATCGAGGACATCCCGAACATCAAGGTGCGCACCTGCACCGAGGTCATCGGGGCCGAGGGCGACGATCACCTGGAGCGGCTGAGGCTGCGGGACACCGCGAACGGGTCCGTGGAGACGGTGGACGCGCAGCTTCTGTTCCTGTTCATCGGCGCGGCGCCGCTCACCGACTGGCTGGGCGACCTCGTGGTGCGAGACCCCCGGGGTTTCGTGGTCGCGGGGCCTGACCTGTCCGTGGCCGGCGAGCGCCCGCACGGCTGGGAGCTTGACCGGATGCCGTACCACCTGGAAACCAGCGTGCCCGGCGTGTTCGTGGCCGGGGACGCGCGCGCCGAGTCCGCCAAGCGGGTGGCCTCGGCCGTCGGGGAGGGGGCGCTGGCCGTCATGCTCGTGCACAGGTATCTGGAGAAGAGATGAGCGAGGCTGTCGGGGCTTTTGGGTCCGCTGAGGCTTCTGGGGCTGCTGGGGCCGTTAGGGCCGTTGGGGCTGTGCCCGAGGAGCTGGAGTGCGGCATCGACGAGTTGCGCACCCTGTTCCTGTTCGAGAAGCTGACCGACGAGCAGCTCACCTGGCTCTGCGAGCGGGGGCATGTCGAGCTGTTCCAGCCGGGGCCGGTTTACGCCGAGGGCTCCGCCGCGACCTGTTTGTACATCATGCTCGACGGCGCCGTGGTTATGTCGCGTCGGGTCGGCGCCGACAACGTGGAGATCGGCCGGACATCGCAGCGTGGCGTGTACGGCGGGGCGTTCACCGCCTACCTCGGCGACCGGGTGCCGCAGATTTACCAGAACTCGATGCGGGCGACCGAGCCCTCGCGGTTCTTCGTGCTGGACGCCCGTCACTTCGCCGAGCTGATGAACGAGTGGTTCCCGATCGCGGTGCACCTGCTCGAGGGGCTGTTCATCGGCAACAAGAACACCCAGCAGGCCATCGGCCAGCGCGAACGGCTGCTGGCGCTCGGATCGCTGTCGGCCGGGCTGACCCACGAGCTCAATAACCCGGCGGCGGCGGCGGTCCGGGCCACCGCGGCGCTGCGCGAGCGGGTCGCCGGGATGCGGCACAAGCTGGGCATGATCGCGGGCGGTAAGTGGGACCGAACCACCCTGGAGACGCTGATCAGGCTTCAGGAGGAGGCGGCCGAGCGGGTGCCGAAGGCGCAGGCGCTGACGCCGCTCGAGGCGTCGGACCGGGAGGACACGATCACCGACTGGCTGGACGCCCGCGGCATCGACGATGGCTGGCAGCTGGCGCCGACCTTCGTGGCGGCCGGCCTGGACACCTCCTGGCTCGACCACGTGGAGGCGACGGTAGACCCCGAGACGCTCGCGGCCGCGCTGCGCTGGCTGAACTACACCGTCGACACCGAGCTGCTGATGAACGAGATCGAGGACTCCACCACCCGGATCTCGACCCTGGTCGGTGCGGCCAAGCAATACTCCCAGCTGGACCGGGCCCCGTTCCAGGTGGTTGACGTGCACGAACTGCTGGACAGCACGCTGATGATGCTGGCCGGCAAGATCCCGCCGGGCATCCGCGTGGTGAAGGAGTACTACGCCGGGCTGCCCAGGATCTCCGCGTACGCGGGCGAGCTGAACCAGGTCTGGACCAACCTGATCGACAACGCGGTGTCGGCGATGGGCTCGACGGGCGTGCTGACCGTGCGCACGGGGCTGGACAGGGATCAGGTGTTCGTAGAGTTCGGGGACACCGGGCCCGGGGTTCCGGCCGAGCTGCGGGAGCGGATCTTCGAGCCGTTCTTCACCACCAAGCCGGTCGGCGAGGGGACCGGGCTGGGGCTGGACATCTCGTGGCGCATCGTGGTGAACAAGCACCACGGCTATATCCAGCTGGAATCATCGCCGGGTGACACGCGTTTCCGTGTCCGGCTTCCGATCACCCCTCCAGAGGAGAGCTGAATGACCGAGATCACGGGTATCGACCCTTCGGTGCCGCCGAGCGGGACCGGGTGCGTCGAGTGCGAGGCCGTAAGCGGCTGGTGGGTCCACCTGCGGCGGTGCGCCCAGTGCGGGCACATCGGCTGCTGCGACACCTCACCGTCGCAGCACGCGACCGCCCACGCCGCGGCCACCGGTCACCCGTTCATCCGCAGCTTCGAGCCGGGCGAGGACTGGTTCTGGAACTACGAGACCAAGGAAGGCTACGACGACGGCCCGGAACTCGCGCCGCCGGAGCACCACCCGCTCGACCAGCCCGTCCCCGGACCCGCCGGCCGCGTTCCGCGGGACTGGCGCCTCCACGTGCACTAGCGTTCGGCCGGGCCGGTCCGGTTCGCTGGGGCTCCTGAGCGTTCTGCGCCTCTTGGGCTTTCTGGGCCTCCTGGACTTTCTGGGCTTCTGGGGCGACCCTGATGCCGGGCCGGCGCGGAAATCAGGGTGACACTAGGGTCATCCCCGATGCCCTCGCCTGGTCAGGAGCGGCACGCTTTGGATCATGACCAGGCCAACCCCGTCTAGTCAGCCGTCTAGTCAGCCCCGGACGCATGGTCTTGTCTCGCGCTTCCGCTACAGCTACGGCGAACAGCACAGCGACCAGCACATCCGGGTCTCCGACGCCGATCGCACCGAGGTGGCCGACTGCCTGGCCGCGCATTTCGGTGAAGGCCGGCTCAACCAGGCCGAATTCGACGAGCGCATCGCGCAGGCGATGAACGCCAAGACCCGCGGGGACCTGATCGGGCTGTTCGACGACCTGCCGGAGCCGGGACCGCGACCGGCCGGGATGCCCGCGACGCCGGCGCGCGGAGAGCACAGCCCTTCGCTGCGCCCGGCTGTCAACCCCTTCGTCCTCGTCCTGCTGGTCGTCGTGATCACGGCGGTCGGCACGGCCGGGGAAGCGGTCTTCGGGCACGTGCCCGGGCTGAAGACGTGGCTGACGGTCGGGGTCATCGTCGCGGTCGTGGTGTACGCGGCCGCGATGCTGAACCGCTCCCGCGCTGCTCGCGACAAGTGACGCACGGCCGCGGCCGGGGGCCGTGCACCGGACCGGACCGGCCTGAGATAACGTTTCATCGCCCGATTGGCTGGCCGAGACGGACCGGGATAGACGGTGATGGACGGTGGAACCTGACGGAACGGCGCAGGTGGCCGTGTTCGTGGACTTCGAGAACCTGGTCCTCGGCGCGGTCAAGGAACTGCCCGGCGAGGCGAACCCGGCTCCCTACGAGGCGCTGACCAGGCTCTGCCGGGGATACGGGAACGCCTCGGTGCGCCGCGCCTACGCGGACTGGGCCGATCCGCGCTTCGGCAGCCACCAGGACGACCTGGCCATGAACGGCGTGGACCTTATCCAGGTCGCGCGGGTCGGCATCCAGAACAAGAACGCCGCCGATATCAGGATGGCCGTCGACGCCATGGAGACCCTGATCGTCCACCCGGAGGTCAGCGTGTTCATCCTGGTCAGCGGCGACAGCGACTACTCGCCGCTGGTACAGCGGCTGCGGGAGTTCGGCAAATGGGTGGTGGGCGTCGGGACCGAGGCCAACGCCAGCCGCAAGCTGGTAGCGGTCTGCTCGGAGTACAAGTACTGGGGCACGCTGGTCGCCGAGGTCGAGCCCGCGGCGCAGCCGGCTGCGGCGTTTGACATCACCGACGCCGAACGCCTGCTGGTCCGGGCCTTCGAGGAGTCCAGCTCCGACACGATGACCGCCGGCGGCCTCAAGAGCAAGATGCTCGCGCTCGACCCGTCGTTCGACGAGCACAACTACGGCTGCCGGAGCTTCCGTGCCTTCCTGACCCTGCTGCCGAAGCGGGTCCACATCGTCGAGTCCAAAGGCCCCGACATCACGGTCACGCTGGTCGAGCCGCCGGCCGCCAGACCCGCTCGGACGCGGACCCGTAAGTCGTAGAACGACCTGAGCAGGCACCGGGCCTGTCCTGCTCCCACCTGAGCCGATGAGCTTGTCCGCCGGGATGACGCATCCGTGCGCGTTTCCGCGGAAACGCGTGTATTCGATCAATCACGGAAAGTGACGTCTCGTACGAGGCCGCTTATGAGCCACTTTGGCTTACTAGACTATATCCGAGATTAGTCGACTAGTTACATAAGGTAAGCAATTCGTTCTTTCTGCGCCACTCTCGGCCGCGAGATGTTACGTAAGATCATGCTTTGATCACAGTAAGTCTCAGCATCGGAGTGCCGTGAGGTCTTTGGACCTTCCGGACCAGCCGGACCCGCCGGACGGACCTCGGCGAGTGGAGCGTGCCGACGCTGCGGGTGCGGACCGGCCGACGCCCAGGCCTCGCGAGTTGCTCGACCCGGATGAGCGCGGCCGCGTTTACGAGGCGATGCAGGCGGGCGTTTCCGCGGAAACGCCGGGCGAGGCATCGCGTGGCCAACGGCCCGAAGGGAGCGATCGGCGAAGCTATCAGGACGAGGTACCGCGGTTCCAGAAGATTTGGGCCGATCATGAGAAAGACTGGCCAGCCAAGGAGCGGGCGGCACCGGACAGTTCGGCCGATCCACCCGGATTTGCCGACGCGGTGATCGGGGTACGCAAGGCCGAACCGCGGGCAGCCGCGGACGCGCAGGCGATTGAACTGGAGAATAAGGACAAGTTCGGCGGCTGGCTGGAGGGCTTCAAGCACCGGCTCAAGGGCGAGGACCGCCTCAAGGAGAAGATCGCCGACAAGCTGCAGGTCGAGCCGAAGATGACCGCGGCCGGAGTTCTCCGCGAGATCGGAGACGCGATCCGCTTTACGTTCTGCTTCCAACCGGACAACTACACCAGGGGCTGCTACGACATAAAGGAGCGGTACGAAAGCCGCAACTGCGAGATGTACTACTCGAAGAACTGGTGGACCAATCCCGAGTACAAGGGAATCAACACTCGCTGGGTGACCCCAGAGGGGCAGCGATTCGAGGTGCAATTTCACACGCCGGAAAGCTTCCACGCAAAGCACTACGTGACCCACGCCGCCTACGAGCGGCTCCGCGATCCGGCGGCGACGAGTGACGAGGAACGTGCCGAGCTTAAGGAGTTCCAGCGTGAGGTGTCCTCCTGGATCCGGGTGCCGGAGGGCGCCATAGACATCCCCGACTACCGGAAGGAAGGCTTTTAGGTGCCAGACAAGATCACCTTTTACGCGATCACTGGCGGTAGCAATACCCTCAGCAATCCTCGTGGCCTCGTGCGTCGGCTGGAGTTCGACGGGGACGGGTTCACCGACGAAGGCCTACGCGCCGACTTCAGCTGGAAGTTCACTCCGGTGATCGCGGAATGGGAGCACGGCGACTTCGATGATGAGCTGGTCGAGGTCAGCCACGAGCGGGCGAGTGAGATCATCGAGTACTTCCGGCGGGATTGGGCTGAGCTGCAGCGACCGACCGGCGGGTGAGCTCCCACCCGATGTCGTTGATGCCCTCGAGCAGGATGACATACCGCGCCCCGGACACGGCGACCGCGTCGCTGAGGAAGCGTGCCTCCGCCTTCACGCCGAAGAGGACCGAGTTGGCCAGGATCCGGTTAACCGCTGATGCCCTCGTCGACGACGGGGTGAACCTGCCCGGCCGGACCGGCCAGAAACCGTCTCGCGAGGTCGTTAGGCCACCGGTCGTTGGCGTCAACCGAGGACCGGTAGCCGTCGGTGATGGAATCCCCGAACGCGATGATCGTGCCTCCCGCCGCGGCGCCGACCCGGACGTCGACCTCGTTGAGGAAGTACCAGTGCTGGGTGGTGATCGTGAAGGCGGCGGCCGATCCGCTGTCGGCGTAGTCACCGGGGGCGACATAGCTGACCTGCTGGGCGTCGCTGTGATAGGTGGCCGGTCCCGTTGGCGCGCTGGCGTACAGGCTGGCCGCCAGGTCGGTCTGCGCCGGGACGGTCATCGCCACCGGGTCACTGACGACGGAGGCGCCGGGCGCGATGGTGACCGACGTGCTCCCACCGAAAGTGACACGGTGATTGGTGCCGAAGACGATGAGCGCGCCGCCCGCCGAGACGCCGACGTCCACTTGGCCGAAGGTGACCGGCCGCTAGCCGAACTGATTGGACAGTCTGATCCGTGCCGCTTGCCCTCCGGCGCTGGTCCAGACGATGTCCCTGACCGTCTGGTCGTCGAACCCGGCCGAGGAGAAGTCATCCGGAGCCGCCAACTTTGGCGGCGTGGCGGCCATCGGGCTCGCGGTCCAGGTGGCGACCCACTTGCAGGCCGCGCCGTGAGTTTCGCAGCCGGCCGCAGCGCCAACGGAGGGAAAGACGAGGGCGCCGGCCAGGGCTGCGGCGCAAACGGCGCCAACCGCCAGGCGGAGGGGACGCCTGACGCGCATTCTCTCCCTTTCGTCTGGGTGGCGGGTCACCTTGGCGGGGGGACGATCCGGGCGGAGATCAGCCGACCGTGACGAGGGCGGATGGGACGATGGTCACCGGGAACGGCACCGCAGCGCGGTACTCCTCCTCGTCGACGACGTGGGCGGTCTGCTCGTAGGCGCCAGAGCGCAGCTCGAAGACGATTAGCGCGGGACGGCTCGGGTCCGGCTCGACGATCCAGTACGCGGGGACGCCGAAGCCCTGGTAGACGTCCTTCTTCCGGTTCCTGTCATAGAGCCGGGTGCGGGGCGAGGCGACCTCCACGACCAGCTCCGGCGGCGTCTCCTGGAAAATGGTCTCAAAGGAATCGGCGCGCACCACGGCTACGTCGGGTACCCGGTGCTGGAACTTGCTGATGTTGACGCCGACGCCGGGAAGCACAACCATCTCGGCCGGGCATGCCGCGCTCAGGATGACGGTGAGACGCGCCACCGCGAACTGGTGCAGGGTGGACGGCGCCGGGGACACGATCAGGACCCCGTCATCCAGCTCGTAGCGGAACTCGTCGTCGGGCGTGTTCTCCATGTCCTCGACGGTCAGCATCCGGTCCTGTCCAGACCAGAGGTCCGGTACGGTCATGACACCCATGGTGCCCTCCTCCTGTCATGTTCGCCACCATGTCAGGTGGTGCCGACATTCTTACCGTCGTCCGCGACCGGCGAGGTGGTCCTGCTCAATCGGCGTGCTGCTACGTTGCTTTCGTGGCAGTGGTCTACGAATGGAGAGGGCCGTTCACTAATCAGGAAGTGAATGCCCTACACGCTGCGGCCTTCGGCACCAGGGTGTTCGATGAATCCGAATGGAACTGGGTTGAGCTGGTCCATCGGCATAGCCTCGGCTGGGTCGTGGCTCGCGAGAGCTCGGAGCTCCTGGGCTTCGTCAACGTGTTGTGGGATGGTCTGGTTCACGCCTGGTTGCAAGACACCATGGTCGTTGCGAGGGCGCGGGGCAGGGGCGTTGGCACTGAACTCGTTGCCCGCGCTCGAGATGGCGCGAAGGCAGCGGGTTGTGAGTATTTGCATGTTGACTTCGAGGACCAGCTACGTCCGTTTTATTTCGACGCCTGCGGTTTTATACCCACGAACGCAGGACTAATTTCGCTGACCGACTGAGAGGCGGCCGCGCTGTGTCGTCAGGAATGATCGCGGCGTGCTTCTCCCCCGAACGGCTGGCGGCTCGTCTCCCCGACCCCGGTTCCCGGCGGCCGTACCCGGCGGCGCAGGACCGCGCGGCTTGGGACGCGGTGCACCCGGCGACCCACGAGCACCTGCTTGGTCAGGCAGCCCGCATGCTGGCGGCTCCCTGGCCGGTGCTTACCGCGTCCGGATACGCGAGGTTCTTTTCAGACGGCGATCGTAAGGCCTACGAGAGACCCTACTTCGCGCGCCGTGGCCGGCTGGGCGCCGCCGTGGTGACAGCAGCGCCCGCCGGCCCGTCTGCGATGAGGGGATCACCTACTGGTGGCGCGCGGGCGCCAGCCTGTTCGAGTGCCTGGAGACGACGCCTGGGATCTCAATCATTCTCCCGAACGAACGGTGGTGCACCTGATCGCGGCCCGTGAACCGCGTCCGGTGGCGGCCGGGCGCCTGGTCATTGCCTCGGCCAACCAGGGCAGGGACCTCGCCATCGACTATGCGCACGCGGACTTCGACGCCCGGATCGAGGAACGCCGCATCGACCATCCGCAGCTGACCGCCACCTGGGGCCCGTGCGTCTACCGGATCGCTCTCGCAGCTCGGGACCCCGCCGCCCAAGGCGTGGTGCAGGTGGAGGTCAGCGTGGCCTAGCGGCTCTCCTACCCGGTGAGCTGATCGGCCGGGATGGCACTGGCCGCGCGCGTTTCCGCGGGAACGCGTGTAGGCGATCAGTTACGGAAAGTGAACAGCGGCCCTCGGGTCGGATTGCTAGACTATATCCGAGAATAGTCGACTAGTTACATTAGATACGCAAGTCGTTCGTATCGCTCTCGGCTGCGGGAGGTACCTTCAGGTGACAGAGCCGACGAGATTCGGGCAGCGGGCTGGCGACGGCGCGGCCAGCTTCCGGTGCGCAACATGCGGCGAGGTGGCCGCCATCGTCAGGGCCGTACCGGCAGATGTCCCGGCGGACATGGGGCCACCGCTAGGACGGCAGTCGCACCAGCGGGACGGGATCATCGTCGATTACTTCCTCGGCACGGCGTGGAAACGCGCCGAGCCCGGCACCTACACCGCCGTGCGCGCGATCCTCGACAGCGCACAGCCGGACCCGGCCGAACTGCGGCGGATCGACTGGGAGCTGGCTCCCTTCTACTGCCCCGAATGCGAACAGGCCTACTGCCGCGCCGACTGGCATACCTACGTCGTGTTCGATGAGGGGTTCTATGACTGCACCATTGGCACCTGCCCCGCCGGGCACCGGCACACGGTCGATGACTGACCTCCCGCCCGATTATGCCGGGGGGCAGGCTGCAGTGACCGGGGCGGGATCCGGGCGCTGCCAGCAGAACGCGTAGCCTTAGGCCTCGTCGACCACCACCTGCAGGCCCAGCACCCCGACGTAGTCCTGCCGTCCGCCCGATACGCAGGGACGGCGGCGGTACCGGCGTTCGGCAACGTTCTCACCGGCCGTGTCGGTGCCAGTCTTGCCGACGGCAGCGAGCACTTCTGGTAGCCAGGAAAATAGCCTATACTCTGGCCATGGAAGTGCTCTCGCTGGCCGAGGCCAAGGACAAGCTGTCGGCCGTCGTGAATGACGTCACCTCGACGCACCAGCACTACACCATCACGCGGAACGGGAAGCCCGTGG
Organism: uncultured Actinomycetes bacterium; assembly: GCA_963847965.1. Lineage (GTDB taxonomy): Bacteria > Actinomycetota > Actinomycetes > Streptosporangiales > Streptosporangiaceae > Palsa-504. Next base: position 50,655 of record CAWKCG010000023.1, read on the forward strand.
CGGTCGTGCTGCCCATCGACGATCTCGAGGCACTGGAGGAGACCATCTTCTGGCTCGCGCGCGAGATGGCCAGGCTGCGGTCGGGAGAGCCCGCGGCGGACGCCGCGGAGGGCGGCGACGTCAGCGGCGAGGAGATGGCCGAGCTGATGAGCCGACGGCGCCGGGAGACCGGCGCAGCGTGAACGAGCGTTACGACCTGATCATCAAGCCCCAGGCGCGCCGCGCGCTCACAGAGGTACTCGCCCCGTCGGTCGCCTTCGCCGCGTGGGAATTCATCAGCGGGCCCCTGCGCGATAATCCGCGGCGCGTGGGGAAGCCGCTGCTGGCGCCCTTTCAGGGTGACTGGTCGGCGCGTCGCGGGCACTACCGGGTCCGATACCGGATCGACGATGACAAGCACGTGATCACCATCATCGATATCACAGACCGGACCGACGTCTACCATCCGGGGCGGGCCTGAGCAGACTTAGGTCTGATAGTCCACGCCAGGCGCCCGGGGGCACAGCACACCAAGCCGGCGGTCGCGCCGACCATGGCCTCCAGCGTCCCTTCTCCCTGTCCGCACCATCCGTTGCCCCAGCAGCGGTCAGGTGTCGAGGTAGCTCGGCATGTTGAGTTGCTCGCGCAGCCAGGCCGTGTCGATGCCTTTCTTGTCCTCGGCGGCCAGCAGGTCGGCCTCGTACTCGAACTGCCGCAGCAGCGCTTCCAGGTACGGCCATTCGCGCCCGGTGGCGGCCTGCCTGGGCGTGCGGCCGTGCAGAGCCGGGATCTTCTCGTCGAGCCAGTGCTTCTCCCAGCCCTCGGCGGCGGGCGCGGCACCGCCCCGGGAGGCGCGCTCGCCGACCGGCCAGCCGAGGTCCAGCGTCGGGTCGATCCGCTTCTCGGCGGTGACCACGGGATCGGCGCCGACCTTGCGGAGGATGTCGAGGAGGCCGGCCAGCCGCTGCCGCGAGTTCACCTCTGCGATGACCTCGCCGTCGCGTACCTGCAGCACGCCCCGCACCCAGCGCTGCGGGCCCCCGGACACCTCGACGTGGTTGTGGCCCTCCGCGCGCAACTGCGCCACGGCCTCCGCCATCATCACCTCCCGCTGACCCTCCGGAATGAGCGCGCCCCACCAGGTGATCCGGCTCGGATCGTCGGCGTCGACATCGAAATCCCGCCGCCCCGCCAGCTTCTCGGCCACGCCCGCGCCGACCGCTATCGTCGCGGTGATCAGGCACATCGGGTCGCCGTCCGTGTTGGCGATCGCCGGCGGGGTCGCACGGTTCTCGTGCACACCCACCGTGATGCTGGTGACCAGCGCGCCTGTCACCTTCCCCATCATGTCGGCTGCCTCGGACGACGATGGCGCCTCAATATCGGCGTAGACCCCGTGCGGTTCCGCCCCGCCGAAGGGGATCGCCGTCGGCGGGCGCTCTGGTTTGCCCTGGAGCGCGTAGAGCATCGCCACGGACGCTTGGCCGACGAACTCGGCCGCCGCGTCGCCCTCGGCCGGGCTGAGCCTGACCCCCTGGCCGGTGCTGCGCCAGATTCCGTCGACCGGCACAATGCCGCCGAGCCACACCGACCACCTCGGCAGAACGGCGGTGACCTCGGCGGGGAACTCGACATACCACTCTGTGCCGGTGACGATGTCGGTACACCACAGCCCGGGCGATGGAACCGGGTCGTCGATCCGCCACAGGCCGTAGTGGATGTGCTCTTGCCAGGCCAGCGCGCGGGCCGCAAGGGCCGGCGGCGTGGACGGGTCGGCCGCGAACGCCCGCAGCGGGGTGCCGGAGGGATCGTCCTCGGCCAGCAGATCCCTCGCGTCGTCTGGCATGTCGTCCTCGTCGTGCTCCGAGTCCGCGGTGAGCAAGGCGAGTTCTCCGGCCAGTTCGGCGAATGCGGCCCGCTCCTCCGGCGTCCAGTCGAGGTCGTCGGCGGCGGACAGCTCTTCGGTGACGCGGGCCTGGACCGCGGCGCCGAGTTCGGTGCCTGCCAGGAACGCGCTGACCGCGTCCTGCAGCGCGATGAGCCCTGAGCGGTCGGCGAACCGGCGCAGCACGGCGCGTTCGGGTTCTCCTGGCTGCTCGTGGGCACTCTCGATCGCCGCACCGTAGAGGCGGGCGGCGAACTCGTCGTCCGGCGCCACGCGGAGCCTGGGCTCGAGCAGTTCGAGGGCCCACACCGGGTGCCCGCTGACGCTGATGAAGTCAACGATCTCCAGCCGCACGTCCGGGTCGTCCGCCCGGTCCGCGGCCGCGAGCGCCCGGTCGATGAGGCGCCGCTCTTCGGTCGCATCCCCCGCGGCGCTCGCCACGGCAGCGGCGAAGGTAAGGGCGGTCAGCGAAGGCTCGCTCTCGTCAGCCTGATCGGCTTCCGTCATCGCCCGGGCGGCATGCTGCAGGCGCTCCATCGAGGAGCCCTCCTCCAGCAGCGCGGACGCCAGCCATCCGGCGACCGGCGTTCCCGTGTACTGCTCGGCCAGCAGCATCGCCAGCTCGGCCGCGGGTGTCGCGGGATCGTGGATGCGCTCGAGGCGCTGCTCCGCGGCGCGTAGCCACGCGGTCATTGTCCGCCGCCGCCGCGCTTCAGCCTGCTTGGTCGCGGCCTTGGCCCGGTCCTGCTTCTTCCGGCGGTTGCTCTTGGCCATGGATGCTCCCGGTTGCTCGGATTCGTGCAGGGCTTGGCTGGCGCGAGGCTACGTCCAGGCGGCCAGAATGCGGTCGACGGCTGGCCGAAGCCGGTCGCGAGCTTCTTCCCGGCCAACACCGGCCATCAGCAGGGAGTCGTACCCGGTGTCCTCATGACGCACTGAAGCCACCACGGCCAGCATGATCGCCTGCTCATCCAGCGCCCGCCCCGCCGCGGAGCGGCCTACCCGGCCGCTGCCCCGCAGGCTCGTGTGCCGCGCGATCGCCTCGGCGCGCCTTGGCGGGCAGCGCGGGAACAGGCGCAGGATCTCTTCCGCCACCTTGGCCGCGAACTCGACGTCCTCGTCCGCCCGGCGCTCCCGGTCCCGTTCACGGCGGCGCATCCTGGCGTCCTCATCAGCCAGGCACTGCCGCTCCGCCTGCTCCAGTGCCTGCTCCTCTACCAGCAGGCCCTGCCGCTCGTACCGCTTGCGCGCCCGGCTCCACCGCACCACCACGGCCGACAGGCCGCTGGCCTTCTTAGCGCGGCGGGTCAGCGCGGCGTCTCCCGACGGCAGGAACACCAGATGGTCCATGTCGGCGCAGGCCAGGCATAGCGGCCCTTTGTCATCCATGATCAGCAGGTCCCCGGTGCCCTGGCATTCCGCGCACTGCCAGTCCCTGACCGGGTTGATGACCACCAGGTCGGGCGGGGCGTCCTGGGTCTTGGCGATGCGGTTCCGCTTGCCTTCCGGCAGGTCGGGCGAGACCCAGCGCGCCCGCCAGGCGGTCTCCTCCAGCGGGTGGCCGTCGCGGAGGAAGCGAAGCTGGCGGCGGGCGCGGGTGGCAGAAACGTATTCGCCCTCGGCTTGCTGCAGGCCGCGCGCGGTAGCCCAGTGGTGAAGGTAGAGGTGGATGTCGATGAGCCTGTCGTCGTGGACCGGCAGGAAGTCTTCCAGGTCGTCGGCGCGGCCGTGCCTCCAGTCATCGACATTGCACTCGTGCAGCCAGCCCAGGCCCAGGCACACGTCGACCGGCGTGACGAACCCCTGCCGGGCGAACGCCTGCTGCGCGGCCGCCACTACCCGGGATTCCAGGCTCCGCTGGCTCACAAGGGTGAGCGTAGTCGTTCCGGAGCCACAGGCCGGATCTGTCAGCGGTTCCGCGAAGGGTGCCAAGCCGCTGTCCCTGTCCGCTGCGGAGGTGGCTTGATGACCGCGGCGGATCCGGGCTGTTCGCGATGGATGCTTGTTACCGCCACGATCCGGCTGGCCGGTTCCGGCGTAATCAATTCGTTCGTTTTGCGCCACACCTCGCCCGGCCACGTTACATACGATGATGATTTGATCACAGTAAGTCCGGAATGGGAGTGCCGTGAGGTCCCTGGACCTGCCGGACCAGCCAGACGAGCCAATGCGGGCGATGCCCGCCGACGCGGGCGGCGCGGACCGGAACAAGCACACGCCCCGTGCGCTGTCCGACCCGGATGAACGCAGCCGCGCCTACGACGCGGTGCAGGCGCACGTTTCCGCGGAAACGCCGACCGAGGCTTGGCCCGGCCAGCGGCCTGACGCCGACGACCGGCGGAGTGGCGGGGACGAGGCGCCGCGGTCCCACGACGTGCGAGCTGACCATGAGAGACGCTCGCCTGAAACGGCGCACGCTGCGGCGGACCGTCCGGGCGATCGCCCGGATCTTCCCGCGGCAACGGCCGGACCCGTGGACCGCATTGGTGATGCCGAACGCGTGCCCTCCCCCGACGCGCAGGTGATCGAGGGGGAGAATAAGCAAGGCGGCTTGGAGCACTGGCTCAAGGGCGAGGACCGCAAGGAGAACGTTTCCGCGGAAACGCCGGAAGAGGTCTCGCGCGGCCAGCCGCGCGACGCGGCCGACCAGCGGTCCTACTGGGATGAGCTACCGCGGTTCCACGACTTGTGGGCTAAACACGAGCAAGACTGGCCGGAAAGGTCGCACGCTGCGACGGACCGCACCGAGCTGCCAGCGGCAATGATCGAGGCGATCGGCAGGATACGCGAAGCCGAGCCCGACCTCTCCGCAGACGCGCAGGCGGTCGAGCAGGAGAATGAGCACGGCGGCTGGCTGGAGGGCTTCGAGTTCCGTCTCAAGGGCGAAGACCGCCTCAAAGAGAAAGTGGCCGAAAGGCTCGAGGGTGAGTTGGACAAGTCACCGGCCGCAATCCTGCGCAAGATCTATGACGTGATCCGGTATACGTTCTGCTTCCAGCCGGAGAGCTATACAGAGGGTTACTACGACGTCAAGGAACGGTTCGAGAGCCGCGGACATCATATGTACTTCTCAGAGGACTCGTGGACCAATCCGGAGTACAAGGGAATCAACACTCGGTGGGTGACCCCGGAGGGACATCGGTTCGAGGTGCAGTTCCACACCCCAGAAAGCTTCCATGCCAAGCACCACGTGACTCACCTCGCCTACGAGCGGATCCGTACTCAAGGGACGAGCAGGGCAGAGCTACGTGAGCTGCACGCATTCCAGAAGGCGGTGTCTTCTTGGATCCAGATCCCAGATGGTGCAGCCGACATTCCGGACGTTAAGAAGGGTGGATTTTAAGTGGCAGTCTCGATAACGTACTACGCCATCATCGGCGATGACCGAACACTTGATAATCCCTATGGGCTCGTCCGACGGATCGAGCATGACGACGGTCCGTCCGACGAGGCTCTGCGGAAGGACTTCAGCTGGAAGTTCACGCCGCTGATCGTGGAGTGGGAGCGCGGCGATTTCGAGGACGAACTAGTCGAGGTCAGCCACGAGCAGGCCAGCAAGATCCTCGAGTACTTCCGGGAAAAGTGGGGGCCGCACGGGCAGCCGCTGAACTCCTGAAGTGGACCCATCCCAGCTTGCTCACGGCACGGGCAGAGGTCGGCCTTTCTGCCCTACGATGAGGCTGCGGGGCCGCTGGGTGATGCTCGACCCGGCCGTGCTGGACCGGCTGCGCCGCCCGCCGCGGACGCGGATGCGCGCGGCCGAGGCGCTCGGCGCCGTGCTCGCGGGCTCGGCGGAGATCGACGGCGAGACGGTGACGGTGGCGGCGGAAGGCCCGCTTGCCGACCTGGCCGCCAAGCTGGCCGACCTCGCGTCTGCTCCGGCACAGGTCGAGGCGCCGGCGGGACTGACGGCCACGCTCCGGCCCTATCAGCGGCGCGGCCTGGCCTGCTCGGCCACCTGGAGGCGTTCACTCGCCGGGTCGCGGTCCCGGTCGAGCGGTACCGCGACCCGGATGCGACGACCAGGTTCACCGCCCTCATCCGGCCGTTCCTGCTGCGGCGGCGGAAGACCGATCCGGGTATCGCGCCGGAACTTCCGCGCAAGACCGAGACGGATGTGTTCGCGCCGCTGACCGCCGAACAGGTCACGCTGTACGAGGCAACGGTCCGCGAGACGATGGAAGCGATCGAGACCAAGCAGGGTATCGAGCGGGCCGGCCTGGTATTCAAGCTGCTGACCGCGCTCAAGCAGATCTGCAATCATCCGGCCCAGTACCTGAAGCAGCCCGGGCCGCTGGACGGCCGGTCCGGGAAGCTTGCCGCGTTCGATGAGCTCACCGAAGTCATCCTGGCCAACCGCGAGTCGATGCTCGTCTTCACCCAGTACACACAGATGGCCGCGCTGCTGCAGCAGCACCTGGACGCTCGCGGGATCGGCTCGCTGTTCCTGCACGGCGGCGTGCCCGTGCCGCGCCGGGATGAGATGGTGACCCCGTTCCAGGCGGGTGACGTGCCGGTGTTCCTGCTGTCCCTCAAGGCGGGCGGCACCGGCCTGACGCTGACCCGCGCGACCCACGTGCTGCACTACGACCGGTGGTGGAACCCGGCGGTAGAGGATCAGGCCACCGACCGGGCGTACCGGATCGGCCTCGGCAGCGTGCCGATGGGTACGCCGGGCAGGGTCATCAAGGTCGGATTCTTCGGCAGCTATGACGTGGACTTCGGCCGGGGCCGCGTCCTGCACAGCCTGACCCGCGACGCGCTGAGGATACGCAGCGGATCGTGGTGGGCACTCCGCCGGCGGCGGTAGATCTCTCGGGCCGGGCTGATGGTCCTTGGTCTGGCGGCGGGAGCCGGGCTCCGGCTAACGTCATGATCGTGCACGCCGAGACGTCGGTGCGCGCATCGTGGGAGGCCGGTCATGAGCGAGATGACCCAGGAGGAAGCGCTTCGAGCGCGACGGCGGCGGTCATGAGCCAGCTCTTCGGCGAGCTCGGCTCGCGTAACGATCCGGGGTTGGTCCCGCTGCCGCCATCGCTGACGGTCGCGAGCTGGCGCTGACGGTGCGGGTGGCCTTCGGCTAGGTCGGGCAGCGGGATCGTGACCGGTTGCTCGTCCCGGGCGGCGATGACGGCCTCGTCGGCGGTCAGGTCCGCGATGAATGTGCACAGCGTCATGGCCCCGCGGCCGGGGGCCGGATCGGCCCGGACGCCGTCCGGCAGGGACGCACCGGCCAGGATGCGCAAGAACCAGGCCGGTTCCGGATCCTCGGTGGGTACGGCGAGGGCGTCCAGGATCTCACCGCGTGCCGCGCTGGTCCCGGTGGCTGACGCTTCGCACCCTGGAACGTACCGTCCGTGGTTGGTGTGCCACATCAGCGGACTCGATTCCGGTCCGACCTCTACGGCGGCATGGCGGCCGGCCGCGGCCTCCACGTTGACGATCCGGCCGGTCCGGTCGCCGATCGTGTAGGCGAATCCGCCGGCCGAAGGGTGCGCCCGCAGGCAGTCGGTGACCTGGTCCACCGTGGTCGCCGAGCGCTGCAGCTCGCGACCCACGAAATGACGGCCGGCTCCGCGCCGGGCGAGGCGACGGGGAGGTGATCGATGGTCCACACGAGCCCGTCGCCGGTCACGGTGAACGCGTTGACGGGCAGGAAGCCGGGATACCAGAAGGCGGTGACGGTCGGCAGGCCGTCGAGGGCCAGGGTGAGCAGGGCGCACTGCCCGACGTTTTCCGGAGCGCCGTCCTCGTTGTGGCCGATGACGGACCGCTCCCGCCGCCACGCCAGGTCGCTGCACCCGATGCCGCCGTCTATCGTGCCGAGGTCACCGCGGAAGTTCAGCAGCACCAGATCGTCGAACGGCGCCGCGGCGCCCTCGGCGAATGCGGCCAGTTCCGCCCAGGCCTCAGGGAAGCGCAGCACCGTGGCCTGGCGCACGGCGTGGAAGCGATCGCTTCCCGGCCAGCCCGAGACGTGCCCGCGGAGTCTGCCCGGCAACGGCCACGCCGCGGTGAGCGCGGCCATCTCGGCACGCATGTGTTCCCCGAGCGCCCGGAACGCGTCGAGGTCCGGGCCACGCAGCACGATCCAGCGCAGGCCGCCCAGTCTGTGCTCATCCAGCGAGACGCTCATGACCTACGCATACCCGGCGAACCGGGGCGCGCATCCTAGTTGGCGATGCCGACCGTCTGCCCGACGGACTTGGGCTCCCCTAGCGCGCGGAGCATGTAGTGGGCGACATCGGGCGCTCGAGATGAGCAGGCCGTGATCGCGAGTTTCATCACCTGCTGCTCTCTTGATGGTCTGCCCGCTGAGGAGTACTGGTTACCAACAGGGACGGATCGCAGAGCGGGAATGTGACGATTCGCGAGCTGGCCTGGCCCGCTCGGTCTGACCGGCCGGTCAGCCGACGAAGATGCAGAACGGGTGACCCGCGGGGTCGGCGTAGACCCGCAGCGGCTCCCCCGGATCATCCGAGCGGTCCTCGAGCAGCCGGGCGCCGAGCGCGAGCGCCCGCTCATGCTGGACGTCTAGGTCAGCGGGGGTGGGCACCGTGGTGTCCAGGTGCAACTGCTGCGGGACCGGGCCGTCCGGCCACGTTGCCTTGGGAAACTCCCTGACCTTCTGAAAGGCCAGCGCCACGCCGCCGGCCGGGCTCTTGAGCACCAGCCAGTCCTGTCCCTTCGGGTCGGGCTGGCCCGGTCCGGGCGGCTCGTCGCCCGGGCGGTACTGCAGGCCGAAAAGCTGCCGGTAGAACTCGGCCAAGCGCCGCGGGTCGGTGGTATCCAGCACCGTCTGACGAATAACCGGGAACGCTTGCTCATGGCCCATGCCGCCACAGTAGCGCGGGTGATGCTGGCACATCCTTCACCTAGCCGGAGCTCCCCTTTCCCACCCTCACCGTTCGGGATCAGCACATGGTGATGACTGGTTCCCTGTGCGCCGTTACCTGTGCGGCGTGCTGGGCTGCCCTGTGCTTGGCGCGCTGCCCTTCGCTCCCTCTCAAAGGTATCCGGAATCCACCGGTTGAGATTGTGCTCGCTTCCCGAATGGCTACCTGCTCCGGCCGTTGATTTATTCGTCTAGCAGGTCGACCTCCCAGTTGGTGCGCTGGATGTCGGTGTCCAGTTCGCGGATTTGCCTGGCTACGTCATCGGCTTGCGCGCGCAAATCAGCGACGGGCAGGGCAGAAACGAACGTCAACTCAGAGCGCAGCTGACGGCCCCACCCGCGCTCGCGTCCGGCGGCGGCGTCCGCAGCGGCGGTGATGACACCGTGCCGCAGCTTCAGCACGTCCCGGCGGGCGAGCGCGTCCGTCACCGTCTCCGCGCCCATTCGCGCTGAAGCGTTGGTCCGGTTAATCCGCCTGATCAGCGACTCCAGTTCCGTGCAGGCCTGGCCGGTCTGTACCAGCAACGCCGCGGCGTCCTCGGCCGGTTCCTCACCCTCCTGGTAGCGCGCATTGTCGACGATCCGGCTGCGCAGTTGCTCGATCCGGCGGGCGGCCTCGGCGCGCAGGGCCAAGGCTTCGGCTAGTCTCATTGGCGCCTCACCTCCTTCTGCATTAACCGTTGCGAAAAGCATGACGCGGGCGGCCGGATGGGCGCAACTGAATTAATAAATGGCAACACGTTGCCATTTATTGGGGTTATTATGCGCGGGGGAGGAACCACCGTCGTTCGGGCAAAAGAAAATTACGGCGAGGGGCGGCGCGGGCGGTCAGGGAGGCCGTCAGAACTGGCAGGGCAGGCGCTTGATGCCGTTGATGAAGCTGGACAGCAGGCGGTCTGGCTCGCCGGCGGCAATGCCGGGGACGCGGGTGAGCAGTTCGCGGAGCATGACGGTGAGCTCGCGGCGGGCCAGGTGGGAGCCCAGGCAGAAGTGCGGGCCTGCGCCGCCGAAGCCGACGTGCGGGTTCGGGGAACGGGTGATGTCGAAGCGCTCGGGGTCGGCGAATACCGATTCGTCGCGGTTGGCCGAGTAATAGAACAGGACCACCTTGTCGCCCTCGCGGTAGTCCTGGCCGTTCATGGCGTAGTCGCGGGTGAGGGTCCGGCGCATGAAGATGACCGGTGAGGCGTAGCGGACGATCTCCTCGACCGCCCCGCCGATCCGGTTCTCCAGGTCGGCGAGGAGCAGGGCGCGCTGGTCGGGGTACTCGGTGAGCAGCATCAAGGCGTGCGAGAGCGCATTCCTGGTGGTCTCGTTGCCGGCTACCACCAGCAGGATGAAGAACGAGGCGAGTTCGGCGCTGGTCAGCTGCTCGCCGTCGATGTTGGCGGTCACCAGCGCGGAGACCACGTCGTCGGAGGGCGCCTGGGCGCGGGCGGTGGCCAGGCTGGTGACCAGGTCGGCAAGCGCGGCACCGGCGCCGAGTAGCTGGGTCACCGCCTCGTTGAGGTCCTCGCTCATGAATTCCGGGTCCGCGCCGGACAAGATGATGTTGGTGTTGGCCAGGACCATCTCGTACTGATCATCCGGGATGCCCATCATGTCGCAGATGATCTTGAGCGGCAGCCTGGCCGCGACGTGCGACACGAAGTCGCACGGCCCGGTGGCCAGTAGGTCATCGACGATGGTGGCGGCCGCGACCCGCACGTCGTCTTCGAACTTGGCGACCACACGCGGGCTGAACGCGCGGGAGACGATCCGGCGCAGCCGGGCGTGCCTGGGGGCATCCATGTTGATCATCGAGCCGAAATACTCGTTGAACTCGACCGGCAGATCCGGGATGCTCGTCGCGCCTTTGGCCGAGCTGAACACGTCGGGGTGGCGGCTCGCCACGACGATGTCCGCGTGCCGGACCAGGGCGTAGTAGCCCGGGCCTACCTCGCTGAACGGGGTCTCTGGCTCGGCGAAGAACTGCGGCCGGCCCTGGGCCCGCAGTTGCGCGAAGGCCGCGGCGCGGTCGGCCAGCGGCAGGCCCCAGAAGGTGTTATCCGACAGGTCTATCCCGGCAACAGTCATGGCCTGCCCCTATGATCGGTCGGCTTTTGGGATCGAGCTTAATTGGCGGCAGTTCCGGTTTGTAGGGGCGGATGGGCGCACTCCGGGCGGCTATGCTGCCGGCGTGAGCCTGCCCTCCATGCCCATGACGTCCCTGGGCCGCAGCGGAATCCAGGTCAGCCGGCTGGCCCTCGGATCCTGGCGCACCTACGACCGGATCGGCCGCGACCAGGGAGTCCGCGTCATGCGGGCCGCCCGGGACGCCGGCCTCAACTTCCTCGACGACGCCCGCTACAACGACGAGACCGGGAAGGCGCCGATCCCGAGCGGGTACTCCGAGGTGGTGTTCGGCGAGCTGTTTCGGGGCGCGGGCTGGCGCCGCGACAACACGGTCGTGTCCAACAAGCTGTGGTGGGAGTTCTGGCCCGATGAATCGCCGGCCCAGGAGCTCGCCGGGTCGCTGGCGCGGATGCGGTTCGACTACGTCGACCTGATCTACTCCGAGGTGCCGCCCGACGGCGTGGGGCTCGAGGACGCGATCGACATGATCACGGGGCTGATCCGGGCTGGAGTCGCCCGGGCGTGGGGGACGCTGAACTGGACCCCGGAGCAGATGGAGCGGGCCTGGCAGATGGCCGGCCGGGAGGGCGTGCCCGGGCCGGTGGCGACGCAGCCGCCGTACAGCCTGGTGCGCCGGGAGGTCGTCGAGGATCCGGCCATGCGGCGCCTGGCGGCGACCGGTGACGTCGCGATCGTCGCGTCGTACACGCTGGCCGGCGGGGTCCTGACCGGGAAGTACGACCAGGATCCCGGGGCCGGCCACCGGGCGGGATCGCTCGCGCAGCCGCGCGTGGCGCCCGCGGTGGAGGCGGGCCGCGAGCTCGCGGCCCTGGCCCGGGACATCGGGCGGGACCCGGCGCACCTGGCGATGGCGTACGCGCTGCTCAACCCGGCGGTGAGCGTCGTCTTGTTCGGGGCGACGCGGCCGGAACAGGTGAGCGCGAATCTCGGCGCGCTGACCGTGGCGGACCAGCTGACCCGAGATGAGCGCGACCGCCTCGCCCGCGTCGGCCTGCGGCGCTGACCCCGTGGGAGAGTCCAGGGAGTTGCGGCTGCGGCGCGCCGGGCGGGTGATCGTGCTCGACCCGGATGATCGTGTCCTGTTGTTCTGGTACGACGAAGGGCCGCCCAACGGGCGGCACTGGTGTACGCCGGGAGGCGGGCTGAACGACGGGGAGGATTACGCCGAGGGGGCGGGGCGGGAACTGGCCGAGGAGACCGGCTGGGTCGACGTCCCGGTGGGCGCACAGGTGTACGAAGGGACGCACACGATGGAGTATGCGGACGCGATCGTCCGGCAGCACGAGCGGTTCTTCCTGGCCCGGGTCGAGGTGGCCTGCCGCGGGCTCGGCGAGGTGGCCGCCATGCACACGAGCGACGGGATAGCCGCGTGGCGCTGGTGGACGCTGGCGGAAATGGGCTCCACCGGCGAGGTGATCTGGCCGCGCGGGCTGGCGGACCTGATCAAAGGGTTGATCCGGAACGGGCGCTGACGGCCCGGGAGGCGTAGAGCAGGCCGCCGCCTCCTATCACGGCCAGGATTCCCGCGGCTATCAGCCAGCCGACAGCGGCTTCAAAGCCGGTCGCCAGGCCGCAGTCGTGCGCGACCGTGTTGTCGATGATCTGGCCGATCTGGCCGATGCCGGACTGGCACAGCGCGGCTTTCTGCGCCGCGACCATGTGATCCACGATGCCAGCGACGAGCAGGACGACGCCAAGGATGAGAACCGCGGCACCAGCCGCCTTCCTTTGCCGCATGGGCCGCTCCCCCGCTTCGCCTTCCAGCCGCACAGTACCAGTGTGCGCGCCCTTGAGGGCGGCGGACGCAGGCTCATACGCTGCACTCGTGGACGGATGCGACGCATGCCTCATTGATGTCTACGACACCCTTCTGAGCTGCGACTTCTCGCCCAACACGCGTGAGTTGCCGAAGCTGGCCCGCGTGGCGGCGGACGCCTGGAACGAGGCCTACGCGCAGCTCTGGGCTGCGGTGCAGGTCGGCCGGGTCTCAAAGGCCGAAGCGTTCACGCAGACACTGCGGGCCTGCGGAGCGCAGCCGAGCGCGGACCTCGTCTGCGCGCTCGTGGACCGGGACCGGGAGCTGCAGTTCGCTTCGGCGCGGCTATACGACGACGCCATCCCGTTCCTCGAGCGGCTCAGGTCCGCCGATATCAAGATCGCGATCGTGAGCAACTGCAGCGAGCACACACGTCCGCTGCTGACCGAACTCGGCGTGATCGCGCTGGCCGACGCCATCATCCTGTCCTGCGAGGTGGGTGCGGCGAAGCCGTCGGCAGAGATCTTCCTGCGGGCCCTGGACCAGATCAACGTCGACGCCACCGCCGCCGTGTTCGTAGACGATCAGGCGGCGTTCTGCGCGGGCGGAGCGGCCCTGGGGCTCACGGCGGTGCAGATCGTCCGCGGGGACCTGGACGGGAACGTACCCGCGGCGGGCACCACGGTGGTGCGGTCCTTGCCGGAAGTCGAGGCCATCCTCTGGCCGGCGCGTTGATCAGTGCTGTCGATGGAAGGCGTGAGCGGGAGGTTTCAAGTTCTGGCTCCGGGGCGAAGACCCGCTCAGGGAGCGGTGACGAAGGGACGGCGTTCATCAGGGAGAGGGAAAGGCTTTGCGGTGCCTGGCGCGATAACGTACTACGCGGTGATTGCCGATAACCGAACGATTGACAACCCCTACGGGCTGGTCAGGCGCCTCGAGCACGACGACGGCCCCTCCGACGAGGGCATGCGGCAAGACTTCAGCTGGGTGGTCAGCCCGCTGATCGCCGAGTGGGAGCGCGGCGGTCTCGGGCACGAACTGGTTGAGGTTAGCCACACGCAGGCGAGCAAGATCATCGAGTGGTTCCGGGTGCAGTGGGGCTCGTACGGGGAGCCGCTTGATCCGTAGCCGGACGGCTAGAGGCCGTAGCCGGACGGCTAGACGGCCGTAGCCGGACGGCTAGACGGCCAGCTCCGCGGGCAGGCCGAAGGCGGGGAACAGGTCCGCGTTGAAGACGGTGACCTCGGCGATCGCGCCCGCCTCGATCCGCATCACGTCGAGCTTGAACGCGCGGAACACGCTTTCCCCCGGTCTGCGCAGGTAGCCCGCGGCGGCCGGGCATCCGGTTGAATCCGGCCGCGAGCAGGCGCCATTGCCCCATCGCGGCCGCCTCGGCCATGAGCGGCCTGATCGCCTCCGGCCCGTCGAAGACCCCCGGCCAGGGCGGCATCGTGATCCGGATGTCGCGGGCCGCGACCGCGATGGCGGCCTCGGTGTCGAGCCGTTCGTGCGCGGCGATGAACTCCTCGAGCAACTCGCGTTCGGCGGCGCTCGGCTGGCCGGCGGACCAGTCCGCCCGGCGGGCGGGAAGGTGCGACTGCATGGTCGTCCGGGCGCGCTGCAACGCGCTGTTGGCCGCGGCGACGCTGATGCCGAGCGCCGCAGCGGTCTCGCTGGCTGGCCAGCCGAGCACGTCACGGGCGATCAGCGCCGCGCGCTGCCTGGACGGCAGGACCTGCAGGGCAGCGAGGAACGCCAGCGAGATCGTCTCACGCTCGATTGCTATCGCGTCCGGCTGCTCGCCGGTGGGCGCGGCCTGGTCGAGCAGCAGGTCCGGATAGGGCTGGATCCATGGGACCTCGGCGGGCGAGCGCCCTCCGGCCGCCCGCCGCGAATTGCGGCGCAGCATGTCGAGGCAGACGTTGGTCGCGATGCGGTACAGCCAGGCGCGGAACTGCGATCCGCCCTGGAAGCCTGACCGGCCGCGCCACGCGTTCAGGAACGTCTCCTGCACCGCGTCCTCGGCCTCGTCGAACGAGGCGAGCATCCGGTAGCAATGCACGTGGAGCTCACGCCGGTGCCGTTCGGCCAGGGCGGCGAACGCGGGCTCGTCACCCGCGATCGCCGCGCCGACCATCTCGTCTATGCTCACCGCTGCCTACCGTCCCTGCTGTCTATTCCTACTGTGAAACGAAGCCCCCCGTTCAAACTCATCGGTGCCGCGATGCCCCGCCCCCGATCCTCACGGCGCGCGCCTTAAGATCGTGCCACACACATGCCACGCGCTAGAGCAAGCAAGGGTCAACTACAGGTCAGCTGCCGGTGAAGGCTCTGAGCTGACCGAGGTGGCCTTCGTCGGGCAGGCCGTTGGCCAGGTACCAGATGGCGAGGAACAGACGGCGGGCGGCCAGCAGCGCGGCCTGGTGCTCTTCGAAGCCGGGGGGCAGCGGGCACACCGTCTGGTAGCCGTCAAGCAGGACCTGGTGCAGGTCCTCGGGGATGTCGGCGGCGGGGACCGCCAGGTCGAGGGCGTAGTGGCCCCACGAGGCATCATCGAAGTCGATCGGCCGGGCTTGCCCGTGGTGGTCCCGGACATTGTCCAGGCACAGGTCGGCGTGGACCAGCCCGTACCCTGCCGGGTCCTGGCCCAGGAAAGCGAGTACGGCGTCGACTCGCCCGGCTGTCTCGGCCAGCAGGCGCCGGGTTGCCGGGTCCACGGGCCGTCGGGCCAGCTGGTCCGCGTGCCAGGATCCGGCCCAGGTCAGGTACCCGATGTCCAGGACCGGCCGGGTGAACCCGGGCGGCGGGCGGAATCCCCGGGCGTGCTGGTGGAGCGTGGCGATCACCCGGCCGAGGTCCGCGACCAGCCGCCGGGACGGCCGGGAGCCGCAGGGCCGGCCCTGGACCCAGGTGAACGCGATGCAGCGCCCTCCGTCGGGCAGCCCGGGCGTGGCCGTCCGGGAGCTGAACCGGGCCAGCGGGACGGTCAGGCCGGTATCGCGGGCCAGCGCGGCCAGCCAGGCCAGCTCGGCGTCGAGCTCGGCGTCGCTGCGGCCGCCGGGCAGGCAGACCCGGACGACCAGGCGCTCACCGTCGGCGGTGTCGCAGCAGAACAAGTGGTTGCTGTGCTGTCCCATCCAGCGCAGCCGCTTCACCGCGATGCCGTGCTGGTCCAGCGCGGCCCGGGCCAGGTCCCGGAGCTGGCCGACGAGCGGGCGCGCGCAGCGGTCCATGCCTTGAGTATCTGTCCTGGATCAGCAGGCGAAACACCCGGAAGATCACAAACCGTTGCGGATCCAGCGCCGGACGAACGAGCAGTACGGCAGTACGGCCAGGTGACGCTCGCGGGCGGAGTCGAGGCTGGACTGGACGAGCCGACCGCCGATCCCCTGGCGGCGGAGGCGGCTGTCGGTCTCGGTGTGCAGCAACGCGATCTCGCCGTCGCGGACCCGGTAATCGATGAACCCGACGACCTCGCCGTCGGCGCGGGCCTCGAACCTCGCCTGCTCCGGGTGGTCCGTGACTTCCAGTTCCACGACGCCCAGGATAGTGACCGGCGGCTAGCTGCCCGAGCCGAAGGTGACGGGGCTGATGGACAAGATCTCGATCGGCTTGGCGCAGGCCGTCGTGTCGTAGGCCAGCTTGACGAAGCCAATGGTGTTCGGCACGGCGATCACCAGGAAGGGCGCGTGGACGGGATCGCACGCGGACTTGGGGTAGTTGCTCGCGCTGCCGATCTGCAGCAGAGAGTTGGCGACCTGTCCCGGGTTGAGCCCGATCGGCTGGACCGTGCCGGCGGCCGGAAACTTGGCCGCCAGGCCGATCTGGGCGGTCGGCTGCCCGCCGGCCAGGGAGACTCCCGGGTAACCGCCGATGCTGCAACGCTGGGAACCGCGGTTGGTGAAGTCGATCACCTGCAAGGTCGTGCCCCCGGCCACCTGCGGGGACGTCAGCGTGACCTTGACGGAAGCCAAGGGGCACGGGAAGAAGCCGTTCGTCACCCCGTACGCCGGCGGAGCGGTCAGGGTCCCGGCGGGCGTCGGCGTCAGGGCACCAGCGGGCGAGGAGGCGGAACCTGTCGGTGCCGAAACGGAGGGAGACGCCGCGGAAGTAGACCCAGCCGAGGCGGCGGACGAGCCGGCCGTGGTACCGCAACCGCCGACGAGCATCGTCAGGCACGCCAGCGCCGTACCGGCTACCACCAGGCGGGCTCCGGAGGCCCGCGCACCGAGTGTCATCACTGTTTCCTTCCGCCCCAGCCGGCTCATCGAATTGCGTCGAGACTATGACGATCGCCGTCCCGGCGCGGTTGCCGACGGGAAACCGGCGTCGCTCCCCCGCGATCTCAGTCCGCCGGGGCGGTTTCCGCCGAGGAGGCCTCGGGCGAGACGGCCTCGGTCGCGGATGCCTCCCCGGCACGATAGCGGGTAACACCGGGATCGTGCACGCCTCAGCGCACCTCTACGGCGTAGACGACGATATTGCTGAGGTAGTGGCCGGTGGCGCGGTCGAAGGCGCCGCCGCAGGTGATGAGGCGCAGTTCCGCGTCGGGGACGGGGCCGTACACGGCCTCCGTCGGGAAGTGGTCCTTCAGGTACATCTGGACCGAGGTGACGCGGAACTCGACGAAGCTCCCGTCCGCTCGCTTGACGTAGATCCTGTCCCCGCGGCGCAGCGTGTTCAGCCGGAAGAAGATCCCGGGACCTAGGTATGAGTCGATGTGGCCCACGATGATGGCCGAGCCGATGGCGCCGGGACGGGGGCTTCCGGTGTACCAGCCCGCCACCGACGTCGTGGACGGGACCTGCAGTGCGCCGTCGGAGGTCAGGCCGAGGTCGACGAGGTTGGTCTGGACGCCGATCAGCGGGATGGTCAGGGCGACCGGGCGGGCGACCGGCTTCGCCTGCGCCGACGGCGGCGGGGCCACGATCGGGACGGTGGGGGCGGGCAGGGCGTCCACGCCCAGCGCGACCGGGCGCATGGCCGGGGTCCCGTGCCGCGTGAGCAGCAGGCCGGCCGTTCCGCCCGCGAGCACGAGCAGGCCGGCCGGAAGTAGCACGGCCGGCCTGCTCGAGTGCATCCTCAGAACCCGTGACGCGGCTGGGGACGCCGGCGCCCGGTCAGCGCGCCGGCCAGGGCGAGCCCCAGGCCGAGCGTGATGAGCGCGAGCCACGGCAGCGCTGAGCCTGGCCCGTGCGCGGCCGTGCCGCCGAACCCGGTGTTCGCGCCGCCCGTCGGCGGTTCGCCGCTGCCCGCGGCGTCCGTCAGGTTGTCGATCTCCAGGCCGTTTGCCCCGTCGAGGACCACCAGGGTGTGGACGGTCCCGGCGGCGAGCGTAACGGTGGTGTTCGCGTCCCCGCCGCCGGCGGTCACGGTCACGGTCTGCGTGCCGGGAGTGACGGCGATGTAGGACGTCACGGCCGCGAAGGCCAGCTTGCTGGCCAGCACGGTTGAGCCGTAGGTCACCTTGACCTGCTGGTCCTTCAGGGAGGCCTGGATCACCCGGACCAGGGCTTCTCCGGACGGCGTGGTCAGGTCGTCATCAAGGACCTGGAGCCTGAGGCCCGACTCGGGCCCCATGCCCGCCACGGTGTAGGCGTGGCCGGCCGAGATGTCGACTCCGGTGGACAGGACGGGCGCACTCGACGCGGCAGCGCCGGCGAGCCGCATGGCGACGCTGTAGTCGCCCGCGCTTACCGACTCGTACGGCGACACGTCACCGTAGGCGACGTGGTGCAGCACGATCTCCGCGGTGGAGTTGCCGAATGAGTACAGGTACACGTCCACGGCGGGGGTGTTCGGTGACAAATGGGCCAGCCTTATCCAGCCCGTCCCTGTGGTCGCCGAGGACGCGAACGCGGTCGCGGCGGCGGGTATGCCAAGCAACAGGGCCGACGCGCCCAGCAGCATTAGCAATCGCCTGATTAGTCTCGGATGTTTCATGTTGACCCCTCCCAATAACCCAACTTGACGAGGTGCTAGGTACCGTTCAGTCCCAGGGGGCCTGGGGCGTCGAACTGTACGGCGACAACGGACTGACCGCCTGCAATTGTGACTATCCGGAAGTTTGAAGGTAGGTAGTCGGACCGCTGAGCAGCTAGGAACCCCATGATCGCCGACAGATCCGCGGCCGTGGAGGTACCGATTTCGGCACCGCGGAGCGGTACCTCCGGACTCGCACCTGGCGACGCGTCATCGAAGATTACCAGTTGTACTGGCATTTTGGCGGCAAGTGCCGAAAGCGTTACAAGCAGTCGGGGATCGACCATCCCGTCCAGAAGGTCCGCGCGGGCCGCCGGCGAGGCATGGACGTTCTTGTTGGTCAGCAGCTGCTCGCCCGCGGAGATGCGTTCGGATTGGTCCGCCTTCAGCGAGGCCTCGAAGGCCGCCGTGCCGTCCGGCTCGACGACGCGGACGTCGATGTGCTCGGGACCGGTGCCGAAGGTGGCGAGCAGCTGCGGCGCGTAGACGGCGGCCAGGCGGGCGCCGAACTGGTTCCGCACCGCCAGCGTCGCGACGACCACGGTGGCGTTCAGCGGGTCGGGGGTGGCCGGTGAGAACTCGTACAGCCTGCCCGCCGACACGCCGGCCGCCAGAAGCGCGCCGCACATCTGCGCGTCGCAGCCGATGACCGCGCCGGGCAGGATCTGCCGCGCGATCCACGCCGCGGCCTGGGCGCGGGTCGCCGCGGCCATCTGCAGCTGAGTCGGAATCGTGCTGCGGGCCGGGGAGGTCGGCTGCTGTGCCGCGGCCTTCTGCGCTGGCTGGGTGACGGCCAGGGTCACCAGCGCTCCGAGGGCCATGGCCGCGACGGCGCTCAGCGCGACCACCAGGCGACGGCCGCGAGCGCGCTCTGGCCGGGCTTTGCCCTTGCGGGTGTGGCGTTCAAACCACAGGCGGAACGTGGTGCGCGCGACCTGCGACCACGGCGGGTCCAGCCGTCCGTCGCGCGGCGCCGATGTCAGAGCGTGATGCTCCTCGCCCATCTCGTTCCCCCGCAACCCCGTGAACTGCGGGGTTGCCTACCCAGATGCGGTCCGATCCTTGTACTGTGCTCCGATTTCCTCCAATACAATCATTTTTCACGCTCTACTGCCATTAAGTTCGCGATCCTCAACATGCATGACCACGGTGCGCTTTTATATCCCATAAGCTGAGGAGCCGCAGATCAGGGGTCGGCCGGGTCGCTGGCGACAGGTTCGTCGGCGGCGGGGCCGCCGAGGCCGAGGAGCTCGACCGAGCGCTCGCGCATCTCGACCTTGCGGACCTTGCCGGTCACCGTCATCGGGAACTCGTCGACGATAAGGACGTACCTGGGGATCTTGTAGTGCGCCAGCTGCCCGCTGCTGAACGCCCGCAACGACTCGGCCGTCAGCTCCGCGGCGCCGGGGCGCAGCCGGACCCAGGCCATGAGCTCCTCGCCGTACACGGCATCCGGGACGCCGATGACCTGGGCGTCCAGGATGTCGGGGTGCGTGTAAAGGAACTCCTCGATTTCCCGCGGGTAGATGTTCTCCCCGCCGCGGATGACCATGTCCTTGATCCGCCCGGTAATGGCCAGGTAGCCGTCTTCGTCCATGACGGCGAGGTCACCGGTATGCATCCAGTGGGAGGCGTCCACGGCCTCGGCGGTCTTGTCCGGCTGCTCCCAGTAGCCGAGCATGACCGAATAGCCCCGCGTGCACAGCTCGCCGGAGGTGCCGCGCGGGACGGTCGCGCCCGTCGCCGGGTCGATGACCTTCACCTCCAGGTGCGGCCCGACCCGGCCTACGGTGGACACCCGGCGGTCCAGTGAGTCGTCGGAACGGGTCTGCGTGGACACCGGCGAGGTCTCCGTCATCCCGTAGCAGATCGACACCTCGCGCATCGACATCCGGGACATGACCTGCTTCATCACCTCGACCGGGCACGGCGAGCCCGCCATGATGCCCGTGCGCAGGCTGGACAGGTCGTAGTCGGCGAAGCCGGGCGAGGACAGCTCCGCGATGAACATCGTCGGCACCCCGTACAGGGAGGTGCAGCGCTCGGCCTGCACGGCGTCCAGCGTCGCGACCGGGTCGAAGCTGGGCGCGGGGATGACCATGCACGCGCCGTGGCTGGTCGCGGCGAGATTGCCCATGACCATGCCGAAGCAATGGTAGAAGGGCACCGGAATGCAGATCCGGTCCGCTTCGGTGTAGTTGCACAGCTCGCCGACGAAGAACCCGTTGTTGAGGATGTTGTGGTGCGAAAGCGTCGCGCCTTTGGGGAAACCGGTCGTACCCGAGGTGTACTGGATGTTGATGGGGTCGTCGGTGTCCAGCGCGGTACGCTCCAGCGCGGATGGGTCTGCCTGACGTCCGCGCTGCACAAGCGAGTGCCACTCCGGGCTACCGATTATCACTATGTGCGATAGGTCCGCACAACGCGGCCGCACTTCGGCGATCATCGCGACGTAATCGGAGGTCTTCAGCTTCTCGGCCGCGACGAGCAGCCTGATACCCGACTGGTTGAGGACGAACTCAAGCTCGCGGGTGCGGTAGGCCGGATTGATGTTGACCAGAATCGCGCCGATCTTGGCCGTTGCGTATTGAGTTTGGATCCATTCCGCGCAATTCGGGGCCCAGATACCGACCCTGTCCCCTTTGCCGATGCCCATGTCGAGCAGGCCAAGCGCGAGCGCGTCGACGTCGGCCGCGAGCTCGGCGTAGGTCCACCGCCGCCCGGTCGGCCGGTCAACGAGCGCCTCGCGCTCCCCGAACCGCCGGACCGCTGCGTCGAAGTTGCCGCCGATCGTGTCGCCCAGCAGCGGCGTCGCGGATTCTCCTGACGAGTAACTCAGCGCTGCCGACATGGCCCGCTCACCTCCAAGCCTGGTTTTACCCTGGCATTGCTCACGGTCCAGCATGTCATGGTTTACCTGTAACGGTTTCGTGTCCTCATGTCACCTTGCACTCAAGCCAGCGGCTGATAATAAGGGTTATATATGGCGGTCCTGGTCTAAACAGCTCCGCCGGGGAGGGGAATTATGAAACTCCGGCTGCTTGACGTTCCCGTGGACGGCGGGAATCTGCACGTGCGGCTTTGGGGCACCGGCAAACACGTCGCGGTCGCCCTGCACGGGATTACGGCCTCGGCCATGTCGTGGCAGGCGGTGGCGCGCCAGATGCCGGAAAGCTGGACACTTGCCGCCCCCGACCTGCGTGGGCGTGGCGGCAGCCGCGACTTGCCCGGCCCGTATGGCCTGGAGCGGCACGTCGCCGACGTGACCGCCGTGCTGCGGCATTTCGGCGGTAAGGGGGCCCGTCCCGTGCTGGCCGGGCACGGGACGGGTGCGTACGTCGCGCTGCTCACCCGCGACGCGAGCCCGTCGCTGATACGGCGCCTCGTGCTGGTGGACGGCGGCCTGCCGAGGCCCGTCCCTGAAGGGGTTGACCCCGAAGTCGCGCTCAAGGCCGAGATCGGCCCGGCGATTACCAGGCTGGGGCAGACCTTCCCCGATGTTGAGGCGTACCTGGATTTCTGGCGGGCGCACCCGGCGCTGGCCGATCACTGGACCCCCGACGTCGAGGCGTTCGCGCGTTACGACCTGATCGGCGAAACCGGAAACCTGAGGTCGGGGGTCATCGAGGAGGCAGCCCGCGCTGACGGCCTCGACATACAGGCGGAAAAGCCGTTCGCGGACGCGCTCGGCCACCTGACCAGGCCGACACCGCTGCTGACCGCTCCGGCGGGATTCTTGGGCACGCCACCCGGATTCCAGCCGCGTGACCTCGTCGCCGCGTGGCAAGAGCGCGTCCCGCAGCTTCGGCCGCTGCTGGTGCCCGACGCGAATCACTACACGATCATGTACTACGGGAACGGCGCGGCCGCCATCGCCAAGGCGATCACGACGAAGGCGGTCTAGCGTCCCTACCATGGAGTGGTGACCCAGCTCGCCGAGACCACGGCAACCGGCGCGTTCGAGACGCTGGTCGACGTCGTGGCGGTCGGCGGCGCGCTCGTCCTGAGCGGAGCCGGGCTGTCCACCGAGTCCGGCATCCCGGACTACCGAGGCCCGACCGGCCTGGCCCTGCGCGCCACCCCGATGACCTATCAGACGTTTACCGGGAGTGCCGCCGCCAGGCGCAGGTACTGGGCGCGCAGCCACCTGGGCTGGCGGCGCATCGCCGGGGCGGTCCCGAACCGCGGGCACCACGCCGTCGCCGAACTCGGCCGGCGCGGCCTGCTGGCCGGGATCATCACCCAGAACGTGGATGGCCTGCACCAGGCCGCGGGCGCGCCCGACGTCACCGAACTCCACGGCAGCCTGCACCGGGTCACCTGCTTGTCATGCGGGCAGCGCACGTCGCGCGCGGACCTGGAGCGACGGCTCGAGGCCGCCAATCCCGGCTGGGACTCGGTATCGGCGACGACGATCAACCCCGACGGCGACGCCGTCCTCGTGGCTGAGGCCACGGAGTCCTTTCAGGTCGTCGACTGTTCCGCGTGCCAGGGCGCGCTCAAGCCCGATGTGGTCTTCTTCGGCGAGAACGTGCCCCCGCAGCGCGCCCAGGCCTGTTACGCGATGGTGGAGAGCGCCCGTGCGCTGGTGGTTCTCGGCTCTTCGCTGGCCGTGATGTCCGGCTTCCGCTACGTCCGGCACGCGGCCAAACTGGGCCGGCCCGTCGTGATCGTCAACCAGGGCCCCACCCGCGGCGACCAGCACGCCACCGCGACCCTCGACGCCCCTCTCGGCCCGACCCTGACCGCGCTGACCGCCAGGCTCGGACAAGGATGATGGCCACCGCCGGAGGCGCGGGACCGGGATCTGAGGACTTCGACGTCGTGACCGGCGCGTTCAGCTACTCTGGCGCGGCCATCGCCAGTGAACTCCAGGCGGCGGGGCGCCGCGTCCGGACGCTCACCGGCCATCCGGGCCGCGCTCCCGCGGGCACCGCCATCGAGGTCAGGCCGCTGGATTTCACCGATCCCGCCAGACTGGCGGAGTCACTGCGCGGCGCCCGGGCCCTGTTCAATACCTACTGGGTCCGCTTCCCGCACGGACAGGTCAGCCACGAGACGGCCGTGGCGCAAACACGCGTGCTCTTCCAGGCGGCCGCCGAGGCGGGCGTACGCAGGATCGTGCACGTGTCGATCACCCATCCCAGCGCCGACTCGCCCTACCCGTACTTCCGCGGCAAGGCCGCGGTCGAGCTGGCGCTGGCCGACCTTGGCCTCTCCCATGCCGTGCTGCGACCCTCGATCCTGTTCGGCGGGAGCGGCGTCCTGATCAACAACATCGCGTGGCTGCTGCGCCGGATGCCGGTGTTCGCCGTGGGCGGCACCGGCGAGTACCGCGTCCGCCCCATCCACGTCGACGACCTGGCGCGGCTGTGCGTAGGCGCCGGGAACTCCGCCGAGACCGAGGTCATCGACGCCGTGGGACCCGACCGGCCAGCCTTCCTCGAACTCGTTCACCACATCAGGGACGCGGTCGGCAGCCGCAGTCAGGTGATCCGGGTGCCCGGATCGCTCATCCCGCCTGCCGCCCGCATCCTCGGCCTGGCGTTGCGTGACACCCTGCTCACCACCGAGGAGTACCACGCGATGGCCGACGGCCTGGCCGACACCGACGGCCCCGCCACCGGCGAGATCTCGCTTATGCGGTGGATCGATGACCACAAGGGCACCCTGGGCCTCACCTACGCCAACGAGCTGGACCGTCACTTCCGGTCAGGCAAGTCTTCAAGAGATCAATTATTTACCGAACGACCTGTGGTGGCACGCCCGCGCCGGAAGACACGGTTCGAGAGGTGCCGAAGTATTGGCCCAGATCTAGGTTTTCCGTCCGGTTCGGTGAATCCCTGGCTGACCGGGTCAGGCAGCGGATGCGGTGGCCTGACAAGCCGACCATAACGGCAACCGGGGGGCGGCGCTGGGGCCGCCGGGGCGGTCACCCGGCGCGGGCGGGCGGGCTGTGGCTACGCAGCACCTTGGTCTTGTCCCGGTTCCACGCGGTGGTGGTGCCGTCCGGGTGCAAGATCAACGTCCAGCCCCACCGATGAATCACCACCTGATGATGATAGAAACACAGCAAAATGCAGTCTTTTACGCTGGTCGGCCCGCCGTCGGCCTTGTGCCGCACATGGTGCACCTCACACGCCGCGGCCGGCTGGTTGCACCCGCCGGTCCACTGGCAATGCTGGTCGCGCAGGATGACGGCGGTGCGGATGCCGGCCGGGACGGTGTCGGCGTACCCGATGTCCAGCGGCAGGCTCGGCCCGGCCAGCCGGGCGCCCAGTTGCTCCCGGCGCAAGAAGCTGGCCAGGCCGCCGGGGCCGGACAGCAGGTCGACGGCCCGGCCGATGATCTGCCGTTCGAGCATCTCCCGGGCGTGCGCGGTCAGCGGCGGCAGGCCCTCACAGCATCCCGGCCCGGAACCGTCCCGGGCAGCGGGGTCACCGGCATCGCCGGGCTCGGCGCACCCGCCGGGCCTGCGGTGCCCGGCCAGCGTCACGCACAGCTGGACCAGGTCCTCCAGCACGCCCGGATCCACCTCACCGGTCACCACCGGGACCACCATGGCGTCACAGCTGACGCCGCGGGCCGCGTCCCCGTCCAGCCAGGCGCCGCCGTCGCCGCCGCCGACCGAGGCCTGCGCCCGGGCCGCCGCCCACCGGCCGCGGGCCGCGGCGACCCACTCCTGTTCCAGGGCCGAGTCCTCATCCAGCGCCCGCAACTCGGCCAGCGTCACGTGCACCAGGGCCTTGACCGGCTGCCCGGCCCGCTCCGGCAGCAGGTCACTGGCCGCCAGCCGCCGCATCGCCTCCTGCAGCCCGTCATGATAACGCTGCTCATGCGTCCGGGTATCCTCCGCACCCGCCGGGGCGGACAGCGCCTCCAGCACCGCGCCCACCAGCGCCGCACATTCCGGGGTCAAGTCCCCCGCGATCACCCCGGCCCCATCGAACGTCGTCTCCAGCCGCACCGACCGGTCCCCGAACCCGTCATCCGAGCCATCGCTGGCGGGCAGCGACCGAGCATACATCTCCGCGGCCAGGCCAGCCAGGTCCCATTCATCGGCCCCGGCCCGCGCCGCCTTGACCAGGATCTGGTCGGCGACATCCCGGCAGCCCTCCGGGAGCCGGTCAGACCAGCAGCAGACCGCCCGGCCCACCGACTCGCTCAGCACCGTCCCCTCGGCCAGCGCGGCGATCACCCGCGGGTGCGCCACGGCCCGCCGCGCCCAGGCCACCTGCCCGCGGGCCGCCGTCTTGGTCACCCGGGTCTTGTGCCGCAGCCACGCGCCCGCGCTGTACTCCGCATCCGCGGTGTACCCCTGCCCGGCGGTGAACGCGGCCAGCATCCCGGCCCGGCCCGCGGTCAGCATCGCGGCCGCCTGCTCATAGCCGTGCAGGCACGCGGCCTGGGCCGCGCCGGGCAGCGCGACCGGGTCGGCGGCGGCCGCGAACCGCAGCGCCGCGCAGGCCGCCTGCAGGGCCTGGCTGGCGCTGGCGTAGGCGGGGGCGGTGCTCACCGGGGTGGTCACCTCCGATCGGGGATGCGCACGGGGGCGGGTTTGCGGTCCTGCCATCCGGGCCGGGTCGTCCGGCCGAGGAAGATCTTTTGATCTTTTATTCGAGTTTATCAGTCCCCGCTGACATTTTCCGGAAACGACACGCCCGGCTGAGCGATGATTTATCGGACGGGACGCCTTCGCGGAATTGGCGTTAGCCCAGGGCGCGGGGGTGGGCGGAGGCGTAGACCTCGCGGAGCCTGTCCACGGTGATGAGGGTGTAGATCTGGGTGGTCGCGACCGACGCGTGGCCGAGCAGTTCCTGGACGACCCGGATGTCGGCGCCGCCGTCCAGCAGGTGCGTGGCGAACGAGTGCCGCAGCGTGTGCGGTGACACCTCGGGCAGGCGCGCGCGCCCGGCGGCGGCGTGCAGGATGCCCCAGGCGCCCTGCCGGGTCAGGCGGCCGCCGCGCGCGTTCAGGAACACGGCCGGGCTGACCGAAACGCGCCGCGACGCCGCGGCCAGGGCAGGCCTGGCGCGCACCAGGTACGCCTCGAGGGCCCGGACCGCGTAGCTGCCTACCGGCACCACCCGGTGCTCGCCCCCCTTGCCCGCCAGCCGTACCGCCGGGTCGGCGCCGAGCTGGAGCTCATCGACGTCCAGCCCGGTCGCCTCCGAGATCCGGGCCCCGGTCGCGTAGAGGAACTCGAGCAGCGCCCGGTCCCGTAGCAGCCTCGGCTCCACGCCGCCCGCTGCGACCTGCGCATCCGGGCCAGGCCCCGCCGCGTCGAGCAGGCGTTCCACCTCGTCAAGCGTGATCGCCTTCGGCAGGCGTTTGGGCGGCGCCGGCGGCGGCACCTCACGCGCCGGGTCCGCCTCGGCGAGCCCTTGCGCGACCGCGAACGCGTGCAGCCCCCGCACCGCGATGACCGCCCGCGCCGCCGAACTGACCGCCAGCGCCGGGTGCTCGTCGTCCCCCTCGCGCAGCGACGCGAGGAACTCCGCCACGTCGGCCGAGGTAACGTCGCCCAGCCTGACCTTGCCGCGCCCGGCCAGCATGGACTCGTACCTGGCCAGGTCACGCCGGTACGACTCGACGGTGTTTGCCGCCAGGCCCCGCTCCACCGCCAGGTACCCCAGATATCCCCGGATGGCCTCCCCGGCCGCCGATCCCATGGCCTGAGCGCGTGAGCTGGACTGGGTCGGGAGGGTTAGCTGAGAACTTCTGCGACGGGTGTGTAGACCAGGCCGAGGGCTTCGGCGACTGGCTCACACGTCACGGCCCCTGCGAAGGTGTTCAGCCCCGGGGCCAGCGACTTGTCGGCGCGGAGGGCGTCGCGCCAGCCGCGGTTGGCGATCTCGATGGCGTAGGGGAGCGTCACGTTGGTCAGCGCGTACGTGGAGGTGTGCGGGACCGCGCCCGGCATGTTCGCCACGCAGTAGAACAGCGTGTCGTGCACCTTGTAGGTGGGGTTCGCGTGCGTAGTGGGCCGGGAGCCCTCGAAGCAGCCGCCCTGGTCGATGGAGATGTCCACCAGGACCGCGCCGGACTTCATCCGCTTGATCAAGTCGTCGGTGATCAGGCGGGGCGCCTTGGCGCCCGGGACGAGCACCGCGCCGATGACCAGGTCGGCGTCGATGACCGCGCGCTCGATCTCGTAGGCGTTGGACGCGACCGTCTGCAGATGGCCCTGGTAGATGGCGTCCGCCTGGCGGAGCCTGGCGATGTTCTTGTCCACGAGCAGCACCTCGGCCTGCATACCGAGGGCGATCGCGGCGGCGTTCATGCCGGAGACGCCCGCGCCCAGTACGACCACCTTGGCCGCGTACACGCCGGACACCCCGCCCATCAGGACGCCGCGGCCGCCGCCGTCACGCTGCAGGTGGTGGGCGCCGACCTGCGGAGCCATCCGGCCCGCGACTTCGGACATGGGGGCGAGCAGCGGCAGCGACCCGTCGGGCAGCTGGACGGTCTCGTACGCGATCGAGGTGACGCCCTGGCCCAGCAGCGCGTCGGTGCAGGCTTTGGAGGCGGCCAGGTGCAGGTAGGTGAACAGCACCTGCCCGGCGCGCATGCGGTGATACTCCTCCTCGATCGGCTCCTTGACCTTGAGGATCAGGTCCCCCTCGGCCCAGACGTCATCCGCGGTGGGGAGGATCTTCGCGCCGGCCGCGACGAAGTCCTCGTCGGGGATGGACGAGCCCACCCCCGCCTCGGCCTGGATCACCACCTGATGGCCGCCGCGGACAAGCTCATGCACGCCGGCGGGCGTGATCGCCACCCGGTATTCGTGGTTCTTGACTTCGGTGGGAATTCCGACCTTCATGGTGGTCCTTCCAGACTGTGGAGCGCCGTTGCAGTCACAGTTCACGACTCAGGTGCATCTGCCGGGCGAAGCCGGGCAAACCCATCTGACCTGGCCGCGTACCCTGCCAGTATGCCCAGGGCGGTGACCCCGTTATGCAGCTCACCGGCAAAGACCTTGCCGACCGCCGCCTCCAGCGGCAGCCAGCTGGTCAGGAGGAACGCTTCCTCGTTCTGGGGGACGAAATGGCGTTCGGCCTCGGGGACGGGTTCCAGGTCGCGGGCGAGGTAGACGCGCAGGCGTTCGGTGCTGAAGCCGGGTGAGGAGAAGTAGTCGGCGAGCACCCGCCAGTCCCGCGCGCGGTAACCGGCTTCCTCCACGAGCTCGCGCTGCGCGGTGAGCCAGGGGTCTTCCCCGGCGACGTCGCGCAGGCCCGCGGGGAGCTCCCACAGCAGGCGCCCCACCGGGTGGCGGTACTGCCTGATCATGAGGATCCGGTCCGTGTCGTCCAGGGCCAGCACGGCGACCGCGCCCGGGTGGATCACCACTTCTCGTTCGGCTATCTGGTTATCAGGCATGCGGACCTTGTCGGCCCGCACGGTGATCAGCCGGCTACGGAGCAGTTCAGCCGAGGAGACGACGGGCCAGTGCTCGGTGACATCGGCGATGTTCATGCGCTGGCCGCGGCGCGCGCGCCGGAGGTCAGGCTGGCGGACTTGGACCGCGCGAGCGCGGCCGCGATCAGGCCGGTGAACAGGGGATGCGGCCGGGTCGGGCGGGACAGGAATTCCGGGTGGGCCTGGGTGCCGACGAAGAACGGGTGCGCGGGCAGTTCGGCGAACTCCACCAGGTGACCGTCCGGGGAGAGCCCGGAGAAGACCAGGCCCGCCTGCTCGAGCGCCGCGCGGTAGGAGTTGTTGACCTCGTACCTGTGCCGGTGGCGCTCCTCGACCATGGCGCGGCCGTACAGTTCCTCGACCTGCGAACCTGGCTCCAGCACGGCCGGGTACAGGCCCAGGCGCATGGTGCCGCCCATGTCCCGCGCGCCCGCCACCACGTCCTCCTGGTCCGCCATCGTGGCGATCACCGGATACGGGGTGGCCGGGTTGAACTCGGCGCTGTCCGCGCCGGCCAGCCCGGCCAGGTCCCTGGCCACCTCGATGACCATGCACTGCAGGCCGAGGCAGAGGCCGAGGATGGGGATGCCGTTCTCGCGCGCGTACCGGATGGCGCCGATCTTCCCCTCGATGCCCCGGACCCCGAACCCGCCGGGGATCAGCACCCCGTCGACGCCGTCGAGCTCCCTGGCCGCGTCCTCCGGGTCCTCGCAGGCGTCGCTGGTCACCCAGCGGATGTTGACCTGCGCGTCGTTGGCGAAGCCTCCGGCCTTGAGCGCCTCGGCCGGGGACAGGTACGCGTCCGGCAGGTCCACGTACTTGCCGACCAGGGCGATGGTGATGCTGTGGGCGGGGCGGTGCACGCGGCGCAGCAGGTCATCCCACTCGCTCCAGTCCACGTCGCGGAACGGCAGGCCCAGCCGTCTTACTACGTAGGCGTCGAGGCCCTCGGCGTGCAGGACCTTCGGGATGTCGTAGATGGACGGCGCGTCGGGGGCGGAGACCACCGCCTCCTCGTCGACGTCGCACATCAGGCTGATCTTGCGCTTCAGGCCGGTGGTGATCGGCCGGTCGGAGCGGGCCACGATCGCGTCGGGTTGAATACCGATGCTCCTGAGGGCAGCTACGGAATGCTGGGTCGGCTTGGTCTTCAGCTCGCCGGAAGGGCCGATGTACGGCAGCAGGCTGACGTGCAGGAAGAAGCAGCGGTCCCGGCCTATCTCGTGCCTGATCTGGCGGATGGCCTCCAGGAACGGCTGCGACTCGATGTCACCGACCGTGCCGCCCACCTCGGTGATCACCACGTCGACGTCGTCGCCGCCCATCTGCAGGATCCGGGCCTTGATCTCGTTGGTGATGTGCGGGATCACCTGCACGGTGTCGCCCAGGTAGTCGCCGCGGCGCTCCTTCGCGATCACCGCGGAGTAGATCTGGCCGGTCGTGACGTTCGCCTTGCCCTGCAGACGCGTGTCAAGGAAGCGCTCGTAGTGCCCGACGTCCAGGTCGGTCTCCGTGCCGTCGTCGGTCACGAACACCTCGCCGTGCTGGAAGGGGTTCATCGTGCCCGGGTCGACGTTGAGGTAGGGGTCGAGCTTTTGCATATTGACCCGCAGCCCTCTGAGCTTGAGCAGGCGGCCCAGGCTGGACGCGGTCAGTCCCTTGCCCAGGCTGGAGGCGACTCCCCCGGTGACAAACAGGTGTCTGGTTTGCACAGGCCGAGGACGGAGTGATGATGAGGCCACTATGAGGCTCCCGTGGTATCCGGTGTGGCAGGGAAAAGCTGCAGGTCCACGGGCCACCAGGATAACAGTTCGTACGCGGCTGGCCCGGCATTTGCCTGCCGGTGGGCCACCGCGTCGGCTCGTGCGACGTCTTCGCCGTGATGGGCCTCGCCGAATCTGGCCAGCATGACGGCGGAGGCGACGGCCAGGAAGAACCCTCCCCAGGCGACGGCGGCGAGCCCGTGCCGGGTCTGGTCGCCCAGGAAGATGACGCCGATGATGGCGGGCGGGATGGTCTCGCTCAGCACGACCGCCGCCGTGGCGACCGTCACGCTGCCGGCTTCCAGGGCGGTGGCGTAGAACATGAACGAGATGATGCCTGCGGCGATGATCGCGTAGGTGGCGGGGTCGCGGGCGAGCTGGAGCGGCTCGAAACTGTTAAGGACGCGGGCCGCGATGCTGAGGACGCCGTAGCCGAAGCCGGCCGTGACGCCGAGCGCCGTGGTTCGGTAGGGCTCGTTGAGCTTGGCCGCGGCCAGGCCGACCACGGCCAGGCCCGCGACCGCGACGATCAGGGCGAGCTTGAACACCGCGCCAACTTGCGCGGCGCCCTCGGCGCCCGCCGTGGAGCCGAGCAGGCCGACGCCGGCCACCACGCCCAGGACCGCCGCCCACTCGCGCCAGGACAGGGTCATGCCGATCACGCGGGAGGCGACGACCGCCGTCACGGCCAGGTTGGAGGCCACGAAGGCCTGCACCGCGAAGAGGGGAAGCCGATGTAGGGCTATCAGTTGCGCGACGAAACCGAGCGCGTCGAGGCCGATGCTGGCCACGAACCGCCACTGGTGCAGCATCCGCACCACCAGGCCGGGATCGAGCCCCACGTTCGCCTCGTCCGGCTGGCGGCGGCTGGCCGCGCGCACGGCGATAGCCTGCATCACCGAGGCGACACCGTAAAAGACCGCCGCGACGACCGCCGCGATCAGGCTGACTAGCAACTCCACACCTCCCCCGGCGTTTGCGCTAGTCGGCCGGCTCCGTCACGTGCCGTGTTTTGGCACGCTCCCGCTATCGACCGCCCGTAACTTCGCCGGGACACCATTGTGAGCTAACCGTCAGGCGATGCTCAGCATTCCGGCGACGTCGTCCTCTATCATGCCCTGCCGCCGGCGTCCGGGTCGGTTCGGGTCAGCATTGGGGTTCGGGGCGTGGGGCGTCGGGTCGGCGCTTGGGGTTGTGGTCGGGTTCGGGTCACCGCAGCGTCGAAGCCGGGCGGGCCTCCCAGGTGGTCCAGAGCGGCCGGTAGCCCATCTGGGGCCAGAACGCCACCGACAGGGGGTTCACCTGGGCGTAGTGCAGGAGGGTCAGGTCGATCCCGCGGGCGTCAAGCGCGTCGTGGACGTGCTGGACGAGCGCCGCGCCGGTCCCGGCGCGGCGCTGGTCGGGCCTGATGAACATGGTCTGCAGGTAGGCGGTCGTGCCCGGACGGGTCAGGGGCGCGATCCACGTCGCCTCGTCCGGCGGTTCGACCACGGCCAGGCCGACCGGCCGGCCGTGGTGCAGCGCGAGCCAGGTCCATTCGGGCCTTTGCTCCAGGGCAGCGCGGGTGCTGTTTCGGACCAGCGCCGGCGTGGCCGGGCGCGGGATCGCGCCGCCGAAGTGCGCGTCGTAGCCGATCACGCCCATCTCCAGTTCGGTCACGGCGTCGAGGTCATCGGGATCCGCCTGCCTGATCAGCAGGTCACGGGCCTCGCCGTGCACGGGCACCGGGCGGCCGGAAGGCCGGGCGGCGATCACGGAGATGGGCTGCAGCCCGTGCCGCAGCACGGCGAGCACCCCGCTGACGTCTCTTGACGGCCAGAGGACGACCGCCGCGGTGTCATCGGCTCTTGTCTCAGCCTCCGGCAGGGCGGCCAGGTGATCGCGCCACCGGCCGAGCAGGTCGTCGGCGGCCTGGAGCGTGTCCGGCTCGGCCAGCCGCATGGTCAGGACGAACTTGGTGGCCGTGCCCCAGGTCTGGGCCAGCGAGTCGGCGGGCACGTACTGGTGACGGCAGACGGCCAGCCCGGTTGGGCGGCCGTCTGGGCCGGCTGCTACCAGCGGGTTCGGCTGGCAGCCCTCCGGGAGGTCGACGGGCTCGGGCAGGAGCGGGTCGATGCTGCGCCAGCGCTGGCCGACCGACTCATTGATCTCCGTGATCTCATCCCGGGCCAGTGCGGGCATCCGTTCCGCCTTCCGTCGCCTCGCGGTCGTCGCGCGAGCTTGATCCCCGAAGGTCAGACGCCGGCGGCGTGCATGCCGCGCAGTTCGTGCTTGAGGTCCCTGATTTCGTCGCGGAGCCTGGCCGCGACCTCGAACTGCAGCTCGGCGGCGGCGGCGTGCATCTGCTCGGTGAGCTCGTTGATCAGCCCGACAAGCTCGCCGCGCGCGACGGTGCTCGCGGCTCCGGTAGCTCCGGCGGCCTGGGCCGCCGCCGCGCGGGCGCGTGACGACAGGCCGGGCACGGGCGCCTTGCCGCGGGACTGCTGCCGGCCACCACCGCCGATCAGCTGCTCGGTGTCGGCGTCCTCGCGGACGATCTGGTCCAGGATGTCCGCGATCCGCTTGCGCAGCGGCTGCGGGTCGACGCCGTGCGCCTGGTTGTAGGCGACCTGCTTCTCGCGCCGCCGGTTGGTCTCGTCGATGGCCCGCTGCATGGACGGCGTCACCGTGTCGGCGTACATGTGCACCTGGCCGGACACGTTCCGTGCCGCGCGGCCGATGGTCTGGATCAGCGAGGTGCCCGAGCGCAGGAAGCCCTCCTTGTCCGCGTCAAGGATCGCGACCAGCGACACCTCGGGCAGGTCGAGTCCCTCGCGGAGCAGGTTGATGCCGACGAGCACGTCGAATTCGCCAATCCGCAGCTCGCGGAGCAGTTCTACCCGGCGCAGCGTGTCCACCTCGCTGTGCAGGTACCTGGCCCGGACTCCGTTCTCGAGCAGGTAGTCGGTCAGGTCCTCGGCCATCCGCTTGGTCAGCGTGGTGACGAGGATCCGCTCGTCGCGCTCGGCCCGCTGCCTGATCTCGTGCAGGAGGTCGTCGATCTGCCCCTTGGTCGGCTTGATGACCACCTCGGGATCGACCAGCCCGGTCGGCCGGATCACCTGCTCGACGACGTCGCCGGCGACCCGCCGCAGCTCGTACGGCCCGGGGGTGGCCGACAGGTAGATGGTCTGCCCGATCCTGTCGAGGAACTCGTCCCAGGTCAGCGGCCGGTTGTCGATCGCGCTCGGCAGGCGGAAGCCGTGCTCGACCAGCACCCGCTTGCGGGACACGTCCCCCTCGTACATCGCGCCGATCTGCGGGACGGTCACGTGCGACTCGTCGATCACCAGGAGGAAGTCCTCGGGGAAGTAGTCGAGCAGCGTGTTGGGCGGGCTGCCCGCCTCACGGCCGTCGATGTGCCGCGAGTAGTTCTCGATGCCGGAGCAGCTGCCGACCTGGCGCATCATCTCGATGTCGTAGGTGGTCCGCATGCGCAGCCGCTGCGCCTCGAGCAGCTTGCCCTCCCGTTCGAGCTCGCCGAGCCGGGCGGCCAGCTCGGCCTCGATGCCGTTGATCGCGCGCTCCATGCGCGTCGGCCCGGCCACGTAGTGCGAGGCGGGGAAGATGTACAGCTCGGTGTCCTCGCTGATCACCTCGCCGGTCAGCGGGTGCAGCGTCATCAGCCGCTCGATCTCGTCGCCGAACATCTCGATGCGAATGGCTAGTTCCTCGTACATCGGGATGACTTCGATCGTGTCGCCGCGCACCCGGAAGGTGCCCCGCGTGAAGGCCAGGTCGTTCCTCGTGTACTGCATGCCGACCAGCTTGCGGAGCAGCGTGTCCCGCTCGATGGTGTCGCCGAGCTTGAGCGTCAGCATCCGGTCCACGTACTCCTGGGGAGTGCCGAGGCCGTAAATGCACGAGACGGAGGCGACGACGATGGTGTCGCGCCTGGTCAGCAAGGAGTTGGTGGCTGAGTGCCTGAGCCGCTCCACCTCGTTGTTGATCGAGGAGTCCTTCTCGATGTAGGTGTCGGTCTGCGGGACGTAGGCTTCCGGCTGGTAGTAGTCGTAGTAGGAGACGAAGTACTCGACCGCGTTATTGGGCAGCATCTCGCGCAGCTCGTTGGCGAACTGCGCGGCGAGGGTCTTGTTCGGCAGCATGACCAGGACCGGCCGCTGCAGCCGCTCCGCGATCCAGGCCACCGTGGCGGTCTTGCCGGTCCCGGTCGCGCCCAGCAGCACGGTATCCGTGTCCCCGGCGTGGACGCGCTTTTCGATGTCGGCGATCGCCTGCGGCTGGTCGCCTGCCGGGACCATGTCGGTGACGACCTCGAACGGCGCGACCCTGCGCTGCAAATCGGTTACCGGGCGCACGACACTGACCTCCAAACCTCCGAGAGTTCAACTCTAGGCGGGGGGTCTGACATTCCGGGTGGGCTCAGAAGGGTGGTTTGCGGGATTCGAGGCCAGAGCGCGGCACGCATCCTAGCGCCACGCCCACGCGGCCGAGGGCGGCGGCCGAAGGGGCGACGGCGGAAGGCGGCGCCCGCGACGTCAGCGGGAGGCAGCTCGGCGCTGGAGTTCGGCCCAGACCTCGGCGACGCGGTGGTCCAGGTCGTCCAGCGAGCCGGAATTGTCGATCACCAGGTCGGCCACGGCGAGGCGCTGCTCGCGGCTGGCCTGGGCCGCCATCCGGGCCCGCGCCTGGCCTTCGGACGTGCCGCGCTGGCGGACCAGCCGCTCGACCTGCAGCTCCGGCGGCACGTCCACGACGATGACCAGGTCAAATTCGCCCGGCTGCCTGACCTCGGCCAGGAGCGGCACGTCGTGCACGACGATCAGGTCTCCGCGGGCCTCGTCCATCGCGGCGCGTTCGGCCGCTCGCATCCAGTCCGTGACCAGAGGGTGGACGATCGCGTTCAGCCTCTCGAGGGAGGCGGGGTCGCTGAACACGATGGCGCCGAGCCGGTTCCGGTCCAGGGCGCCGTCCGGACGGAGCACGCCGGGGCCGAATGCTTCAGCCACCCGCGCCAGCCCGGGGGTGCCCGGGGCGACGACCTGCCTGGCGGCTAGGTCCGCGTCGAGGATCACGGCCCCGTGGGCGGCCAGCCGCCGCGATACCTCGCTCTTGCCGGATCCGATGCCTCCGGTCAGCCCGACCCGCAGCACCGCAGCAGCATACTGTGCGGCGCGGCCGGGGTGACGGATCGGTGGCGCGGACGGGGATGGGTCGCGGAGGCGACGAGATAGAGGCGTCGCGGTACGGAGGGGTGGTGGGGTGTAGAGGGGTTGGCGGCGAGGCTTGTGGCTGGGACGGCCGGGACGCCATGCTGGCTAGGGCGAACCCGCCCGGTGGCACACAGGCAGAGGCAGGATGATGGCGGAACTTACCCTCAAACTCGATGAGCTGCACGACCACGTCGGCCAACGGCTAGGGGCCAGCCACTGGCATGAGGTGACGCAGGAGCAGGTCCGCATGTTCGCCGACGCGACCGGTGATCACCAGTGGATTCACCTCGACCAGGAGCGGGCGGCGGCCGGCCCGTTCGGCGGCACGATCGCGCACGGCTTCCTCACCCTTTCGCTCGCGCCGATGCTGGTACACGAGGTATTCGAGGTGGCCGACGCGGGCATCACGATCAACTACGGCCTGAACCGGGTGCGCTTTCCCGCGCCGCTGCCGGTAGGCAGCCGGGTCCGGGCCGACGTCACGTGTGCCGCAGTCGACGACGTGCCCGGCGGGTTCCAGGTCACGCTGGCGGTGACCTTCGAGCGCGAGGGCGGCAGCAAGCCGGTCTGCGTAGCCGAACTGCTTCTTCGTTACGGGGCGTGAACTGGCGCGCTAGCGCTTGAGCTCGTACTGGGGTAGGGCACCGCACGAGACGCCGGTGTATTTCATCAGTTCCGGGTTCCGTTCGCCGCGGATCGTGGCCTGCCGCTGCGACACCAGCACCAGGACGGCCCCCGCCCAGCGGTACGTGTCGCGGGTGGCGAGGAATCTTACGCGGATCCCGCTGACCGGCTGGTAGGTGTAGCTGTAGGTCACCAGGTACGGGCCATCGCAGCTGAAGCCGGCGTTGTCCATGACGCTGCCGCCTACCGCGAGGCGCACCGGTGCGCCGTCCATCCTCACCTGCGCGACGTGCTTGTCGACCAGCCTGAAGATGGTCCAGAACTCGGTGCAGCAGCCCGCGTCGATCATCACGAAGAGCTCGGTATGGCCGTCCTTGGCGGCGTCGGCCGCGCCGACGACCACCGGGCCGAACGGTGGCATGCCGGTCACCGAGGTCGCGGAGAACGGGACGGTCTGCGTGCCGTACCCGGCCGTGTGGACCACGAGCAGGAAGCTGGAAGTCGTCTTGGCGCTGCCGACGGGCGCAATCGCGACGGTGGCCGCCGGCTGCCCGAGTCCGTCAATGGCCCAGGCCCCCGAGCCGGTCACGGAGGGGGCGCCGGCCGCCGCGGGCTGGTTAGCGGAGGGCGGCGCGGAAGCCGGCGCAGACGATCCGGACGTAGCCGGAGCCGGCGTCGGCTGGCCGGCCGAGGACGACGGTGCCGTCTTGGCGAAGGAGGGTGACGCGGACGGGGCGGCGGAGGGCACCGCATGCTGGCCGACCGAGGGCAGCGCGGCCGTCCGCGTCTGGCCGGGGGGCAGGGACGCCTTGGCCGCGGAGGACGAGAGCGCCCCGGAGGACGAGACGGACCGGGAGGACGAGACGGACCCGGAGGGCGACAGAGCGCCGACCCGGGCCGGGCCGCCGCCGGACGTCACGACGAGGGCGGTGGCGGTGCCGCCCGCGATCACCGCGGCGGTGAGCAGGGCCACCCCCGCCCGGCGCGCGGTGCGCCGGCGGCGCGCGCCGTGCCGGATGCGGTCCAGCGCGCCGGGCCGCGCCGTGACCGGCCGGACCGCGTCGTCCAGCATCCGGGTCAGGCGCTCCGGGCTCAGCGGCGGCGGCGTCATGACGATTCCTCGAGGAGAAGCCCGAGCCTGCTCATGGCTCGCGAGATATAACCTTTCACCGCGCCGGTGCTGACGCCCATCAGTTCGGCGATCTCGGCCTCGGGCAGGTCGGCCCAGTAGCGCAGGACCACGGCCTCGCGCTGCCTGGCGGGAATTCTGCGCAGCGCGCGGATGACCTCCTGCCTGGATATGGCCGCGTAGGCACCTTCCTCCGCGCTGGCGGCGTCGGGCATCGGGCGCGGCGCGTGCCGCAGCCGGATCAGCCTGCGGCGCAACTCGGACCGGGCCTGGTTGATCACGGTCTGGCGCAGGTAGGCCAGCGGGCTCCGCACCGCCCCGTTGCCCAGCGTGCGGTGGACGCGGATAAACGCCTCCTGGACGACGTCCTCGGCCGCGGGCACGTCACCCACGAGCAGCACGGCCAGCCGTAGCAATTGCTCGTAGTGCCCGACGTACAAGGCAGTGAAATCGTCAAGGCGCTGCTGATCAGAGCCCGGCTGATCCGGCGACTCGATCATCATCAACAGCCCGCCCAGGGGGTGCGCGGCGTGTAGAACGCCGGGGGTACGCGGCGCGTAGAAAGGTTCCGGCCTTTGAGACGCACACCAAGGCCCAAAGGTTGTTCGCGAGCCTGACGATGCTGGTCAGGCCCTGGTCACGGAGAGCTACCCCGGATCCGGCCGGGAAAACACCGGCGGTGCCCGCACGAGGTGCGGGCACCGCCGTCGGTGTATGGTACGCCGGTTCTAGCTCTGTCCTCCGGACAGCTTCTCGCGGAGGGCGGCCAGGGCCTCGTCCGAGGCCAGGGTGCCCGTGGCCGCCGAGCCCGGGGTCGAACTCGACGTCACCGCGCCGGCCGGGGACGGCGATCCGCTCCCAGCCCGTGGCCCGCCGCGCCCGCCGCGCCCCGCGCGGGGGGACCCGTTGCCGCCGGCCGAAGGCGCCGCACCGCTCTCGTCGCCCTGACCGGGCTCCGCCGCGGCCGCCTCGCCCTCGTCGGCCTTGCGGGACTCCTCCACCTGCCGGCGGTGCGCCTCGAACCTGGCGCGCGCCTCGGCGTACTGGTGCTCCCACTCCTCGCGCTGCTTCTCGTAGCCGGGCAGCCACTCGCCGGTCTCCGGGTCGAAGCCCTCCGGGTACTCGTAGTT
This sequence comes from uncultured Actinomycetes bacterium, assembly GCA_963847965.1. GTDB lineage: Bacteria > Actinomycetota > Actinomycetes > Streptosporangiales > Streptosporangiaceae > Palsa-504. The sequence goes on from CAWKCG010000023.1 coordinate 89,566, forward strand.
GCCCTGCTCGTCGTAGGAGGCAGGCATGCCGTACAGCGTCGGGTCGAAGTCGTCGCCGACCGCCTCGCCGATCGTGCCCTCGTTGGCCTGCTTGAGCGACAGGCTGATCCGGCGCCGGTCCAGGTCGATGTCGATGATCTTGACGAAGATCTCGTCGCCGACCTGAACGACCTGCTCGGGAATCTCCACGTGCCGGTCGGCCAGTTCGGAGATGTGCACCAGGCCCTCGATGCCCTCCTCAACCCGGACAAACGCGCCGAACGGCACCAGCTTGGTCACCCGGCCCGGGACGACCTGCCCGATCTGGTGGGTGCGGGCGAACTGCTGCCACGGGTCTTCCTGGGTGGACTTCAGCGACAGCGAGACCCGCTCGCGGTCCATGTCCACGTCGAGCACCTCGACGGTGACCTCCTGGCCCACCTCGACGACCTCGCCTGGGTGGTCGATGTGCTTCCAGGACAGCTCGGACACGTGCACGAGGCCGTCCACGCCGCCGAGGTCGACGAACGCGCCGAAGTTGACGATCGAGGACACGGTGCCCCGGCGGATCTGGCCCTTCTGCAACGTGTTCAGGAAGGTGTGCCGGACCTCGGACTGGGTCTGCTCCAGCCATGCCCGGCGGGACAGGACCACGTTGTTGCGGTTCTTGTCCAGCTCGATGATCTTGGCCTCGATCTCGCGGCCGACGTAGGGCTGCAGGTCGCGGACGCGGCGCATTTCCACCAGCGAGGCAGGCAGGAAGCCGCGCAGCCCGATGTCGAGGATCAGGCCGCCCTTGACGACCTCGATCACCGTGCCGGTGACCACGCCGTCTTCTTCCTTGACCTTCTCGATCGTGCCCCAGGCGCGCTCGTACTGCGCCCGCTTCTTGGACAGGATCAGGCGGCCTTCCTTGTCCTCCTTCTGCAGGACCAAGGCTTCGATGTGCTCGCCGGTCTTCACCACGTCGTGCGGGTCGACATCATGCTTGATCGATAGTTCGCGGGAGGGGATTACTCCCTCGGTTTTGTAGCCGATATCGAGCAAAACCTCGTCTCGGTCGACTTTGACAACTGTTCCTTCGACGATGTCACCGTCGTTGAAATACTTAATGGTCTCGTCGATCGCGGCGAGGAATGCCTCCTCGGACCCGATGTCGTTGACCGCCACCTTGGGGGTCGAGTTGGCTTGCGTGCTGCTCGTCATGTGTGGGTTGGCTCCGGATGCGGACAGGGATTTTCAGGACACGCCGCAGGCTGTGCACCCCAAGATGACCAGGAGGACCTACCGGAACCAGCACGGGCCGACCACGGCACGCCCGGCGGCCGTCAGCAAAACGGAACGCACGAGGACACGGCGCAGCGTTCAGCATATATGAGAGCAGGGTCGAAGGGTCAATCAAGACCGGCCACAATACGGCCACGGTACGGCGGCGCAAGGAGCCCTGGCGAGCTGCGAGGCCTGGGAGGGTTGGGGGCCGAGTGGGAAGGGGGCGAACGCGGGTTGGGAAAGAGCGGCCAGGTCCAGCCGGTACGGCGAGAGGCGCGGCGTAAGCCGCGACACTACGGCGAGGACCGCAGTCGGGGCGCGGAGCGCAGCGGGGGGTTCCGGGGGGTCGTCCCCCCGGGCTAGCTAATGCGCGGCTTCGGCCCAGCTTCGGCCGGTGCCGACCGAGACGTCAAGCGGCACACGCAGGGAGGCGGCACCGGCCATGGCGGCGCATACGAGGTCGCGGGCTGCGTCGTACTCGCCGGGGGCCACCTCGATGAGGAGCTCGTCGTGGACCTGGAGCAGCATCCGGGAGCGCAGGCCCGCGCCCGCGAGCGAGCTGTCCACGGCGAGCATGGCGACCTTGATGACGTCGGCGGCGGAGCCCTGGATCGGGGCGTTGAGCGCCATGCGTTCGGCCATCTCGCGACGCTGCCGGTTGTCCGAGGTCAGGTCGGGCAGGTACCTGCGCCGGCCCATCATCGTCGCGGTGTAGCCGTCCATCCTGGCCCGCGAGACCACCTCGTGCAGGTAGTCCCTGACCCCGCCGAACTCCTTGAAGTACTCCTCCATCAGCCCGCGCGCCTCCTCAGTCGAGATGCGCAGCTGCCCGGAGAGCCCGAAGGCGGATAGCCCGTAGGCCAGGCCGTAGTTCATCGCCTTGATCTTGGCGCGCAGCTCGGGACCGACCTGCTCGGGCGGCAGCCCGAACACGCGGGAGGCCGTGGCGGCGTGGAAATCGTGCCCGGACTCGAACGCCGCGATCAGCGCCTCGTCGCCGGACAGGTGGGCCATGATCCGCAGCTCGATCTGGCTGTAGTCAGCGGTCAGCAGGCACTCGTACCCCGGGCCGACGATGAAGCCCTCCCGGATCCGCCGGCCGAGTTCGGTGCGGATGGGGATGTTCTGCAGGTTCGGGTCGGTCGAGGACAGCCGGCCGGTCGCCGCGATCGTCTGGTTGAACGTGGTGTGGATCCGGCCGCCCTCGTCCGGCATCGGGATCAGCGAGTCCACGATCGTCATCAGCTTGGATACGTCGCGGTGGCGCAGCAGGTGCTCGAGCACGGGGTGGCCGGTCTGCGCGAGCAGGCTGATCAGGGCCTCGGACTCGGTGGTGTACCCGGTCTTGATCCGCTTGGTCTTCGGCAGGCCCAGCTCGGTGAACAGGACCTCCTGCAGCTGCTTGGGCGAGCCGAGGTTGAATTCGTGCCCGACCACCGCGAACGCGGCCTGCTCGGCCGCCTTCACCTCGCCGTGCAGCGTCGCGGACATGGAGTCGAAGTGCTCGATGTCGGCCGCGATCCCGGTGTGTTCCATCCGGGCCAGCACCGAGACCAGCGGCAGCTCAAGCTCGCGCAGCAGCGCGCTTGCCTCGCGGCGCTCCAGGTCGGCGTCGAGGGCCGCGGCCAGCTCGAGCGTCGCCTGCGCGCGCAGCACCAGGGCGGTCGCCGCGTCGCGCTCGTCCGACCCGTCCAGGGTCAGCTGGCCGCCTTCGGGCTCATCGCGCAGTTCCTTGCCCAGGTAGCGCAGCGCCAGGTCGGCCAGGTCGAAGGTGCGCTGGCCGGGCAGCGCCAGGTAAGCGGCCAGGGCGGTGTCGAAGGCCAGGCCGCTAAGGGGCAGGCCGCGGGCCGCGAACGCGTGCATGGGGCCCTTGGCGTCGTGCAGCACCTTCGGGTGTGCGGGGTCGGCCAGCCAGGCCGCCAGCGCCTGCTCGTCGGCTTCGGTGAGCGCCACGGGGTCGATGTGGGCGCCGTTCCCGTCCGGGGCGGCGATCGCCACCGCGTTCAGCTGCCCCGTGCCGCGTCCCCAGGTTCCGGACACGGCCACCCCCGATCGTTCGGCGTAAGAGTGGGCGGCCAGCCAGGCACCCACCTCATCGGGTCCGAGCAGGACGGCCACCACGTCGAAAGCGGCCTTCCCCTCCTGCTCGCCGACGGCGGCGGGCTGGTCGGTCGAGCCGAAGGCGCCGATGAGGCCGTGCGGCAGCGTCTGGTAGAGGCGGTCGCGGAGCACGCGGAACTGGAGCGTGTCGAACAGCTGGTGGATCGTCTCCCGGTCCCAGGCGGTCGGCAGCAGGTCACCGGGGACGGCGCCGACCGTCTCCGCGGGCAGGTCGGTGACCAGGGAGGTGAGCTGGCGGTTGCGCAGCACGCCGGCCAGGTGCTCGCGCAGCGCGTCGCCCGCCTTGCCCTTGACCTCGTCGATCCGGTCGACCAGGGCGGCCAGCGAGCCGAACTCGACGACCCACTTGGACGCGGTCTTCTCCCCCACCCCGGGGATGCCGGGCAGGTTGTCGCTCGGGTCACCGCGGATCGCGGCGAAGTCCGGGTACTGGGACGGGGAGAGCCCGTACTTCTCGGTCACCGCCTCGGGGGTGAAGCGGGTCATCTCGGTGATGCCACGGCGGGTCATCAGGACCGTCACCCGGTCCGAGACCAGCTGCAGGGCGTCGCGGTCGCCGGTGACGACCAGGACGTCCATGGCCTCGGCGGCGGCCTCGGTGGCGAGGGTGGCGATGAGGTCGTCGGCCTCGTAGCCGGGCGCGGAAAGCCGCCTGATGCCCAGCGCATCGAGCACCTCGAAGATCAGGCTGAGCTGGCTGCGGAAGTCCTCGGGCGTCTCCCGCCGGTTGGCCTTGTACTCGACCCACTGCTCGTGCCGAAACGTCGGCTCCCCGCGGTCGAAAACCGCCGCGACGTGGGTCGGCTTCTCGTCGCGCAGCACGTTGATGAGCATCGCGGTGAACCCGTAGACCGCGTTGGTCGGCTGGCCGGTCGTGGTCGAGAAGTTCTCGATCGGCAGCGCGAAGAACGCCCGGTACGCCAGCGAATGCCCGTCGAGCAGCAGCAACCGGTCTTGACCTGGAGAGCTAGGTGCTTGTGTCGCCACGCATCGATCCTATGGGCCGAACGGGCGGTGGTGGCCCCCGATGCTGCGCTGGGCGGCGTGGCTGGGCTTTGGGGCCCGTGGGACCCTGGGACGTGGGTGAGGGGACGGCGGAGGCACGGATGGATCAGGAACTACTGGACCGGGCCATGGCGATGACGACGGCCGACGGCACGCTCGCGGGGCGCATGGGCATCAGGATCACGTCCGCGTCGGCGTCGCAGGTCGTGGCGACGATGCCGGTCGACGGGAACCAGCAGCCGTTTGGCCTGCTGCACGGCGGCGCCTCCTGCGTGCTCGCGGAGACGATCGGGTCGCTCGGCGCGGCCCTGCACGCGGGCCCCGGCCGGGTCGTGGTCGGCATCGAGATCAGCGCGACGCACCACCGCGGGGTCCGCCACGGAGAGGTCACGGCGGTCGCCACGCTGGTGCACGGCGGCCAGACCCTGGCCACTTACGACATCGTGGTGACGGATACGGTCGGCCGCCGGGCGTGCACTGCCCGGCTTACCTGCCTGATCAGGGACCATGTGCCAGGACACGACGGCGACGGCAGCGGGTCCTCCGGGTGACCGGGCGGTAACCAGCAGGTGATCGCGGGCCTCGCGGCGGAATGGATGCTTTTGCGGTATCCGGTGGCGGGTCGCTAACGTGGTGGTTTCGGGCCCGGGGGGTTCAAGTAGAGAACGTGTTGGCCGGGGAAGGCGGACACGGCACCAAAGGCCCCCCGGGTTCCGGCCCGAGGGACCTTAGGGGCTAGCGGGGACCTTGGGGCCAGCGGAACCGGGATGACTCGGGTTGACGTGGCTCGGCTTGACGTGACCCAGCGTCAGGGCTGGGGTGACTCGGCGGGGACCGGCATGCTTCCCTCGATGACCGCTTCGGCGACCTTCCGCATGGTGAGGCGGCGGTCCATCGAGGTCTTCTGGATCCACCGGAACGCTTCGGGCTCGCTGAGCCCGTGCTCGGCCTGGAGGAGGCCCTTGGCCCGGTCGAGCAGCTTGCGGACCTCCAGTCGCTCGCGGAGCGAGGTGATCTCGGCGTCGAGCGCGCGGATTTCGGCGAACCTGCTGATCGCCATCTCCACGGCGGGCACCAGGTCGGCCTTGGTGAATGGCTTGACCAGGTAGGCCATCGCTCCGGCGTCGCGGGCCCGTTCCACGAGTTCCCGCTGGGAGAAGGCGGTGAGGATGACGACAGGGGCGATCCGCTCCGCGGCGATCCGCTCGGCGGCGGAGATCCCGTCGAGGACCGGCATCTTGACGTCCAGGATGGCCAGGTCAGGGCGCAGGGCCGTCACGCGCTCGACGGCCGATTCCCCGTCGCCTGTCTCGGCGACCACCGCGTAGCCCTCTTCTTCCAGCATCTCCTTCAGGTCGAGCCGGATCAGCGCCTCATCCTCGGCGATCACGACACGCAATGCGTTCTGGCTCACCCCCAGAGCCTACCGTGATCAGGTAGATTGTCATCGTGCCGCTCCCGCTCTGGTGAGCTGCGCCCTGGTACGCCAACGGTAGAGCGTGCGGCCTCAAAAACCGTAAAGTGTGGGTTCGAATCCCACCCGGGGCACCGGAAATGCAGAACTGTCAGCTCAAGAATGTCAGTGCCGCCTGTCACAATGTGATTATGTACAGCTCCGACCTACGTCGTTATGCGGCCGCTCTCACGGAATCCGGAATTAGTCTCCGAGGCATCAGCATGCTGACCGGAGTTTCACAAGCAACACTGCAAGATTGGCGCGAGCGCCCGGAGAGAAGCGTTTACCCGCGCGGCGCCTGTCCCCGGTGCGCGGCCAACCCTACGCTCCCTGAACCGCAAGCCGACTACGCGTACCTGCTCGGGCTCTACCTCGGAGCTGGGTGCATTAGCAGAGCTAGCGCGAGATACAAAGAGGTATGGAAGCTGCGTATCATGTGCGCGGATGCTTGGCCCGGGCTTATGCGGGAGTGCGAGTGAGCCATGACCTCCGTGCTGCCCGGCAACAAGGTCAGCGCTCAGCAGAAAGTGGGTTGCGTCGAAGTAATCAGCTGCTCGCGGCACTGGCCATGCCTTTTCCCGCAGCATGGCCCGGGCAGGAAGCACATGCGCAAGATCGAGCTGCAACCATGGCAACGCACCATTGTGCGTAGCAATCCTGGCCACTTTGCCCGCGGACTGTTTCACTCGGACGGTTATCGCGGGATCAACAGAGTGCGGGCACGTCTCGCGGACTGCGAGCGCTGGTACGAGTATCCGCGATATCTGTTCAGCAATGAATCCAGCGACATTCTCCGGCTGTGCGGCGAGACGCTGGATCAGCTCGGGGTCGCCTGGCGCTTCTCCAAGCGGAACACGATATCGGTGGCTCGGCGTGAAGCGGTGGTGCGGCTTGACGAGTTCGTGGGCCCCAAGTACTGACATGGTTCCGTATTCGCTGGCGGCGGTGTACCGGATCAGGACCGCGGTGATGTTGTCCGGGTCGTGCCGGCGGCGCGGCCGCGGTGCTCCCCGCTCTGCCTCCACGCGCTCTGCCTCCGCGTCCGCGCGCAGGCTGCCGACCGCAGCGCTCGGCGCGGCGATGTTCATCTGCGCCGCCCCTGGCGCCCGAGAAAGCGACGGCTGGCGCGGAAGCTCGTACCGAAGCCCAGGAGGGCTGACGCCTGCCGCCCGCCCCGCACTACCATCGGGTTATACGCCGAACTCGGCTCCGAAGGAGCACGGATTATGGATAGTGCGGCCAGGGACTTTCCGCCCGGCGACTTCCGGGTGTCTGACGCCGACCGCGACCTGGCGCTGGCCGAGCTGAGGGATGCCTTCGGGGTCGGCCGGATCACAGCCGACGAATTCGACGAGCGATCCGAGCAGGCCTTGGCCGCCCGCACCGGGAAAGAACTGACCGCCCTGCTCGCCGACCTGCCACAGGAGCGCGCCCCCGCGATACCTCTCATCGCCGCGGAACGAGCGCTGCGCGTCCTTGTCGCCCGCCGCGTCGTCATGGTCTCATCCGTCCTCGCCGCCGCCACCTGCGTCGCCATCGCCGCGGCGAATGCCCTGAGCAGCAGTGCCACCGTCGGCCAGGCGGTAAGCGTCCACATCCCCGTCCAGGGGGTAGAAGGAGCTATCTGCCCGGCAGCAACCGGTACCACGTGTATCGAGCTCATCCAGGAAATGGCGGCCCGGCACGGCCAGATACCGCTCCCGGCCCCTCCCGGCTCGGTCACCATCAGTAGCCCCGGCTTCGACTGGGCGGGCACGATGACACCAGCAGCAATCGCTGTACTGCTCGTCGTGCTGATCATTTTCATGCGCGTGACCCGCGCCCGCCGCGCCTAGAACGCGGGCGCGGGCCCGCGAGGATCTCAGGACACGGCGTCGCGGACGGCGGCGTAGCGATCGCGGACGGCAGGCTCGGGATCGGATTCGTACCGCTGGGTGGCGGTCAGTGTCCAGTCCGGAGGGGCCTCGCCGCCTGACACCAGCCAGGCGGCCTGGCGGGCCGCGCCGTCAGCGACGTACTCCGCCGCTTCGGGGACCTCGACCGGGACGCCGAAGATCGCGGGGGCGATCCGGCGCGCCGCTTCCGACCGTGCGCCACCGCCGATCAGCAGGACGCGCTGGACACCGATGCCTGCCGCCCTGATGGCGTCAAGCCCGTCGGCGAGCCCGCAGAGCATTCCCTCGACCGCGGCCCTGGCCAGGTTCTCCGGCCGGGCATTCGTCCCGGTCAAGCCCGCCACGGTGCCGGTGGCATCCGGCCGGTTCGGAGTTCGCTCGCCCTCGAAATAGGGCAGCATGACCAGCCCATCGGCGCCCGGCCGGGCCGAGAGCGCCAGCTGGGAGAGCTGGTCGAGGTCGGTGCCGAGGATGGCGGCGACGGCCTCGAGCACCCTGGCGGCGTTCAGCGTACATACCAGGGGCAGGAAGCGGCCGGTGGCGTCGGCGAAACCGGCGATCGTACCGGTGGCGTCGGCCGTGGGGGCGCCACTTACGGCGAAGACCGTGCCGGAGGTACCCACGGAAACCACGACGTCGCCGACCTGGGCGCCCAGGCCGAGCGCGGCGGCGGCGTTATCGCCTGCGCCGGGGCCGAGCAGGGGCGCCGGGTGGCCCGGACCGGCTGACGCTACCTCTCCTGCGGGCTCGGCGGGACCGAGCACGCGGGGGACGGCCGGTTCGCGTCCGCAGGCGCGCCGTATCAGGTCGGGCCGGTAGGCTCCGGCCGCAGGGGACCAGTAGCCGGTGCCGCTGGCGTCACTGCGGTCGGTGCGCAGGCGGTCAAGGTCGCGGCCGCCCGCCAGCTGCCAGGTGAGCCAGTCATGCGGCAGGCACACGGCGGCCGTTCGGGCCATCGCGGCCGGTTCGTGCTCGGCGAGCCAGCGCAGCTTCGTCACGGTGAACGCGGCGACCGGCACGCTGCCGACGGCGTCCGCCCACTCCGCCGCGCCGCGCGCCGGGTCGCCCGCGCCGAGCTCGGCGACCAGTTCCGCCGCTGCCGCTGCCGACCTGGTGTCATTCCACAGCAGCGCCGGCCTGACCACGCCGCCCTGCTCATCAAGGCACACCGTGCCGTGCTGCTGGCCCGCCACTGAGACGGCCGTGACGCCGTCCAGGCCGCCGACATGGGCCAGAGCCGAGTTCAGCGCGTGCCACCAGGCGGCGGGGTCGATCTCGGTGCCGGGCGGGTGCGCGGCCCGGCCCTGCCGTACCAGTGCCCCGCCGCCAGCCTCGCGGATCACCACCTTGCACGACTGGGTAGACGAGTCGATGCCGGCGACGAAAGTGCTCATCGGGCGCGCAGCAAGTGCTCGATCGCCAGCTGGTTGAGCCGCACGAAGCCGTAGCCGGGAACTCCGGCCGCGTCTGCGTCGAAGTCCTCGAAGGCACTGCGGTCGGCCAGCAACTCAGCGTAGGTTTCCCCGGGCGCCAGGGTCGGCGTGCCGAGTTCGGGCACCCGGCAGGCCCGCTGCGCCTCGATGACTTCCTGGTCGGCGCGGAACGCGGCGGCCCGTTCCTTGAGCAGCAGGTACATGCGCATGTTCGCCGCCGCAGAGGCCCATACGCCCGCCTTGTCCTCGGTCCGCGATGGCTTGTAATCGAAGTGACGCGGCCCGTCGTAGGCGGGCCCGCCACCCATTCCGCCGAACTCCAGCAGGTAGACCAGCGAGAAGGCGTTCATGAGGTCGCCGTGACCGAATACCAGGTCCTGATCGAATTTGATGCCGCGCTGGCCGTTCAGGTCGATGTGGAACAGCTTCCCGTGCCAGAGCGCCTGCGCAACGGCGTGGGCGAAGTTCAGCCCGGCCATCTGCTCGTGGCCGACCTCGGGGTTCAGCCCGACCATCTCGTGGTGCTCAAGGCTCGCGATGAAGGCCAGCATGTGCCCGACCGTCGGCAGCAGGATGTCCCCGCGCGGCTCGTTGGGCTTCGGCTCCAGCGCAAACCGGATGCCGTAGGCGTGGTCCTGCACGTAGTCGGCCAACATGTCGACCGCCTCCCGGTAGCGGTCAAGTGCCGCGCGCACATCCTTCGCGCTGTCGTACTCGCTCCCCTCGCGCCCGCCCCACATCACGTACGTGTTCGCGCCGAGTTGCGCGGCCAGATCGAGGTTGCGCATTACCTTGCGCAGCGCGTACCGGCGCACCGCGCGATCGTTGCTGGTGAACCCGCCGTCCTTGAACACCGGGTGGGTGAACAGGTTCGTCGTCATCATCGGCACCACCAGGCCCGTCTCCTTCAGCGCGGCGGTGAACCTGTCGATATGGCGGCTGCGGGCCGCGTCGTCGCTGCCGAACGGGATCAGGTCATCGTCGTGGAAGCTAACGCCGTACGCACCAAGCCGGGCTAGTTCGTGCACGGCCTCCACCGGGTCAAGCGGCGCGCGCGTGGGATCACCGAACGGGTCGCGGGCTGGCCAGCCGACGGTCCAGAGCCCGAAGGTGAATCGGTCAGCGCGCGTGGGTTGAACCGACATTGGACCTCCATGAAGCTGGCTGACTGGACCGGCGGAGACGCTGGTGATCGCTCACAATGTAACCGCATCTGCCGCTGTTCCTCGCCTTTCGAGATGTCGCGCCGTTGTGCCTCCTCCGGGCCGCGATGGGCATGCTCTACCGAGGCTTGCAGACCAGCGGATCGCCGACGAACGCCGGCGTGTCTCAGGACCCGGTCGGCTCCGGCCCGGCGTTCTGCGCCGCACAGCGTAAACGACCCGTGCAGGACCAGGCGGTCCGAACCGCCGCCGACCGCGACGGCGATCTCGCCTGGCTCGACGATGCGGACCCCGGCGCGGCCGCAGAACGCGGTGCGGTCGGCATGCAGGCGGAACGTGACCCGGCGCGCCTGGCCGGGATCGAGGGGGACCCGGGCAAAGCCCGTGAGCCACCGGACCGGACGCACTACCTGGGCCAGAGGGTCGCTCAGGTAGAGCTGGACAACTTCGGTCCCCGGCCTGCTCCCCGTGTTCCGCACCGTGCATGCGATCTCCACCGCGCCGTTTGTGCCGATCTGTGCCCGGGAAGCGTCAGCCGCGCCGTCGGCGTCCCGGGCACCGCCGACATAAGCCACGCCGTCCGTGCCCGCCGCGGCCCCGACGGGCCGGATGACCAGATCGGCGTACTCGAAGTCGGTGTACGACAACCCGTGACCGAACGCGAACAACGGCATCGGGTCGATCGAGCTACCGGGATGGCGGTGCGCCAGCCGTGGTCGCAGGTACGAGGACGGCTGGCCGCACGGCGCTGCGGGCAGCTCCACCGGCAGCCTGCCGCTGGGCACCACCCGGCCGGACAGCACGCCCGCCATCGCCGCTCCGCCCTCCTCGCCAGGGAAGAACGCCTGCACCGCCGCGGCTAGCCGGTCGGCCAGGTGGCCGATCGCGTAGGGCCGCCCGGTCACCAGCATCAGCACGACCGGGGTGCCGGTGGTGACCAGGGCGCACAGCAGGTCTTCCTGCACGCCGGGCAGTCGCAGGTCGCCGGCGTCGCACCCCTCCCCGGAGGTTCCCCGGCCGAACAGCCCAGCCTCGTCACCTAGCACGGCCACCACCACGTCCGCCTGCTGTGCGTGGGCGGCGGCGAGCGCGAACCCAGAGCGGTCCGTCCCTCGGACGTCGCAGCCAGCCGCATACGAGATCGCGGCATCGGGCAGATCGGCCGCCAGCGCGTCCAGCAGCGTGGTGACGTGCACGCCGTCAGCGGCTTCTGGATACCGGTAGCCCAGGTGACGTGGCATGCTGTAACACCCGAAGAAGGCCAGCGGATCGTGGGCGAGCGGCCCGATCACGGCGATGCTGGCGTCCGGCCGCAACGGCAGCGTCGCGCCGCCGCCCTCGCCGACGCGGTTGGCCAGCAGGATGACGGATTCCTCGGCCAGCCGCCGGGCCAGGTCGCGGTGCGCGGGCGGGTCCAGGTCCACATCCGGATCGCCGTCCGTGCTCAGGTCACCCGCAGGCGACCAGCCGGGATCGAGGAGCCCTAGGTCGCACTTCTGCCGCAGCACCCGGGCCGCGGCACGGTCGACCAGCTCGGCCGCGACAAGGCCGTCGCGGACCGCGCTGACCAGCTCGGGCCCGTAGCAGCGGACGCTGGGCAGCTCCACGTCCAGGCCGGCATCCAGGGCCATCGCCGCGGCTTGCGCCATCGTGCCGACCACGCCGTGCTGGGTCTGGAGGAAGGGAATCGCGTGATAGTCCGAGACCACGACGCCGTCGAAGCCGAGCTCATCGCGGAGCAGCCCGGTCAGCAACGAGCGGTCACTGCTGACCGGCACGCCGTCCACGTCGGTGTAGGACGGCATCACGGCGCGGGCCCCGCCGAGCCGCAGCGCCATCTCGAACGGCACCAGCATCACGTCGGCGAACTCCCGCGGCCCCATGCTCACCGGGGCCAGGTTGCGGCCCGCGCGGGACGCCGAGTACCCGGCGAAGTGCTTCAGCGTGGCCTGCACCCCGGCAGACTGCAGGCCGAGGACGTAGCCGACGCCGATGGACCCGACCAGGTACGGGTCTTCGCCGATGGTCTCCTCGGTCCTCCCCCAGCGCATATCCCTGGCTACGTCCAGCACCGGCGCGAGGCCCTGGTGGACGCCCATCGAGCGCATGCTGGCCCCGATGGCTGCGGCCATCTCGCGCACCAGCCCGGGATCGAACGACGCGCCCCAGGCCAGCGGGGTCGGGAACACGGTGGCCGTCCAGGCGGCGAAGCCAGTCAGGCACTCCTCATGGGCGATGGCGGGAATACCGAACCTGCTCGCGCCGACGATCTGGGCCTGGAGCTCCCGCAGCGTGCTCAACGCCACGGCGGGCGGCAGCGGCCGGGTGCCGAAGACCCGCGTGACCTGGCCGAGGCCGTCGCGGATGACCTCGGCCAGCGGCATCGGGCTCGCCTCGACCTCACCCTGCATGGGGGCGACGTTCGCATCCCGGGGCTGGTCCCCGATCCAGAGGCTGGTCAGCTGCGCGGCTTTCTCCTCCAGCGTCATCCGGCCCAGCAGATCCTCGACCCGCTCCGCGGCCGCTCGGGAGGGATCGCGCCAGATCTCGGTCGTGACCCTGCCAGCCGTACCAGACCCGGCGCCCAGCCGGCTCATTGGGCCGACCCGGCAGGCCGCGCGGACCCGGCGGACCCGGGGGCCGGCCCGGTGGACTCCCGCATGATCAGCTCGGTCGACAGTTCGACTCGCCGACTGCGCAGCGGACGGTCCTCAATGATCTCGCCAAGCATCTGCGCCGCCGCCCGGCCCATCTCGGCCAGCGGCTGGCGCACCGTGGTCAGCGGCGGCGAGACCCAGTGGGCCACCGGAAGGTCGTCGAACCCCACCACGCTTAGGTCGTGCGGGATCCGCAGGCCGCGCTGCCGCGCGGCCTCGTAGACGCCCAGGGCCTGCTGGTCGCTGCCCGCGAAGATAGCGGTCGGGCGGTCCTCCAGGTCCAGGAGCTCCCCGCCGCGCAGGAATCCGCCCTCGTGATAGAAGTCGCCATGCCGGACCAGCGCCGGGTCGAATGTCGACGCCGGCCCGCTCGAGCGCCGACCGGTACCCGTCGATCCGGGCGCGGCTGCACAGGTAATCCTCGGGCCCGGCGACGGCGGCGATCCTGCGGTGCCGGAAGCTCAGCAGGTGCTCGGTGGCGGCCAGGCCGCCGGCCCAGTTGGTGGCGCCCACGCTGGCCAGCTCGGGCGGCGGCGGGTTCACCGGGTCGACCACGACCAGCGGGATGCCGCCACTGCGCAGCTGCTCGAGCTGTTCCTGGGTGAGCTCGGACGTCACCAGGATCACGCCATCGGTATGGTGGCTGGCCAGCGTGCTGGTCCAGCTGGCCGGACGGGCATTCCCGTGCCGGACGGCCGACACCGCCACCCCGGTCTCATGGCTCGCTCCCCACTCCTCGACGCCACGCAGGATCTCCACCGCCCACGGGCTGTCCAGGCCGTTGAACACCAGGTCGATCAAGCCGGACCTGCGCTGCCTGCGACTTCCCGCGCCCGGGTAGTGGTGCTCGTCGAGCAGCCGCTCCACCCGGGCGCGGGTGGCGACCGCCACGTCGGGGCGGCGGTTGACCACCTTGGACACGGTGGGCAGCGAAACCCCCGCCTCGGCCGCGATGGCGGCGAGCGTGATGCGCCGCCGCGGCCCATCCGCCCGGCCGATCCGCGGCACGGCAGGCACACTAGCGGCCTGTTCGCGCGGATGCTCGCTGCTGGACGGCACTGCATCACCTTCCCCGTAACCATCGAAACAGTTTCGATAACGGTATCGTAACCCATACCGGCACGTTAGTCATCACGCTTAGACCAGTACAGAGGTAATTTCGTGGCTCGTAACAGACCAGGAACGAAAGCCTTGACCGGCCTCATACCGGTATCTAGGATAACAGTCATCTCGAAAGTTTTGTAAAACATTTCGAGATGACCCTGCGGCGCCAGGAGGAACGCCATGTCCAACATGCGTAGATCAGGCGACCGAGCCGGCAGCCGGAGATCGCTGGCGCTGGCCGCCGCGGCCATCGCGACGGTAGCGCTCGCGGCGTGCGGCTCCGCCTCAGGCAGCGGCAAGGCGACATCGAGCGCGTCGGCTGGCAGCAACAACCTGACCATGTGGCTGGTCACCACAGGACCGAGCCCCATCAACACCGTCATCAACCAGTCGGTGGCGGCGTTCGACAAGAGCCACCCCGGGACCACGATCACGATCGACTACATCGAGAATCAGTCCTACAAGCAGAAGATCCAACTCGCGATGGGCGCGGGCAACCCGCCGACGATCTTCTGGACCTGGGGCGGCGGCCCCCTCAAGCAGTTCATCGACGCTGGCGATGTGGCCTCGCTCGGCAACCCCAGCTGGGCGTCGGGTTTCCTGCCCTCCTCGCTCGGCGCGGTGACGTTCAACGGGCAGCTCTACGGCGTGCCGATCGAGGGCACCCAGCCGGTGTACTTCTTCTACAACAAGGCCATCTTCAGCAAGCTCGGCCTGACCTTCCCCACCACCTGGTCGGGCCTGCTGTCGACGGTGAGCACGCTGAAGGCGCACGGCTACGCGCCTATCTCGCTCGCCGAGGGTGATCAGTGGCCCGGCCTGATGTACCTGGAGTACCTGACCGACCGCATCGGCGGCCCCAGCGTAGCCACCGCGATCCAGGACGGCAGCCCCGGCGCCTGGAACAACCCGGCGGTGGTCCAGGCGCTCACCGACATCCAGCAACTGGTCAGGGCCGGCGCATTCCAGAAGGGTTACGACTCACTGCACTACAGCGGCGGAGGGTCGGACGCGCTGGTGTACGCAGGCAAGGCGGCCATCCAGCTGATGGGCGACTGGGACATCTCGTCGCTGCTCGGCCTGGACAAGTCGTTCGTGACCGGCGGCGACCTGGGGATGGCGCCGTTCCCCACGGTGCCCGGCGGCACCGGCAACCCGACCGACCTGGCCGGCAACACCGCCAGCTACGTGGCCATCTCCGGCAAGGCAACCGCGGCGCAGAAGGCGGCGGCCGAGGCCTTCTTCGCTGACGTACTGGCCACGCCCACGTACGCCAAGGACTCGGTCAGCGCGGGTGAGGTACCGGTGATCAGGGGAGCGACCGGCCTGTTCGCTGGCCAGCAGCTGGCCTCTTACGATCAGATCATCTACAGCTCGGTGCAGAGCGCGCCCAGCTTCCAGTACTCCTGGGACCAGGCGGTCCCGCCGCAGGAGGCCACGCCGATGCTGGCCAACCTGGCCCAGGTCTTCGAGCTGACGATGACCCCGCAGAAGTTCGTGACCACGATGGACAGCACGTCTTCCGGAACGTAGGCGGGTGCCCGGGTCGCGGAAGGGCCTGACGGACCTGGCCGGCCTCGCGCCGGCCATGGTCCTGTTCAGCGTGTTCATCGTGCTGCCCATGGCCGGCGCACTCGTGCTCAGCTTCTTCCGCTGGAACGGGCTCGGCACGCCGACCTGGGCGGGTGCGGCCAACTGGGATCAGTTCGTCCGCGACCCGCTGGCCCGCCAGGCGCTGGAAGTCACGGCTAAGGTCGTGGTCCTCAGCTGGGTCATCCAGACGCCGATCTCGATCGGGCTCGGCCTGTTCACCGCTGGCCGCCAGCGGTACCGGTCGGCGTACGCGGCGCTGTACGTGCTGCCGCTGCTGCTGTCCACCGCGGGCATCGCGCTGATGTGGGAGGCGCTGCTCGACCCGAACTTCGGCGGCATCACCGCCCTGTCCAAGTCCCTGAACCTCGGCTTCCTGCAGCAGAACTGGCTGGGTAGCCCGAGCCTCACCCTGTACGTGGTGATCGCCCTCATCGCCTGGCAGTTCATCCCGTTCCATACGCTGCTCTACCAGATGGGCCGCAGGCAGATCCCGGCGGTGCTGTACGAGGCGGCGCTACTGGACGGGGCCAGCCCAGCGCAGACGTTCTGGCGAGTGACGCTCCCGCAGCTCCGCTACACGGTCGTCACGTCCAGCACCCTGATCATCGTCGGCTCGCTGACCTATTTCGACATCATCTACATCATGACTGACGGCGGCCCCGGTTACACCACCCGCGTGGTCTCGCTGGACATGTACCAGACCGCGTTCCAGCAGAACGAGTTCGGATACGCCAGCGTCCTGGCCGTGGTGCTCGGCGTGATCGGCGTCGGCGTCGCCTTCGGCCTGGTCCGCTTCAGCGGCTTCGGCGCCATGGCCAGCCAGCAGGAAGGAGCCGCATGAGCCAGACGGTCGCCAAGCCCGTCCGCTCAGAGTCCCGCCCTACCCGCGGCGTTTCCGCACTCCCGGCCCGACGGGCGCACCGCCGCCTGAGTGCCGGGAGGGTACTGGCGTTCCTCCTGGCCACCGCGTGGCTGGTCGTGGTCATCGCGCCGATCTACTACATGGTGCTGGCCAGCCTGCGCAGCCAGGGCACCTACCTGACCGCAGACCCGTGGCTGCCCGGCGGCGGCCTGACCCTATCCCAGTACGGCACGGTGTTCGGCGCCGGGCTGGGCCGTTACCTGCTCAACAGCGTGATCCTCACCGTGGTCTGTATCCTGCTCACGCTGTCGATCTGCCTGGCCGCGGCGTTCCGCATCGTGCGGCGGTCGACCCAGGCCGCGGGCGCGTCCTTCCGCATCTTGCTGCTCGGCCTGGCCATCCCGATCCAGGCCATCATCGTGCCGCTCTACCTGCTGATCTACAAGCTGCACCTGTACGACACACTGTTCGCGCTGATGCTCACCATGAGCGCCGCGGCGGTCCCGGTCTCGGTGCTGGTCATGGTGAGCTTCGTCCGGGACATCCCGCGGGAGCTGATCGGCGCGATACTGGTCGACGGCGGGACCGAGTGGACGGTCTTCCGTCGGCTGATCGTGCCGCTGTCCAAGCCGGTACTGGCCACGCTGGCCATCTACGACGGCCTCAACGTGTGGAACAACTTCATCCTGCCTCTCGTCCTCACCCAGAGCAACGATGTGGCGGTGCTGCCGCTCGGCCTGACCAAGCTCGAGGGCCTGTACTCCATCAACGTCCCGGCCATCATGGCCGCGGTCCTCCTGTCCGTCCTGCCGCTGGTGGTCCTGTTCATCGTGATGCGCAAGCAGGTCATGCGCAGCCTGGGCTCCGTCGCGATGCGCTAAGGTCAGTGTGCCGGCGCCAGGGGGCGGGGCGGGCGCCGCTGGAGCCCGGCGCTGACCAGTGGGTCTGGGGTACGATAAGTTTCGAGTCGCCTGGTAGCAGCGGCCAGGGTGGCAACGCAATTGGGGCTGGCCGGGGGCTAGAGGAATGGCGGTGTGATGTCTGCTACAAGCCGCCCGTCAGCAAGGCCGGTCATGGTCGACGTCGCGCGGCACGCTGGCGTATCCCATCAGACGGTCTCCCGCGTACTCAATGGTCACCCCAATGTCAGCCCGGAGACCAGGGCAAGCGTCCTCGCCGCGATCCGCGATCTGGGCTACCGTCCGAACGTCGCCGCCCGGACGCTCGTCACCGGCCGGACCAACGTGCTGGGCGTGATCAGCTTTGATACAACGCTCTACGGTCCAGCGTCGATGCTGTACGGCATTCAGAGGGCAGCCCATCCCGGCTACTCGGTGGCGATCGCCAGCGTGGAGCGCTTGGACCGCAGGGCGCTGACCGACGCGGTGGAGTGGTTCCTCGGCCAGGCCGTCGACGGCATCATCGTGATCGCGCCTGAGACCGTCGCCGTGGAGGCCCTCAGCGACCTGGCCCCCGACATTCCGCTGGTCGCCGTCGGATGCGGCACCCGTGCTCCGCTCGCTTCTGTGGCCATCGACAACCTGTCGGGGGCGGCGCAAGCGACGCAGCACCTCCTCGACCTGGGCCATGAGACGGTGCACCATATCGGCGGCCCGGACAGCTGGCTGGATGCCCAGGAACGGGTAGAAGGCTGGCGGCGGACCTTGCGTGCGGCAGGCGCCCCCGAGCCCAGCCTGCTCCGAGGGGACTGGTCGGCGCGATCGGGCTACGAGATCGGCTACCGGCTGGCCGCGATGCCCGAGGTGACCGCGGTGCTGTGCGGCAACGACCCGATGGCGCTCGGGCTGCTCCGCGCCCTGGCCGAGCGCGGCCGGCGGGTACCGCGCGATGTCAGCGTGGTGGGATTCGACGATGTTCCCGAAGCCGCGTTTTTCCTGCCGCCGCTGACGACGGTCCGCCAGGATTTCGGCGAGCTCGGCAGGCGCGCACTGCACCTGCTGATGGACCGCATCTCAGGTGAGCACCAGCTAAGGCCTGTGCTTCCTATTGAACCGGAGCTCGTTATGCGCGCGAGCGCCGGTCCGCCCGGAGGACGCAGGCAGCCGCGCTGACGGCCGGGTGCCCCGGGTATCGCGCGCAGCCTGTGTTGGAGCACAATAAGGGATGTGAGCGTTAACAGCACGCCGAGCGGTTACGTCATTGGCGTCGACTTCGGCACTTTGTCCGGGCGCGCCCTGGTGGTGCGGGTGGCCGATGGCGCCGAACTCGGCACCGCCGTACACCAGTACAGGCATGGCGTAATGGACGGCGTGCTGGCATCCTCCGGCAAGCCGCTGCCACCAGACTGGGCGCTGCAGGACCCCGAGGACTATCTGGACGTGCTACGTCATGCCGTGCCGACCGCGGTCACTGACGCCGGCGTCGACCCGGCGCAGGTGATCGGCATTGGCACCGACTTCACCGCCTGCACGGTGCTGCCGGTCCTTGGCGACGGCACCCCGCTCTGTGAGTTCTCCGAACTGCGGGACCGTCCGCACGCCTATCCCAAGCTCTGGAAGCATCACGCCAGCCAGCCGCAGGCCGACAGGATCACCGAACTGGCCCGCGCCCGCGGTGAGCCGTGGCTCGCACGTTACGGCGGCAAGATCTCGGCCGAGTGGCAGTTTGCGAAGGCGCTGCAACTGCTGGAGGAGGACCCGGACACCTACCGGCTCGCGAACCGGTGGATCGAGGCCGCTGACTGGATCGTCTGGCAGCTGGCCGGCACCGAGACCAGGAACGCGTGTACGGCCGGGTACAAGGGCATCTGGCAGGACGGACGCTATCCGTCGCGCGAGTTCCTCGCCGCCCTGCACCCCGGGTTCGCGGGGTTCGCCGACGACAAGCTGGCCCACCCGGTATCCGCGCTCGGCGGCCGGGCAGGCTCGCTCACCCGGCGCGCCGCCGCCTGGACCCAGCTGCCAGCAGGCATCGCCGTCGCGGTCGGCAACGTGGACGCGCACGTGACCCCGCCGGCGGCTAACGCGATCGCGCCGGGCCAGATGGTTGCGATCATGGGCACCTCGACGTGCCACGTCATGAACGGCACCACGCTGGCCGAGATACCGGGCATGTGCGGCGTGGTCGACGGCGGGATCGTGGCCGGATGGTGGGGCTACGAAGCCGGCCAGAGCGGGGTCGGCGACATCTTCGCCTGGTTCGCCGAGCACCTGGCGTCACCGAAATATCACGCAGCCGGCCGGCGCGGCGGGCTCACGGCCCATGAGGTACTGAGCGCAGAGGCCGCGGCACTGCCTGCCGGAGCTAACGGGCTCATCGCCCTCGACTGGCTGAACGGCAACCGCAGTGTCCTGGTCGACCATCACCTCTCGGGCGCCATCGTGGGCCTCACGCTGGCCAGCCGGGCATCGGAGATATACCGCGCCCTGCTTGAGGCGACCGCGTTCGGCACCAGGGTGATCATCGACGCGTTCGAGGCAGCAGGCGTTCCCGTCGCCGAGCTGATCATCGCGGGCGGGCTGATGCGCAATCAGCTGCTCATGCAGATCTACGCCGACGTGACCCGCCGTCCGCTCAGCCTGGTCGCTTCCGACCAGGCCCCCGCCCTCGGATCCGCAATTCATGCGGCCGTCGCGGCGGGCGCCTACCCCGACGTGCCGACCGCCGCGGCCGCGATGGGCAAGATGCGCGGGGGCGCCTACAAGCCGGACCCGGTGAGCGCGGACGTCTACGATCAGCTGTACGCCGAGTACGTCGTGCTGCACGACTACTTCGGGCGCGGCGCCAATGACGTCATGCACCGGCTCAGGGTGCTGCGCAATCGCGTGCTGTCGAGCCAGCCTGCCGGGCCGGGCGCCGAAGGTGAGCGGTGATGAGCCCGGTGGGCGCCGATCCGCCCGCCGACCAGGGGACTGCCGCAGGAGGAGCCGCTGCCCCTGCGGGCGGCGGCGCGATACGCCGGACCCGTCAGATCGTCGCGGATCTGCACGCGGAACTCGTGCGCAACGGCCTGGTCGCGTGGACATCCGGCAACGTCTCGGCCCGGGTGCCCGGCGCGAACCTGCTCGTGATCAAGCCGAGCGGCGTCGCCTACGCCGACCTCACGGCCGAGACCATGGTGGTGTGCGACCTGAACGGCACCCCGGTCAGCGGTGAGCTCAGCCCGTCCAGCGACACCGCCTCGCACGCTTACATCTACCGGCACATGCCCGGAGTCGGCGGCGTCGTGCACACCCATTCCCGGTACGCGACCGCGTGGGCGGCCCGCGGCGAGCCGATCCCGTGCGTGATCACCGCGATGGCCGATGAGTTCGGCGGCGAGATACCGATCGGGCCTTTCGCGCCGATCGGCGGCGAGGAGATCGGCCGCGCGGTGGTCGAGACCTTGTCCGGTCATCGCTCGCCGGCCGTCCTGCTGCGCAGCCACGGGGTGTTCGCGGTCGGCCCCACCCCGCAGGAGGCGGTAAAAGCTGCGGTGATGTGCGAGGACGCGGCCTGCACCGTCCACCTGGCCAGCGTCGGCGGCCGGGTGACGCCGTTGCCGCCCGACCAGATCGACGCCTTGTACCGGCGATACCAGGACGAGTACGGCCAGCGCTGATCGGCGGGCGCTTTTGAACCGGAAGCACCTACAGGGAGGCTGTGAATGACCAAGCGGAAGCCCCGGATCGGGATCTTGGGCATCATGCAGGACCTGTATGACGACATGATCCCGGGCATCGCCAGGCGGCAGGAGGGGTACGCCGCCGAACTGGCCGGCAGCCTGGCTGAGGTCGGCGAGTTCATCCCCGGCAAGGTGGTGAAGTACCGGGAAGACGCCGAGCTGGTCATGCGCGAGTTCGAGGATTCCGATCTGGACGGCGTGCTCGTGGTGATGCTGACCTACGGGCCCGCGATGCGCGTCGCGCGGCTGCTGGCCGAGTCCAGGCTGCCCATCTGCCTGGCCAACATCCAGCCCGAGCCCGCGGTTACCCCGGCGTGGGACATGGCTGACATGACGTACAACCAGGGCGTGCACGGGGCGCAGGACACCGCCAACGCGATGGTCCGCGCCGGGCGGCGGTTCTCGGTGATAACCGATGACTGGCACGGCGAGTCGTTCCGCGCGGACGTGGGGCGCTGGGCACGGGCCGCGGCGGCGGTGACGGCGTGGCGGTCGCTGAAGGTCGCGCTGTTCGGGTACGCGATGAACGACATGGGCGACATCCGGGTGGACGAGAGCGCGCTGGTCCGCGACCTCGGCCCGCAGATCCGCGCCGTGGCGCCCGGTGACCTGTACCGCCAGATGCTCGCGGTCACCGACGCGCAGGCGGCCGAGGTGATCGCGTTCGAGGACGCCAGGTTCGAGATCGACCCGGCGCTGTCAGCGGCCGAGCGCGCCGACCACGCGCGGATGCAGGTCGCCATCCAGGCCATCCTGGACCAGGGCGGCTATGGCGCCTACACCGCGCACTTCGACGCGATCGGCGAGGACGGCCGGTTCGCGCGGCTGCCGCTCGCCGCTGCCTCAACGCTCATGGCCCGCGGTTACGGTTACGCCGCCGAAGGCGACGTACTGACTGCCTGCCTGGTCTCGGCCGGGCACACGCTGATCGGTGATGCCCACTTCACCGAGATGTACGCGATGGACTTCCCCTCCGACTCGGTGCTGATGAGCCACATGGGCGAAGGCAACTGGAAGATCGCCCGTTCCGACCGGCCGGTGCGGCTGATCAAGCGCCCGCTCGGCATCGGCCGGCTGAGGCGACCCGCCGACCTTCCTGTTCCAGTACCAGCCGGGCCCGGCCACCCTGGCCGCGCTGGTGAATCTGGAGGGCGGCCGGTTCCGCCTCGTGGTCGCCGAGGGCGAGATCCTGGACAGCCCGCCGCTGCCGAGCCTGGAGATGCCCTACGGCCAGTTCCGGCCCGCCACCGGCCTGCGCGAATGCCTGAACGGATGGCTGGCGGCGGGCGGGCCGCACCACGAGGTGATGAACCTCGGCCACCACGCCGCGTCCTGGCGCGTCTTCTGCCAGCTCGCCGGCATCGAATTCGCGCAGGTGTAAGGCCGGCGCCCTCACGCGCTCTGCTGGCGCTCCCGCAGCGCGCGGCGGTACTCCGCGATAACGATCTCGCTGAGTTCGGCGACCGAGGTGTCCTTGCCCGGCTTGTCGAGCGTGATCTCGCCGTGCTGCAGCAGGTTGACCCGGTCGCAGATCTCCAGCGCCTGCCCGTAGTTGTGCGCGATGATGATGATCGACACATCGCCCCGGCTCTTCAGGTCCTGGACCAGGTCCAGGATCAGGGCCGCCTCCTTGGCGCCCATGGCCGCCAGCGGCTCATCGAGGAGCAGGATCTTCGCGGCGCTGAACACCGAGCGGGCCACCGCGATGGCCTGGCGCTGGCCGCCGGAGAGCGCGGCGACGTCGGCGTCGACGGACGGGATGTTCACGCCCATCTCGTCCAGGTACTGGCGCGCGAGCCGGCGCATCGCCCGGTTGCTGAGCAGCAGCCCGCGGACCCGCTCCCGGTTGAGGAACATGTTGTGGTAGACGCTGAGCTGATTGACCAGCGCCAGATCCTGGTACACGACGTCGATCCCGAGCGACCGGGCGTGATCGACCGACCTGAGCGTCACCTCCTGGCCATCGAGCATGATCCGGCCGGAATCGGGCTGCTGGAAGCCGCACAAGATCTTGATGAGGGTCGACTTGCCGGCGCCGTTGTCGCCGAGCAGGGCGAGCACCTCGCCGCGGGCCAGGTGCATGTTCACGTCACGCAGGGCCGTCACGGCACCGAAACGCTTCGAGATATGCTCGGCCTGCAGCACGTCTGTCCCGCTGGCCTGCGGCGTTTCCGCCGTCATCGTTGTATCCTCCCCCTGGCGCGCAGCCGCGCGAGCTGGACGCTGGCGATCATTGAGATGAGGATGGCGCCGCCGAAGAAGATCTCCAGCGGGTAGGCGCTGATCCCCAGCACCGCGAAGCCGTCCTCGAGAATCGTGAGGACGGCCGCGCCGAGGAACGCGCCGATCATGGTGCCGGAGCCGCCGAGCATCGAGGTGCCGCCGAGCACCGCGGCGGCGACCGCGTAGAACATCGGCTGGTAGGCGGCCCCGCCGGAGAACGTGTCGATGACGTTGGTCTGGAACGCGATCTGGATGCCGACGAACCCGCCGAGCACGGCGGTGATCATGAAGTTCCCGTACTTGATCCGGGCGACGTTGACGCCGGCCTCGGCCGACCCGAGCTGGTTGCCGCCGACCGCGATCGTGTGCAGCCCCCACCGGGTCCGCCGCAACAGCACGTGGAAGAGGGCGACGAGGACGATCGCCCAGATGATCTCGGCGAAGGCGTCGGTGCCGAGCCAGTGGCCGATGCCGAGCACCTTCGACGGGACAGGGGCCTGCTCGCCGTGCGCCATGGTCAGGATGAGGCCGTAGAGGACGAAGCCGGTGCCCAGGGTCGTGATGAACGACGGCACCCCGATGGTGACCGTGATAAAAGCGTTGACCCAGCCGATCGCCGCCGCGCAGACCAGCGCGAGGATGATCGCGAGGATGCCGGGCACGCCGTAGTACTGGATCAGGAAGTACATGATGAACGGCGTGAACGCGTAGATGAACCCGACCGAGATGTCGATCTCACCGCAGATCAGCAGCAGCACCTCGCCGAGCGCGATGATGATGATCGGCGCCGCGATCTGGCCGAGGTTGATCAGGTCGGCCTTCTCGAAGAACACGGCCCGGCCGGTCGAGGAGATGACGCCGAAGTAGAGGATCAGCAGGACCACGACCACGAACACGGTCAGCTCGCGCTGGCGCAGCAGGAATGTTCCCGCTCCCCGCAGGTGCCGCCACGTGCCGTTCCCGGGCGCCGGGGACCCAGGGGGCTCTCCGGCTATGGCCGGAGTACGCTCGGCGGTCTCGCTCACCTCGGCCGCTCCCTTCCGTGTGCTTGCCGTCGGCACGCATGGCGCGCCGACGCCGGGAAACCGGCCCTGTCCACAGGCCCAGTATCCGACGCCGGCGCGCCACGATCGAGTCAGGACTTCGAATCGCAGCCCGTCACGTGCTCGTGGTGGCGACCGGGTTGCTGATGGCGCCGGACCGCGCGACGAGGCTGGGCTTGGTGGCGCCCGTCGAGCCCTCGTACGTGGTGCTCGTCGAGAGGTACTGCCCGACGGCAGCCGAGTCCACGAAGGTCAGGCCGGTGTCGGTGTCCGGCGGGAGCACCAGCCCGCCGGTCAGGTTGAACATGTACAGGTACAGCGTCGGCAGGAAGCCCTGCAGGTACGGGTCCTGGTTGATGGTGAAGTCGAGCTGGCCCGCCTTGATCGCGGTCAGCGTGCCTGGGGTGAGATCGAACCCGCCCGCGTAGATCTTGCCCGCCAGGCCAAGGGAAGCGAGCTGCGGGCCGAGCAGCTCGGTCGAGCCCGCGTCCACCGCGAACGCGCCCACCAGGTTCGACTTGTTGGCGAGCAGGAAGGCCTTCTCTGGCGGGCCCTCGACCGCCGTCGATGCTCCTGTCGCCACGAGGCTCACCTTGTAGCCGGCCGGGGTGAGCACCGCGGACGCGCCGTCGAAGCGGGGCTGGATGTTGGCCGTGCCCGGGGTGGCGATGAAGATGACGACGTGCCCTGGCTTGGTGTTGGCCAGGATCCGCGCTCCCATCTGCTGGCCGGAGACGTAGAGTGCCTGACCGACATAGCAGAGCCGGTTCGTCCCGGGTGTCGGGACGCCCTTGAGGATGGGACCGTCGGCGTTGTAGCTGACCACGGGGATGCCTGCGCTCATCGCGGCCGCCACGGGGGTGGCGAACGTCGTGTCGGAGGGACTGGCGTTGATCACCGTCGTGGCGATCCCGCTCGCCCCTGCCGCGATCGCGGTCCTCATGTAGGCGACCATGTCCGCGACTATGGAGTTGTCCGAGCCGCCCCACTTGGGCGTCGGCAGGTTGAGAAGCGCGGCCGCGTCCTTGAACCCGAACTGGGTGGGCACGAAGAACAGGTTGGTGGTGACGTGGTTGTCGAACCAGAACTGCCATTTCGGAGTCGACGGGAAGTTCCCGGCGACCGCCTTTGCGGTAGTGCTCGAACTGGTGCTAGCACTGCTGCTGGACGTGCAGGCGCTCAGCAGAGCAGAGGCCGCTGCCGTCGCGCTGACCAGGCCAGCGCCGGTAAGCAGCTTCCGGCGTGCGGGCCCGTCTTTCATGTTGAGCGTTTGGATTGCCTCATCGACCTTCGGGTCGACCTTTCCCATCGCGGCCTCCAGTCACTTTTCTAATGCCGAAGGCCAGCAGTCCCGCTGGGCCTTGCGGCGTTCCTGTCTTTAAAAGGCGACCCCCAATAGCGGCGAGCAGGTCCCTCTCCCTTAGGGCCGTGGCACGCTACAGAAGAACGGCGCGGACCCGCCGAGGCCAGGGCCGTTAGTTGTTGTGAGCGTTCACACTGCTGAACGATACGGCGTCGCGGCGCTAAAAGCTAGATCACCGGATGGCAGGCACCGTCGAAACTAAGGCCCCAAAGTTTCGCTGAGCCGCACGCTTCTCCACATGAAACCGGATCACTTCGGACGGTGGCGCGGTCAGGGTTCCTCGGGCGCGGCGTACGGGATCAGGATCGCGGTGATGTTGTCGGCGCCTCCGGCCTCGACCGCGAACTGCACCATGTCAACGGCGGCTGCAAGCGGGTCGGTCAGCGCCTTGGGCAGGGCGAGCTCGGCCAGGTCCGCCGCCTCGGGCAGGTAGTTCCACAACCCGTCAGAGCACAGCAGCAGGATGCCGGCTCCCGGCGGTTCGTACTGCTCCACGTGCGGCGCGCGCTTGGGATCGCCGTCGAGGTCCGCGGCGTCCCCGCCGAGCCAGCGGGTCAGCACGTGCGCGTGCGGCGAGGCCATGGCCGCGGCCTCGGTGGCCAGGCCCGCCTCGACCATTCCCCCGGCCACAGAATCGTCGCGGGTGAGCTGGCGGGATTCCGACTCGGGCTGGGTCAGCCAGTAGGCGCGGCTGTCGCCAAGCCAGCACAAGGTCACCAAGCCGGGGGCCGCCACGGCCGAGACGAAGGTGGTCGCCGAGGTGTCGTGTGAGGCCTCGTGCAGCTGGGCTACGCATTCGCGCCCGGCTGCGACCGCGGCCTCTGAGGCCTCCTTCAGGTCCCTGCCTTCGCGGACGGCGGCCATGAGGACCGGCAGCGCCGCCTGCGCGGCCACGAGTGACGCCTCGTCGGGTCGCGGCGAGGACGAGACGCCGTCGCAGACCACGGCCACCACCACGGGGCCGTTGTGTGTCACCTCAGAGGCCAAGGCCATCGCGTCCTCGTTGCGGTGATGCCGCAAGCCCCGGTCACTGACCCCGGCGGCGTTGCCGAGATCGACCTCGTCGTGGTCGCCCGAGGGCGGCAGGTTGATCATGTGCATACGTTAGTGCCTCGGGTCGCCGCGAGCCCAGAGCCCCGGGGCAATCATTGCTGCTAACCGCTGTGCACCGTTAGCCGCGGCGGACCGTGATGGCGGTCCAGGCGCCGAGGTTGACGCGATCCCCTTCGTGCAGGGGCACTGGATCCCCCGTGGGTATCTCGGTGCCGTTGACGAGGGTGCCGTTGGCGGAGCCTGGATCAAGTACCGACCAGTTTCCGTCCGGCCCGGCGACGAGGACGGCGTGCAGCCTGCTGATGCCAGGGTCGGCAGGCGGGCCGGTCAGGTCGATCTCCGGGTCCAGGCCGCGTGACACGCTGCGGCGGCCGATCCGCATCTGGTTTCCCGACAGCCGGAACCGCCGCTCGGCGCAGTAAGCGGGGAACGGTATGGCCTCCCCCTCCGGGCCGCTCGCGGCCCGGACGCTGTCGTAGTAGTCGCGATCCGACGACACGACGGCGGTCCAGGCCACAGGACCGTAGGCCGGCGCAGGCGGGGTCGACGGGGTGAACGGAGCGGACGGGGCTGGTGAGGGCGGCGGACTCACAGGGACCGAAATTTCGGTCGGAACGGGCGTCACGGGCGGGACCGGTGGTGAGGGCGGTGCCGACGGGAAGGGCGGCTGAGCAGCGGGCGAGAAGGAGGGCTGGGCGGCGGAGAAGTTGAAGCCGCATGACTCGCAGAACGCGCCGGACCCGGCGGTGCCGCACACGGGGCAGGACTGGTCTGGGCTCGCGGCTTGCGGCATGCGGCCGGCGGGGGCGCCTAGCGGAGCGTCCGGCGCGGCTCCGACGGGGGTCGATGACGCGCCAGCGGGGCTGAGGATGCGCATGCCGCAGACGTCACAGAAATCGTCGCTCGCCGAGTCATGCCCGTTGGGACACACCGCCATGCCCGTCTCCTCACCGCGTCGCGCCCGCTATTTCCTCGCCCGGACCGTCTTGGTCGACCTGGTGTCGAGCGCCATTTCGTCCGCGTCCTCGACCTGCTTCTTCAGCCGCACCGTCCCGGTGTCGACGCTGACGACGTCCACCACCTTGGCCAGCAGCTTGGCGGTGTCCTCGTTGCCCGACTGGTGCGCCAGCGCCACCGCCCGGCCCAGCTTGGCTGTCGCGGTCTCCTCGTCACCTTGCTTGCGCGCCTCCAGGCCCTCCTGGATCGCCTCGGCGAGCTCGGCCTGGCCGGTGTAGTGCGCGACCCGCAGGTTGATCTTCGTAGACAGCGCCTCGTCGTCGGTCCAGATCGCGCGCACAAGTCCCTGGCCCAAGATCTCCTCACCGGCCGGCGAGCTGGCCACCAGGCTCACCCGGGCGGCGAGCATCTCCTGCCCGATTCCGGCCGGGTTGACCTCGACGCCGACGTGGTAGTCACGGCTCTCACCCGGGCCCCACGCGCCGGTCGGGTAGTCACCCGCCTGCGCGCTCCGTGACGTGCGCCTGCCGGTCAGGTCATCGACCGTCGGCGCCACCTGCTTGACGAACGCGACCGCGGCGTGCTCGGGGGTCCAGACGCGCAGCGCGACATCGGCGACCTGCTTGCCCATGGCCGCCTGCATCATGGCCGCGAAGTCGGCGGCCAGCCCGGACGGGTCAGGCACGATGTCCACCGTGCCCAGCAGAGCGGTCGATATCCTGCGCAGCTCGGCGACCTCCCAGTCGGTGCCGACACCGCGGCAGTCGCAGCTGAATACGCCCCCACACTCGCTGATCGCCGCTGCGAGCTGCTCCGGGGCCTCGTGCTGGTTCTTACCGTCAGTGAGCAGGATGGCGTGCCGCAGCTTGGCCGGATAGGCCGCGAAGATCTGCCTGGCCAGTCCCAGCCACTGCCCGATGGCCGTGCCGCCGCCGGCCCGCAGGCCCGCGACTGCCTGCCGGGCCGCCGCCCTGGAGGTCGCGTCGGCGATCGCCATGCTCCCGTCGGCCGGGAACGCCGGCCAGGCCAGGTTGGTGCCCGCGATGACCGCGAACCACGTCCCGTCGCGGATCACGTCCACGGCGGCGGCGGTGGCCGCCCGGGCTTCGACGATCTTGGTATGCGGGTATTCCATCGATCCCGAGCAGTCAATGATGATGATTTCCGCGCTGCCCGCCTGGCCGCCGGTCGTCTGGCCGCCGGCCGGACCGGTGCCGGAGAACCCGGTAGCGTCCGCCGCCGACGTGACGGTGACGATCGCGCTGACGTCGCGCCTGCCCTCGGGAAGGTACTGGTTCTGGTCGACGTCGACGGTGAAGCCGGACTCGGTCACGGCTGGATTCTCCTCGGTAACGTCGACCTGACGAGCGGGAAGGGGATCAGAACCACGGTGATGTTGTCCACGCCCCCGGCGTCGAGCGCGAACTTCACGAGGCTGGCCGCGGCGCCGAGCGGGTCGCTGAGGGCCGCGGGAAGGGCGAGCTCCGCCAGGCCCGCGGCTTCGGGCCGGTAGTTCCACAGCCCGTCCGAGCAGACGAGCACGACGCCGGGTCCTATTAGCTCGAACCGCGCCAGGTGCGGCTGGGCCTCGGCCGCATCGGCGCCGAGCCAGCCGGTGATCACGTGGGCCTGCGGGGAGGCCATGGCTTCGGCCTCCGCCAGGGCGCCCCGCGCGACCAGTAGTTCGGCCAGAGAGTCGTCCGTCGTCAGGCGCGTGGCACCGCCGGGTCCGGCGGGAAGCCAGTAGGCGCGGCTGTCGCCGAGCCAGCACACGGTGACGCCGTCGCCGGTGACCACGGCCGAGACGTAGGTGGAGGACGGCGCCTGCCCTGGCAAGCCCAGGCCGGCCAGGGCCCTTTGCGCCGAGCGTACCGCGGCCCGCGACGCCTCCCCCGGTTCCTCGCCGAGCCGGGCCGAGGTGAGGAGCACCCGGACCGCGGCCTGCGAGGCGGCCAGGGATGCTTCGTCAGGGCGAGGCGAGGTGGACACTCCGTCACAGACCACGGCGATCGCGACCTCGCCTGCGGGAGTGGTCGCGGTAGCCAGGCCCATCGCGTCCTCGTTGCGCGGGTGCCGCAGGCCCCGGTCGGTCACGCCCGCCAGCAACCCAAGGTCGAGTTCGGCATGGTCGCGGCCGGATGGCACCTTGCGGCCGCAGGTCGCGCAGTAACCGTCTTGGATGATCCCGTCGCAGCCGGGCTGCGTGCACCTGACCATGGCCGTGGTCATCGCGACTGTCCTCCTAGCGCCAGGACGGCTTGCTGGTACCCGGTCACCGCCTCGGCGGCGGCCTCGAGGTCGCACGGCGCCGTCCACAGCAGCCCGTGGGCGCGGTCGTAGCGTTCGGCCAGGCCGGGGCCTTCCGCCGCGCCGAGCCGCGCCGCCTTGGCCTGGTAGGCACCGAGCAGCCCGCGCAGCTCATCACGCCTGCTCACCAGAGCCGTCAGGGCTCGTTCGGACTCCCGGAAACGGGCGGTGGCCTCGGCCAGCTCGCGGTCGAGCAGGTCAAGCTCGGACGAGAGCCTGGTCCAGCGCGCGCAGTCCAGCAGCAGGGCGAGGTTGGCCACGCGCGCGGATAGATCGGTCATCGCCGGAGGCCGGGCGGGAAGCGCTGCCGCGGTGATCTTCGCCGCGGCACGCTGCCAGGCGGCGGCTGCATCCTCGTCGGCGGCGCGCGCCGCGGCGGCGGCCGCCATCACCTGGGCGATGCGCTGCCGGGCGTCGTCGCGCAGCCGGACCAGCTCGTCAACCCGCGTGACCGTGGCGGCCACCCGTTCCCGCAGCCGCTCGGCGGACGAGGTGTCGACCTTCCCCGGGGCCGGGCCGCCCAGCCATAGCGCGAGCGGATCGGTGCTCAGCGTGTCACGCAGCTTGGCCAGCTTTCCCTCGGCCGCCGCCAGGTTTCCCGTGAGGGCCTCGTCGGCGAACGAGGCCGCCAGCGGCGTCACCCGGGCCAACTCGGCGGCGATCGAGTCCAGCCTGCCTGCCATCTCGTTCCACACCTGCTCCGCGCCGGAGACCACATCGGTGATGTCGGCGAAGGCGCGCCGCATCCTGGTCACCGCCGCGACCAGGGTCAGTTCCTCGCGGCCCGAGTCGGCTAGGTCGCGTCCGGCCAGCGGGGCAGGTCCGGCGGCCAGCTCGACGGACGGCCCGGTGAGCAGGGCGGTGATCGCCGCCAGCTCCTTGGGCCCGAGATGCTTGGTCACCGCCTCGGCGGCCTGGTCGACCACGGCCGAGTAGGCCGTGTAGATCTGCCAGAGCCGGCTCATCGCGACGGCGGTCGCGTCCCAGCGGCGCTTCGTCTGCCCGGTAAGCGCTGCCCCCTCCAGCAGCCGCTTGCCGAAGCTGCCGTCAAGCTCGAGCAGGTTCGCCTGGATCGCGTCGCGCTCGGCGACTACGGCCTGCACCGCGGCGGGGGCGCGGTCCCTCGTCAGCACCTGGGCGGTCATCGGTACTCCGCGAGCCTGCGGGACAGCCCCCAGGCGCAGCCGACCGCCATTACCACAGCGAGAACGATGATGCCCGCCTCCAAGCCGTGGCCGTCATTGCCAGCCCGCCATGTCCGCTCCCGTCATCGGAACTGACGCACCATGACGTTCTCTATTTTGCCCGCAATTGATGGCTACTTCGGCGCGCCCCTCCTAGCCGTGCTGCACCGTGATCACGGTCCAGACGCCGAGGTTGATGCGGTCGCCGTGGTGCAGGTGGACCAGCTCTCCAACCGGGATCTCGCGGCCATTGAGGAGGGTGCCGTTGGCCGAGCCCGGGTCGAGCACGGACCAGCCGCCGTCCTGCCCGGGGATCAGGACCGCGTGCAGTCGACTGATGCCCGGGTCGGTGGGTGGGCCGGTCAGGTCTATCTCCGGTTCAAGTCCGCGCACGGCGCTCCGCCGGCCGATGCGCAGCTGCGTTCCTTCGAGCTGGAATCGCCGCTCGTTGCTGAAACCGGGAAACGTGACGGCCGGGCCGGTCAGGGCCCTGGTGAGCTGCATCCTGTCGTAGTACTCCCGGTCCAGGCCAACCACGACGGTCCAGGTGGCCGGGGTGAAGGTCGGCATCGGCATGGTGGGCGGAGACGACGGCGAAGGCGAATCGGGCGACGCGGGCGGGGTCGATGCGACAGGTGGACGTGGAGAGGAAGACGGTACCGGCGGGATGAAGGACGGTTCGGGCGGAGCGAGGGGCGGGGATGGCGACAGGGAATAGATCGGCTGCGAGGACCAGGAAAACGAGTCGGCCCCGATGGGCTGCGCTGGCCCGCCCGGGGGTGGGGGCTTGGCCGAGACCGGAGGCTTGGCCAGCAGCGGGGTTTCGACCGGACGCAGGGTCTCGTCCGAACTCGGGGTCTTGACCGGAAGCAGGGTTTCGTCCGGTAGCGGGGTCTCGCCGGGTAGCAGGGTCTCGACCGGGAGCGAGGTCTCGACCGGGAGCGAGGTCTCGACCGTGAGCGTGAGCTCGTCCGGGGGCTCGTCGGCCGACCGAGGGTTTTCGACCGTAAGCGTGAGCTCGTCCGGGACCTCATCGGCCGACACAGGCTCGTTCGGAGGCGCGAGCCCATCGACCGACGGGAACTCACCCGGGAGGGCGGACTCCACAGGGAGCGCGAGCTCATCCTGGAGAGCGAGCGTCTGGGGCGGGACCGTCCTGGCCGGGGAGACGTAGGTCGTGGACGAGACTGGAGACGACGGTGACGTCGGCGAGGGATCGTTTGTCTCCCAGGAAAACGCCGCAGGAGAGACCGGGGGCGGCGGATCGGGGGACGCGAAGGGGTCCAGGGACGCGTATGGGTCCGGAGGCGCGTAGGGGTCCGGAGGTGGCGGCACCGACGAGTCCGAGGGCGCGGGCCGGCCATGGGCCGCGGGCGGGTCCTGCAGCACAACCGGGTCCGAGGGCGGCGCGTACAGGGCCGGAGGCAGCGAGGCGTTGGGGGCCGGAGAAGGCGGAAAGTACGACGCGGAAGAAAGCGGACGCGAAGACGGCGGTTCGCTCGGCGAGGCCGGTGCGGGCGGGGACGGCGGCTCGGGCCAGTCCCAGGAAGGCGACGCCGGCCGGGCAACCGGTGGGAACAGCGATTCAGGCGGCCCCGGCGCGGCGGGCGGCGGCCCGGGCGGGTCAATCGGCGGGAACAGTGATTCGGGCGGTCCGGCGGGAGGTGACGGCCCGCCGAAGGGCGACGGTTCGCCGGGAGTGGACGGCTCGCTGAAGGACGATGGCCCACCGAAGGACAACGGCCCGCCGAAGGACGACGGCCCACCAGGAGACGACGGCGCACCGAAGGACGACGGCCCACCAGGAGACGACGGCGCACCGAAGGACGGCCCCGCGAACGACGACGGCCCGGCGGAGGAAGGCAGTCCGGTTGGGGGTGTCGGCTCGGACGGCCAGGGCGGTGCGGGGAAGGGGGCGGTCGTGGCGGACGAGAAGGACGACGCCGGGTCGGTCAGGGGGGCGAACGGCCGGCGCCCCCAGAAACGGTAACCGCAGTCGGGGCAGAGCTGACCGGAGCTCATCGCGCCGCATCTCGGGCACGCCGCGGCCGAAGACCCTGCCTGGCCCGGCCCGCCGGCGTGGTGCTTGCCTACCGCGCGCGGCGCGTCGGTCGGAGTCCTCCTGGCGATGTTCTTGCCGCACACGTCGCAGAAGTCATCGGTGGCCGAATCATGGCCATTCGGACATATCGCCATTACCATGAGCTACCCGCATACCCCCTAAAACCGCATAGATCCGTCGATCCCAGGGTATGTTCACGGACGCGGTTTTCTTGGCCTTTTGTCAGTTCAGGCCAGCGGGCGGGCGGTGGGCGGGATGGGCGCCGGCAGCGCGGAACGCCCGCTCAGGTAGCGGTCGACGGCGGCGGCGGCGCTGCGACCCTCGGCGATCGCCCAGACGATAAGCGACTGGCCGCGGCTCATGTCGCCCGCGGCGAACACGCCGGGCACCGACGTGGCGTACGAGTCA
Organism: uncultured Actinomycetes bacterium; assembly: GCA_963847965.1. Lineage (GTDB taxonomy): Bacteria > Actinomycetota > Actinomycetes > Streptosporangiales > Streptosporangiaceae > Palsa-504. The sequence goes on from CAWKCG010000023.1 coordinate 123,327, forward strand.
TCGCGGCCGACGTTGCCGCGCTGGTCGAACGTCACGCCGAGGTCGGTAAGCAGCCCGGGGCGTTCGGCGCCGGTGAAGCCCATGGCGAGGAGGACCAGGTCGCAGGGCAGCTCGCGCTCGGTGCCAGGGACGGGGTCGAACCCGGCCGCGTCGGCCAGGCGCAGGGCGCGGACCCGGCCGCCGGCGTCGCCGAGGAACTCCAGCGTGGACACGGCGTAGGCCCGCTCGCCGCCCTCCTCGTGCGCGCTCGAGGTGCGGTAGATCATCGGGTAGACGGGCCAGGGCTGGTGGGCGGGCCGCGACGCGGGCGGCCTGGGCATGATCTCGAGCTGGGTCACCGACGCCGCGCGCTGCCGGTGCGCTGTGCCCAGGCAGTCCGCTCCGGTGTCCCCCCCGCCGATGATGACGACCTGCTGGCCGCGGGCGCTGATCGAGGGGTCGGCCGACCCAGCCCGATTGGCCAGCGGGAGGTACTCCATGGCCTGGTGAATGCCGGCCAGGTCCCGGCCGGGCAGAGGCAGGTCGCGCGGCACCCGGGCGCCGCCGCACAGCACGATGGCGTCGAAGCGCGCGCGAAGTTCGGCGGCGCTGACGTCGGTGCCTGCCTCGACCCCGCAGCGGAACCGCGTGCCCTCCGCCCGCATCTGCGCCAGCCGGCGGTCCAGGTGCCTCTTCTCGAGCTTGAACGCGGGGATGCCGTACCGCAGCAGGCCGCCGGGCGCGTCCTCGCGCTCGAAGACGGTCACCGCGTGCCCGGCCCTGGTCAGCTGCTGGGCCGCCGCGAGCCCGGCCGGGCCGGAGCCGATCACCGCGACCGTCCGGCCGGACAGGACGGCGGGGGGTCGCGGGACCACCCACCCGGACGCGAACGCCTGGTCGATGATCTCGACCTCGACCTGCTTGATCGTGACGGGATCGGAGTTGATCCCGAGCACGCAGGCCGCCTCGCACGGCGCCGGGCAGAGCCGCCCGGTGAACTCGGGGAAGTTGTTCGTGGCGTGCAGCCGGTCCGCGGCCTCGCGCCAGTCGTGCCGGCGGACCAGGTCGTTCCACTCCGGGATCAGGTTCCCCAGCGGGCAGGCGCTGTGGCAGAACGGGATGCCGCAGTCCATGCACCGGCCCGCCTGCCGTTCGAGACGGCCGGGCGGGAACGGCTCATAGACCTCGCGCCAGTCGAGAAGGCGCAGCTCGACGGGACGCCTGGCTGGGGTCTCCCTCGGCGTGGTCATAAAGCCCTTCGGGTCAGCCATGACCGCCCCTCACCCGTGCGCCGCGGCCATGACGGCCTCGTTGACGTCGCGGCCCTCGCGCTCGGCCTGCGAGGCGGCGGACAGCACCCGCTTGTAGTCCTTGGGCATGACCTTGGTGAACCGGCCGGGATCCCAGTCGGCCAGCAGCCGCCCGGCGACCGCGGAGCCGGTCAGCGCGTAGTGGCGCTCCACGACGTCGCGCACGAACCTGGCGTCGGACTCCTCCAGGGGGTCGAGGTCGACCATCTCCCGGTTGACCCGGCGCGCCGACAGGTCGAGCGCGTAGGCGATGCCGCCGGACATGCCCGCCGCGAAGTTCCGCCCGACGGGGCCGAGGATCACCACCCGTCCGCCGGTCATGTACTCGCAGCCGTGGTCGCCGGTGCCCTCGGCGACGGCGAGCGCGCCGGAGTTCCGCACGCAGAACCGCTCGCCCACCAGGCCGGACAGGAAGATCTCGCCGCTCGTGGCGCCGTAGCCGATCACGTTGCCCGCGATGACCTGCTCGTGCGCGGCAAACGAAGCACGCGCCGGCGGCCGCGCGACCAGCCGCCCGCCGGACAGCCCCTTGCCCAGGTAGTCGTTCGCGTCGCCTGCTAGCCGAAGGGTAATGCCGCGCGGCAGGAACGCGCCGAACGACTGGCCCGCCGACCCGGTGAACGAGACGTCGATCGTGCCGTCGGGCAGCCCCTCGCCGCCCCAGCGCCTGGTCACCTCGTAGCCGAGCATGGTGCCCACGGTCCGGTTGACGTTCCTGATCGGCAGCTCGAGCCGGACCGGGCGACCTTCTTCCAGCGCCCCCTCGGCGAGGGCGATGAGCGTGTGGTCCAGCGCCTGGTCGAGCCCGTGGTCCTGGGCGCTCACGCACCGGGTGGCGGCCCCCTCGGGCAGCGGCGGCGCGTACAGCACCGGGGACAGGTCGAGCCCCGAGGCCTTCCAGTGCTCCACCGCGAGCGCCGCGTCGAGCAGGTCCACCCGCCCGACGATCTCCTCCAGGGTCCGGAACCCGAGCGCGGCCAGGTACTCGCGGACCTGCTCGGCGATGAACTCGAAGAAGTTCACCACGAACTCGGGCCGGCCGGTGAACCGCGCCCGCAGCTCGGGGTTCTGGGTGGCCACGCCGACCGGGCAGGTGTCCAGGTGGCAGACCCGCATCAGCACGCACCCCGACACGACCAGCGGCGCGGTCGCGAAGCCGAACTCCTCCGCGCCGAGCAGCGCGGCGATGATCACGTCCCGGCCGGTCTTCAGCTGGCCGTCCGCCTGCACCACGATCCGGTCGCGCAGGTTGTTGCGCAGCAGGGTCTGCTGGGTCTCGGCCAGCCCGAGCTCCCACGGCGCGCCGGCGTGCTTGATCGAGGTCAGCGGCGCGGCACCGGTGCCGCCGTCGTGCCCGCTGATCAGCACCACGTCGGCGTGCGCCTTGGACACCCCGGCGGCCACGGTGCCGACCCCGACCTCGGCCACGAGCTTGACGTGCACCCGCGCCGCCGGGTTGGCGTTCTTCAGGTCGTGGATCAGCTGGGCCAGGTCCTCGATCGAGTAGATGTCGTGGTGCGGCGGCGGCGAGATCAGCCCCACCCCCGGCGTGGAGTACCGCGTCCTGGCGATCCACGGGTACACCTTGTGCCCCGGCAGCTGGCCGCCCTCCCCCGGCTTGGCCCCCTGGGCCATCTTGATCTGCAGGTCGTCGGCGTTGACCAGGTACTCGCTGGTGACCCCGAACCGCCCGCTGGCCACCTGCTTGACGGCGGACCGGCGCAGGTCGCCGTTCGGCTCGGGGGTGAACCGGTCCGGATCCTCGCCGCCCTCCCCGGTGTTGGACCGCGCGCCCAGCCGGTTCATCGCGATGGCCAGGGTCTCGTGCGCCTCGGCCGAGATCGACCCGTACGACATGGCCCCGGTCGCGAACCTGCGCACGAGGCTGGAAACAGATTCAACCTCATCAAGCCGAACGGACGGCGTATCCCCGGGGGGACGACCCCCCGGGATCCCCCCGATCTTGGGGGGACTGCCCGTCCCCCCAAACCCCCCTGGCCCCGCATCGACGCCCCGGATGCGGAGCAGCCCGCGCAGGGTCATCAGCCGCCTGGACTGGTCGTCGATCAGCGAGGTGTACTCCTTGAAGATCTCGTACCGGCGGCTGCGCGTCGCGTGCTGGAGCTTGAAGACCGCCTCCGGGCTGAACAGGTGCGGCTCACCCTCCCGGCGCCACTGGTACTCACCGCCGGTCGGCAGACCCGCGGGGGGATACCCCCCGCGAACCCCCCGTGCCTGCTCGGCCCGCTGGGCGATCTCGGCGGCCAGGGCGTCGAAGCCCACGCCGGACAGCCGCGAGGTGGTCCCGGCGAAGCAGGTCTCGATCACCTCCTCGCCCAGCCCGATGGCCTCGAAGATCTGCGCGCCGGTGTAGGAGGCGACCGTCGACACCCCCATCTTGGACATGATCTTCAGCAGCCCCTTGCCGAGTGCCTTGAGCAGGTTGGCTTCGGCCTTCTTCTCGGTGACCCCCTCCACGATGCCGCGCCGGACGAGATCCCTGACCGACTCGATGGCCAGGTAGGGGTTGACGGCCGCGGCGCCGTACCCGACCAGCAGCGCCAGGTGATGGCACTCGCGCACGTCCCCGGCCTCGACGACCAGCCCGGCCCGGGTCCGCGACTTCTCCCTGATCAGGTGGTGGTGCACGGCTCCGGTCAGCAGCAGCGACGGGATGGGCATGGGGCGTGGTGGCTGTGCTAGCCCCGGGGGGCGACCCCCCGGGATCCCCCCGGTCACGGGAGGGCTGTCCGCCCCCCCGTTCCCCCCCGACCGGTCGGACAGGATGATCAGGCGCGCGCCGCTGGCGATCGCGGCGGAGACCTCGGCGCAGATCTCGGCCAGGCGGGCGCGCAGGGCTTCGCCGCCGCCGCCCGGGTCGTACCGGCCGTCCACCACGTGCGAGGCCAGCCCGGGCAGGTTGCCCTCGTCGTTGATGTGAATGATCTTGGTCAGGTCGTGGGTGCTGATCACCGGGTACGGCAGCGCGATCTGGCGGCAGGACGCCGGGATGGGTTCCAGCAGGTTCTGCTCGGGTCCGGTGATGGTGGCGAGCGAGGTGACGAGCTCCTCCCTGATCGCGTCCAGGGGCGGGTTGGTTACCTGGGCGAACAGCTGGGTGAAGTAGTCGAAGATCAGCCGCGGCCGGTCCGAGAGCACGGCGAGCGGCGTGTCGGTTCCCATCGACCCGATCGCCTCGGCCCCGGTCCGTGCCATCGGGGCCAGGATGACCCGCAGTTCCTCTTCGGTGTACCCGTGCGTCCGCTGTGCAGTCACTAGGTCGCCGGACGGGCCCCCCGGGGCCAGCACGTCGGGGAGGTCATCCAGGTGGACTAGGCCGGCGTGGAGCCAGGACTCGTAGGGGTGTTCGGCGGACAGGGCCGCCTTGACCTCCTCGTCCTCGACGATGCGGCCGGCCGCGGTGTCGGCCAGGAACACCCGGCCCGGCTGGAGGCGGCCCTTCCTGATCACGGTGGCGGGGTCGAGGTCGAGCACGCCCACCTCGCTGGCCAGCACGACCAGGCCGTCGCTGGTCACCCAGTACCGGCCGGGGCGCAGCCCGTTGCGATCCAGGACGGCGCCGATCACCGAGCCGTCGGTGAACGCGATCAGCGCCGGGCCGTCCCACGGTTCCATCAGCGCGGCGTGGAACTGGTAGAACGCGCGCCGCTGCGAGGTCATCTCCTCGTGGTTCTCCCACGGCTCGGGGATCATCATGAGCACGGCGTGCGGCAGCGACCGGCCGCCCAGGTGCAGCAACTCGAGGCACTCGTCAAAGCTGGCCGAGTCGCTGCCCTCTTCGTCGAGGATGGGGAACAGCCGGTCGATGCCCCGCCCTTCGGCGCAGGCGGGGATCAGGTCGCTGGCCAGCATCGCCTCCCTGGCCCGCATCCAGTTGCGGTTGCCCCTGACCGTGTTGATCTCGCCGTTGTGCGCCACGTACCGGTACGGGTGGGCGAGCGGCCAGGACGGGAACGTGTTGGTGGAGAACCTGGAGTGCACGAGCGCCAGCGCCGAGGCGTACCTGGGATCGGACAGGTCCGGGTAGAACGGCTCAAGCTGCGGCGCGGACAGCATCCCCTTGTACACGATGGTCCGAGACGACAGGCTGGCGAAGTACGCGCCGGCCTCATGCTCGGCCCGCTTACGCAGGCAGAACGTCATCCGGTCCAGCTCGAGGCCGCGCTGCCCGCGTTGCCCGGCGACGAACAGCTGAACCAGGTCCGGCAGCACCGCCAGCGCGCCCGCGCCGCAGGCGGTCGCGTTATACGGGACCTCGCGCCAGCCGAGGACCGTCAGCCCCTCGGCGGCCGCGAGGCGTTCTATGGTGCGTGATACCACCGGTCGTTCGGCATGATTGAGAAAGGCCAGGCCGGCCGCATACCCGCCAGCTTCGGGCAGCGGGAAACCGCAGGCGGCGCGGAAGAACTCGTCGGGCACCTGGGTGAGGATCCCCGCGCCGTCGCCGGTGCCTGGGTCGCCGCCCTTGGCGCCGCGGTGGTCCAGGTGGGTGAGGACCCGCAGCGCCTTGGCCACGACGTCGTGCCCGGCGCGGCCGGACAGGTCCGCGACGAAGCCGACGCCGCACGCGTCGTGCTCGAACCGGGGGTCGTAAAGGCCAGCCTCCGCCATGCGCGCTCCCGTCGCCTTAAATACTGCGCTCGGGGACGACACTGGCCCTCGTTACGAAGACATTACATCACCAGGGGAATCGTCCGCGAAAGACACCGGGCCTGACCTGGGATGAAGGCGGGGCGCGGGCCCGGGCCTGGGCCTGGTGAGGTACAGCGCCGCGACGGCCAGGAGGAATACCACGGCATCCTCGAGCGCTCCGTACCTGACGCCGAACAGGCGGGTCAGGGGCCCGATGCGCGCGAGCTGAACCCAGAAGCCGCCGACCGCGTACCCGGTCGCGACCAGCAGGAACGTGCGCGCGCCGGACAGGGCGAACCGGCGCGCCGCCCAGATCACGGCCATGCCCACCGCAAGGTCCCACAAGGACTGATAAAGGAACAGGGGCTGGAACGTGGCGTAGTTCTCGTACCCGGGGGCCCGCCGCGTCGGCGAGATCTGCACCGCCCACCACCAGGCCGACGGCGGGCCGTAGAACTGCTGTGTCCACCAGTTGCCCAGGTCGGCCACGGCGAGCCCGAACACGACGGCGGGCGCGGCCGCGCCCGCGACCGGGCCCAGCCTTATCCCGGCGCGCCGGCAGGCGATCCACGCCCCGGCGGTGCCGAGCGCCGCCGCACCGGGGATCCCGAGGAGCGCGACCGCGACCGTGGCGGCGTGCCAGAGTCCTGAGATGGCCGTGAAGTCGTGCTTGGCGTCCACGAGCACGGCGTGTACGACGGCGCCTGCCAGGCCGAAGGGGACCGCCCAGGCGGCCACGTCGAGGATGAGCCCCTTGCGGTCGGCTGCGTGTGTCCGGTATCTGCGGCCGGCGATCACGATGGCGACGATGATCCCGGCGACGACGCACAGCGCGTAGGCGTGGACCGGCAGCGGTCCTAGGCGCCACGACGAGCGCGCGGGGCTGGGGATCGACGCAAGCGGCACACCGGGGACATTACCGCGTGTTCCTGAGGACGCCCTGGGCCAGTTCGGCGGTCAGGTCCCTGACCGCTTTGACGCCCGCGGCGCCGTCGGCCGCGCCTGCCGCGCCGGTCGCGTCGAGCAGCCGGCGGACGAAGGCGGAACCCACGATCACGCCGTCGGCGTAGCTGGCCACCTGCGCCGCCTGGGCGCCGTTGGAGACGCCGAGGCCGACGGCCACGGGCAGTTCGGTGTGCTGGCGGATCCGCTTGACCAGGGCGGGCGCGTTGCTGCTCACCGCGTCCCTGGTGCCGGTGATGCCCATCAGCGAGGCGGCGTAGACGAACCCGCGGCAGGATTGCGCGATCGCGGCCACCCGGTCGTCCGTCGAACTCGGCGCGGCCAGGAACACCCGGTCGAGCCCTTGTTCGTCAGAGGCGTCGAACCAGGGGCCGGCCTCCTCGGGCGTCAGGTCGGGGGTGATCAGGCCGGACCCGCCCGCCTGGGCCAGGTCGCGGGCGAAGGCGCGCACGCCGTACCGGTCGACGGGATTCCAGTAGGTCATGACCAGGGTGGGAACCCCGGCCGAGGCGAGCGCCTCGACCGTGCGGAGCACGTCGGCGATCCGCGTCCCGTTGGTCAGCGCCCGGTGCACGGCCTCGGCGATCACCGGGCCGTCCATCAGCGGGTCGGAGTACGGCAGGCCGACCTCGAAGACGTCCGCCCCGGCTTCGGCCATGGCCAGGGCGGCCTCGATGGCGCCGTCGACGGAGGGGAACCCGGCGGGCAGGTAACCGACCAGCGCGGCCCGGTCCTGCGCGTTCGCCTGGGCGAAGGCCTTCGTGACAGTGCTAGTCATGCTGGTCATGCCCTCAGACGCCGAACCACTTCGACGCGGTGTCCACGTCCTTGTCGCCGCGGCCGGACAGGTTGACCACGATGAGCCCGTCCCGGCCTAGCTCGCGGCCCGCGTCGAGCGCGCCGGCCAGCGCGTGCGCCGACTCGATGGCCGGGATGATGCCCTCGGTGCGGCACAGGACGTCGAAGGCGTGCATGGCCTCGGCGTCGGTCACGGCGCGGTAGCTGGCCCGGCCGGTCTGCATCAGCCAGACGTGCTCGGGGCCCACGCCCGGGTAGTCGAGGCCGGCCGAGATGGAATGGGTGGCCTGGGTCTGGCCTTCGTCGTCCTGCAGCACAAAGGTCCGCATGCCGTGCAGGATGCCCGGGGACCCGCCGGTCAGCGTGGCGGCGTGCCGGCCGGTGCCGACGCCGTCGCCGCCGGCCTCGCAGCCGATCAGGCGGACCTGCGCGTCGGGGATGAAGGCGTGGAAGATGCCGATGGCGTTGGAACCGCCGCCGACGCACGCGATCACCGCGTCCGGCAGCCTGCCCTCCTGCCGCAAGACCTGCTCCCGCGCCTCGGTGCCGATCACCCGCTGGAAGTCCCTGACCATCATCGGGAACGGGTGCGGGCCGCCCACCGAGCCGATGCAGTAGTGGGTGTACCCGACGGAGGTCACCCAGTCGCGGAAGGCCTCGTTCATGGCGTCCTTGAGCGTGCGGGTGCCGGTGGTGACCGCGATGACCTCGGCGCCGAGCATCCGCATGCGGGATACGTTGAGCGCCTGCCGGTGGGTGTCCTCCTCGCCCATGTAGACGGCGCAGTCCAGGCCGAGCAGCGCGCAGGCTGTCGCCGTGGCGACGCCGTGCTGCCCGGCCCCCGTTTCGGCGATCACCCTGGTCTTGCCCATCCGCCTGGCCAGCAGCACCTGCCCGAGCACGTTGTTGATCTTGTGCGAGCCGGTGTGGGCCAGGTCCTCGCGCTTGAGCAGCACGGTGCAGCCGCCCGCCTGCTCGCCGAACCGGCTCGCCCGGGTCAGCAGCGTCGGCCGCCCGGCGTAGCCGCTCAGCAGGCCGTCGAGTTCCGCGCGGAACGCCGGGTCCGTGCGAGCGTGTGCGTAGGCGGCGGACAGCTCGTCGAGGGCCGCCATGAGCGCTTCGGGGGCGAACCGCCCGCCGTACGCGACGGGCTGTTCGGCGGGGGTGCTTCCCACCGTGAAATGCCCGAGCGTATCGGGGACGGGGGCGATGTCGGGTTCGGCGGGTTCCTGGATGGCCTCCTGGCTCATCCGCGCTCACCGCGGAGCGCGGGGTGCGAGCCCGCGGTCACCAGGTCGGCGACGGCCAGGCGCGGGTCCTTCTCGCTGACCAGGCTCTCGCCCACGAGCACCGCGTCGGCGCCGGACGCGGCGTACGCGAGCAGGTCACGCGGCCCGCGGACACCGGACTCGGCGATCTTGATGACCCCCTCAGGGATCTGGCCCGCCAGAGCGCCGAAGATCCCCCGGTCCACCTTGAGCGTGGCCAGGTTGCGCGCGTTGACGCCGATGACGGTGGCACCGGCGTCGAGCGCACGGTCGAGTTCGGGCTCGGTGTGGACTTCGACCAGCGGCAGCAGGCCGATCGAGACGGCGCGCTCGATCAGCGAGACCAGGGCGCTCTGCTCCAGGACCGCGACCATCAGCAGCGCCACGTCCGCGCCGTGGGCGCGTGCCTCCCAGAGCTGGTAGGAGCTGATCACGAAGTCCTTGCGCAGCACGGGCACCTGCACCGCCCGGCGCACCGCATCAAGGTCGTCCAGCGTCCCGCCGAACCACCGCGGCTCGGTCAGCACGCTGATGATCTTCGCGCCGCCGGCCTTGTAGTCCGCGGCCAGCGCGGCCGGATCGGCGATGGCGGCCAGCTTGCCGCGGGACGGGCTGGCCCGTTTCACTTCGGCGATCACGCTGACACCCTCGGCCTTGAGCGCGGCCATCGCATCCCGCGGTGACGGCGCGCGCCGGGCCATCTCCTTCAGCTGGTCAAGAGAGACATGCTGCTGCCGGTCGGCGAGATCGGCACGCACGCCTTCTAGGATCTCGTCGAGCACACTCACGCGGTTCGCTCGTCTCCTCACGTTGGTACTGTTGCGCCACCGATGGTAGCCCGGCCACTTTGGGGGACCCGGTACTGCCCCCCTGAAATCGGGTTGCGGGCGAAGGGGGGCGCGGCGTCGACGCGGGTCAGCGGATCAATGATCGGCTTCCTGATCGGCCGCTTGTTCCACACCGCGGGTGCGTGAGTTTCAGGCCTCCCGGTCACTGCCGAGGACGTAGCCCACGCCGCGGATCGTCCTGATCACGCAGGCCGGCCCGAGCTTGGCCCGGATCTGGGCGACATACACATCGGCGGCCCGGTCGCTGGCGCCGTGGCGGCCGGCGGCGGCGAGCAGCTGGCGCCGGGACAGGACCCGGCCGGGGTGGTCCGCCAGGGTGATCAGCACCGCGAACTCGGTCGCGGTCAGCGGAACGCGGTGACCGCCGGCGACCGCGGATCGGGTCAGGTTATCGAGGCGCCAGCCGCTGGCGTTCCGGTTGATGAGCGCGGGCCGCGTTGGCTGGCCGGGCGTCTGCGCGGCCTGGGCCGGGGGCTGGGCCTCCGCCTCGGCCTGGGCCTCCGCCTCCGCCTCCGCCAGGGCGTCGCGGACCATCGTCACCAGCTGCCGGGGGCTGAACGGCCGGGCCAGCCAGCGGCGCTGCCCGTGGGCGGCCAGGCCGCGAGGCCGAGGGCCGCCTGACCCTGCGACGAGGAAGATCACCGGGGTCCGCAGGGCGCGGCGGATCCGCCTGGGATCCAGGCCGGGCATGGTGAGATCGATCACGGCGGCGGCGTCGGGGCCGCCGGTCAGCTCGGCCAGCGTCAGCTCCGGGCTGGTAACCAGCCGGACGCGCAATCCGTCCCCGCGCAGGTAGCGCGCCGACATCTCGGCGACCTCGGGCTCATGCTCGGCCAGCAGGACCGAGACGGGCCGGGCGTCAGCCGCGGGTACGGTCACCGGGCAGGTCCTGGCGGTCCGCTCCGGCCTCGACCGTGGGATCCAGGTCCCGGCTCAGCGACTCCCAGATGCTCTCTGTGCTGGCCCGGGGGGACGACCCCCCGTACCCCCCGCGACCGGGGGGACCCATCCCCCCGGACCCCCCTTGAAACCTCGCCGACATCACCGGCCAGCGCGGGCCGCGCCACGCGGTGGCCAGGCCGGCCAGGACGATCGCCACGGCACCGCAGACCGCGGCCGCCCGCCACGGCGCGCCTGCCATCAGCGCGTGCCCGGCCGAGCCCGCGATGATGAGCACGTGCGCGGAACCTCCCGAGGATGTGCCACTCGTGGTGGACCCGCCCGCGGCGCCCGAGCCGGCCTGCGCCCTGGCCGCCGCGAGCACGGCCGATGCGGTCACCGGGGCGGCGACGGCGGCCGCCGCGCCCGCGCCGAGGATCGCGAGCAGGACCCCGGCGGCGCGCCGGGCCGCTGACCTGGTGGCGATGACCGCGGCCAGGCAGGCCAGCGCCGCGAGCGCGAGCGCGCTCGCCAGCGGGACAAGCTGCTGACCGGAGACGGAGATGTCCTGCGGAGGGAAGGGGCGCGGAGCGGTGAAGACGGCGTGCGCCCAGGTCTGCCGCACGGCCAGCACGACCAGCCCCGCTCCCGCCCCGCAGAGTACCAAGATGAGGGTGAATTGGGATGCCAGTCCGGGGGGACGGCCCCCCTGGACCCCCCGATCTTGGGGGGAAGCCTTTCCCCCCAAACCCCCTCGGCCCCCGCTCACGGGAGGGCTACCCGCGTCCCCGCCCGGCCCGGGGTCGCATCTAGGAGGTCGGCGTCGAAGCAGGTTCGGTCGCCGGTGTGGCAGGCCGCGCCTACCTGGTCCACCTTGACCAGGAGGGCATCGCCGTCGCAGTCGAGCGCAACCGATTTCACCCATTGCTGGTGCCCGGACGTCTCGCCCTTGACCCAGTACTCCTGGCGGCTGCGCGACCAGTAGGTACACCGGCCCGTGGTGAGGGTGCGATGCAGCGCCTCGTCGTCCATCCAGCCGAGCATCAGCACCTCGCCGGTGTCGTACTGCTGGGCGATCGCCGCGATCAGCCCGGACGCGTCCCGCTTCAGCCGCGCGGCGATGGCAGGATCAAGCATCGCTGCCTCATTTCGTCGTGACTTCAGTCAGGGTAGCAATGGCGCCTACCATCAGCAGGTGAGCTACTCCCGAGATGAGCGCCTCGCGCTGTGCGCGCTGCTGGACGAGACAGGCCCGGACGCGCCGACGCTGTGCGAAGGGTGGACCACCGGCGACCTCGCCGCGCACCTGGTGCTGCGCGAGCGCAGGCCCGACGCCGCGGCCGGGGTCCTGGGCGGCCCGCTGGCCGGGTACACGGCCCGGGTCCAGCGGCATATCCGTGACCGGACGCCCTTTGCCGACCTGGTGCGGATGATCAGGTCGGGGCCGCCGCTGCTGTCGTTCATGGCGATCCCGGGCATGGACGAGCGGACCAACCTGGTGGAGTTCTTCGTGCACCACGAGGATGTGCGGCGCGGTGCGCCCGGCTGGGAGCCCAGGCAGATCAGCGGCGGGGAATCGGACCAGCTCTGGCAGCGGCTGCGGCTGGCCAAGTTCATGCTCCGCCGGGCCCCGGTAGGGGTCGAGTTGGCCCGTGAGGACACCGGAGCGGACGGCCGGGCCTACCGGATCACGGCGAAGAACGCCACCCCGGTGGTCACGGTCATCGGCAGCCCGGCCGAACTCACCATGTGGGTGATGGGCCGACGCGGCACGGCGAGGGTCCGGTTCGACGGGACGGACGCGGCGGTGCAGGCGCTTACCGGGCCAGCGCGCGGTAAGCGGCCCGTCCCGCCGGCCCCTGGCGGCTAGCGGCCCATCTCGCGCTTGAGCCTGGCCAGTTCGTCGTCAACGTCCGGCGAGCCCTGCCTTCCTGGCGGGGGGGACATGGGCTCGACGTCGGCCCGCGGCAGCGGCCTGCTGTACTCGCTGTAATCGGGCTCGCGGACCTGCTTCTCCTCGCGCTTGCGCGAGACCTGCTTGCGGGAGCGCGCCATCTTGACGGCGACGACGATGCCGCCGACCACGGCCGCCGCGATCACCAGGTCGAGAACGGCGTGAATGACGAACCCGATGATCCAACCGCCGACCAGGAACGCAATGAGTATGCCGACCCCTATGGCGGCGACCTTGAACCAGTTCATCTGCCGCATCCTCCTTCGAGAACGCCCCCGAGCACCAGCACCGAAGAGATGCCCTACTGGCGAGGTTACCCGTCCCGCCAAGGACACGGAACGGCCAGGGTGAATACGCTAGGGCCATGCACGCACTCGGCATTGACATCGGGGGCACCGGCATCAAGGGCGCTCCCGTCGACGTGGCCACCGGGACGCTGCTCGCTGCCCGGCAGAAGATCGAAACGCCGCGCCCGGCCGTGCCGGACGCGGTCGCGGGCGTGGTGAAGGAGCTCACCACCTCGTTCGGCTGGTCCGGGCCGGTGGGCGTCACCTTCCCCGGCGTCGTCACCGGCGGCGTGACCAGGACCGCCGCGAACCTGGACCAGTCCTGGATCGGGCTGGACGCGGCTTCGCTGTTCGGCAAGGCCACCGGGAATGCGGCCGGTGTCCTGAACGACGCCGACGCGGCAGGCGTCGCGGAGATGACGTTCGGCGCCGGGGTCGGCGAGCGGGGCACGGTGGTGATGCTGACGTTCGGCACGGGCATCGGCAGCGCGCTGTTCGCCGGGGGCGTGCTGGTGCCCAACACGGAGTTCGGGCACATCGAGATCCGCGGCCGCGACGCGGAGTCCCGCGCCTCCGAGCACGCCAAGGAGCTACACGACCTGAGCTGGGCCAAGTGGTCCGAACGCGTCCAGGAGTACCTCGAGCACGTGGAGGCGCTGCTCTCGCCGGACCTGATCATCGTCGGCGGCGGCGTCAGCAAGGAGTCGGAGAAGTGGGTGCCGCGGCTGACCGGCATCCGCGCCCGCATCGTGCCCGCGGGGATGCTCAACGACGCAGGCATCGTCGGCGCCGCGATGGCCGCAGTCGACCCCGGTCTCCTCCGCGGAACCGTCACCCGGGGCTGACAACTACTTCGGTTTAACGGACTGGGTGGCCCGCGCTGCGCAGGGCGTCCTTGACCTGGCTGATGCGCAGCGTGCCGAAGTGGAACACGCTGGCGGCCAGCACCGCGTCCGCCCCGGCGTCAACGGCGGGCGCGAAGTGAGCCAGGTCGCCCGCGCCGCCGCTGGCGATCACGGGCACGCTGACCACGGCGCGGACGGCCCGGATCAGCTCCAGGTCGAACCCCGCCGTGGTGCCGTCCGCGTCCATCGAGTTGAGCAGGATCTCACCCGCGCCGAGCTCGGTCGCCCGGCGGGCCCACTCCACCGCGTCCAGCCCGGTGCCGGTCCGCCCGCCGTGCGTAGTCACCTCGAAACCGCTGGGCCGGCCGAGTCGCCTGCGGGCGTCCACGGACAGCACCACGCACTGCGACCCGAACCGCTCCGCCGCCTCGGCCAGCAGTTCAGGCCTGGCGATCGCGGCGGTGTTGAGCGAGATCTTGTCGGCCCCGGCCCGCAGCAGCCGGTCCGCGTCCGCGACGCTGCGTATCCCCCCGCCCACGGTCAGCGGGATGAACACCTGCTCCGCCGTGCGCCGTACCACGTCGTCCATGGTCTGCCGGCCGTCGCTGGACGCGGTGATGTCCAGGAAGGTCAGCTCGTCGGCGCCCTCGGCGTCGTAGCAGGCGGCCAGTTCCACCGGATCCCCCGCGTCGCGGAGCTCGCGGAAGTTCACCCCCTTGACCACCCGCCCGCCGTCCACGTCCAGGCAGGGGATGACCCGCACGGCGACCGTCACCGCGCTGCCTGAGGGGGTGCGGCCACTTCGGCGAGGGCTTGCTCCAGCGTGAACGCGCCCTCATACAGGGCGGTGCCGATGATCGCCCCCTCCACCCCCAGCGGGACGAGCGCGGCCAGGGCGCGCAGGTCGGCCAGGCTGGACACTCCCCCGCTGGCCACCACGGGCGCGGTCGTGCGGGCGCACACGTTCCTGAGCAGGTCCAGGTTCGGGCCGCGCAGCGTGCCGTCCTTGAGCACGTCCGTGACCACGTACCTGGCGCATCCCTCGGCGTTCAGCCGGTCCAGCGTCTCGTACAGGTCCCCGCCCTCGGTGGTCCAGCCCCTGGCGGCGAGTCGGGTGCCCCGCACGTCCAGGCCGACGGCGACCCGGCCCGCGTGGCGCGCGATGACCGAGCGCACCCACTCCGGGCTCTCCAGGGCCGCCGTGCCGAGGTTGACCCGGGCGCAGCCGGTGCCGAGCGCGCGGGCCAGCGAGTCATCGTCCCTGATCCCGCCGGACATCTCGACGGCGACGTCGACCCGGCGCACCACGTCGGCCAGCAGGTCCGCATTCGACCCGCGCCCGAACGCCGCGTCCAGGTCGACCAGGTGGATCCACGACGCCCCGGCCCGCTGCCAGCCGAGCGCGGCCTCGACCGGGTCGCCGTACTCGCGCCCGCTGCCCGCCACGCCCTGGACGAGCCGGACCGCGTGTCCCTCGGTGACGTCGACCGCCGGAAGGAGTTGGAGGGCGGTCAACGTGGCACACCGATCGTTCGGGATATAAGGAACGTCACAGTGCCTCCCCCGGTCGTTCGCATCATCCGGAAGCCCTGCGGGCCATCGGCCGCTCGCACGGACCCAAAAGGCCCGTGCTCACTAGCCGATACCGGATGCTGCTCACAGGGTCTCCAGCCAGTTAGCGAGGAGCGCGGCGCCGGCGTCGCCGGACTTCTCCGGGTGGAACTGGGTCGCGGACAGCGGGCCCTGCTCGACGGCGGCGGCGAACCGGTCGCCGTGCTCGGCCCAGGAGACGAGGGCGCCCGCGGCGGCCAGGCCGGCCGCCCCGGCCGACCGCAGCGCGTAGGAGTGCACGAAGTAGAAACGCGTCCCGGCCGGGATCCCGGCGAACAGCGCAGAGGCCGGCGGGGCAGAGACCGTATTCCAGCCCATGTGCGGGAGCACGCCGGCGTCCAGCCGCTCCACCGTGCCCGGCCAGGCCCCGCAGCCTTCCGTCCAGGTCCCGTGCTCCACCCCGGCGGAGAAGAGCACCTGCATGCCCACGCAGATGCCGAGCACGGGGCGCCCGAGCTCGGTCCGCCGCGCGATGAGCTTGTCGCCGCCGACGGCCCGCAGCCCGGCCATGCAGGCCGCGAACGCGCCCACGCCCGGCACGGCGAGGCCGTCGCACTCCAGCGCGGCGTCCGCGTCCGCGGTCACCTGCACGTCAGCGCCGACCCGGGCCAGCGCGCGCTCGGCCGAACGCAGGTTCCCCGACCCGTAGTCGAGCACTGTTACTCTTTTGCTCACAGCACGCCCTTGGTGCTTGGGATGCCGGGCGCCCGCGGGTCCGGCGCCACGGCGGCGCGCAGCGCCCGGGCCACCGCCTTGAACTGGGCCTCCACGATGTGGTGCGGGTTCCGGCCCGCGATGACCCGCACGTGCAGGCAGATCCCGGCGGAGGTGGCGAGCGACTCGAAGAAGTGCCTGGTCAGCGTGGTGTCGTAGGTGCCGATCAGCGGCGCCATCCCGGCCGGCTCGCGGTGCACCGCGTAAGGGCGCCCGGACAGGTCCACCGCGACCTGCACCAGCGTCTCGTCCAGCGGTACCAGCGCGTCGCCGAACCGCGAGATGCCCGCCTTGTCGCCGAGCGCTTCGGCCAGCGCCTGGCCGAGGGCGATGGCCGTGTCCTCCACCGTGTGGTGCGCGTCGATCTCGGTGTCGCCCTGCGCCCGGACGGTCAGGTCCAGGACGCCGTGCTTGCCGAGCTGGGCGAGCATGTGATCGAAGAAGGGAACCCCGGTGCCGACCTCGACCTTCCCGGTGCCGTCCAGGTCGAGCTCGACGAGGACCTGCGTCTCGCGGGTGAGCCGCTCCACCCGCGCCGTCCGGTTCGTCACGGCCCTCCCCCGTCCGCCTCGTCCAGCACCTCGTCGAGCGCCGACCGGAACGCAGCCATCTCCTGCGGCGTCCCCACCGAGACGCGCAGCCAGCCCGGCGGGCCGACCTCGCGGATGAGCACGCCCCTGCCGACCAGGCCTTGCCAAACCTGGCGCCTGTCGGCGAACTCCCCGAACAGGACGAAGTTCGCGTCGGAATCGACCGCCGTCAGCCCGCGCCCCCTGAGCCAGCCGACCAGCGCGTCGCGTTCGGCGCGCAGCGCGGCCACGGTGGCCAGCGGCTCGCCCGCGTGGGCGAGCGCGGCCCGGGCCACCGCCTGGGTGACGGCGGACAGGTGGTACGGCAGCCGCACCAGCAGCAGCTTCTCGATGACTTCGGGGGCGCCGGCGAGGTAGCCGATCCTGGCCCCCGCCATCGCGAACGCCTTGGACATGGTCCGGCTGACCACGAGGTGCGGGTAGCGGGGCAGCAGGGCGAGCGCGCTCGGCCAGCCCTCGCGGGCGAATTCCGCGTACGCCTCGTCCACCACCACCAGGCCGGGCGCCGCGTCGCAGATCGCCTCGATGACCGCGGGCGGCGCAGCGGTGCCCGTCGGGTTGTTCGGCGAGGTGAGGAACACGATGCCGGGCCGCGTGTCGCGGACCGCGCGGGCGGCGCGCCCCGGGTCCAGGCCGAAGTCCGCGTCGCGTTCCGCCGTCACCCAGCCGGTGCAGGTCACCCTGGCGATCAGCGGGTGCATCGAGTAGCTCGGCTCGAACCCGAGCGCCTGCCGCCCCGGGCCGCCGAAGGCCTGCAGGAGCTGCTGGATGATCTCGTTCGACCCGTTGGCCGCCCACACGTGCCTGGCGGTCAGCCCGTGCCCGAGGTAGTCGGCCAGGTCCTTGCGCAGGTCGACCGCGTCCCGGTCCGGGTAGCGGTTCAGCGTCCCTGTCGTCTGTGTCACCGCGTCTGCGACCGCCCGTTGGAGCCGGGGGCTCGGCGGGTAGGGATTCTCGTTGGTGTTCAGCCGGGTAGGTACGTCGATCTGCGGCGCGCCGTACGGATGCAGGTCATTCAGGTCATCCCGAACGACCAGTGGTGACACCCTCATTCCGTCTTTCCCTTGTCTCGTGGCACCCGGACCCGGACGGCCGCCACGTGCGCAGCCAGGTCTTCCGCGCCGCCGAGCGCGTCGATCAGCGGCGCCGTGGCGGCCAGCGCCTGGCGGTCGCACTCGATGACGTTGACCAGCCGCAGGAACGGGAAGACGGACAGGCCGCTGGTGTGCCGCGCGGTTCCGCCGGTCGGCAGCACGTGGTTCGACCCGGCCAGGTAGTCCCCGAGCGATACGGGCGCGTACGGGCCCGCGAACACCGCGCCGGCGTTGGTGACCCGCGCCGCCAGCTTGGCCGCGTCCCGGGCCTGGATCTCCAGGTGCTCAGGCGCCCACGCGTCGCTCACCGCGAGCGCCGCGTCGAGGTCATCGACGAGCACGCACGCGGACTGGCCGTGCAGCGCCCGTTCCACCCGCTCGCGGTGCCTGGCCTTTGGTACCTGCCGGCTGAGCTCGGCGGCCACGTTTTCGGCCAGGCCGGCGTCCGGGGTGACGAGCAGGCAGGCGGCCAGCTCGTCGTGCTCGGCCTGCGCGATGAGGTCGGCGGCAACATAGGAGGGGTCCGCCGTGGCGTCGGCGATGATCGCCACCTCGGTGGGCCCGTTCTCGCCGTCGGTGCCCACGACACCGCGCAGCACCCGCTTGGCGGCGGCGACGTACACGTTGCCCGGGCCGGTGATGACGTCCGCGGGAGCGCAGTCCGACGTGCCGTAGGCGAACATGGCCAGCGCCTGCGCCCCGCCGACCGCGTGAACCTCGCGCACCCCGAGCAGGGCGCACGCGGCCAGGACGGACCGGTGCGGCAGCCCGGCCTGGTCGGGTCGCGGCGGCGACGCGACGGCGATGGACCCGACGCCCGCGGCCTGCGCCGGGACGATGTTCATCACCACCGAGGACGGGTACGCTACCAGGCCGCCGGGCACGTACACCCCGGCCCGGGCGACGGGGACGAACCGGCCGGTGACGGTGAGGCCGTCGGTTACGACCGTGGTCTTCTCGGCCGGTACCTGCGCGGCGTGCACTCGCCTGGTCCGGCGGACTGCCTCCTCCAGGGCGCGCCTGACCTGCGGATCGAGATCGTCCAGCGCCTGGTCGAGCGCCTCGGGCGGCACCAGCGTGGTGGCCAGGTCTACCCCGTCGAAGCGGGCGGTGTACTCGCGCACGGCCTGCGCGCCGCGGCGCCTGACGTCATCGCAGACGGGGCGGATCCGCGCCACGGCGGCCTCGACATCGGTGGCGGCCCGCGGCAGGACGCCGGCCAGGGCGGTGCGGCTCAGGTCTCCTGGTGCGCGCCCGCGCAGGTCGATACGGGAAATCACGCGCCCAGTCTACGGAGCGTGCCCGCTGTCGGCCCGCTATCCCTGGTCGGGCCCGACGACGCTGGCGAGAGGCTTACTCGACCCGCGGGCCCCGGTCTCGGCCAGCAGGATGGTGAGCGAGGTGAGCAGGGGCCAGAACACGAGCGCGGTCTTGGCCCCGAGCGCGAGCGAGGAGTGGAAGTAGACCCCGACCTGGCTCGACGCGAGCAGGTGGTTGTACGTCCCGAGGCCGATGTTCTCCCCGACCCACAGCGCGACCAGGGCGGCGGCCAGCGCGCCGAGCACCAGGCCCACGACAGGGGCCCAGCCGGCCCGGCGGACCAGGAGGCGGTAGCCGAGCACGCCGGTGATCAGCCCGCCCACCGCGGTGACGACGCAGAACCAGGCGTCCGCGACGATGAACGCGCTGGATTCGGCGTTGACGAGCTGGGCCTCGCCGCTGGCGACCTCCTGCAGCAGCGCCCGCGGCGCGACCGCGGCCCAGATGAGCCCGGCCGCGATGCCGAGTACCGCGCTGCCCGCGAGCCCTACCGCGAACGCCGCCAGTCGCCCCTTCGTCGGTCCTCCCTCAACGCGTGCTTCGCTCCGCACGATCGTACCCGTCCGCGCACCTCGGCCAGAGCCCGGACAAGCGGCCCGATGATCCGGGGGCCCGGGCTGGGTACCACGTGTCGCAGGTGACACGATAGAGCCAGCATTTGCCGACGGCCTGGTGTTTCCGGGCGTGTTGTCCCGTTTAGCCCCGCCTAACCGGGGGAGTCGGATATGGATATGACCCCCACGGGAGGTAATCATGTCGACTGGAGCGATCATCGCGATCGTCATCGTCATCGCCCTCATTGTGGTGGCCGTGGCAGCGGTCGCCACCGCGCAGCTGCGGCGGGCCAGGATGCGCCGCCAGTTCGGTCCCGAATACGACCGCCTGGTCAAGGAACTGGGCGGCAAGAAGGCCGACGCTGAGCTTATAGCACGGCGGCGGCGGGCCGACGAGCTCGGCATCCGCCCGTTGGAAGCCGAGCAGCAGGCGAGCTACATCGACGAGTGGACCACGGTCCAGGAGCGGTTCGTCGACGCGCCGGCCGAGGCGGTGTCCGCGGCCGACGCGCTGATCTGGGACGTCATGCGGGCGCGCGGCTACCCGGCCGACGACAGGGACGTCAGCACGGAGGCGCTGTCCGTCTATCACGCCGGCCCGCTGCAGGGCTACCGGCAGGTCCGTGAGCTGAGGCTGGACTCCGCGACCACCGAGGATCTCAGGAAGGCCCTGATCCAGTGCCGCGCGCTGTTCGAAGCCCTGCTCGGCGCTACCGCCGGGGCCCATAACCGGAGCGAACTCACCACGGCCAGCCGCGCCCGCACCGCGGGCACGGCACGATAACGTCCAGCAGGAGGGGTGATCGCATGACGCAGGACCAGTGGGGCCAGCCGGTGAACCCCGGCTACGTGGTCCGCGGCGAAGTAGTCCCGGACGACGCGCCCGGCGCGCCCCCGGGCCCCCAGGGCCCGCCGATGACCCAGTTCCAGAAGGTGGCCTCGCGCGCCGATCAGCCGACCCAGCCCTCCGGCCAGGACACGGACGAGACGCGCGCGGAAGAGGACCGGGCGGTGAGCAGTCCCGGGCCAGGTGACTACTGGGATGACGACGACGACGCGCTGGAGGACGAGCCCGCTGAGGACCTCGCGGCCGGGACTTCGGAGGGCGCGGAGGCCAGCGCGGGCGCGGCGATGACCGACCTGGACGCGGGCCCTGAGGTCCCGGCCGGGCAGGCGGAGGAGCAGGCGGTGCAGGCCGACGAGCAGGCCGGGCAGGCCGGGCAGGCCGACGAGGCAGGCCCGGACGGTCACGCCGCCACGGGCCCCTCGATGACCACGGGCCCCTCGATGATCACAGACCCCTCGATGACACAGCCGAGCGTGTACGGCGAGGCGCGGGTGCCGGCCGCGATGGTCGAGACGGTCCCGATCGCCCTGCCCGGGGAGCCGGCCGGCGACGGAGCACGACCCGCTGAGCCGGCGGCTGCGGAGGCGGAGGCTGGGGCTGAGGCGGAGCTTCGTCCCGGCGAATCCGGTACCACGCTCGGACTCGGGGAGAGCGGCTACGCGAGCCTGATCGCCGACTCGGCCGACCTGCGTGCGCAGTGGCACCAGATCCAGTACACGTTCGTCGACGACCCCCGTGGCTCGGTGGCGCAGGCCGCCGACGCCATCACGCAGGTGGCCACCAGGCTCGAGGCGGCCATCGCCGAACGGCAGCGCGGCCTGCGCGGCAGGTGGGACACCACCGGGGCCGTTGACACCGAGACGCTGCGCGAGACGCTGCGGATGTACCGTTCGTTCCTCGATCAGCTGATCGGCCCGGAAGCCTAGCTGACGCAGGCCGGGCCGAGCAGCTGCTTGAGATCGCCGATCAGGGCGGGCGACGTCGCCACGCGGAGCTTGTCGTCAAGGCGCACGATCGTCGTGCGCTCAGGACCGCGGAGCCGCAGGTGCACCTGCGTCGGCCCCGGGTGGGTGACCAGTACCTCCCGGAGCCTTTCCACCACGGGCGGTACGCACCTGCCTACCGGCATGGACACGACGAAAGGGGCAGCGTCAGCGGCCGAGGTGTCGGGGACGGTCAGGTCCATGGCGATCAGCTTGGGTATGTCGTCCCTGCGGTCTACCCGGCCCTTCACCACGACCACCGCGTCCTCGGTGATCGAGGCGGCGTACAGGGAGTAGGTCTGCGGGAAGAACAGCACCTCGATCGCGCCGGCCAGGTCCTCCAGCATGGCGGCCGCCCACTGGTTACCCTGCTTGGTCACCTTCCGCTGCACCCCGGACAAGATCCCGCCCACCTTGACGATCTGCCCTTCGGACCGGTCACCGCGAGGTCGTTCGGCGTCATCGGCCATCAGGTCGGCCAGTGAGCAGTCGCTTTCCGCGGCGATGATGTGCTCGATGCCGAACAGCGGGTGGTCGGAGACGTAGAGCCCGAGCATCTCGCGCTCGAAGTTCAGCAGGATGGACTTCTCCCACTCCCCGGCCGGAACCGGGACGTCGAAGACCGCCTCCGCCTCGGCGTCGTCGCCGAACAGCGAGTCCTGCCCGATCGCCTCGTTGCGCTTGACGTCGAGCACGGCGTCGACCGCCTGCTCGTGCACAAGGACCAGCCCCTTGCGCGCGTCCCCGAACGAGTCGAACGCGCCCGCCTTGATCAGCGACTCGATCACCCGCTTGTTGCACACCACGAGGGGCACCTTGCGCAAGAAGTCGGCGAAGCTGGTGAACTTGCCCTTCGACTTGCGCGTGGCGATGATCGCCTCGACCACGTTGGCGCCCACGTTTCGGATCGCCGTCAGGCCGAACCTGACGTCCCGCCCGACCGCGGCGAACGTCGCCACCGACTCGTTGACGTCGGGCGGCAGCACCTTGATGCCCATCCGCCGGCACTCGTTCAGGTACAGCGCCGACTTGTCCTTATCGTCGGCGAGGGACGACAGCAGCGCGGCCATGTACTCGGCTGGGTAGTTCGCCTTCAGGTACGCGGTCCAGTACGCGATCAGGGCGTACGGGGCGGTGTGCGACTTGTTGAACGCGTACCCGGAGAAGGGGACGAGCACCTTCCAGATCGCCTCGATCGCCTGGTCGGAGTAGCCGCGTTCCCGGCAGCCCTCCCTGAACGGGACGTACTCCTTGTCCAGGATCTCCTTCTTCTTCTTGCCCATGGCGCGGCGCAGCAGGTCGGCCTGGCCGAGCGAGTAGCCCGCCAGGATCTGCGCCGCCTTCAGCACCTGCTCCTGGTAGACGATCAGGCCGTAGGTCGGCTCGAGCACCTCCCTGAGCGGCTCTTCCAGCTCCCGGTGGATCGGTTCGATCTTCTGCCGGCCGGTCTTGCGCAGCGCGTAGTTGGTGTGCGAGTTGACGCCCATCGGGCCGGGCCGGTACAGGGCGTTCACGGCGGAAATGTCCTCGAAGCTGTCCGGCCTCATCATCCGCAGCAGCGTGCGCATCGCCCCGCCGTCCAGCTGGAACACGCCAAGCGTGTCGCCGCGCGCCAGCAGCTCATACGTAGGCTTGTCGTCCAGGGGCAGGCCCAGCAGGTCGATCGAGGTGCCCCCGTTCTTCCCGATCGCCGCCACGGCGTCGGCCATGATGGTCAGGTTGCGCAGGCCGAGGAAGTCCATCTTCAGCAGGCCGAGGTCCTCGCAGGTCGGGTAGTCGAACTGCGTGATGACCGCGCCGTCGGGGTGCCTGGTCCAGACCGGGATGTGGTCGGTCAGCGGCTCGGCGGACATGATCACCCCGGCCGCGTGCACGCCGGGCTGGCGGATCAGCCCCTCGATGCCGCGCGCGGTGTCGATGACCTGCTTGACCTCGGCTTCGCCCTCGTACATCGAGCGAAGCTCGGAGGTCTCGGCGTGCCGCTCGTGACTCTCGTCGAAGATCGCCGAGAGCGGGATGTCCTTGCCCAGCACCATCGGCGGGAACGCCTTGGTGATCCGGTCCCCTAGCGCGTAGGGGTGGCCGAGCACGCGGCAGGAGTCCTTGATCGCCGCCTTCGCCTTGATCGTGCCGTAGGTGACGATCTGCGCTACGCGGTCCGAACCCCACTTCTGGGTCACGTACCTGATCACGTCGGCGCGCCCGCGCTCGTCGAAGTCCACGTCGATGTCGGGCATGGACACGCGTTCCGGGTTCAGGAACCGCTCGAACATCAGCCCGTGCGTGATCGGGTCCAGGTCGGTGATGCCCATCGCGTAGGAGACGATCGAGCCCGCCGCCGAGCCGCGGCCGGGGCCGACCGCGATCCCGTTGTTCTTCGCCCACATGATGAAGTCCGCGACCACCAGGAAGTACCCGGGGAACCCCATCTGGCAGATGATCGCGATCTCGTACTCGGCCTGCTGCTTCCTCCGCTCGTCGTAGCCGTCCGGGTACCGGCGGTCCATGCCCTTCCACACCTGCGCGGCGAACAGGTCGGCCTCGGAGTCGAAGCCCTCAGGAAGCGGGAATCGCGGCATCAGGTTGCGCTGCTCGAACATGCCGCTGGCGTCGACCCGGTCGGCGATCAGCAGCTGGCTGTTACGGCAGCCCTCCCGCCAGAGGTCGCTGCTGTCCACCCCGTACATCTCGGCGGCGGACTTGATGTAGTAGCTGGTGCCCTCGAACCGGAACCTGTCCTCGTCGGCCAGGGTCTTGCCCGTCTGGATGCATAGCAGCAGTTCCTGCGCCTGGGCGTCCTGCTCGCGGCTGTAATGCGAGTCGTTCGTGACGACCGGCGGGATGCCCAGCTTCTTGCCGATCTCGACCAGTCCGTCCCGGACCTGGCGCTCGATGTCCAGGCCGTGGTCCATCAGCTCGAGGAAGTAGTTCTCCTTACCGAAGATGTCCTGCCACTGCGCGGCGGCCTGGAGGGCCTCCTCGAACTGGCCGAGGCGCAGCCTGGTCTGCACCTCACCTGACGGGCAGCCGGTGGAGGCCATAAGCCCGCCGACGTGGGCCGCGATGATCTCCTTGTCCATCCGGGCCCACTTGATCAGCCAGCCCTCGGCGTAGGACCGGGAGGACAGGCGGAACAGGTTGTGCAGGCCCTCCTTGTTCCGCGCCCAGATGGTCTTGTGCAGGTAGGCGCCGCCGGCGGAGATGTCGTCCCGCTTCTGGTGCGGCTGGCCCCACAGGATGCGGTTGGTATTGTTCCTGGCCTCGGGGGCGACGTACGCCTCGATCCCGATGACCGGCGTGATCCCCGCCTCCTTGGCCCGCCGGTGGAACTCGGCGGCGCCGAACAGGTTGCCGTGGTCGGTCATGGCCACGTGCGTCATGCCCTGGTTCGCGACCTCGGCAATCAGCTCCTTGAGGCGGGCGGCCCCGTCAAGCATGGAGTACTCGGTGTGCACGTGCAGATGGGCGAACGGCTCACCGGATCCCGCCATGACGAACCGCCTCCCTCAGCGCACGCCGCACCCCGCCACTCCCGGGCAGGGCGGCGCGCATGGTCATCAACCGGTGCTGCCTACAGTAGCGGAGCCCGGCCCGCCCCGCCGGTCTGCCGCGCCGGCCCCGTCGCCTGGTCCTGGCTGACACTGCTCAGGCAGGCGATACTCATAGTGCGGCTTGGCCGTCCAGGCGAACGGGTTGCCGACCCACCCCCGCGGTCGGAATGGATCGGGCTGGTTTCGCTGGTCCTGCTGTAGCCGGTCCGGGTGTTGCTGGTCCGGCTGTAGCCGGTCCGGGTGTTGCTGGTCCGGCCGGTCCGCTGGCCCTGGCTGCTGGGCCTGGTCACGTCGGCGGGCCCGGTTTTCCGCGTTGGCGAGGCACACGTAGATGGCGTGATCCAGGTCAAGCCGCTCGCCGTACCAGGCCGGGATGATCGTGCCCGGGGTGATGTCGGCATCGTGGCAGCCTTCGATCGTGCCGTCCGGCGGGGGCAGGGCCGGGCTGGCCGGGATGGCCGCGCCGTCCGAGCGGTAGAAGATGAACGCATCGCCGGCTCCGGACTTGATCAGGTACCCGCGGTCGTGGACGAGCATGTGGTGGTACTTGCACAGGCTGATCAGGTTGGTCAGCTTGGTGCGTCCACCGTTGCTCCAGTACTGGATGTGGTGCAGGTCGACGCGGCGGGACTCGCAGCCAGGGAAGCGGCACCGGCACTTATCCCGTTCGCGGGCGGCGCGGCGCAGCGCCGCGGTAGGGCGGCGCCGGCGCCGTCCCACGTCGAGCAGGGTCCTGTCGTGATCGTGCAGCATCCAGCTCAGGGTCGCGGTGCAGGCGAGCGTCCTGGCGGTGCTGGCGCTGATCGCGGGCCCGTCCTCGACGTGGCGCCGCGCCGGGTCCGCCGGGTCACCTGGCACCGGCTGCTCGGCGCTCGGCGTTTCCGCGGAAACGTCTGACGGATCGTCTGCGGCGATGGCGTTGGTACCGGCGTGCCCGACGGCGTCGGTGCCGACGTGCACGATGACCTGGTACACGTCGGGGTTATCGGCGGTGGCGACCTTGTCGGACAGGTACGCCTCGGCGATCGCCACCAGCGCGTCGGCCAGGCTCGTCGACGTCTCCGCCCGTGCCTGGGAGTCAGCGGGCGTTTCCGCGGAAACGTCTGGCTCCGTATCGTCGTGCGGGTGCTCGACGTCGCCGGCCGCCGCGCGCAGCGCCTTCAGCAGCAGCGCGGCCTGGAGCGGCGGCAGCCGGAACGTGCCGGCCAGCGACCCGTCCTCCTCGAAGCGCCACGTCAGCCGGCGCCGGACCCGGGCCGTGGCGTCCTCGGCGGGGCTCACCTGCCGGTGCGCGCGGGCGAACCGCTCCAGCTGGTTGCCGGTCATCGGGCCGGCGATCTCGGCCAGGCCCTCCTCGTTGTCTGGCGTGGCGATCCTGGTCAGGGCTCGCACCTTGGCGTAGGAGAGCCTGCCCGCCGCGAACTCCCCGCAGATCGCGGGCAGGTGCCGCAGGGCCCGGGCTACCCGGACGTGTTCCCTGGCGGTACCCGAGGACATCTGGCACTTCCACGACAGCCACGCCGCGCAGCTGGGCAGCTCCCAGCTCGCCCAGCCTCGGCGGTCGTCGAAATCGCCCAGCAGGATGAGGAACCGGCAAGTCGCCGCCGTGAGATGTCCGGCCAGCTCGCAGATCTGCGCCTCCAAGCGCTCGAGCGGCACCGGGGCCAGTGCTGCCGGATCAGGCTGGTCCGGTGCAGGACCGGACGCTGGGGTGGTGTCGGCGGGGATGGGGATCGTGCCGACCGGGCCGGAGCCCGGCTTCCCTGGATCGAACATGTATTTGACGTTAGCATCTGGGTACGACATTTCCCCGGGCTAGGCGCTGGTCAGGGTGTGCGTCAATTTCGTAGGTAAACCAAGATCATCTTGTGGTGCGGGCTGGTCAGGCAGTCCGCGTCTGGTTGTGCGGTGCGCGGCAGACGGCTTCCCACTGGCTGGTTGCCTCCCGGCACGTCTGGCTAGCAGTGACGGCCCGGCGGAGCGCCGGATGATCTCCCCGAGAAGGTCACCGGGCAGCCGCACGTCCCGTCGCATCGGCCCAGGCAGAGCGGGCCCTGCCCCTGTCCCTGTTCACGGTCAGGGCGTAATCGGCGGGTCAGCCCCAGCAGCTCCGCGGCGGGCTGATGCTCACCAGCCCGCTGTAACCGTCGTTCAAGAGGAACCCGAACACCTGCCGTGCCGTGCCGTCTGCCACGAGCAGCCCGCCGAGCTGCGCCGCCTGCGACGTCACCGTCTCCTCCGCCCGCACCCGGCCGGTCGCCGGGTTCACGCAGGCCACCAGCCCGGTCTGGGTCGCCACCCACAGCGCGCCCCCGCCGTAGACCGAGGAGCTGAACATGGGCCAGTAGTAGACGCCTTCCGGCGTCCGCGCCGGGACCGGGGCGATCACCGTGGCCAGGGCCCGCTCGCTCAGCAGCACGCTGCGGCCCTGCATCCCGGTGCGGAAGGAGACCCAGACACCCCCTGGCAGGGCGGTCAGCTCCGCGCCCGCGACCGAGTAGCTGATCGGGGTACGGTCCGTCTCCGCCAGCAGCTCGCCGGTGCTGGCGGAGTACTGGAGCAGGACGGCGCCCACCTCGGCGCTGCCCGTGACCAGGTGCGCGGCGGACACGTACAGGGACGCGCCGCCGGCACTGGCAGCCATGCCGGACAGCCCGAGGCCGGGAGGCAGCACCGTCCGGGCCAGCACGGCGCCGCTGCCCGCCGATATCCGCAGCAGCGTCCGGTACGCGCCCACCCACACCGACCCGGCCGGGCCCGGCGCCACCCCGGAATCCCACGACACCCTGGACGGCGATACCGAACGGACGGTGCGCAGCGTCTCGGGATCGACCTGTCCCAGCACGGGCGGCATCCCGGCGCTGGGCCACCCGGACACCCACAGGTAACCAGACACCAGGGAGAGCTGGGCGAGGGGGTAGGACTCCCCCCGCCGCACCGCGCCGGTGCGCAGATCGGTGGCCTGCAGGACGTACCGGCCGTTGGCCGGCGCCTGCGTCCTGGGCACCAGCGTGTAGAGCACGCCGGTGCCCGGGTCGAACACCTGGCTGGCGATATAGCTGCTCTCCGGGGCGATCCTGCGTTCCGGCCACAGCGCCCGCAGCGCCACCGCGCGGGCCGGCGTGCTGGCTGCCGTCTCCGACGGGGCACCGGCCGGCCGCGTGCTACCCGGCCCCGTCACGTGCCCGCCGCACGCCGTGGCGGCGATCACGCAGGCCACCACGGACAACGGCCCGGACACCGCTTGCAGACGCATCCAGATCACCTGTTCGGGACAATCGCATGCTCACCGTGCTAGACGCCGCGGCACGGTCCGCGGTTGTGGTCCTGACCCGCATCCGGGTGTACGTCGATTTGTAAGTAACCAAGATCGTTCAGCGGGTCCGGCGAGTCAGGCGGCCGGTGTCTGGTTGCGCGGTGCGAGCCAGATCCGGTCTTCGGGCCTGCTGGCCTGCTGGCCTGCTGGTCATACCGGGCGATGAAACGTTCGGGTCGGCTAGAGATCGCCCGCGAGTTCCCGGACGGCACGATCGGCTTCGGGGCTGCGCTGAGGCTAGGTCAGGGTGATGATGAGCGGAGCGTGGTCGCTGGGCTTGCCCGGGCCCGCGGTGGGCCGTCGTTCGTCCCTGTCGACGGTGACGGCGGTGCAGCGCGCCGCGGCCGGCGCGGTGGCCAGCGCCAGATCGATCCGCAGGCCCCACCCGCGATGGAACGCGCCCTGCCGGTAATCCCAGAACGTGTACGGCCCCGGGCCGGGGTTACCGGCGCGGCCTAGGTCGGTCAGCCCCCAGTCCAGCAGGGCGCGGATGCGACGCCGTTCCGGCTCGCTGCACAGGTTCCGGCCGCGCCAGGCAACGGGATCATAGACGTCCCGGTCGTCGGGGGCGACGTTAAAGTCGCCGAGGACCACGAGCGGGCTGGTGACCTGATAGGTGTGCTGCAGCCAGGTGGTGAAGGCATCCAGCCAGCGCAGCTTCAGCTGATAATCGGGGGCGCCGACCTCCTGGCCGTTCACGACGTAGACGTTGACGAACCGCACCCCGGCGACGGTGACAGATAGGACCCGGGCCTGATCCGGGACAGGATCGTCAGTGAACCCGCAGGAGACGTCGGTGAGCGTGGTACGGGACAGCACGGCGACCCCGTTGCGCCCGGCCTGCCCGTGCACCGCCGCCTGGTAGCCGACCGCGGCGAAATCACCGGCTGGGAAATCCTCGGTGGTGGTCTTGATCTCCTGCAGGCAGGCCACGTCGGGCTGGTGGCTGGCCAGCAGCGCGGTGACCCGCGGCAACCGCGCACGGATCGAGTTGACGTTCCAGGTGATGATCTTCATCGCCCGGCATTTCAGCCCCAGCGGACCCGGACGCTGGATTGCCAGCACTCCAGGAGATCGGGATTACCCGTCACGGTGACACCGGCCCGGTAGGTGTCGGCGCGGTGCCATAGGTACAGGTAGACGCCGGACGCGGGACCGCTCACCGTGCACGCCGCGGCGTCCCCTGCTGGATCTTCGCCGTCGTCGCGGCGGGGCTGCATGCGTCCCTCGTGGGCGTCGACGGACCAGGCGTCGCCGGTGTCCGCGGCCAGCACGCGCAGCCGGCCGCCGTCGGCGTCGGTGGCCGGGCGGTACTTGGCCCTTCGGCCGAACCCCATGATCAGCTCGTCGATGCCGTCGGCGGCGAACTCGGCGGGGTAGGAGGGGAGCGAGCCGACCGCGCTCTCCGCGTCGGCGCGGTGGATGGCGGTCTCGTGGGCCTGCCCGGCGAGCCCAGAACGCGAGCGGGCAGGGAGCGGCCATGAACGTGGCGCACTCCACGGCGGGATCGGCGGCACTCAGGGTCTCGACCAGCGCGGCGTGGCCGGCGCGGAACCAGGCGAGCAGCCCGGGATCGTCGGGACCGCTCTTGAGGATCTCGGCCTCGGGCGGCCCGTGGAGAACGCTGGCCGGGCGCTCGGTGATGTGCCTGGCCGCCCAGCGGTGGATGAATCCGGTGTGCCGGAGCAGGTCCTTGACGAGCCAGGGGTCGCACGGCGGGACGGGCGCGTCAAGCCCGGCCCGCTCGGCCGCGTCCGCCAGCAGGGTGCCGTGCAGGCGAAGCGCGTCGATGTGCTCAGCGATCTCCACGCTGCCATTGTGCCCGAGGAATCAGCTCTCGGCGCGGAGGACGTCCAGGGCGTGCGCCAGGTCGGCGGGGTAGGTGCTGGTAAACGGGACCGGCCGGCCGTCGGCGGGGTGGGCGAACGTGAGGCTGACCGCGTGCAGCCACTGGCGGGTCAGCCCGAGCCTGGCGGCGAGGACCGGGTCGGCGCCGTAGGCCAGGTCGCCCGCTACGGGGTGCCTGATGGCGGCCATGTGCACCCTGATCTGGTGGGTGCGCCCGGTCTCCAGGTCCACCGACACCAGGCTGGCGGCGCGGAACGCCTCGAGCGTGTCGTAGTGGGTCACGCTCGGCCGCCCGTCGCTGACCACCGCGAACCGGCCGTCGCCTGACGGGTGCCTGCCGATCGGCGCGTCCACCGTCCCGCGCAGCGGATCGGGATGACCCTGGACGAGCGCGTGATAGCGCTTGTCCACCCGGCGCTCGCGGAAGGCGCGCTTCAGCGCGCTGTAGGCCGGCTCGCTCTTGGCCACCACCATCACGCCGGTGGTGTTCGCGTCGAGGCGGTGCACGATGCCCTGGCGTTCGGCGGCACCGCTCGTGGCCACCGTGTGCCCGGCCGCGAGCAGCCCGCCGATGACGGTGGGCCCGGTCCAGCCCGGTGTCGGGTGAGCGGCCACGCCGCGTGGCTTGTCCACGACGATGATGTCGTCGTCCTCGTACAGCACCACCAGGCCTTCGACTGGCCGCGGGGGCTCGGCCGGCCGCGGCGGCGGGAGCGTGACCTGCAGGGGCTCGCCGGCGAGCACTCGTTCGGACTTGGCCGCGGGACGCCCGTCGAGCAGCACCAGGCCATCACCGATCAGTTCCGCGGCGCGGGACCTGGACAGCCCGAACATCCGGGCCAGCGCGGCGTCGAGCCGCTCGCCGTCCAGGCCGTCGGGTACCGCGAGGCGGCGCTCGTCCGGTGCCGTCATGGCTCGTCATCCGCCCTCGGTTCCGGTTCCGAGGCGTCAGACCCAGGGCGGGCCGAGGTCACGGAATCGGGTTCGGGATAGTCGCCGGGCTCTGGTGTACCCGGGCTGGGAGAGCCGGGCTCGGGGGAACCCGCCGCCTGGGTCAGTTTGGTGCCGTCCAGGCGGATTCCGCGCATGGAGAGCAGGACGACCAGGACGCCGGCGCAGACGATGGATGAGTCGGCGACGTTGAAGACCGGCCAGTGCGGTAGCTCGATCCAGTCGATCACGTCGCCGCGGAGGAAGCCGGGGGCGCGGAAGATCCGGTCGATCAGGTTGCCCGAGGCGCCGCCGAGGAGGAGCCCGAGCGTGATCGCCCAGCCCGTGCTGCGCAGGTTCCGCGCCGCGCGCAGGATGTAGACGACGACGCTGGCCGCGATGGCGGTGAACACGATCGTCATGCCCGTGCCGCCGAGGTTGAACGCCGCCCCGCCGTTACGCGTCAGCGTCAGCATGAGCAGGTTGCCGATCAGGTGGATATACGTGTATTCCCGGATGTGCGCGACCGCGATGGCCTTGGAGATGGAGTCGGCCGTGATCACGAACGCGGCCACGCCCAGCAGGAGGCGGACCTTCGGGCGGCCGAGGCGGGGGCGGTCGCGGCGGTCGGGGTGGCGAGTGGTCAGCGGCGTTCCTCCCGCTGCTTGCACGCCACGCACAGGGTCGCCTTCGGGAACGCCAGCAGGCGTGCCTTTCCTATCGCCCTGCCGCAGGATTCGCATACCCCATATGTTCCCGCATCGATCCTGGCGAGGGCGCGCTCACCCTGCTCGAGCAGCTGCCTGGCGTTCTGGGTGAGCGCCAGCTCGTGCTCGCGCTCGAAGGCCTTCGTGCCGGCGTCCGCCTGGTCGTCTCCGGCGTCGCGGACGGCGTCGGTGAGGCGTTCGGCGATGTCGGAGGCGGCTTTGGCCAGGTCGGCGCGCAGGCCGGCGGACTCGGCCTCGAGTTCGGCGCGGACGCACTTGAGCTCGGCGTCGGTCCAGGGCTCCTCACCCGGGCGCACCGGAAGATCAGCGGCGTCAGACCGCGAAGTAGCAGGCATGTGCGGCCTCCCGTTCATGATGAGGAATGCGGTCTGGAGAGGATAGTTCGCGCCGCTACAGGTGGCAAACCAAGTTCTGGCCGGGTGAGCTACTCTGGCCCGGTGCAGGGATTCGAGCCGCTACCCGCCCAGGTCGACCTGCCCGCGCTCGAGCGCGAGGTCCTGGCCCGCTGGCAGGACGCGGGGATCTTCGAGCGGTCGCTGAAGCAGACGGCGGGCGGGCCTGCCTGGATCTTCTACGAGGGGCCGCCGACCGCCAACGGGAAGCCCGGCGTGCACCACGTGGAGGCCAGGACCTTCAAGGACCTGTTCCCCAGGTTCAAGACCATGCAGGGCTTCCACGTCCCGCGCCAGGCCGGCTGGGACTGCCACGGGCTGCCGGTCGAGGTCGAGGTGGAAAAGGAACTCGGGTTCACCGGCAAGCGGGACATCGAGGCTTACGGCATCGCCAGGTTCAACGCGCGCTGCCGCGAGTCCGTGCTCAGGTACGTGGACGCCTGGCTGGACATGTCACGACGGATGGGCTACTGGGCCGATACCGAGCACGCCTACCGGACCATGGACCCGAGCTACGTCGAGTCGGTCTGGTGGTCGCTCAAGGTCGTCTACGAGGCCGGGCTGCTGGTCCGCGACTTCCGGATCAGCCCGTACTGCCCGCGCTGCGGCACGCCGCTTTCCGACGCCGAGCTGGGCCAGCCTGACGTCTACCAGATCGTCTCCGACCCGGCCATCACGGTCAGGTTCCGGCTGGCCACGCTGCCCGAGGGGGCTCCGCCCGAGCTGGCGGACGCGGACCTGCTCGTCTGGACCACCACGCCGTGGACCCTGGTCGCCAACACGGCGGTCGCCGTCCACCCGGACGCGACCTACGTGGTCGCGCGCAGCGAGCGGACCGGGGAGCGGGTGGTGGTGGCCGCCGACCTGGCCGACCGGGTACTCGGGGACGGGTGGCAGGTGATCGCCAGCTTCCCGGGGGTGGTGGTGGTCGGGGCGAGATACCACCGGCCGTTCGGCATCATAAAGATCCCTGACGCGCAGGTGGTGGTTCCAGGGCCATTCGTGACTACGGAGGATGGCACCGGGCTGGTGCACCTGGCGCCCGCGTTCGGCGCCGATGACATGGACGCCTCGCGCGCGCACGGGCTGCCGGTGGTCAACCCGATCCGGCCCGACGGGCACTTCGAGGACGACGTGCCGCTGGTCGGCGGGCTGTTCTTCAAGGATGCCGACGGGCGGCTGATCGACGACCTGCGCGAGCGCGGGCTGCTGTTCCGGGCCGAACGGCACGAGCACAGCTACCCGCACTGCTGGCGGTGCGGCACGGCGCTGATGTACTACGCGCTGCCCTCGTGGTTCATCAGGACCACGGCGATCAAGGACCAGCTTCTCGAGCAGAACGAGCGGACGAACTGGTACCCGGCGACGGTCAAGGAAGGCCGGTACGGCGAGTGGCTGCGGAACAACGTCGACTGGGCGCTGTCGCGGACCAGGTACTGGGGCACCCCGCTGCCGCTGTGGGAGTGCGGGCAGTCGCACGTGACCCCCGTCGGGTCGCTGGCCGAGTTGTCGGAGCTGGCTGGGCGGGACCTGAGCGGGCTTGACCCGCACCGGCCGTTCGTCGACGGGGTGGAGTTCGACTGCCCGGCGTGCGGGGAACGGGCGCGGCGGGTGCCTGAGGTGATCGACGTCTGGTACGACTCGGGGTCGATGCCGTTCGCCCAGCACAGCGCGCCGTGGCGCGACCTTTCTGAGTTCGAGGCGACCTACCCGGCGCAGTTCATCTGCGAGGCGCTCGACCAGACGCGCGGCTGGTTCTACTCGCTGATGGCCATCGGGACGCTGGTGTTCGGGCGGTCGGCGTACGAGAACGTGGTGTGCCTGGGGCTGGTCCTCGACGCAGCAGGCGTCAAGATGAGCAAGCACCTCGGCAACGCGCTCGAGCCGATCCCGCTGATGGACACGCATGGCGCGGACGCGCTGCGCTGGTTCTTCGCGGCGTCGGGGTCGCCGTGGGGCGACCGCCGGGTGAGGGACGACCTGCTCAGCGAGATCGTCAGGAAGGTACTGCTCACCTACTGGAACACGGCCTCGTTCCTGGTCCTTTACGCGAACGCGGGCGGGTGGACGCCGGAGTCGGGGCTGGCTTCGGCTCCAGGCGCGGCCGACCGGCCGCTGATCGACCGGTGGATGCTGAGTTCGCTGCACGGCCTGGTGAAGGACGTCACCGCCGCGCTCGAGTCCTTCGACACCGCAGGCGCCGGGCGGCGGCTCGCGGCGTTCATCGACGACCTGTCGAACTGGTACGTGCGCAGGTCGCGCCGGCGGTTCTGGGACGGGCCCGCGACGCCGGACGGCGCCGCGGCGTTCGCCACGCTGCATGAGTGCGTGACGGTGCTGACCCTCCTGATGGCGCCGTTCACGCCGTTCATCGCCGACTACGTGTGGGGCGTGCTGAGGCGCTCTGGCGCGCCGGAGTCGGTGCACCTGGCCTCCTGGCCTGCTTTTGATCCCTCGCTGATCGATCCTGAGCTGTCTTCGCAGATGGCGCTGGTGCGGCGGCTGGTCGAGCTGGGGCGTTCGGCTCGTTCGGGCGCTTCGGTCCGGATGCGGCAGCCGCTGAGGCGGGCGCTGATCGGGGCGCCGGGCTTCGGGGCCTTGCCAGCCGAGCTGCGGGCGGAGATCGCCGCGGAGCTGAACGTGGCGGAGCTTGACGTGCTGGGCGATCCGGGCTCAGGCGCGGCGCTGGTCGACTACGAGGTGAAACCGAACTTCCGGTCGCTTGGCCGGCGGTTCGGGGCGCGGACCCCGGCCGTGGCGGCGGCCATCACCGCGGTTCCGGCCGCCGAGATCGCGACCGCGGTGCTGTCCGGCGGGACGGTGACGGTTCGGGCCGGGTCCGGGTCGGGGTCCAGGGGCGGGACCAGGGGCGGGGGCCGACGGCGAGGCGGTGCTGATCGGGGCGGACGACGTGATCGTGACGCAGACGCCGAGGGCCGGCTGGGCGGTGGCCGCGGACGCGGGCGAGACCGTGGCCGTCGACGTCACGATCGGCCCTGAGCTGCGCCGGAAGGGGATCGCGCGCGAGGTGATCAGGCTGGTCCAGGACGCGCGCAAGAACGATGGCCTCGACGTCTCCGACCGGATCTGGCTGCGCTGGTCCTCCGCGGATCCTGAGGTGAGCGCGGCGCTGGGCGAGCACGCCGGGCTGATCGCGGGCGAGGTGCTCGCGGTGGACTACGGGCCTGCGACGGATCTGGTAGCCGGTGCGCCCGCCCTGGCGGTCGAGCACGCGGATCCCGACCTCGGCCTGACCTTCTGGCTCAGGCGCGCGTGACCTGCGGGTAGCCCGGCTGGTCGTGACCTACGGCTGGTCGGGCTGGCAGGCGCGGCACGGCGTGCACCCGGCCTGCCTGGCCTCGCCGAGCGGCATCCGGTTCAGGTCGTCCTCGCCCATGAAGCGGATGAGGATGCACTGCGCATTGTGGTACCGCGGAACGCCGGGAACCACGGTCACCTCCCGCAGCAGGTCGACTTCCGCGGGAGCGGGTTCTGCGCCGTGGTCGGGTTGGGCGGCGCTGGCGGGGGCCGGCTGTTCGGCGGCGGTGCCTTGCTCGTCCGGGGCGGGCTCGGGTTCCTGCTGGACCGGGCCCTGCTGCTGGTCTTCGGTGGCCTGGTCCGTGACGGCCTCGTCCGTGACGGCCTGGTCCTGAGACGGGGACCTCTGCTGGCTTTCGGCCTGCTGGTCGTCCGTGCTGGCCGGGAGATTCTGGTCGGTCGGCTCTCCCGAGCCCACCGGCTGCTCGACCGGAGCACTCGGCTGATCGCTCTCGGCGAGAGTCGCGGCCAAGGGTTCGGCGGGCACGAAGGGCGCGGGGGCGGCGGCAGGAGCGGCGGCGGCCGCGAAGGCCGGGGGCGGGGTTGGCGCGGGCGGCAGGGGCGGCGCGGACGGCGGGGACGGTGCGGACGGCTGGGCAGAGGGCAGGGTGTCGCGCCATTCCCAGACCCCGGGGGCCGGTGATGGGGTGCCTGCCGCGGGACGGGGCGTGAACGCGGCGGGCGGGCGCTCGTAGTCAGCCGGGCGGCCGGGCTGCGGCTGGGGACGGTCGGCGGCGGGCGACGGCGGGAAGCCGGCCGCCGGTGGCCGGGTCCCCATCGAGTGGTCGGACGGAAGGTATCCCGCCCGGGGAGGTCCCGGCTGAGGCGCCGAGTGAGGCGCCGGCTGGGCGCTGGCGGACCAGGCGTATCCGGCGGGAGCCGCCGCCGGCTGCGGCAACGCGTCAAGATCGGGCTCGGACACCGAACCCCTCGGAGCCGCCGGGACCTGGGCCGGCACGGGGGACGCCTCGGCAGGCTCGGCTTGTTTCGCCTGGCCGAACAGCTCGTTCCGCTTGAGGATCGCACCGAGACCGAGCGCGAGCAGGGAGACACCGCTCACGCCGATCGCGACGTAAACCAGCCACAGCTTGCTGGTGACCACGCCAGCCACCAGCAGAGCGACAGCGACGACAACGAGAAACGCGCTGAACACGATCACAGGCGTTCTCCCGGCGATCCACGCAGGTCCTGGTAAGCGCCTACCGGCGGTCGCGCGAGGGCGCTCCCTCGGTCGAGCGGAAGCCGGCGTGGGGCACTACCTCTGGCATCCCGTACTGGCCCGACCCCTGCCCGCCGTTGCGGACGCTTACCGGCGCGCCCAGCGCGGCTGGCATCGGCGACGGCTGGGTGGCCGGGGGGCCCATGGGCGGGAAGGTGCCGTTGTCGGTGACGCCGGCCTCCAGGTCACGGAGCTGCCCTTCCAGGTACGCCTTGAGCCTGCTGCGGTACTCGCGCTCGAACGCGCGCAGGTCGTCCACCCGGCGCTCAAGTTCTTCGCGCGTCTGGACCAGCGAGCCCATCGCCTGGCGGTGCCGCTCCTGCGCATCGCGCTCCAGGCTCTCCGCCCGGGCTCGCGCGTCGCCGGTGATCTGCTCGGCCTGGCGCCTGGCCTTGGTGAGCACCTCGTCCGCCTCGCGGCGGGCGCGGCCCAGGGTCTCGTCCGCTTCCCTGCGGGCGTCGGCAATGGCCTGGTCGGCGGTCTGCTGCGCGAGCGAGAGCACGCGCGCGGCCGTGTCCATGTTGTCCTCGATGTGCGGCATCCCGCCCATCATCACCGGCTCAGGCTGCCTGCGCTCGGGCATCATTGGTTCGGGAACCATCATGTCCGACTTCGGGTCAGACAGCGGCGAACTCAACGCGGGCACCGCCGACTTGCCACCGCGCATTACCTCCGCCAGCTTCGCCCGGAGGTCCTCATTCTCCTGGATCAGCCGGTCTAGCTCGGCCTCGACCTCATCGAGGAAGGCGTCGACCTCTTCCTCGTCGTAGCCTGGCCGGAGCCTGGTCGTGCTGAACTGCTTATTCCGCACATCCGCGGGCGTCAGCGGCATCTCGTCTCCTCGGCGCACTTGGACCGTGTTCCTCATGACGGTACCTGAATCAGAGGCGCGGCACAGCCACTTCTAGCAGGATCAAGACCACGATGAAAAGAACCATGAAGCTGAGATCCATGGCCACCATACCGATCCGGAGCGGCGGAATGAAGCGGCGCAGGAATTTCAGCGGCGGATCCGTCACGGTGAAGATCGCTTCGGCCAGCACGAGCAGGACGCCCCTCGGACGCCAGTCACGGGCGAAGACCTGTACCCAGCTGAAGATCATCCGCCCGACCAGCAGGACGAGGAAGAGATACAAGACGTAGGTGAGGACTTCCTTCAGGTACTGCACGAGTCCACCCCAGCCTGTGTGCCGTCTGCGACGGCGGTGTTACTGATCAGCGTCACGTTCCCACTGCTAGCTCTGGTTGAAGAAGCCGCGCTCTGCGATGCGAGCCTTGTCCTCCGCGGTCACCTCGACGTTCGCCGGCGACAGCAGGAAGACCTTGTTTGTCACGCGCTCAATGCTCCCACGCAGGCCGAAGATCAGGCCAGCCGCGAAGTCGACGAGGCGCTTGGCGTCGCTGTCGACCATCTCGGTCAGGTTCATGATCACTGGCGTGCCTTCGCGGAAGTGCTCCCCAATAGTACGCGCTTCATTGTAAGTGCGAGGATGCAGTGTCGTAATACGCGCGAGATCTGTGGCCTGGACCACGTGCTCGGGGCGCCAGTCAGCGTGATACGCCCCGCCCGCCTCCCCATCCCCCCACCTATCCCGGCCTGCGCGCACTTCTGCCTCATCCGGGATCGCCACCCGGTCCGGCTCGTCGTACTCCTCGTACTCCACGTAAGGTTCGTACTTGTCCTGATAGCGGTTGTCGTCCTCGACGAGGCCGAGGTAGACCGCCATCTTGCGCATGGCACTGGCCATCGTTCAGTCCTCCCAGCCTGTACCGTCGTTTGCCAGCCGTTCCGGCTCTAGCGTCGGACATTACCGGACACGGGGCTCGCGATCGCCGAGCAACGCCGTACCGATTCGCAGGTGTGTCGCGCCTGCCGCGATAGCGTCCTCGAGATCGCCGCTCATGCCGGCTGAGATCACCGTCGCGGCGGGCCTGACCGCCCGCACGACGGCGGCGCTTTCGAGCAGCCTGGCGAAGGCGCCGGCCGGCGCCATGCCGAGCGGAGCGATGGCCATCACCCCGGCCAGGACCAGGCCTGGTTCGGCGGCCAGCGCCTCGGCCAGCACGGGAACGTCGCTGGCCACGGCCCCGCCGCGGGCTGGGTCGCCGTCCAGGCTGACCTCGACCAGGCACTGGATCAGGCGCCCGGCGCCGCGCGCGGCGGTCCCGAGCGCGCGGATCAGGCGCATCCGGTCGACGGAGTGGACGAAGGTCGCGTAGCGCACCACGCTTCGGCACTTGTTCGTCTGCAACTGCCCGATGAAATGCCAGGTTAGATCGAGGTCTGCGCACTGCGCCGCCTTCGGCGCGGCCTCGGCGTCGCGGTTCTCGCCGACGTCGGTGACGCCGAGCCCGGCCAGCAGAGCGACGTCGGACGCGGGAAAGGTCTTGGTCACCGCGATGAGCGTGACGTCCGCGGCGTTCCTTCCCGCGGCCTGGCACGCCGCGGAGATGCGCTGCCGCACGGCGGTGAGCCGCACGGCGAGTTCATCCCGCCGGGATGCCCCCGTCACTTGAGGAAGTCGGGGACATCCAGGTCGTCGTCTTCCTCGAAGACGACGGGGCGACGCCGGCTGATGGGGACGTCGAAGGTCTTCCCCTCGACGCGCGCCGACCTCGGGGCAGGCGAGTAGCTGGCCTCCGCCAGGTGCTCGGGCGCGTCGTAGAACTCCGCTTCGTCCGGATCGTCCTCTTGATCGGAAAGGCCGAGTGCCGCGGCGTGACGCCCGCCCGGCCAAGCGGCTCCGTTCTCCGCCGCCGACATCACCGGCGCGCTGAGCATGGCGGCCAGGCCCGCCGCCTCGACCGCGTCGGACTCGCCGTCGCTGTCGTAGGCCAGCATCTCGGTGTCGGTGTCCCACCCGGACGCCTCGTCGTCGGGGTCGGCGCTGTCGTCCGGGGCGTAGCGCGACGACGGCTCGGCGCGCCCTGGCCTGGGCGTCGCGCCGCCGCTCTTCGCCGTGCCGCCGGTCCCGGTGCCGGTGCCGGTCCCGCCGCCGGTGCCGGTGCCGGTCCCGCCCGGGCCGGCGGACCCCCGGGCCACGCCGCCCGATCCGCTGCCGCCGAACGAGGTGCCGCCGGAGCCGGCCCGGGCGTGCTCACGGTGCCTGCGGCCCGGCCGTTCCGGTTCTCATCGAGGCCGGCGGCGATGACCGTGACCCGCACCTCGTCTCCGAGGGCATCGTCGATGACCGCGCCGAAGATGATGTTCGCGTCGACGGCGGCGGAGTTGGCGACGAGCTGGGCGGCCTCGTTGATCTCGAAGAGCCCGAGGTCGGAGCCGCCCTGAATGGACAGCAGGACGCCGTGGGCGCCGTCGATGCTGGCCTCGAGCAGCGGGCTGGAGATCGCCATCTCGGCCGCCGCGACGGCACGGTCATCGCCGCGCGAGGAGCCGGTGCCCATCAGCGCCGAGCCCGCGCCAGACATGACGGATTTCACGTCGGCGAAGTCGAGGTTGATCAGCCCGGGGGTGGTGATGAGGTCCGTGATGCCCTGGACACCCGAGAGCAGCACCTGGTCCGCGGCCTTGAACGCGTCAAGCACGCTCACGTGCCGGTCAGAGATCGAAAGCAGGCGGTCGTTGGGGATGACGATCAGCGTGTCGACCTCGGCGCGGAGCTTCTCGATGCCGGCTTCGGCCTGGACGATACGGCGCTTGCCCTCGAACCCGAACGGCCTGGTCACCACGCCGATCGTCAGCGCACCGAGCGAGCGCGCCACGTTGGCCACCACGGGTGCGCCCCCGGTGCCCGTGCCGCCGCCCTCGCCGGCGGTGACGAACACCATGTCGGCACCCTTGATGACCTCCTCGATCTCCTCGCGGTGATCCTCGGCGGCCTTGCAGCCGACGTCCGGGTTCGCGCCGGCGCCCAGCCCCCTGGTGAGCTCCCGCCCGACGTCGAGCTTGACATCGGCATCGCTCATGAGCAGCGCCTGGGCGTCAGTGTTGATCGCTATGAACTCGACGCCCTTGAGTCCCTCTTCGATCATGCGATTGACGGCATTGACGCCGCCACCGCCGATTCCGACGACCTTGATAACCGCCAGATAGTTCTGCGGTGCTGCCACGAGGACGGTACCTTTCCGCTTGTTTTTCCTTTGCCATGTCGACGGGTATGCGCTGCTTTTCGTATGCGCGCTTCCGGCCCGCAGATTATGGCCCTGGGCTCGGGAAACCTCCGCCCCGGTGGCGATGCGGAATTCACCGCCAGGGCATCGTCCTTCACCGCCATGTTTAACCTTCAGGTTAAGATTTAGAGTTTTTGCCGTCCGTGCGATTGATACGGACAGTAGGGTCGGACGGGACCGGGGTCAACTAACCACGCGAGAACTGGCCAGCGTGTCGCGGATCGCCGGCTCCGGCCCGTCTGCGCGCGCCTTCAGTTAGTCATGACCGTTCCCGGCGCGCTTACGTCGTAGTAGCGCGCGTGCGTCCGCATAAGCAGGGAAAGCTCTTTAGCTTTGGCCGAGGCATCATCAGCGCCTCCCCACAGAATCGTTATCCCGTTCGATAGCTGAATCGTCACCTGATCGGGAGTCGGCGCGGCTATCGACGCCACCGAGCGCCGCAACCGGGCCGGGAGTTCCCCCAGCACCGCCGCGGCCGCCGCGACATCCGCGTTGCCGCGGAGCGAGGCGACGGCAGCCGTCGTGAGGTAGAGCGGAAGGCGCGCAGGCCGGTGCGCCGCCCAGAGCACGGTCACGCCGTCGGGATCCACGAGGTCGAACCCGCCGCCCGGGGCGGTGACCGCGAGCGCCGGCGTCCTCTCGCGCACCGCGATGACCACCCGGTCCGGCCAGGACTTCGTCACCAGCACGCTCTGCACCTGCCTGATGGTCAGGACCCGCGCCGCGATCTGGCCGGTGTTCACGTGGATCATCGGCGTGCCGAGCCGTACGCCGGCCACATGGAGGACTTCGGCCTTCGGCACCAGGTGCGTGCCCGTGACGACCACCGAGCGGACCGCGAGCAGCCGGGATCCGAGCAGCGCCCAGGCCGCGCCGCCGACCAGGCCAGCCAGCACCAAGACGGCCAGCACGACGCGCCAGCGGCGCGGTCCCCGGGGGGGCCTGGTGACGAGGGGGGATACGCCGACCCGGGCCGGGCCGCTCACTCGTGCCGCTTCCTGAGGGCCTCGACCAGCTGCGGCCCGAGGGTCGTGACATCCCCGGCCCCCATGGTGAAGACCAGGTCGCCCGGTCTCGCGATCCTCGCGATCAGCGGCGCGACCTGCGCGCGGTCCGGCACGAACCGCGCCTGGCCCCCGGGGACCGCGTCCGCGACGAGCGCGCCGGTCACGCCGGGTTCCGGGTCTTCGCGGGCGGCGTACACGTCGAGCACGACCGCCTGGTCCGCCAGCCCCAGCGCGGCGCCGAACTCCGGGGCGAAGATCCTGGTCCTGCTGTACAGGTGCGGCTGGAAGATGGCGATCACCCGCCCGCTGCTGCCGTCCGGGGGGACGACCCCCCTGGACCCCCCGATCACGGGTGGGTCTCCGCCCCCCCGTACGCCCCCCCGAGCCTGCGGCTAGGATGTCGCGCGCGGCACGCAGGTCGGCGGCCAGCTCGGTCGGGTGGTGCGCGTAGCTGTCGAGCACGCGCACGCCGCCCGCCTCGCCCTTGAGCTCCATCCGGCGCCGCGCGCCGCGGTAGCCCGCGAGGGCCGCGGTGACCCGCGGCGGCGCGAACCCGAGCTCGACGGCCGCGGCGAAGGCGGCGGCCGCGTTCAGCGCGTTGTGATGCCCGGGCACGTGGACGGTCATCTTCGCGAAGATTTCGCCGAACGGGCTGTGGTCAGCCGTAACCGTAAGGCTCACCGCCATCCCGTCGGGGCGGACGTCACCGAGCCGGTAATCGGCCTGGCCTGACTCGCCGTACCTGCGGACCCGCGCCGGGTTCAAGGGTTCCAGGCGTTCCGCGACCTCCTCGGCGCCCGGGTCGTCCGCGCAGGTCAGGACCATGCCGCTGGCGCTGCGCCCGAACGTGGTGAACGCGTCCTTGATGTCCGCGAGGCTCGCGTAGTTGTCCAGGTGGTCGGCTTCCACGTTGGTGATGACGGCAAGGTCGGGCGACAGCAGGAGGAACGACCCGTCGCTCTCATCGGCCTCGGCCACGAAGTCCATCCCCGCGCCGTCCTCGGCGCCCAGCCCGGTCTCGGTGAGCACGCCGCCGATGACGTAGCCGGGATCGGCGCCGCATTCGCGGAGCACCGTGGTGAGCATGGACGTGGTCGTGGTCTTGCCGTGGGTGCCGGCGACCGCGATGACCCGGCGCCCGGCCATGACCGAGGCCAGCGCGGCGGCCCGGTGCAGCACCCGCATACCGCGCCTGGCCGCCTCGGCCAGTTCGGGGTTGTCCGCGCGGATGGCGCTCGACACCACCAGCGTGTCCCCCGCCCCGAGGCGGCCCAGGTTGCTGCCGGCGTGCCCGACGTGCACGCGGGCGCCCTGGGCGGTCAGGTCGTCGAGCACCGCCGAGGGCATGGCGTCGCTGCCCGACACGCGGATGCCGCGGGCCAGCATGATCCGCGCTATGCCCGACATGCCCGCGCCGCCGATCCCGGTGAAGTGCACGCTCCCGAGACGGAGGGCGGGCACCGGCTCAGCCGGCGTGATCAGCCCCTTGACCCCTGGGTCGTCCCCACCCGCGTCCTCCACTATCTTCATGACCGCCTCGGCGAGCAGGCGGTCGGCATCACGGCGCCCCAGCGACGCGGCCGCCTCTGACATGTCCGCGACCTGGTCGATGTTGACCAGCACGGGCAGCAGGGTGTCGCGGATCCACTCGGGGGTCAGTTCGGCGTCAGAGACCAGCATGCCGCCGCCGTGCTGCACGACCGGCAGGGCGTTCAGCCGCTGCTCGCCGTTACCGATGGGCAGGGGCACGTAGGCGGCGGGCAGGCCGACCGCGGTGAGCTCGGCACACGTCATCGCGCCGGCCCGGCACAGCGCGAAGTCGGCCGCGGCGTAGGCGAGGTCCATCCGGTCGATGTAGGGCGCGGCCACGTAGGGCACGCCGGTGGCCGAGACGGGCGCCTCGGCACCGTTGCGCGGGCCGATGACGTGCAGCACCTGGACGCCCGCGGCCTTGAGCCACTCGGCCGCGCCGAACACCGCCACGTTCAGCGAGCGCGCCCCCTGCGAACCGCCGGTCACCAGCAGCACGGGCAGGTCGGGACGCAGGCCGAAATGCGCGCGGGCCTTGTCGCCGACGGCCAGCCGGTCCAGGTCGGTGATCTCGCGCCTGATCGGAATGCCGACGTACTTACCGTTCCTGATCTGGGTGTCCGGATGGCCGGTGAAGACGTGCGTGGTGAACCTGGCTCCGATCCGGTTGGCCAGGCCCGCCCTCGGGTTCGCCTCGTGCACGACGATCGGGATCCCGCGCCGCCTGGCGGCCAGGTAGGCCGGGGTCGCGACGTACCCGCCGAACCCGACGAGCACCTGGGCCCTGGTCCTGTCGATCACGCCGGCGGCGGCATCGACGGCGCCCGCCAGCCGGCCGGGCACCGTGAGCAGCGCGGGCGTCATCGTCCTGGGCATCGGCACCGCGGGAATGAGTTCCAGCGGGTACCCGCGCAGCGGGATCAGGCGCGTCTCCAGGCCCCGTTCCGTGCCCAGGCAGGTCACTTCGGCGCTGGGGTCAAGAAGCCGAACGGCGTCGGCCACCGCCAGGGCTGGTTCGATATGGCCGGCCGATCCGCCGCCCGCAAGCAGTACCCTCATGCCTCGCCCCTGAGCTGCCGCCGCCTCATCGTCGGCGTTTTGTTAGACCGAGCCAGCTTAGAACGCGCAGCGGCCAGCCGGGGCCGCGCGCGGCCAAAGCCTCCCGCGCGCCCGGCTCAAGCCTGGC
Source organism: uncultured Actinomycetes bacterium (assembly GCA_963847965.1). Classification (GTDB taxonomy): domain Bacteria; phylum Actinomycetota; class Actinomycetes; order Streptosporangiales; family Streptosporangiaceae; genus Palsa-504. Next base: position 167,980 of record CAWKCG010000023.1, read on the forward strand.
GAATGACATCAGCATGCCGAGCGCGACCATGGTCACCAGCAACGACGACAACCCGGCCGAGACGAGCGGCAGCGGCACGCCGACGACGGGGACGACGCCGATCACCACGCCGATGTTCACCGCCGCCTGCACGACGATCCACACGGTGATGGCGGTCGCCGCCAGGCGGGCGAACATGTCGGGAACCCGGCGGGCGATGCGGAGCCCGGCGAAGGCGAGCCCGCCGTACAGGAAGGTCACGCAGAGGGTGCCGACCAGGCCGAGTTCCTCGCCGATGATGGCGAAGATGAAGTCGTCCGTCGACTCAGGGACCCAGCCCCATTTCTCCCGGCCCGCGCCGAGGCCCACGCCGAAGATGCCGCCCGATCCGACCGCGTACTGGCTCTGGATGCTCTGCATGTTGACGCCGGTGGCTCCGCCCTGCGGGTTGAGGAAGCCGGTCAGGCGGCTGAGACGGTACTTCTGCGTCACGATCATGAGCCCGATGGCCAGGGCCATCAGGAGCAGCATCCCGGTGAACACGCGCCCGGGCGCGCCGATCACCCACAGCAGCGCCAGGAAGATCACCAGCAGGATGAAGGTGGTGCCCAGGTCGTCGCCGGTCATCACGAGCAGGCACAGCACGGCGGCGCCCGGCATGAGCGGTACCAGCATGTGCCGCCAGTCGGTCAGCAGGCCCAGCCGGTCCTTGCGGGCCAGCAGGTCAGCCCCCCACACCACCAGCGCGAGCTTGGCCACCTCGGACGGCTGGATCTGCTGCCCGCCGATGGAGATCCACCGGGCCGCGCCGTTCTCCGCCACCCCGACCCCGCGGATCAGCGTGAGGCAGAGCCCGACCACCGCGATCGCGAGCAGCGGGTAGGCGAAGGCCCGGAACAGCCTGGGTGACGAGCGCGCCGCCACCCACATCAGCGGCAGGGCGACCGCGGCGCCGAGCAGTTGCTTCTTGAAGTCCGTATACGGGGAGAGCCCCGCGCTCAGGTCGGCTACGGACGCCGTGGACTCCACCATGACCAGGCCGAGCCCGAGCAGCAGGATGGTAATGCCGAGGACCAGGTAGTAGGAGGTTAGCGGCCGGTCGAACAGCGCGCGCCAGGCCCCGATCCGGTCCCGCACGCCGCCGAGGCCCGGCAGGCCCAGCCGGTTAGGCCCCGGGGACTCCAGGCTGGGCAGACCGGGGTTGTCCTGGATGAGCATGGTCCAAGTCTGTTAGCTGGCCAGTCTCAAAACGGGGACATTGGGGCGCGTGTCGGCCGTGATTTCAGCCGCGGATCCAGGTGCGGCCGCCGTCGGCGGTCCGCCAGGTGGCGTTGCCCACGACCAGCCAGCCGTGGTCCGCGTCGCTGAAGCCGAGCAGCGGCGAGGCCGGCGAGTTCGCCGGAATCTCGATCCGGATGCTGGAGCGCAGCCAGGTTCGCCCGCCGTCGGTGGTCCGGGCCAGGGACAGCACGACCGCGTTCGTCTGGCTCGGATAATCAAGATCCCACGCGAAGCCGGTCCCGGGGCTGATCACCTGCACGTAGCCCACGGGAGTGGCGGCGGGCAGCAACCGCAGCGGCCCGCCGCTGGTCACCGCGACGCGCTGGGCGAAGCTGGCGGTGTCGATGACCAGCCAGCCAGACCACCGGGCCGACCCGGCGTACGGCGCGAAGCTGGCCGGGCCTTGCGGCGTGTCACCACCGAGCGGCAGCAGGGCGCCCCTGGTCCAGTTGAGGCCGTAGTTGCTCGTGGTCCAGATCCGCACGGGGGCGCTGCCGCCGCTGCCGGGTTGCCACGGGGTCCCCCCGGTCACGGTCAGCAGGAAGCCATTCCCGCTGGCGGACATCCACGGCCCGTCGATGGCCGTGTTACCTCCGGGCAGCGGGCCGTACGGCTCCCAGATCGAGCCGCCGTCCGAGGTGTCCCACAGCTGCCATCCCGGCGAGGCGTCGGGTGAGTACGAGGCGGCGATACCGTCGTCGGCCGACCAGAAGTCCAGCTGGGTCACCACGCCGGGCAGGTGGGAGAGCTCGACCCAGCGGTTTCCGCCATCGTCCGAGCGCAGGATGGCGCCGGCGTCGGCCTGGTCCTGCGCGGCCAGGGCCGTGGTCGCGCTCAGCGCGTCGACCTGGCCTGCGGGCGCGGGGGCGGGGAGCAGCTGGGTCCAGTCCTGCCCGCCGTCGTCAGTGCGGGAGAGGACGCCCTGGTCGCTGAGCGCGTAGGCGACGTCCTGGTTGACCTCGGCCAGCGCGGTGACCTGGGTCAGCGGCCACGGCGGCAGCGACTGCCACCCGGAAGGGCCGTACTGGTACGCCACGCCGTAGGGAGGCGCGCAGGCGGCAGCGTTCCGGCCGGCCGCCGCCAGGGCGGTGCCGTCCGCCGCGGCGGAGAACACGATGTTGCCGGTGCCGCATTCATCAGGGTAGGTGTCGGCCAGGTTTACCGTGCTCCAGGTCCGGCCGCCCGTGCTGGTGTGCAGCAGGTCGGCCACGGTGCAGCCGTGCATGGCGCAGCTGAGCGGGTCGAACACGCTCGCCCAGACCAGCCCGGAGGGGTCCGCGGCCAGGGTGAGCTGCGCAGCGGGCGACAGCGGCCCCAGGTCCTTGAGCTGGCCGAGCAGCTGCCAGCGTTTTCCGCCGTCGGTGCTCGTGACGAACCTGACGTCGGAGGGGCCCGGGCCGCTGGCGGCGAAGTTACTGGGGAAGACCACGGCCGCCCAGAGCTGCCCGCCGGCGCTCGCGGTGGCGAACTCCGGTCCTGGGCCGCTCAGCACCGACGTCCAGCGCGCGCCGCCGTCGCGGCTGAGGAGCACCCGGCCCGGGCAGGGCGTGAGCCCGACGTCGGCCAGGCAGCTGTCCGACGTGGCCAGGCCCAGGCCGCCGGGGAAGAACTGGACCTGGTTCACGGCCTTCGGCAGCGTGGCGACCACGCGCCAGTGCTGGCCGCCGTCGGCGGTGGCCAGGAGTTCGCGCCCGCACCCCTGGTGGGCTGGGCAGGCGATCAGCGCCCAGGCGTGCGCGGGATCGGTGGCGCTGATCGTCAGCGGGCTCCCCGGGCCCTGCCACTGCACCTGCCAGGTCGAGCCTGCGGTGCCGGTGTGCCAGATCTGCGCGAGGGCCGGGCCGGCCGTGGTCGTGGCGAGTACCCAGCCCGCCGAGACGGCGGGGAAGGCCAGGGCGGTGAACGACGGCGCGGTCGCCGCCGAGATCGTGGTGCCGCCCGTCGCCGGGCCCGGCGCGGCGGGCGGCGTCAGCCCGGCCGAAGCGGCCGGCACCGAGTAGGCCGCCGCCGCCACGGCGCACGCCGCGGCCGCCAGGGCGGGGGCAAGTCCAGGGCGTCGCCGCACCGGCCACCTCCAGGTCATGTGAGCACAAGCCATAAGCTCTGTACGTGTTTGCGCCTATCAAGACGCCGACCGACACGCTGGAGTTGGCTCTTTCCTGCTCTTTCTGATCTTTCTGCTCCGCGCCGCGGTGGGGTGGGGCGGGCTAGGGACAAGCCAGCTGATCTGGCATCATGTGTACCGATGAGTAGGTCAGATTCTTCACGGTTTCCTGTGACGGTGACGAGGCTTCCCGTCACGCGCTGCCAGATATGCGGCCGTACCCTGGCCTACCGGCCCGGCCAGGCGAGCGCCGTGCTGACGGAGCACTACCACCGGAAGCACCCGGAGGCTCTCGGCGACGCGGCCGAGGCCACCCGCTGAGCCGGTTTTCTTACGGTTTGCGGGTATCGCGGTCAGAGCCCGGCGGGTACGCTGCGGTTACCTGTGCTCCCGCCCGGGCCCGCAGGGTGAGCGCGGGGACGTTGCGGATGTGAACCATGACCACGGGCGCTCTTATCGCCGGGCCAGCGACCCCGCTGAGCCTGCCGCTCCCGTACGAGCGGCCACTGAGCATCGCGGCGCTGTTCGTCTGGTTGCTCACCATCAGCATCGGCGCCTACATGCTGCGTACCTGGATCGCCCGCGGCGGCCTGCGCCGGCAGCGCGCGACCGGCGTGGGCGCGCCGCCTCCCCTGGTGTTCGGCCACCCGGGCGCCGCCGCGTGCGGGCTGGCGATCTGGGTCAGTTACCTGGCCAGCGGCCTGGCCGCGCTGGCCTGGGCCGGTGTCGCCCTGATCGCGATCGCCATCACCCTGGGCATCTCCATGGTCACCCTGTGGACTCCCTACCCGGTCAGGCCGGCCCCGGAGGCCACGGAGGGAGCCGTGCGCGCCGCCGTCAGCGCGCGGCCTGATGCCGCGCACGCGGCTGGGGAGGCGCCGCGCGCGCCAGCCGGCGACGACCCCGACTCGTTCACCGTCACCGATGAGATGATCGCCGGGCTGCTCGCCAGGCCGTATCCGGCCCGGCGGCGGCGCAGACTGCAGCTCCTTCCGCTGATCCCTGTCGTCCACGGTTTCTCCGCGCTGGCCACGTTCCTGCTGGCCCTGTACGCCGCGGTGAGCGCGAGGTTAGGGACGCCCCGATTGGGCGGTTGGGCCGCCTGTCGGGCAGGCTGGAATCATGGCAGAGAAGCTGACGATGATGGCCGTCCACGCGCACCCCGACGACGAGGCGTCGAGCACCGGCGGCGTGCTGGCCGCCTACTCCGCTCGGGGGATCCAGACGGTGGTCGTGACCTGCACGAACGGTGAGTTCGGTGATGCCCCGGGCGGCGTCAAGCCGGGGCAGGACGGGCACGACGAGCATGCGGTGGCCCGGCATCGCCTCGCTGAGCTGCGCGAGTCCTGTGCCATCCTGGGCGTCACGCACCTCGAACTGCTCGGCTACCACGACTCCGGCATGCCGGAATGGGACTACAAGGACCGGCCGGACGCGTTCTGCAACATCCCGCAGGCGGAGGTGGCGGCGCGGCTGACGGCCCTGATCGAGCGGTACCGGCCGCAGGTCCTGATCACCTACGACGACCACGGCCTCTACCAGCACCCCGATCACGTGCACGCCAGCGTGTGCGCGCAGGCGGCGTTCGCCAGTTCCGGCATCCCGGCCAAGCTCTACCTGTCCGCCATCCGCGGCAGCGACTGGCGCAAGCTATGGGACGCGCTGCGCGACGCGGGGGTAGACGTGCCTAACTTCGAGGAAACGCCCGAGGCGCGGCAGCAGGCGATCGAGGCCGAGCAGCGCATCACCACGACCGTCGACATCCGCGGGGTACTTGACCGCAAGCGCGACGCGCTGTACGCGCACGGCAGCCAGATTGCCGAATCGTGGTTCACCAAGATCCCGCGGGAGGTCGCGGAAGACACCTTCGGCCGCGAGAGCTTCATCCGGGCGAGCGATACCACCGGGGCGCCGCTGCCCGAGGACGACCTGTTCGCCGGGCTGCGATGAGTGCCGGGCCCTACGCCGACGCGGCGGGCCTGGTGGAGCGGTCCGCCGCCGCCTACGCCGCCGCCGTCCCCGACCAGCCCGCGGACGACGGGTACTTCGGGCCCGCGAGCGTGACCTGGCGGGTCAGTGCCGACCTGTCCGCGCCGGTCGCCGGGCTGCGCTCGCTGCTGATGCAGGCCCTGCACCCGCTCGCGATGGCCGGCGTCGACCAGCACAGCGGCTGGCGGCGCGATCCGGTCGGCAGGCTGGCCGCCACCTCGGCGTACACGGCCACCGTCACGTACGGCGACCGGGCTGGCGCCGACCGGGCCGCCCAGCGGGTGCGGGCGATCCACGAGCACGTCCGCGGCGTCGACTCCGTGACCGGCCTCCCCTACGCCGCGGGGGACCCCGCGCTGCTGCTGTGGGTGCACGCGGCCCTGGTGGACTCCGCGCTGGCCGCCATCGACCTGTTCGGCGCGCCGCTGCCGGAGGCGGACGCCGACCGGTACGTCGCCGAGATGGCCGTCGCGGCCACGCTGCTCGGGGTCCCGCGCGAGATGGTCCCGTCGACGGCGGCCGCCCTCGGGCAGTACATCGCGGATACGCGCCCCGGGCTGGCCTGCACTGCGGCCGCGGCAGAATCGATGAGCTACCTGCTGGACCCGCCCGGCCTGGACGAGGAGATCGCCGAGCTCTGGCAGGACGTCAGGGACGCCGCAGTCGCCGCCCTGCCCGGCTGGGCGCGGGACATGTACGGCTACCCCGCGCCGGCGACCCTGACCCCGCTGACGCCGGCCCGGCGGACGGAGATCCGCCAGACCCTCGGCGTGCTCAACGCGGTCTTCCTCGCCGAGCCGGGCGTGCTCGAGGCCCGGCAGCGGCTCACCGTGCGGATGCGCGCTGGAGCAAGGGGTTGAGCGCACGGGCCAGGAAGGCCGGCCTCGTCGCGGTGGTGGGCGGCGCGGCGCTCGCGGCGGTAGGGGTCCTGGCGGTCCTGCGGCGGACGGGCCGGCTGGGCGCGGGACGCGCCGTGGCGGCGCTGGAGCGGGTCCCGACGAGGCGCCTCCAGGTCGAGCGGGGGATGGCGGCGCTGGGCCTGGCCGCGCGCGGGGGCGCGCGGTACGCGAGCAGCGCGCCGCGGCTGTTCGCCGCCGCGGGCGAGCACCGCGAGCAGCTGCGGAACGACCTGGCGCTGCAGACCGCAGAGGACGTCGCGGCCACCCTGGGCACGATGAAGGGCGTGCTGATGAAGCTCGGGCAGATGGCCAGCTACGTCAACGACGGCCTGTCGCCGGCGGCGCGCCGGACGCTGAGCCGGCTCCAGGACAGCGTCCCGCCGATGAGCCCGGCGCTGGCCGCGCAGGTCGTCACGGAAGAGCTGGGCCTGCCGCCCGAGCAGGCCTTCGCGACCTGGGATCCCGAACCCATCGCCGCCGCCTCGATCGGGCAGGTGCACCGCGCGATCACGCACGACGGCCGCGCCGTCGCGGTCAAGGTCCAGTACCCGGGCATCGCCGAGACCATCGAGGCCGACCTCGGCAACGTCGCCCTGATGCGCCGGATGCTCAGGATCACTGTGCCCAGCCAGGACGTCGACGGGCTCCTCGCGGAGCTGAGGGAACGCGTCACCGAGGAGCTCGACTACCGCAAGGAAGCCCGCAACCAGCAGATGTTCGCCGACTACTACCGCGGCCACCCCACGATCGTGGTGCCCGAGATCATCGCGGAGCTGTCCACGCGCCGGGTCGTGACCAGCGAGCTGGCCGAGGGCGCCCGGTTCGCCGAGGTGGCCGGCTGGCCGCAGGCCGAGCGCGACCTGGCCGCGGAGACGATCTACCGCTTCGTGTTCCGCAGCCTGTACGAGGCGCACGCGTTCAACGGCGACCCTCATCCGGGGAATTACCTGTTCCATGCCGGCGGCCGGGTCACCTTCCTGGACTTCGGGCTGGTCAAGTACTTCACCGACGAGGAGATGCGCCCGCTGGCCGCGATGGTCAAGCACCTGTGCCTCGACAACGACCCCGAGGCGTTCAGGCGGGCGATGGAGGACGCGGGGTTCCTCGTGCGGGACGCGCCGCTGCCCACGGAGATGATCATCGAGCACATGGCCGTGTTCTACAACACCGTCCGGGTCCGCGGGCCGGTCACCATGACCGGGGACTATGCCTCCGCGGTCACCCGGCGATTCTTCGACTTCCGCAGCCCGCTGGCCGCGTACGCGGCGATCCCCCGCTCCTACGTGATCCTCCAGCGGATCAACCTGGGCCTGTTCGCCCTGCTCGGCGACCTGTCGGCGACGGCGGACTGGCGCCGCATCGCGGAGGAGATCTGGCCGTTCTTCCAGGGCCCGCCGAGCACCCCGATGGGCGCGGCCGAGGCGGCCTGGAAGTCGAGGAATCCGGGCCGGAGCGTGGCCAGCCCCGCCTGAGATCATGGGGATCGGGCTCAGGGCGCCCATCCGACGCTCATCAGGTACAGGGCGAACCAGGTTGACGCGGCGGCGAGGATGGCGATCAGCGGAACCAGTATCCAGGTCCGCGCCGGGGCCAGGAGGCGGGCCAGCGGGAGGCCGAGCAGCAGGGCGGGAAGCAGGAAGCGCGGCTTGGAGCCCAGGTAGAACGACCCCGTGACCAGGGCGGTCAGGACGACCACGAACGTGTAGGCGTACAGGTACGCCGGGAGGCGCTCGGCCAGGCTCCAGGCGGCCAGGACCACGGCCGCGGCGATCACCAGCAGGGTCAGCGCGACCTGCGGCGAGGGCCCGGTCATGGTCGCCTGCTCCACGGCCTTGACCATGCCCCGGCCCCAGTCGAAGCTCAGGTGCGCGTTCTTCTCGACCCAGAACCACCCGTCCAGCCGGTGCGTCTGGACGGCCGCGTACCCCCAGTAGCCGACCAGGCCGAGCGGGGCCAGCAGCAGCGCGGCTGCCGGGCGCCACCAGACGGCGAGCGGCTCGCGCGCCCGCACGGCCCGGACCACGGGGGGAAGCGCCGCGACGGCGACCGCCGCGATCAGCGCCAGGGCGGTGCTGCGCACCGTCCCGGCCAGGATGACCAGGCCCGCGGCGCTCAGCCAGCGCCGCTCCACCAGGGCCACGAGCGCCCAGACGGCCAGCGCGCAGAACAGCGCCTCCGCGTACAGCATGGACAGCACGAGCGAGCCGGGCGCGACCGCCCACAGCGCGACCATGAGCAGGCTGACCCGCCGGTTGCCGGTCAGCGCCAGGCCCAGCCTGGCCAGGCCCCACGCCGCGGCCAGCCCGGCGATGATGGTCACGGCGAAGCCCGCGTGCGTCCGGCCGACTCCCGGTATCCAGGCCAGGGCGTCGATGGCGCCCGGGTACCCGGGGAACCAGGCGAATACCACGTCCTGGCGCAGGTTCCCCGGGATGTAGGAGTAGCCGTGAGCCGCGATGATCAGGTAACGGCCGCTGTCCCAGGACGTGATCAGGTGCGCCAGCGAGAAGTGGAGCCTCGCGAACCTCCCGCGGGGCAGCAGGAACGCGGCGACGGCCAGGCCGAACAGGCGGATGGCCGCGAAGATCAGGGCGGCTGACGCAGGAGCGGAGAACCGCGGGCCGGTCCGGTGCTCGCCCTGGGCACGGTGCTCGCCCTCGCTGGCCTGCACCCCACGGTCCGGTGGCGGGGCGGGATCGGTCGAGGTATCCACCCGGCCTGGCATTATTACGCGTCCACCCGTCTGGTCAAGGTGACACTATAGCGAGCGGTAGTAGGCTGCCGGTGCCAGATGCCAGCACACCTCCGGAGGCGACGATGCCGATCTTCCCCAGCAAGCAGGACGGGACCGCGGGGGGCTGGGAGCCGCCGGCGGCCGGCGGCCGGCTGGCCAAGACCGCGGGCGCCGACCCGGCCGGGGTGTTCACCTCGGACCTGTCGGTCTCGGAGTACGTCCTGCTCGGCGAGGCCGGGTTCGAGCCGCTGGGGTTCGTGATCGGCTCGTCGATCTACCACGTCGGCCTGCAGATCGGCCGGTGGAACCAGAACCAGGAGCTGCAGGTCCTCACGCAGGCGATGTATAACGCCAGGGAGCTGGCCATGGCGCGGATGCGCGCCGAGGCCGACCACCTGGGCGCCGACGGGATCGTCGGGGTGTCGCTGCGGATGCAGATGTACTCCTGGGGGCAGAGCTGCCTGGAGTTCGTCGCGACGGGCACCGCGGTGCGGCACCTGGCCGGGCAAGGCGCGCACCGCGCGCCTGACGGCGGCGCGTTCACCTCGGACCTGTCGGCCCAGGATTTCTTCCGCCTGCTGGCGGCGGGGGCGGTACCTGTGGCGTTCGTGCTGGGCACCTGCGTGTACCACATCGCGCACCAGGGCGTGATGCAGTCGCTGCGCCAGGCCGGGCAGAACCAGGAGATGATGCAGTTCACCCAGGGCGTGTACGAGGCCCGCGAGCTGGCCCTGACCCGGATGCAGGCCGAGGCGGCTGCGGCGCGGAGTTCGGGCATCGTCGGGGTCACCGTCGAGGTCAAGAACCACGTCTGGGGCGAGCACGCGACGGAGTTCCTCGCTACCGGGACCGCGGTCCGGCGCCTGGGCGAGGAGCACAAGCTTCCGGACACCTCGCCCAAGCCCACCTTCACCCTCAGCCTCGACCAGTAGCCGCGGGCCCCGAGGGGGGACGCGGGGGTGTCCCCCCGCGGGTCAGCCGACGTAGAAGATGCCCAGGCCGAGGGCGACGCAGATGCCCGCGATGATCCAGAAGCGGACCACGATGGTCGTCTCGGCCCAGCCGGCCAGCTCGAAGTGGTGCTGCAGCGGCGCCATGCGGAACACGCGCTTGCCGGTCAGCTTGAACGAGCCGACCTGGATCACCACCGACAGCGTGATGAGCACGAACAGCCCGCCGAGCAGGAACAGCAGGAGCTCGGTGTGGGTGGTGATGGCCAGCCCGGCGAGCGCGCCGCCGAGGGCCAGCGACCCGGTGTCGCCCATGAAGATCTTGGCGGGCGGCGCGTTCCACCACAGGAACCCGATGCACGCGCCCATCACGGTGGCGGCGACGATCGCGAGGTCCTGCGGGTCGCGGATGGGGTAGCAGCCCTGGAACAGGTAGACCGTGCAGTCGTTGCGCAGCTGCCAGATCCCGATGATCATGTACGCGGCCAGCGTGAGGATCGCCGCGCCGGTGGCCAGGCCGTCGAGCCCGTCGGTGAGGTTCACGGCGTTGGAGGTGCTGGCCACCATGAGGATGACCCAGACGACGAAGAACACCGACCCGATCGGCACGCCGAAATCCGAGATGAACGACAGGTGGGTGGACGCCGGGGTGAGGTCGTACCCGTCGGGGAACCTGATCGCCAGCAGCGCGAAGATCCCGCCGACGATCGCCTGGCCGGCCAGCTTGGCCCCGGCGCGCAGGCCCAGGCTGCGCTGCATGTAGAGCTTGATGAAGTCATCGGCGAAGCCGACCAGCCCGAGCCCGGTCATCAGGAACAGCACCAGCAGCCCGGACGGGGACATGGCATCGCCGGTGACCAGGTGACCGACGAGGTACCCGGCCAGCGACGCGATGATGATCACCGTGCCGCCCATCGTGGGCGTGCCCCGCTTGGACATGTGGGCCGGCCCGTCCGACCTGATTTCCTGGCCGAGGCCGCGCCTGGTGAACGCCTTGATCGCGAGCGGAGTCCCGAACAGCGCGAGGAACAGCGAGACGGCGGCCGACAGCAGTACGGTCTTCATCGGTCCGCCTTCCAGGGTCGGGGGGGTCGGGGGGGTCGGGGGGGTATGGGGGGGCGGAGAGCCCCCCCATGCGCGGGGGGTCCCAGGGGGGTCGTCCCCCCGGACTAGCAACTGCGCGGGGGGTCCAGGGGGGTCGTCCCCCCGGACTAGCAACTGCGCGGGGGGTCCAGGGGGGTCGTCCCCCCGGACTAGCAACTGCGCGGGGGGTCCAGGGGGGTCGTCCCCCCGGACTAGCAGCTCCGCGGTGCCTTCCAGGCCCACCTCGCGGGAAGCCTTCACGAGGACTACGTCGCCGGGTTTCAGGCGGTCGGCGAGCACGGCCAGCGCGGCGGGCCCGTCTGGCACGCCCAGCCCCTCACCGGGCCAGGACCGGACGCTTGCGGCGCCGTCCAGCAGCGGCTCCGCCTCGGGACCGACGGCGATCAGCCCGGCCAGAGCGGGGCCGAGGAGCCGAGCGGCGAGCTCGCCGGCTTCGGCGTGGCGGGCCCGGGAGGCGTCGCCGAGCTCGGCCATGTGGCCGAGGACCGCGAAGGCGCGTCCGTCCTTGGCCAGGTGGCCGAGGGCTTCGAGCGCGGCCCGGACGGACTCGGGATTGGAGTTGTAGGCGTCGTTGATGACCGTCACCCCGTCCGCTCGCTGGTGGACTTCCATCCGCCACCGGCTGCGGGCGACGGCGGCGGACAGCCCGTCCGCGATGTCGGCCAGGCCGAGGCCGAGTTCGCGCGCGAGGCCGGCCGCGGCCAGGGCATTAGACACGTTATGCGCGCCGTGCAGCCGCAGGGTGACCGGCGCGCAACCTTCGGGTGCCAGCAGGGTGAAGCTCGGCCGCCCAAAGCCGTCGAGCTGGACGCCCGCGGCCAGGATCGTGGGCTGAGGCGCGTGTGACGGGAGGGGAACCTCGGAATCCCCGGCGCTGAACGTGACGACGCGCGCGGCGGTGCGGGAGGCCATGGCCAGGACGCGGGGGTCGTCGGCGTTCAGGATGGCCACCCCATCGGCGGGCAGCGCCTCGACGAGCTCGCCCTTGGCCCGGGCCACCTGGTCCAGGCCGCCGAACTCGCCCTCGTGCGCGTGCCCTACGTTCAGCACCGCGCCGTAGCGGGGCGGGGCGATGCCGCACAGGAACGCGATATGTCCTGGCCCCCGCGCGGACAGCTCGAGGACCAGGTACCTGGTCGCCGCGTCCGCGCGCAGCACGGTCAGCGGGTGACCGAACTCGTTGTTGTACGACCCGGCGGGCGCGACCGTCGGCCCCAGGCGCTCGACCAGCTGGGCGGCGAGGTCCTTGGTCGAGGTCTTCCCCGAGGATCCGGTGATCCCCGCGATCCGCATCGCGGGCAGGGCCTCCGCCACAAAGTGCGCCAGCGCGGCCAGCGCGGCCGGGACGTCCGGCACCAGGATCGACGGCACCTCGACCGGGCGGGTGGCGAGGACCGCGACCGCGCCCGCGGCCACCGCGTCGGCCGCGAAGTCGTGCCCGTCGGACCGCTCCCCGGCGACCGCCGCGAACAGCCCGCCGGGGCCCGCGCGCCGCGAGTCGATCACCACCTGGCCGGTGACGAGCGCCTGCGGAGGACCGGAGAGCTGGCCGCCGGTGATCTGCGCGACCTGCGCCAAACAGAGCGGTATCACCGGTTCACCGCCCACGGGGCTTCGTCGGGGACCGGCATCCGGGGCCCAGGGCGCTGGCGGTCGGCCTGCTGATCCAGGGCCAGCGCGGTGACCTGGCGGTCATCGAACGGCAGCACCGCGCCCGCCACGTACTGCCCGGTCTCGTGGCCCTTGCCGGCCACCACGATCACGTCGCCCGCCGTCGCCAGCGAGACGGCCCGCCCGATCGCGGCGGCCCGGTCCGGCTCGATGATCACCCGGCCGCGCTCGTCCTGCGGCACGCTCAGCACGCCGTCCAGCATCGCCTGAAGGATCGCCAGAGGGTCCTCCGACCGCGGATTGTCGCTGGTCAGGATGGCCACGTCGGCTAGGGAGGCGGCGGCGGCGCCCATCATCGGGCGCTTGCCGCGGTCCCGGTCGCCGCCGCAGCCCAGCACGATGATCAGGTTGCCCTGGGTGACCGGGCGCAGGGAGCGCAGTACTGCTTCTACGGCGCCCGGCTTGTGGGAGTAGTCGACGAAGGCGGTAACCCCCAGGCCGGAGGCTGGCACCCGTTCCAGCCTGCCGGGCACGCCCTGGCACGTAGCGACCCCTGTCACCGCGTCCTCCAGCCTGACTCCGGCCTCGACCAGCGCGACCACGGCGCCGAGCGCATTGGCCACGTTGAACACCCCGGCGAGCCCGACGGACACGTCCGCCTCGACCCCGCCGGGCCCGATGACGCGGAACGTGCTGCCGTCCGCGCCGGACCTGACGTCGACGGCCCGCCAGTCGGCCTCTTCCCGGCCCGAGGCGGAGAACGTGGTAACCGGAACGGGAGCCGAGGAGGCCAGCCTGCGCCCGTACTTGTCGTCGATGTTCACGACACCCGCGGGGGGATACCCCCCGCGGACCCCCCCGCCGTAGGAACCGTAGGAAGGGGTGAACAGCGAGGCCTTGGCGCGGAAGTAGTCCTCCATGTCGGCGTGGAAGTCCAGGTGATCCTGCGACAGGTTGGTGAAGACCGCGACGTCGAAGCTGGTGCCCGCCACCCGGCCGAGGGTGAGCGAGTGGCTCGATACCTCCATCGCGGCGGCGCTCACCCCGCGCTCGACCATGACCGCGAACAGCGCCTGCAGGTCGGGTGCCTCCGGCGTGGTCAGCGCGCTGGCCAGCCGCTCCGTGCCGATCCGCGTCTCGACCCCGCCGATCAGGCCGGTCAGGTGCCCGGCCGTGCGCAGGCCCGACTCGAGCAGGTAGGTGGTGGTCGTCTTGCCGGTCGTCCCGGTCACGCCGATGAGCCTGAGCCCGCGCGACGGGTTCCCGTAGACCCAGCAGGCGACCTCGCCGAGCCTGGCCCGCGGGTCCGCGAGCACGAAGACGGGCACCCCGCTGGCCACGGCGCGGACCCGCCCGCCCGGGTCGGTCAGCACGGCCACGGCGCCCGCGGCCACCGCATCGGCGCAGAATTCGGCGCCGTGCACCCGGGACCCGGGCAGCGCCACGTACAGGTCGCCCGGACGCACCCGGCGGGAGTCGAGCGTGACCCCAGAGAGGAACCCTAGATCGTTCGGGGAAAAATGGTTTCCTACGGGCGCGAGCCGGATCCCCAGCAGCGGGCCGAGTTCGGACAGCGGCCGCGGCGGTGTGTGGGCCGGACGGATCGCCACGGGGTGAGGGTACCTCCAATCACGGTGCGTTCAGGCGTACGTAGGGCGGCGTGGCCCCGTCCGGCGGGATCTGCAGCGTGGCCAGCGCGTCCTTCATGACCTGGTAGAAGACCGGGCCGGCGACTATGTCACCGAAATAGCCGCCCTTGCGCGGGTTCTGCACGTTCACTGAGACGACAAGCTGCGGGTCGTTGCCTGGCGCCATGCCAATGTAGCTCGCTCCATAGACGCACAGGGCGCAGGTTCCGTTGGTTTCCTGCGAAGTTCCCGTCTTGGCGGCGATCGCGTAGCCCGGGATGATGCCCCAGGGCTGGCCGCCTTCCTCGTCTATGGCCGGCACCTGCTGCAGGATCTGCAGCAGTTCGTGCGCCGTCTTGGCCTGGATGACCCGGCGGGAGGCGGACGGGCGCGCCGGGGTGTAGGTACCCGCGGAGTTCGTGGTGCCCTCGATGAGCGTCGGATTGACCCGGACGCCGTTGTTCGCGATCGTCGCGTAGACCTCGGCCATCTGGAGCGCAGTCACCGCCACGCCCTGGCCGAACGCCAGGGTGTACCTCGTGTCCGCGTACCACTGCGAGACCGTGGGCAGCAGCCCGGCGCTCTCCCCCGGCAGCCCGATGCCGGTCAGCTGGCCGAGGCCGAACGCCCGCAGGTAGTCGTACTGGACCTGCTCGGGGACGTGGGCGGCGACCTGGGAGATGCCGACGTTGGAGGAGTGCGCGATGATGCCGGCGATGGTGTACCGCTCGCCCGGCGACCATTCGGCGTCCTGGATCTCCTGCCCGCCCTCGTAGATGGAGTACGGGATGTTGTAGGCGCTCATCGGCGTCTGCCCGCCGCGCTCGAACGCCGCCGCGGCGGTCATCACCTTGGCGGTGGAGCCCGGCTGGAACACGTCCTGCACCGCGATGTCGGTCGCCTGGCTGGCGTCGGTGATGGTCGACGGGTCCCACGTGGGCCACTGCGCCAGGGCCAGCACGTGCCCGGTTTTCGGGGCGATGATGACGACCGTGCAGTTGCTCGCGTCGCTCTTGGCGACTTGCGCGGCGCACGCCTGCTCGGCGGCGTACTGCAGCGACGGGACAATGGTGAGGCGCAGGTCGCTGCCGTTCACCACCGGCCTGTCGTTGTCGCCCGCGAGCGGGATCGGCTGGCCGTTGTTGCTGATCTGCACCTGCTCGCTGCCCGCCCGCCCGGCCAGCAGCGCGTTGTCGGCCAGTTCCAGGCCGGCGCCGCCGACCAGGACGCCGTTGCTGGTGGTGCCGGTGAAGCCGATGATGTTCGAGGTTACCGACCCGTCCGGGTAGGACCTCGCGTAGCTCGGCGTCAGGTAGATGCCGGGCAGGTCCTGGGCGGTGATCTCGTTGCCTACCTGCGCGGATACGCTCTTGGCCAGCACCACGTACTGCGGCGAGGTCGGGTCCTGGATGAGGCCGAGGAGCGTGGCCACGGGCGTGCCGAGCCAGGGGGCGAGCTCGGTGGCGATCTGCGTCCGCTGCGCGGCGGGTATCTGCGGGGGGTCGGCGTAGACCAGGTAGGTCTCCACCGTCATCGCGAGCACCTGCCCGTTCGCGGCAGTAATGCTGCCACGCAGCGCCGGGAGCACGATCGTCTTCTCGCGCTGGGAGTTGGCCAGGTGGCGCAACGTGCCGGACTCTATCCCCTGCAGCTGGACGAGGCGCCCCGCGAATATCGACAGCGTGAAGATGACGGCCAGCAGCGTGATGCCGAGCCGGCGGTTCGTGTTACCGCGCGGGATGCGCCGGCGCGGCCGCGGGGGAATCAGGTGCTCGAACTCGCGGGCCGCGTCATGGCGGATGAACCCGTGCCCCTCCCCCAGGCGAGACGGGTGGCTCCCCCGTGCGCGCGGCGTTTCGCGAGGTCGTCCCCCCGGGCCGGCCCTGCCCCCGCGCCGCCCAGGCGGCGGCATCCGAAATTCGGTCGGCCCCCTCGGGGGGGTACGGGGGGGCGGATAGCCCTCCCGTGCGCGGGGGGTCGGGGGGGTATGGGGGGGCGGAGAGCCCTCCCATGAGCGGGGGGTTGCGGGGGGGCGCCGCCCCCCCGGGCCAGCACTGCCCCCCCGTGAGCGGGGGGTTGCGGGGGGGCGCCGCCCCCCCGGGCCAGCACTGCTAGCAGAGCTCACGGGGAGTACCCGGGGACGTTGATCTGCGCGTCGGCCGAGGGCACCTTTCCCGTGACGATCTTTCCCGTCTTCAGGTTGATGAACTTCAGGTTCGGGTCCTGCTGCATGCCGTACTGCTCGGCCTCCTGCGCGATCTCGGCCGGCGATTCCGCCTGCGCGACCTGCTGGGTGAGGAGCTGCTCTTGCCGGGCCAGGTTGGTGTTCTGCTGCTGCAGGTTCGTGATCCTGAACGACCCCTCGGCGAGCGTGGTGCTGATCATGAGCAGCGAGATCAGGGCGCCGCCGAGCAGGCCGACGAGCAGCAGGATGAACGGCGCGCGTGGGTGCCGCGGCCGCCGCCTGGTGGCGGGCTCGGGCGGCGATCCCGCGATGGGCCTGGTGTGGCGCGGCGCGCTGAAGGGGCGCATCCTGGGGCTCGGCGAAGGCGGCGCGGCGCGGCGCGAGGCGTCCGGGTTCGCGCGGTTCTCGGGTCTGCGGCCCTTGCGCCCGGGGGCCGTGGCGTCAGCGGGGCCCGGTTTCCTGGCGTACGGGGGCTCCGCGCGGCGGGGCGGCACGATCCGGCCGGGCGGCACGGCGGCGCCGCGCGCCGGCGGCACTTGGCGGCCGGGCGCCCGCCGGGGGGCGCGCGCCATCGTGTCGGTGTCCGTGTCTGTTCCTCGGGTCATGCGGCCTCCCTGACCCGCTCGGCGGCCCGCAGCCTGGCGGAGGCCGCGCGCGGGTTATGTGCGACTTCTTCGCTGTCCGGGCGTTCGGCGCCCCTGGTGAGCAGGCGGAACTGGGCGGTCGACGCCCCGGCTGGCAGGGGCAGGCCGGGCGGCGCCTGGTCGGTGGACACGCCCGCGAGCTCCCGCTTGACGATCCGGTCTTCGAGCGAGTGGTAGGCAAGCACCACGACGCGGCCGCCGACGGCCAGCACGCCGAGGGCGGCGGGCAGCGCGCGCCGCAGGGTGCCGAGCTCGTCGTTCACCTCGATCCGCAGCGCCTGGAACGTGCGCTTGGCCGGGTTGCCCCCGGTGCGCCGGGTGGCCGCCGGGATCGCGTCCTTGACGATGGCGCTCAGCCGCTGCGTGGAGGTGATCGGCGCACGGGCGCGCTCGCGGACCACCGCGTCGGCGATCCGCCGCGCGAAGCGCTCCTCGCCGAAGTCGCGGAGCACGCGGGCGAGGTCTGCGGCCGGGTAGCCGTTGACGATGTTGGCCGCAGTCCGGTCCGCGGTCGGGTCCATCCGCATGTCCAGCGGAGCGTCCTGGGCGTACGCGAAGCCGCGCGCCGGGTCGTCGAGCTGGGGCGAGGACACGCCTAGGTCGAAGAGCAGGCCCATGACCGGCGCGGGCGTGGTGGCCACGATGGCCGGGATCTCGTCGTAGCGCGCGTGCACCAGCCTGACCCGGCCCGCGTAGGGGGCCAGCAGCTCGCGGGCTGCCTCGATCGCGGCCGTATCCGCGTCGATCCCCACCAGCAGCAGGTCAGGGCAGATGTCGAGGAGGGCGCGGGCGTGCCCGGCCCGGCCGAGGGTGGCGTCCACCAGCACGACGCCCGGGCGGGCCAGGGCAGGCGCGAGCAGGGCCGTGACCCGGTCGAGCAGCACCGGCACGTGCGAAGGCTCTGCCATCCGTCCCCCTCTCCCAGTTCGGTTCCCGCGGCCTTGCCGTTCGTTCCGCCGGTCCCCATCCGCAGCGCCACCGGCTGGCACCGGGGAAGTGATGCCAGCAGGGAACGGCGGATGGGGACCGTCCCGTCAATCCCCCTTGTTGCCCGCGTTCGCTACAGGATTCCCGGAAGCACCTCCTCGGCGGAGGCGGCCTCTTGCGCGGCCTGGTAGGCCTCCCACGTCGGCGCGTCCCAGATCTCCAGGCGGGTGTTCGCGCCCACCACTACGCAGTCGTGTTGCAGGCCGGCGTAGGCGCGCAAGGCGGCCGGGACGATGATCCGGCCCTGCCGGTCGGGAAGCTCGTCGGAGGCACTGGCGAAGAAGACCCGGCTGCGGTCCCTGATCGCCTGGGTGGTCTCGGACTGGCTGCGCAGCGACTCGGCGAGGCGGGCGAATTCGTCCTTCGGGAAGCAGTACAGGCAGCGCTCCTGCCCTTGCCCCTTGGTGATCACCACTCCCCCAGCGAGATCGTCCCGGTACTTGGCGGGCAGGAACAGCCGGCCCTTGTCGTCCAGCCGCGGCGTGTGAGTGCCGAGGAACACTGGCACTCACCTCCTGCCACGGTCAGTTCCACCTGCGCTCCACTGTACCCCACTTTCCCCCACCGTCAACGCCAGATTGGCTGTGATCTGACCCTGTCCCCCACTGAAGCGGCAGCTAGCGGGGGGTGGAGCGAGGTGGGGGACGATCGGACGCGCGCTGGACGGCGATGCGAGGGATCGACGGGTCCAGCCCGCCAGCCTGCGGGGATGCCAGAACGCCCCAGGTCAGCGGGTTGACGGGGGCATAGGCGCGTAATCGCGAGCCAAAAGGGCAGATTAGCGGAGAGGCCAGCGTCGCGCTCGGGGCAGGTAAGGACGTACTGTAGCGATACGGCGGCTCGGCCGGGAGCGCCACGTGACGGGAGACCAGGCTTGCTGGCGCGCCCCAGTGCTGGCGACCTCGAGGAGGCCATGTGGTACTAGACACCGGGCGTCAGATGCGGGGTTCCATCGATGACCTAGTCCCGGCCGCGCACAGGATCGGCAAGGCCATCGAGGCGGTGATCGAGGGCAAGCCCGAGGCGATCCGGCTCACCCTGGCCGTCCTGCTCGCCGAGGGCCACCTCCTCATCGAGGACGTGCCCGGCGTCGGCAAGACGATGCTCGCCAAGGCCCTGGCCCGGGCGATCGACGGCACCGTGCAGCGCGTCCAGTTCACGCCCGACCTGCTGCCCAGCGATATCACCGGAGTGAGCGCCTACAACCAGGAGCGGCGCGAATTCGAGTTCAAGCCGGGACCCGTGTTCGCCAACGTCCTGCTCGGCGACGAGATCAACCGGGCCTCGCCCAAGACTCAGTCGGCGCTGCTGGAATGCATGGAAGAGCGCCAGGTCACGGTGGACGGCACGACCTACGTGCTGCAGGCGCCCTTCATGGTCATCGCCACCCAGAACCCGGTGGAGATGGAGGGCACGTACCCGCTGCCCGAGGCGCAGCGCGACCGGTTCACCGCCCGTATCTCGCTCGGGTACCCGTCGGCCACCGCCGAGCGGGCCATGCTCGAGAGCCACGGCGCCACGTCGCCCCTTGATCAGCTCAAGCCCGTCGCGCGCGCGAGCGACGTGCAGGAACTCGTGATCGCGGTGCGCAGCGTGCTGGTGTCTGACCAGGTCAAGGAGTACATCATCAGCCTGGCCAACGCGACGAGGACCTCGCCCGAGCTACGCCTGGGCGCGTCGCCGCGCGCCGCCCTGCACCTGCTGCGGATCAGCCGCGCCTGGGCCGCGCTCGACGGGCGGGATTACGTCATCCCGGACGACGTACAGGCGCTGGCCGCACCCGTGCTCGCGCACCGGCTCCTGCCCACGGCCGAGGCGATCGTGGAGCGGCACCTGCCCGAGCACGTGGTGAAGAGGATCGTCGCGCAGCTGCCTCTCCCGCGGCGATGACCGGGGAAGGGCGGAGTTCGGCGGGGCCGCCGAAGCGCTGAAAGGGATGGCCATGCAGGGGCTATTCGGCTCGCTGACCACGCGGGGCAAGTCGTTCATGACCGCGGGCGGCGCGGCCATCGTGTGCGGCCTGGCCATTCCCGAACCCGACCTGGTCCGGGTCGGCGCCCTGCTGGTCATCCTCCCGCTGGTGTCCTCTCTGATCGCGCGGCGGTCCCGCTACCGGCTGTCCTGCACCCGCAGGCTCGACCCGCCGCGGGTGCCGGCCGGCCACCCGAGCGTCGTCACCGCGCGGCTGGAGAACGTCTCGCGCCTGCGCACGGCCGTCCTGCTCGCCGAGGACGTGACGCCCTACTCCCTCGGCAGCAGGCCCCGGTTCGTGCTGGACGAGATCGAGCCAGCCGGCCACCGGGAGCTCAGCTACCAGATCCGTTCCGAGGTCCGCGGCAGGTTCACCGTCGGGCCGCTGCGGATCCGGGTCGCGGACGCGTTCGGGCTCGTGGAGATCAGCAAGTCGTTCAGCACCACCAGCACCCTCGTCGTCACGCCGAGGATCTACGAGCTGCCGCGGGCGGCCGCGCCGAGCAGCTGGCTCGGCGAGGGCGACGGGGGGATGCGGACGATATCCGCGATCGGCGAGGACGACGCCGCGCCCCGGGCCTACCAGGACGGGGACTCGCTGCACCGGGTGCACTGGCGGTCGACGGCGCGGTACGGCGAGCTGATGGTCCGCCGCGAGGAACACCAGTGGCGGAACAGCGCGTCCGTCTTCCTCGACACGCGCCGCTCCGCGCACTCGGCCGGCGGGACCTCCGCCACGTTCGAGTTCGCGGTCAGCGCGGCGGCCTCGATCGGCGCGCACCTGTCCGGGGAGGGCTTCCGGGCCAGGCTCATCACCGAGGCCGGGGAAATAGAAAAGCGCGGCACGTTCCAGGACACCCTGCTCGACATGCTCGCCGTCATCAGCCCTTCGCACGACATCGGCTTCATGCCGGGCACCACCGCGCTGGCCAACGCCGGCGGGCAGCTGATCGCGGTGCTCGGACGCCTGTCCGCCGACGACGCCAGGATGCTGGCCGCGAGCAGGCGCGGGAACGCACCCGCGATGGCGCTGGTGCTGGCCGTCTCCAGCTGGGCTTCCGACGCCATAGGCGAGGACACCGCCCGGACGGTGGAGATCTTGTCGGCGTCGGGATGGCGGGTGGCCGTGGTGACCTCCACCACGCCGCTGGCCGCCGCCTGGCAGCAGCTGCACAAACCCGCCGACCGTCCGCTGCCCGTCGGCAGCCTCGGGGGTGAGCCGGCATGATCAACCGCCGGATGACGGTGACGGCCGCGGTCGCGGTCGTGCTGGTCTCCACCGCCATGTACACGCTGTTCGACTTCGCGGCGTGGTTCTACGCGGGCATCGGCGCGGTCGCCGTGGTCGCCGCCTTCGGGGCGCTCAGCCGACTGCGGGTGCTGCCCGTGGCGGTGTGCCTGGCCATCACCTTGATCGGCCTGCTGTACTACCTCGTCGTGGTGTTCGAGGCGCGCCACTGCCTGCTCAGGGTCATACCGACGCCGACCTCGGTCCGCATGCTGTGGGATCTGGCAGGCACCGGGATAGCCGACTCGGGCAAGTACGCACCGCCGGTACGGACGCAGGTTTCCTCCTTGGTGCTGCTGGCCGCAGGCGGGATCGGCATCACGGCCGTGCTGACCGACCTGATCGCCGTCCGGCTGCGGTCGACCGCGCTGGCCGGCCTGCCCCTGCTCGTCCTGTTCACCGTCCCCGTCACCATGAACGCCCCGAGCGGCGCGGGTACCGTCATCGTCTTCAGCCTGGGCACGGCGGGATACCTGGCCATGCTGAGCGCGGACGGCCGGGAACGGATCCGGGTGTGGGGCCGGCTGGTGTCACTGTGGCGCTCCAGTCCGCTGCACGATCCCACGGGCCGCCGCGGCCCCGACCCTGAAGCCCCCAGGGGCCGCATCGGCCCGTCCGCGAGCCGCGGCGCGGGCCCGGACACCCGTGCCCTGGCCGCGGCGGGGCGGCGGGTCGGGCTCGCGTCGGTCGTGCTCGCGCTGTGCGTCCCGCTGATCCTGCCGGGCCTGCACGCGAACAAGCTGTTCTCCACGGGCAAGCCGGGAATCGGCAGCCACGGCGTAGGCGCGAGCTCACCCGCCGCCCCCGATGCGCTGGCCCAGACCATCAGCGAGCTGCGCGAGTCTCACCCGACCAAGGTGCTGGCCTATACGACCACGGCCTCGCCGGCGCTGGAGGCCGAGGATTCACAGTACTTGCAGCAGTACGTACTGGATACCCTGGGTGACTCGGGCTGGCAGCTGAGCCCCTACTACGTAGGCGCGTCGCAGGCCACCGCCCTCCCACCGCCCCAGGGGCTGACCGGGTACTCCGCCGCCCAGGTGGTCACGACACTGGTGACGTCCGTAACCAAGGGCCTGCTGAGCTCGAGCACCATGCCCACCTTCCTGCCCATGCCCTATGCGCCGACCAAGGTCAGCGGCCTGACCGGGGTATGGCTGACCGACCCGGAACTCATGGTGTACTCCGCCACGGATTCCACAAACGCCGGGTCGTACGAGGTCACCAGCTTCGCGGTGGACCCCACCGCAGCGGAGCTCGCCGCGGCCCCGCCGCCGCCGCTGGCGTCCCTGTCGGCGGACTTGCAGCTCCCTGACTCCTACCGGATACCGGCGCTCGAGCACCTCGCGGAATCGATCACGGCCGGGGCAAACACCGAGTTCGCGAAGGTGCAGGCGCTGCAGGACTGGCTATCAGGGAGCCGCTTCACCTACAGCGCCGCCGGGCAGTACTTCACCAGCGCGCAAGGCCTGCTGACCTACCTGACCAAGACGCGGATCGGGGTATGCGTGCAGTCCGCGTACGCGATGACCGTGCTCGCCCGGCTGCTCGGCATCCCGGCGCGGATCGCCCAGGGATATACCGCGGGCACCGCGGCGGGAAAGCGCTCCTACGTGGTCAAGACCT
Organism: uncultured Actinomycetes bacterium; assembly: GCA_963847965.1. Lineage (GTDB taxonomy): Bacteria > Actinomycetota > Actinomycetes > Streptosporangiales > Streptosporangiaceae > Palsa-504. Next base: position 190,960 of record CAWKCG010000023.1, read on the forward strand.
CCGACAGCCACGCCTGGCCGGAGGTCTACTTCACCGGTTACGGCTGGCTGCGGGCCGAGCCCACGCCCAACGGCCAGGGCACCGCGAGTGCCCCGAACTACATGGGCACCAAGGGCGGCGGGACGGGCACGCTGAAGACCCCCGGGACGAGTTCTCCCGGGCAGATCAGCAGCACGCGTCCCGGCCGCAACACCGGTCCGCTCAGGCCGCGCCCCCCAGAAGGCGGGGGCACGTTCACCGGCGCGGCCAGCAAGTCGGGCGGGACCGGCTGGGCCGCGATCGTCCTCGCGGTACTGGCGGCGATCGCGCTGGCCTGCGGGGTCATCGCGATCGTGGCGCCGCCGACGCGGCGCGTCCTGGCCGGCCACCCGGCTGACACGCCCAGGCGCAGGCCCTTGACCATCCTGGCCACGGCGTTGCTGGCGGGGGGGGCGGTCGCCGTCGCCCTGTTCGCCCTGTACCGGGTCCTGTCCCACACCGGGATCGACCTGCGGGCCGGCTGGTCAACGGTGGGCATCGCCTTCGGCGCGGCGTGCGCGGTCCTGCTGGTCACCCCGGCGACCTGCCGCGTCCTGCTGCGGCGGTGGCGCTGGGCGCTGGCCAAGGACGACGTGAGCCGGGCGCACGCCGCCTGGCGCGAGTTCCGCGATGACCTGGCGGACCTCGGCGTCAGCGCCCTGCCGAGCGAGCCGCCCCGGACGCTGGCGGGCCGGGTGACCGCCGGGCTGCCAGATCCCGCCCGCGAGGCCGTCCGCAGGCTCGCGCTGGCCGAGGAGCGGGCCTGCTACGCGGCGCGCCCGGCCGAGTCGGCGGATCTGCGCCGGTACGGCGCAGAGGCGCGGCGGGGCATCGCGGCCTCGGCCCGGCCCGGCGCGCGCTGGCGCGCGCTGATCCTCCCGGCTTCTGTGCTGGCCGCGGCGGCCGACGGCGCGGCGGCGATCCCCGATCACGTGACGGCGCGGATCTCGCGCCGTGCGGCCGAGCGCAAGCAGGCGGCGGTCTAGCGGCCCTTGCGGAACGCGGGCGGCGGGGAGAGCGGATCTGGACGAGGCGACCGTGTGCGCCGGGGTGGCGCACGGGCATTACATCCTGCGGTCACCCTCCTGGCGGCGGCGCCAGCGTTCTTCCATCCGCTCCATCATCCGGGCCCTCCAGCCCAGATTCGACCGGCGGGACCCAGCGGACCTTTGCTGGGCCGACATCCTGGCCCTTTCGTGCGCCGGCCGCACCCTGACCGCGTGCCCGCGCCAGGTGATGAGCGCCCACACCAGGGACAGCAGCACGATCGCGGCTCCGACCGCCTCCAGGTACTGGTGGCGGGTTACCACGCCCGCCGCGATGATGCCCGCGCCGACCAGCATGCCGATGAGGGCCTGTACCAGCTTGCGCTTGTAGTGCACACGCGGATCGCTGGAGCGCACGAGACGCCCGAACTTCGGATCCTCGCTGTAGAGCGCTTGCTCGATCTGCTCCAGCTGGCGCTGCTCGTGTTCAGAGAGCGGCACGACGCCTCCCATAAAGCCATTGCGCCCGGAACGTGTGAGGTGACCGCCACCTCGCATACCCGGTTCATTTTCCAGAATACGAGCGTTGACACATCACCGGGAAGACTGCACCCCATAGCAGTCACAAAGCGTCCGGTCCCGGGCGCTCCGGGTCTTCCACCAGGGAGGCCGGCCGGATCATGCCGGGCCCGAACCGCCGCGCGATCCTGTCCACCGCCAGGTCCGCTTCCCGCCAGCCAAACGGCCGGTCATCGAGCCTCAGCTGGGCGTTTGCGCCCGCCGCCGGCACCAGACCGGACACCCTGACCCCGACGAGGCGCAACCGTGCGCCGCGAGCTGGCCCCGCCGACTCGTACAGCGAGCAGGCCGTGGCGTAAATCACCCTGGTCACGTCGGTCGGGTACGCCAGGGTCCTGGACCGGGTCATCGTCTTGAAGCTGGCCAGCCGCAGCTTGACCGAGACCGTCCGGGCCAGGTACCCGCCGGCCCGCAGCCCGTGCGCCGTCCGGCCGGAAAGCCTGAGCAGCTCCCGCCTGATCCGGTCCGGATCGTCGATGTCGCTGGCGAACGTCTCCTCCGCGCCGATGCTCTTCTCCGGGATGTGCGGCGTCACCCGGCGCTCGTCACGGCCCCAGGCCAGGGCGGCCAGGTGCGTCCCCTGCGCGGCCCCTAGCTCGTGCTGCAGGGTAGCCAGCGGGGTATGCGCGATGTCGCCCACGGTGCGCAGGCCCAGCCGGGCCAGCACCTCGCCGGTCCGCTCCCCCACGCCCCACAGCGCGGCGACCGGCAGCGGGTGCAGAAAGTCGAGCACGCCGGCCTGCGGGACCACCAGCAGGCCGTCCGGCTTGCACCGGGCGGACGCGATCTTGGCCACGAACTTGCTCGGCGCGACGCCGATCGAGCAGGTGATGCCCTGCTGCTCGGCGACCTGGGCGCGGATGAGCACGGCGATCTGCGCGGGCGGGTACTGGGTCCGAGCCGTCGCAGCGCGCCAGAGACGTCGAGGAACGCCTCGTCCAGGGCCAGCGGCTCCACCTCGGGCGTGACCGCGCCGAAGATGGCCATCACCGCCTTGGAGGCGGCGGCGTAAACCCGGTGCCTGGGCGGGACGAACACCGCCCGCGGGCACAGCCGCCGCGCCCGGAGCACCGGCATCGCCGAGCTCACGCCGAACGCGCGCGCGGCGTACGACGCGGAGAGCACCACGCCCCGGCCGCTCGTACCGCCCACGATGACCGGCTGGCCCGCGAGCTCCGGGCGGTCCCTGATCTCCACGCTCGCGTAGAAGGCGTCCATGTCGACGTGCAGGACGTGACAGCCCGTATCGTCGGGAGGCAACGGGTCCGCCCCCATGACGGTCAGCGGTGGCCGAGGATGTGCAGCTGGGCGGCGATGTCGCGGAGCGGCGGGGTCGCGGCGGCGGCCGCCTCGAGCGCCCGCAGCGCCTCGGCGCTGCCCGGGTCGCCATCCACCAGCGCGGCGGGCACCAGGCCGCTGAAGATGCGCACCCCGTGCGCCTGTCCCGCCCGCAACCCGGCCCCCTCGATCAGCGCAGTCAGCCCGTCCAGCGTGAACCGCCGCCCCGAAGGGCCGGGGAGTCCCCCCGCGCGCGGCGGGTCAGAGGGGGACGGGGATGCGGGCAGTCCCCCCGCGCGCGGGGGGCCGAGGGGGCTTGGGGGGCCGAGGGGGTCTGGGGGGAAAGGCTTCCCCCCAGGCGGGGGGTCCCCGGGGGGTGGTCCCCCCGGGGCAAGCAGCAGCAGAGCTTCGGCGAACCTGCCGGCCAGGGCGCGGTGCAGGACGGCGGCGACGGCGTTGGACGCCAGGACGCTGACGGTGGCGCCCGGGCGAAGGACCCGGGCGATGGCAGCCATCGCGTCGGGCGGCGAATCGACGTATTCGAGCACGTTATGGCAGATGATGAGGTCAGCGGCGGCCACGCCTACCACGCTGTCCAGGCTGGCGGCGTCGCCCTGCATCGCGGCCAGGCGCGCGCCGGCCTCGGCGGCGCGCCGCTGCGCCGCCGCGAGCGCGTCGGGGCTCGGGTCGACGACGGTGACGTGGTTTCCGAGCGACGCGAAGGGAACCGCCAGCCCGCCGGTTCCCCCGCCCACGTCGACGATGTCCAGCGCGGCCCGGCCGGTCTCCGCCACCCGGGCGGAGGCGACCTCGCGCAGCACGTCCCACAGCAGCGAGGAGCGAACGCCATCGCGCCTGAACTCGACCGCCACCCGGGCCTCCTTCCCCGGAGTCAACTGTAATGACTCACGGCGCGCCGGGCGGGCTGGCGCGATGTTACTTTCCGTACCGATACGGTGAACCTGGGTAACCTCGCCGTCGTTATACAAGCCGTGCGGAACTCACAGATTCTTCTTTATGACGCTTCAGGGCAACTCCAGCGCGGCGGCCCCCGGTCACCATATGCTCGTCGCCATGGCTGAGCACATCGAGCTGCCCCGCCCCTGGCGGCTGATGCTGACCGCAGGCTGGAACCTGGCCGAATCCCTCGGCATCCCCGTCGCCGGGTACTTCGTCGGCGCTGCGATCGACGGGCGGAACGCAGGCATGATCGCCGCGACCGCGGTGTGCTGGCTGACCGTCATCGCCCGCAAGGTCGTCACCCGGAGCGTCCCCGGCCTGCTGACGATCTCGGCCCTGGTGCTCACCCTGCAGACGGCCGTGGTCATCGCCACCGGCAGCGTGCTGTTCTTCCTGCTCCAGTTCCCGCTGGCCAACCTGGGGCTGTGCGTGCTGTTCGCGCGGACCGCGCCCACGCGCAAGCCGCTGGTGGCGCAGCTAGCCGCGGAGGTGGTGGCGCTCCGCCACCCGTCTCATCACCCCGGGCTGCACCGGTTCTTCCAGGGGGCGACCTGGCTGTGGGCCGGGATCTTCGCGGTCTCGACGATCGGCCTGGCGGTCCTCATGGCCCTGGAGTCGGTCAAGGTGTTCATGCTGCTGACCACCGTGGTCACGGTAGGCGGCATCATCGCGGGGACGGGAGCGTCAGCGCTCTGGTTCTTCCGGGTGCTCCGCCGCCACGGCCTGCACGTCCGCTTCGCGGTCGGCTGAGCCGGGGCACAGCTCCAGCGACGGCTTGAGCTCGGCGAGCCTGGCCAGCAGGCCGTTGACGAACGCGGGCGAGGCGTCGGTGGACAGGTCGCCCGCGAGCAGGACGGCCTCGCTGATCGCCACGCCGTCGGGCACATCCGGCGCCCAGAGCAGCTCGTAGACCCCGATCCGCAGCACGTTCCTGTCCACGGCCGGCATCCGGTCCAGGGTCCAGCCCTCGGCGTGCGCGGCGATCAGCTCGTCGATCCGCGCGGCGTGCGCGGCCACGCCGCGGACCAGGTCGGCGGCGTACGCGGACACCGGGGGGGTGGTGCCCGGCGTCATCCGCTCGGCGAGCACGTCCAGGACCGGCACGCCGCGCACGTCAGCCTCGAAGAGGATGTCAAGCGCCCGCTTGCGCGCCTTGCTACGCGCAGGCATAGGCAAAGGGCGCCGGCGCCGACTGGACTGACGAGCGAGGAACAAGCGAGGAGGGAAGGAGGTGCCTCAAAAGGCGCCCGGAGGCAAGCGGGGCAAACAGAACCATTAGGCGCGGCCGAGGTACTGGCCGGTCCTGGTGTCGACCTTGATCTTCTCCCCGGTCGAGATGAACAGCGGGACCTGGATCGTCGCGCCGGTCTCGAGCGTGGCCGGCTTGGTCCCGCCGGTGGAGCGGTCGCCCTGCACGCCCGGGTCGGTCTGGCTGATGGTGAGCTCCACCGCCGCGGGCAGGTCCAGGTACAGCGGCACGCCGTCGTTGAACGCTACCGTCACGGTCTGCTCCCCGAGCAGGTAGTCCGCCGCGTCGCCCACCACCGAGGCGGGGATCCGCGGCTGCTCGTAGTCCTGCGTGTCCATGAAGACGAAATCATCGCCCTCGCGGTACAGGTACTGCATCTCCCGCCGGTCCACGCTGGCCACGTCCACCTTGACCCCCGCGTTGAAGGTCCGGTCGACGACCTTGCCCGACAGGACGTTCTTGAGCTTGGTGCGCACGAAGGCGCCGCCCTTGCCGGGCTTGACGTGCTGGAACTCCACGACGGTCCAAAGCTGCCCGTCGAGGTTCAGCGTCATGCCGTTCTTCAGGTCGTTGGTCGTGGCCACGTTTGCGTCTCCAGGTAACAGGACGAGAAGTTCCCTCGTCGTCGTCGTGAGCAGTCCCGTGCCGTCAGCGACCACGACCAGGACGTCCTCGATCCGGACACCGCCCCGGCCGGGCAGGTAGACACCGGGCTCGACGGTGACTGGGACCCGGCTGGCTAGCTTACCCGTCCGTGAGTACCCGATCATCGGGGCCTCGTGCACCTCGAGGCCCACCCCGTGGCCCAGACCGTGCTGGAAATGCTCGCCGTGCCCGGCGTCGCGGATCACGTCGCGCGCCGCGGCGTCCACGTCCCCGACATCGGCGCCCGGCCGCGCGGCCTCGATCCCGGCCCGCTGGGCGGCCGCGACCAGCTCGTAGATCTCCCGCTGCCAGCCGGCGGGCTCGCCGAGCGCGACCGTCCGCGTCATGTCGGCGTGATAGCCGGCGTAGCTGGCGCCGAAGTCCATGGTGACCAGGTCACCGCGGCGCAGCGGGCGGTCGGTCGGCGAGTGGTGCGGGATGGCGCCGTTCGGCCCGCTGGCCACGATCGTGTCGAACGCCGGGCCGTCCGCGCCGAGGTCGGTCATCCGCGCTTCCAGCGCCGCGGCGAGCCTGCGTTCGGTCAGGCCCGGGCGGATCATCGCGAACACGTCGGCGATGGCCTGGCAGGAGATCCGGCACGCGGTGGCGAGCAACTCCAGTTCCTGCGAATCCTTGACCGTGCGCAGCTCCTCGACCTTCCTGCCGAACGGGACGATGGTGACGCCCTCGGCGGCCTTCACCAGCTGCGCGTGGCGCTCGACCGTCATCTCGTGCGCCTCGAAGGCGACGGTGCGCAGGCCCCGGGCGGTCATCTCCGCGGCGAGGCGCGGCTCGATGAAGCGCTCGGAGATGAGCTCGAGGTCGGGGCAGTCCCGCCGGGCGGCCAGCTCGTACCTCGAGTCGGTGGCGAGCACCGCCTGCCCTTCGGCCGGCACCAGCAGCGCGGCGTTCGAGCTGGCCAGGCCGGTGAGGTAACGGACGTTCGGCCCGGCGGTGACCAGGACCGCGTCCGCGCCACCTTCGGCGATCATGTGCTGTGCGACCGCCCGGCGCGCCGCGTGAACTTCTGGCATGTCCGAACTCTACGCGGCCCGCTCAGGCCGACCCGGCGGCGTTCTAGCGCATGGCCCAAGAAGGCCTGCCGTCGAGCAGGGTCAGCTCGAGGGAGAGTCCTCCTTCTAGCGTGACCTCTCGGATCGGTCCCGGCCGCCGTTGGCGCCATGCGCAATTTCCCTGCTACCTTCCTCGGTCGTGGACTCGAGCAGGTCGGCCATGGCGACAAGCAGCTTCGCGGCCGTGGCGAGGTCTTCTTCTGACCAGGACGCGAGCAGGTCAGCCCACATGGCGCGGCGAGTGGAATGCACGCGTGAGAGCAGGGCCTTGCCGGCGCGTGTCATCCGCAGCAGCGATGCACGGCCGTCGGTGGGATCGGCCTCGCGGAGGATAAGGCCTTCGCGCTCCAGGCGCTGGGCCCTGGGCGTCAGCGACGACGCGTCGACCCCGATGGAGATGGCCAGGTCACTCAGCCGGGCCGTGCCGCGCCCGCCCAGTCGGGACAGCATCCAGAGATGGCGACGCGGCAGGTCGCACCGGGCTTGGCGCATCGTCTCTTGGTGTACGTCATGCCGGGTTGCCCAACTAATGAGTCGGCTGATGGATTGCTCGATCAGTCCGATGTCGGAGTCGGGTCCCGGAGTACTGCGGTTGTCTGATATGCGAGACAGCTCCTCCCTGGGCCCGGCGGCGCGGCAGCGCCAGATCTAGGTCACCACGGTCGGCGAGCGCAGGCCGTCAAGCCGTTGCTGCGGCTCGACGGCATGCCGCGAGTTTACCGCGATTTGGTCGTCCCACCAGTGCATCGCGGCGTACCTCGCGGTGGGCCACCCGCGGATCCCGGTTACCCTCCGGCTAGTAAGATACTTGGCTAACACAAACCAAGCAAATGCCGGGTTTCGGAGCAGAAACTTGGTTAACATCATCCAAGTGCTTGACTACTGTCAGGGCTCTATGCTGTGCTATTTCCAGTTAGATCTAGCGACCCACTCAGACGGAGACACCTATCGGCCACGACCTGATTCGTCGAACGCCGTCCCCGACATCCTCCGCGTTCGGCGCCGCCGCCCGCGATCGGGTTGGGTCCTAACGTCCGGACGATCTAGCGAGGGAGCGCATCTGTGGCAGCCCCAACGGACATCGACACCGCCGACCTGATCGATGGCCTCCACGCGTTCATCCAGTCGGTCGTCCTGCCCCTGGAGAAGGAGCATCACGACCTGCTCGAAGATCATCGCCAGCTATACGACGAGCGTGGCGGGTACACGGAAGAGGTCCGCAGCCTCATGCACCGGGTGCGCATGGCATCGGCAGAGGCCGGCTACTACAGCATGTTCTGCCCGGCCGACATCGGCGGCGGCGGGCAGGGCAGTACCGCGATCTTCGAGACGTACGAGTCGGTCTACTGCACATACGGGCCAGGTCGACTGCTGATCGAGCCGATCATCGCTCACTGGGCGACCGGCCCGAGCTTCCTGTGTGGCCACTTCACCAGCCAGCTCCGCGACAAGCTCCTGCCGAGCATCCTGCGCGGTGAGGTCAGCATGTGCTTCGGCATGTCCGAGCCCGACGCCGGCTCGGACGCCTGGATGATGACGACTCGCGCAAATAAGGAGGGCTCGGAGTGGGTCATCAACGGGACTAAGCAGTGGACGTCCAACGCACCCTACGCCGACTACTGCTACCTGTTCGCGGTAACCGACCCGGAGGTGCACAAGGAGCGCAAGGGCGGTGTCAGCTGTTTTCTCGTTCCCATGTCAGCGCAGGGCGTCTCGGTCAACTCGGTCATCCGCCTCTTCGGTGAGATCGGCGGCAACGAGGGCATCACGTCGTTTACCGACGTCCGGGTGCCCGAGGAGAACCTGATCGGCGTCGAGGGCCAGGGCTTCAGGCTGGCCATGGGCGGCGTCAGCATGGGTCGGGTCTACAACTGCGCGCGGGCCGTCGGCCAGTCGCGGTGGGCGCTTGAGAAGGCGGTCGAGTACGCCAAGACCCGCCGCACGTTCGGGCGTCCGATCGCCGAGCACCAGGGCGTCTCGTTCAAGCTCGCCGAGTCCGCGATGGACATTTACGCGGCACGGGCCGCCGCGCGGGACCTGACCGCCCGGCTCGACCGCGGCGAGCGGCCGATCCGCGAGCTGGCCATGGCCAAGGCCATCTGCGCAGAGGCGTTCCAGCGCGTCATCGACCGGTGCATGCAGGTCTGCGGCGGGATGGGCCTCAGCAACGAATTGCGGCTGTACAAGGCTTGGCAGAGCGCCCGCATCATGCAGCTCGCCGACGGGAGCGCCGAGATTCTACGGGAGACGACCGCCAAGCGGCTGCTGCGAGGAGAGGTCTCCTTCTAATTACGTGTACGGCCATTGGTAAAGAGCCGCGAAGGCGGCATACATAACCATGGTGGGACCGGCTTCATCGCCGACTGCCGACCTACTACTTCTGACAGCGGCCACGCCGCTCGTTTATGCAAATTAGCGATATGGGGAAGGGCTGATAATGGAATTCGAAAACCTGCTGTACAAGGTTAACGATCGAATTGCGCGCATCACCTTGAATCGCCCGGAGAAGCGCAACTCCTTGAGCGTAGACCTGCGTCGCGAGATCATCAGTGCGCTACGCGCAGCAGAGGCCGACGATGACGTCACCGTGATTCTCATCGACGGCGCCGGCCCCGCCTTCTGCGCCGGTTACGACCTCACCGCGACATCCGGCTCCGTCGACAACCGCCCGACAGGGTGGCTCGCTTCTCACCACTACGATTCATGGAGCGACCAGTTGGCCCGCAGCATCGTACGCGATTGGATGCAGATCTGGGATCTGATGAAGCCAGTCGTTGCGAAGGTGCACGGCTACTGCCTGGCCGGCGGCAGCGAGGTCATGTCGATGTGCGACATCGTCTTCGTCGCCGACGATGCCGTGCTCGGCTACCCGCCCATGAGGATCATGGCCACGGCTGACCTGCCGTACTTCCCGTGGAAGATGTCGATGGCGCGCGCGAAGTACCTGCAGCTCACAGGGCACACCATCACCGGCAAGCAGGCTGCCGAATGGGGCTGGGTGGTTAAGAGCTTCCCGGCCGAGGACCTGGAAGAACAGGTCATGCGTGAGGTCCGGCCAATCGCGCAGATGTCCCCATCGCTGCTGGCTGCCAACAAGATCACGCTCAACTTCGCATATGAGGCTATGGGCATGCGTCTGGCCTTCCAGGAGGCATGGAAAATGCACCTCATCTCCGGCTCAGTGCGGGCGGACGCTGGCGAGTTCAAGCGCATCGCCGAAGAACAGGGGCTGCGCGCGGCACTCGAGCGGATGAACGGGCCATTCTTGCGCGAAGGCTTTCCGTTCTGACCATCCTATCCAAGTGGCGCGGCGAAGGTGCGAGACGGCGATCAGGCAAGACAGACGAACGCCAGCCATTGATACCGTCACGCAGCTCGTCACAGCTCTCGTTCAGGAAGCCGGGACCACAGTCCGTTAGGAGCGTCATGCCAGAGACGATTCTATATTCCGTCACCGACAAGGTGGCAACCATTACCCTGAACAGGCCCGAGAAGCTCAATGCCTTCAATTCGGCAATGTTCCACGAGCTTCTCGAGGCATTCGACGAAACCGACCGCGACGATAGCGTCCGCGCAGTTGTTGTCACAGGAGCCGGCAGGGCGTTCTGCGCCGGCGCTGACGTAAGCGCCGGCGCCGGAACGTTCCAGAAGCAAGGCGGTGCTGCCGATCCGGTCGCCCGCGACACCGGCGGCGTACTCTGCCTGCGGATCTTCCGGTCGTTGAAGCCAGTGATCGCGGCAATGAACGGGTCGGCGGTCGGTGTTGGCGTCACCATGACCTTGCCCATGGACATTCGCGTATTGGCCGACGGCTCGAAGGTCGGCTTCGTCTTTGCGGCCCGTGGCATCACGCTTGACGGCGCGGCGAGCTGGTTCCTGCCGCGGCTCGTGGGCATCGGCCAAGCCTTGGAGTGGTCGCTGACTGGTCGTGTGTTCAAGTCAGGCGAGGCATTGTCCGGCGGCCTGGTCAGCCGAGTTGTCCCGTCGGAGGAGGTGCTGCCCGTGGCGACCGATCTGGCCCGCGAGATCGCCACGAACGTAGCGCCGCTGTCAGCCGTGATCACCCGGCATCTGCTATGGCTCATGCTGGGCGCCCCGCATCCGATGGACGCGCACCGCATTGATTCGCGCGCGATCCGCGAGCTCGGCTGGACGCGTGATTCCGCTGAAGGCGTGAGCGCGTTTCTGGAGAAGCGGGCCGCGAACTGGTCGGGGGCACCGAGCCGAGACCTGCCCGCGTGGTTCCCGTGGCAGGAAGAACCCGCCTACGAACAGTGAATCCCCGGCGACGATCGCCAAGTTCGCCGCAAGCTTTCCGGCGCCGAACTGCGGAAGGTCGGGGCCCCAGAACTCCGGCACTTGGGGCCCGCCGGGTAGTCCGACCGCCGCTGGTTGCGATGACGGAGGCCCACGGCGGCCTCCCGCTGTCGAGCCGGGTGCCGAGTCGAGGATCGGAACGTGGTCGGAGTGATGGCGTGCCGCTGCTCGTGCGCCGTGACCCCGAAGGAACCCTGCTCGACACCGATCGCGAGCACGAGATCAGTGTGCTGAGAGCTCTTCAGCCGACAGCGGTGCCCACGCCTGAGGTCTTGTGGGCAGACCCGCACGGTAGCAGGTTCGGGCGGCCAGCTGACCGACCGCGAACTGAGTGCGCAAGAAGCTGAGCGACTCGGCCTTGCTTCTCGCGTCGTCCTCGCGGCTGATTTGACGGATGCCGCCGTTGCGCTCGCGGCCTCAATAGCTGACGGGCCGAGAGCGGCAGCGGTGCAGGTAAAGGCTCTCCTTCGCCGATCACTTCGGTTCGGACTCTTGCAACAGCTCGACGCCGAGACGGCTGCCTTGTCGACGTCCTCGAACCTCGAACAGCGACGAGGCAGCGGAGGGTATCACAGTATTTCTGGATCATCGGCCACCCAATTTTCGAATGGCGTTATAGGAACACGGAAGTTGCTAAACGACCCCTCAATTTGAGGGTTAGTTAGGCCGTTGCGTAGCTAAATCTGCAGGCTGGCACGAGGTCGTAGATGATGGGCCGGGTGCCGCCGTGCACGATAGGAGGGGAGGCGCGGCGGGTGACCTGCCGCAGCGACTTGCGCCTCCTTTCACCCCCGCGCGCTCTGGTCGGCCGAGCGTAGCGTTGCGGCCACGGTCGCGCCCTGTTCCTGCAGATCTCTCACCTCTTCGCGAGAGAACCCCAGCTCCAGCAGGATCGCGCTCGTGTGTTCACCCAAGCTCGGAACCGCGTCCATAACCGGTTCGCTTCCGGCAATATTGATGGGCGGCTTCATCGAGCGAATGGGACCAACGGGCGATGATATCATGCCCCATCTATGACGCGCCATCAGCTGCGGATGCTCTAGCAGCCCGTTGACATCGTTCAATTTGGCGTGCGCTACTCCCGCGGCCTCCAAACGAGAGAGCAGCTCGCCAGTGCCGAGCTCAGCGGTTGTGGCCTGTATAATGTCATCGAGTTCTTCGCGGTTTGCGTTCCTAAGCTCATTCGACGCAAACCGCTCGTCGATGGCAAGGTCTTCCATTTCCAGCACAATTCTACAGAAGCTCGCCCACTCCCGCGCACTCTGTACTGCCAAGAACACCAGGGCCCCATCTCTTGTCCGATACCCGTCATAAGGTACTATAGTTGCGTGTCCCATCCCGGTACGTCGCGGCGCTGCGCCACTGTAATATGCAAAGAGTGCCGGATAGCTCATCCAATCCGAAAGTGCCTCGAGCATCGAAATCTCTACCACCGATCCTAGCCCAGTGCGCTCACGGGCATACAGGGCGCTGACGATCCCCGAAAACGCATACATTGCGGCGGCAATATCTGCTATCGGTATTCCAACTTTCGCCGGAGACTCCTCTGTGCCGGTCACCGACAGCACTCCAGCCTCGCACTGAACGAGAAGATCATAGGCCTTCTTCTCGCTGTAAGGACCGCCGTCTCCGTAGCCGCTGATTCGGCATACGACTAGACTCGGATACCGCTCAGACAACCGCGCCGGTTCGAGGCCAAGCCGTCGAATGGTATCTGGTGCCAGGTTCTCCACGACCACATCTGCGCAACCGATTAGGCGATCCACGACATCGAGAGCCGCGGGGCTCCTGAGGTTCAGGGTGATTGATTCCTTGGACCGGTTTGCCCAAACGAAGTGGCTCGATAGGCCATTGACCACCGTATCGTAGCTGCGCGCAAGGTCGCCTCCCTCGGGTTTCTCAACTTTGATAACCCGCGCGCCAAGATCTGCCAGGTGCCGGGTAGCCAGAGGACCTGCTATTGCCTGCTCAAGACTGACAACGGTTACATTATCCAGCGGGCCCCGTAGGCCAGTTTGCTTTGTGCCCAAAGTCACGCCTCTGCCACCGTCCTTCTAAAAGGCGCTCATCGAAATGCATCGACCCTTGACTCCAAGCGCGATGCCCGGAGCAGACGACCCTCGCACGCAGCCTAACCGATCGCGAGGCGGGTGCCAACAGCGTACTGAACATATGCGGGACCAAACGCATCGCGTGCGGCAATCAACGCTGCTAGCCCGGAACAGTGACTCGGCATGATCATTCCGGGCCTCATCTCCGCAAACGCTTTCATGGTTAGATCCACATTTTCGCGCGGCGTAGTCGGAAAGCCGAGATGGAATCCGCCTGCGACCAGCGCCAGTTGAGTGACTCCGGTCAGCTGCATGGCACGCTGAACGGTATTAACGACACCGGAATGACTACAGCCTGTAAGCACGACGAGGCCCCGGTTCCGCACATTGATGATCAAGGCCTGTTCGTCCAGCACCTCGTCCACCACCCAGTGCCCGTCTTTGACCTGATACAGACCCGGCGTCTGCGGGCGAAGCTCCCGCGGCGGCCCCTCGAACGACGTGACCCGCGGAATCTCCCCCGTGGTCAGTACCCCGGGACCCAGCTCAACGGGATCTCTGCTGAGGACGAGGCTCCCGCCCGCCTTCTCGATATCCTCCGGTCTAAGAGTATTATTGTAGACGCTGGCAACGCGACCGTCCGCCATTACAGCGTACCGTGGCAGGAAAGCGTCTGGGTGGGTCGCGATCCCTCTGTGCTGGCCCGCAAGCTTTAGGGCTTCATATATTCCCCCATAATGATCCGGATGGCCGTGGCTCAGCACCAAGTGCAGCCACGACGTCGGATCAACTCCGAGAGCTGCAATATTATGGCGAAGCGCAAAACCCGTCAGGCCAAAGTCAAACAGGTAACAAAATTGCCTGCCCCCGTGCTCAACTTCCACATGGAGACTTATGCCATTTTCGGCAACGGGAGGCGTGCCGCGCTGGTCAAAGTGCTCTACCAATCCGCATCTTCGTACTCCATCCGCAGGGGACTCCGGGAGTAGCATATCTATCCAGTTCTCAACGAGAACAAGTATCACAACGCGATCCGCTTCAATCATCGTCGCCTACCAGATCCTCAATCGCCATCCTTATCCTCATTCTACTGCCGCCGCGCGCGCGCCAGCGCGCCGCACCTCGCCGTCGGTCACCGCCCGCTTACTTCGTCGCAGAAGGCTCCAATAGCGTACTCTACCGAATAGACCTTCCGGCCACGCGAGATACATCGCCAATGCCAGCGCGCCAGCGATTAGCAACCATGCTCTGGTGTAGGTGCTCACGTAAATAGTGATGACACCGAAGATCAGACCGCCGACAATCGGGCCTTCAACAGTCGCGATTCCGCCGACGAGGCCTGCAAGGACGGGTATTGCTCCGGCAGTCCAATACAATAGTGACGGGTCTACCGTTCCAGCGCTAATTGCGGCGAGCACTCCAGCCGCCGCCGAGGTTGCAGCGCCAATAACATAGCCGAAAATCCGGTACCGGTGTACAGGGATACCCAGGGACCGCGATCGTCTTGGCGAGTCTCGTATCGCCCTCAATGTTTGTCCGAAATGCGAGCGGCTGGTTAGGGCCAAGGCGAGCACGCAGACTGCAGCGATAATCCATGACAGTATGAAAAATGAGCGTGGAGATGCAATCTGGATGATTCCCAGGATACTTCCAAGGGGAACGCCTGCAATGCCATTAGCGCCACCCAAGAACGATGTCTGATAAACAAAAATATATGCCAGCTGACCCACTGCGAGCGTGGCCATCCCAAAGGTCAGGCCCTGAAGCCGCCCGAGGGCCCAGCCGGATGCGATAGCCAGGATTATTCCTGCTGAGACACCGGCTATTAGAAACAAAATGTCATCATGGATCCCGTATCGAGTGGCTAGCTCGGCGACCGTGTATGCAGCGGCCCCGAAGAACAGCTGATTCCCGAAAGACGGTACGCCAGCAATACCTATCGCAAAGCTCACTCCCACAGCGAAGATCACGTCGCTGAGTATGATAGACGCATCGAATAGCCCGGCCGCACCAAGTACCAGTGCGGGAACAACCAGGGATGCCAAGACTACAAGTGTCATACCGCCAACGACAGGAGCTCGACCCCTTTCCAGACCCACATAGGTTCGCGGCCTCCAACTCAAACTGGACGACTGGCTGGCACGTATTCTCAATCGCGCACGCCGCCTCTCACTCCGAATATTCCCTGCGGGCGCCATAGCAGCACCAGGATCATAACTATATAGAGGTCATAGCCCGCTAGCCTCGGATAGTCAACCGCGAACACCGAGTCCGCCAGACCTAGGATCAGCGCGGCTATGAACGCGCCTCGCAAGCTTCCGACGCCGCCGATAAGGACAACGGCGAAGGCCTCGACAATATAGGTACTAGCGAGGTTCGGATCGACGGAGACCGTGGGAGCAATGAGTGCGCCGGCTACTGCGGCCAGAACGCAACCTAGACCGAACATCAGCGCGAAGATCCTCCGGACGTTCCCGCCCAGGGCGGCTGCCATACTTCTGTCGGCCGCAATCGCGCGGGTCCAGAGTCCGACGTTCGTTCGCAAGAGGATAGCCGAGGTGGCGAGAAGGGCTACCACCCCGGTCGCGATCATGATCAGGTAGTAGTCCGGTACTGCCACGCCAAGGATGCTGGCGTGCCCGCTGACAAGCCAATTAGGCTCCACCACCGGCTGCGGCTCCAATCCCCATATCTGCTGAATCACGCCCTGGAATACCAAAGCCAGTGCGAACGTACCAAGGAGGCCGGAGATATGAGACCGGTTATACATACGACTATATACGGTGCGCTCTAGCACTACGCCGACAACGAGGCATACCGCGCAGGCAGCAAGGACCCCGGCGATTACTCCCCAGCCCCTGCTTCCGACACCGCGCACATCCACGACACTCGCCAGTACGAAGGCGGCCAGCATGAAGAAAGAACCATGGGCCATATTCACTATCCCCATCATGCCATACGTAAGCACAAGACCGAGAGATATCAGAGACAGGGTCAGCCCTTCGGACAAGCCGATCACCAACGGCAAGACCACGGAACTCATCTGCGCCTGTCCCTCCGGATCCGTGAGCGCGTGTGCTTCTTGTGCGCATTGGGAGACGTGCCGCGACCGGCCTCCCCGCCAGAGTCAGCGGCTGCCGCTCTGGCGGGGACCCAAAGGCCAGCGCTCATAGCCCCAAACTCTTACCCAGAGCTTGGTCCGCGGGCGTGAATTCGCTCGCCAGGCTCGAACCAGAGAGAGTGGCAATCAACTCGTTGCCAGCAGGGGAATAGGAGTGCACTATCAGATTCACGGTACCTTGATGGTCGCTCCCTATCGTCTCCTCTCCGGTGACCGTGTCAAAACTGACTCCCGCCGCCGCCTGCTCGACTGCCGCTACCGTATCGCTAGGAGCTGCTCTTAGGGCCGCTATCAACGCCTGCGTATCGCGGTACGGCTCCTCGGAGGAGTCTCCTGGTAGCGCTCCGTGCATCAGGGCCTTGTAGTCCTGCACAAATGACGCGTTCAACGCGCCAGGCAGACCAGAGAAATAGTCGTTAATCTGGTAGATGGTTGGCATCTGGGAGCCCAACGACGCTTGTGCGGCTATCTCCTGGGTATCATCAGTTACCCACGATAGAACGTACTTATAATGCTTGAAGAGATTCGTACTGACGCCAACCTTGATCGCGTTCAGCAGCGCACTTCCGAACTCGTTAAGTACGAGCACCGTGTCGCTAGCCGAGTTCGATGGTATGCCGCTCTCAAGCGCACTGACATAGGGCAAGGTGTCGGTAGCCGTCAGCGGAACCTCCACCTGCTTTCGCAAGGTAATGCCACAGCTGCTCAGCATTTTCTTCATGTACGCCGCCTGCGCATTCGTGATATCGTAATTAGCATTCAGTATGTCATAGGACTTTACGCCGGAGAAAGTAGCTCCGACCGTCGCACTTAGGCCAGTCAGGCGACCGCACAGCGTGTTCTGGGCGGCTGTCATGAGTATGCCGTTGGTAAATTCCGCACGGAATACATCGGGCATTGGATTCGGCCCGGTGTCGGAGTCATCAGTGCACGCTTCGATCATCATCAGCATATCCACACGCTGCAATGCATTGAACTCCGCCGAACAGATTGGCGTAATACCGCCAGCTATCACGAAGCTGACGCCTTTACCAGCCAGGGCTTCGAGGCCAGCCACGGCGGTGGTCGGCGAGCCCCCGTCGTCCTCGGTAACGAGCTCCAGCTTGCGGCCATGAACTCCGCCAGCCGCATTTGCCTGGTTAATCGCGACTTGCGCCCCCGCCACTGTAGCTGGTCCTGAGGCCCCTAGGGGACCGCTTAGTGTAACCAGCAGTCCGATCTTGATCGGTGCCTGACTTGCCGTGTTGGGACTGCTGCCTGCGCTGCCACTACTGCTGCTACTGCTACTGCTGCATCCAGCGGCCAATAGTGCTGCGAGTGCAACGCCCAGCGAAATCAGTCTTATGTGCTTTCTCTTCATCACTGCACCCTCCTGGTAGTGCATTTGCTCTGTCTTTTATTGCCGTACTGCTTCCGGACCTGTCAAGAAGCCGGGAACGGTGGGATCGCCTAACTGCTCGACGTCCGCCGTCCCCAGATACACGTCCCGTACAACCTCACTGGCTAGTACCTCCTGCGGGTCGCCCTCGAACAGGACCTCACCCTGATGAAGGACGATGACCCGATCGGCGATCTTGAAAACGACATTCATGTCGTGCTCGATGATCAGAATGGTGCTTCCCGTCCGCTTCAGGCCGACGATCAGCTCCGCAATAGCTGAGGATTCCGCAGCCGACATCCCGGCAGTCGGCTCGTCCAGAACGAGCAAGTGCGCGCCTTGCATAACGAGCATCCCGATCTCGAGACGCTTCCGATCTCCCTCGCTGAGATCCCGGGCCTGTTGATGTAGGACGCCCTCAAGGCCTGCGAGCCGTACTCCCTCGTCGAAACCTGGCCCAGAGGACCGCTTAGACCGGAAGCGCCAAGCCACCTCTAGGTTCCCGCGCACGCTCAGACTGTCAAATACGCTGGCGACCTGATAACTGCGCCCCAGCCCCAGCCGGGCACGCCGCCAAGGCTGCATGGATGTCACATCTCGCCCTTGAAGCCTTACCGTCCCGTCGTGCGGCGTCAGATTACCGGAGATCACCCCTGCCATTGTCGACTTACCTGCACCGTTCGGGCCGATAACGGCGGTAATTTCTCCTGCCACGACAGAGAGTGATACCGCGGTCAGTGCAGGAAACTTCCCGAAGCGGTGCGAAATCCGGTCCAACTCCATGGCTGCAACCGTTACGGTATCCGGATTCGCCGAGGCGCCAGCTGGTGCAGCAGGCTTCGCGTTCATATCTCCTCGCCCGTTGCGCTACCGGCGGGCGTGAGCAATTGCTCGCGCAGAGACTCGCTCGCGACGAACTCGCCTATAGGGTGACTGCTCGTCAGTTTGCCCTTTGACATACCGATTACGGTCGAGCAATGTCGACTGACAAACGCCACGTTTCGGTCAACGATTATCAGGCCCACATCGGAAGCGGGGCGAACTTCCTCGAGAACGTCAGACAGCTGCTGGACCACCGACGGAGCCAGCCCTTCCGTGGGCTCGTCGAGGAGGAGAAACTCCGGGTTACCCATCAACGCTCTGGCCAGAGCCAACGCCTGCTGCTCGCCGCCGCTGAGCGTATCCCCTCGCTGATGAAGCTTCTTCGAGAGCAGCTGAAAGTAGCTGAGAATGATCTCGAGGCGTTCAGCCGGCCTGGGGCCCACCGCCCCCAGTACCAGGTTCTCCCGGACCGAGAGCGGGAAGATGCGGCGGTCGCTCGGCACTATCGAGATCCCGAGACGGTTAATCTGTTCAGGCCGGAGTCCGGCTACGTTCACCCCGTTAAGCAATATCTGTCCTGATACCCGGACCCCAAAACTATTGGTTATACACCGAAGCAATGTGGTCTTGCCGACACCGTTCCGTCCTATTATTGCTACACCGTCTCCACGCGACAGGCGCAGCGAGACGTTCCAGACGACACGCTGTCTCCCATATGATCCCGACACGTCCTCAAGTGCCAGTCCTAGGTTGGGATCCTCGTGCGAGATGCTTCCGGCGTGATCCGCCACTGGTCGGGACATGATGGGATTTGCTCGCGCCGGATGCCTCGTCAGTAGATGGCGCATAGCACAACCTCATTCTTCCTGCCCAGAGGATCTAGAACAGTGGGATACGTCCGCTGATAACCCCCGACGACAACAGTTGCTGCACCTCAGATGCGCCGAAACCCGCCTCGGCCAGGATCTCTTCGGTGTTTTGTCCAGGGTCCGGTGCCGGCCACTTCGGCCCGACGAAGCCTGGGCTCGCCGCTGGCTTCCCCGTTACCTGGGTGACGATTCCCCAGAAGTCGTGCTGCCAGTCAACGACCAGGCCGGCCTCTCGGAGGGCGGCGGATGTACGGATCGTTTCTGGCCTGACGATTTCTGCGGCAGAGTAGCCAGCGGCCCAGAGCTTGCTGAGGGCTTCGGCGCAAGTGTCGTCAGGAGAGACGCTTGTTCCCGAGGTTCCGGGCTCAGCCGATGTCGGTGAGGGCCCTTCGGCTACCACCCAGCCGTCACGGCACGATTGGACCTGTTCGGCGCGAGTACGGATGGCGCCAGTGTCGCTGCCTGCGCCGAACAACCAGGGACCTTGGATAAAGGAGGCTGTCCTCGACAGGCTTCCGGAAACATGCTGCCCTTTTCCAGTTCGGTCCCTCTCCTGCAGTGCAGCGACTACTCCGAGTGCGCCTAGCATTCCCGTACCGTAGTCATTGACGGGTACCGTGGCGGCCATGGGACGCCCTCCAGACTGCCGACCGACTTGCATGCCGGTTGCAGCCTGGGCGTTCTGCTCCCAGCCTGGACGTCGTTCCCACTCCCCGCCGTAGTCCATAGCATTGAGAGACGCGTATATGATATGAGGAAACCTCTCCGATACCTGGTTGTAGCCGAAGCCCAGGGATTCCAATTTGCCGGAGCGGAAGTTCTCCAGTAGCACATCGGCGTCCTCGAGCAGCCTCCAAAGGACGTCTTTCCCCTCTTTTCTCTTCAGGTCTACCAGGATGCTTCGCTTGCCGCGGTTCACCTCAAGCCAGCCATAGGCGCTAAAGGGCGATCGCGGCGGATCTACCTTTATTACATCTGCGCCGGCTTCGCTAAGAAAGCGGCCGCAGGTCGGGCCGGCCAATATGATGCAGAGATCGAGCACCCTTAGCTCTGAAGGAGACCGGGGTAGGCGCCGCACTCCATCGTGCTTCGGACCTGGGCGTACTTTCACGGGTGGGCCTACGCGCCGGACTACCTCGCCTGCGGAGTTCCGCGTCTCCACGATCATTCCGCTGTCATGAGCGTGGGCGGTGTCCAACCACTCGCTTCGCTTCCGGCAGATGGTGCACGAGCCGCCATGGCTGGCGATCTGGTCCTCCCAATGCGCGGATCCGAACCGCTTGATCATATCCGCCAATCGGCTCCGCCATTCCGAGACGGCCTCCTGATCGGGAAGGCCTTCCGCGGCATCTAGTGCTGCGTCGGCCCATTCAGGCTGACCGACCTGCATTACGGCCTCAGCGAACCTGCGTGCAGTTCCGTGGAGCTGCACGTACCTGCCGTCCGAGCACTCGCAGATCTGCGCAAGGGGAAGCTTCGGTACGGTCAGCGGATCGATCAGGCGAGCGTCTTGGGGGGATACGACGCGTCTTCCCAGGACGACTAGACCCGCGTTGAACACCGGGATCTCAAGGTACGACCCGCGCTTATCAGGCAAGGTGCTAATCGCGATCGCCGTCCAAAAAGCCGAGATAATTGCGCCGTACGCACTCGCGATGGGGAGGGGTTCGACCGTTGGCCTAGCTTCGTCGAATGCCCACAATCCCAGGGCTGCCGATAGGACAGCGTCTCCCCCTCCCGGCTGTGCCTCGCGGCCAAAGCTTGGCATGCAGGTGTAGATCACGCCGCTTCGGCGAGAAGCGGACTCGCCGGGGAAGAAGCCCCACCGCGACATGTCGCCCTTCTCGGTGGCGTCGACAATTACGTCTGCAGTGGCGATTACATCCGACAGGCCATTCACGGTAGCGGCAGAATTCAGATCCACGTCTATAATTTGGTGTTCCGGCAGCCAATTGCTATCAATTGCGTCATCGCGTAGCGACCAAGGACCCCGCACCCGCGTGACCTCGGCGCCGAGGTCGACAAACAGGCACGTCAGATAGGAGGCGGCCAGCGAACCGTCGAACACGATGATCTTCGCGTCGCGTACGGACCGCAGGCTGGAGCCGATATCGGACGCCGGTAGAGCAGTAGACATTTCAAGTCCCCCTTATGCTTCCGTATCTTATCTTAACTAATTCTGATCGTGGTGACCTCGGAACACGAGACCATTGGGACAATGACGCACTATCAAGACATGCTCTCCGTGAGGAAGACCTTGGCGTCCAGTGCAAAGAGAGTCTTGCCGCCTTCGTCAAAGACCACTGGATTGAGATCGATTGAGCTGTAGCGTTTATGGTCATCCGCGACCATCACTTCTCCCAAAGCAATCATCGCGTCAGCCAGTTGACCGGCTTGATGTATCTCGGATGTGAAGGCAAGCACGGCTTGAACCGCTTCCCGGCGCGCGACCGGTAGGAGCAGGTAAATCGTCTGGTCCCGCGCTTCCACTGTTGTCCCGCCGATTCCAACCATGGCGAGGCACTCGCCTGTTTGGTATCTCGTGACTCCCAGAATATATTCAGTATCGTGCTGGAGGTACGGCGTCACAGTGATAGGGAATCCGAAATGGAGTCCGAAGGCTCGCACTGAGGCCAGCAGAGCGTCGCTATCTCTCACACCCGTCCACACACCCCCTGACGCATGCCGGTGCGCAAGCCCTTCAGCCTTCACGACCACCGGAAAGCTGCCCGCGTCATTGATTGCACGCCCTATGTCGTCAAGACTCTTGATAACCACTGCGGCAGGCCATTCGATCGGGACTCCTTCGAGTATCGAACGAACCTCCGTGCCGCTCAAAACGCTACCTGACACGACTCCTCGCTAGTCTGGTTCTGCAGATCCTGAATACTACGAAGCGGCGAATTAAGCCTGCTCCAGTCTCGCAATATCCGTGCTTTTGCTGCGAGCTCGTTACTGCCGCGGGCAGTCGTGAGGCCAGCTATCTTCCACCCACCGGTGGGCTCGTCCGGCACGTAGGATCCCACGACGCCCAGGGCGCCGCCGTCGAGTACAGCCTGTGCGAACGCCTCTACCTGCAACTCGTGGATCCGGGTCGGTGGCGGTAGTCCTCCTCCCGCCAGTCCCAGGTACACCCCGAAGCCCGGATCGGCGACGTATGCTCGCGTGATCTCGCTTACACCACCGGGACGGCCCAGCGCGGGCCCGCCGTCCACTGGATTCCAGGTGGTGGTGTGCCCGTCAACGGCTAGCCGGATCCGGTCGACCGTGTCGCTCGAGGGCGTTGTTAGGTCAATGCCGTGCCGGGCTAGTTCGTCCGCCACGACTATGACGCCTCCGCCGGTAAATCCGATAAGTGCGACGCCACTGCCCTTCGGGGTTCGAAGCGCATTGTCGATGAGAGCTTCAGCTCCCCATACCAACTCTTCGGGACTCCGGACTGTTATCAAACCGGAATGCCGAGCGACGGCGCCGACCACTCTTTCTTCGGTCGCCATGGCCCCAGTGTGCGAATAGGCCGCAGCACGTCCCGCCAGCGAGACGCCGCCTAGACACAGCAATACGGGCTTCTTCTCGCTTCGTGCGACCTGGCCAAGGTCTCGCAGCAGGGCCAGTTCTGGCACCGCCTCCGCGTAGACAACCACTACGGATACATCTGATTCGCCAAGCAGCGCAGCAGCCGCGTCGAACGCAGACGTGGCGCGGCCGTTGCCAACCGCAATCGCCCGGGACAGCCCTAGGTTTCGCGCGGAAGCCGTGCGTGAAATAGTGCAAAGCAAGCTGCCGCTCTGGGTGACAATCGCTACTTCACCCTGTTCAATGCGCTCAGGTAGAATCGCGTTCGTGCCGAAGAACCCATCCTCCGTGGAAAATATCCCCATTGACTGCGGTCCGTAGACGGGCACGGGATACCCATCGAAGGCCCCATTTGCCCAGGTCACAAGCTCTGCTTCCAGGTCTGGGCGACCTGACTCCGTGAATCCGGCGCCGAAGATCACTACTCCTGCCGGCCGGCGAGGCAAATCCTGCACCACTTGCAGCGCGGCGGATCCCTCGAGGAGGACATATACCATGCCCAGGTCTCCACGCACAGCTCGCGCCGAGGGCAGAAAACCCGACTCGCCCTGCTCCGCGCGTCGGCGGTTTATGAGATGAACTGGCCCCGTGAAACCGTTGCGTCGGAGGCGTTGAAGTAGATTCGTGCTGCCAGCAGAATCTGGCGAGTACCCTACTATGGTGACTGCGCTCGGCCTCAAAGTTGCTCGTATGTAATGGAGGTCCTTGCCGGTCATTTCCGCCATCCAATTCCTTTCTGAACCGATCAGGAGATACGGCGGGGAATCAACAGGTCAGCCCGCGTGCCGAACAGCGGTTCCGGTATTATCCACACTGATTGATCTGACCAGCTCCCGAAGGGCCACGGAGTGTCGCAGGTACCAATGAACCCCGAGTTCCCACGTGTATCCGATGCCCCCATAGACCTGTATGACCCGCTTCAGAATACTTACCGCGTAGTCAGACGCGAGCTGCAATGCAATCCACCCGTCCGGGCCCCTATGAGCCCCCGCCAACGTTGCGCTTCGGCCGAATTCCAGGTCTCGATGCATCTCGGCCAGCAGATACGCGACCGCCTGATAGCTCCCAATCAGGTTGCCGTACGCCTTCCGCGTCTTCGCGTACTCAAGGGCCTGCGCAAACATAAACTCCGCGCCGCCCAGGGCTTCGGCAGCCCACATGGTGGCCAGGTCCCATTTTTGGCTCTCGCGCAGGCAACTTCCTTCCGAGTCAATCCGCATTAGCGCCAGTGACGGTGCGTACTCGTCCACCGTACCCAGCACGGGCGATACTATGGCCAACTCACTCCCGGCAGCATCGACCCATGCGACTCCAGGCCAGCCGGCAAAAGGTACCAGGCTGCCCTCCATGCTTTTCACAGCTACGGTAAAGGCCTGGTCAGGGAGAAATTCGGCATCAATATCCCACCGCCGGGCTAGCAGCGAGGGAACGAACGGAGCAGGCACGAGGTACTGACCCCAAACTCGAGCGATCTCTGAGAGGTCCACTAGTGACATCGGCGAGCTGCCGGACGACGGCTTCGCTGCCTCCAGCCAGCCGCCCTCGACCAAGTCCCCCCAGAGTCGCCTGGCCGCCGCCCGGCCCATGCCACACTGGTCAGCTCCCCGACCCACCACCCCCTCAAGCAAGCGGCCAAACTCCGACGTGCTCACTTCCCAGTCCTGGCTCGGCAACACTTGCATCGCACACCTTCTCGTCCTCGCTAATGCGCTCCAGGCATTCCCACGTTCTGCTGCTACGAATCACGCTTACCCTTCCTACCCGTTCACGCTCATCTCGGGATCGGCAGGCCTAGCACACGCTTACACAACACATTCTTTTGGATCTGCGTTGTCCCTCCGTAGATCGTAGCGGCGCGGGATTGTAGATCCAGCTGTCGCCATTGCGTCCTGTGACGTTCGCACCGAGACAACTCTCCGAACGACGTCACTTCCTGCATCAACTCCGACCAATACAGGTGAAGCACGGCTGTCGCCCGACGCCAACTCTTGCCCTGCGCCTGGAGTTCAGCGGCTCTCATCATCTGCCAATTAATAAGTTCCACACGCGCCGAGAGCCTAGCCGCATCTCGCGACAGTGCAGGCGTCGCACCGCAACAAGTATTTATCGTATCCGCCCACTCTCGTATGAACAAATACCGGCGGGACGCACCCGTTATAGCTTGACTGACAGCTCTAAAACCAGTCAATGAAGCCAGCTTCCAGCCCTCATTAATCTTGCCGACCACATTCTCGATGGGCGCAATTGCACCATCAAAAACGACCTCATTGAAATGCTGCTCACCGGTAATATCTCTAATAGGGTTGATGCGGATAGTATCTTGATGCATATCCAGAAGTACTATACTAAGATTCTGGTGGAGAGGCAGCTCCCGGGAAGTACGCGCGAGGAGCCAGCAAACGTCTGCTATGTGCGCGTTACTAGTCCAGATCTTAGAACCAGTGATTCTCAGAACGCCGCCGTCAGTCTCCGCCAACGTCTGCACTGCGGCCAGGTCAGATCCTGCGCCCGGCTCGGAATATCCCTCGCACCATATCTCCGTGCCGTCGAGGATCCGCGGCAAGTACCTTTGCCGCTGCTCCCGAGTTCCATTAACCATGATGCTCGGCCCAGCCACGTGCTTTCCGATTGCATTCGCCTCTTCTGGCGCATGGGCTCTTGCCGCTTCTTGGTAGAACACCACCTCCTCTATTACTCCCAGCCCTAGGCCGCCGAAATCTCTCGGCCAACTTACGCCCGAATATCCGCCGGCAGCCAGTTCCTTTTCCCAGTCCATTCTCAGCTGCGATTGCTGCGCCTCCGACAAGTCGAATCTCGTCGCCCAGGCTGCGGGCACGTGGCTTTCTAGCCAAACTCTCAGTTCAGCTCGAAACGCATCGACGGCTGGATCTGCGAACGTCAAGGCAGGCATCTCTGATTCCCAATGGCTAAAGTACGTTGGCCGATACGTCGGCCTGTCAGCTCAAAGCCGCTCGTATTCACCGAGCACATTTTGCGCGACCTCAGTGATCTCCGGGTTCGTAAGACCGCGGCCTCGACGAGCCATCTCCTCCTTAACTGCGTCGAGCACTGGCATGACTTGTTCCTTCTGCACTTTGATCCCGAGCTCGGTCAGCTTGTCCCACATGTTGTATGGACCCGAAGTACGAGCCAGCACCAAGCGCGGCTCGTTACCGATCACCTCGGGAACGATCGAGTTGTGGATTAGGGGATCCACCTTGAGTTCGCCGTTAGCGTCACCCTCGCCGTGAGTGAACACGTCCGGTCCCGTGAGACCCCAGTCGCCGGGCCGCGATGCTCCGAAGATCTTCTCCGTGAGCCGCGCCAGTGGTGTCAGCGCCTCGAGCTTCACGCCCGTGTCTACTCCGTAGAGCACCTCTAGCGCGGTAACGATGTGCGCCATGTCTGCTTGCGCAGGGCCCTCCGTAAAGCCATCGACGGAAACGTCGATGGTGTCTGCGCCCGCCCGCGCGGCGGCCAGTGCGGTTCCGTTCGCCAGGCCATACATGTCGTGGGTGTGGACCGAGATCCGCAACCCAGGGGCCGCCTGCTTGGCTACCTCAACAAAGTGCGCAAACGCCTCGGGGGAGACAGCAGAAGAATGGTCGCCCATGAGAACGTCGTATAGCCCCGAATCCGCTACGCTCGAGCAGAATTCCGCAATATACTCGTCGGTCGCGTAGGACAGGAGCATGATTCCTCCGCCGACACGCACTCCCCGCTTCAAGCCCTCCTCCGCCATCCGCTTGGTGCGCTCAATTTGATCGGCTATTCCCGAAGGGAAGTTGAGGTTTTTCCAGTCCCTGTCCTGCCAGGCCCGATGGTACACCGCACCCGAGTACGCCGGCATCGCGCCGCCTAGGTAGAAGGC
The DNA here is from genome assembly GCA_963847965.1 of uncultured Actinomycetes bacterium. Taxonomy (GTDB): domain Bacteria; phylum Actinomycetota; class Actinomycetes; order Streptosporangiales; family Streptosporangiaceae; genus Palsa-504. Next base: position 217,753 of record CAWKCG010000023.1, read on the forward strand.
GGTCCACATGTGCACGGCATCAATCCCGGCAGAGGCCGCCCAGTCGAGGTCTTCTACTCTGCCGACGCCACCGTACAAAATCTCGCAGTTGGGGTTGATGGCCTTCGCCGCATCAACCTCTTCGCGCATTTCCTTCACGTCGTGGTTGCGCCCGAAGGCCGAGGTTTGAATCTCAGTGACGCCGGCGGCGGCCAGGGCTCGGATGAGCTCGAGCCTCTCCTCGTGACTTAGCGTTACCGTGCTCATCTGCTCAGCTACCCGCAGGGTAATATCCCGTATCCTGACAGACTCTGGAAAGTTTCCGCGGAGGTCAGAGCGCCTGTTATAGTCGCTTACCTTCCAACGCCCGGGTTCATATCCTGGGCCTTGCCTGTAACTGTCCAGCGCAGACCTCATTGCGAACATTTCGTCGTCAGTGAAAATGACATAGTCACCCTGGATCACTGTGTTCCAACTCCCTCTTTTAACATTTTGGGCTGACAACTAGCATATTTTTCGGCCACACGTGCTACAGACAGACGCCCGCGGCCCCGGGATCCAGCCAGCTACAGTTCCCCACCGGTTTGCCCTATCGCGAGGCCTGCCTTCCTCGCCGGTCAGGTCAGAGGATCACATCCTTCCGGTGAGCCGAAATACTCCTTCGCTGCTCCTGTAATGTGCAAGAGCATGGCTGCAGCAGCACCTTCCGGGTCACGGTCCTTCATTGCCCTGACGATTGTTGCGTGCTCAGTTACCGACCGCTCGGCGCGGCCTGGAACGTAGAGCGGTGTCGCGATGGTGATACCCATCCAAAGGGAATCGATGAATGAGCGCATCATCGGGTAACTGATCGCCGCTCGAATAAGGAAGTGAAAACGATAATTGAGTTGCAGTATCCTGGTGGGCTCGTGGTCTTTCTCGATCTCCCGTGCGAGCTCCTCATTCACTGCCTCTAGCTCATCGAGTTGATCAGCAGTCATCATTGCCGCCGCGATCCTCGCTGCCTCGCCCTCAAGTATCCGGCGTAGCAGGTAATTCTCCCGGATGTCATTGTCGGTGTATTCGCGCACAATAAGGCGGCGGTTCGGCAGCTGCAGGATTAGCCCTTCGGTACGCAATTGCTTCAAGGCCTCTCGAACTGGTTGCCTGCTGACTCCCATTTCGGACGCTATTTGCTCGGGCAGAATATGGTGTCCACCCGCCAGCCGGCCAGCAAGAATCGCTTCGCGAATTGACTCTGTCACGGCATCGACCAGCGAGGAAACGGCGCCTGGGCTAATCGGACCGAGGCCCATGCCCGTCGACGACATTGTGACTGGTGATCTAGTTATGACAATGCTCCCTATTTCGCACTCCGGCAGAGGAGTGCCACCGCGATGCGGCAGATCAAGGACGCTAACACTCCGCATCGGGCTCCTGTGCGACCACAAGTCGACACGGCACAAGGCTGCTGGGGTCGTGCCGGCTGCCTCCGTGCTGGACCTGAGGATCAGATGATTGCTGGTCTAGAGGATCAGATGATTTGTGGACTTGTGGATCAGATGATGCGATGATAACGTCTCTGCTGGTTGGCTTGTCAAGCCCCGCTCCGTCGGCGGAGGGAGACCCCGATGACGTCCCGCCGGTTGCCCGCCTCCTCGACGAGCGTGAGGGCTCGATGATCCCGACGCACCCCCGCCCGATCCCGGCCCGCTTCAGCCAGATCCGGCCTGGTGCTCCAGTGGTCCTTCGTGATCGTGCGAAAGGGAGCTCGTCGCACCGCCCGGCCACAGGCCAGCAGCACTGGAGCGCGTCACGGCCACCGCAGCTGGGCAGTGTGCCGACCGGCCAGGTCGATAGCCCCGCCAGCGGACCCGCGGGTCCTATGCCGGGCGAGCGCGGCCAGCGCCCCCGCATCCCGCGCTCGCCACCATTCGTTGATAAGGCGGAGATAGTAATTACTGGCGGACGAGTGCCTTACGACAGCTTGACGGAGAGGGCACCCTAATCAAGATCACAGATAGACAACGCGCCTAACGATTCGTTGAACTCATACGAGGATTGGTTAGGACGCTACCTCAGAAGGTAGGTGGCGATTCGTGGCTATTGGTACGCTCGTCCGCTTCGATGCGGCAAGTGGACACGGATACATCGCGCCCGATGATGGCGGCGCCGAGGTATTCGTGCATGCGGAAGAGCTCGGCGGACCTAGGGATCTCCGCGTAGGGATGCACGTCAGGTATTCAAGTATTCAGGGCTTCCGTGGGCCGAAGGCTTACAACGTGGGCATCGTTACGGGCCGATCCTTGCAACCTCTCGTAGAGCGCGCGAGCGATCGCTGCACCATTATCGAATTCCTTAGCCCCCACGAATATGCGGAAGAGATCGCAGCGGTCCTAGCCTCCGCCGTTCCTGACGCTTCGGCTGCGCAGATAGTCGAGGTCAGAGCCAATCTTGTGGCCAGAGCCGCTCACCGGGGCTGGCTCGAAGCGCAATAGCACCACTGAGACTCCTGGCGTTTCAGGTACGAATCCCGATGTACGGATACTCGGTAGCCCGTGAGCGTAGTCGGCCGCACTTTCGACCCGGCGGCGGGTTGCCGGGTCGGTGAGGGCTTAGCCTGCAGCCAGCGAGGTGATCCTCTCGATGAGGCGGACGCGGGCTTCGTGCGTCGGAGCCAGCGGGGCGACAGTGAGCGTGGTGACGCCAGCCTCGCGGTAGGCGGCGAGGCGTTCGCGGACGTAACCTTCCGGGCCGATCAGCGAGGTCCGCTCGAGCAGGCTCGCAGGCAACAGGGCCTCGGCCTCCTGCTTGCGGCCGTCGAGATAGGCGTCCTGGACCGCCTTCGCCTCGGCCTCGTAGCCGAACCGGCAGGCTAGCTCGTTCCAGAAGTTGCGGCCCCTGGCGCCCATCCCGCCGATGTAGAGGGCCCAGTGCGGGCGCGCCAGGTCGCGCAGGCCGGTCACGTCCTCGCCGATCGCCAGGGGCGCGCTGGCGATCACGTCCAGCGGGCCGAGGGCGGGGTCGCGCTTCGCGCTCCCCTCGGCCACGGCGCCGGCCCAGACGTCGGCTGCCTTCTCCGGCAGGTAGAAGCTCGGCAACCAAGCCTCGGCCAACTCGGCGGCCAGCGCGACGTTCTTCGGGCCGAAAGCGGCCACAGCGATCGGGATACGCTCGCGGACCGGCTGGTTGATCAGCTTGAGTGGCTTGCCCAGGCCGGTTCCGCCCTCCAACGGCAGCTGGTAGTACCGGCCTCGGTACACTAGCCGCTCGCGGCGCCAGATCATCCGGCAGATCTCTATGATCTCCCGGGTCCGGCCGACCGGCGCGTCGTATGGCACGCCATGCCAGCCTTCGACCACCTGGGGCCCCGACGCGCCAAGGCCGAGGGTGAACCGGCCACCAGATACGTAGTCCAACCCGGCTGCCGTCATCGCAGTCATGGCCGGCGTGCGCGAATACAGCGTGAGGATGCCCGAGGCGATCTGCAGGCGCTCGGTCTTGGCCGCGATGTACCCGAGCTGGCCCACCGCGTCGAAGCTGTACGCCTCCGGCACGAACACGATGCTGAGTCCGGCCCGCTCGTAGTCGGCCAGTTCGGTGACTACCTCGGCGAAACCGCCCGAATAGTTGAGGAGCATCCCGATCCGCATGGAAGGATGGTAGCGGTTACCGGCCGGGCGACGGGTACCACGGTCCGTTCGGCCGATCGAGGAGCGTCGTGGCTACGGTGGATCAGTGGCGGATGGCGCTCGGCGGCGCGGCCGACCGCGCGATAATGCTGCTCGGCCGCCGGGCTACTCGGCGGCCGGGACCCGGGCGAGCCTGGTGACGATATCCGCGGTGACGGTTTCGGGATACCGGCCGTCGGTGGGAACGGTCAGCGTGGCGACCACGGCGTACGCCGACAGCCGACGCTCGTACAGGGCTGCCACGTCCGGCCTGGTCAGCATCGGCCGGTCCGCGTCCCCGCCGACCCGCCGCAGCGCCTGCTCGTATCCGACCTCGAGGTAGACGACCTGAGTCGCCGGGTTCGCACGGAGCTTGTCCCGGGTCCGCGGATGCTCGGCCGCGCCGCCGCCCAGCGCGAGGACCGCCGCCTCGCCATCCAGCAGCTCCGCGATGATCTGGCGCTCCAGGGCACGGAACGCGGGCTCGCCGTCCTCGGCGAAGATCTGCCGGACCGGGCGGCCGGCGCTCCGCTCGATAACCTCGTCGCTGTCGACGAACGGCAGTCCCAGCTTCGCGGCGAGCAGGTTCCCGACCGTGGTCTTGCCGGCTCCCATGAACCCGACGATGACGATCATGGCGCTGTCGGCATGTCGTCGGCGGGCGTCGCCGCGTCGGCGGGCTCTTCCAGTCCGGGTGCGGGCGCCCTGGCAGTATCCTCGGCGGCCAGCTCGGCGATGGCTTGGAGCGCCAGCTGGTACGAGAGAAGCCCGAACCCGGCCACCGTCCCGTCCGCCACCGCGGCCACCACCGAGGTGTGCCGGAACTCCTCGCGGGCCGCCGGGTTGGAGATGTGCACCTCGACCAGCGGGGCGGTCCGCATGGCCAGGGCGTCCCGCAGCGCGTAGGAGTAGTGCGTGAACGCGGCGGGGTTGATCACCACCGGCATCCTGGCGTCGGCGGCCTCGTGCACCCAGCTGATCATCTCGGCCTCGTCGTCGGTCTGCCGGACGTCGACGTGCAGGCCGAGGGCCCGGCCGGTCGCGCGGCATAGCTCGGCCAGGTCCTCGAACGAGGTGGAGCCGTAGATCTCGGGTTCCCTGACGCCGAGCCTGCCGAGGTTCGGGCCGTTGAGGACGAGCACCTGCCTGATCACCTGGATACCTCCCGGTAGGCCTCCCGCAGGAGTTCCTCCGACGGGGCGTCGAGGATGGACGGGCGGGCCAGGCCGTCGAGCACCACGAACCGGAGGCGCGCGCCGCGGGCCTTCTTGTCCACGCCCATGGCCGCGCGCAGGCCGGGCCACGCGCCCGGGCGGTAGACGGTGGGCAGGCCGACGCTGGCCAGCACGGCGCGGTGCAGCGCGGCCGTCTCGGCATCGAGGCGCCCGGCCAGGCGGCCCAGCTCGGCGGCGTACACCATGCCGATGGCGACCGCGTCGCCGTGCCGGAACCGGTAGCCCTCCACGCGCTCGATGGCGTGGCCGAGGGTGTGGCCGTAGTTCAGGATCTCGCGGGGGCCCTGCTCGGTGAGGTCGTTCGACACCACGCCGACCTTGACCCGGATGGCGCGCTCGATCAGCTCGCGCGAGTGCGGGCCGTGCGGCACCGTGGCGCCTGCGGGGTCGGCGCGGACCAGGTCCAGGATGGCCGGGTCGGCGATGAACCCGGCCTTGATCACCTCGGCCAGCCCGCTCACGTAGTCGGCCCGGGGCAGCGTCTCGAGCGCGGCCAGGTCGGCGAGCACCCCGGCGGGCGAGTGGAACGCGCCGACCAGGTTCTTGCCCTCTCCGATGTCGATCGCGGTCTTGCCGCCCACCGCCGCGTCCGCCATGCCGAGCAGCGTGGTCGGGACGAGGACCACCCGGACGCCGCGCAGCCAGGTGGCGGCGACGAAGCCGGCCACGTCGGTGGCCGCTCCCCCGCCGAGGCCGACGATGCAGTCGGACCTGGTCACCTGGTTTCTGGCCAGGCTCGACCAGAGCCGGGCGGCGACGTCGATCGTCTTGGCGGCCTCGCCGTCGGGGACCGGCTCCGGGTGCACGGTCAGGCCGGCCGCGGACAGCGCGCCGCAGGCCGGGCGGGCGATCTCGCCCAGGCCTTCGGCGTGGATGACGACGACGGTCCTCGCGTCCTTCGGGATCAGGCCGGGCAGTTCGGCCAGGACCCCGGCGCCGATCACGACGCGGTAGGGCTTCCCGCCGTCAGACGGGTAGACGTCGATCCTGGTCGCGGTCAATGCGCGTCCCGGCCCGGGCCCTGGCCGGCGATCAGGTCGGCAATCTGGCCGGCGAGTTCCTCGGGCTCCAGGTCGTCGGTCTCCACCGTGACCGCGGCGAGCCGCTCGTAGAGCGGATGGCGCTCGGCCAGCATGGCGCGCAGCCGGCCGCGGGGGTTCCCCGGGAGCACCACGCGGGGCCGGTCGAGCCCCACCCGGCGCGCGATCGTGCCGAAATCGGCGGACAGGTACACCACGGGTAGGCCCTCGAGCAGGCGGTTGATTCCGTCATCGAGGACCGCGCCGCTGCCCAGCGCCAGGACCCCGCCGCGCTCGCGCAGCGTGCCGTGCTCGTCGAGCGCGCGGGCGGCCGCCTCGCGCTCAAGGTCCCTGAAGGCCTCCTCGCCGTCCTCGATGAAGATGTCGCTGACCGGCTTGCCCGCGGCCGCGCCGACCTCGGCGTCGGTGTCGCGGAACGCCACGCCCAGGCGGGCGGCGACGAGCGGGCCGACCGCGGTCTTGCCGGCGCCAGGCGGGCCGATCAGGACGACCAGGGGTGCCCGGGCCGCGGTCACGCGATCACCAGGGCCTTCAGGTAGCTTTCCGCGTTGCGGCGCATCTCGTCCACCGAGTCGCCGCCGAACTTCTCGACCGCCGCCTCGGCCAGCACGAGGGCCACCATGGCCTCGGCGACCACGCCGGCCGCGGGCACCGCGGTCGCGTCGCTGCGCTGGTTGATCGCCTTGGCCGGCTCCCCGGTCTGCACGTCCACGGTGTCCAGGGCGCGCGGCACCGTCGAGATCGGCTTCATCGCGACGCGGAGCCTGATCACCTCGCCGGTGCTCATCCCGCCCTCGATGCCTCCGGCCCGGTTGGTGCGCCTGGCGACCCCGGTCTTCGTGGCCTCGATCTCGTCGTGGGCCACGGACCCGCGCCGGGCCGCCGTGGTGAAGCCGTCTCCGACCTCGACGCCCTTGATGGCCTGGATGGACATGAGCGCACCGGCCAGGCGGGCGTCGAGGCGCCGGTCCCAGTGCGCGAAGCTGCCGAGCCCGGGCGGCACGCCGAAGGCCAGCACCTCGACCACCCCGCCCAGGGTGTCGCCGTCCTTCTTGACCGCGTCGATCTCGGCCACCATGGCCTGGCTCGCCGCCGGGTCGAAGCAGCGCACCGGGTCCGCGTCGACCGCCGCGGCGTCGTCAGGACCCGGCGCTCGATCATCGGGGGCACGGACCGAGCCGATCGCCACCACGTGGCTGAGGATATGGACGCCGAGCACCTGGTTGAGCAGCCGGCGGGCCACCTCGCCGAGCGCGACCCGCGCGGCGGTCTCCCTGGCGCTGGCCCGCTCGAGGATGGGGCGGGCGTCGGTGTAGCCGTACTTCTGCATCCCCGCCAGGTCCGCGTGCCCGGGGCGCGGCCTGGTCAGCGGGGCGTTCCTGGCCAGCCCGTCCAGGTCACCAGAGTCGACGGGGTCGGCGGACATGACCGTCTCCCACTTGGGCCATTCGGTGTTGGCGACCCGCACGGCGACCGGGCCGCCCAGGGTGCGGCCGTGCCTGACTCCGCCGGTCAGTTCGACCTCGTCCTGCTCGAAGGTCATCCGCGCGCCGCGGCCGTATCCGGCGCGCCTCCTGGCCAGCGCCGCCGCGATGTCGCCGGTGCTGACGCGGACCCCCGCGGGCACGCCATCGCAGATCGCGACGAGCGCACGCCCGTGCGATTCGCCCGCGGTCAGCCAGCGAAACATGCTCCTGATCCTATTGGGTCGGCTGCGGCGGGCTTGCGACGCTGAATTCGATGCCGCGGCGCAGCCGGCCGGCCAGCCGCGCCGCGATGCCATTCGCCGCCTGGTTCAGCACCGGCTCCCAGTCACCGGTGGCCAGCCGAAGCGTGACGGCGAGATCCGTGCCGTCCTGGCGGCCGGCGGCCAGCGCGAACCCGGTGACGCCCGGCTCGCCGGCGACGGCCGCCTCGACCTCGGCGCGTATGTCGGGGTCCTCGTGCGGCGGCGGTACCGGGCGCCCGGCGGCCAGCGCGGCCAGCCTGGCCCCTTCGACCGCGAGCGGCACCGGCCCGGCCACGTCGATGACCACCGCGCACTCCTCGGCGACGGCGGCGCGCCACACCCGGTCCGCCCCGGCGGGCACCGGGCGCGCGTCCTGGCGCCACCGGGCGAGCGCGTCGGTGCCGGTGAAGGCCAGCAGGGCGGGCCTGCCGTCCCTGCCGATCAGCTTGGGCAGCGCCATCTCGCTGTCCTTCTCCCCGCCCGCGGGCCCGGAGCCACCCACCAGGGTCGCGACCACGGGGACGAGCAGCCGGGCGGCGGCCAGCGCGCTGAGCGCCGCCTGCTCGCTGCCGCGCCCGTCCTGATAGGCGGCGAGCGCCGCGGCGACCTCGGGATCGGCCGCGCCACGGTCGTCGCGGAACTGCTGCCCGCCAGGGTTCAGGTGCCCGGACACAGTCGGACCCTACGCCGCTTAGGAGATCGCCGCGCGGGTATCACCTGTGTCAGTTAGTCGTCGGACAACTACTCAGAGTATTGAGTCCTCTGAATCATGCATTTCAAGCTAATGACCGTCACTCACTAGGCACAATCGGTTGAGTGGAGTAATCCCGCCTGAGCGGAAGGGAGCGTGGTGATCCAGTCGGAGCGGGCGCCCGCGATCGCCCCCGGGACGCCGATGTGGAAGGCCGTCCCGCCGCGCCTGGTCGGTCCCTACCTGGGCGGGCAGCGGTGCGTGCTGGCCGGCTACGTCTACCGGGCGGAGGACGTCCGGTTCCACAACCCCGCCGAGGCCTACCTCGCGCTGAGCCTGGGCTGGGAGGAGTCGGAGTTCGCGCCGGACATGGCCGAGCTGTACCTGCTGTGCTGGCTCGCCCGTACGGTCGACGGCTACCAGCGGACCGCGGGCCCCGGTGTCCCCGAGTTCTACCTCGAGCCCATCCCGATACCGGTCGGGGCCGGCATGTGCAGGCTCGGCGCCAACGGCGACGAGCTTGTGGCCCGCTACGACGGCCTGGCGTGGCAGCAGACGGAGCCGTGAGCGATGCGACTCCGGCTGATGGCCACCTATCTCGGTGTCCCTTACCAGGCAGGGCTCGGTCCCGACGGGACGGACGTGACGCTGTTCTCCCCCGGCCCGCCGCCCGAGGAACTCGGCTTCACGGCGTCCGGCGGCCACTGGCGCAAGCAGGTCGGCGTCACCGACCTGGACGCCCTGTGGCAGTCGCGGCCGGTCGGCGAGTACCGCGGGGAACCCTGCCTCGTGCTCGACGACCTCGACAGCCGCCTGCACATCGCCTACCTGGGCCGCGATACCGCGCGGGCCATACAGCTCGGTTACTGGGAGATCGACCGGGAGGTCTTCGAGGTCGTCGTGGCGCGGCAGGAGGTCACCGGCCTCACCGAGGAACGGGTGGAGTTCCCGCTGACCGCGGCGACGTTCCCGCCCTCTGGCGACGCGGCCGAGGTCCGGCCCCAGGTGGGCGGCGGCGCGGAGCACGCGGCCGCCAACGGGACGGCCCAGCCGGGCTGGCGCGTCGAGCCGGAGGGCGCGCGGGGCATCTTCGAGCCGACCGGCCCCGCTGACCTCATGGCGGGCGCGGCCTGGGCGGGGACCGGGGATCACTCGTCGCGGGGCCCGGACCGGGTGGCGGCCTGGCACGGCTCACCCTGGCCCGAACCGTGGCCGGAGCCAGAACCGTGGCCGGAGCCAGAACCGCGGCCGGTGCCAGAGCCGCGGGCCGAGCCTGGATCGTGGAATGACTCAGGATCCCCGGAAGGGCTCGCATCCTCGAGTGGGCCCGGCGACCGGGCTGAGGCCGCGACCGCCCCGCCGCCTGCCCGGCGCGGCGCGGGGAAGGACCGCGTATCGCCCCAGTCGGCCTTTGCCGAGCTCCTGGGCCTGGCCGCCATCTCGCCCGCGGCCTACGCCGTCAACGAGGAAGTGCCGGGCGCCATGTGCCTGGTCAAGGCGGACAGTGGCTTCGAGGTGTTCAGCTGCACCGAAGACGCGCGGCTCGAGGTGCGCTTTTTCGAGGACGAAGAGGCGGCGTACTTCTACCTGTTCGGGGTGCTGGCGGCCGAGGCGATCCACAGCGGGCGCCTCGGACCGCGCGTCCCAGGCGGGCTTCGCGGACCGGCCCGAGCCAACGGGAGCGCCAACGGATCTGGAGGGACGAGCAGATCCTCAGCGCCATCGCAAAACGTTTCCAAGTAGTAACGCGGTAGAAAGTGGCCCTAATCGGGACCATGTCCGGCTAGGGTTAAATAGCCGGCGGGGCTGACGGTCCCCCGCTCCCCAAGCAGCCCCGTCGGTCACATGATCCATACGCTCACAAACGCCTCCTGCATATCACAAATCGGTTATTCTTTCATAACTGGTCCAGATTATCGCGAACTGGCCTGAACCTCATTATTTAGCGCGACGAGCCGGTTAGCTCCGTCTGGGGGTATCAACCGCAAGCCCGCCAGGGCCAAGAACCGCGGTGCCGGCGGCCCAGTACTGTGGCGTGCGTGACCGGCTCACCAGGCCAGCGTGCATCACGAGTCCGCGCGGAGCTGGCCGCGGCCGACGCGAGCACCGGTCCGCTGACCGTGACCGCCGGCGTGGCCAGCCTGGCCGCCAGCGACCTGCTCCGCGGGGCGCGCCGTCACGGCAAGGTCCTCGCGATCTTGCCGCACGCGATCTACCTGGAATTCGCCGACACCGTGCCGGAGCCGCGGGTGATCGCCATCTCGCCTCCCGACGCGATCAGGCTGCCGAACGCCGTCATCTGCGGCCCGTGGGAGGCGCGAGCATCCACGGAGTGCTGGGCGGGCGAGAGCCGGGTCGTGGCCTGCGGGCTCGACATCAGGATCGTGCGCTGGTGGGATCCCTCCCCGGTGTTCGGGCCGCTGTCCAGGGCGAGGCTGGATCACGGCTGCGGCGTCCTGGCCAAGCTCTGCTCGCCGGCCGAGCCGCTGCGGGGACTGGCCGGCGATGACGGGCCCGTCCAGCTGGCTTCCTGCTGCGCGAGCGGCGACCTGGCGGGCGCCGTCGAGGCGGTCGAGTACCTGGTGGGGCTGGGCCCGGGACTGGTCCCGAGCGGCGACAGCGTGGTGAGCGGCGTCCTGCTGGCGCTCAGGCTGCTCGGCGGGGTCATCTCGGGCGGAACGCGGGCCGTGTGGCTGGCGAACTGGCTCAGCGCGGCGGCCACGTTCAACGCGGCGCAGCGGACGACCACGCTGGCCGCCTCGCTGCTGCACTGCGCCGCCCGGGGCCAGGCGGCGGCGGAGGTATCCGCCGTATTGCTCGGGATGGCAGGCCAGGAGCCCCTCGAGCCCGCGGCCGCCAGGCTGCTCGCGGCGCCTGTCGGGGCCGACCTGGCCTGGGGTCTGGTGGCCGGCTGCCGCGCCGCCCTGCTGCTTTCCGTATCCTTACGCAATGGCCGTTCCGCTTACCGGGCAGCAGTACGAGATCAAGGCCGGCCCCTACCGGGCCGCGGTGACCGAGCTTGGCGCAGGGCTACGCGAACTGCTGTTCCGCGGCGAGCCGCTGATCGCCGGGTACGAGGCCGACGAAATGCCCCCGGCCGGCGCGGGCGCGCTGCTCGCGCCCTGGCCGAACAGGATCGACGGCGGGCGTTACGCCTTCGGCGGCACCGAGTTCCAGCTGGCCCTGACCGAGCCGGCCCACGCGAACGCGATCCACGGCCTGACCAGGTGGACGGCCTGGACGCCGGTAGCCCGCGACGCCAACGCGGTGGCGCTCCGCAGCGCGCCGCACGGCTATCAGGGATATCCCTTCTGCCTGGAGATCGACGCCGAGTACCGGCTCGAGGCGGGCACCGGGCTGCGCGTCGCCATCACCGCGCGCAACCGCGGCACCAGCGCGGCTCCGTACGGCACCGGCTCGCACCCGTACCTGACCGTCCGGACCCCCTCGGTCGACGGCTGTCAGCTGACCGTGCCCGCGAGTTCCTGGCTGCCAATGGACGGCAGGGGCATCCCGTCCGGGCCCGTAGCACCGGTCGAGGGCACCGCTTACGACTTCCGCCAGGCGCGCGTGATCGGCAGCACCTCACTTGATCACGCGCTGACCGGGCTGGAGCGCGATAGCGAGGGTCGCGCCTGGGCGCTGCTGGCCGGCGACGTCGGGTCGGGAGCTCACGTGGGCCTCTGGGCCGGGCCGGGCTACCGCTGGCTGCAGGTCTTCACCGGAGACTCGCTGGGACCGGACCGCCGCAGGAAGGCGGTGGCCATCGAGCCGATGACCTGCCCGCCGAACGCCTTCGTGACCGGCGACGACCTGCTGGTCGTTCAGCCCGGCCAGTCCGTCACCCACACCTGGGGAATCCGGGCTCTCTAGGCGTTCTGCCGTCCGCTACCATCCAGGGGAACAAGGAGGTCGGCCATGACGGACACGCCGTTTCTGATCGGGGCCACCGTCAGCTCTCCCGACGGGTCCTGCGGTCAGGTGGTCCGGGTGATCGTCAACCCGGTCGGCAAGACGATCACGCACCTGGTAGTCGGGCCGAGGCACGAGCACGGGCACGACATCGACCGGCTCGTTCCGGTGGACCTCGCCCAGGCCGCGGCGGGCGGGATCCGGCTCAGCTGCACCAAGGCGGAGTTCGACAAACTCGACCCGGCCGAGGAAACGCACTTCGTGGCGGGCACCGAGCACCCCGGCTACGCGCCGGACGAAGTGTGGTCAATGCCGTGGTTCATCCTGGGAGGGTTCGGCGCGGGAGGGATGGCCGGGGACTGGACCGGGGGCCAGGGGTGGGATAGGGGCGGAAGCCACGGCCCGGAGCGGCGGATGGTCACCTCTGACTCGGTGCCCCCGGGAGAGGTGCAGGTGCGCCGTGGTGACCACGTCCATGCCACCGACGGGGAGATCGGGCTGGTTGAGGGCCTGGTCATCAACCCCGATGATCACCATGTCACGCACGTGCTCCTGAAGGAGGGGCACCTGTGGGGGCGCAAGGACGTAGCCATCCCGATCGGCGCGGTCACCGGGGCCGAGGCGGGAATCCGGCTCAACCTTTCCAAGCAGCAGGTCGAGGACTTGCCGTCGGTGGCGATCGATCAGGTGGTGCCGTCGATCTGGGTGATCTCCAGGCCGAACGCGGTCCCGTCCTGGCCTGCGGGAATGTCGTCCCGGGCCGCGTCATGAGCGAACATGGCCCGGGCCGGGGCCTCCCCGGACCGCTCCCGCGCCTTGGAGTACGCCGGCCCCGTCGGCGTCGGGGTGCCGGGCCGGGCCTGGCACGCCCGGCATGCCGAAGACCAGGGCGAGCACGCTGTCGTAGCCAAGGACCGGGAACAGCGCCCCGGCAGCCAGGCACATGGCCGTGACCTCGGCGTTCAGTGCCCGCTCCAGCTTGTGGCCATGCTCGGCGGACGCGGCGGCGGCGATCGTCCCGTCTGCCAGCAGCGACTCCGGCAGGCTCTCCCGCCGCAGGTCAGCCAGCCAGTCCTCGTCCTCCCACCGGCCCGGCCCGGCCGCGACCCGGGTGGCCAGGCCTGCCCCCGGCTGGCCGCCCGCATCGTCGCCGGGAGTCGACGGGACAGCAACGGGCATGGCAAAATTCGCAGGCAACGAGGCTCCTGTTGCTCCTGACGGCTATGGATTCGACACCCAACGTCATAGCAGGAGCCTCGTTGCGTTCACGGCCGCATCGCAACGCCGGCCTTAATCGTGACCCACCCGCAACAGAACGCCAAAATCGGGCACTCGGGCACAGAAGTCCTACAAGTAAAGGGCAGTGCCCCGGCGGGTGAGGGCTGGCGCGCAATTCGCGGCGCCTCGGGTCATCCTCCGCGATCCCTGTGATCCTGGCCAGGTCCCCGGGGGTGTCGATGTCGTCGGGGCGGCCGGTGTCGCCGCACTCGACGAGCGTGACGAGGTCGGGCCTGGCGCGCAGGAACGGCCGTGCCCCCGCGTCGCCGACGGCCATCGCGATGACCTCGGGCCAGTGCTCGCGGGCCAGGAGCACCGGGTTGCGCGGCCGCCCGCCGTAGGCGGCGACCGCCACGCTCGCCCCGCCCCGGTAGGCGGCGATCAGCCGGGCCACCGCCTCTGGCCCGACCAGCGGCTGGTCCGCGAGGGCGACCACCGCCGCGCCCGCGTCGGTGCCGGCCAGGGCCGCCAGGGCGGCGCGGAGCGAGGAGCCCATCCCGGTCCGCCAGTCCTCGTTGTACACCGAAAGCGTCCCGGTGAGCTGGACCTCGGCGGCGCCGGTGACGACGAGGATCGGGTCCGCGCCCCCCGCTCGCAGCAGGTCCACGCCGCGCTCGGCGAGGGTCTGCCCGTTCAGGACGACGAGCGCCTTGGGCCGGCCGAACCTGGATCCTTCCCCCGCGGCGAGCAGCACCCCCGCGACCGCAGTTCGCACGGCCCAAGCGTACGCGGCGCGCCGGCGTCCTCGCCGGCGACCTGGTGGTGGATACGGCCCTCGGTGGCGGTCAGCGGGTGGCCGGTGCCGCCCCAGCGGAGCTGGATCAGCTCGGCCGCGATCGACACCGCCGTCTCCTCCGGGGTCCTGGCCCCGAGGTCGAGGCCGATCGGCGAGCGCAGCCGGGCGAGCTCGTCGTCGGTCAGGCCCACCTCGCGGAGCCTGGCGAGCCGGTCGTCGTGGGTCCGCCTGCTGCCCATCGCCCCGATGTACCCGGCCGGGGTGCGCAGCGCCACCTCGAGCAGCGGCACATCGAACTTGGGGTCGTGCGTGAGCACGCAGATGACGGTCCTGGCGTCCACGCTGGTCCCGGCGAGGAAGCGGTGCGGCCAGTCGACCACAACGTCGTCCGCGTCGGGGAACCGCGCCGCGGTGGCGAACACCTTCCGCGCGTCGCACACGGTGACGTGGTACCCGAGGAACTTCCCGACCCGCGCGACCGCGGCGGCGAAGTCGATCGCCCCGAAGACCAGCATCCGCGGCGGCGGCGCGAAGGAGTTCACGAACACGCTCAGCTCGTCGCCGCGCCGTTCGCCGTGCTCGCCGTACCTGCGGATACCGGTCAGGCCCTGGGCCAGCATGCCGCGGGCGTCGTCGTCCACCGCCTGGTCCAGCCTGGGTCCGGAGCCGAGGGTGCCTGACGAGCCGACGTGCCAGCCGTCGGCGGCGCCGCCGACGGTGCCATCCCCGGCCCAGATCACCCGCCTCGCACCGATCCGGCCCGGGCCCCCGATGACCGTCGCGACCGCGACCGGCTCGCCGCGCTCCACCGCCGCGGCGATCTCCCCCAGCTCGGGGAACCGGGCCTGGTCGATCGGCTCCACGAAGATATCCAGGATCCCGCCGCAGGTCAGGCCGACCGCGAACGCGTCGTCGTCGCTGACCCCGTAGGTCTGCAGGACCGGGTCGCCGGTTTCGCAGACGTCAAGCGACAGCTCGTATACGGCGCCTTCCACGCAGCCGCCCGACACGCTGCCGATGACCTCGCCCTCGGCCGATACCGCCAGCGCTGCGCCTGGGTCGCGCGGGGCGCTGCGGAACGTGCGCACCACCGTGGCCAGGCCGACGGTGTCTCCCGCCTCCCACCACTTCGTGATCTTGCTCAGGATGTCACGCACCGCGTCACCTCAGCCGTGTCGGGACGCCCGCCGTCCCTGCTCGCTCTGTCATCGGAACCCGCCGCTGCCCAGTGCCTATTCCCGGCGACCGCGGACGGTGGCGACCGCGGAGCGGACCAGGGCGGGCAGTTCGGGATCGGCGAGGGGCTCGCCGGCTTCCAGGTCCTCGGCGGACAGCCAGGCGTACTTGTCGGTGGTGGCCCGCTCCCAGGCGTCCAGGCCGTCAAGGCTGACCTCGGCCGACTCGACGAGGACGGCGTAGAAGACCTGGCCCTGGATGATCTCGTAACCGGCCCAGGAGAACTCGACGGTGCTCTGCGCGATCGGCTCGCCGAGCTGCTCAGGGTCGACGCGGATGCCGGTCTCCTCGCGCAGTTCGCGGGCGGCCGCCTGGGGCATCGATTCTCCGGCTTCGGCCCCGCCGCCGATCGTGAACCAGAACGGCTGATCAGGGCGGTGCGGATCCCAGCCGTGCAGGAGCAGGACCCGCCCTCCGGCGTCGACCGGCAGCACCCGGGCGGTCTGCCTGCGCCACGGGGTTCCCAACCGTAACTCGACGATCTTGGAGATGGGGATCTCCAGGATGTCCTGGCCGCCCGCCGCCTTCAGGGCGGGGATCAGCGTGTTGACGCCGCGCTTGGGGACCACGGTCTCCACCGCGTTCATGTTCCCGCGGGCGAGCGTGGTGATCGTCGGCGAGGAGAGGGCGGGCAGCATCTCCGTTACCGCGGCGAGCTTGTCGGCGGGCACGTTGAGCTTGAGCAGGACGTTGCCGCGGGCCTGGATCGCGCCGCGCAGGAGCAGCCCGATGTCCTCCATGGCCGCGCGCTTGCCCGGGTCGGCGAACGCCTGGGCGGAGGCGATCAGCTCGGTGTAGCTGGTCAGCAGGGTGTCGAGGATGCGCAGGCCGTTCTTCCTGAGCGAGGAGCCCGTCTCGGTCAGGTCGACGATCGCGTCCACGATGTCGGGCACCTTCGCCTCGGTCGCGCCGTAGGACGGTACAACCATCGCCTTGACCCCGCGGGCTTCGAGGAACCGCCTGGTCAGCGACGGGAACTCGGTGGAGATCCGGACGCCCTCCGGCAGGTCGGCGGCGGACCGCCAGGGCGCGGCGTCCGGGACCGCGAGGACCACCCGGACCGGGGCGGAGGTGGCCTTGGAGTACTGGAGTTCGCCGAGTGACACCACGTCCGCTTCGGTCTCCTCGATCCAGTCGCGCCCGGTGATGCCGAGGTCGAAGAGACCGCGTTCGAGGTAAGACGGGATCTCCTGCGGGCGCAGGAACCGTACCTTGTCGATCCGCGGGTCGTCGATGGACGCGTGGTAGTCCCGGTCAGAGGACCGCTGCACGGTCAGGTCGGCCGCGTCGAACAACTCGAGCGTGGCGCGCTCGAGCGAGCCCTTCGGCAGGACCAGTGAGAGCATGTGGGGGCGTCCTAGGCTGGGCTTGCGGGGGAAAATAGAGCCTCCACGGGGAGCGGGTCTTGGTGGCTGCGGCGGATGGAGCGCAGCAGGACCGCGACCTCGAGCGCCGCCACCACGGCCTCCCATCCCTTGTCCTCATGGCTGCCCGGCAGCCCGCACCGGTCGCGGGCCGACTCTACCGTGTCGCAGGTGAGCACGCCATTGCCGACCGGCGTGCGGGCGTCGAGCGCGACGCGGGTCAGGCCGGCGGTCACCGAATCGCAGACGTACTCGAAGTGCGGAGTCCCGCCGCGGATGACCGCGC
This sequence comes from uncultured Actinomycetes bacterium, assembly GCA_963847965.1. Lineage (GTDB taxonomy): Bacteria > Actinomycetota > Actinomycetes > Streptosporangiales > Streptosporangiaceae > Palsa-504. Next base: position 234,889 of record CAWKCG010000023.1, read on the forward strand.
CGAGGCAGGCCACGGCGTCGTGGTGGCGGGCCAGTTCGGCGGCCACGACGGGCAGCTCGATCGCGCCGGGCACGCGGACCACGAGCGGGTCCGGGACGCCGCACGCGCGTGCCGCGGCGGTCCCGCGCGCCACCAGCGAGTCCGTGATCTCCCGGTGCCAGCGCGTCGCCACGATGGCCAGGCTCAGCCCGGACGCCTCGACCGGGGCGGCGCCGCGGTCGAGGGGCGAGCCCTCGCCGCTCACGCGGACTCCGCCGCGGGCGGGGCGGGGTAGGCCGCGGGGGAGGCGGACGCTTCCGGCTGGAGCACGGCGGCGGCGGTGACCGGGCGGGGGGTCGGCCGGTGGCCGTTGAGGCGGCCCGGGGGTGATACCACCGCTCGTTCGGATTCATGAAGGTCTTGAATTTGATGGCCGAGCTTGTCGCGCTTGGTGACCAGGTAGCGGAGGTTGTACGGGGTGACCGCGGCCGCGAGCGGGACGCGGGCGGTGACCTCCACCCCGCAGTCGGTCAGGCCGCTGACCTTGGCCGGGTTGTTGGTGAGCAGGCGCACCGAGCGGACGCCGAGGTCGGCCAGCATCTGCGCGCCCGCGGAGTACTCGCGGGCGTCGGCGGGCAGGCCGAGCTCCAGGTTGGCGTCGACCGTGTCCGCGCCGGCGTCCTGCAGCTCGTAGGCCTGCAGCTTGCTGAGCAGGCCGACGCCGCGGCCCTCGTGCCCGCGCAGGTACAGGACCACCCCGCGGCCCTGCTCCGCGATCGCGGCCATGGCCGCCTCGAGCTGGGCGCCGCAGTCGCAGCGCAGCGAGCCGAACACGTCGCCGGTCAGGCACTCGGAGTGCAGCCGCGTCAGCACGTCGGTGCCGCCTGCGACGTCGCCGAGCGCGAGAGCCAGGTACTCGGTGGCGTCAATCTCGTGCCGGTAGCCGTACGCGTGCCAGAGGCCGAAGGCGTTCGGCAGCCTGGTCTGCGCCTGCCTGGTGAGCTGGCGCTCGGTGCGGCGGCGGTACTCGATGAGCTGCTCGATGGAGATCAGGGCCAGGCCGTGCGCTGCGGCGAACGTGCGCAGCTCGGGGAGCCTGGCCATGGTGCCGTCGTCGTTGACGACCTCGGCGAGCACCCCGGCCGGCGGCAGGCCGGCCAGCCTGGCCAGGTCGACGGCGGCCTCGGTGTGGCCCGGCCTGCGCAGCACGCCGCCCTCGGCGTAGCGGAGCGGGAACACGTGGCCGGGACGGACCAGGTCCTGCGCGGTGGTGGCGGGGTCGACGAGGCGCGTGATGGTGGTGGCGCGGTCGGCCGCCGAGATGCCCGTGGTCACGCCGTCGCGGGCGTCGACGGACAGGGTGAAGGCGGTGCGCATGCGTTCGGTGTTCTGTGAGGTCATCAGGGGCAGCTGCAGCCGGTCAAGCTCGGGGCCGGGCAGCGGCGCGCAGATCACGCCGCTGGTGTAGCGGATCATGAACGCGAGCAGTTCGGGAGTGGCCATGCTGGCCGCGGCGATGATGTCGCCCTCGTTCTCCCGGTTCGCGTCGTCCACCACGACGACCGGGCGGCCCTCGGCGATGTCCTTGATGGCGCGGTCGATGTCGTCGAGCAGCTCGTTCACTGGTGGGCCTCCTTGCTGAGGAGCCTCTCGACGTACTTGGCGATGACGTCGACCTCGAGGTTCACGGTCTCACCTGGCTGGCGGGTGCCCAGGGTGGTGCGTTTGAGGGTTTCCGGGATGAGGCTGACCTCGAACCATTCGCTGTGCGGCGCCGCGTCGGGTCCCAGCGCGGAGACGGTGAGGCTCACCCCGTCGACGCAGATCGATCCCTTGTGCACCACGTACCTGTCGAGGCCGGCCGGGAGGCTGATCCTGACCTGGTCCCAGTGGGCGGCGGGTGACCTGGAGATGACGGTACCGGTCGCGTCCACGTGGCCCTGGACGAGGTGGCCGCCCAGGCGGTCGGCGAGGCGGACCGAGCGTTCCAGGTTGACCGGCGCGCCCGGGGTGAGCGCGCCTAGGTGAGTCCGGTCGAGGGTCTCGCCCATGACGTCCGCGGTGAACGTGCCGTCGAGGACGCTGGTGACGGTCAGGCATACGCCGTTGACCGCGATCGACTCACCCGTTATGACTCCGTCGGTGTCGCCCCGGATGGTCAGCCGCGCCGCGTCGCCGCGGTGCTCGATTCCGGCGACCTCGCCGAGTTCTGCCACGATCCCGGTGAACATCCGCACTTGCCTCCTCGGAGTCCTGCCTGTCGTTTCGGGCTCCGGGGTTCGCGCGGGTACGCAGGTGCGCGCGGCGCACGGCCGGGTTTGCGCCGGCCGTTTGCGTGCTGCCTCCCATCCGGACTTTGACCGTCGGTCCCGGGATTCCACCGGGTCAGCCGACCGCTGGCAGCGGACGGGTCGCGGACTTTAACCGCCGGTTCGGAGTTTCACCGACCCCGGAGCACGCTTGCTCGTATAGCCAGTGTGCCACACCGGGTATTCCGCGGGCTGACCCGCCTGTCAGGGTGCGTGCGTAGGATCGCGGGCATGGCGGTCAGCGCGGTGATCTTCGACTGGGGCGGGACGCTCACGCCGTGGCACGGCATCGACCAGGACGAGCTGTGGCGCGCGGTGTGCTCCCGGCACTACCCGGTCGGCGAGGCGGCCGCCGTGGCCGCCGCCGTCAGCGCGGCGCAGGCCGAGTACTGGCGGCTGGGCGAGACCTCGCACCAGAGTTCCACGCTGGACGCGGTGTTCGCGCGGGCGGGGGTCACGCCTTCGCCCGCCCTGCTGGCCAGCTTCTTCGAGGCGTGGGACCCGCACACCCTCACCGACGCCGACGCGGCGCCGCTGCTGCGCGAACTGCGCCGGCGCGGCATCAAGGTGGGCGTGCTGTCCAACACCATGTGGCCGCGGGCCGCCCACGAGCGGGTCTTCGCCAGGGACGGGATCGCCGGCCTGATCGACGGCGCGGTTTACACCAGCGAGATCCCGTGGGTGAAGCCGCACCCGGAGGCCTTCCGCGCGGCCATGCGCGCCGTCGGCGTTCTCGACCCCGTTTCCTGCGTGTTCGTCGGGGACCGGCCCTACGACGACGTGTACGGGGCGAAGGGCGTGGGCATGCGCGCCGTCCTCGTCCCGAACTCCGACGTGCCCGGGTTCGACGGCACCGTGCCCGACGCGGTCATCACCCGGCTGGCCGAGCTACCCGGGCACCTCGACCGCTGGTAACCGCGACGGCGACACGCGGGCGCGAACGTCCGGCGGTGTTATTACTTTATGCAATCGTGCGATTACATATCCGTATGCACCGCGGTTTCCCTATGCCGATCGGCCCGCGCCGGGCGCGGCGGCGGCACTTCCGGCAACGCCAGGCTGCCTTCGCGGCCGGCGTGGCGGTCGCCTTCGCCGTCGCCGCCGCGACGCTGCTGACGATGGCGCTGACCGGCGGGCGGCCGGGCGCCCACGACACGGCCGGCCTCGGGCGGGCGCCGGTTCCCTCGGCCGACACGGGCGCCGGTACCGAGGCCGCGGCCAGCCCGCGCAGCCTGGGAGTTCCGGGCTCGGCGCGCGCCACAGGATCCGCACGCGCATCGCCTGCCCTGAGCGCAGGCTGCAGGCCGGCCAAAGCCCGGCCCGCGGGCGGCGGCTCGGCATCCGGCCCGCGGCCGGCGTCCGGGCCAGGCTCGCCGGGCTCGCCGGTCCCGTCGGCCAGGTCGGCCACGGCCACCGCGACCATCCGGGCGACGCCTGCCGCCAAGCCCCGGCCTGAGCAGGGAACGCTGACCGTGGCCCCCTCCACGATCACGATCCCTCCGCCGGGCAGCTCCGCCACCCTCACCCTGACGGCCCTGAACGGCCCCGTGAACTGGTCCATCACGCTGTCACAGGGCCTGATCGGCGGCCTGGCCGTGGCACCGTCGTCTGGCTCGCTGGCGGCCGGCACGAGCACGACGATCAGCATCACCGGCAGCGACCTGCTCACCGCGGGCGGGCAGCTCGCCGTGGAGCCCGGCAAGATCACGGTCACGGTCGTGCTCGCCGCCGACTTCGGCGCCTCCTATTCCGTCCCGGTCGGTGGTGTCCCGGTCGGTGGTGTCCCGGTCGGTGGTGTCCCGGGCGCCCCGAGCGTGGCCGGTAAAAAACCTCGGGAAAAAGTGTTGGCGGATCCAGCCTCTCCTACTCCTACCGGTGGGAGCAGACAAGGAGAACGGCAGGTCGCCGGGAACTTACCGCGGAGGGGGGGCAAGTTCCCGGCGTCCGGCCCGGATCGGGGCTGGTACGCACGTGAAGGCCGTTCGGTATTGTCCATTTGCGTGGTCGCGGCGTTACATAGATACATGCGCGACAGCGAGGTGGTCGCGGCTATCGTGGCGGGCGACCCCGACGGGCTCGCCGAGGCTTACGACCGGTACGCGGCCCCGCTGTACACCTACTGCCGCTCCCTGCTGCGCGAGCCGGCTGATGCCGCCGACGTCGTGCAGGACACTTTCGTCATCGCGGCGTCCAGGCTGGGAGGACTGCGCGATCAGAACCGGCTCCGGCCGTGGCTCTACGCCGTGGCGCGCAACGAATGCTACCGGCGCATGCGCGCGACCGCGGCGAACACCACGGCCCCGCTCGACACGATGCCCGACATAACCGATGCAGCGGCGGACGCAGGCGACGAGATCGACCGCGCGGAACTGCGCGCGCTGCTGCGCTCGGCGGTCCGCGGCCTGAACGCCAGCGACCAGGACCTGATCGAACTGCAGCTGCGGCAGGGGCTTGACGTCGCCGAGATCGCGGCCATGCTCGGGGTATCGCGCAACCACGCGCACGCGCTGCTGTCCCGCGCCCGCGGTCAGCTGGAGACCGCGCTCGGCGCCCTGCTGGTCGCGCGCACCGGGCGGGAGGATTGCGCCGCCCTGGGCGCGATGCTCGAGGACTGGGACGGGCAGCTGACCGTCCTGATGCGCAAGCGGATCAGCCGCCACGTCGAGCGCTGCCCGGTATGCGCCGAGCGGAAGCGCCGCGAGCTGGCTCCGGCCCTGCTGCTCGGCCTGGCGCCGCTGGCCGGGCTGCCGATCGCCGCCATGCCCGCGGGACTGCGGGGGCATGTGCTCAAGCTGGCCAGCAGCAACACGCCCGAGGCCATCGCCCACCGGGCCAGCGTGGCGCAGACCGCCGCGTCGTTCGGCCAGGCCGGCTTCCCCAAGCCACTTAACCCGCCGAAGCTGCCGCGGCTTCGCACGTGGCAGGGCCAGGCCGCCGTGGGCGGCGCGGTGGCGGCGATCGTGGCCGCCGCCGTGATCGGGGTGGCGCTGGCCACCGGGAGCCCCGGGCACCACGGCGGGGCGGCGGCCTTCGCCCGGGGGCCGGTGCCCGGCAGCAGTTCCGGCGGTTCGTCCGGCGGTTCGTCCGGACGCGGGGCGGGCAGCCCGAGCCAGCGGCCGCACCCGACCGTGCCGGGGAGCGGAGGCGTGCCCACCTCGCCCGTCCCGGTGGCTGCCATCTCGCCGTCGCCCACGGCCGGCAGCGGCTCGCCGACCGGCCACGCCTCGCCGACCGGCCCGGGTTCGCCCACCAGCACCGCGCCCCAGGCGCACACGTCTCCCCCGGCTCCGGCGCCATCGTCGTCCGGCGTGACCGCGGCACCGAACTCGTCCCCGCCGTCCACCAGCACCCCGAGTGCCACTCCCCCGCCGTCCACGCCACCTCCCCAGGGAACGCTGAGCGTGAGCCCGACGTCGATCCTGCTGAGCGTCGGAAGCTCCGCCGCGATCACCCTGACGGCCTCGAACGGCCCCGTGAACTGGTCCATCACGCCGTCACAAGGCCTGATCGGCGGCCTGACGGTCTCGCCGTCATCCGGCACGCTGGCGGCCGGCGCGAGTACGACGGTAACCGTCACCGCGAGCGACCTGCTCACCGTGGGCGGGCAGCTCACCGTGGAGCCCGGCGGGATCTCGGTCACGGTGGTGCTGAGCGTCAACGTCGGCGGTGTCCAGGGTGGCTTGGGCGTGCCGGGCGCGGCGGGCGCGGCGGGGCGCTGGCGATCTTAGCCCGGGCGGCCCGGGTAGCGGGCGGACCAGGTCGCCTGAGCGGTGGCGCGCTCGGCCTGCGCGCGCAGGGCCTGCACGGCCCGGGCGGGATCATCGGAGCCGTACACGGCCGACCCGGCCACGAACACGTCCGCCCCCGCCGCCGCGCACCGTTCGATGGTCTCCTCGCTGACCCCGCCGTCGACCTGGAGCCATACGGCGGTGCCGTGCTCGGCGACCAGCGAGCGGGCGCGGCGCAGCTTGGGCAGGACCATGTCCAGGAAGTGCTGACCGCCGAATCCCGGTTCCACCGTCATCAGCAGCAGCATGTCGACCTCGGACAGCAGGTCCTCGCAGGACTCCACGGGCGTGCCGGGGTTCACGGCGAGCCCGGAGCGCGAGCCCGCGGCCCGGATGGCGCGCAGCGTCCGCACCGGGGACTGCGCCGCCTCGACGTGGATCGTCACGTTGCGCGCGCCGGCCTCGGCGTAGCCCGGTGCCCAGCGGTCAGGCTCCTCGATCATCAGGTGACAGTCGAGGGGAAGCGTGGCGTGCTTGAGGAGCGCCTCGACCACGGGGAGGCCGAGGGTGAGGTTCGGCACGAAGTGGTTGTCCATGACATCCACGTGCAGCCAGTCCGCGACGCCGGCGACGGCGGCGGCCTCGTCGGCGAGCCGCGCGAAGTCGGCTGACAGGATGCTCGGCGAGATCTGAACGGCCATGATAAGGCCGAGTGTAGAGTGCCTGGATGCGGGGCGGAGACCGAGGGATCAGGAATGTCGTACCGGGCGGGTATGGTTCGATACTGAGTTCGACCGAGAACCTACCTGGAGGTTGCTAATGCCGTCAGAACCGCCGAGTGCACTGCTCGACCGGGTGCGCAAGCTGCTGGCGAAGGCCGAGGCCGAGGGGGTCACGCCGCCGGAGGCCGAGGCGCTTACCGCGAAGGCCGCCGAGCTGATGGCCCGCTACGGCATCGACCGGGCCCGGCTGGCCGCCGCGCGCCCGGACACGGACCGGCCGGACAGCCGGATCATCGACATCGACAACCCGTGGGCCCAGGTCCGGGCTCACCTACTGGCCGGGCTGGCCGGCGCGATGCGGTGCCAGTGCGTCATCCTGCACACCAGCCGGCCTGGCACGCGCATACACATGTTCGGCTACGCCTCGGACCTCGAGCGGGCTGACATCCTCTACACCTCGCTGCTGCTGCAGATGGCGCGCGGCCTGACCGCCTCCGTCGTCCCCTCCGGGGTCCGCAGCCCGCGGGCCTGGCGGCGAAGCTGGCTGCTCGGCTTCGTGACCGCGGTCGTCGTGCGGGTCCGGTCCGCTGAGGACCGCGCCGCCGCCCGCGCCGAGGGAGAAACGCGGTCCGGGCCCAGCACCGCGCTGGTCCTGGCCGACCGGGCGGTCGTCATCCGCCGGCAGATGGAGCAGGCGTACCCCGTCACGCGGAAGACCCGCATCACCTACAGCGGCAGGGGCTACGGCGCCGGCTACGCGCAAGGCCAGCGGGCCGACATCGGAAACGCCCGGCTGGGGCAGACCAGAGCCCTCAGCCGCGCCTGAGCAGGGCCAGGAAGATCGCGTCGGTACCGTGACGGTGCGGCCAGAACTGCGCAAACCTGGCCCACCGGGGATCCGGCCCGGAATCCGAGGGGGTCTTTGGGGGCTCAGGGGTCTCGGACATCTTGGGGGGCTCGGGGGTCTCGGGTTCGAGGCAGCGCAGGCCGGGAACCTCGGCGAGGACGGCGGGGGCGTCCAGGATCGTGACGTCAGCGCGGCCGTCCGCGACGGCGGTGACGACTTCCCGGGTCTCGGCCACGTGCGGTGAGCACGTGACGTAGGCGACCACGCCGCCCGGGCGGACTGAATCCAGGGCTGCGTTGAGCAGCCCGCGCTGCAGGCTGGCCAGCGCGGTCACGCCCGTGGGGGTCTTGCGCCAGCGGGCTTCGGGGCGACGGCGCAGCGATCCCAGGCCGGAGCAGGGGACGTCGGCCAGCACGCGATCGAACGTGCCTGACGGCCACGGGGCGCGGACTCCGTCCGCCACGACCACGGCGCTGTTGTGGTCGGGGGCCGGCTGGGCACGCCGCAGGGCGCGCAGGACCTTCCTGGCGCGATGGGGTCGGAGGTCGGAAGCGACCAGGCGGGCTCCTCTCGCGGCGGCGAGCCCGGCCAGGAGCCGCGCCTTCCCGCCCGGGCCCGCGCAGAGGTCGAGCCAGAGACGGTCCTGCGTCGCGGGACCGGTCAGTTCGGCGCGGGTCAGGGCGAGCGCGGCCAGCTGGCTGGCCTCGTCCTGCACGGCCGCCTGTCCGGCGGCGACGAGCGGCGCCGGGTCACCGCCAGCGAGCCGGAGGCCGTACGGTGACCAGCGGGTCCGGTCGGTGGCCTGGCCGGGCTCCGGGAGGAGCGGCGCGCCGGGCTCAGGGAGGCGCGGCGGGCCGGGCTCAGGGAGGCGCGGCGGGCCGGGCTCCGCGGGGTCCGGCGGGCCGGGCAGCACCGCCAGCACGACTTCCGGCCTGCTGTTGCCGGCCGCGAGGGCGGCCTCGACCTCGGCGTCGCCGGCGTCGCCGAGGGCGTCGCGGAACGCCTCGACGATCCAGCGCGGGTAACTGTGCCGGACGGCGAGATACCCGGACGGGTCCAGTGAACGGTCCGGGGCGACGATCGCCATCCAGGCGTCCAGGTCACGGGTGGCCACGCGGCGCAGCACGGCGTTGACGAAGCCTGAGGGCCGGGGCCCGCACACCTCCCTGACCAGGTCGACCGAGGTCGCCACGGCGGCATGAGGGCCGACCCTGGTGGCCAGGAGCTGATGCGCGCCGAGCCTGAGCACGTCCCGGACCGGCGGGTCCAGCTGATCACGGTCGCTGCAGGCCGCCAGGATCGCGTCGTAGGTGCCGCGGCCGCGCAGCGTGCCGTAGGTCAGCTCGGTGGCGAAGGCCGCGTCGCGCCCGGTCAGGCCGCGCTCGGCGAGCAGCGAAGGGAGCAGCAGGTTGGCGTACGCGTCCCGGTCCGCGACGGCGCGCAGGGCGTCATAGGCGGCGCGGCGCGCCGGGTCGGCGCGGGATGAGCCGGTTGCAGATCCGCCTGCCCTGTGCGCCGGGTGGGCACGAGACGGCGCGGCGGCGGAGCCGGGCGCGCGGCCCGGACGGCCGCGGCGCGGCGCCTGCCCGGCCACGTCAGCCAAACCGGACAGGGCTGTCGGAGCGCAGGCCGCGCGCCCAGTCGGACGCGGCCATCCGGCGCTTGCCCTCGGCCTGAACCTCGCCTAGGCGGACCGGGCGAGAGCCGGTCCCCGCGTACACGGCGTGCCGTTCGGCCAGGAGCTCGCCCGGCGCCAGGGAAGGGCCGGACCACAGGTCGGCGAGGGAGACGGGCCCGAGCTTCAGCCGGGCGCCCTCGTGCTCGGTCCAGGCTCCCGGGTCCGGCGTGCAGGCGCGGATCAGCCGGTCAACCGCGAGGGCGGGCAACTTCCAGTCCACCCGCGCGTCCGCGGTAGTGACCTTGGGCGCGAAGCTGACGCCCTCGGCGGGCTGCGGGATCGCCCGCAGCGTCCCGGCCTCGATCCCGTCCAGCGTCGCGACGAGCAGCTCGGCTCCCGAGCGGGCCAGGCGTTCCAGCAGGTCGCCGGTTGTGTCACGGGGCCGGACCGCCTCGGTGAGCACCCCGTAGACCGGGCCTGCGTCCAGCTCGGCGACGACCTGGAACGTGCTGGCGCCCGTCACGTCGTCGCCGTGCAGGATGGCGTGCTGCACCGGCGCGGCGCCCCGCCAGGCGGGCAGCACGGAAAAGTGCAGGTTGACCCAGCCGTACGGGGGGATGTCGAGCGCGGATTGCGGGATCAGCGCACCGTAGGCGACCATCGGGCAGCAGTCGGGGGCGATCTGGCGCAGGCGCTCCTGGAACGCGGGGTCCCGCGCCCTGGGCGGGGCCAGCACCTCGAGGCCCGCGGCAGCGGCCCGCTGCGCCACCGGGCTCGACTCGACCTTCCGGCCGCGGCCCGCGCGCGCGTCGGGACGGGTCACCACGGCGATGACCTCGTGCCGCGAGGTCAGCAGCGCGTCAAGCGCCGGGACCGCAGTCTGCGGAGTGCCAGCGAAAACCAGGCGCATCGCTCGTCACAGCACCATGAGCACGGGCATGTCAGAAGGCCCGTCCCAGCGTCTCGTGCGGGGACACCTTGACCCGCGGGATCGGGTCGCCCCACCATTCCGCCTCGCGGATCGCCTTCATCGCCAGCTTGCGCTGAGCCGAATCCATCCGGTCGATGAACAAGATGCCGTCCAGGTGATCGGTCTCGTGCTGGATGCAGCGGGCCAGCAGCTCCGTGCCCTCGATCGTGACCGGATCCCCGTACATGTTGAAGCCCTTGGCGACCACGCCCCACGCCCGCTTGACCGGGTACGAAAGGCCGGGGAAGGACAGGCACCCCTCCTCGCCGTCCTCCTCGTCCTTCGACAGGTCCAGCGAGGGGTTGATCAGGTGCCCCGCCTCGTCGTCGTCCACATGGTAGGTGAATACCCGCAGGCCGACCCCGATCTGCGGCGCGGCCAGGCCCAGGCCGGGCGCGTCCAGCATGGTGTCGGTGAGGTCCTTGACGAGCCTGCGCAGCTCGGCGTCGAAATCGCGGACCGGCTCGGCCGGGGTGCGCAGCACCGGGTCACCGAACAGACGGATCGGCTTGACGCTCACGAAACCTCCTGGACACCTTAAACAGCGAGCAGCCGGTGAGATATGCCGTGCCGCCACCAGCCCCAGTCTATCCGTCAGGCCACCTCGGCAGGGTCGAGCTGAACGCGGACCGCGGCACCGTCCTTGCGGGCGCTGCGCTGCGCCTGCGCCGCGTGCAGTGCCCGCGCCAGCTCGAGGCCGCCGGACCGGGGGACCCTGATCAGCGCTCGCTCCTGCGGCTCGGAATCGGGGCCTGGATCCTGCGTGGCGCGGCGGGCCGGCGGCGTCGGCACGGGCCCGAGCACCTCGGCGCCGCCGGGGAGGTCGGCGGAGGCGACGAAGCCGGCCACGGCCGCGGGGGATCCGGTGATGGCGGCCATCCGCACCGCGGGCGGGAAACCCAGCTCGGCGCGTTCAGCCACCTCTCGTTCTGAGAAACCGACCGGATCCCAGCGGATGAGGGCCTTCACCGCGGGGAGGGTGGCCTCGGCCAGGACCACGACCGGCGCGCCTGGCCTGACGAGCGCGGCGGCGTTCAGCCACCGGCGCAGCGTCTCCTCGGCGGCGCGCAGGCTGGGCCGGCCGAGCATGGCCCAGCCGTCCAGGAGCAGCGCGGCGGCGTAGCCCCCGGCCGCCACGGGCTCGGCGCCGGGGGTGGCGATGACCAGGGCCGGCTCGGCGGGTACCTCCGCCAGCACGTGCTGGCCGCCTGAGGTCCTGACCGGCACGCCGGGGAAGGCGCGGCCGAGTTCCTCGGCGGTCCTGGCCGCGCCGGTGACCAGCGCGCGCAGGCGGGGCGATCCGCACCGCGAGCACGCCCAGTCCGTAGCGAGGGCGCCGCACCAGCGGCAGCCCGGCACCTCGTGCGAGCCGCCGATCTGCAGCGGCCCGCCGCACACCGCGCACCTGGCCTGCGCGCGGCACCGGGCGCAGGCGATCGCGTCCAGGTAACCGCGCCGCGGGACCTGGACGAGCACGGGCCCGCCCGCCAGGGCGCTACGAGCATCGCCCGCCAGGGCGCTACGAGCACTGCGGAGCGCGAGGCTGGGCAGGCGGGCGGTCATCGCGGCGGCGTCGCGGGCTAGTTCGGCCTCGTCAGGTGCCGCGCGGACCAGCGGCATCGCCTGCCGGAGGGCATCCGGGCTGCCGGTCAGCGGGCGCGCCCATCCGGCCGCGACGAGCTGGGTGAGTTCGGCGGTTCGGGCGAAGCCGCCGATCAGCGCGGCCGCCCCCGACCGGTGCGCGCGCAGCGCGAGGACCTCACGGGCGTGCGGGTAGGGGGCGCGGGGTTCGGCGTGCAGGTCGTCGCCGTCGTCCCAGAGGACCACGAGGCCGAGCCGGCAAACCGGGGCGAACATCGCGGCCCTGGTGCCCGCCACCACCCGGACCGTCCCCCGGCGGACGGCCAGCCAGCGCCGGTAGCGCTCGGCCGGGCCGAGGTCGGCGGTCAGGCAGACGTGGCCGCCGTGGCCGACGGCCTGGAGTGCCTCATCGACGCGGGCCAGGTCCCTGGCGTCGGGGACGACGATGACGGTGCCGCGGCCCGCGGCCGCGGTGGTCGCGGCGGCGATGGCGATCTCGGCCGGCCATTCGGGGCCGGGCAGGGCCGACCAGGCGGCGCGGACCGGACGGCCTTCGGCCAGCGCGGCCAGGAACGCGTGCCCGGCCGGGTAGCGAGCCCACGAGCCGGGCTCCGGGCGGTCCGGCCGGCCGGGGTGCTCCGGCTCCTCAGGTGTCGCCTCGGCTGCCTCACGCTCCGCGGTCGCGTGGCGCGGCGGGATCGCCAGCCTGAGCACGTCCGCCAGCGTGCCCGCGTACCTGTCCGCCACCGCCCGGGCCAGGTCGAAGATCTCAGGCGTGAGCACGGGTTCCGGCGAGGTCACCCGCTCCAGGGCGGCCAGCCTGCCCTGGTGCTCGCTCTTCTCGATCCGCTCGAGCAGGTAGCCGTCGACGAGCTGGCCCGCGAACCTGACCCGTACCCGGCAGCCAGGGACGGCCGCCTCGTCCATGCTGGCCGGGACCAGGTAGTCGAAGGGGCGGTCGAGGTGGGCGAGGGAGATGTCCACCGCCACGCGGGCGACCGGAAGCCTGGCGCTGATCGCGGCGTCCTTCGGCCCCTTAGCCACGGTTCCGTCCTATCAGAACCGCGGCCGTGGGCCGACCGGCCGACTGCCGCGCCTGCCCCCGGGCCGGAAGGGCGGGCGCGGGGAGGTGAGCCACCGCTCGTTCGGGATAAATCTGGGGAGCGGTACCCGGGCGTTCTCACAGGCCGGCGGCGGTGCGGAGCTGGTCGGCGCGGTCGGTGCGCTCCCAGGAGAAGTCGGGCTCGCTCCGGCCGAAGTGCCCGTACGCCGCGGTCTGCGCGTAGATCGGGCGCAGCAAGTCGAGGGCGCTGATGATGGCGCGCGGCCGAAGGTCGAACACCTGCAGGACGGCGTCCTGGATGCGCTCCACGGGCACCTTCTCGGTGCCGAAGCACTCTACGAAGAGCCCGACGGGCAGCGCCTTGCCGATCGCGTATGCCACCTGGGCCTCGCAGCGGCCCGCCAGCCCGGCGGCCACCACGTTCTTGGCCACCCACCGCATCGCGTAGGCCGCGCTCCGGTCGACCTTCGACGGGTCCTTGCCGGAGAACGCCCCTCCCCCGTGCCTGGCCATGCCGCCGTAGGTGTCAATGATGATCTTCCGCCCCGTCAGCCCGGCGTCGCCCATCGGGCCGCCGATCTCGAACCGGCCGGTCGGGTTGACGAGCAGCCGGTAGCCGGCGGTGTCGATGCCCGCGTCGGCCAGGACGGGATCGACCACGTAGTCCCTGACGTCGGGGGCGAGCAGCTCCTTGAGGTTGATGTCGGGCGCGTGCTGCGTCGAGACGACCACGGTGTCCAGCCGGACGGGCGTGTCGCCCGCGTACTCGATGGTCACCTGGGTCTTGCCGTCCGGGCGCAGGTACGGCACCGTGCCCGCGCGGCGCACCTCGGCCAGCTGCCTGGCCAGCCGGTGCGCGAGCATGATCGGCAGCGGCATGAGCTCGGGCGTCTCCTGGCAGGCGTAGCCGAACATCAGGCCCTGGTCGCCTGCGCCCTGCCGGTCGAACTCGTGGGTGCCCTCGCCCTCGCGGTACTCGAACGCGTCGCTGACGCCCTGGGCGATATCCGGCGACTGCGCGCCGATCGACACCGAGACGCCGCAGGACGCCCCGTCGTAGCCCTTGGCCGAGGAGTCGTAGCCGATCTCGAGGATCTTGTCCCTGATGATGCCGGGAATGTCGACGTAGGTCGCGGTGGTGACCTCGCCCGCGACGTGCACCTGGCCGGTCGTGATCAGCGTCTCCACCGCGACCCGGCTGCCGGGGTCGTCCTTGATCATCGAGTCAAGGATGGCGTCACTGATCTGGTCGGCCATCTTGTCCGGATGACCCTCCGTGACCGACTCGGAAGTGAAAAGGCGGCGCGCCACGTCGTTTCTCCTCGTTAAGGGGACTGCCGTGAGTTTATCCCGGACTGTACCGGCCGTTGCGCCACGTGGCCAGGTGAGCCCCCGGGCGGGCGTCTAGGCGAGGCGTTCGGCGACCAGGTCCCGAACGACGTCGGCGAGCGCCTCCTTGGGCCCGCGCGCGATCGTGGTGACCGTCCCGTCCGCGCCGTAGACCACCGCCTCGTTGTCGGCGGTCCCGAAGCCGAGCCCATGCCCCACCGGGTTGACGACGAGCAGGTCACACCCCTTCCTGGCCAGTTTGGCCCGGGCGGTCGCGGGCGAGGTGTCCGTCTCGGCCGCGAACCCGACGAGGATCTGGCGCCCGGCGTGCGCTTGCGCGCCGCGGAGGGCGTCGGCGCGGAGCGCGGCCAGGCCGGCCAGGATGTCCGGGTTCTCGGTCAGCCGCAGCGGCTCGGGCGGCTGCCCGTCCTTCTTGATCTTCGCCTCGCTCCGCGCCTCGGGGCGGTAATCCGCCACGGCGGCGGCCATCACGACCGCGTCGGCGCTCTTCGCCGCGGCGTTGACCGCCTCCTGCATCTGCCGGGCCGAGACGACCCGGGTGACCTTGGCCCCCGCCGGGTCGGGCAGCGTGACGTTGGCCGCGACGACGGTGACCTCGGCGCCCCGGGCGATGGCCGTGCGGGCGAGCGCGTAACCCTGCGTTCCCGTCGACCAGTTGCCGATGAACCGCACCGGGTCGATCTCTTCCCTGGTGCCGCCCGCGGACACCACCACGCGCCGCCCGGCCAGGTCCTGGGTCCTGTTGCTCCTGCTTCCGTGCCCCGCCAGCAGGCGGACGGCGACCGCGAAGATCTCCGCGGGTTCCGGCAGCCGCCCGGCGCCGCTGTCCGCGCCGGTGAGCCTGCCGACCGCGGGCTCGAGGACGATCGCCCCGCGGCTGCGCAGCAGCGAGACGTTCGCCTGGGTCGCGGGGTGCTCCCACATCTCGGTATGCATGGCCGGGGCATACAGGACCGGGCACCTGGCGGTCAGCAGGGTGGCGGTCAGCAGGTCCCCGGCCATCCCGGCCGCGGCGCGGGCCAGCAGGTCGGCCGTGGCGGGGGCGACCAGGACCAGGTCGGCGGACTGGCCCAGCCGTACGTGCGGCACCTGCCAGACGTCGGTCCAGGCGTCGGTCGTGACCGGCTCGCCGGACAGGGCGGCCCAGGTCGCCTCGCCGACGAAGCGGAGCGCGTCGGGGGTCGGCACGACGCGGACGCGGTGGCCGGATTCGGTAAGCAGCCTGAGCAGCTCGCAGCACTTGTACGCCGCGATGCCTGCGCCGACGCCGAGGACGACGCGGGCCGGCATGGCTTGGTGGTCAGCCGGTCAGCCGGTCAGGCTTCCGGGGTCTCGACGGTGAGGAGCCGGCCCTCGATCTCACGCAGCGCGATGGACAGCGGCTTCTCCTGGCTGCGCGTCTCGACCAGCGGACCGACGTACTCGAGCAGGCCCTCGCCCAGCTGGGAGTAGTAGGCGTTGATCTGCCGTGCGCGCTTCGCGGCCATGATCACCAGCCGGTACTTGCTGTCCACGACGTCGAGAAGATCGTCGATCGGGGGGTTGATGATCCCGTCGGCTGCCTGAGTCCCTGCCACGTTCTGCCTTCCGTAGGTCACTGCTCGATCAAGGCTACCAGCTGGCGGCATACGTCCTGGACGGATGTGTTCACCAGCGTGACGTCGAACTCCACGGCCGCCGCGAGTTCTTCCTTGGCCGCCGCCAGCCTGCTGGCCAGCACCTCGGGCTGCTCGGTGCCGCGCCCGGAGAGCCTGCGCACGAGCTCGTCCCAGGACGGGGGGGCCAGGAACACCAGGAGGGCCTCGGGCGCCGCCCGCCGGACCTGCCGGGCCCCGGCCACGTCGATCTCGAGCAGGCAGGGCACGCCCGCTTCGAGTTTCGCCTTGAGCGGCGCACGCGGCGTGCCGTACCTGTGGCCGGAGAACCGCGCCCACTCAAGGAGCGCTCCGCTGGCCACGAGCCGGTCGAACCCGTCGTCATCGACGAAGTGATAGTGCCGCCCGTTCACTTCCCCGGGACGGGGCTGCCGCGTCGTGACCGACACGGATATCCAGATCTGGGGGCACGTCCTGGCGAGTTCGGCGACGACCGTGCTCTTCCCGACCCCGGAGGGCCCGGAGAGCACGGTCAGCCGCGAATGCACCGTGGTCGCGACCGCGGCACCGCCAGCGCTTGCCGGGGCTGGCTCCCGTGTACCGCGCAGATCAGATATCCGCACCGAACTCTTGCTCAAGCGCGGCGCGCTGGTTGGTACCCAACCCGCGTACGCGGCGCGATTCCGCGATACCAAGCCTTTCCATGATCTGCTTGGCCCTGACCTTGCCGACGCCCGGCAGGGATTCAAGCAGAGCGGAGACCTTCATCTTGCCAATGACGTCATCCGTCCCGCCTTCTTTGATGACATCGGACAAGGTCGTGGCCCCGCGCTTGAGGCGGTTCTTCACCTCGGCGCGTTCTTTGCGTGCTCGCGCGGCCTTCTCAAGGGCTGCCGCGCGCTCTTCAGGAGTGAGGGGAGGAAGAGCCACTCGGGGTCACCTCGGGTTTCGTTGAGAAAATTGCTTGTCGGGAGGGGAAACTAGCCAATCACGTACCCTTTCGGCAACGCAAACCTCCGTTTACGTCGTCACAAATTGAAATATATTACTCTCGGTAAGTGATTGATTACTTAGAGTTACTTCAGCCCGGGCCACACGCTCGACGGCGGGTCTGTCCTTTCGATATTCCGCCGCTACGGTGCAGGACACCAGCGTATGCCATGTGCGCGCGACTGGTTCATCGCGGGCCCGGCGCGTCGTGGATTCGGCTGACATATCGTCACCCGTGCCGCCTCCCCGCCGGGGCCCTTGTTGGGTAGCCGAGGGCTGCCCTCCCGATTCCCGCCGAGCTTCCGATATCTTACTCGCTGCGTAAGCCGGACGTCACCCCTGGTCACCGCGGGGTTCTTCGGAACCCGTCAGGCCGTGCTGCGCGGCGCGGCGAGCCGGCGCAGCGAGGCGGCGATGGCCGCCGCGGCGGCTCCCGGATCCGGCGCGCTGGTGATCGGCCGGCCGATCACCAGCAGGTCCGCGCCGGCCAGTATGGCCTCCTCCGGCGTGGCCACCCGCGCCTGGTCGTGGGCCTCGGCACCGGCCGGGCGCACGCCGGGCGTGATGAGCGTCACGTCCTGGCCTACCTCGGACCTGACCGCGGAGACCTCGCGCGGCGAGCAGACCAGGCCCTGCGCCCCTGCCGCCACGGAGAGCACGGCCAGCCGGCGGACCGCGTCCGGGACCGGCCCTTTCATGCCGATGAGGCCGAGGTCGTCGTCGCCGAGCGAGGTCAGCACGGTGACGGCGGCGACCATCGTGCCGGGTGAGGCCTCGACGGCCGCGCGGACCACGTCGGGGCCGCCCGCCGCGTGCACGGTGAGCACGTCAGGCCGCAGCCTCGCCACCGCCCTGGCCGCGCCGGCCACCGTCGCCGGGATGTCGTGCAGCTTGAGGTCGAGGAACACGGCCACGCGGCTCGCGCCGCGGACCGTGGCGACCACCTGCGGCCCGTACCGCAGGTACAGCTCCAGCCCGACCTTGACCGTGCTCACGTGCGGCGTCACCATCGCCGCCCACCGCGCGGCCGTTTCCAGGTCGGGCGCGTCGAGCGCCACCGCCACCGGCGCCGGATTGCTCACGGTCACTCCTCCGAAGACGTCGCTCCCGCTCTGCCGCGTGGCGCCGCCGATTGACGATACCGTGCCGGCTACCCCCACCGGGTCGCCCCGCGCGTGAGGCGGCGGTTTGCCCCGTGGGCCGCGCCGACGACGTCGGCCGCCCGGTCGGCGCCGATGACCGCCAGTTCCTCCTCCAGCTCGCGCAGGACGCGCGAGCATGCCGACGGGTCCTGCACGATCGCGGTGCCCACCGCGATCGCCGAGGCACCCGCGAGCATCAGCTCGAAGCGCGTCCCGGCCGGTGCGCACCCCGCCCGTCCCGATGATGGGCACGTCGGGGAAGGCTTCCCGTACCTGCCAGATGCACCGCACCGCGACCGGCCTGATCGCCGGGCCCGATAGCCCGCCGTACGTCCCGGCCAGCGCCGGGCGCACGGTCCCGGGGTCGATGGCCATGCCGAGCAGCACGTTGACCAGCGACAGCCCGTCCGCGCCCGATGCGACGCAGGCACCGGCCACCGCGACGATGTCGGTCACGTCCGGCGACAGCTTGGCGAAGACCGGTACGTCGCGCCTGAGGCTGGCCCGGACCGCCGCGACGACCTGCCCGGCCGTTTCCGGGTCGAGGGCGAACGGGCGCCCGGTCTCCTCGGCGTTCGGGCAGGACAGGTTGACCTCGACGGCCGACACGCCCGCCGCGTCGGACAGCCGCGCCGCCAGCGCGCCGTACTCGCGGACCGTCTGGCCCGCGACCGAGACGATGACCCGCGCCCCGCGCGACAGCAGCCACGGCAGGTCACGCTGGAGGAACGCGTCGACGCCCGGGCCCTGCAGGCCGACGGAGTTCAGCAGTCCGCTGGGCGTCTCGGCCAGCCGGGGCGCGGGATTGCCCGTGCGTGGTTCGGTCATGATGGACTTGCTGATGAGCGCCCCGATCCGGGCGACGTCCATGAAGTGGGCCAGCTCGCGCCCGGCGCCCGCGCAGCCCGCCGCGGCGAGCACCGGGTTGGGCAGTTCCAGCTGGCCGAGCCTGGCCCGCAGGTCAGCCGGCATGGCGCGATTCTGCGCTGGCCCTTGCGGATGGCCCCCCGGAACCCGCCCCTGTCGGCGGAACCCCCTTGGCCGGTCCCCCTGGCGGTCCCGCCCGCTCCCGCGAGGGGGCGGGCTTCCAGCCTGGCGCGCCCAGGGCGTCGAACGGGATGGTGCCCACGTCGTCCCAGCGGACCAGATCACCGCGGAACACCGGCCCGTCCACGCACGAGCGCACGATCCTGGTGATCCCGTCGGTGCCGGTCACCGGGAGCACGCACCCCATGCATACGCCGGTGCCGCAGGCCATGGCCACGTCCACCGACGCCTGCACCGGGATGTCGTACCGGCCGGCGAGCGCCGTGACCGCGCGCAGGTCCGGCACGGGCGCGGATGCGTAGATCACCTCGGTGCGGGCCTCGCGGATGACCTGCTCCAGCATCTCGCTGACCGTGCCTCGCGCGCCGAGCGATCCGTCGGAGGTGGCCACCGTGGTGCTCCGGCCGGTACGCCTGGCCGTCAGCGCGCCGAACACGCGGTCCGCGCTCGCCCCGCCGATCAGGAAGTCCACGCTGCAGGCGCGCTCGCGCAGGCGCGCGGCGAGCGCGAACAGCGGCGCGCTGCCGTACCCGACGCCCACCAGCAGGCACCGGGACGGATCCCTGGGCACCGGGAACGGCCTGCCGAGCGGTCCCACCGCGTCGAGCACGTCCCGGGCGTGCAGCCCGGTCAGCCATCTGGTCCCCGGCCCCCGCGCCTCGAACACGAACTCCACCGTGCCGCCGTGGTCCGGGCGGACGTCGTGCACGGTGAAGGCCCGCCGTCCCAGCATCGAGCTTTCCGGGCCGCCGACGGCCAGCGTGATGAACTGGCCGGGCCGGAACCTGGTCGCGATGGCCGGGGCGACCAGCGTGAGCGCGTGATACGCGTCGACCCGCCGCACCGTGAGCACGGTGGCGCGGACCTGGATGGGCGCCATCTACGTGCCGGCCCGGGGGGACCCCGCCGACGTCGGGCGGTTGAGCAGCGCCGCGTGCTCCTGCAGCGACCGAACGCCCACCTCGCCGCGGATGATCGCCTCGATGCCCTGCACCGCGGCGGCCAGGCCGGCCGCGGTGGTGACGCACGGGATGCCGCGGCGGACCGCGGCGGTGCGGATCTCGTAGCCGTCAAGCCGGGGACCCGACTGCCCCGGGCTGCCGAAGGGCGTGTTCACGATCAGGTCCACCTCCCCGGCCAGGATCCGCGTCACCACGGTCGGCTCGCCGTCGGGACCGGGGCCGTCGCCGTGCTTTCGCACGATCTTGGCACGAACCCCGTTGCGCCGCAGCACCTCGGCGGTACCCTCGGTGGCCCAGATCTCGAAGCCCAGGTCGGCTAGCCGCTTGACCGGGAAGATCATCGACCGCTTGTCCCGGTTGGCCACCGACACGAACGCCCGGCCCTTCACCGGCAGCGAACCGTACACGGCGGCCTGGGACTTGGCGTACGCCGTGCCGAACGCCGCGTCGATCCCCATCACCTCGCCGGTCGAGCGCATCTCCGGGCCGAGCACGGTGTCGACGCCGTTCCCGCTCGGGTCGCGGAACCTGCCGAACGGCAGCACCGCCTCCTTCACCGCGACCGGGGCGTCCAGCGGGAGTTCGCCGCCGTCGCCCTGCGTCTGCAGCATGCCCTCGGCGCGGAGCCCGGCGATCGTTTCGCCGAGCATGATCCGCGCCGCGGCCTTGGCCAGCGGGACCGCGGTGGCCTTGGAGACGAACGGCACCGTCCGCGATGCCCGCGGGTTCGCCTCCAGCACGTACAGCACCCCGGCGGCGAGCGCGTACTGGACGTTCAGCAGGCCGCGCACGCCGACCCCGTTGGCGATAGCCTCGGTCGCTTTCCGGATTTGCCCGATGTCGCCGCGGCCGATGGTGATCGGCGGCAGGGCACAGGCGGAGTCGCCGGAGTGGATGCCGGCCTCCTCGATGTGCTCCATCACGCCGCCGAGGTACAGCTCTTCGCCGTCGTAGAGCGCGTCGACGTCGATCTCGATCGCGTCGTCGAGGAACCTGTCGATCAGCACCGGGTGGCCGGGGCTCACCTCGGTGGCCCTGGACACGTACGACCGCAGCGTGGCGTCGTCGTAGACGATCTCCATGCCGCGCCCGCCGAGGACGTACGAGGGGCGCACCAGCACCGGGTACCCGATCTCGCGGGCGATCTGGACCGCCGCGTCCTGCGAGGTGGCGGTCCCGTAGCGCGGCGCGGTCAGCCCGGCCTCTTCGAGCACGCGGGCGAACGCGCCGCGGTCCTCGGCCAGGTGGATGGCCTCGGGCGAGGTGCCGACCACCGGGACGCCCGCCGCGGCGAGCGCGCGGGCCAGCCCGAGCGGCGTCTGCCCGCCGAGCTGGACGATCACCCCCTTGACTGGGCCGGTGGCCTGCTCCGCGCGGACGACCTCGAGCACGTCCTCCAGCGTCAGCGGCTCGAAGTACAGCCGGCCCGACGTGTCGTAGTCGGTCGAGACCGTCTCCGGGTTGCAGTTGACCATCACGGTCTCGTAGCCCGCGTCGGCCAGCGCGAACGACGCGTGCACGCAGGCGTAGTCGAACTCGATGCCCTGGCCGATGCGGTTCGGCCCGCTGCCCAGGATGATCACCTTGGGCGTGCTGCCCTCCGGCACTTCGGTCTCGTCGTCGTAGGTCGAGTACAGGTAGGGGGTCCGGGCGGCGAACTCCGCCGCGCAGGTGTCCACCGCGTGGTAGACCGGCCGGACCCCGAGCGCCCAGCGGATCTCGCGGATCACGGTCTCGGTGGTTTTGCGGAGTTCAGCGATCTGCGCGTCGGAGAACCCGGTGCCCTTGGCCGCTTTGAGGGTCTCGGCGTCCAGCGCCGGTGAGTTTGCGACCCGCTGGGCTACGTCTTCGACGTGCTGGATCTGCTCGATGAACCACGGATCGATCCCCGTCACTCTGGCCACGTCTTTTACGTTGGCACCCGCGCGCAGAGCCTGGTGGATCGTGGCCAGCCTGCCGTCGTGGGGGGTCGCGGCTTTGCGCAGCAGGCTCTCTGCATCACCCTTCTGGTTCTTCCAGTTCTTCCAGCCGAACGAGCTGTGGTTGCTCTCCAGTGAACGCAGCGCCTTTTGGAGGGCTTCAGGGAAGTTCCGGCCGATGGCCATCGCCTCGCCGACGCTCTTCATGTGGGTGGTGAGCGCCGGATCGGCCCCGGGGAACTTCTCGAACGCGAACCGCGGCACCTTGACCACCACGTAGTCGAGGGCGGGCTCGAAGCAGGCCGGGGTCTGGCCGGTGATGTCGTTGCCGATCTCGTCGAGCGTGTAGCCGATGGCCAGCCGCGCGGCGATCTTGGCGATCGGGAACCCGGTGGCCTTGGACGCGAGCGCGCTGCTTCGCGAGACGCGCGGGTTCATCTCGATCACGACCATCCGGCCGGTGCCCGGCTCGACCGCGAACTGGATGTTGCACCCGCCGGTGTCCACGCCCACCGCGCGCATGATGGCGATCGCGGTGTCGCGCATCCGCTGGTATTCCCGGTCGGTGAGCGTCATGGCCGGGGCCACGGTGACCGAGTCACCGGTGTGCACGCCCATCGGGTCGATGTTCTCGATCGAGCAGACGACCACCACGTTGTCCTTGGCGTCGCGCATCAGCTCGAGCTCGAACTCCTTCCAGCCGAGGACGCTCTCCTCCAGCAGGACCTCGCGCGTGGGGCTCGCGTCGAGCCCGGCCCCGGCGATGCGGCGCAGGTCCGCCTCGTCCCTGGCGATGCCCGACCCGGCGCCGCCCAGGGTGAACGAGGGCCGGACCACCACGGGATAGCCGAGACCTTGCTCGTCGCCCGCCGCGGCCAGGCACTCGGCCAGGTTACGGCAGATACGGCTGGCCGGGACCTCGGCGCCGAGGCCGGTGACGATCTGCTTGAACCGCTCGCGGTCCTCTCCCGCCCTGATCGCGTCGATGTTGGCGCCGATCAGTTCGACGCCGTACCGCTGCAGGACGCCGGAGTCATGCAGGGCGACGGCGGCGTTCAGCGCGGTCTGCCCGCCTAGCGTCGGGAGCAGTGCGTCGGGGCGCTGGATCGCGATGACCTTCTCGAGCGTGTCGGTGGTGATCGGCTCGACGTAGGTCGCGTCGGCGAACTCCGGGTCGGTCATGATCGTGGCGGGGTTGGAGTTGACCAGGCTGACCTTGATCCCCTCCTGCTGCAGCACCCGGCAGGCCTGGGTGCCGGAGTAGTCGAACTCGCAGCCCTGCCCGATGACAATCGGCCCCGACCCGATCACCAGCACCGACTTCAGATCCTCACGCCGCGGCACGGCCCACCCCCGGTTCGCCGCGCAGCCGTCCCACGCACGACCACCGGTCCGAGATAACCGGCACCTTTTTCGAGCCGTACGCAATCTTTCGTGGAAGATTCGCGCTTCGTGGAAGATTTAGGGGACTATAGTGCACCAAATCCTCCACGGAACCTGGATCTTCCATGATCTTCTTTGGTCGGCTGCACCGGGACGCGCTTGCGTACCACCAGGCGCAGACGCACCACCGGCAGGCCCGCAGCCCGTTTTAGGGGAGGATTCGGGCTTGTGGGAGGATCCGGGGGACGATAGTGCACCAAATCCTCCCCGAAGCCCGGATCTTCCAAGATCTTTTCTGGGCCGGGGCGCACCGGGACGCGCTTGCGTACCACCAAGCGCAGACGCACCACCGGGCACCGGGGAACGGCGCGGTGCGGCCCGGCAACGGCTTACGGCCGATCGGCGATGGTCCGGCCGCCTCATGAGGCGCGCTCGAGCAGGGTGCAGAAGTGGTCGAAGTGGTCGGCGGCGTCGTGCGGGCCGGGAGCGGCCTCCGGGTGGTACTGGACGCTGAACACCGGGCGGTCGAGCAGGCGCAGGCCCTCAACCACGCCGTCGTTGAGGTTGACGTGGCTGACCACGGCCGGACCGTACGGCGTCTCGAACGGTCGGAGCGCATCCGGCGACACGTGTGACCAGGTGGCTGCCCCGGAGCGACCCGGCGGATCGCCGGGTAGGGCGGCGGCGAAGCCGTGGTTGTGGCTGGTGATGTAGACCCGGCCGGTGGCGAGATCCATCACCGGCTGGTTCACGCCGCGGTGGCCGTAGCGGAGCTTGTAGGTGCCCAGGCCGAGGGCCAGGGCGAGGATCTGGCTGCCCAGGCAGATGCCGAACACCGGGAGCCCGGCGTCCAGGACCCCGCGCATCGCGTCCACCGCGTACGTGGCCGCGGCCGGGTCACCGGGGCCGTTGCTGAAGAACACCCCGTCGGGCGAGGCGGCGAGGATCTGGTCCGCGGTCGTGGTGGCGGGCACCACGAGCACCTCGCAGCCACGGGCCGCGAGGTGGCGCGGCGTGGACGCCTTGATGCCGAGGTCTACGGCCACGACCCGGTACCTGGCCTGCCCTGAGGGCTCGACGGTGTACGGCTCGCGCGTGGTCACCACGCGGGCGAGGTCGGCTCCGGTCATCGGCGGGCTGGCCAGCACCCGGTCGAGCAGCCGGGCCGGGTCGGTCTCGGCCGTGCTGATCGCCGCCCGCATGGCGCCTTGTTCGCGAACCCGCCTGGTCAGCGCCCTAGTACCGCGGATGGCGAGGCCAGGGACGCCCTCGGCGCGGAGGTAGGCATCGAGGTCGCCCTGGGCCCGCCAGCTAGATGGGACCCTGGCGGGCTCGCGGACCACGTAGCCGCTGACCCAGACCCGACCCGACTCCGGATCTTCGTCGTTGACGCCGGTGTTGCCGATGTGCGGCGCGGTCATCGCGACGATCTGGCGGCAGTAGGAAGGATCGGTCAGCGTCTCCTGGTACCCGGTCATCCCGGTGTTGAAGACCATCTCACCGAACACCTCGCCCTCGGCGCCGAAGCCGGTCCCGCGCAGCGTCGTCCCGTCCTCCAGGACCAGCAGGGCGTTGTCGGCAGGCACGTCAGGCGAGCTTCCCTTCGAGCACGGTGGGCGTGCCGCGCAGGAAGGTGGCCACCACCCGGCCGGGCAGTTCCATCCCCGCGAAGGGCGTGTTGCGGCTCTTGGACGCGCCGGGCCCGACGGCCTCGGCGGGCGCCGCCGGGTCGTACAGAGTGAGGTTGGCGGGACCGCCGACGGCGAGCAGGGCGCCGTGCCCGGCCAGCCGCCCGATCCTGGCCGGGCGGACTGACATCCGGTCGGCGACGCCGTGCCAGTCGAGCATCCCGGTGTCCACCATCGCGAGCTGGACGACGCGCAGCGCGGTCTCCAGCCCGATCATCCCGAAGGCCGCCTCCGACCACTCGGTCTCCTTGGCCTCTACCGGGTGCGGGGCGTGGTCGGTGGCCACGCAATCGATGGTGCCGTCGGCGAGCGCGCGCCTGAGCTCCGCCACGTCAGCCGCTGTGCGCAGCGGCGGGTTGACCTTGAACACCGGGTCGTAGCCCGCCGCCAGCTCGTCGGTCAGCAGCAGGTGGTGCGGCGTGACCTCCGCCGTCACCGGCCATCCCTTCGACTTCGCCCAGCGGATGATCTCCGCGGACCCGGCGGTGGAGACGTGGCAGACGTGCAGCGCGGAGCCTACGTGCGCGGCCAGCAGGCAGTCACGCGCGATGATCGCCTCCTCGGCGACGGCGGGCCAGCCCGCCAGGCCGAGCCGACCGGACATCTCGCCCTCGTTGAGCTGGGCGCCCTCGGTAAGCCTGGGATCCTGCGCGTGCTGGGCGATCACCCCGTCGAAGGCCTTGACGTACTCGAGGGCCCGCCGCATGAGCAGCGGGTCGGCGACGCACTTGCCGTCGTCGGAGAACACCCGGACCCGCGCAGCCGAGTCGGCCATGGTGCCGAGCTCGGCGAGCCTGCTGCCCGCCAGCCCGACCGTGACCGCGCCCACCGGCTGGACGTCGCAGTGCCCCGCGGCCTGGCCCAGGCGCCATACTTGCTCGACCACCCCGGCGGTATCGGCGACCGGCTCGGTATTGGCCATGGCGTGCACGGCGGTGTAGCCGCCGAGGGCAGCCGCCCTGGTGCCGGTCTCGACGGTCTCCGCGTCCTCGCGGCCTGGCTCGCGCAGGTGCGTGTGCAGGTCGACCAGACCGGGCAGGGCGATCAGGCCCTGTGCGTCCAGCACGTGGGCGCCGGCGTCACCCAGCCCGGAGCCGATGGCCGCGATCACCCCGTCGCTGAGCAGGATGTCAGCGAACTCGTCCCGCTGGCGGCCGGCGCCGGCGACCGTGACCCCCTTGATCAGCCACGGGGCGGGGTCGGGAAGGCGGGCGGGGTCGGGGAGGTGGCCGGGGCTCACTGGGCCACCGCCGGGAACTCCGTGCCGCCCAGTAGCAAGTACAAGACGGCCATCCTGGTCGTGACCCCGTTGGCCACCTGCTCCACGATCGTCGAGCGGACCGAGTCCGCGACGTCTGCGGCGATCTCCACTCCCCTGTTCATCGGTCCCGGATGCATGACGATGGCGTGGTCAGGCAGCCGCCCCATGCGCGCGGCGTCCAGCCCGTACCTGCGGCTGTACTCGCGCACGCTGGGGAAGTACGCGGCGGTCATCCGCTCCTGCTGGACCCTGAGCATCATGACGACATCGCTCTTGGGCAGCTCGCTGTCCAGGTCATAGCTGACCGCACAGGGCCAGTTCTCCACGGCCAGGGGCAGCAGCGTGGGCGGGGCGGCCAGGGTCACCTCCGCGCCCAGCGTGCTCAGCAGCAGCACGTTGGACCGGGCGACCCTGCTGTGCAGCACGTCGCCGACGATCGTCACCCGGATCCCTTCAAGTCCTGCACCGCGAGTGCTGCCCCCCTTGAGCCTGCGCCGGATGGTGAAGGCGTCGAGCAGGGCCTGCGTGGGGTGCTCGTGGGTGCCGTCCCCCGCGTTCACCACGCTGCCCCGTACCCACCCCGCGAGCCGGTGCGCGGCCCCGGAAGCGCTGTGCCTGATGACCACCGCGTCCGAGCCCATGGCCTCCAGCGTCAGCGCGGTGTCCTTCAGGCTCTCGCCCTTGGCCACGCTCGATCCCTTGGCGGAGAAGTTGATCACGTCGGCGGATAGCCGTTTCGCCGCGGCCTCGAACGAGATCCTGGTCCTGGTCGAGTCCTCGAAGAACAGGTTGACCACGGTCCGCCCGCGCAGTGTGGGCAGCTTCTTGATCGGGCGGTCGGCGAGGCTGGCCAGCTCCTCGGCGGTGTCGAGGATGAGCAGCGCGTCGGCACGGCTCAGGTCGGCGGCCGAGATCAGGTGGCGCTTCATGGCTTCCGCCCTTCCTCGCCGATCAGCACCGCGTCCTGACCGTCGACCTCGGTCAGCAGGACGCGTACCACCTCGCGCTGGGAGGTGGGCAGGTTCTTGCCCACGTAGTCGGCCCGGATGGGGAGCTCCCGGTGGCCGCGATCGACAAGCACGGCCAGCTGCACCGCCCTGGGCCTGCCGAGATCGGTCAGCGCGTCGAGCGCGGCGCGTACCGTCCGGCCCGAATACAGCACATCATCGACAAGGATGATCGTCTGGCCGTCCACTCCGCCGACGGGAAGGTCGGTGCGGCCCAGCGCACGCGCCGGGCGAAGCCGCAGGTCGTCCCGGTGCATGGTGACGTCAAGCGATCCGCATGGGACTTCGAGCCCCTCGAATTCCCCGATGCGGGCCGCGAGCCTGCGGGCCAGCGGCACTCCCCGGGTCGGGATGCCGAGCAGGATGACGTCATCGCCGCCGTGCGTCCGCTCCAGGATCTCGTGGGCGATCCTGGTCAGCGCCCGCCTGATTTCCTCGGCGTCGAGCACCGCGAGGCCATCACGCCCCGCGACCGAACTGCTGGCTTGGGACATAGAACGGACCTCCTTCCCCGCCTCTCCGGACGGTCCTTAAAGGATGTCTACGCCCACGATCATACGGGGAGTTACCACCGGCCCTGGCCGCTCCGGGACGACCGACACGGTGTGTGATTTACCTCACACCAGACCGATACGACCCGAACGCGGCGAGAGCCCGCCTTGACCCGGGATATGCCTACAGCGACGGGAAACCTGATCTCGGACGGGTTCTCGGTGGCCGGCGGAGGGTATGAATCCATCACGGAACGCAAGCCGGTTACCGCACGAGTTAAGCCAGTTTTTGCCATTCGGCTTGACCTCGTCGCGCTCGCCGCCTACCGTCACTGAGCGTAACCGTTACTGTAAGCGACGACAGGCCGGAACCGAGGAATCATGCCATCTGAGTACGCCAAGACACTCGGCGCGCGGCTGCGCGCCATCCGCACGCAGCAGGGACTCTCGCTGCACGGGGTCGAGGAGAAGTCCCGCGGCCGGTGGAAGGCCGTCGTCGTAGGTTCCTACGAGCGCGGAGACCGGTCGGTAACCGTCCAGAAGCTCGCCGAGCTGGCCGAGTTCTACGGTGTCCCCGTCTCCGAACTCCTGCCCGGCGACGCGGCCCCGACGCCGCTGGTGCCCACGCCCAAGCTCGTCATCGATCTCGAGCGCATGGGCCAGCTGCCCAAGGACAAGGTCGGCCCGCTCGCCCGCTACGTCGCCACCATCCAGAGCCAGCGCGGCGATTACAACGGCCGCGTGCTCTCCGTGCGGCACGAGGACCTCCGCTCGCTCGCGGTTATCTACGACAAGTCCCCCGCCGATCTCACCGAGGAACTCATTAGCTGGGGCGTGCTCGACGCTGACGCGCGCGGCGCGATGGAAGCGTTCTGAGGCCCTAGCCTGCCGGCCTGAGCGGGAGCGGAGACTGAACCTGGACGCCGAGTGCGGTCTCCGCGAGTGACAGGAAGGTCTCCGCGTCCCGCAGCAGGTCGTCGGCCTCGCGCGCCGATGCCGCGCGCGGCAGTCCCGCTTCAGCCGCGGCACGCTTCCCGGCGCCGGCCGCGAAGTAGGCAGCCCACTCGGTGAGGGCCGGCTCGACCTGAGGCAGCAGCTCCCACACGCTGTGCGGCTTCCTGCGCCTCGTCCGGGGCTCGCCGCGAGCCGCCACCACAGCCGCCGCGGCGCGCAGCGCTGCCAGATGCGCCGTCACGTAACGGGCTCCGGGCGCCGTCTCGTCGGCCGCCTCATCTAGGCCGCGGCGCGCGGACTGGAGCATGCTGAGCACCGTCGGCGCCAGCCCAGGGCCCCCTGGATGCCGCGTGCCGGCGTCGCTGCCGCCCGGGCGCACCTCCGCTGCCTTCATCATCGGTCTTCCTCTCGTCCTTCGACCCGGCCAGGTGAGACGCTTCCCCTCACCCCACCCGGCCGGCGCTGGTCCATCTATTCGAACCTAAATTCGTTCCGATGTCCAGTCTATATTCGATGTCTGTTCGAATGTACAGGGAGGGTCTGACATTTTGGACTGACGCTAGCCCGCTGGGGCGGACCCGGACGCGAGGGGCCCGGGCCAACCGGAGCGGCCGAGGTGAAGAAAGGGTTATTTGGGTGCAACGCGTCTGATCGTGCACAAGGCAAGCCGGGCCTGTATTTTTATCGCGTGCCATCCCGACCCGCCACCGATGACGGGGGCGCGATACCACTCGCCGGGGACCCGGGCCCGCGCCCTGGCAGCGAGAATCTCATCCGGGATGCTGACACGGAGCCCGCTGCGCCCGGTACGGGTGTGACAGTCGCCGCTACCGAGGCCGACGCCGGCCCCCGCCTGACCGAGGCTAACCTGGCGCTGCTGGCCAGCCTGGCGGACACGCAGCCCATCCCCGTCGTGACCGAGGTTGAGTTCGACGGGGCTTCCGGCGGCATCATCGCACCGCCTACGGGCACCGTGCCATCCGCGGAGACAGAGGGAACGACACTCACTCCCCCTGCTGAACGGGACGCAGCGCCTCAGCCGGGCCAACGGGGAAAAGGGGATCACGACGGGGCGGTGAGGCGCGCCCCGGGAACCGGCCAGGCACCGCCATCGCCGACAACGAGTGCGCCGGCCCGGGGGGATAGGGCAGGCGCCGGGGCGAACGGAGGGCCACGGCCAACCGATCCCGGCACGAACCCGGCCCGGGCCGACGGAGCACCGCGGTCAGCCGGGTCAGGCACGGGCCCGCGCCAGGCACCAGGGGACGGGACGTCGCGGCCGACCAGGGCAGACGCGGGACTTCCCGCGATCGGCAACGGCACAGCGCCGTCCGGGGAGAGGACGGGAGCGCCACCGTCCATAGGCAGGACAGGAGGTTCGGCGGGACCGGCAGGCAGGCAGGGCACGCCGCCGCCCGCTGACAGGACGGCCGCGGGCAGGACGGCCACGACGCCGTCCGGCAGGACGGGCGCGCCCACCGGCAGGACGGGCGCGCCCACCGGCAGGACGGGCGCGCCACCGTCCCAGGTCAGGACCCGTACCGCACCGTCTCCGGGTAAGGCAGGCATCCCGACCTCAGGTAGGGCAAGCACCGTACCGTCCCCGGGTGAGACAGGGGCGCCACCGTCCTCGGGTAGGGCAAGCGGGCCGCTGCGGCCGGGCCGGACGGGAAAGACAGGCGCGCCGTCTCAGGACGGGACTGGCCAGCCGGCGTCGCCGGATGGGACGGGCACGCCACCGTCCCCGGGCAAGGCAAGCAGGCTGCTACGGGCGGGCCGGGCGGGGAAGGCAGGCGCGCCGTCTCCGGACCGGAATGGCACGGCACCGTCCCCGGGTGGGGCAAGCGGGCTGCTGCGACCCGGCCGGACCGGGAAGACAGGCGCGCCGTCGGGGCCGGTTCAGCCGGGCCGGATGGCGGAGGGCGGCGAGGCGCCGGAAGAGCGCGACGGCCAGGTCAAGCGGCGGCTTTCGCGGCGGGCGCTGATCCAGGCGGGGCTGATCGGAGGGGCCGGGGTGGCCGCGCTGCCGCTGATCGCGCTGGTCGGGAGCGAGGCGCCCGCACCGGGGCCGACCAACCTGACCTTCTCGCTGAACGCGAACTGGCTCTTCGGCGGCCAGTACACGGCGGGCTCGGAGAGCAAGGTCTATGACGACAGCGGCTTCGCGCCGGTCACGCTGCCGCATTCGGTCGCCGACCTGTCCTGGCGCAACTGGGATATGAGCGCGTGGCAGCAGATCTGGATTTACCGGCGCCACTTCGACGGCGGGTCGCTGGTCAGCACGCACCCGCCGGGCAACAGGATCTTCGTGGACTTCGACGGGGTCATGACTAACGCGATGGTGGTGATCAACGACCATACCGTCAGCACGCACCAAGGCGGGTACCTCCCCTTTTCCGCCGAACTCACCGGCTACGTCATTCCGGGCGAGAACCTCCTCTCGGTGATCGTGGACGCGCGCTGCCTGCCGGTGCCGCCGATAGGCGGCTGGAACAACCCGTACAGCATCGACTTCTTCCAGCCGGGCGGGATCTACCGGGACGTCGGCCTGCGGGTCGTCCCGCGGGCGTTCCTTTCTGACCTGTTCGCGCTGCCGGTCGACGTCCTCACCTCGCAGCCGCGGGTGGACGTCGAAGCCACCATCGACTCGGCGCTGACCACCGGTGCCTCAGGAACCCTGCTGGTGGAGTTGCTTGACGGGTCACACCGGGTCGCCTCGCAGGCAGCGGCGGTCAGCCTCACCGGGCGGGGCATCACCACCACGAGGGTGAGCCTGACCGACCTCGGGCCGATCGGCCTGTGGTCGACCACCAGCCCGAAGCTTTACACCGTGCGGGCCACCCTGACGGTCCCCGGCACCGGCAGCCACGCGATGACCCGGCGGATCGGATTCCGTGAGATCTCCTTCCAGCCCGGCGGCTTCTACCTGAACGGAGAGCGGCTTCAGCTGTTCGGCCTGAACCGGCACCAGCTCTACCCGTACGCGGGCATGGCCATGCCCGCGCGGGTGCAGCGCCGGGACGCCGAGATCCTCAGGAACGAGCTCAACTGCAACATGGTGCGCTGCTCGCACTATCCCCAGTCCCCGGCCTTCCTCGACGCCTGCGACGAGCTCGGGCTCCTGGTCTGGGAGGAGGCCCCCGGCTGGCACAACGTGAGCAGCAACCCGGGCTGGCAGGACATCGTGCTGCAGAACGTGCGCGACATGGTGACCAGGGACAGGAGCCGCCCGTCGGTGGTCGTCTGGGGCACCCGGCTCAACGAGACACCCGACGTGCCCGGGCTGTGGGCCGCGACCAGGCAGATCGCGGCGCAGCTCGACGGCTCTCGGCCGAGTTCCGGCGCGATGGCCTACCATTCCGACGCCGAGTGGAACGAGGACATCTTCGCGTACAACGACTACGGGGTCGACTGGAAGACCGGCGACGCGATGCTGAAGCCCCCGATCCCCGGCCTGCCGTACCTGGTCACCGAGGCGGTCGGCGTGGAGGAGGCCCTGCCGCCGCATTTCGCCTGGACCGACCCGCCGGCGCTGCTCGTCAGGCAGGCGGACCTGCACGCCCAGGCGCAGAACCTGGCCCGCTCCCACCCCGGGTACTCGGGGCTGCTGGCCTGGGCCGGGTTCGACTACGCCTCGCTGCTCAGCCTGGATGCGGACGACGTCAAGTGGGCCGGGGTAGCGGACGGCTTCCGGGTACCCAAGCCCGGCGCCGCGATCTACCAGACCCAGGTCGACCCGGCCATCCGCCCGGTCATCGTGCCGCTGTTCTTCTGGGAACTGGGCGGTGCGCTCCCCGCCCCTGCTCCGACCGCGATGATCGCCAGCAACTGCGAGGTGCTGAAGATCTTCATGGACGGCATCCCGGTGGCCTCCGTGAGGCCCGCCGTCCGTTCACCGCTGTACCGCAACCTGCCCTATCCTCCCTTCTTCACCCGCCTCCCGGCCCGCACGCGGGACGGCCAGCCGGAACTGGTGATCCAGGGCTGGGTGGGCGGCCAGCAGGTGGCCGAGGTCCGGATGTCGTCGGATCCGTCCGGCGACGCGCTCGGCATAGCAGCGGATGACGCCGCGATCTCCGCCGACGGGTCGGACGCCACCAGGGTCGTCTTCCGAGCCGTCGACGCCTACGGCAACCAGCGCAGGTACCTGGTCGGCGAGGTCGCGCTGAACCTGTCGGGACCCGGGATCCTGGTTGGCGATAACCCGTTCGCGTTCGGCGAATACGGCGGGCTCGGCGCGGTCTGGATCCGCTCCCTGGCTGGCCAGCCGGGGCTGATCACCGTGACCGCCACCCATCCGGAACTCGGCCCGGCCCAGATCCAGGTGCGCTCCCTGCCCGTACGCCAGGCCGGCCAGCTGATCTGACCGGCATAAGCTGGCAAGGGTGCAGCGAGAGCTTACGGTCAGCGAGCTGAGTCCCGGCGAGTTCACCGCGCGGGTGGATCAGCTGATCGCCGTGTACGCGGCCGCGATGAGCCCGGCGCCCGAGACGCTGCCCGGCAGGCGGTCGATCATGGCCGGGCACGCCGCCAATCCCGGGTTCCGCGCGCTCACCGCGGCCGAGGACGGCGGGTCCGGCGAGCCGGTCGGGTTCGGCTACGGCTTCCGCGGGGCCCCTGGACAGTGGTGGCACGACACGGTCGCCCGGGCACTGGCCGCCACCCGCGGCGCGCGGGCCGCGGCGGCGTGGCTGGACGACGCGTTCGAGGTGGCCGAACTGCACGTGGCGCCCGGGTTCCAGGGCTCGGGCATCGGCTCGGGCCTGCTGCTCAGGCTGACCTCGGGGCGGCCCGAACGTACCGCCGTCCTGTCCACCAGGGACGCCGAGACCCGGGCGCGGCGGCTGTACCGCGGGGTGGGCTTCACCGACTTGCTGACCGGCTTCGCCTTCTACCCGGGCAGCGAGCCGCCCTACGCGGTGATGGGCGCCGAGCTTCCGCTGCTGGCCCTGGCTCCCGGGCCAGGCTCGGCCAGGCTCCGCTGGCCCAGGCCGAGCCGCTGGTAGATCTCCCTGGTCGCCCGCGACCAGTTGAGCGTATAGAAGTGCAGGCCCGGCACGCCCTCGGCGAGCAGGCGGGCGCACATCCCGGCCGCGTAGTCGACGCCGATCTCCCGTACCGCGGCCCGGTCGTCGGCCACGGCCTGCAGGCGCTCCCACAGCTGGGTGGGTACCCGGCAGCCGCCGAGCTCGACCGCGCGCTCGATGACCCGCAGGCTGGTGACCGGCATGATGCCGGGGATGATCGGCACGTCGCAGCCCGCCGCGGCGACCCGGTCCCGCAGGCGCAGGTAGTCCTCCGGGTAGAAGAACATGTTGGTGATCGCGAAGTCCGCGCCGGCCCGGCACTTGGCGACGAAGTTCCGCACGTCGGCCTCCGGATCGGGTGACCGCGGGTGCTTCTCGGGGAACGCGGCGACCCCGACGCAGAAATCGCCGGCCATCCTGATCAGGGCGACCAGCTCCGCCGCGTAGGTCAGGCCCTGCGGGTGGGGAAGCCAGTCGCCGTTCGGGTCGCCGGGCGGGTCACCGCGCAGCGCGAGCATGTTGTGCACCCCGACCGCCGCGTACGAGCCGATCACCTGCCTGAGCTCGGCCACCGAGTGGTTGACCGCGGTGAGGTGCCCGACCGGCGTCAGCGTGGTCTCCTCCGCGATCCGGCCCGTCACCCTGACCGTGCGGTCCCTCGTCGACCCGCCGGCCCCGTAGGTCACCGAGACGAACGTGGGCCGCAGCGGCTCGAGCTTCCTGATCGCCAGCCACAGCTGCTGTTCCTCCGCCTCGGTCTTGGGCGGCATGAACTCGAAAGAGAACGCCTGGCGCCCGGCCGCGAGCAGGTCGCGGATCAGCGGGGCAGGCCGCAAGCGCGGCTGGCTGGCGGCGCGCTTGGATATCGCGCCCGCGGTTCGCCGCGGGCGCGGCGGGCTCGGCGGCATGCAGCCAGCGTAGCCGCTGCTAGAACGCCAGGGCCTGGGCTCGCCGGTTCACCTCGGTGCTCCGGTGCCTGACGATCGCCTCGATCGGCTTCCCGGGCAGCGTCTCGTCCACGGTGAACAGCCAGCGGAGCGCCTCCAGCTCTTCGAACCCGCAGTCGAAGAGCAGGGTGAGGGTCCCGTACAGGCCCTTGACGACCTGGTGGCCGTCAAGGAAGGCGGCCGGGACCGCCAGCATCCCTGCGGGGCGGGTCACGGCGAGCAGCTTCCTGTCGCGGAGCATCTGCTTCACGCGCCCGGCCGGGATGCCCAGCCTGGCGGCTACATCGGGGAGTGACAGCCAATCGCCGACCAGAGCGTCGGTCATGGGGTCAATCTGTGCCACGATCCCAATGTCCCACGCCCGGGCATGCTCCAAACACCCGGGTTACGCCCGGTTAACGAGCCGTTTACCGGATCACCCGCTGGCTGCGTCTTTCACCGGGACGTCCGGATCGCTGAGGAGGCCGGCGTCGACGGGGCCGGCTGAGGCGATCGCCCGGCGGCCCTGCAGCAGGTCGCGGGGCCGGTTCACGGTCAGGATCGCCACCAAGCGGCCGACAGAGAGCCAGCACGCCGCCCAGGCCGGCCCGGCCGGGTCGCCGCGCCAGACGAGCCGCTCTGCGTCGCCGTGGTAACCCTGGTACTGCACCATCCGGCCGAACTGCTCGGACCAGAAGTACGGCACCGGGTCGTACACCGCGTCCTCGCCGAGCACGTTGGCCGCGACCACCTCGGGCGCGTGCAGGGCCACGTCCCAGTGCTCGAACCTCAGCCGCCGCCCGAACCGCAGCGACTCGAACGCGGCGCAGTCACCCACCCCGTACACGCCGGGCAGCGACGCCCGCAGCCTGGCGTCGACCACCAGGCCGTTCTCCAGCCGCACGCCCGAACCCTCCAGCCAGCCGGTGGCCGGCCGGACCCCGACCGCGGTGACGATCTCGTCCGCGGCGAGCCAGCCGCCGCCCGCCAGCGCGAGGCCGCCCGGCTGGACCGATTCCACGGCGACGCCGGTCCGCAGCGTGACGCCCGCCTCGCCGTACCAGGGCGCGGTCCGCTCCCCCACCTGCGCGCCGATGGCCGCGGCGAGCGGCGCAGGTCCCGCCTCGACCACCGTGACTTCGGCGCCGCGGCGGGCCGCCGCGGTCGCCAGCTCGGCGCCTATCCAGCCGGCCCCCACGATGGCCAGCCGCAGCCCGGGCCGCAGCAGGTCGCGCAGCGCCAGCGCATCGTCATAGCTGCGCAGGAACCGCTGCCGCCCGGGGCCGGGCAGCGCCACGGGAAGCGCGCCGGTGGCCAGCACGAGGTGATCGAACGGGTACGAGCCGCGCTCGGTCACCAGGGCCGCGTCCTTGAGGCCCGTGGCGGCCTCCGCGGGGCGGAAGTCCACGTCCAGCGCGCTGAAATCGGCGTGCAGCGACGGATCCAGATCGGGATCGGTCAGCACCTTCTTGGACAGCGGCGGCCGGTCGTACGGCGGCCGCATCTCCGCCCCGACCAGCGTGATCGGCCCGGTGAAGCCGCGCGACCTGAGTTCGGTGACGGTCCGGAAGCCAGCCAGGCCCGCGCCCGCCACCACCACCCGCCCGCGATCCACAACCAGACAGGCTACGCGTACCGCCCCGCGGGTCCTGCTCGCCGTTCCGGCTGATCCCTGGTCTCCTCATATCCCGAACGACCGGCGGTGCCCGGCCCGAGGCAGTCGCGAGGCTCCCGCGGCCAGCGGGACACGGTGATTCACGGCCACAGACACAGGAAACAACCGTAAACTCGACGCAATGGATGACACGCTGGCCGATCCTCCGCCCAGCTCCCCGGCCCCCTTCTCCGGGCGCCTGCTCGACGGGCGTTACGCCGTGACGGCGCGTATCGCGCACGGCGGGATGGCCACTGTCTACCGGGCCATGGACACCCGGCTGGACCGCGAGGTCGCGCTCAAGGTCATGCACGTCGAGCTGGCCAGGGACGACGATTTCGTCCGCAGGTTCATCGGCGAGGCCAAGTCGGTAGCGCGGCTATCACACCAGAACGTCGTCGCGGTCTACGACCAGGGGGCCGACGGGCCGTTCCTTTACCTGGCGATGGAGTACATACACGGGCAAACGCTCAGGCAGCTGCTCAGGGAGCGCGGCTGGTTCTCCCCGGCCGGGGCCCTGGACCTCATGACCGGCGTGCTCGACGGGCTGGCCGCCGCGCACACGTCCGGGATCGTGCACCGCGACGTCAAGCCGGAGAACGTCCTGCTGACCGCGGACGGCCGGGTTAAGGTAGCGGACTTCGGCCTGGCCAGGGCGCAGGCGGCGGCCGGGCAGACCCGGGCCGGGCTGCTCATCGGCACCGTGGCGTACGTGCCGCCCGAGCAGGTGGTCGGCGAGGCGACGGGCCCGCGCGGGGACGTGTACTCGGCGGGGGTGATGCTCTTCGAGCTGCTCACCGGGCGCCAGCCGTTCACCGGCGACACGCCGCTTTCCGTGGCCTACCAGCACGTCAACCAGGACGTCCCGGCCCCTTCCTCGCTGATGCCCGGCATACCCGCGGCGGTCGACCAGCTCGTGCTCGCCGCGACCAGCAGGGACCCGGCGCGACGTCCCGCCGACGCGAGCGAGTTCGCGCGCGCGGTCCGCATGGTCCGGCAGGGCTCGGGCGAGCCGAGCGGGCTCGCTGAGGTGATGGGGGCAGGCGTCCAGGGCCTGGCGGAGGCGCCCTGGCTGGACCTGAACACATCGGCCGCGACCAACGGGTGGTGGGCGCGCGGGGCAGGGCCGGCTCCCGCGGGCGGTCCGGGCGCCGGGACGATCGGCCCGGACGCGTGGTGGACCCCGGAACCTACGGCAGCGGCGGCGGATGCCCCGGGCGGCGGGCCATTCGGCAGCGAGCAGCTCGGCACCGGGCAGCTCGGCACCGGGCAGTTCAGCACCGGGCGATTCGGCAACGCGCAGTTCGGCGCGGGGCAGTTCGGCGCGGGCCAGTTCGGCACGGGCCAGTTCGGCACGGGCGGGACTGAGGGGACCGGCTCGCGCACGCTCGTCGTCCACCGCGAGGACGGCGGCAAGTACCTGGGCGGCCGCGAGCCCTTCCTGCAGCGGTGGCTGTTCAGCGCGCGGCTCGTCATCGTCGCGCTCATCGTGCTGCTCGGCGTCGGGCTGGGAATCGGCGGCTGGTGGCTGACCACGGGGCGGTACACGCCGGTGCCCGTGGTGGCCGGCGACTCACCGGCGAAGGCGACCACCGCGCTGACCACCGACGGCTTTACGCTCACCGCGCCCAGGCAGGTCCTCAGCAACTCCGTGCCGCAAGGCGTGGTAGTCGGCACCAGCCCGGCGGGCCGGGCGGCCAAGGG
The DNA here is from genome assembly GCA_963847965.1 of uncultured Actinomycetes bacterium. GTDB lineage: Bacteria > Actinomycetota > Actinomycetes > Streptosporangiales > Streptosporangiaceae > Palsa-504. The sequence goes on from CAWKCG010000023.1 coordinate 272,806, forward strand.
TTCGGCGATCACCATCCTGATCTCGGCGGGGCCCTTCACCTCCACCGTCCCGGTCGTGAAGCACGAGACGCTCGCCCAGGCTGAGGCCGCCCTGCAGCGCGTGCACCTGAGCTACAAGATCGAGCGGACCGGCTCCAACTCGCCGGTCGGCACCGTACTCGGCACGGACCCGCCCGCCGGACGGACCTGGCCGCAGACCAAGCCCGTGGCCATCCTGGTCGCCGCCAGCCCGCCGCTGCCCAATTTCGTCGGGATGACCGTGCAGGCCGCGCAGCAGTGGGCCCAGCAGCACGGCGTTACGCTGCAACAGCAGCAAGACCGTAACAGCCAGCAGCCGCAGGGCACGATCGTCGCCCAGACGCCCAAGGCCGGCTCGGCGTACAAGCAGGGCGAGACCGTGACCGTCGAGGTTTCCGCCGGCCCGGCCGTGGTCGACGTCCCCTACGTGATCGGCCTGAACGTGAACCAGGCGACGCGGCAGCTTGAAGCCGCGGGATTCCAGGTCCAGGTGCAGCAGATCGGCAACGGCAACGCCGTCATCGACTACAGCCCGGTAGGCCAGGCGCCGCCCGGCAGCACCATCACCCTCCTGGTCGGTACCACCGGCGGCTTCGGGGGCGGGGGCGGGGGCGGGGGGTTCTAATGATCACGATCGCGACGAAGGCGCACGGGCCGGGCGGGGTATGCGGTAGGCTCGCCGCCATGCGCCAGCAGTTCTGGTTTTGGTTTGGTTACCGGCCCGGTTCCCGGACGGTCGCCTGCCAGACCTTGCGCTGACGGAAGCGACTTAGACGGAGCCCCGGGCCGACGGCCCGGGGCTTTTTGTTTTGGAGGAGGACGACATGGTTGTGGTGATGGCGGCGGACGCCGGGGAAACGGACGTGGCGGGGATCGTCGACCTGGTGCGCGGGGCGGGCGGCGATGCGTTCGTCAGCCGGGGCGTGCAACGGACGATCGTGGGGCTGGTCGGCGACATCGACCAGCTGGACACGCTGAACTTGCGCGGCATGCCCGGGGTGAGCGACGTGGTGCGGATCACCGCGCCGTACAAGCTGGTGAGCAGGGAGCATCACCGGGAGCGTTCGGTGATCAGGGTAGGCGGCGTGCCGATCGGGCCCGACACGCTGACCGTCATCGCCGGGCCGTGCGCCGTCGAGACCGCGGAGCAGACGCTGGCGTCCGCGCTGATGGCCAGGGCGGCGGGCGCGTCGCTGCTGCGCGGCGGCGCGTACAAGCCGCGCAGCTCGCCGTACGCGTTCCAGGGGCTCGGCGAGGCCGGGCTGAAGATCCTCGCCGACGTGCGCGCGGAGACCGGCCTGCCCGTCGTGACCGAGGTGGTCGACCCGGGCGACGTGGACCTGGTCGCCAGCTACGCGGACATGCTGCAGGTCGGCACCCGCAACATGCAGAACTTCCCGCTGCTCCAGGCCGTCGGCGGGGTAGGCAAGCCGGTCATGCTCAAGCGCGGCATGAACGCCACCATCGAGGAATGGCTGATGGCCGCCGAGTACATCGCGCAGCGCGGCAACCTCGACATCGTGCTCTGCGAGCGGGGCATCCGCACCTTCGAGAAGGCCACGAGGAACACCCTCGACATCAGCGCGGTCCCGGTCGCGCAGCGGCTGTCCCACCTGCCGGTGATCGTGGACCCCTCGCATTCGGGAGGCCGGCGCGACCTGGTGCTGCCGTTGTCGCGGGCCGCGATCGCGGTCGGGGCCGACGGCATCATCGTCGACGTCCACCCGCACCCGGAAAGCGCCCTCTGCGACGGCCCGCAGGCCCTGGTGGAATCAGACCTCCGCGAGCTGGCCAGCGTGGCCGCCCACCTGTCCCCGCTGGTCGGCCGGACTCTCACCCCGGCGCCTGTCCCTGAGGTACTTGCCTCGCTCAACGCGTAGTATCTTGACTTATGCGGTGCGTCGGGTGCAGGACCGGGTGAGGCTTGGCGCTGGATGCCCCGGAGGCCGGGATGGGCGACGGGAGGGTGATACCACCGCCGTTCGGGATAAAAGGGGTTTTTACTGGCGGTACTCGTGGGCGCTCGTCGCCAGTTCCTCGGCCAGGTCTTCGGCATCCAGGCGGCCCTCGATGCGGCGCAGGTCGGGGATGCGGGCCCGGGTCTCCACCCGGCGCGGGGTGAGCAGCGTGCAGCAGTCCTGGTCGGGCAGCTCGGAGATGGCCAGCGTGCGGATGCGGCGGGCCTCAGCCATGATCTCGGCCTTGTCCCAGCCGATCAGCGGGCGCAGGATCGGCAGCTGCACCGCGTCGTCCAGCGCGGTGATGTTCGGCAGCGTCTGGCTGCTCACCTGGCCGAGCGAGTCGCCGGTGATCAGCGCGGTACCGCCGAGGCGGCGGGCGAGCGCCTCGCCGGTCTTGAGCATCAGCCGGCGTTGCGCCACGATCAGCAGCCGGTCCGCGCCGGAGGACGCCAGCGCCTGCTGGGCCTTGCCGAACGGGACCACGAACAGGCGCGACCCGCCCTGGAACCGGTCCAGGCCGCGGACCAGCGCGTAGGCCTTGTAGATCGACTCCGGGCCGGTCAGCGGCATGCCGGAGAAGTGCAGGAAGAAGCAGCGCAGGCCGCGCCGCATCATCCGGTAGGCGGCCACCGGCGAGTCGATGCCGCCGGACATGAGCGCGACGCCGCGGCCGCTCATCCCGACGGGCAGCCCGCCCTGCCCGGCCAGGCCCTCGGTGAAAACGAATACCTCATCCTGATCCACTTCGATGAAAACCCGGGTGTCCGGGCGGGAGAGGTTGACCGCCAGCCCGTGCGCGTCCTGGATTTCCCGTCCGACGAGCACGGCCAGTTCGGCGGACGTCAGGGGGAAGCGCTTGTCCCTGCGGCGGGCCCGGACCGCGAACGTGCCGGGCCTGTCCCTGGTCAGCGCGACGGCGGCGGACACGACCGCCTCGGGCGTCTTGGCCACCCTCAGCGGGCGGCTGACGGCGACGATGCCGGGGACGTCCCGCATGCGCTCGGCGACGGCTCGCGCGGCCTGCGTAAGGCCGGTACTCTCCCGCTGGTCGCCGTCGGCGATGCGGAGCAGGATGACGCCTTCGCGCTGCCTGATGTCGACCGGCACTCCGGTGTCCCGCGCGGCGGCCCTGATGTTGCCGTGCAGGATGTGCTCGAACTGGTGCCTGTTCCGCCCCTTGAGGACGATCTCGCCCAGCTTGAGCAGGACGCACGGCTCACCATGGAGTTCCGGGGCGTCCGGGATCGGCTGGGGTTCCGCGGCGGGAATCTGCGGCACTCCCCTAGTCTGCCAGCCTCTTATCCCATCCCGGACCTATGGGCGTTTGCTGGGGTCAGCAGGAGGACCGAAAGGGGGTGCTAGCCCCAATGTGCCCCGTGCCGCCCGGCGATAGCGTGGCGGCGTGGGCATCAGGGAAGAGGTCCAGGCTTCGGCGGCGGCGCATCGTGACCTCGGGCCTGGCTATGACACGGCCGTGGCTGAGGGCCTGGTCGAGCGGATCGGCGAGGAGATCGACAGGCGGGTGGACGCCCGGCTATTCGGGCAGCTGCACGCGCCGGCGCCGCCGCAGGCTCCGGCGCCCCGCCCGCGCCACGCCCCCGTGCCCGGCAGGCTCGGGGTGGCACCGGTGTTCCTGGCGCTGGTCTCGATGGCGGGGGGCATCGGCGCGACGGTGGCCGTGATCTCACCGGTTGGCACTCAGAACCTGACCGCCGTCCAGGGGTTTCTCATCGCGCTGATCTGGATCATCATCGGGGCGATCAACATCTCCTACGCCCGCCGACCCTGAGCGCCTATTTGTGACGACCCCCGGCGCGTTGTACCGTGCGAACATGAGCAGCGACCACGAGGCAGAGATCCGCGCCTCCGTGGGGGCGCACTACGACCTCGGGTCCCGCTATGACGACGCGGTGGCCGAAGGCCTGGTCGAGCGGATCGGCGCGGAAATCGACAAGCGGATCGACGCGCGGCTCGGGCAGTTGGGGGCGCAGGACGGGTCTCGGTCCGGGGCGCACGTGGCTCCTGGGGTTCCCGGCGCATCCCCGGACGGGGCTGTCACGCCGCCCGGGCCTAGCGTGCCGTTGTGGCCTGCCCCGTCGCTGGGAGGAGTGGTTCCGCCCGTGGCGGCCGTGCCGCCCGTGCCTGCCGTTCCGCCTGTTGCTTCGGTACCGCCCGTGGCTTCGGTGCCGCCGGTACCCGCCGTGCCACCCGGGTACCAGGGATACCAGGCGCCTCCTGGCCAGGCGCCTCCTGGGTACCATGCGCCTTCTGGATACCAGGGCTACCAGGCCTATCCAGGCTACCCCGGCTACCCCGGCTACCCCGGCTACCCTGGCTATCAGGGGTACCAGGGGTACCAGGGGCCCGCGACGCCGCCGACCGGGTATCAGGTTCCCGTACCAGCAGCGACGCAGCACTCTCCCTCGCACGCGCACCGCAGCGTGGCGTTCACGGTCACCGCCCTCGGGTCCACGGCGCTCGGCGTCCTGGCCACGGCGGTCGTGTCGCGCGGCGGCCCCGCTCCCGGGGCCCAGGCGATCATGGTCCTGCTGATCTGGGCCGCCATCGCCGTCATCAACATCGTGTACGCCCGGCGCCGCTGACCCACCCTGATCCTTCGGAGCGGACGATGTTCGAGCGATTTACCGACCGGGCGCGGCGCGTCGTGGTCTTTGCGCAAGAAGAAGCCAGGCTGCTGGACCACAACTACATCGGCACCGAGCACATCCTGCTCGGCCTGGCCCATGAGGGGGAGGGCGTCGCGGCCAGGGCGCTGGACTCGATGGGGATCGGCCTGGTTGAGGTCCGGCAGGCGGTCGAGGAGATCATCGGCCGCGGCCAGCACGCGTCTTCCGGGCACATCCCGTTCACCCCTCGGGCCAAGAAGGTGCTCGAGTTGTCGCTGCGCGAGGCGCTGCAACTCGGTCACACCTACATCGGCACCGAGCACATCCTGCTCGGCCTGATCCGGGAGGGCGACGGGGTCGCCGCGCAGGTGCTCGTGCGGCTCGGCGCCGACCTAGACCGGACCCGCCTGCAGGTTATCCACCTGCTGCACGGCCGTCTGGAGGCGGGAGCGATGCGGGTGGGGCCCGGCGCGGAGCCCTTGACCGACCGGCTCGCCTCCATCGCCGCGCGGATAACCGCCATCGAGCGGCGGCTGCGGGAGTTGCAGATAAACCCCCGGGCCGGCGGCTAACGAGGCAGGCTGCGCCGCGGGCAGGACGCCGCACAGCACGCGGCTGTCCCCGCGCTGCCAGAGGGTGCCGATCTCCGCGAAGCCTGCCTGGCCCAAGGCGTCGATGTGGGTCGCGAGCAGCGTCGAGCTGCTGGCGTGGTGATCCGCCTCGACGTGGCGGCGCTGGCGTTCGGCGACGTGAAGGGACAACCCCGGATCGGCGGCCGCCGCATCCCACCAGGCATGCCAGCTCTCCGGATGCCCGCCGGGAAACCGCCGCCGGTCCTCGCGCTGCCGCAGCGCCTTGTCGAGGCGGGCCAGGACCGGCGACTGCTTCGGGTCGAGGAGGAAGTGATCGCCGTTGAGCAGCAGGCCGCCGGGACGCAGGACGGTAGCGAGTTCGGCGTACATGGCGCGCAGGTCCGGTTCGGGCAGCCAGTGCAGCGCGGTCGTGCTCACCGCGGCGTCGGCGGGGCGGCTGAGGCCCAGGTGCCCGGACCAGCCGGGAACGCGCAGGTCCAGGTCGACCAGGCGTAGCCCGGGCAGGTCGTGGTAGGCGACCGCGCCCAGGGCCAGCCCGACCGGGTCGGCGTCGATGCCGACGACCGTGGCCTGCGGAAGCCGGCCAAGCAGCCGGACGGACAGCGACCCGGGCCCGCAGCCGAGGTCGAGCACCAGCGGGTCCGGCCGGCCGGTTCCCTCCTCGACCGCGTCGATCAGCGCGGTGAACCTGTCCTCCCGGTCCGGCAGGTCCTCCTCCTGCTGGCGGTCCCAGCGCTCGATCCAGTCCCGTGCGGTGTCGCGGTCAAGCTCCGGCACGCCGTCCCTCCTTGTTACTGGCCTCGTTTCCCGGACAGTGCCAATCTATGGGCCCGCATGGGTCGAGGTCGCATGAGGTAGGCGAGCGGCGGGTGCACACTGGAAGGAGTCCGGGCTCCCGCCCACGAGGCCGACCTTACCGGGGAGTGCGCCATGTTCGAGCGGTTCACCAACCAGGCGCGGCGAGTCGTGGTCCTCGCGCAGGACGAGTCGAGGGAACTCAACCACAACTACATCGGCACCGAGCACCTGGTGCTCGGCCTCCTGCGCGAACAAGAAGGCGCGGGCGCGCGGGCCCTGAAGTCGGCAGATATCACGCTGGGGGCCGCGCGGCGCGAGGTCGAAACGCGCACCGGCCGGGGCCACCAGCAGCAAGCCGGGCACATCCCGTTCACGCCGCGCGCCAAGAAGTCGCTGGAGCTGGCGCTGCGGGAGTCCCTGGCGCTGGGCCAGGACTACATCGGCACGGGGCACCTCCTGCTCGGGCTGATCCGCAAGGGCGACGGCGTCGGCGTCGAGGTCCTCGTCAGCCTCGGGGCAGACCTGAACGTGGTCCGCGAACGCGTCATCGAGCTGCTCCAGGAAGACAACGAACAAGGGGCCGCTCCGAGCCGGCCGGAACGCAGCGCGACGCCGCGGGCGGAGCGCTACCCGGGCCAGATCCATGCCCTCCTTGACGCCATCGACACCCGGCTGAGCATGATCGAGCGGCACCTCGGGATCACCCGCCAAGTCCCGGCCGAGCTGCGCGCCTTCGACAAGCGGATCGCCAGGGTGGTCGGCGCGAAGGAAGAGGCCATCGAGAGGCAGGATTTCGAGGAGGCGGCGGCACTTCGCGAGCAGGAAAAGCAACTGCGTTCGGAGCGGGAAAGGTTGGAGCGGGAGCTGGAGAAGGCCAGCCAGGGCGAGGGTGCTGAGGCGGCCCAGGAGTCGCAGACCGAGGCGGCGGGCGCGGACCTGGGTGCGGGAGTAACGGCGGGCGGGGGCACGGCGACGGGCGCGGATCGGGGTGCGGGGCCGGCGACGGGTGAAGGCACTGCGGCGGCGGAAGGTTCCGTAGAAGGTCGGCTGACGGACGAAGGCACGGAGACGGCGGAAGGCTCGGGCGAAGGGTCGGCGGCGGGGCAGTCCCGTGCGGGTCAGGTGACGGCCTGGGCCGATGAGGTGACCGGGCTGCGGGCCGAGGTGGCCCGCCTCACGGCGCTGCTCCGCGAGCACGGCATTGACCTGGGGAAACCGGAAGATCCGCCGGCCGTCGCCGGGTAGGCGCGCGCCGTTCGCCGACCGGTCTGCGCGGGGCCCGCTGAGGCCCCGAAAATGTCATACCCCCCTCGTAATGTGGGCTCTATGAACCCACCACGGAGACGCCGCGCCAACCTCCCGGCAGAGCGGTGCCGGTGCGCGGAGTGTGACGCGCTGACCGAGGGGATGAACCTCGATCCTGAGGCCTGCATGCAGGCCGTTGCCGACGACATCCGTACCGTCGGCTGGTCGGTATCGGCCGTGCTCGGGGACGAGATCGCACCGCCCTGGGCGTACACCATCGGCCTGTGGCTCAGCCACCAGGGCCCGGAGGTGGCCATGTTCGGCCTCCCCGTCGAGCACCTGACGGTCATCCTGAACTCGGTCGGAGACCGGATCGCTTCCGGGGAGGTATTCGAGGCCGGCGACCCCATCGACGAGATCTGCCCGTGCACGCTCGCCGTCAGGCCCGTGCACGCGAGCTGGCGGATGACCAGCCTGTTCGCGGTCTCGGATCGGTACTACGGCTACGTCAGGCCGCCCATTCTCCAGGTGGTCTGGCCCGACCGGAGGGGCCGCTTTCCCGGGGATCCAGGTTTCCAGGCCAGGTACGAGGGCAGGCAGCCGATGCTCTGGCTGCCCCGTGAGGATCACCCGCCAGGAATCTGGACCCGGATCGATCAGTTGTCCTAGTGGGGACCGCTCGGCTGCCCAGCGCCGTTAGCTGGGAAAACAAGTTGCCCCACCGCTGCCTGGCTGGCTAGCGTCGGGTAGCAGGGCAGGTCGGCCCAGGGTTCGGCCGACACCGATGGAAGGATTTACGCTGATGTCACGGGGTGGTGGCCTCGTCCGCCGGTTCCCCGTACTGGCGATCCGGGACTTCCGGATACTGCTCGCCGAACGGCTGATCGCGCCGGCGTCGGTCGGGTTCTCGATGGTGGGCGTCTCGTTCGCGGTGCTCAACGCCACCGGGTCGGCCTCGGACCTGTCCTTCGTGCTCGCTGCCCAGATCGCGCCCTCGCTGGTCTTCGCGCTCATCGGCGGGGTCGCGGCCGACAGGTTCCCGGCGCAGCGGGTCATCATCGCGGCCAACGTGATCATGGCGCTCGGTGAGGGGACGTTCGGCCTGCTCGTGCTGACCGGCCGGCCGCCGCTGTGGGCGATGATCTGTCTTGAGGCGCTGACCGGTTCCGGGATAGCGCTGTTCTACCCGGCCTCGCAGGCGCTGCTCCCCCGCCTGGTCCCCCGCGACAAGCTCCAGGAAGCCAGCGCGATCAGCCGGATGGCGATGAACACCGGGATGATGTCCGGTGCCGCGATCGCCGGCCTGCTGGTGGCGGCGGCCGGGCCGGGCTGGGCGCTGTCGCTGTGCGGTATCGGCATGGTGTCGACGGTGCCGATGCTGCTGTCCATCAAGGGCGGGCGCGGGAACCTGCGGCCCGGCACGGCGCAGGCCGCCGGCGACGGCGTCGGCGGAGAGCAGCAGGCAGCCGCGCCGAGCATGCTCACAGAACTGCGCGAGGGCTGGGCGGAGTTCCGCTCGCACACCTGGCTCTGGGTGATCGTCGCCCAGTTCTGCGTCGTGATGATGTCCTGGTACGGGGCGTTCCAGGTCCTCGGCCCGGTCGTGGCCCGGGAGCACCTGGGCGGCCCGGCCGCCTGGGGGGCGATTACCGCGGCCGACTCGTTCGGCCTGATCGCAGGCGGGCTGGTCTCGCTGCGGTTCACCCCGCGCAGGCCCACCCGGTTCGTGGTGCTGATCGGCGGCGCGGTGGCTATCAGCCCGCTCTCGCTGGCGATGGTCCTGCCGCTGCCCGCCGTGTGCGCCGCATCGTTCAGCCTCGGCGTGTTCATCGAGATGATGATGGTGCAGTGGACGGTGACGATGGCGCGGAACATCCCGCCGGACAAGCTGGCGCGGGTGTCGGCGTACGACGTCCTGGGCTCCGTCATGGCGATGCCGGCCGGGGCGCTGATCGCCGGCCCGCTCGCCGCCGCGATCGGGACCTCGGCCGCGCAGTACGCCGCTGCGGCGGCGATCGTCGTCGCATCGGCGCTCGCCCTCATCCCGCGCGACGTCCGGGCCATGCGCAGTAACGGCCCTGCGCGGCCGGAGGACGCGGAGCCTGGGCGCGAACTGGCGGAGGCCGTCGTCCTGGGCACCGCCGTACCCGGGGTCCCGGAGGCCGAGATCTTGACGGCCGATCTGCAAGCCGCGCACCGGTAAGCCCGGTCGTGCGATACCGCGGGACCGTCGCACGCCTATGTTCACGTGTCGGCCTTGACATACTGCACCACGATGACGACCTGCCCGTCCGGGCTCTCCGTGATCATGTACCAGATGGTCAAGCCGTCCGACGGAAGGTGGAGACGATAGGAACCGGGCAGGGGTCTACTTCGGGAAATGGGTCAGCAAGCGCCGGGACTGGTTCTTCGAGCAGGTGAAAGATCGCCCTGTGGGCGGCGTTCCGAAGCGGTTGCGGCAGTCCTTCGAGCTCGTCCCAGGTTCTGTCAGGGAAACGAAGGACCGGGTCACTCACTAACTCCCCACGCCTCCGCCAGTTCCTCACGCGTGAAAGTACGGCCTTCCCCGGAGTCTGACCGGATGCGCTTCAGCGCTTCACTATCCCCAGCCTTACGCCGCAGGCGCCGGTTCTCAGCCCGGAGCGCTTCCAACTCTGCTCGCGGGACCAGAACCATGTCCTCGGCTCGCGCGGTCATGTGAACTCCTCACCGTCACGAGGACCGTTTATCTTCGAGTCTACTCATCATGCGCCGCCTGACCCGATGGCAGATCTTCGCGGCGTGATACTACTGCTCGTTCGGCTAAATGATTGCGGGATTGGGGTTGCCGGAGGGGTCCGCAAGCGTATACTCGGTTACGAATACTTAGGAACGAGTCCTCTGGAGCGAGGATTCGGATGCGAGGTGATCGAGGTGGCCGGGCGGCGGAAGGTCGGCAACCTGATGGCGTTGTCGCTGCTTACGTTGCTGACGGAGCGTCCTATGTACCCGTACGAGATGGCGGCGGAGCTGCGCGGGCGGGGCAAGGACCAGGCCATCAAGATCAACTGGGGTTCGTTCTACACGGTGGTGCAGAACCTGGAGAAGTACGGCTTCATCGAGGCCGTGAACGTCGGCCGGGAGGGCAGGCAGCCCGAGCGGACCACGTACCAGATCACCGAGGCGGGTCGGGCCGAGCTGAACGACTGGCTGCGGGAACTGCTCAGCGTCCCCGAGCGGGAGTACACCCGGTTCGAGGCAGCGCTCGGCGAGGCCGCCTTCCTGCCGCCCGACGAGGTGGCCGACCTGCTGCGGCAGCGGCTGGAGGCGCTGGACGCGGCGATCGCCGAGCACCAGGCGGGGATGCAGACGTGGAGCGCCGGGCTGCCGCGGCTGTTCCTGATCGAATCGGAGTACCACCTGGCGCTGCGACAGGCCGAGGCGGAGTGGGTCCGGCGGCTGCTGAAGGAGTTCACCGACGGCACGTTCCCGGGCCTCGATGTCTGGCGCCGCTTCCGTGAGACGGGCGAGTTCCCCGAGGACCTGCTCCCGCTCTTCGAGCAGGGGCAGCAAGGGGTGGCGCAGGAAGGAGACGGGGCGACGGAGACCTAAGCAAACGACCCCGGCCTGGTGCGGCAACACCTGGAGCCGGGGCCGTCAACCTCAGACCGATCCCGCGAGCACGCGGAACCCGAGGTCCCATAGATAAGAGTAGCCGGGTTTCTCCTCGCGGGGCTGGAGCGTCACGACCCAATCACCGTAGGAGAAACGATGAGTTCTACCGGCTGTGCCATCGAGGCACGTCAGCTAGTCAAAACCTACGCCGTGCGCGGCAGCAAGCACGGCATCCGGGCGCTGGACGGGCTTGACCTGGCCGTCCCGCGCGGCATGATCTTCGGGCTGCTCGGGCCGAACGGCGCGGGCAAGACCACCACGGTCAAGATCCTCACCTCGCTGGCCAGGCCGGACGCGGGCACGGCCTGCGTCGAGGGCATCGACGTGCTCGCCAGCCCGGGGCAGGTGCGGCACGTGATCGGCGTCGTCGCGCAGCGTTCCGGCGCCGACCCGACCGCGACCGGCCGGGAGAACCTGATCCTGCAGGGGCGGCTGTACGGGATGCGCGGCGGCTCGGTACGGGCGCGCGCGGACGAGCTTCTTGAGCACTTCGGCCTGGCCGAGGCGGCGGGGCGGCTGGTCAAGACGTACTCCGGCGGCATGCAGCGCCGGCTGGACGTCGCGCTCGGCCTCATGCACCGGCCCGCGGTGCTGTTCCTCGACGAGCCGACCACCGGCCTGGACCCGGAATCGCGGGCCGCCATGTGGCAGGAGATCGCAAGGCTGGCTTCGCGGGACGGGCTGACCGTGCTGCTGACCACGCACTACCTGGAGGAAGCCGACCGGCTGGCCGATCGGCTCGCGATCGTGGACCACGGCCGGGTGGTCACTACCGGGGCGCCTGAGGAGCTCAAGGGCGAGCTGCGCGGCGATGTGGTGCAGGTGGAGTTGCCCGCGGAAGCGGACGCGAGCCTGGTCCGCGAGGTGCTGGGCGCCCTGCGCGAGGTGCGCGACGTGGTCATCGCCGGGCGCAACGTGTCGGCGCGGAGCGACGACGGAGCGGCCGCAGTCCCGACCGTGCTCGCGGCGTTGCAGCGGGCCGGGATCAACGCGGCTTCGGTGGCCGTGGCCAGGCCGTCGCTGGACGACGTGTACCTGCGGCACACCGGGCGGCGCTACAGCGAGTCCGGGACATCGGACCTTAACGGATCAGTAGACCAGCGCGAACTGGTGGAGGCGAGCAAGTAATGGTTACCGTGCAGTCTTCCTCAGCGCCCACAGGGGCGGCACTGAGGCCGATTAATCCCGTGGCGTCGAACGTGACGGCGTTCGGCACCACGATGGCGCACACCTGGTATCTGACCGGCCGCAAGCTGCACGCTCTGGTGCGGCAGCCGTGGGTGCTCGCGTTCAGCGTCGTGCAGCCGGTGATCTGGCTGTTCCTGTTCGGGCAGCTGTTCCGCAAGGTCATCGACATCCCGGGCTTCGCTTACCACGGCACCTACCTGGACTACCTGGTGCCAGGGCTGATCGCGATGAACGCGATGGCCAACAACATGTGGGCGGGCATGTCCATGATCGAGGAGATCGACCGGGGCACGCTGAACCGGTTCCTCGCCTCCCCGGCCAGCCGGATCGGGATCATGAACGCCAGCGTGGTCGAGCAGGCGGTCAGCACGACCGTGCAGTCCCTGATCATCGTGGGGCTCGGCCTGGCGGGCGGGGCGCGCTATCACGGCGGCGTCGCCGGGGTGGCCGTGATGGTCGCCGCTTCGATCCTGGTCGGCGTGGTGTTCGGCGCGCTGTCCAACGCCACCGGCATGCTGCTGCGCTCGCGCGAGGCGATCATCGGCGTGTACACGTTCTTCATGCTGCCGCTGATGTTCCTGTCCTCGGCGTTCATGCAGACCCGGCTGATGCCGGGCTGGATGCAGGCCATCGCGTCGCGCAACCCGCTCAACTGGGTCGTCCAGATCGGGCGTTCCGCGGTGTCCGCCCACCCGGACTGGAGCGCGATTGGCGTCCGTGCCGGAGGCCTGCTGGTGCTCGCGGTGGTGTGCGTGGCGGTGTCGGTGGTGACGTTCCGCTCATACCAGAAGAACAGTGCATTACGGAGATTACCACAGGTCAGAGCGTTGACCGACAAAGCCGGCCCAGGCACGGGAAACATGCTGCCGTTCTGTCTGAACCTGACCCTTTCAGCCGCTTGCCGTCAAGGCCGCGCTCCAGCCCTGGTTGTTCGAGTCGCAGGTGTAGGAGGTGCCGTTGGTGTACTTCATCGTCTCGCGGAACGTACCGGCAGCCCTCGCCACGCCTGAGGCGTTCACGCCCTCAAAGTTGCCCTGGAACGTGTAAGTGAAGGTCGCCGGGTGGCCGGCGTACACGTCGCTACCGGTCGAGGTTGCGGTGAACGACCCGTCGGGCTGGACTGCGGCCGACCCGATCGAGAGTGGCTCCTCGACCTCTGCGCCGCCCGGCGCGCAGCTCAGCATGACGACCCGGATCGCTATGTTCTGCAGTGTGCCGCCTGACAAGGAGAACGTGATGGGGTCCACTATGACGTAGTCGGGATCGGCGCCGGTGTAGGTGCCGTTCTGCGGAGTGGTGGTCTGCGCGGGCTGGGCGTCTCTGGTAGCGGTCCAGCCCTGGACGTCCGACGTGCAGGTGCGGGCGGCGGTGTCGGTGTAAGTGACCGTCTCGCTGAAGGTGCCGGCGGCTCGTGGCGTCCCCGAGGAGTTCACGCCGTGGAAGTTGCCCCGGAACGTGTACGTGTACTCCGCCGGGTAGCCGTCGTGCACGCCTTGCTGGGTGACGGTGGTGCTGAACGACCCGTTGGACGCGATCGCGATCGCCGGGATGCCGAGGTGGTCGTCGAAGGCCACGTTGCCAGGGGCACAGTCCAGGACTGAGACAGGGATGAGGACGTTCAGCAGCTGGGTGCCCCTACTCGACACGTAGAACGTGATGGGGTCTTCTACGTCGTAGTCGGGATCGGCACCGGTGTAGCCCCCGGTCGGCGGCAGCGTCGTCGGCTGGGCTGGCTGGGCATCCCTCGTCACGGTCCATGACTGGGTGTTGGACGAGCAGGTGCGAGCGGTGGTGTCCGAGTACGTCATCGTCTCGCTGAACGTACCGCTCGCGGTTACCGCACCTTGTGAGCTGACACCCGTGAACGTGCCCTTGAACGAGTAGTGGTAGGTCGCGGGGTAGTTACCCGCGGAACCGTCAAAGACCCCCTGCCGGGTCGCTGTCGCGCTGAACGACCCGTCCGCCGAGATCGTCGCGGCCGGGATCGCCAAGTGATCGGTGACTTGTGTGCCGCCTGGTGCGCAGGTCAGGTCCACGACGGGGACGAGGATGTCCTGGACCTGGGTCTTATCACCCGACACGTAGAACGTGATGGGGTCCTCTATGTCGTAGTTGGGATCGGCGCCGGTGTAGCTGCCGGACTGCGCCGCGGCAACCTCGTTGACTGTGGGGCTGGTAGATCCCTGGCCGACTGCGGCCGGGGAATGCGCCGTGCCGGTTGCGGACCCGCTGGCCGACGCGTGGTTCGATGACAGGACGTGGAATCCTACGACCGCGATGACGCCCGCCGCGAGCATGACAGCGGCAGCCGTAGCCAAGATCGCACGGGCCTTCCCCCGCTTGCGAGGGGTGCCTTCGGCGCCGCCCGGCGTGAATGTTGGTGGCACTGAGCCACGGTTGGCCGTCTGCGTAGGCTGGGACCAGTCAGCCGCCTGCGGTGCCTGCGATCCGGCAGGCGGCTGAGTCTCAGGAAGCTGAGGCCCGGCGACTGACCGAGCCTCAGGCAAGAACGCCAGCGCAGTCGGCGGCCGGACGCCAGCGGGCCAGGCTGGGGCCAGCGCCTCCTGCAGCGCCGCGGCGAACTCGCCGCACCGGCTGTAGCGGTCGGCGGGGGACTTCGCTAGGGCCCGCGCGATGACGCCATCGACGGCGGCGGGCAGTTCGGGCCGCAGTCCGGTCACCGGCGGCACCGGATCCTGCACCTGCGCGAACAGCGTCGCCATGGTCTCCTGCCGACGGAACGGTACCGTCCCGGTCAGCAGCATGAACGCCACGCACGCCAGCGCGTACTGATCCGCCCGCCCGTCGACGCCGCCTCCCATGATCTGCTCCGGCGCGCAGTAATCGGGCGTCCCGAGGAACGCCCCGGCCGCGGTCAGGCCGGTCGACGCCGTCCCCTTGCTGAGCCCGAAGTCCGACAGGTAAGCGTGCTCAGGCCGTTCCGGGACGGCGTCCACCAGGATGTTGGCCGGCTTGACGTCCCGGTGCACCAGCCCGGCCGCGTGCGCGGAGTCCAGCGCTGACGCCACCTGCGACACGAATGAGCAGGCCCGGTCCGGTGCCAATCGCCCGCCCGAGCGCTGCACCAGCCTCGCCAGGTCCCCGCCCGCCACGAACCGCGTCGCGATATACAGCAGCCCCTCAGCCTCGCCCGCGCCGTACACCGGGACAATGTGCGGCGAGTCGACCGCCGCCGCTGCCCGCGACTCCCGCAGGAACCGCGCTCGGAACTCCTGATCGCCCGCCATCGACGGCGCGATCACCTTCACCGCGGCTACCCGCCCGAGCAGTTCATCGCGCGCGCGGAAGACCACGGCCATGCCGCCCGCCCCGATCTGCTCCTCGATCAGGTAACCCGCGACCCGGCTACCCGGCCCCAGCCCCCCGAAGGAGCCCTCCGGTCCTCGCGGAAAGTCACTCGTCATCTCTGCCTTCCGTGCGCGGATGGCGACCCAGCCGCACTTGCCCGCAGATAGTTTGGCACCCGTTACCCATGAATGCGGTATTCCGCCAGACTCCAACATTCCCCGGCAACAACGACGGCGGCTCGGCGGATGCCACCATCCATGACGGTCCGGCAACCTTCTCGGTTACTGCCACGGAGTGGCCCGCTTGCCTAATGGTAGCTATTCAGCAAGCGCCAGCGGCGTGAAGTAATGAGAGCGGCATGGCCATGTTATCCGGCGGGTTCGAGGCGGGGAGGGAGCCATGCGCGGCCGTTGAACAGGTCGCGGAGGGCGTCGAGTTTGCTGATGCCCCATTTGGCGGCGGTGGATAGGTAGGACTGGACGAGCGCGAAGTCGGCGAGCCTGTCGATGGTGCGCCAGCATCCTCCCGAGCTGCCTGGCGGGCGGCCGAGGCGCGACACCCGATCGGTGCGATCGGTGGGAGCGGGGAGCGCGGGATCAGCCGAAGAAGACCTCGGCTTCGGCGTAGCGCTGCGGGGGGACCAGCTTCAGCTGGCTAGTGGCCTCGGCGAGCGGTACGCGGATGATCTCGGTGCCGCGCAGCGCCACCATCAGCCCGAACGCCTCGTCGTGCACCGCCTGGACCGCGTGGACACCAAACCTAGTGGCCAGGACCCGGTCGAACGCAGTCGGCGTGCCGCCGCGCTGGATGTGGCCGAGCACCGTGCAGCGGGCTTCCTTGCCGGTCCGCTTCTCGATCTCTTCGGCCAGCATCTGCCCCACTCCCCCGAGCCGGACGTGGCCGAACGAGTCGAGCTGCTCGGTGGAGGTGGCCAGGTCCTCGCTGACCGGGTGGGCGCCCTCGGCGACGACCACGATGGGCGCGAACCTGGTCTGGAACCGGTGCTGGACGTAGGCGCAGACCCGCTCGATGTCGAACGGCCGCTCGGGGATGAGGATCACGTTCGCGCCGCCCGCCAGGCCTGCGTGCAGCGCGATCCAGCCGGCGTGCCGGCCCATCACCTCGACGATCAGCGCGCGGTGATGGCTCTCCGCCGTCGTGTGCAGCCGGTCGATCGCCTCCATGGCGACGTTCACGGCCGTGTCGAAGCCGAAGGTGTAATCGGTGGCGCTGAGGTCGTTGTCGATGGTCTTCGGCACCCCGACGACGGGAACCCCCTGATCGCCGAGCACGGTGGCGACGCCGAGGGTGTCCTCGCCGCCGATGACGATCAGCGCGTCGACGCCAAGGCCGGCCAGGTTGTCCTTGATCCGCTCGATGCCGTTGCGGCCGCCGCCCGTGCTCTTCAGCGGGTTGGTCCGGGACGAGCCGAGGATGGTGCCGCCCAGCGGCAGGATGCCGCGTACCGCCTGGATGTCCAGGGGCATCGTGTCGCCTTCGAGCGGCCCGCGCCACCCGTCGCGGAACCCGACGAACTCAAGGCCGTATTCCTGCACGCCCCTGCGGACCACGGCGCGGATCACTGCGTTCAAACCGGGGCAGTCGCCGCCGCCGGTGAGGACTCCCACTCGCATGGCACCCACCTTAGTAGGCCGGAGCGCCGCGCGGATGGCTGCGCGACGAGCCGGGGGAACTAAGGCGCTTAGTCGTCCGGGGCGGCGAGGTCGCCGCCGGTTGCGGCGGGGTCGCCGTGGGCCGCGGCGGGGTGGCCATCGCCCGCGCCGGGGTGGCCATCGGCCGCGGCGGCGAGTTCGGCCTTGGCCCGGCGGGCGTCCACGTCCACGTACTCCTGGCCGGAGAGCTTCTGGATGGCCTGCATGATCTCGTCGGTGATGGTCCGCAGCAGCTGACCGTCGGCCGGCTGGCCGTGGTAGCGGGAGAAGTCGAGGGGCTCGCCGAACTTCACGCCGGGGCGGATCCTGGGGTTCGGCCAGATGGTGCTGGGCGGCTGGAACTCGAAGGTGTCGATCATGGCCAGGGGGACCACCGGGGCGCCCGACTCGACGGCGAGCCTGGCGACGCCCGTCTTGCCGCGGTACAGGCGGCCGTCCGGGCTCCTGGTTCCCTCCGGGTAAATGCCGAGCACGCGCCCGGCCGCCAGGACGCGCAGGCCGGTGCGGATCGCCTCCTCGCTCGCTGGTCCCCCGCCCCGGTCGATCGGGATCTGGCCGACGCCGGCGAAGAACGCCTTGCTGATCAGCCCCATCAGCCCGGGCCTGGTGAAGTACTCCGCCTTGGCCAGGAAGACCACCTTCCGCGGTACGGGAAGCGGCCCGAAGAAATGGTCGGAGAACGACAGGTGGTTGCTGGCCAGGATCACCGCGCCCCGCCGGGGCACGTTCTTGACTCCAGACACGCGCGGGCGGAAGACGATCTTCAGGGTCAGCCCCAGCGTGTACTTCGTCACCCAGTAGAACACGCTCCAATCGTCCCACGTCCCGATGGTGGTTCACATCGCCACTGGGCCCTAGCATCGTGCGGTCCCCTGGGCCAGGGAGGTCCCCTGGGCCAGGGAGGTCCCCTGGGCCAGGGAGCCGGGGGGTCCTACTGGGAGCAGATAACGTATGCAATGGGGTTGTAGCCGTTTCCTACCGCGCTCACATAGACGACAGTCCATGACGTGGCCGCCTGCCCGCTGGCGGTGAGCTTGCCGCCAGAGGCGTTGCTGGGGTAGGACGCGGCCAGGGCGACCTGGCCCTCGCCGCTGGCTCCTCCGCCCAAGGCCTGGTAGCCCGACGGGCAGTACGCGGTGGCGGTCGTGCCATCATTGGAGCCCTTAGTAACCACGGTGGTAGTGCTCGACGCCGCGCTCCACTTGATGCTGTAGCTGGAATCGGTCCACTCGGTGGACACGCAGGAGTAGACCTCGCCGTTGGACAGGTCGATATCGGCGTCACCGCTCGTGCACGACCCGCTCGGCACGCCGTCAGAGGTCAGCACACTGGCACCGTTCGTGCCGTCGGTGCCGTTCGTGCCGTTCGTGCCGTCGGTGCCGTTGGTGCCGTTCGTGCCTGCCGGGCCCTGGAGGCTGTAGTCAGAATCGGTCCACTCGGTGGACACGCAGGAGTAGACCTCGCCGTTGGACAGGTCGACGTCGGTGTCGCCGCTGGTGCACGACCCCGTGGGCGCACCGTCAGAGGTCAGCATGCTGGCACCGTTCGCGCCGTTGGTGCCGTTGGTACCCACGGGGCCCTGGATGCTGTAGTCCGAATCGGTCCAGACAGTGGACTCGCAGGAGTAGACCTCGCCGTTGGACAGGTCGACGTCGGTGTCGCCGCTGGTGCACGACCCCGTGGGCGCACCCTCAGAGGTCAGCACGCTGGCACCGTTCGTGCCGTCCGATCCGTCCGTGCCCGCGGGACCAGACGGCCCCGGCGAGCCTGGCGAGCCTGGCGAGCCTGCGGGACCAGACGGGCCAGGCGAGCCTGGCGAGCCTGCGGGACCAGACGAGCCCGGCGAGCCTGCGGGACCAGACGGGCCAGGCGAGCCCGGCGAGCCTGCGGGACCAGACGGGCCAGGCGAGCCCGGCGAGCCTGCGGGGCCGGCGGGGCCGGTCTCATTCCAGCTGATCGGCGTCATGCCACGCGGGCAGCGTCTGCCGGCCTTGGCGATAAGAAGCAGGCCGGTCTGGTTGCTGACGCAGCCATTAATGGTGGTCGCATTATCCTGCCAGGGCGCCGCCGAGGCGACGGCACCGCCGATGGCGAGGAGCAGGATTAGCGTACCAATGATAATTACCCACCTACGTGACGATCTACCCCAGCGCTGTCTCATTGCATGCCTAACACCGTCAATAGTGCTCATCAGGGTCTCCATCGTCGGGCAGGCGCGGAATATTCGCGGCGAGGAATTATCGCCTGAAGGATTTTAGCATCCATGCCGTCGGTCGTCGGGCATTCATGAGATTAGCCACGCGGATAAACAAGCGATACTTACATCTTGTCGGAATAAACCATCGCATATCGGTAGGGCGACATATTCGGCTCTGCTGAGCTAATTTAAATAAAGGCCTCTAATTGGTGATGTCGCGGTAGGCGCGAGGCTGCGGGCTCGGCCGACCGGCGCGACCACGCGGGCCAGCTTCTGGGCGCTGGTGGCCCTGATTGTTACAGTGCTCTGAGCAGTAGGGACAGTTCAGGCCGAATGCGGAGGACGTTGCATCATGTCAGCAGAGCAACCGGGCGCATTGCTGCCGGGCGCGGAGCCGTTCGAGCACGCGGGCGGCCCGGTCGGCGTGCTGCTGTGCCACGGCTTCACCGG
Organism: uncultured Actinomycetes bacterium; assembly: GCA_963847965.1. Taxonomy (GTDB): domain Bacteria; phylum Actinomycetota; class Actinomycetes; order Streptosporangiales; family Streptosporangiaceae; genus Palsa-504. Next base: position 292,519 of record CAWKCG010000023.1, read on the forward strand.
CAGCCCGCAGACGCTCCGCTCGTGGGCGGATTACCTGGCCGGCCAGGGCCTGACGGTCAGCCTGCCCAGGCTCCCCGGGCACGGCACCACCTGGCAGGACCTGGCGCGGACCGGCTGGAAGGACTGGTTCGGCGCGGTCGACGCCGCGTTCGGCGCGCTGGCCGGGCGGTGCGAGCAGACCTTCGTCTTCGGCCTGTCCATGGGCGGCTGCCTGGCGCTCCGGCTGGCTGAGGTCCACGGCAGCGCGGTGCGCGGCGTGGTGGTCGTCAACCCGTCGCTGGCTCCCGACACCAAGCTGTTCCTGATCGTCCCGGTGCTCAAGCGCGTGGTGCGGACGCTGCCCGGCATCGCGAGCGACATCAAGAAGCCTGGTGCCAAGGAGGTCGGCTACGACAAGACGCCTGTCCGGGCGGCCGCGGAGCTTCCCGGGCTGTGGGGCATCACGGCCAAGCACCTCGGCGAGGTGACGCAGCCGGTGCTGGTCTACCGCAGCGCCGTCGACCACGTCGTCGGGCCCGCCAGCATGCGCGTGCTGCTCGCCGGGCTGCCGGCCGACGTGGCCACAGTGCGCGAACTCGCGGAGAGCTATCACGTCGCGACGCTCGACAACGACGCCGAGGCCATCTTCGAGGGCAGCCTGAAGTTCGTCCAGGATCACGCCGGATAGCGATCTGCGCCACGTATCTCGTTTCGCGCCGCCTGCATCGGTTTATCCCTCCCGGCACCGGTCCGCGGGCGGATATCGTGGTGGCAGGCTTCGATTTCCGGCAACGGTGAGGACGTGGCGGACCAGGACAGAAACTCCAGCGACGAGGACGCTGCCTGGCGTGATCTTGTCGCCCGGTTCGACGCGCCGCTGACCGCGGAGGAGCCCGTGCCCTGGCCGGCGCGCGAGGGCGACGGGACGACCGGGGTGGCCGGGGCCTTCGAGGTCGGCGTCGGCCGGGGGCCAGGGACTCTTGGGGGCGGAGCCGACGGGGTGCCAGGGGCGTACGGAGCGGGAACCGACGGGGTCCAAGCGGCAGGCGCGGACGGGCCGCCCGGGACGCGCGAACCGCACGTGGTGCCGGTCCCGCGGCTGGTCCGCGGGGCCAGGGACGCCACGGGTCCGGGCCTGCCCGCGGCCGCCGACGATGACGACGAGCACTTCGTCCCGCCTCCACCGCCGCCGCTGCCCAAGCTGGATCCGCTGGCCAAGGGGGCCTGGCTGGCGCTGTTCGGCGGGCCCGGCTACCTAGTCGTGGCGACCGGGGCGGGCTGGACGGTGCCGGGATTCGCGGCGTTCTGCGCGGTCGCGGCGTTCGTCGCCGGGTTTGCCATTCTCGTGCTGCGGATGAACGAGCCGGGCCCAGGCGGCCCGGACGACGGCGACGACGGCGCGGTGGTCTGAGAGCCCGCGGGCAGCCGTCTCGGGCCCGGCCTGGAGGGCTAGGCCTGCGGCGCCGACGATACCCGCGTCCTCGCCGAGCTGCGCGACCCTGATCTCCGCGAGCGGCCGGTGACCGCGCCCGGTCAGGGCGCGCTCGAAGGCCGCGCGGGCGGGATCCAGGAGCAGGTCGCCCGCCTGGGACACGCCGCCGGCGATCACGAAGCAGGCCGGATCGAGGATCGCGGCCAGGTCGGCCAGCCCCTGGCCCAGCCAGCCGCCCACGGTCTGGAAGCAGCGCAGCGCGGCCGGATCGCCTTCGGCCGCCGCCTGGGTGATCTCCGGGCCCGATATGCCCTCGGGCGTCCCGCCGCCGAGCTGGAGCAGGCGGCTCGCGCCCTCCGGGGTGCGCCTGGCGAATTCCCGTGCCTCGGCGACCAGCGCGTTGCCGCTCGCGTACTGCTCCCAGCAGCCCCGGTTCCCGCAGCCGCACAGCCGCCCGTCGGGGACCACCCGGACGTGACCGGGCTCCCCGGCGATGCCCCACCGGCCGCGGTAGAGCTCGCCGCCGATGATGATGGCCGCGCCGATACCTGTCCCCACCGCCACCAGGATCACGTCGCGGTAGCCGCGCGCCGCCCCGAACCGCGCTTCGGCCCAGGCCGAGGCGTTCGCGTCGTTCTCCACCGCCACGGCGCGGCCGAGGCGCTCCTCCACCCGCTGCTTCAGCGGCTCGTCCCGCCAGGCCAGGTTCGGGGCGAACAGCATGGTGGACCGCTCGCCGTCGACGAACCCGGCGGCGCCGAGCCCGATGGCGGCGACCTGGTAGCGGGCGAGCAGTTCGGTCACCACGTCGGCGATCGCCTGCTCGGTGCCCGGCGGGCTGGCGGACGGCGTCGACCGCTTCAGCTTGGCCAGGATCCGGCCGTCTTCGTCGACGACCCCCGCCCCGACCTTGGTGCCACCGACGTCGACGCCGATGGCCAGGCTCACTGGCCGGCGTCCCCCTGGTCAGGCGCAGCCGACTGCGGGGGTGTCACCACCGTTCGTTCGGCAGATTGGGTTTGGGTTTGCTCCGGGGTCTTCATGAGCTGCTCGAACGCGGAGAAGGCGTCCTGGGCCAGGCCGGCCAGGGCCCCGCCCGCGTCGGAGAGCATCGCGCTGAGCCCCGGGCCCGACGTGCGGGCCGCGCGGGCCGCCTGGCAGATCGGGCACCACTGGCACTCGGGTGGTTCGTTGGGCGGCGGCTCGTTGGTGGCCGTGTCCCACACGTCGCCGCGCTCGCGCTTCTCGGCGCCCAGGGTCCGCTTGACCTGGTCCGCCACCTGGTTTGCCATGCTGCGCGCGCCCGCGCGCATGAGCCAGCGCTGCATATCGGCGACGGGGTCACTGCCCCGGTTTGACCGGTTGCCGCTGCTGGACTTGTTTTCGTCCGCACGGCCATTGCTTCGTGACGCGCCGCCGTTGCCTGGCTGGCCGTCGTCTCGGGATTCGGACACCTGACGCCTCCTGCCTTGATGGTACCGCTACCACTGCAGGACAAAGGGCGTGCCGGTGGCGCGGAAATGACCCACGTTCAGACATTCCGTGACGCCGATCCTCGTCCGGCGGACCAGCGGCTGGTGGACGTGCCCGAAGATCGAGAACCTCGGCCTGGTGGCCCTGATCGCGTCGAGCAGGGCTGTGCTGCCCTTCTCCAGGCGCCTGGCCACGGTGTCGTAGAGGAGTTCGGGCACCGCGGGCGGGATGTGCGTGCAAAGGACGTCCACCTCGCCGACCGCCTCGATCTTCGCCCTGAACTCCTCCTCGCTCATCTCGTTGGGCGTACGGTACAGCGATCTCAGGCCCCCGCCGACGAAGCCGAACGTCCATCCGTCCAGCTCCACCGTGCCGCCGTCGAGGACATGATGCCCCGGCTTCGCGTACCGCTCCCACATCCTGGGGATGTCGACGTTGCCGTAGGTCAGGTAGGCGGGTTCTTGGAGGGCACCGAACAGCTCCGCGTACTGCCTGGCTATGGCTTCCTCGAACAAGCTGGCCGGGCTTTCCGCCCTGGCCGCGAGCAGGCGGGAGGACAGGTCCCTGGCCTCGTCGAACTTCCGCGCGGTGCGCAGCTCGACGTACGTGCGCGCGTGCTCGGCGCCGAACAGGTCGGCAAAGATGCCCTCCCCGTAGTTGGCGTAGTCCAGGAACAGCAACAGGTCGCCCAGGCAGATCAGCGCGTCGGCCCCGCGCCCCGCCCCCGCCAGCGCGTCCGCGCGCCCGTGCACGTCGCTGACCACGTGAACTCGCATACCTTCACGGTACGGCCCCCGGTTCTGCGGATCCGGGGCGGCGCGCGCTTCGTGGCTGGGATAACGCTCGGCCTGCACCTTAAGCTTGGTCCTGCCAAGGATCGCACTACACCGATGGAGGATCCGTGCGCGAATTCAGCGTTCCGGCCCTGGTCGAGATCCCGACGACCGCGAACCTCGCCAAGGCCGTCTTCCGCCGGGCCGCCGAGCAGCCGCAGGCGGTGATGCTGCGCCGACCCGGGCCCGCGGGGCTGGCCGGGCCGTGGACGGACGTGACCGCCGAGCAGTTCAGGGACCAGGTGGTGGCGATCGCCAAGGGGCTGGTCGCGGCCGGGATCGAGCCCGGGGACCGGGTGGCGCTGATGTCGCGCACCCGGTACGAGTGGACGCTGATCGACTACGCGATCTGGAGCGCGGGCGCGGTGACCGTGCCCGTCTACGAGACGTCCTCGGCCGAGCAGGCCGAATGGATACTCAGCGACTCCGGCGCGCGCGCCTGCTTCGTGGAGGCCGCCGCGCTCGGGAACCTCATCGGCGAGTTCCGTGAGCGGGTGCCCGCCCTGGAGCACGTCTGGCTGATCGAACCCGACCAGGGCGGTGCGGGAGAGCCGCTGGACTCCCTTATCGAGGCGGGCGCGGCGGTCGGCCAGGAGGTCATCAGCGAGCGGGCCTCGGCGGTCGGCGCATCCGACCTGGCCTCCATCATCTACACCTCGGGGACGACCGGGCGGCCCAAGGGCTGCGAGCTCACCCACCAGAACATGCTGTCCGACGTCCGCAACGCGGTGGCCGGGCCGCTCAGCTTCGTCACGGGCACCGAGGACCCCGGCACCCTGCTGTTCCTGCCGCTCGCGCACGTCTTCGCCAGGATCATCCAGGTGGCCTGCATCGAGAGCGGGCTCGCGCTCGGGCACTGCGCGGACATCAACGCGCTGCTGCCCGCCCTGGCCGCGTTCCGGCCGACGTTCATCCTGGCGGTGCCCCGGGTGTTCGAGAAGGTGTACAACGGCGCCGAGCAGAGGGCCGTCAGCGACGGGAAGGGCGGCATCTTCCGCCGCGCGGCGCAGACCGCGATCGCCTACAGCCAGGCGCTCGACTCGCCCGGCCGTCCCGGGCTCGGCCTGCGGGTCCAGCACGCGCTGTTCGACCGGCTGGTGTACGGCAAGCTGCGCGCCGCGCTCGGCGGGCGCACGGCGTACGCCATCTCGGGCGGCGCCGCGCTCACCGAGCGGCTCTGCCACTTCTTCCGCGGCATCGGCGTCACCGTGCTCGAGGGGTACGGCCTGACCGAGACGGCGGCCGCCGGCACGGTCAACCGGCCGGACAGGAACAAGATCGGCACCGTCGGCCAGCCGCTGCCCGGCGTCTCGATCAAGATCGCCGAGGACGGCGAGATCCTGATCAAGGGGCCGAACGTCTTCCCCGGCTACTGGCACAACGAGGAGGCGACCAAGGAGGTCTTCACCGAGGACGGCTGGTTCCGCAGCGGCGACATCGGCGAGCTAGACGACGAGGGATTCCTCCGGATCACCGGGAGGAAGAAGGAGCTGATCGTCACCGCGGGAGGCAAGAACGTCTCCCCCGCGGTGCTCGAGGACAGGCTCCGCAGCCACGCGCTGATCAGCCAGACCATGGTCGTTGGGGACGGGCGGCCGTACGTCGCCGCGCTGATCACGCTGGACGCCGACGCGCTCGGACCGTGGAAGGAAAGGCACGGCAAGCCCGCCGACGCGACGATCGCGTCGCTGCGCGAGGACCCGGATCTGCTCGCTGACGTGCAGACGGCCGTCGATGACGCCAACAAGGCGGTCTCCCGGGCCGAGTCGATCAGGAAGTTCCGGATCCTGGACACTGATTTCACGCAGGAGAGCGGGCAGCTCACCGTCAAGCTCAGCATCCGCAGGAGCGTCCTGGCCAAGGACTTCGCCTCCGACATCGAGGCGCTGTATTCCTAGCGCTGCGTGACTCCTAGCGCTGCGTGGCGGCTCCTGGTGGCCGGAGGGCCAGGCTCCCGTGTCTGGCGCTCCGGTTCGGGCGGCGAGGTCTCAGGCGGCGCGACGGCCGCGGGCCTGGTCGGGCCGGTCCGCCCGGTCGGCTGCGGTTGGCTCGCGCAGCAGGGGACTCGAGGTCCGGTACAGGAACTCGGCGTAGCTGTCGGGTGCCCGGTCCCGGTCCCGGTCGGTGATGTACGCGTCTGGGGTGGTCCTCAGGGTGAACACCCGGCGCTGGGCGTAGTCGATCTCGGCCACGACATCGGCGACGCGCCGACCGATCCGGGCTAGCCCGGTGGTTGGCCGGGCTAGCGCCGTTATCCGCCGTGTCATCGTCATGCTCCCCGCGCTACCCGGTGGCTGCGCCGGGATGCGTGGACTGCCTTGCGCTGCGAGCCGCGCACCGCGCTGGCCCGCCGGGCCGCCGCCGCCTGCTGCCGCGTCTCCTTGACGTGGTCAAGGACCAGGGTCTGCATCGTGAACGTGTACATCGTTCCTCCTCGATATCCGGCCAGAGATCTGTCCGGTCACTATCGAGTCTCGCGGTAAGACCCCTGGTACCGCATCGGAGGAAATCCCTATTTTGCCTGTTCAGAGGGGCCTTAGACGGTGCCTGGCGCGGCTTAGGCGGCTTAGGTGGCTCAGTTGGCTTAATGGCCGCAGGCGTCATCGGGTCGGGCGGAGGGCGGCTACGTAAATGGCCGCCGGGTTGCCGGCCGGCCAGCCGGGCAGCGGGTCGATCGTGTCGAGCAGAACGAAGCCGTTGCGTTCCCAGAAGGCCCGCGTGGCCTCGTAAGGCTGGTAGCCGGATGAGCGGTCCAGCGTCTTGGCCTCCACCACGCTGATTCCGGTGGCGGCCAGGTGATCAAGGACGTGACCGAGCAGCCTGGTTCCGTGGCCGCGGCCGCGCCGGGCACGGTCGACGGCGATCCACAGGATTTCCGCTCCGGCAGGTGATTTCCTGGCGGCTACGGCGATGCCCGCGACCGTTCCTGAGTCGGTGAGGACCCAGGCCTCGTGGCTCGCGGCGTCGCGCTCGACCTTCACGGGCACATCGTCGGTGAAGTAGTCCGGAAGGCCGCGGATGATGGCCGTGGCGGCCAGAGCATCCTCAGCAGCAAAGCGACGGACAGCGAGCATGTGCTTCATCGTGCCAGCCGCCCGCTCCGTCCGCGGCGCCTAGAAGCCGTACCGGTCGATGACACTCCTGGCCGTGGGAGGAACCCCATGAATTGATTACCTCGCTCCCCGGCCTCCGCGGGCGCCCCGACTCCGTAGTAATCCGGGCGATAAGTGGGCCGCCGCCACGGCGTTTCCGGGATGTCCCCCCCTGACTTTGGGCGGCGGCCGCGACCTTATCGCTACTTCTTTCCCGCGCCCTTCAGCGCAGCGCTGCCGAGACCCTTGGCGGTCTTGTCCGGGATCTGCCGATCTTTCGGCTTGGTCTCGAGCGGGCTCGGGGACTTCTTCTCGGGGCTCTTCTCTGGCACGGTAACTCCTTGAAATCCGTACGGCACTCGTCATGTTGGCTGCCGGCTAATTGCGACCTTAAAGACCGATGTCGAGCAGCGACGCCAATTCCACCTGACCACGGTCAACCGTGGAATATCCCGTTTGGCCAGGTCGGTCCCGGCCGGGTGTCAGGAACCTGGGGATGCGGCGCGGCCTACTGCTGGAGTTCGTCGTCCAGCAGCGAGTAGACCGCGAGGTCCAGCCGGTCTGAACGGATTAGATGCGTCGGGAATGAGTCCATGGCGCCCCAGGCTAGCGGGGCGTGACCGGGTTGGGAGATGCAGGGGGACGATCAGCCGAGGATCGCGGCCAGGCGGGCGGCGACGAGCTCCCAGCGCCACTCCCGGTCCACCCAGGCCAGGCCCTTCTCCCCCATCGCTTTGGCCTTACCCGGATCCATCAGCAGCTCGGTTACGCGCGCGGCGAGGGCCGGCTCGCCGCGGACGACGTAGCCGGATTCGCCTTCGAGAATGGCGTCGGGGGCCCCGCCCGAGTCGCCGCCGATGACCGGCAGGCCGGTGGCCGACGCCTCCAGGTAGACGATGCCGAGACCCTCTACGTCGAGCCCGGCCCGCCGCGTGCGGCACGGCATCGCGAACACGTCCGCCGCGTCGTAGTAGCTGGGGAGTTCTGGCCACGGAACGGACCCGGTGAACAGGACCGAGTCGCCGACGCCCAGCCGCTGGGCCAGGCGCCGGAGGGCGGGCGCGTAGGGGCCGTCGCCGACGAGCAGCAGCGCCGCGTCGCTCACCCGGGCCCGCACCTGCGGCCAGGCCTGGATCAGGGTGTCCTGGCCCTTGCGCGGAACCATCCGGGACACGCAGATCACCACCGGGCGGCCCGCCAGCCCGAGCCGGTCCCGGACCGCCGCGCCGCCGGCTCCCGGCCGGAAGGTGGTCATGTCGACGCCGGGCGACAGCCGGACCATCCGCTTGGCCGCTTCCGGGGAAAGCGCGCGGGCCAGCCGCACCCTGAAGTACTCGCCCAGGTAGGTCAGCACGTCCACCTCGTCGCCGATGCGGTGGAGCAGCGCGCGGGCGCCGGGCAGCGCCGCCCAGCCCGCTTCGTGCCCGTGGGTCACCGCGACCACCCTGGTCACGCCGACCTGGCGCAGCGCCGGGGTAATGAGGCCGAGCGGCGCCGCGGCGCCGAACAGGGCCGCGTCGCAGCCGTGCTCGCGCGCGATGGCCGCGGCCCTGTGCCGCACCGCCGGCCCGGGCAGCATCAGCGACGTGGGGTGGCGGATCACGGGGAAGGGCTGCCTGGCGTCGAACTCCCTGGCGCCTTCCCAGGCGGGCGCGTACACGGTCACCGTGCCCGGCGGCAGCCGGGTGGCCATCGCGTGGACGAACGACTGGATGCCGCCCTGGCGCGGCGGGAAGTCGTTGGTGACGATCAGCGTGCGGTGCACCGGACGAGTGTATAAGGGGGCGGACGATGCCTCTTCGCAGTTCGGCGAGGCGGCGGCCAGGCGTTCGGCCTTCCGCTTCTCGTACTCTCCGTAGCCGAAGGTCCAGGCGGCCAGGGTCAGCGCGAACGCGTACGGCAGCAGCTTGGAGCTGAGCAGGGCGATTCCGGTGGAGGTCGTCTCGATGATCACGATCCGGATCCCGACCTCGACCAGGTAACCGATGCCCCAGGCCACGGTGATGACCCGGAACGCACGGCGGAATCCCTGGTACTGCCAGGCGCCGGTCACGTCGCGGCCCTTGGGGGTGTCCGGGCCGAGGACCTCGACCGCCAGCCGGTATATCAGCGGCTTCCTGGCCCTCAGCGAGCCCAGGCAGGCCACCGCGAACACCAGGGAAGGCACCGACCCCTCGAGGAGGAACAGCCGGGCGTTGTGGCTGACGAGGCCGAGTACCGTGCCCAGGACGATGCCGGCCAGGACGATGACGCCGATGACGTCAACCCGCCCGTCCACCAGGGCGCCGATGGCGATGCCGATGGCGGGGAAGACGCCGCTGATCACGAGCGCGCTCACCGCGCCCATCCCGGCGTGGCGCAGCAGCGCGTAGGTCAGCAGCGGTCCGCCGAGGTCGAAGACGACGATCATCGCGACCTGGCGCAGCCGGCTGGGCGACCTGCGCTTCCGGCCGGCTGGGCGGCCGGGGTCGTGGCCTTCGTCCACGTGATAAGGCTAGGCCACGCGTCAGGCGGCGACGCGACGCGCGCCCGGGTGCTCGTCTGCCGAGCCGGTAGCGAGAAAGTTAGTGAAGCCCCAGTTCAGGACCTTGGTGGCGACGGGGCCCGTGGTCGTGATGTCGTCACCGGGGGTGCCGAGGGTCACGCCGATCAGGGTCAGGCCGTCGCGGGTTGCCTCGAACAGCAGGCAGTTCTTGGCGGCCTTGGTGTCGCCGGTCTTGATTCCGATCGCCCCGCCGTACGTGCCGATCAGCGGGTTGCTGTTCTGCCACAGGTAGGCGTGGTGCCCGTCACCGGCCGGGAGCCAGTAGGTGCTCTGGGCCACGATGGTCCGGAACACCGGGTACTTCATCGCGTCCAGGCCCAGCGTGATCAGGTTCGCCGGGGTGGACCATTCTGAGTGCTCGGTCGGCCACGGCATGCCGTCGAAGTTCGAGAAGTATGTGCCGGTCAGGCCCAGCTGCTGGGCTTCGGCGTTCATCTTGGCGATGAACGCGTCGATCCCGGGGCCGTAGGACTCGGCCAGGGTGTACGCGGCGTCGCAGCCGGACGGCAGCAGCAGCGCCTCGAGCAGTTCCCGCGCGGTTAGCCTGTCCCCCACGATCAGGCCGGCGACGCTCGGCTGGTCCTGGCTGTTCAGGTAGGCGATGACCGACTTCGGGACCGTGATCGTCCGGTTCAGGTCGCCCGCCTCGATCACCACCAGCGCCGTCATGACCTTCACGATGCTGCCGATGGGCCGCTCGGTGTTCAGGTCCACGCTCCAGAGGATCTGGCCGGTCGCCGCGTTGGCCAGGGCTCCGCCCTTGATCCGGATGCCGGAAGGGCCCGGAATGGGGGTCGGCGTGGCGGTCGGGGTCGGCGCGACGCTGGTGGGGTGCGAGGCAGCCAGGGTGGTGGCGCCGGCGCCCACCCGCACCGCGGCGGCGCCCGTGATGGCCGCGGCCGCCAGGGCGACGAGGAGGGCCTCGGCGGCGTGCCGGTGCCACGGCGGGTGCACGAGCACCTACTCTATGCCGGATCTCGTGCCGCCACCCCGAAGTTCGCGCCGCTGCCCTGGACTTGGCGGGGTTGGAGGCTATGGGCGGACCGCTCCGTCGAGGTCGTCGGCGTACCACGGCGTGCTCATGGGGATTTTCTCCACGTCCATGCCCGTCTGCGGCGCGTCGATGATGTAACCGCCACCGACGTAGATGGCCACGTGCCCCTCGCCGTTGTAGATCAGCAGGTCGCCGGGTTCGAGCGCGGACAGGGCGATGTGCGGCAGCTCGGCCCACTGCTCATAGCTGTCCCTCGGGATCGCGACGCCCGCGTACGCCCACGCGGCCTGTGCCAGCCCGGAGCAGTCGAAGCCGAGATTGCACGGGCCGGTGCCGCCGTAGACGTACGGGCAGCCGAGCTGGGCGTAGGCGAACTGGACGGCCTTGTCCGCCTCGGTCGTGGTCGGTCCGGTGTACGTCTCCGGCTGGGAGCTGCCGTTCGCGCCGATCGAGTTGTTCTCTACCACCTTCTGCTGAGGCACGGTCAGGGCGGCCAGCGTGGCCTGCTCGGTGGCGATCAGCTTGGCCAGGGAACTCTTGTGCCCGGAAAGCTGGGCCTTGAGCGCAGCGATCCCGTTCTCGGTGCGCTGCAGTTCCTGTTCCACGCCGGACAGCGTGCTGGCGTCGATCAGTAGCTGCTCCGTCTCGGCGTCCTGGTTGCCTGACAGCTCGATCAGCAGCGCGCCTTGCTGCAAGACCACGGAGGGATCACCCGAGGTGAGCACGCCCGCGATCGACAGCGCGCCGGTGTCCTCGAAGGTGGCGGCGGCGATCTGGGCCACCTCCGTCCGGGCCGCATGGAACTCGGCGTTGGCGTGGCGGACGGCGACGCGCACCTGGTCCAGCCTGGTCTGCGCGGCGGAAAGCTCCTGGCTGACCTGGTCGAGCTGCTCGGTGACCTTGTCGAATTCCGAGGTGAGCTCGTTCACCTTGGCCTGGACCTGGGCCAGGGTCGGCGGGGGGGAAGCAGGAGAAGCGATGGCGCCAAAGGCAAAGACCGCGAGCCCGCTGACCGCTGCCAGCATGGTCGCGATCGCGGCACCGCGGCGCAACCGGGGCATGCTCCCCGTTAGCCGCGTACCCACGTGGCTTCCACGCTCCTGTCTTCCGCGTACCCTGCGTGTTCGCACGGGTCGTTTGAGCTCAGTTACTGACCGGGCAACTGCTGGGCTAGCGTAGTGAAGGCAATAGAGCGCTACAACCGATTCGGCTAATTCCAACTAGTCCATTACGATGTCGTGATTCACCCGCGGGAGCGGAATCTTCGCGCTATCATCAGGACGCTTTCGCGGTAGGAAAGCCAGTCCCGGCCCAGGTCTTGGGCCCTGCGCCAGCCACCGTGAGCCGCAGCGGCGGCACCAGGCCCGCGTCCGCGAGAACACCGAGCGCCCTTACCTCGGCCTCCCCCAGGTAGCATGTCACGTTTGGCCGGTCGAGGACGGTAATGACGCAATCTCGGCATCCGTTACCGCGCGTCTCGCACCGACCGCAATCAATTATCATGACGCCTCCTAGCATTCCGTGAATGGATGGATACACGTTAACTGTGGCCACTGACATTTCTGGTGGGTGAACCGCGGGGCGCGAGGGACGGATGTGGTCTGTGGGGTGGCCGGGCGGGACCCCGCGGACCGGGGAGGCGCGGCGTGCCTGCGGCGGAAATGTCGGTGGGCGGAATTACGGTGGTGTCCGTGGTGAGGTCGGCCGTGGTCACGCAGACATCGAGCGGGTATCCGGGCGTGCCGCGGGCGCGGCAGGAGCCGGCGGGGCTCGGGTCAGGGGGGCTTGAGCTGGCTGAGCGGGGCCTGGCTGAGCGGGGGCTAGCTGAGCGGGGGCTAGCTGAGCCGGGGCTGGCTGAGCTGGAGTTCGCGGTGATCGACCTGGAGACCACGGGGTGGTCGCCTGAGGCGGCGGCGATCACGGAGATCGCGGCGGTCAGGGTGCGCGGCGGGCGGCGCCAGGGGGAGTTCGCCTCGCTGGTCAACCCGGGCGTGCCGGTCCCGCCTGGCATCGAGGACCTCACCGGGATCACCGACTGGATGCTGGCCGCCGCGCCCAGGGTCGCCGGGGTCCTGCCCGGGCTGCTGACCTTCGCCGAGGGCTGCGTGCTCGTCGCGCACAACGCGCCGTTCGACGTCGGCTTCCTCGTCGCCGCGTGCGGCGCCTCCGGCCTGGCCTGGCCCGGCTTCACCGTGCTCAACACGGTCATGCTGGCCAGGCACGTGATGGACCCGGACGAGGTGCCCGACTGCAAGCTGGGCACGCTGGCCGGCTTCTTCCGCGCCGGGACGTCGCCGTGCCACCGCGCGCTGGCCGACGCGCGGGCCACCGCCGACGTCCTCGGCTGGCTCATCCGGCGCCTGGACCACCGCGGCGTGCGGACCCTGGATCAGCTCCGCCGCTGGCCGGACGTAGTAGCGTAAGCGCCAGGCGAGCGAGCCCCGGCCATATCAGCCTGGCCGGCACGACATTCTGGGAGGCATCCAGTGGTCACCGCGATCGTTCTGGTGCGGGCCGAGATCCAGCGCATCCCCGAGGTCGCCGAGATGATCGCCCAGATCCCCGAGGTCAGCGAGGTGTACTCGGTCACCGGTGAGTTCGACCTGGTGGCGATGGTCCGGGTCCGTGAACACGAGGAACTCGACCACGTCATACCCGGCCGCCTGAACAAGGTGCCCGGCGTCACGCACACCGAGACGCACATCGCGTTCCGCACCTACTCCAGGCACGACCTGGAGGCCGCCTTCTCCCTGGGCCTGGCCGACGGCTCCTGACGGTCAGCGGCCCTTGGGGTACAAGGGTTCCAGGCGGTGGCTCTCTTCTATCCAGCGGTCAAGCAGGGCGCTCGCGGCGCCTGAGTCCACGGCGTGCTCGGCGCGGGCGTAGCCGTCGGCCAGCGCCGGGACGAGCGCGTCCGGGCCCGGCACCCCGGCGGCCGCGGCCAGCGCGGCGGCCGCGTTCAGCAGCACGATGTCGCGTACCGGGCCCCGCTCGCCGGCCAGCACCGCGCGGGCCACGGCGGCGTTGTGCGGGGCGTCGCCGCCGCGGAGTTCGGCGACCGAAGACTCGGGCAGCCCGAGCGCGGAGGGCGAGAACTCCGTCTTCGTCACCTGGCCGTCGTGCACGATCCAGACCGAGGACGCGCCGGTGGTGGTCAGCTCGTCCAGCCCGTCTGAGCCGTGGAACACCAGGGCCGAGCAGCCGCGCCCGGCCAGCACGCCGGCGATGACCCCGCCCATGGCCGGGTCGAAGACGCCGACCGCCTGCGCCGACGGGCGGGCGGGGTTGGCCACCGGGCCGAGGAAGTTGAACACGGTCGGCACGCCGAGTTCACTCCGCGTCGGGCCCGCGTGCCGCAGCGCCGGGTGGTACAGCGGCGCGAACAGGAACGCCGCGCCCACGGTGTCAGCGAGCTCGGCGGTCGCCGCGGGCGGCAGGTCGATCACCACGCCGAGCGCCTCGAGGACGTCGGCGGCCCCGCAGGCGGAGGATGCGGCCCGGTTGCCGTGCTTGACCATCCGCGCGCCCGCGGCGGCGGCCACGATCGTGCCCATCGTCGACACGTTGACGGTGTGCGCCCCGTCGCCGCCCGTCCCAACCAGGTCGGTCGCATGGCCGGTCAGGCGGATCGGCGTGGCGTGGGCCAGCATCGCCCGGGCCAGCCCGGTCATCTCGGCCACCGAGGTGCCCTTGATCCGCAAGCTCACACCGAAGGCCGCGATCCTGGCCGGCGACGCCGCGCCTTCCATGATCTCGTTCATGGCCCACTCGCTCTCCTCGGCCGTCAGCGAATCGCCGCGGATCAGCGCGCCGAGGAGTGCGGGCCACGTCGTTCGGGCACCCATGACAGCTCCCGGGGATCGGAACGAGGAACCACCGTCGTTCGGGATAAAAGGAAAGAATAAGAGGCGCGGCGGGTCAGCCGGTTACGGCGGCGCGCTCGCGCATCAGCGCCGCTAGTTGGTGGGCCAGCGCGATCGGATCGATGGGATGGCTGATCACGGCTTCGGCCCGCGACCAGGTGGCGAGCCAGCCGTCGTCGGCGCGGCCCACGACGAGCAGCACCGGCGGGCAGTTGTAGATCTCGTCCTTGGCCTGGCGGCACACGCCCATCCCGCCCGCGGGCTGCGCCTCCCCGTCGAGCACCATCACGTCCGCGCCGCCCGCGTCGAGCAGCCGGAACAGGGCCGGCGCGGTGGCGACCTCGATGATCTCGGCTTCCGGCACGTCCATCGCGGGACGACGCCCGATGGCCAGCCTCATCTGGGCCCGCGTGTCCGCGTCATGGCTGTACACAACGACCTTCATGACATCGCATGTTATCGGGATCATCACCAAGCCGGGGGTCGCGTAGCGATCGCCTACAGGTTGTCGTAATAATGGCCTCGTGGCGACAGCAACCGCTCAGACGACCCCCCGCTCGCCGGCCAGCAGACCCAACCTGGTCAGCGTGGGCACGATCGTCTGGCTCTCCTCCGAGCTGATGTTCTTCGCGGCGCTGTTCGCGATGTACTTCACCATCAGGTCGGTAGACAAGGGCCAGGGCCTGCCCTGGCCGGGAGCGCACCTGGACATCGCGCTCGGGTCGGTCAACACCACCGTGCTGCTGCTGTCCAGCGTGACGTGCCAGATGGGCGTGTTCGCGGTGGAGCGCGGCCAGATCAAGCGGACGAGGTCGATCTTCCACCCGCTGAGCTGGGGCCTGCGCGAGTGGTACGTGCTGTCCTTCCTGATGGGCCTGTACTTCATCTGCGGCCAGGGGTATGAGTACCTGGACCTGATCAGGCACCAGGGCCTGACCCTGTCGTCCAGCGCGTACGGCTCGGTGTTCTACCTGACCACCGGGTTCCACGGGCTGCACGTGACCGGGGGCCTGATCGCGTTCATCTTCCTGCTCGGCCGGACGTACGCCGCTAAACGCTTCACCCATGAACAGCAGGTCAGCGCCATCGTCGTGTCGTATTACTGGCACTTCGTGGACGTCGTGTGGATCGCCCTGTTCACCACCATCTACCTCATCCACTAGTCAGGGGAACAGCGAGTGAGCTGGATCAACGCCAGGCGCAGGCGCCCGGTCGCCGGCTACGCGGCACTGCTGCTCGGGCTCGTCTTGGTCACGCTGCTTTACGGGGCCGTCACCGGCTCGAGCGGCAGCGCGCAGGCCCAGTCGCCTTCTCCGCAGTCGGACATCAACGCGGGCAAGACCCTGTTCAACGCGACCTGCGCGACGTGCCATGGCTTCGGCGGGGTGGGTAACCCCGGCATCGCGCCGAGCCTGATCGGCGCGGGCGCGGCGGCGGTGGACTTCCAGATGTCCACCGGGCGCATGCCGGCCAAGGAGGTCGGTGCGGAGAACGAGCGCAAGCCGACGCTGTTCACGCAGCAGCAGATCTACGAGATCGCCAACTACGTCCAGTCGCTCGGCGGCGGGCCGACGATTCCCGACGCCCAGCAGGTATCCACCGCGGGCGCGGACACCGCGCTCGGCGAGGAACTGTTCAGCGCCAACTGCGCGCAGTGCCACAACGCGGGCCTGTCCGGTGGCGCGCTCACCTACGGCAAGGACGCGCCGCCGCTGACCCAGGCCACCGCGACCCAGATCTACGAGGCCATGCTGACCGGGCCCGAGGCGATGCCCGTCTTCGGCGACGGTGCGATCCCGCCGCAGGCCAAGCGCGACATCATCGCCTACATCCTCGACACGCGGACCGAGCCCAACCCCGGCGGGCTCTCGCTCGGCCGCCTGGGCCCCATCACCGAGGGCCTGGTGATCTTCCTGGGCGGGATGGGCTTCCTGGTGCTGATCGCGATGTGGATCACGGCCAAGCGGCGTGAGCCGTGGGACGCGGCGCAGGGCTCGCTGCCCGGTTCCGCCCACGGGCCGGAGGCGCCGGGCGATGCTTGGACGGAGCACTGATGAGCGACATGGAAGGGACCGAGGGTCCTGAGGTCTCTGAAGGCTTTGAAGGTTCTGAGGGTCCTGAGGTTCTTGAGGGCCCAGGCGGTCCTGGGGTTCCGGGCGCGCCGCATCGGGTGATCGGGACTCCCCCGCCCACCCCGCGCCTGCTCGGCGGGGGCGGTTCTGGGGCCGGGGCCTCGGACGGCGGCGCTGGCCTGGTTCCGGCGCAGGCCGGCGCGGTCGAGGCCGGGGGGCACGGCGAGGAAAGGCTGCCCAGCGAATCGGACTACCCGGACCACGCCAAGCGCGCGGAACGCTTCGTCGTGGCGCTCTTCGTCCTCGCGTTCCTCGCGGGCTGCGGGTTCATCGCCGCCTACGTGGGTCTCGGGGTCTACTCGGAAGACAAGGTATGGCGGTCCAACCTGGCCCTCGGCCTTTCGCTGTCGGTCACGCTGCTCTGCCTGGGCCTCGGCGCGCTGATCTGGGTCAGGCACCTGATGCCTGATTACGAGATGGTCGAGCAACGGCACGACCTGCGTTCGACCGACAAGGAGCGCGCGGCCTTCCAGGAGTACTTCGAGGAGGGCACGGCGGCCAGCCAGTTCGTCAAGCGGCCGATGGTCCGGCGCACGCTGATGCTGGCCACGCTGCCGCTGGTCGCGGCCCCGATCGTGCTACTCCGCGACATGGGCCCGCTGCCGGGGACCAGCCTGCGGACTACCGTGTGGAGCCCGGGCCGGCGCCTGCTGGTCTACGGCACCAACACCCCGATCACCCCGGCGGAATTCAGCCCGCCGGGCAGCATGATCACGATCGTGCCCGACGGGTACCAGGATGACCTGGACGCGCTGGCCAAGGCCACCGTCATCCTGATCAAGTTCCGGCCCGGCGAGCTGAACATCCCGACGCGGTACGCCGGTTCGACGCTGATCGGGACGATGAACTGGACGGTCGACAACATCGTCGCCTACTCCAAGATCTGCACCCACGTGGGCTGCCCGGTGGCGCTGTACGAGCAGACGACGCACCACATCCTGTGTCCCTGCCACCAGTCCACGTTCGAGGCCACGACCGGCGCGACCGTGATCTTCGGCCCGGCGCCGCGGCCGCTGCCGCAGCTGCCGCTGACCCTCGACTCCTCGGGTTACCTGGTGGCGGCCAGCGACTTCACCCAGCCGGTCGGCCCGAGCTTCTGGGAGCGCGGATGAGCGAAGACATCAACATCCCCAAGGCCCTGACCGGCACCGGCAGCTGGCTGGACGACAGGTTCCACGGGGCGCGCGGGTTCCGCGTGTTCATGCGGAAGGTGTTTCCCGACCACTGGTCGTTCATGCTCGGCGAGATCGCGCTCTGGTCCTTCGTCATCCTGCTGCTGACCGGGACCTTCCTGTCGCTGTTCTTCGTGCCGTCCATGAACGAGGTCGTCTACCACGGCGCGTACATCAAGCTCGACGGCATCCGGATGAGCGAGGCGTACCAGTCGACGCTGAACATCAGCTTCGACGTGCGCGGCGGGCTGCTGATGCGGGAGATCCACCACTGGGCCGCCGACCTGTTCATGGCCGCCCTCACCATCCACATGCTCCGGGTGTTCTTCACCGGCGCGTACCGCAAGCCCCGCGAGGTCAACTGGCTGATCGGGATCGCGCTGTTCTCCCTGGGCCTGCTCGAGGGGCTGTTCGGCTACTCGCTGCCGGACGACCAGCTGTCCGGCGCCGGCCTGCGGATCTTCGAGGGCGTGCTGCAAGGCATCCCGATCGTCGGAACCTACCTGGCGTTCTTCCTGTTCGGCGGGCCGTTCCCCGGCAACGACATCGTGCCGAGGATGTACATCATCCACGTGCTGCTGATCCCGGGCGTGATCCTGGCGCTGATCACCGCGCACCTGTTCATCATGGTCCACCAGAAGCACACCCAGATGCCTGCCAAGGGGAACACCGAGCAGAACGTCACCGGCCAGCCGTTCTTCCCGTACTTCATGGCCAAGGGCGGCGCGTGGTTCTTCTTCATCTTCGCGGCGCTCGCGATACTCGCCACGTTTGCCCAGATCAACCCGATCTGGCTGTACGGGCCTTACACGCCAGTGGCCATATCGTCCGCGTCGCAGCCCGACTTCTACATGGGCATCCTAGAGGGCTCGCTGCGCATGATGCCTGCCTGGGAGTGGAACTTCCTCGGGCATACGATCTCGTTCAGCGTGCTGATCCCGTTCGCGGTGCCGCTGACGGTGGTCCTGGGCGGAGCGGCGTTCTGGCCGTTCTTCGAGCAGTGGGCCACCGGGGACAAGTCGTGGCACAACATCAACGACCGGCCCCGTAACGCGCCGGTGCGGACCGGCGTCGGCATGGCGGCGGTGATGTTCTACGGGGTCCTGTGGGCCGAGGGTGCCAACGACGTCATCGCTGACAAACTGCAGATCCCGCTGTACACGGTCACCTGGATCGCGCGGGTGCTGATCTTCGTGGGGCCCGCGGCTGCATTTATCGCTACTAGGCGTATCTGCCTGGGTCTGCAGCGTAGGGACCGGGAGCTGCTTGAGCACGGCCTGGAGACCGGCATCATCAGGCAGCTGCCGCACGGCGAGTTCATCGAGGTGGAACGGCCGGTTTCCGAGGAATCCCGGGCCGTGCTCGAGGCCAAGAAGCCGCCCGCG
This sequence comes from uncultured Actinomycetes bacterium, assembly GCA_963847965.1. GTDB lineage: Bacteria > Actinomycetota > Actinomycetes > Streptosporangiales > Streptosporangiaceae > Palsa-504. The sequence goes on from CAWKCG010000023.1 coordinate 311,419, forward strand.
CTCCTGCCCGCGGCCGGGTCGGAGGACCCGAACGGCGTCCCGTCGCCCGCGTCGCGCGGCGCGATGGGCTGGGCACGCGGGGTGGCCAACCGCGCCTTTGCGGAGACCGTCGAGGTCGGCAACGGTCACGGGAACGGTCACGGCCCTGGGACTGACGGTCACGGGGATGGCCACGCGGCGGCCGCGGTCGGCACCGGTGAGGGGCACGGCGCAGTCGGCTCGGGCTCGGGCTCAGGCTCAGGCTCGGGTTACGGTGCGGTTGGTGCCGGTGAGGGACACGGAGGCGGCGCGCGGCCGCCCGGCGACGGCGCGGAGGACGAATCCTCCGGCGACGCGTAGCCCTGTCTGTTCGGCTTGCAGCTGTCCTCCGGGTCAGGCCTGGACGGGAGGCTTGATCCGGTCGGCGCGCAGATTAGGCAGGTCGCTGCCGCCTTCAGCTTGGTCAGGCCTGCTTGGTGCGCCGCCCGGGATGGGCAGCCGTCAGGCTGGTCCGGCGTTTGCCGAGTTCCTGTGACTAGGACTCTGGCCCCGCCGGAAGAGGGCCAAGGTCCCTGGTATGAGCTTGCGCAGGGGGGTTGACTCCTAGACAGCCGGGTGGACTGTAAATGCGGAGGAGGTTATGACGATGGCTGTCGTTGCGATACTCGTCGCCGCTGGCGTTGTCGCCCTTGTATATCTGGGGCTCTTCGTTGTGGTGTGGGGCGCCTTGCTTGCCATGTTTGCCGTCGACAAAACGAAGCCGACCCGCCGACGTGGACGTCCTGGAATCAGGCGGCCTCGCGCTCAGCCCTAGCCGCCAGACATGCGTTAGTCTGACCGGCTCGTCGGCCTCGCGCTGATGACGGGCAGCGCCGTCTCGGGCGGCGACCGCGACCTGTGCTAGCCGGCACCTCACAGGGGCTTGCCCTCGATCCGCCCGGCTGGGATGTTCCGGCCGCAGAGCACCAGCGCAATGTCTTCGGCCTAGCCGGCTAGCACCGGGCCTGACCCGTATGACCAGTTCAGGTCGGCCTGCGGCCGGGCTGTGATCACATCGGGTAGGCGGCGGGCGTGGTGGTGTAGGTCAGCCCGGAGGGGGTCCGCCAGGTCAGGACGCCTGGGCTCGTTTGTTCGAGTTTCCATCCCTGGCTCTGCTTGAGCCGATGATGGTGGCGGCACAGAGGGGCCAGGTTACACGGACAGGTCAGGCCGCCCAGGTGCCAGGGGGTCGAGTGATCCAGGTCGCAGCGGGCGGCCTGACGGCTGCAGCCGGGGGCGCTGCAGCGGGGGCTGCGGGCGTGGACCAGGTGCTGGAGCTTGCGGCTGGGCCGGTACCCGTCCTCGGCCTGGGCGTGGTCACACGAGCCGCGGATGACCGAGGTGAGGGTGAGGTTCAGGAACCGCAGGAGCTCCGCAGCCTGCGGGCCGGGCGGACCGGGTGGTTCGCCGTCGTGCCGCGGGCCGTCTGGGTCGGGTGGGTCTGCGCCGCGGGGCTGGCCAGGTGAGCCGGGTGGGTCGCCGTCACGGGGCGGGTCCGAGCTTGGCGGGCCGGGGCTTGGCGGGCCGGGGCGTTGGCGGGCCGGTACCGGGCGGGTGGGAGCCTGGGGGCCAGGGGCGGCGGCCGGAGGCGCAGCCGTGGGCGGCGGCGGTGCCGTCGGGGTGCAGGGCGGTCAGGCACCAGCGGGTGTCCGGGTGCCGGGCGGCGGCGGCGAGCAGGTCCCGGGCCGTCTCGGCGTCGACCAGCCCGAACCCGGCCACATCCGCCGGCACGTCGGACCGGCCGAGCGCGGTCCCCAGCGGCACGGTGATGGTCACCTGCGCCGCCAGGCTCGGGCCGGTGTCCCGCGCGGGGCGGGCGTGACCGTCCGGCCCAGACCCGGCCGGTCCGCGACTACGGGGGCCCGGTCCGGAGCCACCGGTCCCGCCTGATCCGCCGCCGCCACCGCGATTGCCGCCACCGGGGCCGCCGCCACCGGGGTCGTCGCCACCGGGGTCGCCGCCGCCGGGACTCCCGCGGCCATCTTGCGGGCCGGCGTCCGAGCCCGATGGGTCTGCGGCCTGGTCTTCGCCGGGATCCGTGAGGGCATCGCGGATGTCTCGTTCCTGGAGCAGGTCCAGGTAGGCCATCACCCGCAGTTCCCGCAGAGTGCCGGGGATACCGGCGGCGCGCAGGTCCAGGGCCCGCTGCTCGATGTGCTGCCAGGACGCGAGGATCTCCGCCGACGGCATCTCCCGGGCCACCATCCCGCCGTTGCCGGAGTCCTCGCGGAACCGGCGGACGTGCGCGTCCTGCTTGGCTTCTTCCTTCCGGCGGCGGCCCGCATCGGGGTCCAGCTTGAGCACCAGCCGCTGCGCGGTGTACCGCAGCTGGCTGAACGTCTTGGACCGCGCCGCCTCGGCCAGCACCTCATCAGCCTGGGCCGCGTCCCCGGGGGACAGCACCGCGGTCTGGTCCGCGATGATCAAGCACGTGGACCGGGTGGATCTGCCCGGCGGCCAGCGCCGCGAAGGTCCGCGGCAGCCGGCCGGCCACCGAGCAGGCATACGCCATCTCGGTCTCCGCGGCCAGGGCGGAAAGGTTCAGGTCCCAGGCCAGCTCCTCGGCCGCGAACTCGGCGAACCCGCACCGCGACGCCGACCCGGGGGCCGCAGTACGGCGGGCGGCGAACTCCCGGACCGCCGCCAGCGCCGTCCAGACGGCACGCGATTCGATCCGGCGGGCGGCGGCGATGACCCGCAGCAGCTCATCATCGGGCAGGCCGGCCAGCGCGACGCCGTCCCGGCCAGCCGCGGCGTGCACCAAGGCGGCCAGCACCGGCCCGGGGCCCATCAGGTCCGCCGTCCCGCCGGGGGCAAACCCGCCCGGCAGGTCCTCCTCCGGCCAGTCCGGCATCTCGTACTCGCCCGCGTCCGCGGCGGCGATCACCGCGTCCAGGTGCGCCTCGGCGTCCCAGTCATCCTCCGGCCCGGTCCCGTCCGCAGGCTGCTCCCCCGGCCCGTCCCGCCCGGCGGGCTGCTCCCCCGGGGCGTTGCGCCCGGGGTCGTCCGGCCCGCTGCCGGGGAACGGATCTGGGGACATGAACCACCGCTCGTTCGGAGGAAAGAGGGGAATGCGACTGTGAACAGGATATCACCTCACGGGCCTGACAATTGCCATTTAGCGAACGTTTTTTCAAGATCTTTTACTTTACCTGGCAGTATAAGGGGATCGACACCAGCCGTGCTCATCTGGTCGAGCACTACTGAGTTTCCAACAGGCTCCCAGTGGTCGGGCCCGTAAGTTCGTCGGGGGTCATGCAGCCAGCGGGGCGGTGCGTGCCGGTCGTGCCGCCTGATGCGGGCTTGGGGCTGGTTGAGGTCGGTACGGGTGAATCGGCGGCATAGTTGTCCAAACGCTGTGCCTCGCCACGCTGTCCTGGCCGCGCGTCGCTATCCATGGGTCCAGCTGATGGCGGCGAGGCACAGTATCGCGGCCACCACGACGCACATCACCACGATGCGCACGGCTCGGCGCCCGCGCGGTACGCCCATCCCTGGGTCTGTCTCGTTGCTCGGTGTCGTCATGGGGGTTACGCCTCCTGCAGGGGTACGGGGTTCGAGATCACCGGGCGTGTGGCGGTCGGGGTGCGGCGAAGAAGCCGCCCGGCCGCGGCGGCGCCGCCCCATCCGATGGTGGCGAAGACCAAGGTGGTGAAGCCCAGCAGGACCAGGTTGTTGCCGGTCCGGTCACTGATGGTGCCCCGCAGGGTGAAGCCGCCGTCCGCGTCGGGCGGGCCGCCGCCGCCGATCACGGCGACCGCGATGGTGGTGTAGACGAACAAGCCGAGGCTGCTGGTGATGGCGGCGAGCCGGGCGATGCGCTTGCCGACGATCGGGTCACGGCTCCACAGGGTGCCGGCGGCGCCCGCGAGGAACGGCACCGCGATCACCTGCACCAGCCGGTGCCAGCCCACCGTGTTCGGCACGACCTGGTCGAGGAAGGTGAACCCGGACACGGCCAGAAAGATCACCGCGATGAACAGGCCGCCGAGCAGGCCGGGAAGTGCGACGCCGGGCCGGCGTACGAGAGCACTGGCACCGAGCAGGATACCGAGCACGAAGACAGTCAGGATCGACACCGCGATCCAGTCGCCGCCGCCGAGACCGTAGTGGACCGCCATCCCGGCGTACAGGCCGACGGCACCGGCCGCGAGCACGATCAGCGCCCAGGCGCCCGTGGCGGCCCGTCCCCACGGGGGCAGCACGAGGGCAGCGCCGACGCAGCCGAGCGCGAAGCGCACCCGCCGCATCCGGCCCTCGATGTGGCCGAGTTCGCCGAGCATCGCCTGGCCCCACTCGGCCCGCTGCGGGGCCAGCAGGCCGATCGCCCAGCGCATCAGGCGCAACGGCGCGTCCTCCGCCGGGCCGTCCAGGAACCTGCGCGGATCGCGCCGGTACCACGCGATGAGAATGCCCAGCAAGCTCATCATGGGGACGAAGAACAGGCCACCGAGCATTACGCCTCACTCCAACGGTTGTGCGTGGCCGGGATGGTCCGGTCGACGCGGGAGGCGGTCAGCGCCGCCACAAAGTCGCGTCCGTCGCCGGTCAGCCGGTACAGGTGGCGCGGCGGCCGGCTGCCCGCGCCGGGCTCCCACGACGTTTCCAGCAGGCCGCGGTCGGCCAGGCGGACCAGGATCGGATACAGCGAACCCGACTTCAGGTGCACTTCGGTGGCCAGGTCGTAGCCGTAGCGCCATCGGGCCGGGTCGGCGGCCAACGCCCGCAGGACGTTGATCGCTTGTGGCGACGGGGGGCGGTTACGCTGCATGAGGCTTAACTCTACTCATGTAGCGGTAATCGTCAAGAACCCCGTCCCAGCCGTCCTATGGCCGCTCGCTGCCTGGCCTGGCCGGGCCGGGCCTCGGGGGCGGTATAGCTCGGTGAGCAGGGCGACGGCGGCGTGCGTGGAGGGATGCGGGTCGTGCCGCCGCCAGATCATCTGCACGGCGATGGGCGGGGCGTCCCGGAGCGGCCGGAAGACGACGCCGTCTCGCCGGTACTGAGCCGTGGTGCCTTCGGGAGTGATGCCGATCCCGCCGCCGGCCGCGACGACCGCCAGCCAGTCGTCGATGTCGCGCGTTTCGAGGAAGTGCGGGCGCGCGTCGGCCGGCCACAGGTCCGGGGTGGTGGTCCCGGTGCGCCGGTCGATCAGGACGGCGCGCTGCGGTACCTCGTCGAGCCTGACGGAGCGCCTCGCAGCCCAGGGGTCGTCGGCCGCCAGCGCGCAGTAGCGGCGCTCATGGCCGACGATCGCGCTGGCGAAGCGCTTGCTGTCGACGGCGGTGCGGAGCACCGCGAGGTCGCACAGGCCTTCGGCCAGGCCGCCGGTGGCCGAGTTGGTGCGGATCAGGTACAGCTCGACGTCCGGGTACCGGGCCGCCCAGCGGCGCTGGAACTCGCGCGTATGCCGGCCCATGGCCGACCACGCGTGGCCGATGCGGAGCCTGGTGTGGCCGGTGGTCGCCTCGGCGACCAGGTTGTCCGCCGCGGCGAGTACCTGCCTGGCCTGCGCCAGGGCGTGCACGCCGGCCGTGGTCGGGGTGATGGTCCTGCTGGTGCGGTGCAGCAGCCGGACGCCGAGGACCTGCTCGAGGGCCATGAGGTTCCGTGACACCGCCGCCTGCGAGATGCCGAGTTCGATGGCGGCGTCGGTGAAGGTTCCCGAGTCCACGATCGCGACCAGGCAGCGGAGGTGCCTGAGTTCCAGATCCATAACTAAAGCGTATAGCTGTCTTCATTCATGCATTTTGCGTATGCATGAATCCGGGCCATGCTCCTGTCATGACCATCTCGAGGCAGGAGCGGAACCTCGCCGTCCCGGGCGGCGGGACGGAAGCCGCCGGGCGCTCTGACCGGCTCACCGGCATCGCGTTGATGACGGGCAGCGCCGCCTCCGTTCAGCTCGGCGCGGCTACGGCCGCGCTGGCCTTCCCGGTACTCGGGCCCGCGGGGGTAGTCGCGATACGCCAGTGGGTGGCCGGCGCGGTGCTGCTCACGACCGCGCGGCCGAAGTTCACCTCGTTCACGCGGCAGCAGTGGCGCCCGGTCCTGGCGCTGGCGCTGATCTTCGCCGTCATGAACCTGTCGCTCTATGCGGCCATCGACCGGATCGGGCTGGGCCTGGCCGTGACGCTGGAGTTCCTCGGCCCGCTATCGGTGGCGCTGCTGGCCTCGCGGCGCGTCATCGACCTCGGGTGTGCCCTGATCGCCGGCGGTGCCGCCCTCATCCTGGCCAGGCCGCAGCCGAGCACCGATTACACGGGCATCGCGCTGGCGTTGCTGGCGGCCGCCTGCTGGGCGGGGTACATCCTGGTGAACCGGGTGGTGGGCGCCCGGGTGCCCGGCGCCCAGGGGCCCGCGGCCGCGGCCTGCCTGTCGGCCCTGCTCTACGTTCCCGTCGGGATCTGGGCCCTGGTCACCCATCCGGTGACGTGGGTCGCGCTGGGCCGCGCGGCCACGGCCGGGGTCTTGTGCTCGGCGATCCCGATGGTCGCCGACATGCTGGCGCTGCGGCGGGTTCCGGCCAGGTTCTTCGGCGTGTTCATGAGCGTCAACCCGGTATTCGCCGCGCTGACCGGGCTGATGGTCCTGGGACAGTCGCTGGGGTTCACCGACTGGCTCTCGGTGGCGGCCATCGTGACCGCTAACGCGGTCAGCGTCAACGCCGGCGGGCGGGCGCGGTCCGGTCGGCGCTCGAATCGGCGGAGCGCTCATGCCCGCGATCACGGCGGCCGGAGAGGCGAGCCAGATCATGGCGAGCATCCCCAGGGACGCGATCGCCAGCCCGGGAACCAGCAGGCGCGCGTGGCCGTGCCGGTCGCCGTAGCGCCCCTCCCACCAGCGGCCGATGGTCGCGGTCAGGGCCTGGGCGATCAGCGACTACCGGGCCAGCGGCGAAGCCGCGGCTCCTCAGCTCGTGATGGGGTTCGGTAACGTCAGCGAGCGCGCCATCGAACCGGGCATCGCCGCCGTCGCCGACCTGCTGAGCTAAGCGGTGGGCGCCGGCGAGCGGCGGGCGCGCCGCTGGACCGGCCTCCGCTATCCGGCGGTGATCTGGATGGAAGCGTGCGGGGGTGACACCGGGCCTCCGTTGGCCCAGACCAGGATGTTGTAGGTCTGGCCGGGAACGAGAGTGGACAGCACCACGGAATTGGTGGTGGGCGTCTCGCGGACGAAAACCGCGCCGTTCAGTTCGACCGCTTCGACGGTGTAACTCGCGACGGCCACGCCGTTGACGGTTACCGCGTCCCACTGGACGGTCAGGCTCACCGAGCTGATCGCGAGCTTGGTCGGTGCCGGGTACGGGGTTGGCGTGGAGCCGGGATTGGCGTTGAGCGCCGCCCAGGTCTGCGGGCCGACCACGCCGTCGACGGTCAGCTTGTGCGCGGTCTGGAACGCCTTGACCGCGGCCAGCGTGGTCGGGCCGAAGTCGCCATCGACGGTGAGCTTGGCCCCCCAGACGTTCAGCCGGGTCTGCAGCGTCGTGACCGCCGAGCCGGTATCGCCTTCCACCAGGGTGGGCTCGCCGGACGGGCCCCCGGTCGTGGCGCCGGTCGTGACCTGCGCCTGGAAATCGGCCAGCGTGCCCTGGTACGCGTTCATGTCCACGTTAACGACTCCGTTGAGTGTCGCGGTTGATGTGTACTGCCAAACGACGGGTGTCATTCCGCCGTACGAGGCCCAGCCGGGTCCGGTGTCGCTGTAGCCGGTGTAATCGGACGAGACGAGCAGCATGCCGAGGCTCATAACCGAAGTCAGGGCAGGTGCGCCAAGGTTGCCCTGCCAGTACCAGTGCGGGAGGTACAGCAGGTAAACCTGGCCGCCGAGCGCGCGGTACTGGTTGATAAAGTCCACGGCGTCGGAAAGCTGCGGTGCCGAGGCAATCGTCCCGTTAGCGTTGTACGTAGGCTCGAAGTCGATCATCAACGGGACATCGGCGCCGACGACGCCGAAGGCGTACGACGCCTGGCCCGCTCCATTGCCTGCGTGGAGGAAGTGGTAAGCGCAGAAATAGGCGCCTGCGCTGGCTGCCCGTTTCTTGGCGTCGGCGTAGTCGGGGTTGGTGTAATCATTGTTCTCCGTCGCCTTGACCATGGCGATAACGCAGCCAGCGAAACTGATGCCCGTCTGGTAGCTGGAAACGTCAGGGTAGAAGATAGTCACTGCTTGCCTCTCCAATCATGACCTGCGCGGGCCCGGCGGCCCGGCCATGCCGTGCGTTCCAGCCGACCATAGGCCTTATCTTCTCGGATTGACCTTACAGCCGGGTGATGCCCTCACGGAGGGCATATTTTTGCGGGTGCGGGGATCGTTATCCTGGTCACGACGAGGATCGGAGCCCAGAAATCATGCCCTCATCCGTGCCCGTGATCGACCTGGCCCCCTGGTTCGGCCGAGACCAGGCGGCCCGCGCTGACGTCGCCGGACAGGTGGACGCCGCCCTGCAGACCATGGGCTTCTTCCTGATCAGCGGGCACGGCGTACCGCGCGAGGAGTGCGCGCAGGTCCGGGCGCAGGCGCGGGCGTTCTTCGCGCTGCCGTCCGAGGTCAAGCGGCGCTACGCGGTTACCGTCGCCGGCCGGGGCTGGATGCCGCCCGGCGTCGAGGCGAACGCGTACGCCGAGGGCACCGCGACGCCGCCCGACCTGAAGGAGTCCTTCACGGTCGGCGCCGACTCACCGACCGGCGACCCGGACGTCGACGCGTACTGGTTCCAGCCCAACGTCTACCCGGCCGAGGTGCCTGCGCTCGAGCCGGTGGTCGTCGCCTACCTGGCCCGCATGCGCGTGCTGGCGGACGAGCTGCTTGTCCTGTGCGCCGCGGCGCTGGGCCTGGAGCGCGACTTCTTCACCCGGTACACCGGGCACGCCACGCACTCGATGAACATCAACTGGTACCCGCCGATGACCGTGGCCGGGCAGCCGGAACCCGGCCAGTTCCGGATCGGCCCGCACACCGACTTCGGCACCGTCACCATCTTGGACCGCGAACCGGGCCGCGGCGGCCTGCAGGTGTGGAGCGAGGACGACGGCTGGCAGGACGCCCCGTACCAGCCGGGCGCGTTCACCATCAACACCGGCGACCTGCTGGCCCGCTGGAGCGGCGGCCGGTGGAAGTCCAACCGGCACCGCGTCCTGCCGCCGCAGGCCGAGGCGCCCGATGAGGACCTGGTCTCGCTGGTCTACTTCTACGAGGCCGACCACGACGCCGTGATCGAATCCCTCCAGCCGCCGATCGGCAAGCCGAACACCTACGCGCCGGTCGTATCGGGACAGTTCATCAAGGAGCGCTACGACGCGATCACGGTCGGCTAGCCGGCGTGCAGAAGCGGCCAGGTGACCACGAAGGCAGCGGCCAGGTGACCACTGGCGCGGGGGTGAAACCACCGCCCGTTCGGCGAAATTAAAATCATGATCCCGAACGGGCGGTGTGCTACGGTCCCAGCCTGGCTGGGGGCTCAGGCGGGGTCGCCCTTGAGGGTGAACCCGGACAGCAGCTTGATGGCCAGGGCCAGCGCGGCCACGGTGACGATGACCCCCATGACGACCGACGTCGCCACGGACAGGCCCGCGTCCAGGGCGGCGTCGTGCGCGATCCCGTTGGCGATGCCGAGCGAGTAGTGGCCGATCGACAGCAGGCGCGCCCCGCTGACGAAGTTGGCCAGCGCCACCTCCCAGATCAGCACGTAGAGCAGGCCGACGGCGATCGCGCGGGTGGTCGCGACCGAGACCATGATGAAGACCGCGTTGTAGATCACCGCGCCGACCAGCGCCCCCACGAACAGGCCGATCGCGAAATCGGTGCTGTTGATGGCGGCGCCGGGGACGGTCCGCAGGAAACCGCCGGGCTCGCGGGTGGTCACGGGCTGGCCGTACCCGCCGCCGGAGATCAGGGCCGCGATGAGCTCGGGGACCGCGGCGAAGACGATGGTCAGGCCGGTCGAGACGGCGAACTTGGTGAGGATCACCGAAGACCGGCGCACCGGCGTGGCGAGCAGGTGGATCACGCTGCCGTCGTCGATCTCCGCGCCGAGCACGCTGCACCCGATGATCAGCGCGGTCAGCGGCAGCAGGACGGAAAACCCGAACGTGCCAAGGACGTGGGAGGGCCACGGCCGCGCCGGCGGGCGCGTGAGCTTGAGCGCGACCGTGAACACGATCAGGACCACCGCCGGGATCGCGAACAGGAACGCTCGCTTGCGGCCCATCGTCGCGCGGAACGTGATCCACGCGACCGTCGGGTTGAACAGGCCAGACATGTGATTCGCGCTCCTTTTAGTCAGCGATCAGGTAGGCGAAGACGCTTTCCAGCGATTCGTCGGTGGGCTGCACCTCGCGGAGCCGGATGCCGTGGTCGCGCGCGAGCACGGCGATGTCACGGCAGAACGCGCCGTAGTCCGAGGTCCGGACCTGCAGCCCGGTCCCGCTCAGGTCGACGGCCGTCACGGCGGGCCGGGCCAGGAGCGCGCCGCCGAGCGTGCGGTCGTCGGACGAGCGCACCGTGAACACGTGCGGCCTGCTCGTCATCAGCCGACGGATCGCGCGGAAGTCGCCCGAGGCGGCCAGGCGGCCGGCGATCACCACCTGGATGGTCCCGGACAGCCGCTCCACCTCTTCCAGGATGTGCGAGCTGAACACGATGGTCCGGCCCTCGCTGCCGAGCTTGTCGAGCAGGTCCATCATGTGCAGCCGCTGCCGCGGGTCCATCCCGTTGAACGGCTCGTCGAGCAGCAGGATCTCCGGATCGTGGACGAGCGCCGCGGCGACCTTGATCCGCTGCCGCATGCCCTTGGAGTAGGTGGCGATCCTGCGGTCCGCCGCGTCGGCCATGTCCAGCATGGCGATCGCGCGCATGGCCGCCGCGGCCGGGTCCGCGAGCTCGTGCAGCTTGGCGGTGGCCGTGACGAACTGGCTGCCGGTGAGGAACGCGTACACCGAGTCCCGCTCGGGAACCAGCGCGACGTAGCGGTAGATGTCCGGGTGACGCCAGCTGGGCTCGCCGGCGGGGTGCCCTGACGTCGCCACGGTGAGCTCGCCGCGGGACGGCGGGAGGAAGCCCGAGATCATGTGCATGATCGTGGATTTCCCGGCGCCGTTCGGCCCGAGCAGGCCGGTCACACCCGGCCCGATGGACATCGTGACGTCGTTGACCGCCACCACGTTGCCGTACCAGCGGGATACGTTGCGCAGCTCAATGGTCATGACATGCTCAGCTTCCGGTACCTCGCGGCCAGGCCCCCGAGGCAGGCCGCGAGCAGGATGATGAAGAGAACACCGTAGAGCGGGCCGAAGTGGCCGGGGTTGGGATCCTCGCCCACCGACGTGCCGCCGAGCCAGAGCCGCACCCCGTCCAGGATGGTGAACGGGCTGAACAGCCCGGCGATCCGCGCGCCCGTCGTCGTCGACGTGATCCCCCCTTCCGCCTGGATCAGCACGAGGGACACGATCCAGGTGAGGAAGCAGGCGATGGCGACGATCCCGGTCGCGTAGGCGCGCCGGCCGGTGAGGGACGCCAGGAAGAGGCCGATCGCCGCGATCAGCACGGCCCACATCAGGCCGACGCCGAGGCCGGGGATGAGCGCCTTGGTCTCGTGCCAGACGCCCGAGCCGCTCTTGGCCGACGCGATCGTCCCGACGTACAGGATGAGCAGCGGCACCTCGATCAGCACCAGCAGGGCCGTCATCAGCGCGATGTACTTGGCCAGCGGGTAGTCGCCCCGGCGCAGCGGCCGGGAGAAGTACAGCGGCAGCACGTGACTGCGCAGGTCCCTGGAGACGAGCTCAGGCGCCTGCGCGGCGATGAAGATGATCAGCACGACGACGCGCAGCTGGGGGCTGTAGACGTCGTAGCCGAACAGCCGGGCGTTGCCCTGCGCGACCGCGAACGCGTTCACGAGCGCCGGCAGGCACATGACGACCATCGCCAGGATCGGGATGATCTTGGCCTTGATCCCCCGGCCGATGCCCCACGAGGAGCGGAAGCTGTGCCAGACCAGCGCCCGGACGATCTGCGCCCGGCCCAGCCGGGGACCGTCGTAGCTGCGGTAGCCGAGGTCGTGGATGACCCCGGCGGCGCCTGCGGCCTGGGTGTCAGGCATGCTGCACCTCGTCCTCCTCGTCGCGGAACAGCTCCTCGACCTGGTGCCGGCGCTGCTCAAGCCGGCACAGCGGCAGGTTGAGGTCCGCCACGGCGTCGCGGACCACGTCGTAGGTGTCGTCGCCGCCCAGCGGGACCAGCAGGACCCGCTGCTGGGCGGTGGCGGCCAGGCCGCGGGCTTGCAGCTCCTGTTGCAGCTGCGCGAGGCCCTCCTCGACCTCGACCGCGAGGACCTGGCTGGCCTTGGTGAAGCTGGTGATCGTGTCGGCGCGCAGCAGCCGCCCGGCGTCGATGGCGACCAGGTGATCGCAGATCCGCTCGATCTCGCCGAGCAGGTGCGAGGCGACCACGATCGAGATGCCGAACTCCGCGCCGATCCTCGCGATCAGCTCGAGCATCGCGGTGCGCCCGGCCGGGTCGAGGCCGTTGGTCGGCTCGTCGAGCAGGAGCAGCCTGGGGTCGCCGACCAGCGCCTGGGCCAGCTTGACCCGCTGCTTCATGCCGGTCGAATAGGTCCCGATGAGGCGGTACCGCTCCTCGTGCAGCCCCACGTGGCGCAGCGACTCGGCCGCGCGCTCCTTAGCGACCGTGGACGGCAGCCCCGACATCCGGCCCAGGTGCGTCACGAACTCGGTGGCGGTCACGTCGGGGGGCAGGCAGTCGTGCTCGGGCATGTAGCCGAGCAGGGCCCTGATCCTCTCGCCGCTGGTCTGGGTGTCGTGGCCGAGCACGGTCGCCTGGCCCTGCGTCGGCGGGACGAGGCCGAGCAAGATCTTGATCAGGGTCGACTTCCCCGCGCCGTTGGCGCCGACGAGCCCGGTGACGCCCGGCGCGACGCTGACGGTGAGCCCGTCAAGCGCGGTCACGTTCCCCGGGTACACCTTGGTCAGCGCCCTCGTCTCGATGACGGCGCCTTCGGTAGATGGCATGGTGCATACGCTGCCAGCGCGCGACGGGGCGCGTCATCACCCCGCAGAGTGAACCTGGCGTGCGGCCGGGCGCGTATCGTAGCCGCGGCCTACGCCTGCAGGATGACGCCGCGGCTGGCCGCGGCGGTTACGGTAGGTATGTGCGCATGGTATCGACCCGGGGGAAGGTCCTTCGGCCCAGGAACTGGGCTCGACTCGACTACGCGGTGGGCGCGCTGCTCGGCCTGATCCTGTTCGCGACCCTCACGCACGTCGTCAGGCAGGAGATCGTCCTGCCGCCCGGCGTTACCTCGCCCGCCAGGGTGATCCGCTACTACCCGCTGCCGGGGGCCGGGCCGCTGGGCGTGCTCCTGGTGGCGGTGGCGGCCGTGGCGGTGGCGCTGCGCAGGCGGCGCCCGATGTTCATGCTCGGCGTGCTGCTCGCGGGCTCGCTCCTCACGACCCTGCTGGCCGGCTCGAGAACCGTCTCCCTGGCGTATTTCGTGCCGGTGGCCTACGTGCTGTACCTGATCGCCTCGAACTACGAGCGGCGGCGGGACGCGGTGCGCGCGCTGGTGGCCGTCTTCGCCACCCTGCTCGCGGACACCGCCGTGATGACGCTGGCCGGCGGCGGCGGATACGGCACGCACGGCGGCGTGGTCCTGGTCGCGCTCTGCGTCATCGTGGTCTGGGCGACCGGGTACATCGTGCGCCAGCGCCGCACGTACGCGGTCAGGCTGCAGGAGGAGGCGACCAGCAAGGCGGTCACCCAGGAGCGCCTGCGCATCGCCAGGGAACTGCACGACGTGGTGGCGCACAGCATGAGCGTCATCGCGGTCCAGGCCGGGTACGGCCAGTACGTCATCGATACCCAGCCAGGTGACGCCCGGGCCGCGCTCGGCGCCATCCAGGCCACCAGCCGCGAGGCGCTCGACGAAATGCGCCGGATGCTCGGCGCCCTCCGGCAGGCCGACGAGGGGGATGCGCAGGAAGACGGCGGCGGGGTGCCCGAGGGCTCCCCCGCCGACCAGTCGGCCAGGCCGGGCGCTCCGATGTCCCCTGCGCCCGGGCTGGCCGACCTGGACCGGCTGCTGTCCCGCACCGCGGGCGCGGGCGTCCAGGTGGAGGTGATCCGCCGGGGCAACGTGCGCGAGCTGCCCGCGAGCATCGACCTGTCGGCCTACCGGGTCGTGCAGGAGGCGCTGACGAACGTGGTCAAGCACGCCCAGACGAGCCGCTGCCGGGTCCTGATCGGCTACTGGGACGACGAGCTGGTCATCGAGGTGACCGACAACGGCGCGGGCGTGTGCGTCCCCGCGCTGCCGGGCGCGGGCCCGCAGGTCCCCGTGCTGGCGGGCGTCGCGGCGGCGGTCGCCGCGGCAGCGGCCTCTGCAACCGCTCACCACGGCGCGCTCGCCCTGGACCGGCGGAGCCTGGCCAGGCACGGGAGCGCCGCCGTCCCCGGCGGAGGGCACGGCATCATCGGCATGCGCGAACGGGTCAGCCTGCTCGGCGGCGAGTTCAGCGCCGGGCCGCTGCCCGGCTACGGGTTCCGGGTCAGCGCGCGCATCCCGCTGCCACCGGGCGGCCCGTGACGGGCCCGCTGCGGGTGGTGGTCGCCGACGACCAGGCCCTGGTCCGGGCGGGCTTCTGCGGGATCATCGCCGCGACGCCCGGCTTCGCCGTGGTCGGCGAGGCGGGCAACGGCGCGCAAGCCGTCGAGGTCGCCCAGCGGGCCAAGCCCGACGTCATCCTGATGGACGTACGCATGCCCGTCATGGACGGCATCGAGGCGACCAGGCGGATCACGCTGAGCACCGACGTGCGCACCCTGATCCTGACCACGTTCGACCTGGACGAGTACGTCTTCGCCGCGCTGCGGGCCGGCGCCAGCGGGTTCCTGCTCAAGGACACCCTGCCCGCCGACCTGCTGAACGCCATCCGGGTCGTGGCCGCGGGGGACGCGCTGCTCGCGCCGAGCGTCACCCGCCAGCTTATCGGCGAGTTCACCCGCGGCGCGCCCGCCGCCAGGCCGACCGCGACCGAACCCGAAGGCACCCAAAATAGGGACCGCGACCAGCTCGCCAGGGTCCTCACCGAACGCGAGCTAGAGGTCCTCGCGATGGTCGCCCGCGGCCTGTCGAACGGGGAGATCGCCGAGCAGCTGACGATCAGCCCGGCCACGGCCAAGACGCACGTGGCTCACCTGCTGACCAAGCTCAACGCGCGCGACCGCATCCAGCTCGTCATCATCGCCTACCAGTCCGGCCTGGTGAGGCGGTAAGGGGGTCAGCCGGTCAGCTCATCCTGGACGGGCGGTGATCACCCGTAGCTGGAGCAGACGTTCGCGACGCCGTAGAAGATGGTCGGACCGTAGTTCACGGACGTCAGCGTCATGCTGCCGGCGGTGGGGTTGGCCGTCCCGATCGTGTAGACGTTGCCGTTCCAGGAGAACGACTCGCCGGAGTACAGCGTCGGCCCGGACTCCTCGAACAGCGAGTTGCTGTCATGGGCCCAGCTGAAGGTGAAGGTCGGACCGTTGCAGAACCCCGAGGGCGGGGCTGGCGGGGCCGGCGGGAAGAAGCAGTTCGAGAACCGGTGGTGCCGGCCATGATGCCTGTTGTGATGGTTGCCGTGGCGCCCCCTGCCGTGCCCGTGATGGAACTGGTTGGACCCGCAGAAGAACGGGCCCCCTGGTCCGGGGTGGTTGGGCCGGCGCTGCCCGTGCTGGCCATGGCCGCCGCCGGGACGGCGAGCATGACGACGATCAGTGCGGCCACCGCCGCGATTCGCTTCACGCTGATCTCCTCCGCGGTTGTTCCGGGTTATGGCCCCCGCAATGCCACTGAACAGAAAATCTAGCGGACGAAAATTACGTATTGGTATCAGTGGGGACGCGGGGCGCGCCGGGGCTAGTGGGAGAAGTGCCCGCGGTAGTACTCGAAGACGAAGCCGATCGTGGCGAACACCGTCCAGAGCATCCCGATCAGGAACATCCACCAGCCGATCGCCACGCCGAGCGCCGCGCAGCCGCAGCCGAGCCCGAGGAACAGCGGCCACCAGCTGTGCGGGCTGAAGAACCCGACCTCCCCCGTGCCCTGCTCGATCTCGCCGGTGTCGTCGTCTTCTGGGCGCTTGGGCAGGCGGCGCCCGGTGAACAGGACGTAGAAGCCGGTGAGCACGGCGAGGCCGATGGCGAGGGCGAGCGCGGTGGTCCCCGTCGGGTCGTGCGAGGTGTACCAGTACACCACGTCCGTGCCGCCGAAGAAGATCCCGCAGCCGAGGAACAGCCAGCCTTCGACCTTCATGCCCTGATCTCGACTTCCTTCTGGCTTTCGACGGACGGGATGGTCTGCTCAAGGCCGCGCGATTCAAGGCCCCACTTGATCTGCGGGTAGTGCGCCTCGAACGCGGGCCGCTCGGACCTGATCCGCGGGATCCGGTAGAAGTTGTGCCGCGGCGGCGGGCAGGACGTCGCCCACTCCAGGGAACTGCAGAAGCCCCACGGGTCCTCTTCGGTCACCCTCTCCCCGGACCGCCAGGTGACGTACACGTTCCAGAAGAAGATGAGCACGGACAGGGCGAGGACCCACGACCCGACGCTGGAGATGATGTTGAGCGTGGTCACGTTGCCCGGCAGGTCGGGGTAGTTGGCGGTGCGCCGTACCTGGCCCTCGACGCCCGTCCAGTGCTGGACCAGGAAGGTCATGTTGAAGCCGAGGAACATGAACCAGAACTGGATCTTGCCGATCCGGCTGTTCAGCATCTTGCCGGTCATCTTCGGCCACCAGAAGTAGAACCCGGCGAACATCGCGAACAGCACCGTGCCGGCCAGCACGTAGTGGAAGTGCGCGACCACGAAGTACGAGTCGGAGACCGCGAAGTCCAGCGGCGGCGAGGCCAGGATGATCCCGGTGATCCCGCCGAACAGGAACGTGATCAGGAACCCGACCGAGTACAGCATGGGCGGCTCGAAGGTCAGCTGGCCCTTCCACATCGTGCCCGCCCAGTTGAAGAACTTGATCCCGGTGGGCACCGCGATCAGGAACGTCATGAACGAGAAGAACGGCAGCAGCACCGCGCCGGTGGTGAACATGTGGTGCGCCCACACGGTCATGGACAGGCCGGCGATCGAGACCGTGGCGGCGATCATGGTCTTGTAGCCGTACAGGGGCTTGCGGCTGAACACGGGGAAGATCTCGGTGACGATGCCGAAGAACGGCAGCGCGAGGATGTAGACCTCGGGATGGCCGAAGAACCAGAACAGGTTCTGCCACAAGATCGCCCCGCCGCTGCTGGCGTCGAAGACGTGCGCGCCGAGCCGGCGGTCGATCTCGAGCACCAGCAGCGCGGCGGCCAGCACCGGGAACGCCATCAGGATCAGCATCGAGGTCAGCAGCGCGTTCCAGCAGAACATCGGCATCCGGAACATCGTCATGCCGGGCGCGCGCATGCAGAAGATCGTGGTGACGAAGTTGACCCCGCCGAGGATGGTGCCGAAGCCGGACAGGACCAGGCCCATGATCCACATGTCGGCGCCGACCCCTGGCGAGTAGATCGCGCTGGTCAGCGGGGAGTACGCGTACCAGCCGAACGACGCGGAGCCGCCCGGGGTGAGGAAGCTGGCCAGCAGGATCAGCCCGCCGAACGTGAACAGGTAGTAGCTCAGCAGGTTGAGCCGCGGGAACGCCACGTCGGGCGAGCCGATCTGCAGCGGGATCAGCTCGTTCGCGAACCCGACGAACAGCGGGGTGGCGAACAGCAGCAGCATGAGCGTGCCGTGCATGGTGAACAGCTCGTTGTACTGCTGGTCGGACACGAAGTGCTCGTCGGGCCCCAGCAGCTGGATGCGCATGAGCAGCGCCATCACGCCGGCGCACAGGAAGAAGAAGAACGAGGTGATCAGGTACAGGTGCCCGATGATCTTATGGTCGGTCGAGGACAGCCAGTAGGCGAGGATGGAGCCCTTCCGCTCGGTGCGCGAGGCCGGCACGCCGGTGATGGCCGGCTGCTGTTCGATCGTGCTCATTGGGTGCTCCCGGATGACGACTGCTGCGCCTGCCTGGCAGCGATGTAAGCCTGGAATTGCTGCGGTGTCACCACATTCAATGTAAACAGCATGCGGCTGTGGTAAAGGCCGCACAACTCACTGCAGTGCCCGGTGAAGGTCCCCGTCTGGTCCGCGGTGATCTGGAAGTGGTTCGGGTGGCCGGGGATGACGTCGCGCTTGAACAAGAACTCCGGCACCCAGAACGAGTGGTCGACGTCGGCCGAGGTCAGGTTGAACTGGACCGTCTCCCCCGTCGGGATCTCGAGCACCGGCAGCGGGCCCTCGCCCCACATGTTGCCGGTGTTGGTCACGCCGTACTGCGGGTAGTTGAACTGCCAGCTCCACTGGAACCCCAGGACGTTCACGACCACCTGCGGGTTGGGCTTCAGCTGGTCGATGTAGTTCTCGTCCTTGGCGGTGAAGTAGAAGAGCACCGCGATCAGCACGAACGGGACCGTCGTACACAAGATCTCGATCGGCATGTTGTACCGGACCTGCTGCGGCAGCCGGTCGCCCTTCTTGCGGTGGAAGACCACCGCCCACAAGATGATGCCCCAGACCACCGCGCCCACGGCCAGTCCGGCGATCCAGGACCCCTGCCAGAGCGTGATGACGGTCTTGCCCTGCTCGGTGATGGGGTTGGGGAAGCCGAGCCTGGTGAACGAGTTGTTCTCGCAGCCAGTCAGGCCGAGGACCAGCGCGCAGGCCGCGGCGGTCAGGCCCAGAGTACGGGCTAGCCTGCGGGGACGGTGCTGGCCCTGGGGGGACGACCCCCCGGGACCCCCCCGATCCTGGGGGGCCTGCCCAGCCCCCCAGACCCCCTGGGGCTCCTGCTCGGCGTGATCGCTAGTCAAGGGCGAGGGCCTTCCTCGGTTCTGCTACAGCGTGTCGTGGACACAGTATCGCGCATCGCCCTGGAGCCATCGCGGACCCCCACCTTGTTTCGGGGGATCTTCGCGTACGCCACGTTCACCGGGACCGCGGCCGGGCATGATGGAGGGCGTGAGGGTGCGCGCATGACGGGACGTCGCGTCCGCCTGTTCGGGCGGCGCACGGACCCTGCGGCCCACGCCGCCGGCGCTGCCCGTTTCCCTGAGGCCGAACGAGCGGTGGTTCCACCTCCGGGCCTGGCTCTCGCGCTGACGATCGACGCGCTGGGCCGCAAGTGCCCGATCCCGATCATCATGCTCGCGGAGCAGATCAGGGACGTCCCGCTCGGCGCGGTGGTGGCGGTCCTGGCCGACGACCCGGCGGCCTACACCGACATCCCCTCCTGGTGCGTGATGAAGGCCCAGGAGTTCGCCGGCTACACCGAGCTCCCCCGCGGCTGGGCCCTGTTCATCCGGCGCGCCATCTAGGTGGGCTTGAAGCGGTCGGTGAAGCGGGGGTCTTCTTCCCACCACAGGCGGGTGCCCGCACCGTCATCCGCCGTCACCTCGGCCTCGCGGGGCGCGTCCTGCTCGGCTTGCTTGGCGTCGAGTTCGGCGTCGATCCTGGCCGCGTCCGACTCGTCCTCGTGCATCAGCTGCATCAGCTGCGCGGCGAGGAACGGCAGGCCGACCAGGTCGCCGAGGATCCACAGCGCTCCCCCGCCGATGACCTGAGCGGTGGCCAGGCTGGGCCCCCAGGGCCGGGCCAGCGCGTGGTAGTACGACGCGCCGAGCAGGTTCTGGTCGGCGAGGACGGCGATGCCGAAGAACGCGTCGCCGACCACCTCCGCGCCGGTGATCCACATGGACACCACGTACGGGTACCGTTTCGGCACCGGATCCACGCGCAGCAGCGTCCAGAAGAACGCGCAGCCCGGCGCCATCAGCACCAGGTAGGTGAGCTCGCGGACCGTGCCGCTGTGGAACACCGCGGTGTACCAGGACGTGAAGTACATCACGAACGGCACGCCGACCAGGGCGAGCGTGGTGATCGCCGGGAAGGTGAGGATCCGCATCGGGAGCGAGCGGATGACCGCCTCGATGCGGCGCCCCGCCCCTGGCCGGGCCGTGATGGCCAGCGTGATCGGGCGCCCCAGCGCCAGGAACAGCGGGACCACCAGGACGAGCAGGACCGTCTGCACCGCCCGCGCGTAGAACAGGACCGCCTGGTAGGCACCCACCCAGGACATGGTGGCGATGATGAGGAAGCCGAGGCCGAGGCCACAGAACCAGATCCGGCGCGCCACCGGCCAGGCGGTGCCGCGCCTCTGGACGCGCCGGACTCCCGCGAGGTAGGCCGCGCCGAGGATCACGACGAGGGCCAGCATCCACGGGTCGAGGGTCCACTCGGTCAGCGCGCGGGTCAGCGTCAGCTCAGGGGGCCCGTGATACCCGGACGCGAGCGCGGTTCCCATGCCCGCCACGCTACCGCCGGGCCCGCGGGGCCTGGCACGCGCGCCCGGGCTCCGGGCGGGAGCTGCTTACGAAGAGCCGCCCGAGCCGGCCGTGACGGGGCCGATGAACGTGGTCTGGACCGGCTCGGCACAGGCCTCGGACTGGTTGGGCAGGTAGACGGCGACCGTCTGGCCCGGCGGGTAGACCTGCAGGTTCGTCGCCGCGGCCGGGCTGCACGTGGCGGTCGGGAAGTTCAGCGCGTCCACGATCTGCAGGAGCGCGTTCGCGACGGCGCCGGGGGCCAGCGTGATCGTCGCGACCGCCGTGTTGGTGCTGCGCTTGGCGGCCAGGCCGATCTGCACGTAGGGCGGGCCGGACACCAGCGAGACGCCGGGGTAGCCGTACAGCGTGCACGTCGTACTCGAGGTGTTGGTGAAGTCGATCACCTCGTACGTGCCGCCCGCGTACCCCTGCCCGAGCCCCTCCGTCACCTTAAGGGAGCCGTTGGGGCAGGCCGCGGCCCCGACCACGGCCGGGGATTCGGGCGAAGACGTCGAAGGTACCGGGCCGGCGAGGACACCGGGGCCGAGCTCGACGAGGACACCGGCGCGGGCGGCGCGGTTGACGATGACGACGACGAGCAGCCGGCCACCGCCAGGGCGGCGAAGCAAGCCAGCGCCGCGGCTGCCCATCGGGTCCGTGAACTCCCAGCCCTTATAACCACT
The DNA here is from genome assembly GCA_963847965.1 of uncultured Actinomycetes bacterium. Classification (GTDB taxonomy): domain Bacteria; phylum Actinomycetota; class Actinomycetes; order Streptosporangiales; family Streptosporangiaceae; genus Palsa-504. Next base: position 332,543 of record CAWKCG010000023.1, read on the forward strand.
GCCGTGCCTCCATGCGATCAGGGCCCACATGCCCCTCTGCCATTATGACGATCGAGCGGGCGCGCCGGTTGGAGCGACGCCCTCCGCGGGCCGCGAGTGGATTAGGCGGGCAGGTACGCGGCGACCTCGGCCGCCGCGGGCGCTCCGTAGGCGGCGGTGAAGCGTTCGGTCAGCGGACCGGGCTTCAGGTCGTATTCCTGGGTGCCGACGGTCTCGAGCACGTGCACGGCCAGCAGGTTGCCGAGCTGGGCGGAGCGCTCGAGGGACAGCCCCCACGCCACGGCGGCGAGGAAGCCCGAGCGGAACGCGTCGCCGGTTCCGGTCGGCTCAGCCATCTGGGCCCCGGCGACGCCGGGTACCTCGATGGCGGCCTCGCCGGCACGTTCGATCCGCGCGCCGTCGGCGCCCAGCGTGGTCACCCGGGTGCCGACGTGGCCCAATACGTCGGTGGGCGTCCACTCGGTCTTCTGCTCGATCAGCGCGGCCTCGTACTCGTTGGAGAACAGGTAGGCGGCCCCGTCGACCAGCTCGTGCACGTCCGGTCCCTCCAGCCGCGCGAGCTGTTGCGAGGTGTCGGCGGCGAACGGGATGCCGAGCTTGCGGCACTGGCGGGTGAAGCTGAGCATGGCCTCCGGATCACTCGCGCCGATCACGACCAGGTCGCACGAGTCGGCCAGGTGGCCGAGATCGATCTGCGCGTCCTCGCTCATCGCGCCCGGGTAGAACGACGCGATCTGGTTGCCCACCAGGTCGGTGGTGGCGATGAAGCGTGCCGTGTGGCGCATGGTGGACTCGCGCACGCCGCTGGTGTCCACCCCGTGCTGGTCGAGCCAGGCCCGGTACTCGGCGAAGTCCGGCCCGACGCTGCCGATCAGCATCGGGCGCAGGCCGAGGCAGGCCAGGCCGAAGGCGATGTTCGCCGCTACCCCGCCGCGCCTGATCTGCAGCTCATCGACCAGGAAGGACAGCGCCACCTTGTCCAGCTTGTCGGCGATGAGCTGATCGGTGAACCGGCCGGGAAACGTCATCAGGTGGTCGGTCGCGATCGACCCGGTGACCGCGATGCTCACGGGAGCGGACCCGCTATGGCGTCAGTGGAAGGAGTCGCCGCAGGCGCAGGAACCCGTCGCGTTCGGGTTGTCGATGGTGAAGCCCTGCTTCTCGATCGTGTCGATGAAGTCGATGGTCGCGCCCATCAGGTACGGCGCGCTCATCCGGTCGGTCACCACCTGCACGCTGCCGAACTCGCTGACGATGTCGCCGTCGATCTCGCGCTCGTCAAAGTAGAGCTGGTAGCGGAGCCCGGAGCAGCCGCCGGGTTGTACCGCGATGCGCAGCCTCAGGTCGTCTCGCCCCTCTTGCGCGAGCAGGCTGCTCACCTTGGTGGCCGCGGTATCGGTCAGGATGATCCCCTTGGTCGCCTCTTGCTGAACAGTCATCTGTGGTTCGCTCCTGCTTGGCTCGGTGCCGCGAACGCGCGGCGTGGGTGTGCGCCCACGTGCAATCCCAACGATATGCCGTGGGCCCGCATTCCGTGTAGTGACCCCTACAGGCCCGGGGCGCCCCAGACGGGGAACCAGCGGGACAGGTCGGGCTCCCACTTCAGGTCGGGGCCGATCGCCCCCTTGACTTGGAGCTCGAGCGCGTTGTCACGCTTCTCGCCGGACAGCGGCGCGAACGGGTAGAACGTGCCCCGCTTGAACAGGTAGATCAGGGCCAGCCGGCGTTCCTCGGCGTCGCGGAAGGCGACCAGGGTGCACAGCAGCTGCGGGCCGAAGCCGTTGTCCACCAGCGAGGAGTTGACCGCGTGCAGGTCGGTGACCAGCGCGTCGAGCTCGCTGGACATGCGCGAGTCGACCACCCAGGTGAAGCCGTAGTCGTCCTTGTCCACCTCGACGGGCAGCCCGCCCTCCTGCCCCGCGCTCACGTCGAGGAGGTCGCACACGTCCTTCTGCACGTCGGCGAAGGACCTGCCCTCGACGGGGCGGAAGCAGACAGAGCCGGAGCCCGTCGGGGTGAAGCCGGCTCCCGCCTCCAGCGTTATCGCTGCAGACGGGAGCGCGAACAGGTCATCGAGCTTGGGCTGGACCGGCTTGGTCCGGCCCAGCAGGGTGTCGAGGAAGCCCACTCGCTTCTTACCTGACCCCGCCGAGCTGCTGCTGGACCTTGTCGAGTTCGGCCAGCCTGCGCTCGAGCGACGGGTGGGTGGAGAAGATCGCGGACAGGCTCTTCCCGGCCTGGAGCCTCATCGCGGGGGCGAAGAAGAAGGCGTTCAGCGGCTCGGCCTTGCGCAGGTCCCTGGTCGGGATCCTGTTCATCTGGTCGCTGACCTTGATCAGCGCGCTCTTCAGCGCGCTCGGCTGGCCGGTGAGCAGCGCGCCGCTGCGGTCAGCGGCGAGCTCACGGTACCGCGACAGCATGCGGATGAGCAGGAAGCTGATCGCGTACACGACGATGCTGATGGCCATGAGGGCGAGCATGACGATGAAGAAGTAGCCGTTGTTGCCGCCGCGGCCGCCCCGCCCGCCGAACAGCTCACCGTAGAAGGCGAACCTGATCAGCAGCGCGGCGACGATGGCCAGGAACGAGGCGATCGTCATGACCTGGACGTCCTTGTGGGCCACGTGCGACATCTCGTGCGCCAGGACGCCCTCGAGCTCGTCCTTGTTCAGCCTGTCCAGCAGGCCGGTGGTGACGCACAGCACCGCCTTGTCGGCGCTGCGCCCGGTCGCGAAGGCGTTCGGCATGGGGCTTCTCGCGATCGCCACCCGCGGCTTGGGCATGTCGGCCAGCGCGCACAGGCGGTCCACCACGCCGTGCAGCTCAGGTGCCTGCTGCGGCGTGACCTCGACCGCGCCCGCGGTGCGCAGCGCGATCTTGTCGGAGTAGAACAGCGAGCCGATGGCCATGCCGCCGCCGAGAACCACCGCGACGACCACGATCAAACCCGCCGACGCGCCGTAGTGGCTCATGAGCCCGACGATCAGCGCGACGAACGCGACGAACACCAGCCCGAGCAGGAACATCGTCGCGGTCATCCGCGCCGTCAGCCCCCGGTCAGGCGCATACCTGGTACGCGCCGCCATGGCGCCACCTCCGTTCGGCCCTGGGCGGGGTTACCGCCCTGGGGCCAGCAGCTTTACCTAGCCTTTACTCTATCCGACGTACGCTGGTGCTTAGCTGAACGCTGGCCGCAAGTTTGCTATGCCCGGTCCGGTTTTGGGCCCGGATCTGGGCCGGAATCAGCCTGGGATGAGGCCTTCGTCCGTGAGCAACTTGCGCACTTCGTCCATGCTCGAGTCCTCGTGAGGCAGGATCAGGTCCGACGGTTCCAGGATATCTGGCGCCAACGGCGCGCCATGCTCCCGAACCTGTTCGAGCAGGCTGGTCAGCGCGGCGGTGAACTTGTCCTCGTCGCTGTGCTCGACCGCGGACTCAAGCTCGGTGTCCAACTGGTTCAGCTCGGCGGCGGCGGAATCATCGACCCGGAACTGGCCCTCACCGAGGATCCTGACGATCACGACCCATCACCGTCCTGGGGCTGATCGGCCACGCCGGGCAGGTCGGCGACGGGCAGACCGGTCGATTGCTGGGTCTGCTGGTACTGCTCTGCCTGCTGCTGCTGCTGTGCCTGCTGTGGCGGGGCGTACGGAGCCGACGGCGCCGGAGGAGCGTACGGCCCCTGCGCGCCCTGGGACGACTGGGCGCCCTGTGCTGCCTGGGACCCGCCGTTGGGGCCGCCCGCACCCTCGATCTGCTTGGGCGCGCTCGCGGTCAGCTCGCCCTTGAGCCTGGCCAGGTCGCGCTCCACGTCGCTGCTGGCGCTCATCATCTCCAGCTCGCTCTGGATGTCGTCGCGGTGGCCGCCGAGGTCGTCGAGCGCGCCCGAGGCCATGAGCTCGTCGATCGCGCCCGCCCGGGCCTGCATCTGGGCCGTCTTGTCCTCGGCGCGCTGGATCGCCATGCCGACGTCGCCCATCTCTTCCGAGATGCCGGAGAACGCCTCGTTGATCCGCGTCTGCGCCTCGGCCGCGGTGTAGGTGGCCTTGATGGTCTCCTTCCTGGTGCGGAAGGCGTCCACCTTGGCCTGCAGCCGCTGCGACGCGACGGTCAGCTTCTCCTCTTCGGCCTGCAGCTGGGCATACTGCGCCTGCAGGTCGTTGAGCTGGCTCTGCGCCGAGGACTTGCGCGACAGCGCCTCCCTGGCGAGGTCCTCGCGGCCCATCGACAGTGCCTTGCGCGCCTGGTCCTCGAGCTTGTTCGCGGACTGCTGTAGCTGGTTCATCTGCAGCTCGACGCGCTTACGCGACGTGGCGACGTCCGCGACCCCACGGCGGACCTTCGTCAGCAGCTCGAGCTGCCGCTGGTAGGAATAGTCCAGGGTCTCACGAGGGTCTTCCATCTTGTCCAGGGCCTTGTTGGCCTTGGCCTTGAAGACAAGTGAGACTCGCTTCATCACGCCCATACGCGCGGCCGTCCCCTTCATGTACATCGACGCCGCCGGCGTCGCCGGGCGACCTGCCTTGAAGTGGCCGGGCACCCGGCTAGACGGCGGACGAGCCCGTGCGACTAGTCGCATTCCACCCTACGCGGTCGCCGGCCTTGCGAGCTACAGTACTGGCCCCCCGGGACCGTGGTGCTAGCCTCCCGGGGCCGGGGGGGTACTGGCCTCCCCGGGGCAGAATCCGGGTGGCGACAAGCCCGGGCAGGACGGGATTAAGCTAGGCGCGTGTTCCGACGCCGTGGCGCCGGGGCGACGGACGGCACGGCCCAGGATTCCCCGGGCGCGCAGAGCCCGGACGGCCCGGCAGATGTCAAGCAGGCCCGCTCCCCCGCCGAGGCGGGTAAGGGGCGCCCCACGCCCAAGCGCAGCGAGGCCGAGCGCAGGCGGTACCAGCCGATCACCGGGTCCGGGTCCCGGTCCCGAGCCCCGGCGGCACCGCGCACTCCCGAGGAGAAGCAGAAGGCCCGCAACGAGCGCGCCAAGCGTTACGAGTCGATGAAGCGCGGTGAGGAGTGGGCGCTGAACCCGCGCGACCGCGGCCAGGTACGCGCGCTGGCCCGCGATTACGTGGACTCCAAGCGCAGGGTCAGCGAGTACTACATGTACGTCCTGATAGTGCTGGTCGTCGCCTTGTTCACGAGGAGCAAGGTGGCCCAGGACTATATCTCGCCGCTGATCCTGGTGCTCGTCGTCGTCATCCTCATCGACGCCCAGCTGATCAGGCGGGCGCTGGCCAAGCTCGTCGCCGAGCGGCTGCCCGGCCAGTCCACCAGGGGCGTGACGCTGTACGCGGTGATGCGCGCGCTGCAGATACGCAGGTTCCGGGTCCCGGCCCCGAGAGTTCACCCGGGGGACAAGATCTAGGGTTGGGTGTCATGGAATACCGACACCTAGGCAAGAGCGGCCTGAAGATCAGCGAGATCGCGTACGGGAACTGGATCACCCACGGCTCCCAGGTCGAGGAGGAGGCCGCCGTCGCGTGCGTCCGGGCCGCGCTGGACGAGGGCATCACCACGTTCGACACCGCCGACGTCTACGCGGGCGGCCGGGCGGAGGAGGTCATGGGCCGGGCCCTGGACGGCGTGCGGCGAGAGTCCATCGAGATCTTCACCAAGGTGTACTGGCCGACCGGCAGCGGGCCCAACGACTCGGGCCTGTCCCGTAAGCACATCATCGAGACCGTGCACACGTCGCTGCGCCGGCTGCGGACCGACTACCTCGACCTGTACCAGGCGCACCGGTACGACCACGAAACGCCGATCGAAGAGACCATGCGCGCCTTCGATGACCTGGTCCGCGCGGGCAAAGTGCTATACGTGGGGGTGTCGGAGTGGCGCGCGGAGGAGATCGCCGCCGCGCTGCGCGTCGCCGATGAGCTCGGCCTGGACCGGATCGTGTCGAACCAGCCGCAGTACAACATGCTGTGGCGGGTCATCGAGGCCGAGGTGATCCCCCTGTGCGAGAAGGAAGGCCTCGGCCAGATCGTGTGGTCGCCGATCGCGCAGGGCGTGCTGACCGGCAAGTACGCTCCCGGTGCCGCGCCCCTGGAGAATTCTCGCGCCACGGACCCAGGGGGGTCCCGGTTCATGCGGGAACTGCTCACCGATGAGGTGCTGACCGCGGTGCAGCGGCTCAGGCCGATCGCGGACCAGGCCGGGCTCTCCATGGCCCAGCTCGCGGTGGCCTGGGTGCTGCAGAACCCGAACGTTTCCGCCGCCATCATCGGCGCCACCCGGCCCGAGCAGGTGCGGGAGAACGTGAAGGCGTCCGGGGTCCGGCTGGACGCGGGCCTGATGAGCAGGATCGACGAGGTGCTCGGCGGGCTGGTCGTGCGCGACCCGGCCGAGACCGGCAGCCCGCCCAGGCGCTCGTAGGGCCCTTAAGGTCGGGCGGCTGCTAGTCCTCGGGGTGCAGGCTCATCGGGCCGTACTCGACCCTGGTTTCGTCGAACAGCGTGACCTGGTCGATGCCCGCCGCCAGCAGCGCGCGCCAGTTCTCGCCGAGCCAGCTCTCCGCGTCGCCCTGGCTGATGAAGATGGCCTCCTGAAGGTCATCCGCGGGGACCACGGTGCCGTCCGCCTTCTCGTACCGCCACGTCCAGGGCATACCCGCCGAGCCTCCCTTGTGGTGTGCGCGCGCTGAACCCGGGCTCAGGGCACGATCCGGGACCCAGGTTAACGTGAGGCGGCGGGTCTCAGGCGCAGAACAAGATGGCCCAGACGGCCTTGCCGCGGCCGGTGACCGGGCTCCAGCCCCACACGTCGCTCAGCGCGTCCACCATCTGCAGGCCGCGCCCGGCCTCTTCGTTCCTGTCCGGTGCCTTGAGGACCGGGGCGCAGTCGGACGGGTCGAGGACCGCGCACATCACCTCGCCGGTCCTGCGCAGCAGGCGCAGGCCGATCGGCTGGCCCGGGCCCGTGGCGCGCGCCGCGTGCGACACCGCGTTCGCGACGAACTCGCCGACGATCACCTCGGCGTCGTCGGCGAGCGAGGCCAGGCCCCATTCCCTGAGGGTGTTCCTGGTGAAGCGGCGCGCCATCCGGCCGGACTGGGCATTGACGCCGAGCGGGCACGCGGCCACCGCGGGGGAATCCCACCAGTCGGAAGGCATCCGGACCACGCGCGGGCGGCCCGGCGCGCACTGGAGCCTGGAACTCAGGTCAAGGGGCCGGCGCAGGGCAGGATCGATCCTGGTACGTATCGGCAAACCCACCTGACTCAAGCCCACCGCGACCCCGCGAAGAGTAGCGCACCGATCCCGGCTGACCGACGCATTTGTCATCTTGCCCGAGATTACACCCTCAGTGCAAGACCAAATGCACGTTCATTTGTATGTGCATCGCGTTCGTCCCCACCGGCGGACGGGCGGTTTGCCCGTGTTAAACAGCAGTTGCACCACCGGCGCTGCGCGGTTTGAACAGGAGCCGTACCCAGCGCGTTCGGCGCATGGGCGAGCGAGGTGATCAGCTGAGCAACGTGACGGGCGGTCCTGCGGCCGGGATCAGCGGCCGGCCTCGTCGCCTCCGCCGGCGGTGGCGGTGGCGGCCGTGCGCTGCGCGGCCGTGCGGAGCAGCCTGCGCTGCGAACGGACCTGGAAGAACACGATCACGACCACCAGCGCGATCGAGATCCACAGGCCGTAATGCGAGATGGCCTGCGCGACCACCACCGCGTGATGGCCGAGTTCCCACCCAAGGCCGGCCAGCATCCCCGCCCACAGCAGCGAGCCGATGGCGTCCAGGACGAGGAAGGTGACCAGCCTCATCCCGGCCCAGCCGGCCACGGCGTAGATGATGGCGGTGGGGATGGGCAGGAACGGGGAGACCACCACGGCGGGCCAGGTGAACTTGCGGCCCCACCGCTGCACCCGGCTCATGTACTTGGCCCCCCGGTTGCGCTTGCCGGACAGCAGCAGGATGAGGCGCTCGCCCCACAGTCGGCCTGCCCACCAGTAGAGCGGGTCGAACTTCATCAGGCCGGGCAGGGCGGCGAGCAGGACCACGACCAGGGTCCCGTGCCCGATCCTGGCGAACGCCGCGGCGGCGATGATCGACTCCGTGCTCCCGTTCAGCAGCTCGCCGAGCACCGGGTGCGTGCCGACCAGTTCGGCGCGGAACGGCAGCATCGCCCAGTAGTAGATCCCGCTGACCACGATGCCAGCCCAGCAGAGGACGTCGACTCGCCGGGGCCGCCCGCTCCACGGCACCCGCGGGTCATCCCACGCAACCGGCCCGGTCCCCGCCTGCGCCCCGGGTTCCTGCGCCTCCGCCTGCGGAGCGACCCCCTGGGCTCCCCCGGCTTCCCGGGTCACCGCCTCTTCGTCCACCAGGTCACGGTATATCGGATCGTGGGCGTTTCCATCATTGGCGCCGAACGAGCGGTGGTATCACGTCACCGCCGCGATTCCCCTTCCGGGGGCGGTCGGGTTGGGTCCGATGCGCCATGATGGCCCTCGTGACCGACGATCCATTCGCCGCCGCGGCAGACAGCGCCGCCCGCTTGACCGCCCTGACCGGGCCGCACGACGTCGCCGTGGTCCTCGGCTCGGGATGGAAGCCCGCCGCCGACGCCATCGGTCCCACAGAGGCGGAGGTTCCGCTGACCGAGCTGGGCGGGTTTCCCCAGCCCACGGTCGCGGGGCACACGCCGACGGTGCGCTCCGTCAGCGCAGGACCTCGGCGCGTCCTGGTGTTCCTCGGCCGGGTCCACCTGTACGAGGGGCTGCCGCCCGCCACCGTGGTGCACGGCGTGCGCACCGCGGTCCTGGCGGGCTGCCGCGTGGTGGTGCTGACCAACGCGGCGGGCGGCATCCGCCCCGGGCTCGCCGTCGGGCAGCCGGTGCTCATCAGCGACCACCTGAACCTGACGGGCAAGTCCCCGCTGACCGGGCCGACCCCGCCGAACGGCCAGCGTTTCGTCGACCTGACCGACCTGTACTCGCCGCGGCTGCGCGCGCTGGCCCGCGACGCCGATCCGAGCCTGACCGAGGGCGTCTACGCCATGCTGCCCGGCCCGCACTACGAGACCCCGGCGGAGATCAGGATGCTCGGCACGCTCGGTGCCAACCTGGTCGGCATGTCGACCGGCCTGGAGGCGATCGCGGCGCGCCACCTCGGCGCGGAGGTCCTTGGCATCTCGCTGGTCACGAACCTCGCGGCCGGCCTGGCCGGGCACGGCCTGAGCCACGCCGAGGTGGTCGAGGCCGGCCTGGCCGCCGCCAGCCGCATGGGTGCCCTGCTGGCCGCGATCCTGCCCCGCGTGTAAAGCGGATCCCGGGGTCGGAGACGCGCCACGTCGGACTCATCGAAACCTACGTCGCAACGTGGTCGGCGAGGAGGGCGTGATGGTCGGCGCCGTCCAGCGGGTCGGCGTGCACCACCGCGGCCGAGAGCCGCGGGATCGCGTGGATCAGCGCGTGCTCGGCGGCGACCGCGACCGCGTGCGCCTGGATGACCGAAGCTGTCCGGGTCGACCGAGATCACGCACTCGGCACGCAGCGTCCGGCCGACCCAGCGCAGCCGGACCGACCCGACGTCCAGCACCCCGGGCGTGGCGCGCAGGGTCGCCTCGGCCTTCTCGGTCAGCGCCGGGTCCACGCCGTCCAGCAGGCGCGCGCCGACCTCGCGGGCCGCCTGCCACCCGACGGCCAGGATGGCCACGGTGATGAGCAGGCCCACGACCGGGTCCGCCCAGCGCCAGCCGATCGCCACCCCGCCCGCCCCGGCGAGCACGGCCAGCGAGGTGAACCCGTCGGTGCGGGCGTGCAGGCCGTCGGCCACCAGCGCGGCGGAGGCGATCCGGCGCCCCGTCCTGATGCGGTAGACGGCCACTAGTTCGTTGCCGGCGAAGCCGAGCGCGGCCGCGACGGCGACCGCGAGCAGGTGGGTGACCGGGTGCGGGTGCAGCAGGCGCTCGACGGCGGCGAACGCGGCCGCCGCCGATGACAGCACGATGACCGCGACGATGATCACGCCGGCCAGGTCCTCGACCCGGCCGTACCCGTACGTGTAACGGCGGGTGGGACGCCGCCGGGCGAGCATGAACGCGATGCCGAGCGGAACCGCGGTCAGCGCGTCAGCCGCGTTGTGCAGCGCGTCACCCAGCAGCGCTATCGAGCCAGACAGCGCGACCACGGCGGCCTGCGCGCACGCCGTCGCCGCGAGCGCGGCCAGCGAGATCCGCAGCGCCCGCATCCCTTGGGCCGAGGACTCCAGCGCCGCGTCGACCGCGCGGTCGTGCGCGTGCGAATGCGGCCCGACGGCGTGCCGGACCCGCGCCCAGAATCCGTGGCCCTCGTGATCGTGCCGGTGCGGATGACCGTGACCGGACTCGTGGTGATGGTCGTGCTCGTGGCTCACCATCCCAGGATGACCGGAAAATCCCGTTGCAGCACATCGACACCAGCCACCCGTGCGCTGCTGCGACCCGCTCGCGGCAGGCATGATCCCGGCGTGGCGGGGATAATCACGACCATGGGCAACGAGGACCGGGCGACGGCGCCGGAGACCGCCGTGCGGATGGCCGGGGCCGCATCCGCCTTCCTGGCCGGGCTCACCGAGCAGCAACGGAGCCTCGCCTGTTACGCCTTCGGCGACGACCGGCGCGACTGGTCGTTCCTGCCCGTGCCGGACCGCAGCGGCCTGCCCATCGGCGCGCTCGATGACGGCCAGCGCCGGCTCGCGCACGAGCTGATCATGACCGGCACCAGCCTGCCCGGGTACGCGAAGGTCGTCTCGGTGCTGGCCATGGAACATGTCCGGCGCGCGCTCGTGCCGGCCCTCGCCGGGCTCTTCGACCCCGAGCGGTACTGCTTCAAGGTGTTCGGCGCACCCGGCGATCAGGCGTGGGGCTGGCAGTTCGCGGGGCATCACGTGTCGCTCAACTTCACCATCGTCAGCGGCCGGTACCTGTCTCCCACGCCCTGCCTGCTGGGCTCCGCGCCTGCCAGCTACGGGCCGCTCGCGCCCCTGGGCGACGATGAGGAACTCGCCTTCCGCTTCGTGAATTCCCTCGATGAGGCGCAGCGGCACGCCGCGATCATCTATCACCGGCCGCCGCCGGACTTCGCGACCCGGATGGTGCCCAGGATCGGCGAGATCGAGCGGCCCGACCCGGTGTTCGAGCCCGAGCAGGACTACGTGATCAGCGACGAAGAACGCGACCTGCTCAGCTACGTCCGCGCCAGCCCTAAGGGCATCCCGGCGGGCGAGCTAAGCCAGCGGCAACTGGACGAGCTGACCGAGCTGGTCGGGGCGTTCGCTCGGCGGCTGCCTGACGAGGTCGCCGGAGCTCAGCTGGGTGACCTGGAGCGCGCCGGGATGGACAGCCTCGTCTTCGCCTGGGCGGGCGGCACCGAGCCCGGGCGGCGCCATTACTTCCGCGTCCAGGGGCCCACGCTGCTCATCGAGCATGACAACACCCAGGGCAACGGCAATCACATCCACTCGGTATGGCGGAACCCGGCGGACGATTTCGGCGACGACGTGCTGGCCGAGCACTACCGCGTGCACCACGCCCGGAACAGCACGACGGCCCCAGGCCGGCCAGCCACGCCTGAATGAGAGGCGCTTTACCGCGCTGGCCCTGGCGCCCGGTCAGCTGCGGCACGATATGAGCCGTGATCGCTATCCTCGTCCGCGTCCTCCGCGAGCGGCACCGGCGGTACGTGACCGCCCTGCTCGCCGGCGCCGCCGCCTGCGTGCTGGCCGGCGCCGGGCTGTTCGCGCTGACCCAGGACCTTCCGTTTACGACCGGCCTGTACTGGGCCATCACCACCGCGACGACCGTCGGGTACGGCGACGTGACGCCGCGCAACGCCGTGGGACGGCTGATCGCCTCGGCCGTCATGCTGACCACGATCCCGATGCTGGCTGCGGTGTTCGCACTGGTAACGGGCGGGACCGTGACCGCGGGCCTCCGTAGGATACTCGCCATGGAAACCCCGTCGCCGGAGGGCACCTACCGGCTCGTGGTCGGGATGCACCCCATGGTCCACGCGATCCTGGACGAGCTATCTGTGGCCGGGATCCCCGTCGTGCTCGCCGCGGACGTCGAGCCGAACAGCGTCCGCGGGGACGTGCGCGTGGTCCGCGGCGACCCGACCCTGCCGGCCACGATCAGCAAGGCCAAGCCTGAGGGGGCCCAGCAGGCCCTCATCACCGGCGCGAGCGATGGCGATGTGCTGGTCAGCGCGGTGATCTTGCGCAAGCACGCGCCCGACCTGCCCATCACGGCCCTGGTCAGCTCGCCTTCGGTGCGGGAGGCGCTCGAAGAACTCGGCATCCAGCACGTGGTGTCGTCGGAGGATCTGATCGCCCGCACGCTGGCCACCACCCTGGAGACACCGCACGCGGGCGAGATGGTCGCGCAGCTCGTCGAGTCCGGCCGGGACATCCTGGCCGAGGTCGACGCCGATCCGGACACAATCGGCAAGACCCTCAGCGCCGTCCGCGACGAGCGCGGCGGCCTGGTGCTCGGCGTGGTCCACGCGGGCCGGTTCACCCTTGGCATCGGCGACGACCCCGTGATCGCCTCCGGGGACCGGCTGCTGATAGCCAACGCCGCAGCGGCGGCCCGGCATCACCGGCCCTAGCCGACGTGGTACCGCGCCTGACCCTGCGGGTCAGCGAGCGGCGTAGCGGGCGAGCAGCGGGACGAGGACCTGCGCGTCGGGGCTGCCGAGGCCGGTGACCGGGTCCCAGCCGGGCCCCGCCCGGTACCCGGTGAACGTCCTGGGCGGGAACTCCACGGTGTTGTTGCCCGTGGTGATGTCGTGGAAGGCCTGGTGGTAGCGGGTGCTGCGGGCGATCTGGTAGAGGGCCGGGTTGACGAAGCCCAACTGGCGGCCCGCGTACTGGTCGGCCAGGGCGATCAGCGCGGCCCAGATCGGGGCGCTGGCGCTGGTGCCGCCACTGTTGCGGATCATGTCACGGCCGCCCGCGCTCAGGACTATCGCCATGCCGGTGTGGCCGCTGGCGTCGGCGGACACGTCGGGCACCCCGCGGGTGGCCCCGATGCCGGGCACGCCGTCCTGGTAGACGGGGCGGGCGAACAGCCGGCTGAACCCGCCGCCCGAGGCCTGGAACGCTGATCCCGGATCACCGTAGGGCAGGCCCCAGGCGGTCTCGCTGATGTAAGCGCCGGTGGTGTGGCTGGCGGTCAGGCTGGTGCCGCCGGCGCCCAGGACGAGCGGGTCGGAGGCGAGCAGGTTGACGTCCCTGACCGGGATGAAGGTCCCGCTGCCGGTCAGCGGGGCGATGACCGCGCACCCCTCCCCCACCACTCCCGCGTCACCGCTGGCGGCGACGACCGTCACGTGGCGGCTGGCGGCTTCGGCCAGCGCCGCGTTCACGCTGTCGGCCTGCGCGCGGCTGATGCAATGCTCCCCGGCGACCTGCCCGGCCGCGCTGACCGACATGACGCCGCCCAGGGAACTGCCCAGCCGGAGCGAGGCTACGGCGGCCGCGACCGCGTTCGCGGTGTTGTTCAGCGAGGTCGAGGGGACGAGCAGGATGACCAGGGTGGCGCCCGGGGCGAGCGCGTGCACCATCTCGACGTCGAGCACCTCTTCGCCGAACGCCAGCCAGGGCGAGGCGGGACCGCCGGCGAGCGTGGACACCACGCGCATGTGCGCGGCCGGCAGGCGGAACAGGCTGTCGAAGCCGACCATGTCCTGGCGCAGGTCGGTGACCAGGGGTGGGTTCAGCCGCGTCTCGGCGAGCTCGGGAAACACGACGGTCTCGCCGCGGCCGTCGATCCCGCGGTCAAGGAGCGGTGCGATGCCGTAGGCCACCTGGAGCTGCTGCGGGGTGTAGCAGGTGGTCAGGGAGTCGCAGTCTGCCGTCGAGGCGGACGGACCGGCCGGCGGCGCGGATCCGGCGGTCGCGCCGGACGACGAGGCGGCACGGGTCGTTCCGCTGGCGCTGCTTGCCGCCGCAGCGGACCCGCACGCCGCGGCCAGCAGGCCTGCCGTCGTCATGGCCGCCACGATCCGCAGCCGACGGCCCGTGCCGAGGCGGAAGCTGATCATCTCGTCCTCCTAGCGCTTCGTCTTGCGAGTCACGCTAGGTCCCGGGTCCCTGGCCCGGTATACGGCTGAGCGGCGTCTTGCGGGGTGTACCTACGTACCCGGGTCGTCCGGCAGCAGGGAGAACATGACGCTGTCGCGGCGGCCCGCGGCGGTCGGCATCCAGGCGCGCAGCAGGCCCTCGCGGGTGAAACCAGCCCGTTCGGCCACGCGCTGGGAGGCGCGGTTCTCCGGTGCCGTCTGCAGGCTCAGCCGCTTGACGCCCAGCTCGCCGAAGGCCCAGTGCGCGACCAGCCGGACCGCGGTGGTGGCGGCGCCGCGGCCGCGCGCATCGCGGCGCAGCCAGTATCCGACCTCGGCGAGCCCCGGGTCGGGCGCGGACAGGTGCAGCTCGATCGCGCCCAGGCCCTCGCCGCCCGGCGCACGCGCGATGACGAAGGTCGCGCCGCTGCCTTCGGCCCAGCCGCGCGCGGCGTGCTCGGTGAAGGCGCGGGCGTCTGATTCCGAGTATGGGTACGGGATCCCGGGCGCGTACCGGCTGAGCTCGCGGTCGCTGCACGCGGCGGTGATCCACGCGATGTCGCCGCTGTCCGGGCGGCGCAGGACGATGCCGCCGACCGAGAGCGGCGGGTCGGGAAAGGCGAGGCGCATGGTGCGCTACGTGCCCGCGGGGTGCCAGACGGTCTTGGTTTCCAGGTAGGCGAGCATGCGGTCCAGGCCGGGGTCCTGCGTCCAGTTCTGGTCGTGGTCGCGGGGCCGGATCACCCGCTTGAGGTTGTCGGCGGCCGCCACGGCCAGCTCATCGGAAAGGGCGGCGGGAGCGCCGCACAGGTCGATGGCGTTGACGTCCATGTGCGAGGCGAGCCAGGGGGCGATCTCCGCGGTGCGCCCGGTCAGCACGTTGACCACGCCGCCGGGCACGTCCGAGGTCGCCAGCACCTCAGACAGGGACACGGCGGGCAGCGGGAAGCGCTCGCTGGCCAGGGCCACCACCGTGTTACCCGTGGTGATCGCGGGCGCGATCACCGAGACGAAGCCAAGCAGGCTCGACGAATCGGGCGCGATCACCGCGACCACGCCGGTCGGCTCGGGCAGCGAGAAGTTGAAGTAGGGCCCGGCCACCGGGTTGGCCGCGCCGCGTACCTGGGCGATCTTGTCCGCCCAGCCCGCGTACCAGACCCAGCGGTCGATGGCCGCGTCCACGACCGCCTCGGCCTGCCGCGCCCCGAGCCCCTCGGCCGCGCGGACCTCGCCGGCGAACTGCGCGCGGCGGCCCTCGAGCAGCTCGGCGACGCGGTACAGCACCTGCCCCCGGTTGTAGGCGGTGGCACCCGACCAGCCGGCGAACGCCTTGCGCGCGGCCACGACCGCGTCCCTGGCGTCCTTGCGGGAGGCCAGCGCCGCGTTGGCGAGGAACCCGCCCTTGTGGTCGGTCACCGGATAGGACCTTCCGCTTTCCGACCGGGGGAAGGCCCCGCCGATGTACAGCTTGTACGTCTTCCGCACGGCGAGGCGCGGGCCTGGCGCGGACGCGCCGTTATCAGACATCGAGGTAGGCCTCCAGCCCTTGCCTGCCACCCTCCCGGCCGTACCCGGATTCCTTGTACCCGCCGAACGGCGAGGTCGGATCGAACTTGTTGAACGTATTCGCCCACACCACGCCGGCGCGCAGCCGGGCCGCCATCCACAAGATCCGCGACCCCTTGTCGGTCCAGACCCCGGCGGACAGCCCGTACGGGGTGTTGTTGGCCTTCTCCACCGCCTCGGCCGGCGTGCGGAACGTCAGCACCGACAGCACCGGGCCGAAGATCTCCTCCCGGGCGATGCGGTGCGCCTGCGATACCCCGGTGAACACCGTCGGCGGGAACCAGAAGCCCTTCACGGGAAGCTCGCACGGCGGAGACCACCGCTGCGCGCCTTCCGCCTCGCCGACCTCGGACAGCTCGCGGATCTTGGCCAGCTGGGCGGCGGAGTTGATGGCGCCTACGTCGGTGTTCTTGTCCAGCGGATCGCCCAGCCGCAGCGTCGCCAGCCGGCGTTGCAGCGACGCCAGGACCTCCGGGTACACGGACTCCTGGACGAGCAGCCGGGAGCCCGCGCAGCACACGTGGCCCTGGTTGAAGAAGATGCCGTTCACGATCCCCTCGACCGCCTGGTCGACGGGCGCGTCCTCGAACACGATGTTGGCGGCCTTCCCGCCCAGTTCCAGGGTCACCTTCTTGCGCGGGCCCGTGGCGCAAGCCCGGGCGATCTGCTTGCCGACCTCGGTGGACCCGGTGAACGCCACCTTGTCCACGCCGGGATGCTCGACCAGCGCGCGCCCGGTCTCCCCGGCGCCGGTGATGATGTTGACCACGCCGGGCGGAAGGTCGGCCTGCTGGCAGATCTCCGCGAAGGTGAGCGCCGTCAGCGGCGTCGTCTCGGCCGGCTTGAGCACCACCGTGTTGCCGCAGGCCAGCGCGGGGGCGATCTTCCAGGCGAGCATGAGCAGCGGGAAGTTCCACGGAATGACCTGCCCGGCCACGCCGAGCGGGCGCGGCGCGGGACCGTACCCCGCGTACTCCAGCTTGTCGGCCCAGCCGGCGTGGTAGAAGAAGTGCGCCGCGACCAGAGGGATGTCCACGTCGCGCGATTCCCTGATCGGCTTGCCGTTGTCCAACGACTCGAGCACGGCCAGCTCGCGAGCTCGCTCCTGGACGATCCGCGCAATGCGGAACAGGTACTTGCCGCGTTCCTTCGGCGCCATGCCCGACCAGGTGCGCTCGCAGGCCTGGCGGGCGGCGGCCACCGCGCGGTCCACGTCGGCGGGACCCGCCTCGGTCACCTCGGCCAGGACCTCTTCGGTGGCCGGCGAGATCGTCTTGAACGCGCGGCCGTCGATGGTGGAGGTGAATTCCCCCCCGATGAACAGCCCGTACGACTCGCGCAGCGAGACGATGGCCCGCGACTCCGGCGCGGGGGCGTATTCGAACTTAGCCATGTCAGTCCAGGGTGGAATAGGGCGGGGTTCTGGTCATGATCACGACCCCCTCACGGCCTGGGATTTTCACCTCTCAACGCATCTCAAAAGATACCGCTGGCTCTCAGGCTCTTGTGCCCGCGATGTGCCCGCCAACTGGGCATGGGGAGCGCCGGATCCGGCGGCGGCCAGCCAGGCGGCAATGACGAGCTGCTGCCTCGGCTCATCCCTGACGGCAGGGCGGCTATGTCATGCGGAGGCGCCTGCCACGGGGCTGGCTGCTGGTGTCCGCGCCGGGGCCCGCGCCGGGGTGTCTGCAGGTCGGCTCGCGGTACCGAGGCTGACGAGGCGGTCCGGGGCGCTGGCGGCTGCCCTGGAGCACGAAACCTGGTGGTCGCCGCGCTCCCAGGCCCAGATCATTCTGACCAGTCCGTCATGCGCGGCGACAGACTGGCCCTTCTGGTCGGCAACACGACGGAGTTCCTGTGCCGTCTTCGGCACGTCCCACCCGCGTGACCTGCGCCATTCGCGTAGCGTCCCGCCATCGATTCCCGGCATCGCGTGTACCTTCGCGTCGCCATCGTCCGGGGAGCACGTGCTACAGGATGCTCCTGGTCTGCTCCTACTTGTCACTATCGCACAACTGCCCGTGCCCGGCGGACTGGCTTTATCACGTTAGTACGCGATGGCAGGAGGCATGCCGCATGGAACAGGCGGCGGAAAGCAGCGCTGCCGGGGGGCAGCGGCGCGGGGTGTTCGAGGTCGACGAGGAGCGCGCGCTCGAAGCACTGCGCCTGGGCTGGGGCGACGCATACGCGGTGTGCTTCGATGACTCGATCGAGCCTGACGGCCCGCGGTGGCGGGCGTGGCGGCTGGCAGGCCGGGGCACCGCGCTGGACGGCCGAACACCGGACGAGCTGGCTGCCGCGATCCAGGCCGACTGGGCCCGCGAGGGCACGCTATGACCCGGGCGGGCAGGCCGGTCCTGCGCGTGGTCGACGGCACCGCCTCGGATGACGCGGTTGTGCGCATGCAGCGGTTCGAGGTCGCGCACCCAGAGGTCACGATCGTGCGGCCCCGGACAGCCGCCCCTCCATACGGACATTGACCTCACGATGGTTCCAGTGCTTGACTCAGGTGTTCAGTCGTGCCTGGGCCTAGGGAGGCACCGCGGCCAAGAGGGTCCCCTGACCGCATGGCGGGGAAGCACGCTTCCGCGTGGCCGAGCACGTATTACACGTATTAGTGGCGCCAGGACGGCCGGGGGCGGTGCCGGTGTCCGGACCTGAAATGCCGCTCGTGGTGATGCGGGCGGTGGCCCCGAGGGGGGGCGGATCCGCGTGGCGGAGTGGAAGGTTCCCGGGTTCACCGAGCTGAAGACGCTGGGCTCGGGCGGGTTCGGCGAGGTGGTGCTGGCCCGGCACGACGCATCCGGTACCCGGGTGGCGATCAAGTACCTGCGCCGGGAGTTGCTGGCCGATCCGGAGTTCGCGGAGTTGTTCGGGGCGGAGGCGGCGGTGCTGGCCTCAGTGGAGGACCCGAACGTGGTCCGGCTGTATGAGTACGTGCAATCGCCATCGGGGGCGGCGATCGTGATGGAGCTCATCGACGGGGTTTGTCTGCGGGAGATCTTGGCCCGGCAGGGCAAGACCAGCGCGGAGGCGGCGCTGGTGGTGCTGCAGGGATCGCTGCTGGGGCTGGCGGCGGCGCACCGGCGCGGGGTGGTGCACCGGGACTACAAGCCGGAGAACGTGCTGATCGACGGAGCCGGGGCCAGCAAGCTGACCGACTTCGGGATCGCGGCGCGGGCCGGGGACCGCCCGATCCCGGCGGGCACGCTGGCCTACGCGCCGCCCGAGCAGTTCGGCGGGGGCCCGGCCACCCCGTCCGGTGATGTGTACGCGGCCACGGCCACGTTCTATGAGTGCCTGACGGGCCGTACGCCGTTCCGCGGGGATACCGCCGAGCACCTGCTGTACCAGCATCTGGCCGCGCCGGTGCCGCTGGAGCCGGTCCCGGAGCCGCTGCGGCCGCTGGTGACCGCCGGGCTGGCCAAGGACCCCGGCGCCCGGCCGGCCGACGGGGCCGCGCTGGTGGCCGAGCTGCGGGCGGTCGCCGGCGGCGCGTACGGGCCGGGCTGGGAGGACCGCGGCCGGTCCGGGCTGGCCGCGGCGGCGCTGCTGCTGGCCGCGCTGTGGCCGGCGGGCGGGCCTGCTGCTGCGCAAGGCAGCACCGTGCACCGGATCTCGCTGCGCCGCCGTCTCGTGCACGGGCACGTCGGCGCGGTCAAGGCCGCGGTCATGGCCGGCATCGTCACCGCCGTAGCCGGAGCCGTAGCCGCGGCTGTCATCGTGGCCAGGCCCACCGGGCACGCGACACGGCCATCGGCGGCGCGGCCGGCCGCCACGTCGTACAGCACGGTTGGCCAGCTGGTCGGCGTCGCGGCCGTGTCTCCCAGCAGCGCCTGGGCTGTCGGCGTCGCTGGCGACGGCGGCATCGGCGGCACCGGCAGCGCCGTCGGCAACAGGCCGCTGACCCTGCGGTGGAACGGCACGGCCTGGACGCGGGTGCCCAGCCCGAACCCAGGAACGGACAGCCAGATAAACGACGTGGCCGCCGCCTCCGCCGGGAGCGCCTGGGCGGTCGGCTGGACGACCTACAGCGCCGCCAGCACCACCACCCCGCTGATCCTGCGGTGGAACGGCACCGCCTGGACACGGGTACCCAGCCCGAACCTTGGACCCGACTCCGTTCTCCTGAGCGTGACCGCCACCTCCGCCGACAGCGCCTGGGCGGCCGGCGTACACCGGCAGCCCCGGCACGCAGCCGCTGATCCTGCGCTGGAACGGCACGGCCTGGACGCGGGTGCCCAGCCCGAACCTGGGAACGGCCTATGACATCTCCGGCGTGGCCGCCGCGTCCGACGGCACAGCCTGGGCGTTCGGCACGACCTACCCCAGCATCGGCGTCCATAAGACCCTGATCCTGCGGTGGAACGGCACGGCCTGGACGCGGGTGCCCAGCCCGAACCTCGGAGGGGGCGAGATCACCGGCGTCGCCGCCGCCTCCGACGGCACAGCCTGGGCGGTCGGCAACACCGGCAGCCAGTCCAGCACCAGGACGCTGATCCTGCGGTGGAACGGCACGACCTGGACGCAAGTGCCCAGCCCGAGCCCCGCAGGCAGCTACCTTAACAGCGTGGCCGCCGCGTCCGACGGCAGCGCCTGGGCGGTCGGCTGCACCGGCTGCGGCATCGGCAACACCGGCAGCGGCAGGACGCTGATCCTGCGGTGGAACGGCACGGCCTGGACGCGCGTGCCCAGCCCGAACCCCGGACCCGACGCCTATCTCCAGGGCGTGACCGCCCTCTCCGACGGCGACGCCTGGGCCGTCGGCAGGGCCGGCGGTAAGACCCTGATCCTGCGGTGGAACGGCCAGAGGTGGAGCGGCCCTGCCGGGCAGGTGTCACCGGCCGCTGCACCCGCGTCCTCCCCTGCGCCCTCCGCCGTGGCCTCGCCGGCGACTCCGGCGCCCCCGTCTGCGGCCGCACCGCCGCCCACGCAGGTGAATATTCAGGGGGTGACGATCGGGATCAGTGCGGTGAACGCCGACCCGGACGCGATGGATGTTGCCGCTACCTTGGCTGCTTACTTCGGCGGGATCGACGCCCGGAACTACCAGCAGGCCTGGGATACCTATACGTCGGCGTTGCAGGCGGCCGTCTCGTTCCAGACCTTCTCCAGGTTGCTGAGCACCAGCCAGGATACCCAGATCGTGCTGCAGAGCATCCAGCACGATTCAAACGGCGATCTTGTCGTCCAGGTTGGGTTCCAGAGCCATCAGGCGGGACAATATGGCCCCGATCCTGGACAGACGTGTACCAACTGGTCGCTGGATTACCAGCTGGTTGCCTCTGCTGGCGCACAGCCAACCGCGCCCGCCTCGCCGTCGTACCTGATCAGCAGGGTGACAGATGTCGGAGCGGGGCATACTTCGTGCTGAGAAGGCTGCTCCTGGTACTGGTCGTGGTATCGCTCGGTGCCGCGTCGTCGAGCTGCGGGGGAGCCATGACGCGGCGGGCGCGCACTCCCTTGCGGCGCCCGCGGCCGGCCCGCGGCGACCCGCTGGCGGCCGGCCGTCACCTGGTGCGGGATGCGCTGAGACTTCGGTGCTCAGCCCGGGCGGCCGGGGCTGGACCGCAACGCCTTCAACCGCGTGTGGCGGAACGCCTGGCGGGGCGCCGGCCTCGACCCGGACCGGGGACGGCTGAACGGATGCCACGTGCTGCGGCACACCGCGGCCTCAGCCTGGCTGTCGGCCGGGCTCAGCCTGGCCAAGGTCGCCGCCTACCTCGGGGACACCAAAGAGGTGGTTCTGGCCACCTACGCGCACTTCATGCCGGACGATGATGACCGTGCCCGCGAGATCATGAACGCGTTCTTCAGGCCCCCCTCAGAGGGCTCCGGAGAGGGTTCATGTGCCGCTGATGTGCCCGGAGGACCCTCGTGAACCATCATCCTTGCAGGTCAGAGCGTTGTCAGGTCAGTCCAGGGTGAAGTAGTCGGGACCTGAGTAGCGGCCGGTGGCCAGCTTGGTCCGCTGCATGAGCAGGTCGTTCAGCAGGCTGGAGGCGCCTAGGCGGAACCAGCGGGGATCCAGCCAGTCCTCTCCCGCCGTCTCGTTGACCAGGACTAGGTACCTGATGGCGTCCTTGGCGGTGCGGATGCCGCCGGCGGGCTTGACCCCGACCTGGCGGCCGTGCGACTCGCGGAAGTCGCGGACGGCCTCCAGCATGACCAGGGTCACGGGGAGCGTCGCGGCCGGAGTGACCTTGCCGGTCGAGGTCTTGATGAAGTCGGCGCCCGCCAGCATGGCCAGCCACGAGGCGCGCCGCACGTTGTCCAGCGTGACCAGCTCGCCGGTCTCCAGGATGACCTTGAGGTGCGCGGCGCCCGCCACGACCTCCCGGACCGCGGCGATCTCGTCGTAGACAAGCTGGTAGTCCCCGGCCAGGAAGGCGCCGCGATCGATCACCATGTCAACCTCGTCGGCGCCGGCGGCGATCGCGTACTTCGCGTCGGCGAGCTTGACGTCCACGCTGGTCCGGCCGCTGGGGAACGCGGTCGCGACGCTGGCCACGTGGATGCCGCTGCCGGCCAGTTCGGCCGCGGCGACGTGCGCCAGGTCCGGGTAGATACAGACCGCGGCGACCTGGGGCGCGGTGGGGTCCGCGGGATCAGGGCGCTTGGCCTTGGCGCACAGCGCGCGCACCTTGCCCGGCGTGTCCTGGCCCTCCAGCGTGGTCAGGTCGATCATCGAGATCGCGGTGTCCAGCGCCCACCGCTTGGCCGTGGTCTTGATCGACCTGCTGGCCAGCATGGCCGCGCGCGCCTCCGCCCCAACCTCGTCCACTCCGGGCAGCCCGTGCAGGAATCCCCGCAGCGAGGTGCCCGAGAGCACCTGCGTGTCAGCCGGCGCGCTCATCGGCGCCTCCTTCGGTCCGTTGATCACCATTGTGACCCACAGCTACGACAGGGTGTCCGGCCAGGTTGGCGTCCGATTTCCACCTGGCCTCCATCGCGCGCACAGCGCTCCTCGATGCGCACACGCCGCTCCCTCGAGCGCACACGCCTGCTCCCTCCCGATCAGGTATCATAGACCGTAGGTCTGAAACACAGACTAAGTATCGATCGAGGTGATCATAATGGCTGCCCATGTTTCGCCCGTGCGGCGGGCTCTGGGCCGGTCAGTGTCCGCCATCCGGAAGATGTACGACGAGCAGGTCTACGCCTTTGAGCGCCTGTTCCGGGCAGGCCTCCCGCGGCGGTAACCAGTAGGCCGCGACAGCGGCATCGACGACGCGCCCGAGGGCGATGAGTCACTCTTCGCCTCCGGGCGGTCCGCGGCCATGGCTCAGAGCTTCCCGCGGTTCCTCGAGGCCAGGATGATCTGCGTGACGATGTAGAGGCTCAGCCCGAGTTTCTGCGCTATTTCCTCCGGCCGCAGGCCTTGCTCGTTGTACAGCAGAGCCAGTCTTTCCTGGGACTTGCTCCACGCGCGGCGCGTCGGCTGGGGGGAAACCGGGCGGCGCTGGGACTGCCGCCGGGCGCGCTGTGCGCCGCCCGTCTGGGGGGCCGGCGGGGCCACGGAGGTCGCGGACGGAACCGAGGTGGCGGACGGGACCGAGGTGCCGAACGAACTGCGCCGCTGGTCGCGGAACTTGCCACTGGCCAGGTCGTCCCGGGTCTGGTCGTCGAGGATCAGGTACTGGTCCGCGGCCTTGTTCACCCCGACGGCCACCATGGTCAGGCCCTTAAGGTTTTTCTCCTGGCACGCGGGTGCCATGCAGTAGTTGTACTTCTTGGCCCGGTCGGGATGCAGTTCACTCCCGCACGTTACGCACTGCGCCATTAATCTTCTCTCGCCAAGCACAGGGATAGTCGCGCCCCGCCAGCGCTCAAAGTAGAACACCGTGCCGGCGGGCGGTGTTCCCTGGATTCAGCGCGGGACGATGGCGGCCTCGATGTGGCGGGCCAGGGCGATGAGCTGCTCTTCGCCTCCTGGCGGGCCGATGAGCTGGAGCGATGCGGGCAGCCCGGCGGGGCCGCCGGGAACGGGCATGGCCAGCGCGGGCAGCCCGGCCAGGTTGGCGGGCATGGTGAGCACGGTGAGCGGCATGCCCCGCTCGCCGAGCAGCGGCGGGGCCCCTACGAGCGTCGGCAGCGCCAGGAACGGGTAGCGGGCCAGTTGGCCGGCGAACCACTCCCGCACCGACGCTCTGGCCTGTTTCGCGGCGGCCACCTGCTCGGCGGTGATCGCGGCCGCCTCGGTCAGGTTGCGCTGGATGTTCTGGCCGAGCCTGGCTAGCTCGGGCATCAGGTAGGCGTTCACCTGGTACGCCTCGGAGTCGATCAGCGCGTCCGTCGCGGTCACCGTGGCGGCGAAGTCCAGGCCCGTGACATCAGCGGTCCGGATCCCCGCGGCGTCCAGCGCCGCGTCGACCGCGGCGTCGGTAGCGGCGTCGACCGCCGGGTAGGTACCCGGCCGGATCCGCCCCACGGCCAGCTCGCAGGGCGCGGGGGTGAAGCCCGGTTCGATCAGGCGCATGCCGAGCTCCACCGCGGCCACATCGGCACCGAGCGGTCCCACCGTGTCCAGGGACGGGGCCAGCGGGTAGACGCCTTCGACCGGCACCCGGCCCCAGGTGGTCTTCAGGCCCACGACACCGCAGCAGGCGGCTGGGATCCTGACGGAGCCGCCGGTGTCGGTGCCGAGCGCCACATCCGCCTCGCCGAGGGCGACGGCGACGGCCGAGCCACTCGACGAGCCGCCCGGCAGGCGCTGCGGATCGGCCGGGTTGACCGGCGTACCGGACCAGGCGTTCATCCCGCCGGCCGACCAGCACAGCTCGGCCAGGTTGGTCTTGCCGACGATCTGCGCCCCGGACCGCCGGGCCGCGGCCACTACGGCCGCGTCCTGCCCGGCCGGTTGGGCCTGCTCGGCGATCACCACGCAGCCGACCGTCGTGGGCAGGCCCTCGACGTCGATGCAATCCTTGACGGCGAGCCGCGCGCCCGGACCGCCCGCCTCCAGCCGCACGATCCAGGTCGCCGTATCCGTCTGACTCATGCGAGTCATTCTCGCCGGCAGCGGCCGGTGCGCGGCTACCACGCCGGGTGCCTGGGCCTGGCCGGCCACCCAGACCGACCTGTGGGCCGACGGACCTGGGAGAAGGTCGGGCTTGCCGGGTGAGCCCGCCCAGAGGCAGCCGACCAGGCCGATGGCCTCGCTGCTGGCCGCGATCCGGGGATTGACAGGGCAGCTGCGCCCGCTTCATGCTGAGCCGGTCATCAGGTGGGGGTTTGCCGGGCCCGGATGCGGGCCGGCCGGAGCCCGGGAGGGGATTGCCTCCGGCCGGATGCCAGGGTCAGGGTGGGCGGGCGATGGGTGGGGACCTGATGGCGCAGCGGTGGGATGTTCCCGGGATACACCGGGGTGAAGGCGCTGGGCTCGGGCGGGTTCGGTGATGTGGTGCTGGCCCGGCACGACGTGTCGGGGACGCTGGTGGCGATCAAGTACCTGCGCGCGGAGTTGCTGGCCGATCCGGAGTTCGCGGTGATGTTCCGGGCGAGGCGGCGGTGCTGGCCTCGGTGGCGGACCCGAACGTGGTCCGGCTGTATGAGTACGTGCAGTCGCCGGCCGGGGCGGCGATCGTGATGGAGCTGATCGACGGGGTGTCGCTGCGGGAGATCTTGGCCCGTCAGGGCAAGACCAGCGCGGAGGCGGCGCTGGTGGTGTTGCAGGGGTCGCTGCTGGGGCTGGCGGCGGCGCACCGGCGCGGGGTGGTGCACCGGGATTACAAGCCGGAGAACGTGCTGGTCGACGGGGCCGGGGCGAGCAAGCTGACCGATTTCGGGATCGCGGCGCGGGCCGGGGACCGGGCGATGGCGGCGGGCACGCTGGCGTACGCGCCGCCGGAGCAGTTCGGCGGGGGCCCGGCCAGCCCGTCCGGTGATGTGTACGCGGCGACGGCCACGTTTTATGAGTGCCTGACCGGCCATCCGCCGTTCAGCGGGGACAGCGCCGAGCGGCTGCTGTACCAGCATCTGGCCGAGCCGGTGCCGCTGGAGCCGGTGCCCGGGCCGCTGCGGCCGCTGATCGAAGCCGGGATGGCCAAGGACCCCGGACGCCGCCCGGCCGATGCGACCGTCCTGGTCGGCGAACTGCGGACGGTCGCCGGCAGGGGCTTACGGCCCGGACTGGGAGGACCGCGGCCGGTCGGGCCTGGGCGAGGCGGCGCTGCTGCTGGCGGCGCTGTGGCCCTCCGGCGGGCCGCCGCGGTGCAGGGCACCGCTGTGCACCGGATCCGGCTGCGCCGGCACCTCAGGCCCCGGCACATCGGCCCGGTCAAGGGAGCCGTCGCGGCCGGCGTCGCAGTCGCGGTCGTGGCGGCCGTGCGCGGCGGCCCAGACCAGGTCCGCAGCGCCGGCGGCGGCCGGGTTCACCGCCAGCGGCGGCCTCGGCGGCGTGGCCGCCGCATCCGCCGGCAGCGCCTGGGCGGTGGGCTGCACCGGTCGGCAAAGCTCGGCAACCTGCCGCGCAAGGACCCTGATCGTGCGGTGGAACGGCACGACCTGGGCGAAGGTGCCCAGCCCGGACCTGGGAACAATCGCTGGCATCGCAGCGTGGCCGCCGCGTCCGACGGCAGCGCCTGGGCGGTCGGCTAGCACCGGCAGCGGCAGCGACGCCACCGGCCCAGGACGCTGATCCTGCACTGGAACGGCACCGCCTGGACGCGGGTGCCCAGCCCGAGCCCCGGAACGGACAGCTATCTCAACGGCGTGACCGCCACCTCTGCCGGCACCGCCTGGGCGGTCGGCTGGACCAGCAGCGGCCCGCGCCTAAGAGCCGCTGATCCTGCGGTGGAACGGCACGACCTGGACGCAGACGCCCGGCCTGGCCGCGGCATCCGCGACTCTTGAGGGCGTGGCCGCCGCCTGCCGGCAGCGCCTGGGCGTTCGGCTACGCCGCGCTCCGGCGGCCAGCGACGCTGATCCTGCACTGGAACGGCACTGCCTGGACGCGGGTGCCCAGCCCGAGCCCCGGATGCAGGCGACCGTCACCGGCGTGGCCGTCGCATCCGCCGACAGCGCCTGGGCGGTCGGCAGACACCGACGCCACAGGCTCCAGCTCACGAGGACGCTGATCTTGCGCTGGAACGGCAACGTGTGGAAGACGGTGCCCAACCCGAGCCCTCCAGGCAGCTACGTCTACCAGCGATGGCCGCCACGCCGGACGGAAGCGCCTGGGCGGTCGGATGGACCGGCAGCGGCACCAGCGCATAAGGACGCTGATCCTGCGGCTGGAACGGTCACTGCCTGGACGCGGGTGCCCAGCCCGGACCCCGGACCCGGACGCCGACGCTCGTCGGCGTGACCGCCCTCTCCGGCAGCGACGCCTGGGCCGTCGGCATCGCCGGCGGCAAGACCCTGATCCTGCACTGGAACGGCCAGAGGTGGAGCGGCCCTGCCGGGCAGGTGTCCCCGGCCGCTGCGCCGACATCCTCCCCCGCGCCCTCCGCCGTGTCCTCCCCCGCGCCCGCCGCCGTGCCTCGCCCGCAGCTACCGCCGCAACGGCAGGCGGCGCAGGCCCTGGCCGTATTGCTGGCCCAAAGCGGCACGGACCGGGCTGCGGTGACGCGGGCCGTCAGCGCCGTCGAGGACTGCTCGCCTGGCCTGAGCCGGGACGAGACGATCTTCAGCAACGCCGCGTCGTCGCGTCAGGCCCTGCTGGGCCAGCTCGCCGCCCTGCCCGACCGCTCGGCCCTGCCCGCCTCGATGCTGCAGGACCTCACCACGGCCTGGCAGGCATCCGGCCAGGCCGACCAGGACTTCGCCAACTGGACGCAAGACGAGATCTCGCACGGATGCAGCACGAACTACCAGTCCGATGCCAGCTACCAGGCCGCAATGGTGCCAGATGACCAGGCCACGACGGACAAGAAGGCCTTCGCCGCGCTGTGGACGGCGATCGCGGACGAGTACGGCCTGCCGGTCTACAAGTACAACCAGATATGACGGGCCGGCCGCGGCGGCACTTCACCGCATCCGGCCCCAGACGATCGCCGGCAGCTGATCGATCGTGTCGATCCCGGACTGCCCGGCCGGGTCCCACGTGGTGAGCACTGCCGTCAGGTAGTTCCGGCCGTCGCCGGAGACCCGTCCGGTGCTGTTGATCTGCCAGTTGTCGTCCGCGCCGCCCGCTGGCCGCCGGCAGCGCCACGACTACGTGTACCCGCGTGCGGCCCATTTCTCCTCCTCAGCGCCGCCGCCTTGAACGCACTGGCCGCGCGGAAACAATTGCTCTGGTTCGCGGGGGGCGGAGCTCCCCGCGTGTCTAAGAAGTCACGGATATTTCGCCTGGAAGTCATGGCGGCACGGGCGACGCGATCTTTCGATGTCGCACCGTGTGAGCATGAGGGTCGCGATTATCACCGAATCCTTCCCGCCGGATCTCAACGGTGTCGCGCACTGCGTGCAGCGAGTGGCCGAGCTGCTGGTCGACCGCGGTCATGAGCCTCTCGTCGTGGCGCCGCGGCCGCCTCGCGACAGCGGGGACCCCGGCCCGTTCCCCTACCCGGTCGTGCGCGTGCCCGCGGTGCCGCTGCCCGGCTACCCGAGCTTCCGGCTGGGCCTGCCCAGCCGGCGCGTCAGTGACGAGGTGATCAGGCACCGGGCCGAGGTCGTGCACCTGGCCAGCCCGGTCTTCCTCGGCGCCCACGGCGCCGCGGTGGCCAGGCGGCTTGGCCTGCCGGTGGTTGCCGTGTTCCAGACGGACCTGCCGTCCTACGCCCGGGCTTACCGGCTCAGCCGCGCCGGGGAGGCGCTCGCCTGGCGGTGGCTGCGCGGCATCCACAGCGGCGCGGCGCGGACGCTGGCTCCGTCCACGGTCACCGCGACCGGCCTGCTCGCCCACGGCTTCGAAAACGTCTGGCTGTGGGGCAGGGGCGTGGACACGGCCCGCTTCGACCCGGCGCGCCGCAGCGAGCAGATCCGCGCTCAGCTGGCGCCGGGCGGCGAGCTGATCGCCGGGTACGTGGGCCGCCTGGCCACGGAAAAGCGCGTGGAGCTGCTGGCCGGGATCACCGCGCTGAACGGGGTGCGCCTGGTCATCGTGGGCGCCGGGCCGGCCGAGGCCTATCTGCGCCAGCACGTGCCCGGCGCCTTGTTCCTCGGCGAGCGGCGTGGGGATGAGCTGGCCGCCATCTTCGCCAGCCTGGACGTCTTCGTGCACAGCGGGCCCTACGAGACGTTCGGGCAGACGCTGCAGGAGGCCGCCGCGTGCGGGCTGCCCGTGGTGGCGCCGGCCGCGGGGGGGCCGCTGGACCTGGTCGAGGACGGGGTGACCGGCTACCTGGTGCCGCCGGGCGACGCGGACGCGTTCACCGCCGCGGTCGCGCGGCTGGCCGCGGATCCGGCGACGCGCGAGGCGTTCGGCGCGGCGGGGCGGCGCAAGGTCCTCGGGCGCAGCTGGTCCGCGCTGACCGACGAGCTGATCGGGCACTACGCCGCCGTAACCGAGCTGACCCGCCCGGCGAAGGTCGCCATATGAGGATCGTGCGGCTCGCGAACTTCGTCGCCCCGCAATCCGGCGGCCTGCGCACCTGCCTGCGCGAACTCGGCGCCGGCTACCTGGCCGCGGGTCACGAGCCGGTGCTGATCATCCCCGGGGCCAGGGACGGCGACGAGCAGACCGAGCAGGGGCGGGTGATCACGCTGCACGGGCCGCGCGTGCAGTTCCTCGGCGGGTACAGGGTGCTGACGCGCAAGGCCAAGGTGGCCGCCCTGCTCGGCGAACTGCGGCCCGACACCCTCGAGGTGTCGGACCGGGCCACGCTGCGGTGGACCGGGCGGTGGGCGCGCGGGCACGGCGTGCCCGCCGTGATGGTGTCGCACGAGAGCCTGACCGCGCTGCTCGCCATGGTGCCGGGCGGGTTTCCCTGGCTGTGGCGGACCATCGCCGACGCGCTCAACCGGCGCACGGCCCGGGCGTACCAGCGGGTGATCTGCACCACCGACTGGGCCGCGGCCGAGTTCGAGCAGATCGGCGCGGCCAACGTCGTCCGCGCCCCGCTCGGCGTCGACCTGGACACCTTCACCCCCGCCCGGCGCAGTGCGCCGCTGCGCACCTGCTACGCCGCGCCCGGTGAGACGCTGCTCGTGCACTGTGGCCGGCTGTCCGCGGAGAAGAAGCCGCAGCGCTCGCTGACCACGCTGGCCACCCTGCGGGCCGGCGGCCTCCCGGCCCGCCTCGTGGTGGCGGGCGACGGCCCGCTGCGACGGCCTATGGAGCGCACCGCCGCCCGCGGCGGGCTGCCTGTCACCTTCGCCGGCTTCCTGCGCGGGCGTACGGACCTGGCCGCGCTGCTGGCCACCGCCGACGTGGCCATCGCCCCCGGCCCCGTGGAGACCTTCGGGCTGGCCGCGCTCGAGGCACTGGCCTGCGGAACGCCGGTGGTGGTGAGCGCGGAGTCGGCGCTGCCCGAGGTGGTGGGCGAGGCCGGCGCCAGCGTGGCGGGCGAGGACCTCGCGGCCGGGGTGGCCGACGTGCTCTCCCGCCCTGAGCCGGACCGCCGGGGGGCGGCCAGGGCGCGCGCGGAGCGGTACGGCTGGCCCGGCGCCGTGCAGGCGTTCCTGGCCGTACACGAAGACCTCGCCGAGGCCGGCGCCAGCGGGCGGGGCGAGAACAGCACAGCAGGCACCCTTACCGCAGGCCGGAGGATGGCATGACCATATTCGTCGCACTGGGCGACTCCACCACGGCGGGTCTGGGAGACCCGGCCCCCGAGGGCGGCGGCTGGCGCGGCTGGGTCGCCCTGCTCGGCAGCACCCTGCCGCAGCCCGACGTGCACAACCTCGCGGTCCTCGGCGCCCAGGCGGCCGACGTGGAACGCGTGCAGCTGCCGACCGCCCTGGAGTTGAAGCCCAACGTGGTCAGCGTGGTGATCGGGATCAACGACACGCTGCGCGGAGACTTCGACCCGGAGCGGACGGGCGCGTCGGTCGGCCGCACGGTGGCGGCGCTCCGGGAGGCAGGCGCGCAGGTACTGACCATGCGGCTGCCGAATCCGGGCGAGATGTTCGGTCTGCCGGGGGCGCTGGCCAGGCCGCTGGCGCGGCGGATGCGGGCGGTGAACGCGGCCGTCGACGAGGTGGCGCGGCGCTACGGGACGCTGCACTGGGACGCGGCCGGCGACCCCGCCACCTACGAGCGACGCCACTGGAGCGTGGACCGGCTGCACCCGAACGAGCGCGGGCACCGCCGTATCGCCTGCCACTTCCACGGCCTGCTGGCCGAGTCCGGATTCCCGGTCGGCCCTGCTCCCGACCCCGAGCCGACCAGCCCGCCGCCGACCCGCCTCGCGGAGTTCGCGTGGATGGCCACCAAGGGGACCGCGTGGGTGGTGCGGCGCTCCACGGATCTGGTGCCCGCCCTGGTGGCCCTGGCCGTGCGCGAGGTACTGACCAGGCACGACAAGCAGGACGCCGACGAGGCGCCGGAACCGGAGGCGCTGACCAGGCGTGACGAGCAGGACGCCGACGAGGCGCGAGAACCGGAGCTGATCCCGGCCGGCGGGAGCCCGTCACCAACCTGAACGCCTTCAGGCGATCTTCAGGAAACCTGCAGCATCACGGTGGGTTGTTTTGGGATGAATTCAAGGTCCGCGCTGGATTATCAAGGTGAACCAAGACGGCACCGAGACCGGGGGCGAGACCCATGAGCCAGAACTACCCCTACGACGCCTACCCCGGGCTACCGGGTTACGGCAGCGCACCACCGCCGCCACCGCCTCGCCGCAATCACCGGCGCGGCCTGATCGTCACGGGAGCCGTGGCGCTCGCCGCGGGAGTCGCCGTCGGCGGGCTGATCGGCACCATGAACAGGACCGCCGAGGGCACCGCCACCGCGACCTCCAAGACCGTCCTGTCCACCAGCCAGATCGCGGCCCGGGTGGACCCCGGGCTGGTCGACGTGGTAGCCACGGACACTTACCAGCAGGCCTACTCCGAGGGCACCGGCATCGTGCTGACCTCGAACGGCGAGATCCTCACGAACAACCACGTCATCGAGGGCGCCACCTCGATCAAGGTCACCGACGTCGGGAACGGGCGCACGTACACCGCGACGGTCGTGGGCTACGACGCCAGCCACGACGTGGCGGTGATCCAGCTTCAGGGCGCGTCCGGGCTCACCACCGCCAGCCTGGGCGACTCCTCCAGCGTTCAGGTCGGCGACACGGTGGTCGCGCTGGGCAACGCGGGAGGCAAGGGCGGCACGCCTTCGGTGGCGGCCGGCACGGTCACCGCGCTCAACCAGTCGATCACCGCGTCCGATGACCTCTCCGGCACCAGCGAGCAGCTGACCGGGCTGATCCAGACCAACGCGGACATCCAGCCGGGCGACTCGGGCGGCTCGCTGGTCAACGCCTACGGCCAGGTGATCGGCATGGACACCGCGGCCTCCTCGGGCTACACGTTCCAATCCCAGTCCTCCTCGGCCGAGCAGGCCTACGCGATCCCGATCGACGAGGCGGTCTCCATCGCCAACCAGATCGAGGCGCACACCACCTCGGCCGACGTGCACATCGGGGCCACCGCCTTCCTCGGCATCCAGATCGAGCCCGCGGACAGCACGGGCGGGGGCGGGTTCGGCGGGTTCGGCGGCCAGGGCGGTACCAGCAGCAGCGGCGTCACGATCGCGGGGACCGTCTCCGGTTCCCCGGCGGCGAACGCCGGGCTGACCGCCGGTGACGTGATCACGTCCCTCGCCGGCCAGCAGGTCGCCACGGCCGAGGACGTCGCGCACGACCTGGTTCCCTACCACCCCGGCGACTCGATCTCGGTTACCTGGCTGGACCAGTCCGGTCAGTCGCACACCGCGAACCTGACCCTGACCACAGGCCCTGCGGCCTGACCCTGGCGGGCCCTGCACCGGCGATCCCCGGCCCTGCGACGGGGATCGCCGGTCCCGCCGTTTTTGCGCCTGCCCACCATAGGTGGCGGGGGCCCGGGAGGAGCACCACGGCCGTTCGGGATCAATAATTTGGTGATGCGGACGGGAGGGTGACGTGCGGCGGGCGTGGGTCGCGGTGCTCATCGACGGCTGCTGCGTGCTGCTGTTCGTGATCATCGGGCGGGCCAGCCACGCCAAGGGCGAGAGCGTGGCCGGGATCGCGTCGACCGCGTGGCCGTTCCTGGCGGGCCTGGCATGCGGGTGGCTCGGGGCCCGGGCGTGGCGGCGGCCGTTCGCGCTGTTCCCGGCCGGGGTCGGCGCGTGGCTCGGGACGGTGGCCGCCGGCATGCTGCTGCGGGTGGTGGCGGGGCAGGGCACGGCGGCCGCGTTCATCGGCGTCGCGCTGGCGTTCTGCGGGCTGTTCCTGCTGGGGTGGCGGCTGGTCGCGCGGCTCGTGGCCCGGCGCGGCTGAGGATTTCAGGCCCCGACGGCGACCGGCGCGGCGCCGACGTCGAAGCCGTCCGTGATGCTGGCGATGCCGGCGAGCTCGTAGCTGCTCAGCACCTCGAGGGACATCTCGTGCAGGCGGCGGGTCTTGCCGGCGCAGCAGTCGGCCAGCAGGGTCACCGGGTAGTCGCGCATGAACGCCGAGCGCACCGTGGTCTCCACGCAGATGTTCGTGACCACCCCGCAGATGACCAGCTCGGCCACGCCGAGCCCGCGCAGCAGCGGCTCGAGCGAGGTCCACTGGAACGCGTCGAAGCGCGCCTTGTCCACGACCAGGTCATCCGGCCCGCAGCCGAGCTCGTCCACCACCTCGGCGTCCCAGGACGTGGCGGCCAGGCCGCGCAGGCCAGCCAGGTCCGGGCTGTTGCGCTTGAGCGAGGCGCCCTCGTCGGCGCGGCCCGGGCGGTACACGTGCCTGGTGAACACCACGGGGATCCCGCCGCGGCGGGCCTGGCCGACCGCCACGGCGGCGTTGGCGACGGCCTCCATCGCGCCTTCCAGGCCCATGCCCATCTGGGCGAACGAGCCGTCGGGGTGGCAGAAGCCGTTCTGCATGTCTATGACGAGCAGCGCGCGCGGGATCGCGGGCATCGGGGGGTACCTCCGTCGCGGTTCGGGTTACCTTCCCACGGTAACCGCGCGGCGCGGCGGCTGGACAGGACGCGGCCTGGCGGTCAGGGCAGGGTGGCTGGCGTGCCGGGCGGCCTGGTGGCGACCTCGGCGGACCTGGTGGCGACTTCGGTGGAGGGGCGGGCGGAGATGGCCGGCCGGGCGGGTTCCGGCTTGGCGGCGGGATCCGCTGGATGACCTTGATGCTGGGCGGCCGGAAGGTCCTGGGGCTGCGCGGCGAGGGGCTTTTGGGACTCCGAGGGCGTTTGGGACACTAGGTGTGCTTGGGACGCTAGGGTCGCGGTGGGCTCTGGGGATGCTGGGGGTCCTGGGGGCGCTGGGGGCTCGGGGGGTGGTGATGAGGCTACGGCTTGGTCGTAGGCCTCGCGGAGCTTGGCGACCTCGGCGTCCGGGTCGTCGAACCAGTTGGTGGACCACAGCCGGTGGAAGCGCCAGCCGAGGCGCTCCAGGTGCTCCTTGCGCAGCCGGTCCCGGTCGCGGACGCTGCCGGAGTCGCGGTAGGACGCGCCGTCGGCCTCGACGGCCAGGATCATCCGGGACGGGTCGTCGGGGTGCGCGAGGGCGAAGTCGACCCGGTAGCCGCCGACGCCGTATGCCGGGACCACGGTGATGCCGTAGTCGGCCAGGCGCGAGCGGACGGACGCCTCGAACGCGTCCGCGACCTCGGCGCCGGCCGCGGCCATCGGGGTCCCCCCGGCGCCCGCGTACTCCAGGTACTCGGCCAGCAGCCGGGCACCCGCCTTGGTCAGCCGGTCGGGGTCGACGTCGTGGCTGGAGAACGAGCTGACCACAGTGAGCCGGTGCTTGGCCCGGGTGGCGGCGACGTTCAGCCGGCGCTCGCCGCCGTCGCGGAGCAGCGGGCCCCACTGGTACCGCATCCGGCCGTCCGGGTGCTTGCCGTACCCGATGGACAAGATGATGGCGTCCCGCTCGTCGCCCTGCACCCGCTCCAGGTTCTTCACGAAGAACGGCTCGGGCACGTTGTCGGCGAAGAACGCCTCGGTCTGCGGGCCTGCCGAGGCCAGCGCTTCGCGCAGGGCCAGGTCGATCCGTTCGGCGTGCCTCATGCCGAGCGCGATCACGCCGAGGGACTCCCCCGGCCGCGTGCGGGCGTGCTCGAGGATCAGCTCGATCACGCGGGTCACCTCGGCGGTCACCGAGGCATCCTGGCCGGGCGAGGCATCCTGGGCGACGACCACGTGCTGCAGGCAGTCGTCGCGCAGCACTCCGGGGAACGTGGTCAGCGTGCCGCCGTAGATGCGCTCGTTGGAGAAGGCCACGAGGCGTTCGTCCCGGCTGCGGTAGTGCCAGCTCAGGGCCGCGGTCGGCAGCAGCGGCCTGAGCGCGTCGAGGATCGACTCGAACCCGGCCTCGAACGACACCGTGTCCTCGTCGTCCTCATCCTCGGCGCCCGCATCCCCGAACTGGCGGAAGAAACTGGTCGGCGGGAGCTGGTGGTCGTCTCCGGCCACCACGACCTGGTGCGCCCTGATGACCGACGGGATCGCGTCGGCGGGGACGATCTGGCTAGCCTCGTCGAAGATCACCACGTCGAACAGCCGTACGCCGGGCAGCACCTGGCTCACCATCAGCGGAGACATCGCCCAGCACGGCTTGACCGCGAAGAGCACGTCGGAGGCCTGGTCGAGGAGCCGGCGCAGCGGCAGGTGCCCGCGGCGCAGCGCGGCCTGCTTGCGGATCACCCTGGCCTGCAGCGGGTGCCGCTCCTCGGCGTCGCGCGTCATCTCGGCCCAGGTGCGGCGGACCCGGGACCGGTTCGCGGCCAGGTGCTCTACGTCGCGCCGGCGGAAATCGTCGGCGATCTCGTCGAGGGAACCGCCGTGTTCGGCGGCGTAGCGGGGGTCGCGCACCCGGATCTGGTCCAGGATCGAGGCGTACCACGCGTAATCGAAGGTGGCCGCGGCCTGGTCGCCGGAGGCCCGTGTTCGGGCCAGCTCGTCGAGCAGGGGGCGCAGCCCCAGGCGGTCGAACCGCCTGGCCAGCTGGTACAGCCGGGGCAGCTTCCACGGCGTCTGCTGGTCCTGCGCCATCGCGCGGACGGTGGGCTCGACCGGGGCCGGGGGCAGGGAGGGGACGAAGGCCCGGAGGGCGGCGAGCTGGCGTTCGGTCTCCGCGAACAGGAGGGCCACCGCGGGGTATCCGGCCGGGACGTGCGGCAGGCGCTTCGGGTTCGGCGGGTTCGCTGTGTTCGTCGGGGCGGCGCCGGGCTCGGTGGCGGTGAGGCGCTGCCATTCGGCCAGCTCGCTCGCGGCCTTGTCCAGGGCGGCGTGCAGGTCCTCCCAACTCGGCTTGTCCGCTGGCTTGGCCCCGGCGGGCTCCTGGCCGCCTCGCCACAAGGACCTGGCCTGGCTGCGCAGCCGGCGGCGTTCCAGCAGGCCTCCCCCGCCGCCTCCTTCGGAGGTCGCGGCGGCCAGGGCGGCCGGGGATGAGCTGTACACGGCCGGATCGAAGATCCGCAGGGTCTGCCCGACCGCGGCGTACAGGTGCATGATCTCTGCCTGCTCGGCGTAATTACCGCGGCGCTGCAGCCCGCTCTCGTCGGTGAGGGCCTCGAGCCGGTGCGCGAACATCGGCAGCGTCTCCGAGTCCAGCGTGCCGGCCAGCTCGATGGCCTGCTGCGCGCCGGCGGGGTCGCGGATCATGGCGCCGTACCAGGGAGTGGTCGACCGCCGCAGCGTGAAGCCGCCGAGGTGGGCGAACTCCCGCAGCTCGTCGCGGACCGCCTCGGCGGCCTCGCCGTCCAGGCGTTCGGGCGCGGGCAGGCGGAACGGCGTCCTGGCCGCCTCGGGGGTGCCGAGCAGCGCCGACTGGACCGCGAACGGCGTCAGGCCCCACGGCTCGTGCACCTGGTGCAGCGCGCCGACGTGCCGGGACAGGCGCTGAACCCGGTCGACCAGGCGGCGGTGGAGGCGCCCGACCTCCGGCGTGGCGGCCTGGCCGGCCAGGTCGAGCGTGGCACCGAGGTCGCTGGCGATCCGCTGCCGGTCCCTGGTGCCCTCGTGGATGTCCAGCACCATGTCACCCAGGTCCACGCCCTTGAGCCGGGACAGCACGGCGTCGATGGCGGCGCGCTTCTCCGCGACGAACAGCACCTTGCGGCCGTGCGCGACCAGCGCGGCGATCAGGTTGGCGATCGTCTGGCTCTTCCCCGTGCCGGGCGGCCCGTGGATGACCAGGCTCTGCCCGGCCAGGACAGTGTCGATCGCGTGGCGCTGCGAGGAGTCGGCGTCCAGGACCGAGTAATCCTCCTCCGGTGAGTCGCCAGATCCGTGGCCGTTGGCGGCCGACAGGTCGGCCGAGACCAGCTCCTGCGCCTCCGCGTCGCCCGCGATCGCGGCCACCAGGTCGCTCTCGGCCAGCAGGTCCCCGGCCGCCTCCATGTCCCTGACCATCGGCAGTTTCGCGTAGGTGAACGTGCCGATGACCTGGCGGTCGGTAATCTCGAAGCCGGGCACCTCCGCGGCGTCCGCCGCAAGCTGCAGCCGGTCGAACGCGTTCTGCGGGGTCAGCCTGGTCAGCTCCGCCCCGAACACGGTGGTGAGCTTGTGCACCAGGACCGGGTTGACCTCCTGTTCGTCGTCAAGGACGAGCTCGAAGTCGTCGTACCTGGCCCGCGTCGGGGTGATCGTGAGCCCGCGCAGCAGCACGGGCGCGGCGGGCTCCAGGAACAGCTCGTCCCAGCGGGCCATGCCGGTGGCCAGGTAGCCGGCCCGGATGCCGCGCTCCTCGAGCAGCTCGCGGGCCTTGCGGTGGATGGCCTGGGCCCGCCTGATCGCGTCGGCGCGCACGTCGACGTCCTTGAACAGCCGGGTCAGCCGGATCGAACCCGGTCCTGGTGAACCGGTCGAGCGCCTCGGGGTCGGCGGGGGCCAGGTCGAGCGTGCCCGCCCGGCGGTCCTTGTAGTACAGCAGCGTGTTCCGCCCGCCCAGATCGGTGAGCGCCGCGATCCACCGCTGCTGGGCGGCGCTGACGAGCGCAAGCCGCCGGCTGTCGAGAATTTCGGTCATGCCCGGCCTCCCAGAGGCGAACGCGAGATCCCGCGGTCAGCTTCCCCGGGAGGCCCGGTTTATCCGTCCGGGCCGGGCGTGCTGCTCGTCCTTCGGCGTGTCCGCGCCTCGTTCATCACCGCCCCGTCGGCCATCCGCTAGCGATCACCTCATACACCACACAGGAACCATCCACCACTGCCCGCGATATCCTCCCGTTTGGGGCTTGTGGCCTATAAGGCCAGCCTTTCGGGCTGGGGTGCCAAGGTCCCCATGGGGCGGCTGGCAGCGAGCACGTTGGTGCAGGCAGCATGGGATCGAGCCGGAAACGCCGCGCAGAGCGCCCGCACGCGCGGACGTTGTGCTGTGCGGGCAGTGTACGGGTGGCGTCAAGGGCTTGTATGGGGCGCCGTGAAGCTCCTGCGTTCTGGCCGCGCGGTTAATACTCTCGACTATGGCCGCAGGTGACCGCATCGAGTATCGAAGGTTCGTCCCGGCTGATGCGGATCTGCTTGCGGAGTTCCTCACCACCGAGGACTGGCCTTATCACGGGACCGGCGCGCCAGGCGCGGACCAGATACGGCGGGACGCGGCGGCCGGGCAGTATGACAACGACCAGGCCCGGGCCTTCTGGATTGTCGCCGGAACCGAGGTCGGCCTCATCCGGTTGCTGGACCTAGCCGATGACACTCCGCTATTCGACTTGCGCATCCGCGCGGCGTACCGGGGTGCAGGCCTGGGTACCGATGCCCTGCGCTGGCTTACTGCTTACGTATTCACCGAATTCCCCGGTATCCGCCGTGTCGAGGGCACTACGCGGCAGGACAATCGGGCGATGCGGCGAACGTTCCGCAAGTGTGGTTATGTCAAGGAAGCCCACTACCGCCAGGCCTGGCCCGCACCGGACGGGACGATCTATGACGCGGTGGGTTACGCCATCCTCCGTACCGACTGGCAGGCCGGCACGATCACGATGCCGGAGTGGGACGATGAGCCGACATGACAGCATCGACGATGGTTTGAGGCTTCGTGGAAGATCGGGGGGGCTATAGGGCAGGGTCTTGAACGTACCCCCGTCCGCCGTGCCCGCCGTCTGACCATCCAGTCGACGATACAGCTCTGACACGGACCGTGGCGGGCCGCTCCGGCCAGCGACCAGGGAGCGGCCCGCCATGACCAGCTTCTACCAGGCCACCATCCCGCTCGTGGCCGCCCACGCGGGCGGCGCGCGCCTTGCGGCGCGCGGCGCAAAACCCCGCACTCTGTGCCGGGCGTTCGCCCGGCACAGCAGCTCAGCCCCGCACGGATCCCACAGCCACACCCTCTTGTCGCAGCTGTAGCTGGCCAGCAGCCGCGCCTGCGGCGTGGCGCGCGCCACCAGATCACGAAGTGGCGCCAGAGGCGCCCTTGACGGGTTCCGACTGCTGTGGATACTCCTACGGCGGGTTCGGGGAGGGCACCCAGCCGTTCGTTGGCAGCCGCGATAGCGTCACCACATGCCGCTACCAATGACCAGGCGACAGTTCAACGTTCTCGGTGACCGGCTGATTGCCCATTCGGGCCCCGCGGAAGCCGATCTAGCGGAGCTACGGACTGTGCTGGCTGTATACCAGGAAGTACTGGAGCGGGTAAAAGTCCACCTGCGTGACCTGGGATTCGCGCCCACACCCCGGGTTAAGACGACACCCACGATGACAGACAAGCTGCGCCGGACGCCCGGCATGGACCTTAGTCGCATGCAAGACATCGCCGGAGCACGGATAACCGTGCGCGACCTAGCCGCTCAAGACCGAGCCAAAAACAGGATCAGCGAGTTCTACACAAGCCAGGGTTGCCGATGGCGAGCGATCGATCGCCGGGAAGATCCGCGTTTCGGCTACCGGGCCATGCACCTGGTGGTGCACGTCGATGATCTGCCCGTAGAGATCCAGATCAGAACTGAACTTCAAGACAGCTGGGCGCAGATTGTCGAACGCCTGGGCGATCGCTGGGGCCGCGGCATCCGCTACGGCCAAGATCCACAGGACCCTGAAAGCATCGTCCGCTCCGGCGGGACGGTCATGACCCGCCGCGAACTCCTGGCCTTGTTGATGCGGCTGAGCGATTTGATATGGGCGGTCGAACAGAACCGGCGCGGGCTAGACACCAGCAACCAGGGGCTGGCCGAGACGGACTCCAGGTGGCGAGACCTAAAGCCGACAGCCGCACCAGAGCTGCGCGTAAGCGAGGTTGCGCCGGAGTTGGCCGGACTGCCAGAGGCCTTGGCTGCCGTACTAACGGACCGGTCCGAAGAGCTAGATACAGATGCCAGGGAACTCTTGGCCACACCGTTCGACGACCTGACCGTCGCGCAGCTCAGCCGCATGCATCAGATCGCGATGGGCCTCCTACGTGGCGCCGTCAGCGCCATGACCGATACGTTGGTTGCTACCGAGCAGCGGGTGCGAGATATATTGCAGCTGATAGCAGGCGCGGCGGATGAGGGAGCGTGATGTTCATGCAGCACTATCTCCTCATCTACAATCGCCGCGCTGGCAAGATCATCCGGCATCGGCGGTTTCAGGCGCCGGGTACCGCCCTGGCTGCCCGGTTTGAGGCCGAGGGTGAGTTCCGCGAGGAGCCAGACGTTGAGATTGTGGTCTTGGGCGCAGACTCCTGGGAAGCTCTGAGGCAAACGCACGCGCGGTATTTCGAGCGCGTCCAGGAGCTGGCCGAATCAGCGCTGGAGCGCGCAGCCTCCTCCATCTGAGCTTGCCGACCGGCACCATCGGTCCACGTTCCAAGTCTGAAAACGTCGGACAAGGTCATCAAAGGCTTGCCCGGGTCACCGTGCGCATTGACCCTGGCCGCGCCCAGCGTGCGCCTACACCGGCAGCCTCGACCGGCACATCTGATAACGATCGCCGCACCACGAGAACGGGAATCTGTCATGCCGGACCAGACCGGCGCACGGCATCCGAGGTGAACCACTGCACCAGCGTCACCGCCAGATGCACCGCCGTCGTGGCCTCCTCAAGCGTCTCATCCCGCGTCGGCCTGCTCGACCCATGTCGCGACGATTGCCCCGTCCCACAACAGCGTCATGCAGGCGATGAGCAGCCCCACGTCACCCTTACCGTCTGGACCTGGGATAACGAGCGAAAAGCGGTCGTGGTTGGACCTGAGGTGCCCCAGCATGGTGCCCAGCGTCGCCTTCGCGTTGCGCGGCTCCACCAATGCATGCGCCGCCGACTCCACCGCCTTGATCGCCTGCGCGTGCGCCTTCACCGGATCAGGACGCAGCGTATGCACGCACCCCCACGCCTCCCGCAACTGCACCGCCGCCGACCCCGCACCAGCCGCCGCCTTCGCAGAACGGACCGCCTCCCCGAACGCCGCCTCCGCCGAGGCATCCGCCCGCCGCTCCAGTCCCCCGCCGCCCGGCTCCACCCGCAATACCGACAAGGCGTCGTCCAGCAGCCCCGACAGCGCCAACCGCCGGGTATTCGCCCAGTCTCATCACCGCGTTCGACATCCAGGCCCTCTACAACAAAGACATGAACCAGGTCACCATCTGGGCCAGCATCACCGAAGACACCCCCCGCACCGTCGCCGCGCTCCTGACCGACCCCCGCACCGACCACGACAACGCCCCCGCACCCGCCGCCCCCACCAGCCCTGAACTCCGCCACCCAGCGGTACATCAGGAACCGGACTATGATCCCCCAAATCCTCCACGGAACGCGGATCTTCCACGATCTTTTGGTGCACGGGGGGCTGCGGTGCCGCTGTGCGCCCAATTTGCGGGGCGTATCGTCGGATTGTGCGGGACGAGCGGAAGCTGGCCGGGTGTCAATTGACGAACAATTATATTGTCGTTGAAAACCACTAGAAGAGAGGATCCCGAGGTCAGGAACTATTCTGAACGGGGCTGGACACCGGCGCGTGAATCTACGGAGAAGGTTGCAGCCGGCTGGGCTCGACTCACCCCGCTTAAAAAGGTTAACCTCCCACGGAATTCGATATGACCGGTCACCTCTAGGGCGATTGCGAGGGCGAACATTCCGATGATGAGGGTCGCCACTAGTAGCCTGGTAATCCAGCTCGCTCGCCGTTTTTTTTGATGAGGCCGTAGGTGTGGCTTGTTACTCATTATGTTCCTCTCACGGAACGGGCAGCTATCCAATCGTAGATCATTCGGGCTGACCATACGCCCGGCGGCCGCGCGGACCACCAGCCTGACCGGCGGGCCGTCGACGAGCTTCAAGTGCGGCTTCTACCGCGCAGATCATCCAGGAAGCTGCGGGTGGCGGAGACCGCGCCGCTTGTCCGCCGGACGACGTCGGCGGCGGTGCGCACTGCGCATCCGGCCGCGCCGGGCATGACCGCCGCCGCGTCGGCGAACGGGTTGCCCGTCTCTTCCACGACGCGGACGCCGGGCGGGACATCCAGGCCGAACTCCCCGGCCGGGACCGGCTCGGTTCCGAGGCCGCTCAGCTCCCACCACGACGCTGGCCTGTCGCCCGCGAACGAGATCAGCCGGAGCAGGCAGCCGAGCTCGGCGTCAACGATCACGTCGGCGGGGAAGAACGGCAGCGGTGCCGCCCGCCGACCATCGCCGCTCTTGGCCGCGCTGAGCTGGTAAGCGCGACGGCCGCGGTAGCTGATCTCCGCGCCGCCCGACAGCCGGCAGCCGAGCAGCCAGGACGAGTCGACCAGGTTGGCGATATCGCCCGGCGGCGGGCTGGCTGGGCCGACGACCATCTGGGTCGCGAAC
This sequence comes from uncultured Actinomycetes bacterium, assembly GCA_963847965.1. Lineage (GTDB taxonomy): Bacteria > Actinomycetota > Actinomycetes > Streptosporangiales > Streptosporangiaceae > Palsa-504. The sequence goes on from CAWKCG010000023.1 coordinate 374,946, forward strand.
GCCTGCCAGCGACGCTCCCCATCGCAGGCGATCGTCTTGGGGCGCCGGTCCTGGCCGGAGCGGGACAGGTAGTCGACGCGGTACTTCTCCCGGCCGCTGACGAGCAAGCGGGCCACCGTGCGGGCCACGGGTTTCCCGTGCATCGCCGCATCAACCGAGTCAACGAGGTAGCCCACGCCGCCGTGGCCGGCCACGCGCACCCAATCCGGAACCTGCGCCGTCATGGCGGTCAGGTCCTGCCATTCGTGCAGGGTGGCCGTGAAGGCCGGGTTCTCGCCGCTGCGGTACAGCAGGTAAAGCAGATCGTCGGGGAGTGGCGGGCCGCCTTCCGTCTCGAGCACGGCCGGCTCGGCGGATGGCATGGCCGCTTGGGCGTCGGCCTCGGCAAGGTTTTGGCGGTCCGGACGGTGCGGCGTCAATCGGATGAGGGTCCCGAGACCGCCCGCGGCCAGCCCCGTGGCGATCTTCGCCGCCTGCCTATCCGGCCCGCTGAGCCTTTGCCGCAGGCTCTCCCCGGGATCCGGGCTGATCCGGCTGCCGGCTGGCGGCGCGAACCTGGAAGGGTGCGCCGCCTCCGGCGGGTCGAGTACCACGGCCGTCAGCTCGGTGAAGATCAGCCGCTGGCCTTCGAACGTCTCCTCGTAGCTGAGCAGGAGGCCGAGCTCGGCATCGACGATCACCTCGAGGACCCGGAACATGACGCGCTCGGCCGGGCCGAACGCCGCGCGGACCACCGGCCTGGCCCGCGGGCCGTCGACGAGCTCGGGGCGGTCGGCCCGGTAGTCGAACGCCGTCGAGGCGGATCTCGCAGCCACCCGCGGCGCGGACGTTGCGTGACCAGTCCGAGGCGTTCCCGAAGGTCAGCGATGGCGGCGCGGTCGCTCGCCGTCGATCCAGCGTCCGCGCATGACCCACTCCCTTGTTCTGCAGGAAATTTGGTCGCATCGTACAACTTTGCGGCAGCCTGATCTCAAATTCGCATTCTTCCCGTTAGTCTCTGTCGTTACCGCGCGAGTTCGGTTCGGTAGGGCCGTCACGGGGTCGGCGCGCGGGTGGCGGTCCGGTCCTGGCGTAGGGCCAGTGCTCCGGCGGCGCCCAC
>CAWKCG010000024.1:0-105407 GCA_963847965.1 uncultured Actinomycetes bacterium
GCTGGAGGGACGCGGCGTCGACTGGACTGAGGAGCGAGGGACGAGCGACGAGGGAAGGAGACGCAGTGAAGGGGGAATGGGGAGGTGGGTGGGGGCCCGTAAGCGAGCGGGAGACACTGCCGAGCGGGTTTCCGCGACGATCAACGGGGCGGCGGTCAGCGCCGAGGTGGAGCCGGAGGAACTGCTGCTCGACTTCCTCCGTGACCGGCTCGGCCTGACCGGCGCCAAGCAGTCCTGCGAGGTCCAGGTGTGCGGGGTCTGCACCGTCCTGGTTGACGGGGACCCGGTCAGCTCGTGCTGTTTTCTCGCCGCCGACATCGCCGGGCGCCAGGTGGAGACGATCGAGGGGCTGGTCGGCTCGGACTTCCACCGGCGCGCGGTGGAGGCCTTCATGCGGCACGCGGCCGTGCAGTGCGGCTTCTGCACCGCGGGCATGCTGCTGACCGCCAAGGCGCTGGCGGCCCGCGGCATCGGGGCGGTGCCCACATCCGGGCCCACATCCGGCCGGGCCGAGATCGCCGCCGCGATGAGCGGCAACCTGTGCCGCTGCACCGGCTACCGTTCGATCCTCGACTCGCTCACCGAGGTCCTTGGTGAATACCGGTAGCGCCATCGGGTACAGCGCGGAGCGCGCCGACGGGCGGCTCAAGCTGGCCGGCCAGGCCGAATTCACCGGCGACATCCGGCTGCCCGGCATGCTCTACGCCGCCGTCCTGCACAGCCCGGTGGCCCACGCCCGGATCGTGTCCGTCGACACCACCGCCGCCGAAGAGCTCGACGGCGTGCACGCCATCCTCACCGGCGACGACCTGGCCGATCTCGACCCCTACTACGGCCACGCACTGCGGGACCGCCCCATCGTCGCGATCGGCAAGGTCCGGTTCACCGGCGAGCCGGTCGCGGTGGTCGCGGCGGAAACCCAGGCCCAAGCCGACCTCGCGGTTACCCGCATCGCCGTGGACTACGACGAGCTGCCGGTCATGGCGGACCTCGGTACCGCGCTCGCGGCCGGGGCGCCTGCGATCCACGACGAGCCCGCCCGGGCGGGGAGCGCGCACGGACTGGGCCGGCTCCCCGACCGGCACGGCAACGTCTGCTACCGCTACTCGTTCCGCCGCGGCGATACCGAGCGCGCCTTCTCCGGCGCGGCGGTCGTGGTCGAAGGCGAGTACACCTTCCCGGCCGTCTACCAGTACTCGATGGAGACCCACACGACGATCGCGCACTGGCACGGCGGCGAGCTGACCCTGTGGTCGTCCTGCCAGCACCCCTTCCTGGTCCGGCAGGAGATCGCCGCGCTGTTCGGCCTGCCGCTGGACCTGGTCCAGATCATCGTGCCGTTCCTGGGCGGCGGCTTCGGGAGCAAGTCCTACACCAAGATGGAGCCGCTCACCGCGGCCATCGCGCGCAAGGCCGGGCGCCCGGTCCGCATCCTCAACGGCGTACACGAGTCGATGATCACCACGCGGCGGCACAACATGACGGCCCGGATGCGGACCGCGGCTGCCGCCGACGGCACGCTGCTGGCCCGGGAAGCCGAGGCGTGGCTGGACACCGGCGCGTACGCCGATAACGGTCCGCGGGTCACGGCCACGGCCGGCGACGCCGCCCCCGGGCCCTACCGCTGGCAGGCGGTGCAGGTGGAGGCGCACTGCGTATACACCAACACCAGCCCGGCCGGCTCCTACCGCGCGTTCGGTGCCACCCACCTGCAGTGGATCGGAGAGTCGCAGGTAGACGAGGTGGCCCGCCGGCTGTCCATGGACCGGCTGGAGATCCGCCGCCGCAACCTGCTCCGGCCCGGGGAGGAGGTCAGGCCCGGCGGCAAGCCGCTCGACGCGGACCTGGTCGGCGATGTGGCGAAGGCCGCGGCCGGCGTGGGGTGGTCGGGGGGGTCTGGGGGGGAAGATTCTCCCCCAGAATCGGGGGGATCCCGGGGGGTCGTCCCCCCGGGGAGATACCGCCGCGGCCGCGGTGTGTCGGTCGGGCTGCTGGCGGCCGGGGCGCACCCGGTGTCCATGGCCACCGTCCGGATGGGCCCGGACGGCGCGGTCACCGTCCTGGTCGGCACCACCGAAGTCGGCCAGGGAGCCCGTACGGTCATGGCCCAGATCGCGGCCGGCGTGCTGCACGCCCCGCTCGGCCAGGTCGTGGTCCGCGGCACCGACACCAGGTATACCCCCTACGACCGGTCCACCGGCGCCAGCCGTTCCACCACGGTGGCGGGCCTGGCCGTCCAGCGGGCCGCGCAGGAGGTCCTGGACGCGCTGATCGAGACCGCTTCGGCCAGGCTCGAAACCCCGCCTCCGCTGCTCAGGCCCGTCCCCGGCGCCATCGAAGGCCCAGGTGGCCGCGGCCTGACCCATGCCGAGCTGGTCCGTGCCCGCTTCGGCTTCGACGGCGGCGAGCTCATCGGGCACGGCCGGGTCCAGCCCGAAGGCGGCAGCGGCTCCTACGCCGAGGGCCCGGTGTTCTGGGAGGTATGCGTAGCCGGGGCCGAGGTGGAGGTGGATACCGAGACCGGGGTGATTACCGTGCTGCGCACCTCGACTGTGGCCGACGTCGGCCGGGCGATCAACCCGCAGCTGGTCACCCGCCAGGACGAGGGCGCCACCCTGCAGGGCATCGGGAACGCGCTGTTCGAGGAGATGCGCTTCGCGCCGGACGGGATGCTGCTGAACGACACCTTGCTCGGCTACCGGATCCCGGCCTTCCCGGACGTCCCGGCCGCAATGACGTGCTCGATCGTGGAGAACGGTGACGGCCCAGGACCGTTCGGCGCCAAGGGGTGCGGCGAGGGGGCGCTGGCCGCCATCCCCGCCGCCATCGTCAACGCGCTGGCCGACGCCGGCGTGCCGATGAACACACTGCCGCTCACCCCCGAACGGGTGTGGCGGCGGATACAGGAGGTGGGCATATGAGCGTCCCGAAGGTCGCGGCGGTGATCGGCGCCGGGACGATGGGGCCCGGCATGGCGGCGGTGCTGGCCCGCGCCGGGACCGAAGTCCGGCTGTACGACATCAGCGGCGAGGTGCTCGAACGGGCCAAGGGCTCTTACCAGCTGGCGGCCCAGGCCCTGGACCGGGTCGAGGCGGCAAGCGCGCCCGGCGGCTCGGTCGCGTACCACGCCGACCTGGACGGGGCCCTGGCCGGCGCGGACCTGGTCCTCGAGGCCATCCCGGAGAAGCTCGAGCTCAAGCAGCAGGTCACCGCCGAGGTTGAGCAGCACCTGGCCGACGACGCGATCATCGCCACCAACACCTCGGGCATCCCGGTCACCAAGATCGCCGCCGTGCTGCGGCACCCGGCGCGCTACATCGGCATGCACTGGTCCAACCCACCGCACCTCATCCCGATGATCGAGGTGATCCCGGGCGAGCAGACCGCGCCCGAGACCACGCACCGCATCACCGGCATCATCCAGGCCTTCGGCTACCAGGCGGTCACCGAGAAGGAAGTGCCAGGCTTCGTCGAGAACCGCATCCTCTACGCGATTCTGCGCGAGTGCCTGTCCCTGGTCGAGCGCGGCATCGTCTCCGAGGCGGACCTGGACACCTGCGTCAAGTGGGGGATCGGGTACAAGCTTGCGGTGATCGGCCCGATGCGCCTGCTCGACATGGCCGGCCTGGACATCTACTCCAGCGTGGCGTCCTACCTGAACCCTGACCTGTCCGCTGCCACCGAGGTCCCGGCGATGATCAGGGAACGGGCCGAGGCCGGCCAGCTCGGCATGAAGACGCTCGGCGGCATCTACCCGTACACCGCCGAGCAGGTCGCCGAGCGCCGGGCGGAAATCGCCAAGGGCCTGATCGCTGTGCGCAAGACGCTGTCGGCGCTGTCGGCGCCGCCCGAATGAAGCTGCCGCCGTTTTCGGTGCATCGCCCGGGCTCGGTCGCGGAGGCCTCGCGCCTGCTGGCCGACCTGGGCGATGACGCGGCGGCGTACTGCGGCGGCACCGAACTGCTGCTGGCGATGAAGCTCGGCCTGGCCAGCTACGAGCACCTGGTCGACCTGAAGCGGGTCGACGGCCTGCGCGGCATCACCGCCGGTCAGGACGGCACGCTGCGGATCGGCGCGGCCGCGACCCACTACCAGATCGAGACCTCGGCCACCGTGCGGGCCTGCTACCCGGAACTGTCGGTCATGCTCTCCCGCGTGGCGAACCTGCGGGTGCGCAGCGTCGGCACGCTGGGCGGCAACCTCTGCTTCGCCGACCCGCACTCCGACCCGGTCTCGTTCCTGATCGCGGCCGGCGCGACGATCACCTGCCAGCGGGGCCAGGCCACCCGCCGGGTGCCGGCCGGCGGGTTCCTGGTCGGCCCCTACCAGACCGTGCTGGAACCCGGCGAGCTGCTCACCTCGGTCGAGCTCCCGCCCCGCCCGCCCGGCGCCGGGCTCGCCCACCTGCGGATGAAGCTCACCGAACGCCCGGTGGTCACCGTAACCGCCCTCGTCACCCGCAGCGGCGCCACGGTGCACAGTGCGCGCCTCGTGATCGGCTCGGTCGGCAGTGTCCCGTTCACCGCCGCCACCCACGCCCTGATCGGCGCCGGGCCGCGGGACTTCGCCGCCCGGACCGAAACGGCCGCCCGGCAGGCGGCGGCGGACTGCGCGCCGCAGCCCGACGGCGAGGCCTCCCCCGACTACCTGCGCCACCTCGTCTTCGTCTATGCCCGCCAGGCCGTCAGCCAGGCCTTCGCCGCCGCGGCCCGGGAATTAGTTCCCGGTGCCGGGGCACAGCGATGCCGTGGTGCCGCGGATCCAGGCTGAATTCTGGTAGCGCATCAGCCCGGTCAGTGCCGCCGCGGCGACGACCACGCCGGCGAGCAGCGCCGCTACCAGCGAGTGGCCAGAAACTACGGCTGCGAGCAGCCCGCCGGCCGAGCCGGAAAGTACCGCGGTGATCACGGCGATCATCCCGGCGGCGGTCACGAATTGCTGCCACAGGCCGATCCCCAGTCCCGGGGTGGGCAGCCGTTCTGCGGGGCTGGGCAGGTCGCCGGCCACCTCGGGAGCGTGGCCGACGTAGTAGTCGCGGAGCTGCGCGATACGGCGCGCGTATCCGAGGTCCTCGACCCCTGACTGCAGCACCCGGTGGAACGTCGCCAGCCCCACGAAGGCCAGCGTGGGCAAGAGAATGAGCCCGAACATGTAGAACGCCACGCCGGTCTTGGCGGCGGTGGCCACGAGCCCGAGGGCGACCAGGCCGCCGGATACCGCCTGGAGGAACACGCTCGCCCGGCCGGTCGACTCCGAGATCGTCGACGAGCGGGCACCCTGCAGCGTGAAGTGCTCGGTGGTGACGAACGTGACCGCCGCCGGGCGCGGGTCGCTGTCAGCGATGCCGCGGCCGGAGCGGCGGCTCGCGCCGGCGGCGATCTCCGTGATCCCGGATAGGTGCTGAGTCGTCATTGTGGCTCCTCGTGGTGGGAGACGGTTCGCTGGTATTGATCCGAGCGGGGAGCCGAAATCATCGCATGTGCCCCGATGAGTTCTGGCCGCGCCGCGGCGAGCACACCGGCTAGCGAGCTGTTGCCCGGTGTTGACGCTCGCCGAGGCCACCCCCGCATCACGCGGCGCCACGCCGAAGGTACCGGTGTTGGCTACCGCGCCGGTGCCAGGCCGGGGGAATTATGGTCTGGGCTGTCCCCGGACTTTGTCGGCCCGGTAGTGTCCCTTGCGCTGCTGCTCGTTCGTCATGCAGGTGAGAGCCACTGACTGCGGAGGTTGTGATGCAGTACGCCCTGATGATCTACGCCGAGCCCGGCTACTATGAGGCGCTGCCGGATGCGGAGCGTGAAGCGGCGCGCACCGAGTTTTTGGCGCTGGCCGAAGACGCCCGGTGCGCCGGCGCCGTACAGCTGCAGCCGGCCGAGACGGCGACCTGCGTGCGGGTGGCCGGCGGCCGGACGCTGATGACCGACGGCCCGTTCGCGGACACCAAGGAGGTGCTCGGCGGCGTGTACCTGGTCGAGGCGGCCAACCTGGACGAGGCGATCGAGCTGGCGGCGCGCATCCCGGCCGCCCGGTATGGCGGCACGGTGGAGGTCAGGCCGGTGGTGGCGCGCTGAGCGTGCTGGAGGAGGTCTTCCGGGACGAGTGGGGCCGGGTGCTGGCCTCGCTGGTCGGTTACCTCGGTGACTTCGACAAGGCCGAGGAAGCGGCGCAGGAGGCGTTCGCGATCGCGGCGGAGCGCTGGCCCGAATCGGGCGTGCCCGAGAACCCGGGCGGGTGGCTGGTGACGACGGCCCGCCACCGGGCGATCGACCGGATCCGCCGGGAGCGGACCCTGGCCGGGAAGATACACCTGCTGCCGGTACCGGAGGCGGTAATGGACGAGTTCGACGGCACCGTGATCAAGGACGAACGCCTCGAGCTGATCTTCACCTGCTGCCACCCGGCGCTGCCGCTGGACGGGCAGGTGGCGCTCACGCTCCGGGCCCTCGGCGGCCTGGAGACCGCCGAGATCGCCCGGGCGTTCCTGGTCTCCGAGGAGACCATGAAGCGGCGCCTGTCCCGCGCCAAGGGCAAGATCAAGGCGACCGGGATCCCGTTCGCGGTTCCCGACGCGCACCTGCTTCCCGACCGCCTCGACGCGGTGCTGGCCGTCATCTACCTGATCTACAACGAGGGCTACAGCGGCCGGGTCGACCTCGCCGCCGAAGCCATCCGGCTGGGACGAGTGCTCGCCGCGTTCATGCCGGACGAGCCGGAGGTACACGGGCTGCTCGCGCTGATGATGATCCACCACGCCCGGCGGAGGGCCCGGTTCTCCGGGGAGGATCTGGTGCTGCTCGAGGGCCAGGACCGGTCGCTGTGGGACCACGCGCAGATCGCCGCGGGACGGGAGGAGCTCGACCGCGCGGTCGCGCTCGGCGGGCGCGGCGCCTACGCCGTGCAGGCGGCGATCGCGTCGCTCCAGACCGCCGAGCGGATCGACTGGCCGCAGGTCGCCCAGATGTACCAGCGCCTGGTCGACATCACCGGCTCGCCGGTGGTCGAGCTCAACCACGCCGCAGCCCTCGCCCAGGCCGGCGACCCCGAGGCGGCGCTGCGCGCCGTCGACCGCCTAGACCTGGACGGCTACCTGTATTTCCACTCCACCCGCGGCGAGTTGCTGCGGCGTCTCGGCCGCGACGCCGAGGCCCGGATGGCATACCGCCGGGCGCTGGAGCTGGCCGCCTCCACCCCCGAACGGCGGTTCCTGACCCGCCGGCTCGAAGAGCTCTAACCCGGGCTGTCCCCCCGGCGGTCGCTTGTTCGTGGCCTGAGTAGGAGCGACAACCCGAGAGGAAATAGGTCATGAACGTGCTGATGGTGCGGGCCAAGATCAAGGAAGAAAACGTCGCCGACGCGCAGGCCGCCACGGAAAAGGTCATCCAGGCCCTTGAGCAGGCGCGCCCGGCAGACGTCCGGTACACCGTGAGTGTGCTCGGCGACGGCGTCACGCTTATCGCCCTCCTGCAGCTTGGGCCCGATGGCGGCCACCCCCTGGCCGCGTTTCCCGCCTACGCGGAACTCGTGGAGAACCTCAAGCAGTGGTACGCGGAGCCGCCGACTGTCGAGCGCATGACGGTCATCGGCTCCTACCAGCTGTTCTGAGCCCTGGAACCGTCTCATGGCCGGTCGTCCGCCGCAGGCTGGCGGCTGCTGGAACTGCTCGCGGCCGGGGGCGCGGAGTTCGGATACCACGGTGACTTCGACTGCGGTGGCGTCCGCATCGCCCGTGGACCCAGCGCTCTGGTACCAGATCGTCTGTTTCTATCCGAACGGTGGTACCACCGCCTGGATCTCCCGAACTACCCCAGGGATAGGCTTAGACCTCGGGCAGGTGAGCACACGGACATCGGGACGGGCGCCATGGCCAATGAAGACACGATAGACAGCCAGCCGACCGGGAACTGGCCCCAGGTAAGGTCCGGACCGCTCGTGGTGGGCGGGATCCTCATCGGAATCGGCGCCGTGGTGGCCATGGCGGGTGCAGCCGTCGCGGGCGCGCACCTGGCCGCCGCCACCCGGACCTGGATCAAGGAGCTGGAGACACCGCCCAGCCAGCTGGCCAGGCTCAAGTGGGAGCAGGCCAAGTCCGCCGCGGCCTCCGGCGCGAGCAGCTGGCGGGACCACCCGAACGCCAAGATCGGGCTGGCCCGCCGAGCCTCGTCCGACTAGCCATTAGGGCCCTGGCCGACTAGCGCCGGCCAGGGCGGGCCCTACCTGAGGATGTTGACGGCGCGGGCTACGATCAGGGCGACCGTCACGATCGAGATGGCGGCCTGGGCCGTCATGCCCATCTTGGCCCACCGGGACAGCGGCATCGTGTCGGTCGGGCTGAACGCGGTGGCGTTGGTGAACGACAGGTACAGGTAGTCGCTGAAGGCCGGCTCCCAGTCCGGCGGGGCCAGCTGCGGGCTGGCCATCTGGACGAACTGAAAGTCCGGGTACACGCGCACGCCGTTGGCCCGGGCCACCGGGCCGCCGCGGTCGAATTCCCAGTACCACAGGGCGAAGACGATGACGTTGATGAGCCAGATGGTGCCGCCGGTGATCAGCAGCGGTCCGGCGCTATTCCCCTCGGTGCCTTGGACCAGCCCGATCACGAGGCGGGCCACCGACCAGGCGTTGGCCAGGCTGAGCAGGGCGGCGAGGCTGAGGCCCAGCAGGCGGACGGCCCGCGACTGACGGTTGATGCGACGCGGGTTGGCCATCACCAGGGCGATCAGCAGCAGGCTCTGCAGCGTCGGCAGCAGCCAGGCCGGGTGCAGCAGGACGAGCCGGCCGGGCAGCGGGTACTGCAGCGCCACCGCGACCGCCACCGCTACCGCGGCCTGCCAGCGGGCCTCGCCTTCCGTGGGCCGCTTCCAGGCCGGGATGAAGCCGAGCCCGTCGGCGCGGGAACGGTCGCCAGGGCGGGACGGCTCGCCGGGACGGGAGCCGTCGCCGGGCGCGATCCGCTGCTCGAGCTCGTCCAGCCGGTCGTGCAGGGCCCGGATGCCCTCCATGATCACCGCGCCGTCAGGCGGGTCACGCTGGCCCTCATCCGGAGCAGCCGGCTCCTGGCGCGCGCCGCCGGGCCGGGCGTAGTCATCGTCGTTGCGTATACCGGGCACAGCTCCAGTGTTACCAGCCGGGCCGACCGCATCCGCCCGCGGGCGGCCCTGAGCTGCGTCACCCGTACCGGGCGTGGCACCACCGTTCGTTCGGCGCTGTTCAAAGATCTGCCGAACGGGCGGTGGCTCACCTTCCCTGATAACCCTCCCGCGTCCAGGCCGAAAGGCCTGAAGCTCTCGAAGCCCGGCTCGGTCCGGGGCTTTGGCAGCCGGAAGGCCCGCAGGCGCGTCGGCTGGGCGATGGGTTCTGCCTCCCATCCCGTATTGACCTCGAAGTACCTGACGGCCGTCGCAACTGAGAGATAGCCGCAGTCATCGAGGATCACCAGGCCTCCCGGGCGCACCAGCTCGCGCAGGTAGAACAAGTCGACAAAGACGTTGTGAAAGACGTGGCTCCCGTCAACGAACGCGGCGTCGGCGACGAAGCCGTCGCCCAGGAGGCGGGGCAGGGCGACCTGTGACCGCTCCCGCACCAGGCAGCAGAGCCCGGCCAGCCCGGCTCCGGTGATCGCGGCCCATCCAGAACCATGGAAGTGCTCCTGGTAGGCGTCGACGATCACGTGGCGGGTTCCGTCCGGTCCGGCCGCGGCCAGCGCCTCGGCGATGGCGAGCGCCGAACTCCCGTACGCGAGCCCGATCTCGATCACCGTGCTCGGTTTCTCGGCCAGGAGAAGGTCACGCAGGACGTCGCCGTCAGAAACGGGCAACCAGACGCGCTCGAAGTCGCCGCCGGAGCGGACGCGAGGCGGGCCGTCGGCCGCCAGAGCGCGGCGCGCCTCCCGGATCCTGGCCAGGAGATCTTGCTCGCTCCCCATTCAGCTACTGCAGTCCGGAGCGGACGGACGTGATGCGCTGCGTGTTGAAGCCGAGCCAGTGCATCCGCCCCACGTAGCGCGCGTGCTCAACCTTGAGGCAGCGGTCCATGATCACCGTCATGCCGCCCTCCTCGGCGATCCGCGCGCCCTCCTCGTTGATCACGCCGAACTGGCACCACAAGGCGCCGGCGCCGATCGCCACCGCCTCCCGCGCGATCTGCGGCAGGGCGTCCGGCGCGCGGAAGACGTTCACGACGTCCACCGGCTCGGGTACGTCCAGCAGGCTCGCGTAGCACTTCTCGCCCAGGATCTCCGTCTCGCGGGGATTCACGGGGATCACGCGGTAGCCGTGCCGCTTGAGGTAGTAACCGACGAAGTAGCTGGCCCGCAGCTCGTTGGCCGACAGGCCCACGATCGCGATCGTGCGGGCGGTGTGGAGCAGGCGCTGGATCGTCAGCGGGTCCTGGTACCGCGCGAGGTCGGTCATGCCGTCGCGCCCTCCTTTCGCGCGGTCGCGGCGACGAGCGCGAAACCCTGCTCCAGATCCCAGATGAGATCCTCGACGGACTCGGTGCCGACCGACAGCCGCACCGTCCCCGGCCCCACCCCGGCCGCGCGCAGCTCGTCGTCGCTCAGCTGCCGGTGGGTCGTGCTGGCGGGGTGGATGATCAGGCTCTTCGCGTCGCCGACGTTCGCCAGGTGGGACCAGAGCGTCATGCCTCGGATGAGGTCCTGGCCGCCGTCACGGCCGCCGGCGCAGTCGAACGAGAACACCGCGCCGGCGCCGCGCGGCAGGTACTTGCCCACCAGGGGCCGGTACCTGCTCGAGGGCAGCCCGGGGTACGTCACGTTCGACGCGAGCTCGTGCGACTCGAGGAACGCCGCGACCGCCATCGCGTTGTCGACGTGGCGTTCCATCCGCAGCGACAGCGTCTCGAGCCCCTGCAGGAACAGGAAGGCGTTGAACGGGGAGAGCGCCGCGCCGAGATCGCGCAGGGTCTCGGCCCGGAGCTTCATCAGGTACCCGTACGTCCCGAACGTCTCGTGGAATTGGAGGCCGTGGTAGGCCGGCGACGGGTCCGCGACCACGGGAAACCGCCCGTTAGACCAGTTGAACGTGCCCGCCTCGACGACGGCACCGCCGATGCTCGTGCCGTGGCCGCCGATGAACTTGGTCGCCGAATGGATCACGATGTCGGCGCCCCATCCGATCGGACGGCACAGGTACGGCGTCGCGAACGTGTTGTCCACGATCAGCGGCAGCTCGTGGGAGTGCGCGATGCCCGCCAGGGTCTCGATGTCCAGCACGTTCCCGGCCGGGTTGCCGATCGTCTCGCCGAAGAACGCCTTCGTGTTCGCCTGGACCGCCTTCCGCCACGCGTCCGGGTCATCGGGATCGACCCACGTCAGCTCCACGTTCATCTTGCGCAGCAGGTGCTTGAACTGGTTCACCGTCCCGCCGTAGAGCGCCGAGGACGAGACAACGTGGTCGCCCGGCTGCAGCAGCGTGAACAGCGCGGCCGCCTGCGCGGCGATCCCGCTGGCGAACGCCACCGCGCCCGCGCCGCCCTCAAGGTTGGCCACGCGCTCCTCGAACACCGCGACGGTGGGGTTCATGATGCGCGAGTAGGTGTTCCCGTACTCCTGCAGGTTGAAGTACGCCGCCGCCGATTCCGGGTCCTCGAACACGTAGCTGGTCGTCTGGAAGATCGGCACCGCACGCGCGCCCGTGTTCGGGTCGGGCCGCTGCCCCGCGTGCAGCTGCCGGGTCTCGAACCCGAACGCGCGGGCCTCCTCGGAACGGGTGAGCTTGTCGGTCATGCAGGCCTCTTCCTCGACGTCATCCCGCCGGCCCCGCGGGCCCCGCCGGCCCCGCCTCCGGCCAGGCCGTGTTGGCCCAGGAACTGCCGGATGATGGGCGTCTGCCGCGCTTCCTCGAGCAGGAAGCAGTCGTGGCCGTACGGTGCCTCGATCACATGGGACTCGACCGGCTTGCCGAGAGCGCGCAGCGAGTCGGCGATCTCGCGCGACGCGGACGGCGGGTACAGCCAGTCGGAACTGAACGCGACGAGCAGCGTCCGCGCCGAGACGCCCTCGAGCGCTCGCGTGAGCGATCCGCTGCCGTACTGCCGCGCAAGATCGAAGTACGTCAGCGCGCGCGACATGTAGAGGTAGGTGTTGGCGTCGAACCGCCTGACGAACGAGCCAGCCTGATGCCGGAGGTAGCTCTCGACCTGGAACTCCGGATCGGTGATCGTGTACCGGATGTCGTCGGCGAACTGCAGGCGCCGGCCGAACTTGTCGGCCAGCGCCGGCGCGGACAGGTACGTCACGTGGCCGACCATCCGCGCCACGCCCATGCCGGCGTCGGGCGCGCGGCCCGTGCCGTAATAGCGGCCGCCCTGCCAGGCCGGATCGCGCATGATCGCCTCACGCGCAATCGCGTTCCAGGCCACGCCCTGCGGATAGAGGGCGTGCGTGCTGGCGATGGCCACGATGGCATCGACCTGATCGGGAAACAAGATCGCCCACTCGAACGCCTGCATCCCGCCGAGCGACCCGCCGGCTACGGCCGCGAGCCGCTCGATACCGAGTTCGTCGAGGAACGCGCGTTCGGTCCGCACCATGTCCGCGACGGTGATCACGGGGAAGTCCGGCCCGTACGGCTCACCCGTAGCGGGGTCGATCGACGACGGCCCCGTGGTACCACGGCAGCCGCCGAGCAGGTTCGTGGAGACGACGTAGAAGCGGTCGGTGTCGAATGCCTTGCCGGGGCCGATCATCCCGTCCCACCAGCCGAGCCCCTTGCCGGCCACGCCGTCGCGATCGGCGGCCGCGAACCCGTCGCGGGTGCCCTCCTCGGGCGGCGTCTTCGCAAATCCCGCCGCGTGGGCGTCGCCGCTCAGCGCATGGCACACCAGGATGACGTTGTCGCGCCAGGGCGACAGGGACCCGTACGTCTCGTACGCGACCCGGACCGGGTACAGCTCCCGCCCGCAGTCGAGCCGCACCGGCGCCGGCAGGTCGAGGTACTGCGTTTCCACCGTGCCGACCGAGCCGGCCGCGAGCGTCGGGGCTGGCTCCGCCATGGGGGCTATCTTAGCTGGTCGGGATTCGTATATTGTCTATTATCTCCATCGAGAATACCGATAAGTAGGCGAGAGGGACACACGCGACATGACCACGGTCACCAACGGAGTCAACGTGCAGGCGCTGCTCGACGCCCGCGAAGTGCTGAAGGGCGCGCCGGAGGCCGCCCAGTTCACCTGGCGGGCGTCCGCCAGATGGCAGCACGGCGTGCACAGCACGATCAAGGTCCAGAGCTACTTCGGGCTCGGCGAGGAGCACGACCACAAGGACGAGTCGGTGTTCGAAGCCGACCACCCCGAGGTCTTCGCGGCCACGGACAACGGCATCACGCCGATCGAGTACCTCCTGGTCGGCCTGGCGAGCTGCCTGACGGCAGGCGTGGCGTCGGTCGCGGAGAACCGCGGCATCCAGCTGCGCTCGGTCGAGTCGGTCGTCGAGGGCGCGCACGACATCCGCGGCATCCTCGGCGCCGACAGCGACGTCCGCAACGGCTACAACGACATCAAGGTGACGTTCACCATCGACGCGGACGCCTCGAAGGAGGATATCGAGGCGCTGGTGGCCCAGTCCCAGAAGCGCTCCGCCGTGTTCGACGCTCTCACCAACCCGACGAACGTCACCGTCGAGGTCGCTTGAGGAGCTAGCCATCGAGCAGCTAACCACGGTCGTCGTCGGCGCGGGGCACGCGGGCCTGGCCGCTAGCCACTTCCTCAGCGACCGGTCGATCGACCACGTCGTCCTCGAGCGCGGTGAGGTGGCGAACTCCTGGCGGCATGAGCGCTGGGACTCGCTGCGGCTGCTCACCCCCAGCTGGCAAAGCCGCCTGCCGGGCCTCCGCTACGAAGGCCCGGATCCCGATGGCTACATGACCATGGGGGAAGTGACCGAGTTCATCGCGCGCTTCGCCGCGGCCTCGCGCGCTCCCGTCCGGACCGGCGTGAACGTCACCTCGGTGCGCCACGCCGGCGACGGGTACCGCGTCACGACGAGCCACGGCGAGATGGCCTGCCGGGCAGTGGTCATCGCGAGCGGCGCCTGCAACCAGCCAGCGGTGCCGCCGTTCGCCGCGGCGGTGCCGGCGGGGGTCGAGCAGCTGACGCCCTTCGACTATCGCGACCCGGCCAAGCTCCCCGACGGCGGCGTGCTCGTCGTGGGAGCGTCCGCGACCGGGGTGCAGCTCGCCGCCGAGCTGCAGCGGTCGGGCCGGCCGGTGACCCTCTCGGTGGGGGAGCACGTGCGGCTGCCGCGCACGTACCGCGGCCGCGACGTGCTGTGGTGGATGGACGCGTCCGGCCTATGGGACCAGCGGTACGACGAAGTCGACGATCTCGGCCGGGCCCGGCGCCTGCCCTCGCCCCAGCTCGTCGGTACTCCTGAGCGGACGACGCTCGATCTCAACGCGCTCGCCTCGATGGGCGTCGAGTTGGTGGGCCGCTGGGCGGCAGTCCGTGACGGCCGCGCGCTGTTCTCTGGCGGCCTGCGCAACGTGTTCTCGCTCGCGGATCTCAAGATGAGGCGCCTGCTGGACACGTTCGACGAGTGGGCCCGGACGTACGGGCGCGACGCTGAGGTCGGCCCTTCCGAGCGTTTCGCGCCGACCGTCGTGCCCTCCTCAGCGCGGCTGCAGCTTGACCTGGGCAGCGGCGAGATCCGCTCGATCGTGTGGGCGACGGGTTTCCGGCCTGACTACCGGTGGCTCGACGTGCCCGTGGCCGACGTGAAGGGCCAGTTGCGTCACGAGGGCGGCGTGGTTGAGAGCCCGGGACTGTACGCGCTGGGACTGCCCGTGCTGCGGCGGCGGAAGTCAACGTTCATGTGCGGTATCGAGGACGACGCGCGTGAGGTGATCGACCACCTCACGCGGCACCTGACCATGCGCCGCTGGTAAGCAGGTGCCGGGCGAGCACCGATGCCTGATCGCGGATCTCCGGGATGGCCGTCGTCTCGTACCATCGTCCGTGCAGCGGCGGGCCCAGCGTGACGATGTCGCTGGCGGGTCTGCCCTCCGCATCGCGGAGAGCGCCCAGCGCGTCGGTGTCCAGTCCCAGGCGCAGTGGATCTGGCCGGGCCAGCCCGGAGTCAAGCAGGTGGCGCACGAGGGGATCGGCCGTGGTGGTGATATCGGTGACCGCCGGGTTCCCATGGATCGGCTATATAGCGGTGACTCTGCGGGACCGGGCATGGCGCCGCCGCGGGCAGATTGCCGGTGGCCAGTACGGCGGCGTCGGCGTCGATCCGGCCGTCCGCCGCCAGGTGCAGGCGCAGCGCGCGCCCGCGGCCGCCGCGCCGGATGGCCACGACGTGTGACGTGATGCGGCTCAGCCGCGCCGCAGGCTGCGCTGACCGTTCCGCCGCCGCGAGGAGTTCGGTGAGATAGCGGCCGTAGGCGCTCCTGGGCAGGAACCCGTTGTCGGGCAAGCCGGCCCCGGCCGCCCAGCGGGTGAGGTGGGCCGGGTCGCCGACCAGCGCGCTCATCGCGCCTGCGGGCGAATTCAGCAGGTGAGCGGGATGCGTCGTGGAGTATGCCCGACCGAGCCCGTGCCTCGGCAGTGCCGGTCGATAGGGCGACCCGCAGCGGCACTCCCCGGCTCCGTCCACGATCGCGGGCGAGAAGAGGTCCAACCCGGCGCTGACCCTGGGCGAGGACAGCTACGTTGCCGCCCTGGTCGCGGGCCTGGACGCCTACCCTGCCTACTATGCGCACATGGCCGTGGCCAACGCGGCCGGGCCCGAGGCCCCGGATCCCGCGCCACCCGCCCGGGTGAGCGCGGGCGAGCTCGCCCGGCGGATCGCCGCCGGGGAATGGGTGGTGGACCTGCGTCACCGGCGCGCGTTCGCGGCCGGGCATATGCCCGGCTCGTGCGGCTTCGAGTACGGGGACAGCTTTGCTACGTACCTCGGCTGGCTGATCCCCTGGGGCACCTCGCTGACCCTGATCGGCGAGACCCCCGGGCAGATCGCCGGCGCCCAGCGCGACCTGGCTCGCATCGGGATCGACCGCGTGGCAGGCGCCGCGCTAGCCTGCTCCGCCGGCTGGCCAGCCGCACCCCGCCAGGCTACCTACCCGGTCACCGACTACCCCGGCCTGGCCGCCAGGGACCGCCGGGACCTCGCCGTCCTGGACGTCCGCCGCGCATCCGAGCGGGCTCGCGGCTCCATCGCCGGCTCCTCCACGTGCCGCTCCACGAGCTCCCCGCTCGCCTGCGCGACCTGCCTCATCGACCGCTGTGGGTGCACTGCCAGGGCGGCTACCGCGCCAGCATCGCCGCCTCGCTGCTCCAGGCGGCCGGCCACACCGTCGCTCTCATCGACGACGACTTCGCCCGCGCGGCAGGCGCGGGCCTGGCCCTCGCCGGGGGAGCACAGTGCCCTGCGGCGTAAGAGGCTCAGCTGACCTCGTTGAGCTTGCCGGTGGCGACGTCGAAGACGAACCCGCGGACCGCGTCCTTGTGCGGGATGAAGGGGCTGGCCTGGATCCGCGCGATCGACTGCCGCACATCCTTGTCGAGGTCAGGAAAGGCCTCGCCGGACCAGGCTGGCTTGATCCCGGTCTCGTCCTGGATCGAGCGCTTGAACGCGTCGTCGGTGAAGGTCAGCATGCCGCAGTCGGTGTGGTGGATCAGGATGATCTCGTGGGTGCCCAGCAGCCGCTGGCTGATGGCCAGCGAGCGGATCTCGTCGTCGGTGATGACGCCGCCCGCGTTGCGGATCACGTGGGCCTCGCCGTCGTTTAGCCCGAGGATGGCGTAGACGTTGAGCCGGGCGTCCATGCAGGCGACGACGGCGACGTGACGCGACGGCGGCAGCGGCAGCGGGCCGGCGAACGTCTGCGCGTACCGGTCGTTGTTGGCCAAGTACTCCTCAGTGGCTGACATATGAGTCTCCCCTAATCTGCGCTGGTATCTGCCTGCCGGCCGGGTCAAGCCTTCTTATCGGCATGGGCCGGGACCAACGCCTGTCGGCCAGGCCGGATACGTCGGATGAGCACGTACATCTCACAGCCGAGGCAGAACCCGAACGCTGCGTTCAGGACCGCCGCGATGAGCGCGGCCCCTGCGGCCGTCAGGCCCAGCCAGGTCAGGCCCGCCGCGTAGCCGGCCACGCCGACGACCGCGAAGACCAGGCCGACCGCCTGGGCGAAGCGCGGCGGCGCCTCCGGCTCAAGCTCGCCGGGTGGGCCCAGCCGGGGCCGGACCAGCTTCCGGTAGAGCAGGCCATAGGGCGAGTAGCGCAAGCCGAATACAGCCCCGGCCGCGAAGACCGCTGCCTGGGCGGCCAGCAGCCACGCGCTGCCGGTGACCAGGACCACGGCAAGGACCGCCGTGGTAATGAACGCGCCGAAGCGCGGACCGCGCGGATCGACCTCCATCGGCGCCTTCTCCCTCACCCGCTCCAGGCGAGGCCCCGGTGCTTCTGACCTGCCTAACCTATTTTACAGTTATCCTATCGACATAGTAGACAAAAGCAAGATGTCATGACCCTCCCGGTCATGCTGTTGGGTCGCAGACCGGTCGGGTGAGTGACTCCAGGGACCAGGGTGCTAGGTCCAGGTGAGGCGTTGCTGGAGTACGGCCTGCTCGGCTGGGTTGGCGGTCAAGTCGAGGGCGCGGCGATCCTCGCCGCGGGCCTGCTCGGGTTAGCCAAGCTCACGTAGTAGCTCGGCGCGGGTCGCATGGAACAGGTGGTATTGGTTGAGAACCTCGGCGAGGCCGTCCAGTTCGGCCATCGCGGCCCGGATCAGCGCGAGCAGCCCGGGCGCTGCACGGTCGCTCGGAGTTCCGCGGCCCGCGCGATGACCGCATCCACGTCTTCGACGTAGATGAGCAGGAACGTGGGAGAGCCGAACAGGCCGCCGGTCGGCGGTGCCTTGGTGCCCTCGTAAGCGTTCTCGTCCGCGATGATCATCACGGAGTCCCCGATCTCGATCTCGGCGTGGACGATGGTCCCGCCCAGCCCGGGCGTGCGCATGCGCTCGGTCGCGCCGAACACGGCGCGTAGAACTCGAGGGCCTTGGCGGCGCCCTGGACGGTGAGGCAGAGGGCGACCCGGCGGTACGAATCAGGGATCGGGATGGGCCTTGCTGGTGATGTCATCCGGTCCTCCTCCACATAAGCTCCGTTGTCCCTCTACTTAGCCTGACGATTGGCCTGCCGCCCCGTACGACAAGCGCGAAGGCGTCTTCCGCGATCGCCGTTGCCGGTCCGTCGTCGACAGCGATCGACGACGGACCGCGACACTCACGCAATCGACGGCAACTCGGCGTACGCTACGTCTTAAAATCGGGCCGCTTGCCTACGCATCCCGCAGGTCGCCGGATCGGCAGGTCGCGGATGGCCATGCGACAGGCTTCGCCAACTGATTGGCTAACTCGCAGCCACCCGGCCCTGGCGGTCCTTCGTCGCCGTCGCACGCGGTTGGCGCGGTCAGCACCTCGCCCGCTACTACGACCCCCGCCGTCCTCGAGTCGGGTGTGTGTCGTTCCCGGAAAATGTCAGCGGGAACTGGTAAACTCGAATAAAAGATCAAAGACCTTATAATCCCGAACGATCCGGCTCAACCCCCGGAACACCCGCGCCCGCCCGCATGGCGCGAGCCAACCCCGCCCCCCGCGCGCACCCCTGATCGGAGGTGACCACCCCGGTGAGCACCGCCCCCGCCTACGCCAGCGCCAGCCAGGCCCTGCAGGCGGCGTGCGCGGCGCTGCGGTTCGCGGCCGCCGCCGACCCCGCGGCGATGCCCGACGCGGCCAAGGCCGCGTGCCTGCACGGCTATGAGCAGGCCGGCGCGATGCTGACCGCCGGGCGGGCCCGGACCCTGGGGTCGTTCACGGCCAGCCAGGGCTATGCCGCCGATGCGGAGTACAGCGCGGGCGCGTGGCTGCGGCACCAGACCCGGGTGACCAAGACGGCGGCCCGCGGGCAGGTGGCCTGGGCCCGGCGGGCCGTGGCGCACCCGCGGGTGATCGCGGCGCTGGCCGAGGGGAGCGTGCTGAGCGAGTCGGTGGGCCGGGCGGTCTGCTGCTGGTCTGACCGGCTGCCGGAGGGCTGCCGGGATGCTGCCGACCAGATCCTGGTCACCGCGGCGCGGGCCGGGGCTGATGAGTGGGACCTGGCCGGGCTGGCCGCGGAGATGTACGCCCGGTCGCTGCCCCCCGGCCAGGGCCCGGAGGACGGGTTCGGGGACCGGTCGGTGCGGCTGGAGACGACGTTCGGCGGGGCCGGGGTGATCGCGGGGGAGCTGACGCCGGAGTGTGCGGCGCTGGTCGGCGCGGTGCTAGACAGCTTGTCGGCCCCGGCGGGTGCGGCGGATACCCGGACCCATGAGCAGCGTTATCATGACGGGCTGCAGGAGGCGATGCGCCGGCTGGCGGCCAGTGACCTGCTGCCGGAGCGGGCCGGGCAGCCGGTCAAGGCCCTGGTGCACGTGACGCTGGCCGAGTTGCGGGCGCTGGATGGGGACTCGGCCCTGGAGGCGGAGTGGGTCGCCGCGGCGCGGGCCCGGTGGGCGGCGGCCCGGGCGCAGGCCGCGGTCGGCGGCGGGGACGGCGGCGCGTGGCTGGACGGGGACGCGGCCCGCGGCCTGAGCTGTGATGCGATGGTGGTCCCGGTGGTGACCGGTGAGGTGGATCCGGGCGTGCTGGAGGACCTGGTCCAGCTGTGCGTGACGCTGGCCGGGCACCACGGGCCCGGCGGATGCGGCCAGGGCCATGCCGGTGCCGGTGCGGGCCCAGACGGGACCGGCGGGTGCGCCGGCCACGACCCGGCCGGTGTCCCGGTGGCTGACGGCCGGTCCGGGCCGCCGTGCTGCGACGGCCTGCCGCTGACCGCGCACGCCCGGGAGATGCTCGAACGGCAGATCATCGGCCGGGCCGTCGACCTGCTGTCCGGTCCTGGCGGGCTGGCGTCGTTCCTGCGCCGGGAGCAGCTCGGCGCCCGGCTGGCCGGGCCGAGCCTGCCGCTGGATATCGGGTACGCCGACACGGTCCCGGCCGGGATCCGCACCGCGGTCATCCAGCGGGACCGGCACTGCCAGTGGACCGGCGGGTGCAACCAGCCCGCCAAGGCCTGCGAAGTGCACCATGTCCGGCACAAGGCCGACGGCGGCCCGACCAGCGTCAAGGAGTGCATCCTCCTGTGCACGTTCCATCACCAGGTGGTGATCCACCGCTGGGGATGGACGCTGATCCTGCACCCGGACGGCACCACCACCGCGTGGAACCGGGACAAGACCAAAGTCCTGCGCAGCCACAGCCCGCCCGCCCGCCCCGGGTAACCGGCCCGGCGGCCTCCGGCGCCTTGTAGTACGGCTGTCAACGTCCAGGGAACCTCGGACCGTAGTTCGGCGAACTGGGTCACCCCAAACGCTCACGATCTCGGGGAGCGTGAGCACCAGCAGCACGGTAAGTTCCAGCCAGCGGCGAATCCGGTAGCGCAAGCGCGCGATCTTCCCCCGGAGACAGCGGTGCTGGTGACACAGTGAACATACAACGGGGTCCCGCGTGATCGGCTGCCCTGGCCCGTACCGGCCGAGGTGATCCCGGCCAGACGCGGCACGACCGGGTGCCTAAACTTGGATGCTTCATTATCTTGAATCGTTTGTGTTTATGACGGTAGGGTTGGCGCCGTGACCGCATCCCGGGCTCCGACCGCTGCCGGGGAGCTGCGCCAGGCCGGCCTGCGGGTAACGGCCGCCCGCGTCGCGCTGCTCGAGACCGTGCGAGACGGTGACCACCTCGGCGTCGAGGCGATCGCCTCCGGGGTGCGCGACCGCATCGGCCATGTCACCCTTCAAGCCGTGTATGAGGCCCTCCACGCGCTCACCGCGGCCGGGCTCATCCGCCGGATCGAGCCGGCCGGCAGCCCGGCGCGGTTCGAGGGACGCATCGGGGATAACCACCACCACGTCGTGTGCCGGTCGTGCGGTGTCGTCGCCGACGTTGACTGCGCGACCGGCGAGGCGCCCTGCCTGACCGCGTCCGACGACCACGGCTTCTCGATCGACGAGGCTGAAGTCATCTACTGGGGCCTTTGCCCCGACTGTTCCACCGCCACCAGTTCCTGGGTACCGTGACCCACCGAGTCCGGAAGGATTCCCATGTCCGAGAACCATGATCCAGTAGACGCCGAAGGCCCGACCCCTGAGGGCGGGGGCCGACCGATCTTGCCCGGCCTCACCCAGCCCACCATGGGTGACGCCAACGCCGAGTGGTGGCCGAACCGCCTCAACCTGAAGATCCTCGCCAAAAACCCGGCCGTGGCCAATCCCATGGGCGCGCAGTTCAACTACGCCGCGGAGTTCAAGACCCTCGACCTCCCGGCCGTGAAGCGGGACATCGAGGAGGTCCTCACGACCTCCCAGGACTGGTGGCCGGCCGACTTCGGCCACTATGGCGGGCTCATCATCCGGATGGCGTGGCACGGCGCGGGCACCTACCGCATCCACGACGGCCGCGGCGGCGCCGGGTCCGGCCAGCAGCGCTTCGCCCCTCTCAACAGCTGGCCGGATAACGCCAACCTCGACAAGGCCCGGCGCCTGCTGTGGCCGGTCAAGAAGAAGTACGGTCGCAAGATCTCGTGGGCCGACCTGATGATCCTGGCCGGCAACGTCGCGCTGGAGTCGATGGGCTTCCAGACCTTCGGCTTCGGCGGCGGTCGCGTGGACGCCTGGGAGCCGGACGCGGACGTCTACTGGGGTCCGGAGACCACCTGGCTCGACGACCAGCGCTACCACGGCGACCGGCAGCTCGAGAAGCCCTTCGCCGCCGTCCAGATGGGCCTCATCTACGTCAACCCCGAGGGGCCGAACGGCACTCCGGACCCGCTCGCCGCGGCCCGTGACATCCGCGAGACGTTCCGTCGGATGGCGATGAACGACGAGGAGACGGTCGCCCTGATCGCGGGCGGTCACACCTTCGGCAAGACCCACGGCGCGAGCCCGGACAACGCCGTCGGCCTCGACCCCGAGGCGGCCCCGATCGAGCAGCAGGGCCTGGGCTGGAAGAACACCTACCAGACCGGCAGGGGTGACGACGCGAACACCAGCGGTATCGAGGTCATCTGGACTCCCACCCCGACCACGTGGGACAACAGCTTCTTCGAGATCCTGTTCGGTTACGAGTGGGAGCTGACCAAGAGCCCCGCCGGGCATAACCAGTGGAAGCCTAAGGGCGAGGCCGGCGCTGACACCGTCCCCGACCCCCACGACCCGTCGAAGCGCCGTACCCCGACGATGCTGACGACCGACCTGTCGCTGCGGTTCGATCCGATCTACGAGCCGATCTCGCGGCGTTACCTGGAGAACCTCGACGAGTTCGCGGACGCCTTCGCCCGGGCGTGGTTCAAGCTGACCCACCGCGACATGGGCCCGAAGGTGCGCTACCTCGGCCCGGAGGTCCCGGCCGAGGACCTGCTCTGGCAGGACCCCGTTCCCGCGGTAGACCACGAGCTCGTGGACGCCGCGGACATCGCCGCGCTCAAGGCCCAGGTCCTCGCCTCGGGCCTGTCGGTGTCCCAGCTCGCGTCCGCCGCGTGGGCGGCGGCCTCGTCCTTCCGCGGCAGCGACAAGCGCGGCGGCGCCAACGGCGGGCGCATCCGCCTCGAGCCGCAAAGCGGGTGGGAGGTCAACAACCCCGACCAGCTGGCCACGGTGCTGCGCACGCTGGAGGGGATACAGAACTCCTTCAACGCCGCCCAGACCGGCGGCACCAGGGTCTCGCTCGCCGACCTGATCGTGCTGGCCGGCGGCGTGGGCATCGAGAAGGCGGCGAGGGACGCCGGCTTCGACGTCGAGGTCCCCTTCGCCCCGGGCCGCACCGACGCGTCGCAGGAGCAGACCGACGTGGAGTCGTTCGCCAACCTCGAGCCGAGGGCCGACGGGTTCCGCAACTACCTCGGGAAGGACCAGCAGCTGCCGGCCGAGTACCTGCTCGTCGACAAGGCGAACCTGCTCACCCTGAGCGCTCCCGAGATGACGGTCCTGGTCGGAGGCCTGCGCGTCCTGGGCGCGAACTACGACGGGTCGAAAGTCGGGGTCTTCACCACCGCCCCCGGGTCGCTGACCAACGACTTCTTCGTCAACCTGCTCGACATGGGCACGACGTGGCAGCCCAACGGGGACGGGAACACGTTCGAGGGCCGTGACGCCGCCACCGGGGCCCTCAAGTGGACCGGCAGCCGGGCCGACCTCATCTTCGGGTCGAACTCCGAGCTGCGCGCGCTCGCGGAGGTCTACGCCAGCGACGACGCGAAGGAGAAGTTCGTGAACGACTTCGTCGCGGCGTGGGGCAAGGTGATGAACCTCGACCGGTTCGACCTCGCCTGATTCATGACGTCCAGGCCGGCCCACTCCGGTCGGCCTGGACGTCCCGACCGCTACGCCAGCTCCGCCGCTGCCGCGTCTTCAAGGAGCCATTCGACGTCGACCTCTTCACCGCCGACGTTGCCGGTGTCCCAGGCCTCGCTGACCAGCAGCGTGTGCAGGATCGACCCGGGAAGCCGCTCCAGGTGGGCCCGCAGCGTCACATCATCCGGCAGGCCGTCGATCCGGGGTGCCAGCCGGCCCCGGATCTGGCCCAGGAGCTTCATCAGCGCGTCGATATCCGCTTCCCTGTCGAAGGCTCCCTGCTCACCTTCCGCGATCCCCTGAGCGATCAGGTCCTTGATCGCGCGCACGTTCCCCGCCGCGTCGGTCGTGACCATCTGCCGCCACGCCCGGCTCTTATGCCGGTACTGCAGCATCGCCATCACCGCCTCGTGGCGCAGGAAGTCCGCGTCCCGCAGTGGCCGCCCGCGCCAGGTCGCAGCCAGGCACCGCGCCAGCGAGATGACCGAGGCCAGCCCGCTATTGAGCCCACGGCCCGGCCAGAAGTGAATCGCGTTGGCCGCGTCGCCGAGCAGGAACCCGAACGTCCCCTGCGCCGTCGCCGTCCTCGGATACAACTGGGCGGTGAACCGCGGCCGCTGCACCATGTCCAGCCGGAACCCGGTCACCGCGGTCAGGTTCTCCTGCGCCACCCCGAACAGCCGCAGCCCTTCCTGCACCCGCCCCCACAACGGGGATCCCCGCACCAGGGCCGGAAGGAAGAGGGCCTGATGGCCGGCGCAGTAGAACTCGCGGTTGCCCCTCAGCTCCATCAGGCAGGGCGAGGACTGGATGCACTCGGTGAACACTTGCCGGACCGGATCGACCCCGACGGCGTCCTTGGCCTCCTCATCGGTCAGCCGCATGTTCAGGAAGCCTTCGCCGCGAAGCGAGTTCAGCAGGAAGCGGTTCTGGGCCACGGTCAGCAGAACGGCCATGGGGTCCGGGAGCTCAGACTTCACCCGCAAGCCAAGGACCAGGTCCTGCACCTGCTGGCCATCGAGCGCGTACATGGACGAGTCGCAGGCGCCGAACTTGCCCGCGAAATGTTCCAGCGTGTGCGAGCGGCTGCCTTCGCAGATCGCGAGCACGTGCTGCCCGGCGACCTCGCCTTGCGCCGCGTCCGGGTCGAAGCGTTCAGGAATGAGCTGAATGTGTTCCGGTTTATCGTTCGCGAGCGCGAGTAGCTGATCTTCGACATACGCGATCCGCACGTTGCGCGGCCCGAGATCGTGGATCGAATCCGGGCCCTTGGGCCACATCTCGGTGTAGTGGCCCGGCGTGAACAGCCGCTCCTGGACCTCGGGCGGGAGCCTCACATACTGGCGGCTCTGGATGGTCACGACTTGCTGGCGGCGCACATTGCCCTGCTCGGGGGTCTTCCAGACGATCTGGCCACCCTGTTGCTGCCATCGGCTGTCATAGACCTTGATGGCCACGCGCGGCCCCATCAGATGGTCCAGGAGCAAGGCGAAGCTCAGGCCCACCGGCCCGCCCCCCGTCACGGTGACGCGCAAGACGGGAACCGGCGCTGGCGGCGCGGCGTGGCCGGCCAGCGCATCGGAGGTTTCGAAGCGGAAGGCCTCGCCGCCGATCACGATCTCGTCGCCGGGCTGGAGCCAATGGACGGTCGCACGTGCGCCGTTGACCCAGGTGCCATTGCTGCTGTCCAGGTCGTACAGGACATAGCCGCCCGCCTCGGGCCGCAGGTCGGCGTGGAAGCGGGAGGCCAGCAGGTTGGTGAGGACCACGTCGTTCTCATCGCCGCGGCCAAAAGTGATCGGCTCACTGCCGATCGTAAAGCGCTTCCCTTGCAGGGCACCTTCAAGCCCGAGCACGGTGGCTACCATCGCATTGGCTCTCGCTTTCGCTCCCGCAACAGCCCCGATGGGCTCACCGTAGCCGAGCTTCCCTGACCCGGAAAACCCCTGCCCGCCAGCGCCATGACCAGCCGGTCAGACCGCTGCGGCCGCGTACGACCTCACAGGTCTCCGGCTAGCTCGGAGGTCCAGACCACCACCCTGGTGCGGTCGCCGCGGAACAGGTCACGGGCGAACTCGACCGGCTCGCCGGAGCGCGCGTAGGCGGTGCGCTCGACGAGCATCAGCGGAGCGCCCTCGGCGACCTCAAGCGCCTCGGCTTCGCGGACCCCGGCGGTGACCGGTTCCAGGCTCTCCCTGGCCCGGTGCGGCCGCAGCCCGTACTTGGTCTCGAGCAGCTCGTACAGCGAGCCGTCCAGCCGGCCGTCTAGCATGCCGGGGAACCGGGCGGCGGGGAACAGGGAGCGCTCGAGGACGATCGGCCGGCCGTCGGCGAGGCGGATCCGCCGGATCTCATACACCGGATCGCCCTCGCCGATCCGGAGGGCAGCTCCCGCGGCCGGGCCGGCCGGGCGCGGGCTCGCGGACAGCACCCGGGCGCCGGCCACCATCCCGTGCCGGCGAAGCTGCTCGGAGAACCCGGCCAGGGTGGTGAGGTCCTGCTCCAGCTTGGGCGCGGCGACGAAGGTACCGCCGTGCCGTCCCGTCGCCCGCGCCACCAGGCCGCGCGCGGCCAGCTCGGCCAGCGCATGCCGGAGCGTCATCCGGCTGACGTCGAACCAGGCGGCCAGGTCGTGCTCGGCGGGCAGCCGGTCACCGGCCCGGAGCGCGCCCGCGGCGATCTCGCCGGCCAGCCAATCCTCGATCTGCCCGTGCAGGGTGGTCCCCGGCCCGCGCACGATGTCGGGCGGCTGCCTGGTGCTGGTCCGCAGCGCGGGGCGGGCGCGGCGGCGCCCGGTCCCCGGCTGTGGCGGCATGGCGAGTCCTTCCCGAACGACCTGAGGTCTCGCGCCGGGCTAGGCGAACCGGCCCGGCGCGGGACCCAATTCCCCCCGGCCTTCTGCCCCAAGGCAGGGACGCCGGGCTAGGCCGTGGCCCCGCCGCCGCCCGCGGGCAGCTCCACGGGGTCGTCCCCTTCCGGCGCCGTCACCGGCGCGAACGCCTTCCTCCGCCCGGTGATCAGGTAGTAGATGGCTCCGATCACCGCGATGCCGACCGCGATCGTGTACAAGATAGGGATCTTGTTCAGGAAGGAGATGCCGTAGCTGAGGCCGACCTGCTGCGGCTCGGGGTTGCTGGCGATCCGCGGCCAGGCGAAGTTGACCAGCATGGACCCGCCGTACAGCAGCGCGACCACGTTGACGAGCAGGCCCCAGCGGCCCAGCCGGAACGGCGCGCTCCTCCTCGGCCAGCCGCGGGTCCGCGCGGCCATGATCACGAGGTTGCCGAGGAAGTAGCTCAGGTAGATCATGCCGGTGGCCGCGATGGCGATCGTCCCGGCGCCGGAGTACTTGATGAAGGGCACCGCAGAGAGCAGCGCGATGACGATGCACGTCCAGATCGGCGTGTGCAGGTTGGGCGAGACCTTGGACAGCAGCCCGGAGATCGGCAGCTGGTTGTCGCGCGACATCCCGAAGCAGAGCCGGATGGTCGCGGCCAGGATCGACAGGCAGCAGACGAAGATCGCGGCGGAGACGACGAACAGGTACAGGGTCGCGAAGGCGGTCGGGAAGTTGGCCGTGATGACCTGCGCCGGGTTCCAGCCGGCGCCTGAGGTGGCGGTATGCAGGTTCGGGATCGCCACCAGCGCGCCGAGCAGGAACACCCCGCCGATGATGAACGCGCCGACCACTGAGTACAGGACCGCCTTCGGCGCGGCCCGGCGGGGATCCTTTGTCTCCTCGGACAGGGTTGACGCGGTGTCGAACCCGTAGATCACGAACAGGCTCATGAACATCGCGGCCAGGAACGAGCTCGGCCCGACGTGGAAGCCCGCGCTGTTGGTCACCACGTGGAAGCCCTGGTGGTTATGGAACGCCAACAGGATTAGCGCGAACACGAACATGCCGAGGATCTCGAACACCACGCCGGTGTTGTTGATGAGCGAGACCAGCCGGACGCCGTAGATGTTCAGCACGGTTATGACGGCCAGCGTGATGAGGGCCACGACCAGCTGGGTGTCCAGGGTGGCGGTAAGGTGCCAGCCGAGCCCGTAGATCGCGGGGATCAGCGCCAGCGGAAGCGTGGCCACGACCGCGGTGACGGTCAGGATGCCGGCGAACAGGTACATCCAGCCGGTGAACCAGGAGTAGCTCCGGTTGGCCAGGTACTTGGTCCACTGGAAGACCGAGCCTGCCACGGGATAGTGGCTGGACACCTCGGCGAAGTTCAGCGCCACGATGAACTGCCCGAGCGCCACTACCGGCCAGGTCCAGATGAACACCCCGCCGATGGTGGTCAAGCCCAGCGCGAACAGCGTGAAGATGCCGGTCGACGGCGAGATGTAGCTGAACGCCACGGCGAACGAGCTGAACAGCCCGAGCGAGCGCTTGAGCTCCTGCTTGTAGCCGAACCGGGCCAGGTCGGCGGTGTCCCGCTCGTGCTCGCCGGAAGTCTGGGTGCCGATGCTCATATCAGTGGCCTCCCTGGTATCCGACGGGACCGCCGTTGAGCGCTAAATGTACGGGGAGTAGCCGTAACTGTCTAGACCCTTTCCGCAGGTTGGCAGTACCGTGGCCCTTACGGTCTAGACCTTAGCGACCCCCAAGGACTCGGGAGGGATTGCCGCGGACCTCGACGCCCTCTTCGATCAGACGGACAGCCTGGCCCGCAGGCCGCGTTCGGTCCGCGAGCTGCCGGGCGGGCTGACCAACCGCAACTACAAGGTGGTCACGCCCGACGGCACCTTCGTGGCGCGCTTGTCCTCCGGCGGCAGTGAGCTGCTCTCCATCGACCGCGATTGCGAGTACCAGAATTCGGTGATCGCGGCTGCCGCGGGCGCCGGGGCGCCGGTCGTCGAGTACCGCCCCCAGGACCACATGCTGGTGGTCGGTTACATCGAGGGCCGGACTCTGAGCTCAGCTGACGTGGCCGCCCCCGGCAACATCCCGCGCATCGCGCAGGCGTGCCGCCGGCTGCACTCCGGCGGGCGGTTCGTCAACGACTTCGACATGTTCGACATCCAGCGGCGGTACCTGGCGGTGGCCAGGTCCCACGGCTTCCGGATCCCGGCCGGGTACGACGACCTGCTGCCGCAGTTCAGCGCCGCCGAGAAGGCGCTCGCCCTCCGCGCCGAGGCGATCGTCCCGTGCAACAACGACCTGCTCGCCGCGAACTTCATCGACGACGGGGACCGGATCTGGCTGATCGACTACGAGCTGTCGGGCAACAACGACGCGTGCTTCGAGCTCGGCAACATCGGGGCCGAGTGCCACCTGTCCGGCCAGGCCCTGGCCGATCTGGTCTCCGCCTACTACGGCCGGGTCCGGCGCAGCAGGATCGCCCGCGCCCGGCTGTTCGGCCTGGTGAGCATGTACGGGTGGACCTTGTGGGGCGCGATCCAGAACGGCGCGAGCCCGATCGACTTCGACTTCTGGGGCTGGGCGATGGAACGGTTCGAGGGCGCGGTCGCCGGGTTCACCGCCGGTGACTTCCCCCGCCTGCTCGAGGAAGTCCAGGTCGATGACTGAACCGCCGGGCCTGCCCCGGATCCCCCGGCTGCCCGGCCGCGCGCGGGTCGTGATCGTCGGCGGGGGCGTGATCGGCGCCAGCGTCGCCTACCACCTGGCCGCGATGGGCTGGACCGACGTGCTGCTCCTCGAGCAGGGACAGCTCTCCTGCGGGACGACCTGGCACGCGGCGGGCCTGGTGGGCCAGTTGCGCGCGTCGGAGAACGGCACCCGGCTGGTGCAGTACTCCGCCGAGTTGTACGAGCAGCTCGAGCGGGAGACGGGCCTGTCGGCCGGCTTCCGGCGGTGCGGCGGGGTCACTGTCGCCCGGACCCAGGACCGCATGGTCCAGCTGCGCAGGACGGCCGCCACCGCCGAGGCCTACCAGCTGGAGTGCGAGCTGATCAGCCCGCGGCGGGCCGCCGAGCTCTTCCCGGTGATGCGGGTCGGCGACCTGGCCGGGGCGATCTGGCTGCCCGGAGACGGACGGGCGAACCCGACGGACCTCACCGCCGCGCTGGCCCGGGGGGCCCGCGACCGGGGCGTCACCGTGCGCGAGCGGACGCGCGTGACCGGCGTCCTCAGCCGGGACGGCGCCGTCACCGGGGTCCGCACGCCGGAGGGCGATATCGAGGCCGAGGTGGTCGTCAACTGCGCGGGCCAGTGGGCCAAGCAGGTCGGCGCGATGTGCGGGGTGACCGTGCCGCTGCACTCGGCCGAGCACTTCTACGTGGTGACCGAGCAGATCGACGGGGTACACCGGGACCTGCCGATCCTGCGCGACCCCGACGGCTACACCTACATCAAGGAAGAGGTCGGCGGGCTGCTCGTCGGCGGCTTCGAGCCCGAGGCCAAGCCGTGGGTCGCGCCCGACGCGCTGCCCTACCCGTTCGAGTTCAAGCTGCTCGACGAGGACTGGGATCACTTCGAGATCCTGATGAACAGCGCGGTCCACCGGATCCCGGTGCTGGCCGAGACGGGGATCAAGATGTTCTACAACGGCCCGGAGAGCTTTACCCCCGACAACCAGTTCATCCTCGGCGAGGCACCGGAGCTGCGGAACTTCTTCGTCTGCGCCGGGTTCAACTCGGTGGGCATCGCATCCGCGGGCGGAGCGGGGCGGGCCCTGGCCGAGTGGATCATCGAGGGGGAGCCGAGCCTGGACCTGTCCGCCGTCGACATCCGCCGGTTCGCCGCCTTCAACGGGAACAACCAGTGGCTGCACGACCGGGTCAGCGAGGTCCTCGGCCTGCACTACGCGGTGCCGTGGCCGAACCGCGAGCTGGACACCGCCCGGCCGTTCCGCAGGTCTCCGGCATACCACCTGCTCAAGCAGGCCAACGCCTGCTTCGGCAGCAAGATGGGCTGGGAGCGCGCGAACGTCTTCGCCCCCGAGGGCGAGAGCCCGGTCATCGAGTACGGCTGGGGGCAGCAGAACTGGCAGCCCTGGTCCTCGGCCGAGCAGCGCGCGGCCCGCACCCGCGTCGCCCTGTTCGACCAGACCAGCTTCTCCAAGTACCTGATGACCGGCCGGGACGCCGAGCAGGCCCTGCAGTGGCTGTGCACGGCCGACGTCGCGGTCCCCCCGGGCCGGACCGTCTACACCGGGATGCTCAACGCGCGCGGCACCTACGAGGCCGACATCACCGTCACCCGGCTCTCTGCTCACGAGTTCCTGCTGGTCAGCAGCGCGGCTACCACCGAACGCGACCAGGATCACATCAAAGCGCAGATTCCCGCCGACTGCCGTGCGTCGCTGGTCGACATCACCTCGTCCTACGCCGTGTACGGCGTCATGGGGCCCGCCTCGCGCCGGCTCCTGTCGCGCCTGTCCCGCGCTGACTTCAGCGACGAGGCGTTCCCCTTCGGCTCGAGCCGCCTGATCGACCTCGGTTACGCCACGGTCCGCGCCACCAGGATCACCTACGTGGGAGAGCTCGGCTGGGAGCTGTACGTCCCGGCCGAGTTCGCCGTCGGCGCCTACGAGGACCTGGTGGCCGCGGGAGCGGACCTCGGCCTGGCCAACGCCGGCTACTACGCGATCGAGTCCATGCGGCTGGAGAAGGCGTACCGCGCGTTCGGCCGGGAGCTGACCCCGGATTACCACCCGGTCGAGGCCGGGCTGCTGTTCGCGTGCAAGCTGAAGACCGGCATCCCGTTCCTCGGGCGCGAGGCCGTCGAGGAGGCCAGGGCGGAGGGGCCACGCCGCAGGCTGGTCTCCCTGACACTGCCCGGGCCGAACGACCCGGACACCATGATCTGGGGCGGCGAGCCGGTGCTGCGGGACGGCATCGCCGTCGGCCAGGTGACCTCGGGCGCCTGGGGTGAGGCGGTCGGCGCCTGCGTGGGCCTGGCCTACGTCCGTCACCCCGACGGGAGCGTCCTCACCCCGGATCTCCTACGGGCGGGGGAGTACCAGGTCAACATGGGCGGCAGGCTGTACCGGGCCGCCGTCGGCCTGCGCCCCCCGTTCGACCCGGCCGGGGACCGGGTCAAGGGCCGCTACGAGAACGCGGCGGCACCACTCGCCTGAGCCCCTGGGCGCGCGCACTGGCGCGGCAGGCGGATGATACGTATAGCAGCAGCGCTTCCGGCTGCGCCAGGGAGGAAGGAGGCGGTGTGCCGCCAGATATCCGCGTCCGGCGCGTTTACGACGAGCCGGAGTCCGCGGACGGCACCCGTGTGCTCGTCGACCGGCTCTGGCCGCGTGGCGTGCGCAAGGACGCGGCCGCGCTGGATGACTGGGCCAAGGACGTCGCGCCGTCGACCGAGCTGCGGACCTGGTACGGGCACGACCCGGCGAAGTTCGGCGAGTTCCGCCGGCGCTACACCGAAGAGCTGAGCCAGAGCGGTCCCCGGGCGGCGCTGGGTCGGCTCCGCGCCCTCGCGGCGAAAGGCCCCCTGACGTTGCTGACCGCGACCAGGGACGTCGACCATAGCGAGGCCGCGGTCCTGGCCCAGATCCTGCGGCAGGATCCTGAAGCCGAAGCGGGCGGTGAGGCGGCCTGCTGGGCACACCTGGTGTGCCCCGAGTGCGGCGCCATGGAGAGCGAGGGTCACCGCCTGGGCTGCCAGCAGGCCGCACCGGCGGCGGGCTGACCGGCGTCGCCGACCGGAGCGGGCCAGGGGTCCGCTCAGACGAACGCGCTGATGCCGGTGATCGCGCGCCCGACGATCAGCGTGTTGATCTCGCGGGTGCCCTCGTAGGAGTAGATCGCCTCGGCGTCGGCGACGAACCGGCCCACGTTGTTCTCCAGCAGGATGCCGTTCCCGCCGAGCAGTTCGCGTGCCCAGCCGGTCGCCTCCCGCATCCGCACCGTGCAGAATGCCTTGGCGAGTGCGGAGTGATGATCTTCGGCCAGGCCGTCCTGCTGCAGCGCCGCCAGCCGCGCGCACAGGCAGGCCGACGACGTGACGTTGGCCAGCATCCGCACCAGCAGGTCCTGCACGAGCTGGAAACCCGCGATCGGGCGGCCGAACTGCTGGCGCTGCCGCGCGTAGGCCAGCGCGTGCTCGTACGCGCCGCGGGCGCAGCCGGTCGCCATCCAGGCCACGCCGGCCCTGGTCATCCTCAGCACCGCCGCGGTGTCGCGGAAGGTGTTCGCGTTCTGCAGGCGGTTCTCCTCGGGCACGCGCACCCCGTCCATGGTGATGTACGCGTTCTGCACCACCCGCAGCGCGATCTTGTCGCGCATCTTCGAGGTGGCGAAGCCCGGCGTGCCCTTCTCCACCACGAACCCCTTGACCTGCCCGTCCTCGAGGGAACGCGCCCAGATCACCACGTAATCGGCGAACGTCGCGTTGCCGATCCACTTCTTCTGCCCGTCGAGGACCCACTCGTCCCCGTCCCGCCTGGCCGTGGTCGTCAGCCCGCCCGCGGCACCGGACCCGACCTCGGGCTCGGTCAGGCCGAACGCGCCGATCTTCTCCATCCGCGCCATCGCGGGCAGCCAGCGATCCCGCTGCTCGTCTGACCCGCACAGGTAGATCGATCCCATGGCCAGGCCGCTGTGCACGCCGAAGAACGTGGCGATGGAGGAGTCCACCCGGGCCAGCTCCATCGCGACCATCCCGTCCAGCAGGCAGTTGACGCCGGGGCAGCCGTACCCGGAGTAGTTCAGGCCCACGATGCCCAGGTGGCGGAGCCCCGACACCACGTCGTACGGGAACTCCTCCCTGGTCCAGTAGTGGTTGATGACCGGCTGCACCGACTTCTCCATGAACTCCCTCACCCGGTGCAGGAGCTGGCGCCCGTCCGGTTCGAGCATCTGCTCGAGCAGGTAGAAATCGGCGTCCGTGACGGCGGTCCTGGCGGCGCTGGTCATCGGTGTTCTCCCTTGGTTACGGTGCGGCGAGGAACTCGTCCACCACCGGCGCGAGCTGAGCCGCCTCGGTCACCAGGCCGAGGTGACCGCCGTGGTAGACGTGCAGCCGCGAGTTCGGAATGAGCCTGTTCATCAGCCTGGCGTTGGCCAGCGGGATGATCGGGTCGTCGTCGCCCGCGACGATCAGCGTCGGTTGGCGGAGCAGCGGCAGGAACGGCACGCTGGTCCAGCCTGCCCCGGCGGCGAGCTGGTACAGGTACCCGCGCGACGGCCCGACCCGGTTGCCGTTGTTCATCGCCGCCGTGATCCTTTCGGGATTGGCCCGCGCTGACCCGCCGTACAGGTCCCCGGCCGCCCGTTCGAGGTAGCCGCGGTCCAGGTAGCGCCGCGGGGTCACCAGGTGCACGAGCACCGAGGGCCTGGCGGGCACCATCAGCGCGCCGGTGGCCGTCGCGACCAGGACCAGCCGGCGGCACCGGGACCGCTGGAACGCCGCGAAGTGCTGCGCGACGGCACCGCCCCAGGAGATGCCCAGGACGTCGACCTGGCCGTAGCCGAGTTCGGTCAGCATGGCCGCGATCAGCGCGCAGAGCCCGGTGAAGCGGTAGGGCGCCGAGGGCGGCGCGGAGCCGCCCACGCCGGGCGGGTCGAACCTGATCACGTCCGCGCGGGGGTCGAGCTCGCGCACGAACGGCTCGAGCAGGTCCAGGCTGGCGCCGATGCCGTTGATGAGCAGCAGCGGGGCGCGGCGGGACGAGGCGCCCGGCCTCAGGCCGCGCCGGCCGGGCCGCACCGCGACTCGCAGCTGCCTGCCGCTGACCGCGACGCTGCGTACCTCAGCGGTCGTGAACATACGTTCCCGGCGCGGCGGTCAGGACCGGGTGGGCCTTGCTGCCGAGCGTCCTCGGGCTCTTCTTCTCCCCGCCGGAGCGCTCGGCCAGCCAGGACGAGTAGTCCGGCCACCAGCTGCCCGCCACCGTCGTGGCCGAGGCGAGGAATTCGCGCGGGTCGGCCGGATTGCTCGCCGCGGTCTGGAAGGCCGCCTTCTTGTTGGTCGGCGGGTTGACCATCGCAGCGATGTGCCCGCTGGTGGACAGCACGAACTTGACCGGGCCGCCGAGCATCTGCGTCGTCCGGTAGCACGACTGCCACGGGCAGAGGTGATCGGTGATGCCGGCGATCACGTAGGCGTCCACGTCGATCTTGGCCAGGTCCACCGGCGAGCCGAGCATCGTCGCCTCGCCCGCCTTCGTCAGTGCGTTGGTCAGGCCCAGCCTGATGAAGTCGTGGTGCAGCGCGGCGGGCAGCCGGGTGACATCGGCGTTCCAGTACAGGATGTCGAAGGCGGGCGGCTGGCGGCCCTGCAGGTAGTTGTTGACCCAGTAGTTCCAGATCAGGTCGTCGGGCCGCAGCCAGGCGAACACCTCGGCCAGGGCGCGCCCGTCCAGGTAACCGCGCGCGCCGGACACCGCCATCGCCGCGGCGGCCGTGGTCTCGTCGATCATCGCCCCGGCCGTGCCCGCCTGGGTCTGGTCGAGCACGGCCACGCCGAGGCACAGGCTGGCCAGCTGGTCGAGCTCACCGGTGACCGCCAGGTGCGCAGCCACCATGGACGCCATGATGCCGCCCGAGCACAGCGCGCAGACGCTGGCCTTGGCCGCCCGCGTGATCTCCCGCACCACCGCCAGCGCGCGCACCAGAGCGCCGCCGTAGGTGCCCAGGTCCCAGTCACGGTGCCGGGCGTCGGGGTTGCGCCACGAGATCACGAAGACCTGGTGGCCCTGCCCGGTGAGGTACTCGACCATGCTCCGCCCGGGGGCCAGGTCCGTGATGTAGTACTTGTTGATCATCGGCGGCACGATCAGCAGCGGGTAGCGGTTGACCGTCTCGGTGACCGGTGCGTACTGGATGAGCTCGAACTGCTCGCTCGCGTGCACCACGGCACCGGGCGTGACGGCCAGGTCCTGGCCCACCTCGAAGGCGTCGGGGGGCACCATCGAAGGCACCCGGGGCGAGATGGCCAGGTCGGAAGCCAGGGCCCGCAGGCCGCGGACCACGCTGCCGCCGCCGGTATCGATGAACGCCTTCCAGCCGGCCGGGCTGAGCAGCGGGTTGTTGCTCGGTGCGGCGGCGGCGATCAGGTTGGTGATCAGGAACCTCACGCGCGTGTCGTCGCGCCAGCCGAGCCCGGCGCCGGCCACCAGGTCCTCGGCGGACTTGCCCGCGGCCAGGTAAGCCTGGACGCTGCGCCGCAGGAACGGGTTGTCGTTCCAGGCCGCGTCGGAGAAGCGGCGGTCGCGCGGGTCGGCCGCGACCTCGGACCGGCCGGCCGCGATCCGGCCGAGCTCGGTGGCCAGCGACACCGCCTGGCCCGCGACCAGTTCGGGGCGGCGGATCAGCCCGGCGGCCAGCCGCAGCACCGAGCTGTCCGGCCGGAACCGGCGCAGCACGCCGAGCGCGGCGTCGGACAGCAGCAGGTCGAGCCCGCCCGCGGCCTCGGCCGCCTCCTCCGCCCAGGCCTGGCCCGCGCCCGGCTCGGTCCCGCGGTCCCCCCGGTCCTGCGCGGCGCTCACCCGGTTTCCTCGGGCGGGCGCACCTCGCGGCGCAGGATCTTCCCCGTGGGGCCCTTGGGCAGCGCGTCCACCAGCCAGACGTGCCGCGGGTACTTGTACGCCGCCACCTTGTCCCTGGCGAACGCGCGCAGTTCCTCCGGGGTCGCGCTGGCCCCCGGCTTGAGCGCCACCGCGGCGCCGACTTCCTCGCCCAGCTCGGGGTGCGGGATCCCGATCACGGCCACCTCGGCGACCGCCGGGTGCTCGTGCAGGACCTCCTCGATCTCTCTCGGGTACACGTTGTAGCCGCCCCGGATGATCAGGTCCTTCTTGCGGTCGACGATGTAGTAGTAGCCGTCGGAGTCCACCCTGGCCATGTCACCGGTGCGGAACCAGCCGTCGCGGATCGCCTCCGCCGTGGCCTCGGGCTTGTTCCAGTAGCCCTTCATCACGTTGTGGCCGCGGATCGCGATCTCGCCGATCTCGCCCTCCGGCACGGTACGGAAATCGTCGTCGATGAGCCGCATCTCCACCCCCTCGATCGGGGTGCCGATCGAGCCCGGCTTGCGCACCCGGTCCGGGTGGTTGAACGACGCGACCGGGGAGGTCTCCGACAGCCCGTAGCCCTCGAGGATGATGCAGCCGAACTTCTCCTCGAACCCGCGCAGGATCTCCACCGGCAGCGAGGCGCCGCCGGAGACGCACACGCGCAGCGTCGCGGCCTTCGCCGGGTCGGCGTCAGGCAGGTGCAGGATGGCCGCGTACATGGTCGGCACGCCCTCGAAGATCGTGACCCGGTCACGTGCGATGATCTCCAGCGCCTGCGCCGGGTCGAACCTGGGCAGCAGTGTCAGGGTGCCGCCCGCCGCCACCGTCCCGTTCAGCCCGCACGTCAGGCCGAACACGTGGAACAGCGGCAGGCAGCCCATCATCACGTCGCTCGTGCTGTTCTTCAGCAGGGTCCGCGAGGTCAGCGTGCAGTTGCGGACCAGCCCGGCGTGGGTGAGCTCGGCGCCCTTGGGCCTGCCCGTGGTCCCGGAGGTGTAGAGGATGACCGCATCGTCGTCCCCGCCCCGGCCGGACGGTTCGCGCAGCGGCTCCAGCCCGTCGAGCAGCCCGGCCATGTCCGGCGTCTCCGCGGTGATCATCTCGGCTCCGGCGTCCGCGGCGCCCTTGGCGGCCTCGCCGGCCGTGGCGTGCCAGGCGACCACGGCCTTGGCCCCGGAGTCGCCCAGGTAGTAGGCGACCTCGCGCTCCTTGAGCAGCGGGTTCATCGGCACCACGACGGCCCCGGCGGCCAGCGCGCCGTAGAACGCGATCGGGAACGCCGGGACGTTCGGCAGCATGATCCCGACCCGGTCCCCGGGCTCGACGCCGAGCGAGGCCAGCAGCGCGCCCATCCGCCCGGCGGCCTCGCGCAGCTGGGCGTAGCTCAGGACGAGATCGTCCAGGCGGATCGCCGGGTGATCGGGCTGGGCCGCCGCCGCGTCCTCGAGCAGGGAGCTGAGATTCGTCATGGCACCCTCCTGGTGCGTCGCGGCGGCAAGTCCGGGCCCTGACGGCCTTTCCGCAAGCATGCCCCGACCCGCCGGCCGGTGCCAACATCGGCCGCCCGGCAAATCCGGCGGCTGGGCCGCGGGTAACTACGTGGGGCAGGTCAGCCCTGCTCTCCGGCGTACGAGGGGGAACTGAGCGCCGGCCGGCGCGCCGGGATCACCGTCAGCGCCCAGTACAGGAGCAGCGCTACCGCGAACCCGACGGCCCAGTTGTAGTCGTAGAGCGGCTTCAGCGCCGGGATCAGGCCACCCGCCGGGAACGGCCCCTCGCCCGGTGCCGACCAGGCGCCGCCCACCGCGAGCAGCGCGCCCGCGAAGAACGCCACCAGCGCCCGCCAGTTCCACCCGCCGTGATACCAGTAGGCACCGTGCGGCCGGTACAGGTCGCCCAGTCTCAGCTCGGTCCGGCGGACCAGCCAGTAGTCGGCGATCAGCACGCCCGCGACGGTGCCGAGCAGCCCGCCGTAGAACCCCAGCCAGACGTAGATGTACACGTGCGGGTTGGCCAGCAGCCGCCACGGCTGGATGGCGACGCCGATGACCCCGGTGATCAGGCCCGCGGCCCGGAAGCTGATCAGCTTGGGCATCAGGTTGGAGAAGTCGTACGAGGGGCTGACCGTGTTCGCCGCCACGTTGACCGACAAGGTGGCCACGAGGACGCTGAACAGGGCGAACGCTATGACCACCGGGCTGCGGAACTTCCCGGTGAGCTGGATGGGATCCCAGATCGGCGCGCCGTAGATCTTCTGCGACGCGGCGGTGATGAGCACCGCGAGCAGCGAGAAGAACGCCATCGTGGTCGGCAGGCCGAGCACCTGGCCGGTCGCCTGCTGGTGCTGCCCGCGGCTGAACCGGGTGAAGTCGGGCATGTTGAGCGACAGGGTCGACCAGAACGCGATCATGGCCATCAGCGAGGGGAAGAAGACCGGCCAGAACCGGCCGCCCCAGCCGAGCCTGGCCGGCTCGGACAGCACCGCGCCGAAGCCGTGCGCCTTGGTCACCATGTAGATGAGCAGGGCGACCGCGGCCACGAGCACGACCGGGGCGGCCCAGTTCTCGAACCGCCGGAGCGTGTCCATGCCGCGCATGATGATCGCCATCTCCAGCACCCAGAAGATCGCGAACGACAGCCACTGCGTCCACGGGTACCCGCCGAAGGCCGGCGTCGCCGCGGTCCACCCGTGCCCGGCGATCGCGCCGATCAGCGTGTAGAAGCCCTCGCCGCCGATCCAGGTCTGGATCCCGAACCAGGCGCAGGCGATCAGCGCGCGCAGGATGGCCGGCAGGTTGGCCCCGCGCAGGCCGAACGAGGCGCGCGCGAACACGGGGAACGGGATGCCGTACTTGGTCCCGGCGTGGCTGTTGAGCAGCATCGGGACCAGCACGATCAGGTTGGCCAGCGTTATGGTGATCAGCGCCTGCACCCAGTTCATCCCGAGCGCGATCAGCCCGGAGGCGAGCAGGTAGGTCGGGATGTTGTGCGACATCCCGACCCACAGCGCCGCGTAGTTGTAGGTGGTCCAGGTGCGCCGCAGGATCGGCACCGGCGCCAGGTCGCCGTTGGCGTACCTGCTGTCGCCTATGTCGCCGGGGTGGGCCAGGCCGACCCGGCCGTCGGGGTAGCGGACTTCTTCCTGCTGAGTGCTCGACGCCACCATGGCAGTTCCCCCCAGCCACGCCATCCGAGCTCGTAACCGTCTGTAGCATCGGTTTGCCCGCCCCGCTGACGGCTAATCTCGCGGTCGCGCCGAGCGCGGCGAAGGCGGCCCGGCCTCAGCCCCGGCCGATGAAGGGCATGGTGGTGGCGGTGATCGTGAGGAACTGGACGTTCGCGTCGAGCGGCAGGGACGCCATGTACAGCACCGCCTCGGCGACGTGGCGCGCGTCGAAGACGGGCTCGGGGGCCACGGTCCCGTTGGCCTGGGGCACGCCCCGGCTGAAGCGCTGGGTCAGCTCGGTGGCCGCGTTGCCGATGTCGATCTGCCCGCAGGCGATGCCGAACGGCCGTCCGTCCAGCGAGATGGACTTGGTCAGCCCGGTGACCGCGTGCTTGGTGGCGGTGTAGGCGACGCTGGCCGGCCGCGGCGCGTGCGCCGAGATGGAGCCGTTGTTGATGATCCGCCCGCCCTGCGGAGTCTGCGCCTTCATCAGGCGGACCGCGCGCGCCGCGCACAGGAACATGCCCGTCAGGTTGGTGTCGACCACGCGCTGCCAATCGGCCAGCTCGATCTCGTCCACCGCGCCGCCGGGACCGAACACCCCGGCGTTGTTGACCAGCAGGTCAAGGCGTCCCCAGCGGTCCTGGACGGCGTCGAACAGCGCGGCGACCGACGGCGCCGAGGTCACGTCGGCGGGCGCGACGAGCGCGGCCTGTTCCGGCCCGTCCCACTCGGCCGCGGTCTCGCGCAGCGCGTCGGCGCGCCTGCCCGCCAGCGCGAC
The DNA here is from genome assembly GCA_963847965.1 of uncultured Actinomycetes bacterium. Taxonomy (GTDB): domain Bacteria; phylum Actinomycetota; class Actinomycetes; order Streptosporangiales; family Streptosporangiaceae; genus Palsa-504. The sequence continues at coordinate 39,732 of CAWKCG010000024.1, forward strand.
CTGCCAGCCGGCGCCGAGCAGCGCCAAGGCGATGCTCCGGCCCAGCCCGGAACCGGCCCCGGTGACCACGGCCACGCCCATGGCTCGCCTCCCTGCTCGTGAACCCTCGCGCTCGTTAGGGAACGACGGTGACCGGCCACCGCCCGGCCTTGACCAGCCGGACCGCGAGCGATCCGACCCACCGGTGCCCGGCCTTGGCGGACGCGCCGACGATCACGGCGTCGGCGCGCACCTGGTCGGCGACCCGCCGCAGTTCGTGGTACGGGTCGCCGTACGCGATGATGAACGTGATCGGCATGCCCAGCCTCTCGGCCTCCTGCTCGGCCCGCCGCCGCAGGTCCTCGCCCGTTTCCCTGATCGCCTGGTCCTGCGCCGCGGCCGCGGCGGCCCCCGCGGCGCCCGTGGCGCCGTACATCGCCGAGCGCTGCTCCACGAACACGGCCACCAGGCGGGCGCCCTGCCGCCGCGCCAGCCCGGCCGCGTACGCCCCGGCCCGCAGCGACGTGACGGAGTCGTCGATCCCGACCAGGATGACCATGGGCCCGTCGGTACCCAGCTCGAAGGCACCGCCTTCTTCATCGGCCACAGCGGGATTATAGAAAACCCCATCATCCCGAACGGCGGTGGTGGCAAGCACCAGCCCGCGCCGCGCCTGGAGACGGAAAAGGCCGGGGGGCCCGGTCGGGCCCCCCGGCTTGGCGGTGGGTATCGGCCTGGAGGGACCGTCAGCCTCAAGGCGTGGCGAGGAAGCCGTCGGTGTTGCCGGCCGAGTCGGTGTAGAACCCGACCAGGTCGCCGGCGTTGTTCACGCCGTTGATGGTGGTCGCGCCCATGCCGTGCGGGTCGTCCACGGTGGTGAAGCCGTGGCCGGGCCGCCAGGTGAAGCCGTGCGTGACGGCGCTGCTGCCGGAGCCGATGGTGTACGCGCCGACCACCTCGTCGTGGTCGTTCACGCCGAACGCCTGGGTCATCGTGGCGCCGGGCACCGCCAGCGTGATGAACTTGCCGCCGGCCATCAGGAGGAAGGCGTCGGTCTGCGAGGAGGACTTGGCGTAGAAGCCGGCCACGTCGCCGTTGTCGTTGATCGCGGCGGCGGTCAGGCTCGGGCCCGCCTTGCCGCTCGGGGCGCCGGGCACCAGCACCCGGGTGAAGGTGTGGGTCAGGATGTTGTACTCGTACCCGCGGTTGTTGCCCTGCGCGTTGCCGTAGAACCCGACCGCGACGTCGTGGTCGTTAACCCCGAGCAGCTGGTCGACCTGCGGCTTGGCGTTGTTGGTCGTCGGGAAGTTGACCGTGTAGAACTGCCCGCCGACCTCGTAGAACCCGAAGTTGTCGTTGACCATGCTGGCCTTGTTCTGGTTCGACCAGAACCCGACCGTGACGCCGTTGTCGTTCAGCCCGGTCACCTGGGTCTGCGTCGAGGAGGGGAAGTTCTCGCCTTCGTAGTTGCCGTGGCCGTACGGCGCGAACAGCTGGTAACCCTTGTTCGGGTGCCCCTTGGCCCCGGACCCGAGGTAGCCGGCGATCACGCCTTCGTTGTTAATGCCGAGCAGCTGGTTGAACGTGAGGTCACCGGTGTTGTCCAGGGTGCTGAAGTGGTACCCGTCGGCCGTGTCGGCGCTGGCGCTCGCCGAGTGCGCAACGGCCAGCGCGGCGGTCAGCGCGAGCGCGCCCGTCGCGGCGGCCGCGATCACCACGCGGCGCGGTGCGATCCGGTGCGAAAAGCGGCTGGCAGTCTTCATGGTGGTGTCCCGTTTCCGGCAGACAAGTGAGGCTTTAGTGGGGAGGATGTCCGCCTTGTCCCTCGCCGCAACGAGGATCACCGCCGGTTACCGGGGGAATCTCTGGAGGCTCAGGGGGAAGCTCAGTCCCCACCTGCCAGGCGTCCGCCGCGATCCGCCAGGCGCCGTCGCGCTGCGGCCGCACCACGGCGCAGCCGCGCCCGCTCAAGGCGACCTGCTCGCCGTCGGGGCCGGTCCCCGCGACCCGCCTGTCGCAGGTGACCAGGGCCAGCCCGTCGGCTTCCAGCACGGTTCCTATCCGGATCGACAAGGGCAGGCGCAGCGCCATGAAGCAGGTCAGGGCGCCACGGACATCGCGGTCGGCGCTGACCGCGCGGGCCGGCCAGTGAGCCAGCATGGCCGAGCCCTCGTACTGGGCGAGCGCAGCCTCGAGGTCTCCGTCGCTGAGCGCGGCGCAGACCAGCTCGAGGGCCTCCTCGGGCCGGCGTGCGGCGGGCGGCTTGATCGGATCGGGCACCTGCGGCACCTCCCTTCCCGGGCTTGGTATCTGCCGTCCGCCGAGTGTGGCAGACCAGCACGGGGGGAACAGAGCACCACCGGGGGAAACACCGGGGGATGGGCCGGCCGCAGCCGGGTGCCTACTCGGCCGCCGGCAGCCCCTGGTACAGCGCCGTCGTCTCGGCCGCTGTGGGCCGGCCGCGAGCCGGGTTTCTACTCGGCGGCCAGCAGCCGCTGATACAGCGCCGTCGTCTCGGCCGCTGTGGGCCGGCCGCGAGCCGGGTTTCTACTCGGCGGCCAGCAGCCGCTGATACAGCGCCGTCGTCTCGGCCGCGGGCGGCACGCCGACCTGGTCGCGCAGCAAGGCGACCAGCTCCTCGTAGTGCCGGACCGCCCGGGCGGTCTCGCCGAGGCGCGCCCAGCTGCTCATCAGCTCGCGGTGCGCGGACTCGTTCAGTGGCTCGTGCGCCACGGCCCGGCGGAAGGCCGCCGCGGCGGCCTGGTGGCGCCCGGCGGCCGCCTGCAGCCGGCCGGACGCGAGCAGGGCCGACTCGAAGGCGCGGCGAAGCTCGTCCCGGCGGACCAGCGCCCATTCGCCCGCCGACATCCCGTCGAGGAAGTCGCCGCCGTAGACCGCGACGGCGCGTTGCAACTCGGGCAGCGCCGCCTCGGCGGGGCGGGCCCGGCGCGCGGCGGCGAGCGCGTCCTCGAACGCGGTGACGTCGCATTCGTGCGGGCGCGAGCGATCGAACCGATAGCGGCCGTCCGAATACACCACCCAGCCCGGATCGCCGAGCGCGCGGCGCAGTTCGCGCAGCGCGGTGTGCAGCGCGTTGCCGAGCTGCTGGCGCGACAGGTCCGGCCACAGCGCCGCCGCGATCTGGTCCTTGGTCATCGGCGGTGAGGAGGCGAGCAGGAACATCAGCTCGCGGGGCTTGGCGTAGCTCCAGTCCGCGGCGGTCAGCGCCGCGTCCCCGAACTCGACCACCGCGGCGCCCAGCGTCCTGATGCGAAGCGGCCCGCTGGCCGCGCCACCGGTCCTGGCGGTCTGCGCTGCCCGCACCTTGGCCGATGTCGGCCGAGATGAAGGGTTCGGGCCGTCCGCGCTCGGTAGAGCCGGAGCCGCAGCGGGGGGCGCCGCGGCCGAGACCGCTCCAGCGGCAGCTGCAGCCGCCGGGGTGGCGCCCGGTCCAGCCGGGGCCACCGCCGACCCGGCTTGCGCCGGTGCGGCCGGCGCGGCGTCCTCCACCGACGGCAGGTCGGGCGTCAGCTCGTCCATCGTGGCGACCAGCCCCTGCTGCCGCGCGACCGCGAACCCGTCCTCGCCGATCGCCGCCCGCACGGCCGCGACCGTCTGCAGGTGCTGGGGCCGCTCGCAGGGCGCGATCACGGTGCCGATCGCCTCCCGCATCGCCTCGGCGGCGCCAAGCAGACGACCCGCCTGCCTCGACTTCCCGAGGGCGAGCGCGATCGCCGCGAGATCCTCAAGCACGCTGGACATGCGCCACCGGTCCCGCAGCTCGCTGTGCAGTTCAAGGCTGTGGCGGAGCAGCGAGATGGCGGCCGGGTCGCCGTCGACGGCCGCGAGCAGGCCGAGCTGCTCGGCGGACCACGCGACGCCTTCGCGGAACCCGATTCCCTCCGACAGGGCGCGGCTCTCGGCCAGCAGCATGGCCGCCCGCTCGACCTCGCCCTGGTAGCGGGCGACCGTCCCCAGGCTGATCAGCGACCACGCGGTACCCTCGACGTCGCCGAGCTCGCGGGAGGCCGCCAGCGCGGTGCTCGCCTCCTCGGCGGCCCGGCTGAAATCGCGCTGCAGCCAGGACGCGAAGGCGAGGTACCCGTGCGCGCTGGCCACCCCCCACCGGTCCCCGGCGGCCTCGGCGATGGCGAGGCTCTCCGCGTGCAGCTCCATCGCCCTGGCGTACCGGCCCTGCTCGCGGGACACGCTGCCGAGCACTTGCAGTGCGCTGGCAATGCCCTTGGGATCGTCGAGTTCGCGGTATAGCCGCAGCGCCGCTTCGAGTCTGCGCACCGCGGGGGCGTAGTCGCACTGCAGCAAGGCCAGCCTGCCGCTGCCCAGCAGCGCCTGGGCCCGCAGCCCGGCGGGCGCGCCGGGGTCGGCGGTGACCGCCGCGTCCATCCACTGCCTGACCTCGTGATAGCGGCCGCGAAGGTAGGCGAAGCGGTCCAGCGGGCCGACGATCCGCAGCGCCGCCACCGCGTCACCGGATTCCTGGGCGAATTCAAGCGCCGCGCGCAGGTTGGGCAGCTCGACGTCCACGCGGTCGAGCTCGGCCTCCAGGCCGTCGGCTCCGCCCCCGCCGTGCTCGATCCTGGCCGCCGAGGCCTCGACGAGGCCGGTGAAGTAACCCAGGTGGGCCTGCCGGACCTGTGCCGTTTCCGTCGCGTCGGCAAGCCGGTCTCTGGCGTAGTCGCGGATCGTGGCCAGCAGGTGGTAGCGCGAGTCGCCTCGGGCGTGCTCCACCCGGAGCAGCGACTTGTCCGCGAGCCTGGTCAGCAGTTCGAGCATCGCGTCCGCGCGGATGTCCCCTCCTGCGGCCACCTGCTCGGCCGCGTCCAGCGTGAAACCGCCGTAGAAGGCGGCCAGCCGGCGGAACACGGCGCGCTCGGCGGCGTCGAGCATGTCGTGGCTCCAGTCCAGGGTCGCGCGCAGCGCCTGGTGCCGGCGTGGCGCGGAGCGCGAGCCGCCGACCAGCACCGCGAACAGGTCGTCGAGCCGCTCGGCCAGCTGCGCCGAGGAAAGCACCCGCATCCTCGCGGCGGCCAGCTCGATGGCCAGCGGCAGCCCGTCGAGCCGCTGGCAGATGGACACGATCGCGGCGGCGTTCTGGTCGGTGATGCGGAACGACGGCCGCACCAGCTGCGCCCGCTGCTCGAACAACGTGACCGCGTTGGAGTCGGCGAGCATCGACGCGGTCAGCACCGGCCGGGGCTTCGGCAGCGACAGCGGCGGCACATGCCAGTTCAGCTCGCCTTCCACGCCGAGGGCCTCGCGGCTGGTGGCCAGGATGACCAGCGCAGGACAGGCGGCGAGCAGGTATTCGGCGCACCTGGCCGTGGCCTCCGCCAGGTGCTCGCAGTTGTCCAGGACGACGAGCACCGGGTGGTCGGCGACGTGCTCGGCGACCGCCTCGATGGGTTCCTGCCCGGGAGTATCGGGGACGCCGAGCCGGGAGGCGACCGTCCGCGCGACGATCCCGGGGTCTTCGATCGCGGCCAGCTCCACCCAGCAGGTGCCCGCAGCGAACGACGAACTGGCGGCCCTGGCCGTGGCCAGCGCCAGCCGCGTCTTCCCGGTACCGCCGGGCCCGGTGAGGGTGAGCAGCCGGCTGCGGGCGAGGGCGGCCACGATGTCGTTGAGCTCGCTCTCACGCCCCACCATCGGCGTGAGCCGCACGGGAAGCTGCTCCCTGGTCAGCACGTCACGCTCCCGCTCGCTCCTCGGCGCGATAGTTCCCGTATGCGAAAGAATGTAGCTCCCGCGGGCCTCTGGGTCACGACGGCACCCGGCCAACCGCCGGTGAATCCTGGGTAGCCTGTGCAGATGGACGAAAACCGGGCCCGCCGGGTGACCGATGCGCTGAGGGATCGCGGCATCAACGCTCACCTGCTGAAGCAAGGAGTCGACGCGTACGCGGTGCAGGTGCCCGCGGGCGGCGGGCGCGAGGCCATCTGGGGTTCGGAGGGAACGTCGGGCCTGGAGGCCGAGGTCTTGCTCGACGGGGACCTGGTCGGCTTCGTCCCGGAGATCCCCGGGTCGGAGGCCTTCGACGACGCCCAGATCGTGGACGCCATCGCCCGGGCCGACTACCACGAGCCAGAGGGAACCGAACGCCCCGCGGCGCCGCCGCCCGGGCCCTCCCTGCCGAGGGAGGGCGGCGTCTTCCGCCGCTTCCTAGAAGGCTTCCGCGAGGACGCGCAGTAGCGCCTCGGCACGGCGCGACCCACGCGCCCGGTGGAATCCCCACCGATCCCCGCGGAATCCCCACCGATCCCCGCGGAGTCCCAACCGATCTCCGCGGAGTCCCAACCGATCTCCGCGGAGTCCCCCGATCCCCGCGAAGTCCCCACCGATCCCGCTGACCCCACCCTTCCCGCCCGTCGCGATTTTGCGGGAGGATCCGGGCTTCGGGGAGGATCTGGTGCATCCGGATGCACTAAAAACTCCCACAAGCCCGGATCCTCCCCGATTATTTGTGAGAACGGCTCGTGTTCTGGCGGAGGGAGCCCGGTCAGGTGCGGTTGGCGACCTGGAACGTCAATTCGGTCAAGGCGCGGCTGCCGCGGCTGCTCGAGTGGCTGGCCGAGACCGAGCCTGAACATCGTCGGCCTGCAGGAGACCAAGGTCGCGGCGCGAGCCTTTCCTGCGGCCGAGATCGAGGAGCTTGGGCTCGGCTACGAGGTCGCCGCGCACGGCGACGGCCGGTGGAACGGGGTCGCGCTGCTGTCCAGGGTCGGCCTGGAGCGGGTCAGCCTGGGCTTTCCCGGCGAACCCGGATATCGAGGGGGAGCCGGGTGAGTCGCTGCTGCTCGACGAGCCGGGCCTGCGCAAGCCCGAAGCCCGGGCGGTCGGTGCCGACTGCGGCGGGATCAGGGTCTGGTCGCTGTACGCGCCGAACGGGCGCGCGCCCGACTCGCCCCACTACGCCTACAAGCTTGAGTGGTACGCGGCGCTGCGCGCCGCGCTGGCGGCCGAGCTCAGCGCCCAGCCCGCGCTGGTGGCGTGCGGTGACTTCAACGTGGCGCCGACCGACGCCGACGTGTGGGACCCCGCGGTGTTCGTCGGGTCCACCCACGTAACCCCGCCGGAACGGCAAGCGCTCGCGGACCTACGGGCCCTCGGGCTGGACGACGTGGTACCCACTCCGATGAAGGGACCGCACCCGTTCACGTACTGGGATTATCGGGCCGGCGCGTTCCCCAAGGACATGGGCATGCGCATCGACCTGGTGTACGCCAGCCCACCGGTCGCGACCAGGGTGCGCGGGGCGTACGTGGACCGCGAGGCCCGCAAGGGCCAGGCGCCCTCCGATCACGCCCCGGTCGTGGTCGACCTCAGCTGAGGATGCGCGCGGCGTTGTCGCGCAGCACCGCTTCCGCGACCTCGGCCGGCAGGTCGAGGTCCGCGAGCTCGGACAGGCAGCGCTCGGGGCCGAAGAACGGGAAGTCGCTGCCCCACAGGAACTGCCCGGACAGCCGGCCGCGCAGCTCGCGGATGACCTCCGCCGGGATCCGCCGCGGCGACCAGCCGGAGATGTCGATGTAGACGTTGGTCTTGTGCAGCGCGATGGCGATCAGGTCCATGTGCCAGGGCCAGCCGAAATGCGCGGCGACCACGGTGAGGCCCGGATGCGCCGCAGCCACCGGATCGAGCTTGAGCGGGTGCGCGTAGTCGATCCTGATGCCCTGGCCGCCGGGCTGGCGCGCGCCGATTCCGCTGGTCCCGGTGTGGAACAGCGCGATCAGGCCGTGCCGTTCGCAAGCCGCGAAGACGGGCCAGTACCGCGGGTCGTCGGGCGAGAAGGCCTGCAGGGACGGGTGGAACTTCACCCCGCGCAGCCCGAGGGAGGCGATGTTCGCCACCTCTGCCACGGCGGCCTCGCCCTTGTGGGGATCTACCGATCCCAGCCCGGTGAACACGTCGGGGTAGTCGCGGCACGCGGCGGCCACCGTCTCGTTCGGGACCCGCGGCCGTCGCGTCGCGGTCTCGGCGTCCCAGGCCAGCAGGACCGCCTTGACCTCCAGCCCGCGGTAAAGCGCCGCCAGCTCATCCAGCGATCCCCGCCTCGCGGGGGAGCGGAAGTAGGCCTCGGCCGCCTCGACGTAGCCGGCCATGCTGCCGTCCAGCCAGTCCGGGGTCGGCAGGTGCACGTGGAAGTCAATCGCGCGCAACGACACCGCCCTACCGTACTCCAGGTCGGTAACGAGCCAGCCGGTCCGCGCTGCCTCTGATCGGCCTCCGGAGCCAGCTGTCCCCAGGCTCAGCCGGGATCTATGCCCTGGCTCTCCAGGTAGCTGGCCGAGACCTTCTTCGGCACCACCATGCACCACGCGTCGATGAGCAGTTCGCGCAGTTCGTCTACGTCGAGCACCGGCAAGGCGGCCCGGACCCACTGGTACCGCTCGTCGCTGCGCAGCGGCATCATGAACTTGTCCGGCTCGCTGGCCACCAGCGCGGCGCGCTCGTCCTTCGGGAAGCCGAACCCCATCCGCTCCTCATCCGCCGAGACCGACGCGTACACGATCTGGCCGACGCGGAACGTCGTGCGGTCCCTGACCAGGCGCTCAGTGGTGCGCGGCAGCGACATCGCGATCCGCCGCACGTCCTCGAGGGTGGCCACGGCCGGTCAGCCCGCCCGCCTGGCGGCGCCCGCGCGCAGCGCGGACAAGACGGCGGCTAGCACCATGAAGCCCATCGAGGCGTAGAACGCGGAGTGCAGGCCCGAGGTGAACGCGACGGCGAGCGCGCCGTGCAGCGACGTGCTGCCGACGAAGATGGCGAACGCCAGGCCGCGGGAGATGGAGCGGGAGGCGATGAGGATCGCGACCGCGAAGGAGAACACCATGCCGATGTTCGCGAACGTCCGCAGCATGCCGGACGCGATGCCGAACGCCTCGGGCGGGGCCGCCTTCATGATCGCCGAGCTGTTGGCCGGGAAGAAGAAGCTCGCCCCGACCCCGTTGACCACCGCGGCCACGACGACGACCCAGAGGCCCGTCGTCATGCCGAGCTGGGCGTAGATGGCCAGCCCGGCCACCTGGATGGCCAGCCCCGCGGTGGCGGGCAGGACGGGCCCGCGCCGGTCGGCGAGCCGTCCCGCGTATGGCCCGGCCACGGAGCCCAGCACGTAGCCGGGGACCAGCAGCAGCGACGCGTGGATGGGGGACAGGCCGCGCGGACCCTGCAGGTACATGATCACCAGGAAGAGGACGGCGAAGCTGGCCAGGCCCTGGAACAGCGAGGCGAGCAGCGAGGCCGTCATCGTCGGGACCCGGAAGATCGAAAGCGGCAGCATGGGCTCCGGCTGCCGCCGCTCGATGACCGCGAAGGCGGCGATGAGCGCGACCCCGCCGATCAGGTAGCCGGCCACCTCGGCGTCGAACGCGGTGGTGGCCAGCCTGGTCATCGCCCACAGCACGCCGAACAGGCCGAGCCCCAGGCAGATCATCCCGGGCAGGTCCAGGCGCCTGCGCGTCCGCTCGCCGCGGTCGCGCAGCACCCGGGTGGCGACCGCCAGCGCCGCCGCGCCCACCGGTACGTTGATCCAGAAGACCCACCGCCAGGAGATATAGGTGACGATCAGCCCGCCGAGCACGATGCCGATTACCGCGCCCATCGTCCAGCCGACGGAGGTGAACCCGTAGGCGCGGCCGCGGCGTTCCCGCGGGTACAGGTCCGCGATCACCGCGCCGCTGTTCGCCATGATGAACGCCCCGCCCACCCCCTGCAGGATGCGGAACGCGATGATCGACGCTTCGTTCCAGGCCAGGGCGCAGGCCAGCGAGCCGAGGACGAAGACGGCGAAGCCCGCCTCGTACATCCGGACCCGGCCGAACATGTCGCCCAGCCGCCCCACCTGGGTGGCGAGCAGCGTGATGACGAGCAGGAAGCTGATGATGACCCAGATCACCGCCGACAACGCGACGTGCAGCCCGCGCTGGATCTCCGGCAGGGCGAGCACCACGATCGTGGTGTCCACCGCGGTCATCAGCACGCCGGTCATGATGACGGCCATCGCCACGCCCGTCCGCGGCGGCGCCCCGGCCCTGGCTGACGGCTGGGTCACCCTGGGCACGGACACCTGCCCAGCTTAAGGCGTCGGGTAGGGGGCCGCGTCCCCCAAAGGGGGGCCCCCAGGGGGTACGGGGGGCGGGGAGCCCCCCGTACCGGGGGTTCCAGGGGGTCGTCCCCTAGGGCCAGCACGTCCCCCCCGGGCCAGCACGTCACCCCGGACCAGCACCACTAGGCTAAGAGTGGCACTTCCGGGTAAAAGGGGGCTGTCATTGGCGAGGGATGAGTCCTCGATCGGCCGCGTCGGCGTGCTGTCCGTGGGAACGCGGGGCGAGGCCGGCCCCGGCGAGGTACTCATCAAGATCCGCGGTGGTTCCGAGGCCTTCCTGGCCTGGTCGGACGAGCCGCTGCCTAAGGGGGCGACGGTCCTGATCGTCGAGTCGCGCGGCAAGCGGGCGGTCGACGTTATCGAGTGGGAGGACGTGCTCGGCGACAGTCCGCGCATTCCGGAGTTAGTTTAGAGCAGGAGGCTGTGATGTTCGGTTACCGTGTTCCAGCGCCCGACGAGGCGATGCTGATTTCCGGCGGGAAGTACGGGATGAAGGGGTCGCCGTTCCGCGTGGTGATCGGCCACGGCGCCTTCGTCACGCCCATTACCCGCAAGGTCAGGTATCTCACGCTGTCCATGCAGGAGGCCGAGGTCGCCGAGACCTGCGTGACCAAGCAGGGCATCTCGCTGAACGTGCGCTCGGTGATCGCCTTCAAGGTCGGCAACGACGAGGAATCCATCGTCAACGCCGGCCAGCGCTTCCTGTCCGACCAGGACCAGATGTCGGTGCTGACCGGGCGGATCTTCGCCGGCCACCTGCGCTCGATCATTGGCTCGATGACCGTCGAGGAACTCGTCACCGAGCGGCAGAAGCTGGCCACCGAGGTGCTCGACGGGTCCAAGGGCGAGATGGCCAGGATCGGGCTGATCGTGGACTCGCTGCAGATCCAGTCGATCGACGACATGGGCGCCGGGTACATCGCTGCGATGGCCGCGCCGAACAACGCCGCGATCCAGCGGCAGGCCAAGATCGCGCAGGCGGCGGCGGACCAGGCGGCGGCGGAGGCGCAGCAGGCGTCGGCGCGTAAGCAGGCCGAATTCGCCAGGGAGACGTCCGTCGTGCAGGCGCAGTACAAGGCCGAGATCGACAAGGCGCAGGCGGAGGCGGCCCAGGCGGGGCCGCTGGCCGAGGCGAACGCCCAGCGCGCCGTCATAGCCGCCCAGGCCGAGCTGGCCAGGCAGCAGGCTGAGCTGCGCCAGCAGCAGCTGGTCTCCGAGGTGGTCAGGCCCGCCGAGGCGGAGGCCGAGCGGGTCAAGGTGCTGGCCAAGGCCGACGCCGAGCGCACCCGGATCCAGGCCGAGGCCGCCGCTTCGAACAACCGCGTGGCCCTCGACCAGCTGCTCATCAACCAGCTGCCGCTGATCGTCAAGGAGGCGGCGGCCGGGCTGGCCGGGGCGAACGTCAGCGTCCTCAACGGCGCCGACGGCCTGGGCGAGATCGCCGCCGGCCTGGTCAGCCAGGGCCTGACCATCCTCAGCGCGGTCCGCAAGGGGATACCCGGCCATCTGGCGAGCGATAGGAACTCCGACGGCGGCAGCGCGTCGGACGGCTAGGGCCTGTTCAAACCCATGAATGTGGCAACCTAACGGGTCTTCTGGTTGGTTGCCGCTACCATCGGTTGCGCTCAGTTGGCGGTGGGGCTGATGAGGGTGATGAGATATCCGGCGGGCGGGACGTAGGGCCGGTGAGAGCGGTGGATGATCTCCGGGCCAGGGCGACCGCAAAAGTGTCGATTCGCTGACGTCGGACCTCGTCCCTGCCCGGTCGGCGCCGCTGCGGTTATCCTCGCCTCGTGACCGCAACGTCGACAGCCGTCCCGGTCAGCCTGCCCGCCGAGGGCGCGCGCCCGCTCAGCGGCCGGCGCACGGTGCTGCTGGCCGGGGTGTACTACCTGCTGGCGTCGCTGGCGGTCACGCTGTGGCTCTGGCGGGACCCGGCGTCGCGGATGGTGGCGGGCAACCCCAACGACACCGACCAGGCCGCCTGGTTCTTCCGCTACGACGCCACCGCGGTCGCGCACGCCAGGCTGCCGGCGCTGGTCACCATCGCGATGAACGCCCCGCACGGCGTGAACGTCATGTGGAACACGTTCATGCTCCTCCCGGGGGTGCTGCTGGCGCCGGTCACGTTGCTGTTCGGGCCGCAGACCAGCCTGACCGTGCTGCTGACCGCGGGTTTCGCCGGGTCCGCGACGGCCATGTTCGCCGTGCTGCGGCGCTGGCAGGTCAGCGTCGCCGGCGCGGCGCTGGGCGCCGCGGTCTACGGGTTCTCGGCCGCGCTGCTCCACTCGTCGCTCGGCCACTACGACCTGCAGTTCGCGGTGTTCCCGCCGCTGATCATCGACGCCGGCCTGCAACTCGCGACCGGGCGCGCTCGCGCCGTGCGGGGCGGCGTCCGGCTCGGGCTGCTGGTGACCGCCCAGCTGCTGATCAGCGAGGAGATCCTGCTCGACTCCGCGCTGGCCGGGTTCCTGCTCGTCGCCGTGATCGCCGCCAGCCGTCCCCGCCAGGTGGCGGGAAAGATCGCGGCCGTAGCCGGCGGGCTCGGCACCGCCTCCTGCGTGGTGGCCGTGATCGCCGGCTACCCGCTGTGGGTGCAGTTCTTCGGCCCGCTGCCGCAGCACGGCAGCCCATTCATCCCCGACTTCTTCAAGAACGACCTGGCCGGCTTCGTGGTCCCCTCCTCGCTCATGGTGTTCCACACCGCGGGCAGCGCCGCCGAGGCCGCGCGGTACCAGGGCCAATTGCCGGAATACCTGGGGTATCTGGGCTGGCCGCTGCTCGTGCTGCTGGTCCTGGCCGCGGTCAGGTTCTGGCGGCTGCTGCCGGTCCGCGCGGCCGCGGTCACCGCCACGGTGCTCGGGGTCTTCTCGCTCGGCGGCACCCTGTTGGCCAGCGGGCACGAACACGCCTGGATCAAGCTCCCGTGGTACTGGCTGCAGAGCCTGCCCGTGCTCAGCTCCGCCCTGCCGGACCGCTTCTCCATCCTCACGGACGGCGCGGCCGGCGCGCTGCTCGCCTTCTCCTTCGACGCGGCCGTGTCCGCCTTCGCCGCGTATGCGGCCGGCCGGGTCCCGCGGCTGGCCTCCGGCTGGCGGCCCGGCGCGGTGGTCATGTCCGCGTGCCTGCTGGCGGTCCTGCCGATCCTCCCGAAGCCCCTGCCGGCCGCCGCCACCACCCCGGTCCCGCCCGGCTGGTCGGCGGTGTTCGCCTCGCTGCGGCTGCCCGCGTCGGCCACGGTCCTGGTGGTACCGATCCCGATGTCCACCTTCACCGAGCCGATGCGCTGGCAGGCCGATACCGGCGAGCCTGGCTCGCTGGTGGGCGGGTACTTCATGGGCCCGGCCTGGGACGGGAAGGCCTACATCGACGGAGATGGCACCCCGCAGGCCGGCCGGTACCTCAATTTCCTGTGGGCCGAGTCGGGGGCCGGGCTGCCCGCGTGGCTGGGCTCCGGAATACCGGCCAGCGCGTACGCGCGGCCCGGGAGCCTGCTGCCGGTCAAGGCGGTGAGCCTGCAGCAGATGCGCGCGCAGATCGCGGCCTGGCGGGTGGCGGCCATCGTCGCGGTCGCCGCGCGGAATTCGGTGCTCGGCGACTACCTCACCGTGCTCCTCGGGCCGCCGCAGGTCGCCGCGGGCGACGTCCTCGCCTGGCGCGCGTAGGCCCGTAACGCCCGCCCGGGCGGTGTGAGAGGCTGCCGGGATGGCGGCGTTGAGCGTCGGGTGCGTGGCGGCCGCGGCGGCTTGGGTGTACCTGGTCCTCGGGCACGGCCGGTACTGGCTGACCGGCGAGCGCCTGCCGCGTGCCGCTGTCACGCCCGCCCGGTGGCCGAGGGTAGCGGCGGTCATCCCGGCCAGGAACGAGGCCGAGATGCTGCCGTCCACCCTGCCGACGCTGCTCAGGCAGGACTACCCGGGCATGCTCACCGTCATCCTGGTCGACGACTGCAGTTCGGACGGCACGGCCGAGGTCGCGGAGAAGCTCGGGCGCGAGGCAGGCCGCGACGGGCGGGACCTCCAGGTGGTGGCGGGCGCGCCGCCGCCCCCCGGCTGGGCCGGGAAGGTGTGGGCCATGGCCCAGGGCCTGCGGGCGGCTGGGGCCTGGCCGGAATACGTGCTCTTCACCGACGCCGATATCGCCTGGGATCCGGGCGCGCTGCGGGGTCTGGTCGTCGCGGCTGAGGGCGATGACCGGGATCTCGTCTCGCAGATGGCGCTGCTGCGGACGGCCACGTGTTGGGAGCGCGTTGTCGTCCCCGCCTTCGTGTACTTCTTCGCGCAGCTATATCCGTTCCAACGGGTCAACGTGCCCGGTTCGCGCACGGCGGCGGCCGCCGGGGGGTGCATGCTGGTCCGCCGCGACGCCCTTGAACGGTCCGGTGGACTGGCGCCGATCAGCGGCGCCCGCATCGACGACGTGGCCCTCAGCCGGCTCATCAAGCGCCAGCGGGGGCGTACCTGGCTCGGCCTGTCGACGGCCGTGGTGAGCGTGCGGCCTTATCCGAGGCTGGCCAGCCTGTGGCACATGGTGGCCAGGTCCGCGTACATCCAGCTGAACTACTCACCGTGGCTGCTGGCCGGGACCATCGCCGGGCTGATGTTCCTGTACGTGCTGCCGCCCGCGGGAGCGATCGCCGGGCTGGCGGCGGGCGCCGCGACCGCTCCCGCGGCGCTCGCCGCGGGAGCGGGCCTGGCCGGCTGGGCCCTGATGTCGCTGACCTACCTGCCCATGCTGAGGCTGTACCGCCTGTCGCCGCTGCGCGCGCCCGGGCTGCCGCTGATCGCCATGCTCTACGCGGCGATGACCGTCGACTCCGCGCGCCGGCACTACGCGGGGCGCGGCGCCGAATGGAAGGGCCGGACGGAGCGGTTACGCTGCTGCCGTGGCAGGCAGACTATGGGCAGACGAGCCGTTACGGCACGCGGGATGATGGGCGTGGCCCCAGGCAGTCAATCCACGGGAAGGTGAGCAAGTGACGATCAGCGTTCAGGGCGTCGTGGCACGCGGTAAGGGCGAGCCGGTAGAGCTGACCACCGTCCTCGTGCCGGAACCCGGGCCGGGCGAGGCGCTCGTCGGCGTGCAGGCCTGCGGGGTATGCCACACCGACCTGCACTACAAGGAAGGCGGCATCGGCGACGACTTTCCCTACCTGCTCGGGCACGAGGCGGCCGGCGTGGTGGAGGCCGTCGGCCCGGACGTGACCGACGTGGCGCCCGGCGACTTCGTCATCCTCAACTGGCGCGCCGTATGCGGGCGGTGCCGGGCCTGCAGCCGCGGCCGGCCGTGGTACTGCTTCAGCACCCACAACGCGAGCCAGAAGATGACGCTCGAGGACGGCACCCCGCTGTCCCCCGCGCTCGGCATCGGCGCGTTCGCGGCCAAGACCCTCGTCGCCTCGGGCCAGTGCACCAAGGTCAACCCGGCCATCGGCGCGACCACCGCGGGGCTGCTCGGCTGCGGCGTGATGGCAGGCCTGGGCGCGGCGCTCAACACGGGCGGCGTCACCAGGGGCGACAGCGTGGCGGTCATCGGCTGCGGCGGCGTGGGCGACGGCGCGATACTCGGGGCCCGGCTGGCCGGCGCCCGGACGATCATCGCGGTCGACGTGGACGACAGGAAGCTGGACTGGGCCCGCGGATTCGGCGCCACCAACGTGGTCAATTCGCGCACCACCGATCCTGTCGCCCGGATCAGGGAGCTGACCGGCGGATTCGGCGCGGACGTGGTGATCGAGGCGATCGGCCTGCCCGAGACCTACGAGCAGGCCTTCTACGCGCGCGACCTGGCCGGGACGGTGGTCCTGGTGGGTGTCCCGACGCCGGAGATGCGGCTGGACCTGCCGCTGCTCGACGTGTTCGGCCGCGGCGGGGCGCTCAAGTCCTCCTGGTACGGTGACTGCCTGCCGAGCCGCGACTTCCCGATGCTCGTGGACCTGCACCTGGCCGGTCGCCTGCCGCTGGACAAGTTCGTGTCGGAGACGATCTCGCTCGGCGACGTGGAGGAGGCGTTCGCCAAGATGGGCCGCGGCGAGGTGCTGCGGAGCGTCGTGACCCTGTGAGCGAGCCAAAGGGGCGCGGTGCTGCCTGGACTGAGGAGCGACGAAGGAGCGACGAGGGAAGGAAGCACCAGTGAAGGGGGATGGGGAGGTGGGCGGGGCCCCGGAGGCGAGCGGGAGAACACTGTGAGTGCCAACGGCACGGATCCGGCGGGCCCCGCCACCCGCATCGCGATGTGGTCGGGGCCGCGGACCGTGTCCACGGCGCTGATGCGGGCCTGGGAGAACCGCCCGGACACTGTGGTCACCGACGAGCCGCTGTACGCCTTCTACCTGGACCGCACCGGCCTGGACCATCCGGGGCGGGAGGAGGTGATCGCGAGCCAGCCCACCGACTGGCGGGTCGTGCTGGCCGGGCTCACCGGCGGCCCGCTGCCGCCCGGGGTGACCGTCAGCTACGCCAAGCACATGACGCATCACCTGCTCCCCGAGGTGGACCGCGCCGCGCTCGCCCCGCTCCGGCACGCGCACCTGATCAGGGACCCGCGCGAGCTGCTCGCCTCGTACGCCAGGGTCCGCACCGAGCCGTCCCTGGACGACCTGGGCCTGCGCCAGCAGGCGGAGATCTTCGAGACGTTCGGGGGGCCCGTCGTCGACTCCCGCGACCTGCTCACCGAGCCCGAAGGGATCCTGCGCGCCCTGTGCCACGCCCTGGACGTGCCGTTTCACACCAGGATGCTGTCCTGGCCGGCCGGCCCGCGGGACAGCGACGGGGTGTGGGCGCCTTACTGGTACGCCAGCGTGCACGCCTCCACCGGCTTCTCGGCGTACCGGCCGCCGGGCGAGGGGTCCGACCCGCTGCCCGGCCGCCTCGAGCCCCTCGCCCGGCGGTGCCTGCCGTACTTCTCGCGGCTGCACCAGTACCGCATTTCTCCCCTGGGAGGCAGACGTGCTGCAGGTCTTCGATGAGCGCAACCGCGACCTCATCGTCAGCGTGGCCGGCAAGCTCACCCACCGTGACCGGGCGGCGGTGAGCCCGTTCGATTCGGCCGTCCAGGGCGGTGACGCGGTCTGGGAGGGGCTCAGGCTCTACGACGGGAAGATCTTCCGGCTGGACGCGCACCTGGCCCGGCTGCGCGCCTCCGCCCGGGCGCTGGCGTTCGAGCAGGTCCCCTCCGACGAGGAGATCACCGATGAGATCCGGCGCACGCTGGCCGCGAACGGCATGCGGGACGGCGTCCACGTCAGGCTCACCCTCACCCGCGGGGTCAAGATCACTTCGGGCATGGATCCCAGGCTGAACACGTCCGGGCCGACGCTGATCGTGCTCGCCGAGTACAAGCAGCCGGTCTACGACGCCTCCGGCATCGCTCTGATCACCGCCAGCGTCCGCCGCCCGGCGCCGGACTGCCTGGACCCGAAGATCCACCACAACAACCTGCTGCCGTCGATCCTGGCCAAGATCGAGGCGAACGCGGCCGGCGCCGACGACGCGGTGATGCTCGACCACCGCGGCTTCATCGCGGAGACCAACGCGACGAACATCTTCATGGTGACCGGCGGGACGCTCGCCACGCCCACCTCCGTGTCCTGCCCCGAGGGCGTCACCAGGGGAGCGGTCCTGGACCTGGCCGCCTCGGCCGCGATCGCCTGCCAGCCGGGCGACTACACCCTGCCCCAGCTGTACACCGCCGAGGAGGTCTTCGTGACCGGCACCATGGGCGGCCTGGCGCCCGTCGTCAAGGTCGACGGCCGCGTCATCGGCGACGGCACCCAGGGACCGGTGACCAAGCGCCTGGTCGCCCTGTTCGCCGAGCTCACCGCGACCACCGGCACCCCGGTCGCCTAGGTTCCGCGGTCGCCTAGGTTCCCGGGGCCGGTCACCACCGGTCGTTCGGCTTAATGGTCTTTGATCTTCCCGTCCTCGAGTTCCAGGACGGAATCGGCGATATCGATGAGGTTCGGGTCGTGGGTGGCGACCAGGGCGGTCACGCCCTCGGACTGCACCACCGCGCGCAGCAGGCGCATGATCTGCTTACCGGTCTCGGAATCGAGCTGGCCGGTGGGCTCGTCGGCCAGCAGCACCTGCGGGCTGCCCGCCAGCGCCCTGGCGATCGCGACCCGCTGCTGCTGGCCGCCGGACAGCTCGGCGGGCCGCTGCTTGGCGTGCTCGCCGAGGCCCACGATGTCCAGCATGAGCCGCACCCGGTCCTCGCGTTCCCTGGGGGCCACCCCGGCGATCCGCAGTGGCACCCCGACGTTCTCCGCCGCCGACAAGATCGGGATAAGGCCGAACGACTGGAAGATGAACGCCACCGACGTGCGCCGCAGCCGCATCCGCTCGTGCTCGGACATGGCCGTCACCTCGTGGTCCGCGACCCGGACGCTGCCCCCGTCCGGCAGGTCGAGCCCGCCGACGATGTTGAGCAGGGTGGTCTTCCCCGATCCCGACCGGCCGCGCAGCGCCACCAGCTGGCCGGCCTCGACGGTGAAGGAGACGCCGCGCAGGGCGTGGGTGGCCGTGCGGCCGCTGCCGAACGTGCGGGTGATCCCGTCGACGTCCAGCATGGTCGTGGTCAGGGTCGCGTTCACCGGGACTCCCCTGGGTCTGCCGCATCCTCGGGTTTCCTTGGTTCGGCCGGTTCGCGCCGGTCCGGCCAGACGCCGATGTGGTCGGGCTCGGCTTCCAGCCGGACCAGGCCGCGCATGCCGAGCGGCTCGGTCATCTCACGCGGCAACTGCAGGCGCCCGGCCCGGTCCAGCACCGCGTACTCGACGGCGTGCTGCGCCGCCTGGCTGCCGAGCACCTGCCGGTGGGTCTCGGTGCTGGTGCGCCCGTCCCTGATCGCGATGGTCCGGCGCACCACCCCCGACACGGCCGGGTCGTGCGTGACGATGAGCACGGTGACGCCGAGTTCGGCGTTGGCCTTCTGCAGCGCGCTGAACACCTCGGCCGCGGTGACCGTGTCGAGCTCGCCGGTGGGCTCGTCGGCCAGCAGCACCTTGGGGTTGTTGACCAGGGCGACCGCGATCGCGGCCCGCTGCTGCTCACCGCCGGACATCTGGTCCGGCCTGCGGTTCCTGCAGTCGCCGAGGCCGAGCAGTTCGAGCAGTTCGGCGGCGTGCGTGCGGCGCGCCCTGGGCCCGCCGCCCGCCAGGCGCATCGGCAGCTCGACGTTCTGCTGCGCGGTCAGGTAGGGGAGCAGGTTGCGCGAGGTCTGCTGCCAGATGAAGCCCACGACGCGCCGGCGGTAGGCCAGCCGCTGGCGCTGGCTCATCGCCGCCAGGTCGTACCCCGCCACCCGGACCGAGCCCGCGGTGGGGGTGTCCAGCCCGGCCAGGATGTTCATCAGGGTCGACTTGCCGCTGCCTGAGGCGCCCACCAGCGCGACGACCTCGCCCTCGTCCACCAGCAGGTCGAGCCCCTGCAGCGCCTGGACCTCGATGCCCGCCGCGATGTAGATGCGCACCAGCCGGTCGCACACGATCAGTGAGCCCGCGCCGTAGTCGCGGTGCTGTCGCGCCGCTTCCGCGCCCAGGTCCGAGACGCTGGTGCCCATTGGATGCCTCCCTCTTTCTTATTGTGCCCGGAGCAGGCCGGTAATACCCCGTCGCCGCAGCCCCCTGGCCTGGCCGGTCAGCACGGCCAGGGCGAGGATGCAGATGCCGGCCGCGGGCAGGCCGAGCGCAAGCGCGTCCGGCTGCAACTGGACCGGCGCGTTGGTGCCGGTGAACGCGGACAGGTCGATCGACGACCCGACCACGTGCGGGAGCACGATCGCGGCGACGGCGCCCGCCACCACCGCGGCCACCACGGCGGGCATGGCCTCGGCCATGACCAGGCTGGTGTCCCGCTGGTGGCCCAAGACGGTCAGCCTGGCCAGGGTCAGCTCGCGCTCCGCCGACCCGAGCGCCAGGCCGAGCATCACGATGAACAGGCCGAACGCCGCGGCGGTAGCCATGGTGAGCGCGATGATCAGCACGGCGCCGCGCTGCAGCGGCGAGCCGGCCAGCGAGGCGAGCGCCGCGGAGCGGAAGGTGGTGACGGCTTGCGGGATCGTCCTGCTGATCACGGCGGAGAGTTCGCTGCTGTCGATCCCCGACCCGGTGACCAGGACCACGTTGGGGGCGGGCAGGCCGGTCGCGCCGGGCAGGGTCTCCAGCGGCATGATCACGAACGTCCCGCCGCCCGGCTCGGCGGGGGTATCGCTGAGCGTGCCCGTGACCCGCACGTTGAACGGGCCCGCCGGCGAACTCGAGACCAGCTCGCTGGCTCCGCTGCCCAGGACGGCGGCGGCCTCCGGAGAGGCGATCACGGACACGGGCGGGCCGGAGGACCGGACACCGGCTGGCGATGCGCTGATTCGGCCCGCGGGGAACGCGGGGAACGGGGTGCTCGCGACCAGCGCCGCGTACCCCGCCGGGTCCACCTGGACGAGCGTCACCGGCTGGCCGGCCGGCGTGGCCCAGTCAGAGGTCCAGATCGCGGTGGCGTGCCGGACCCCGCGGACCGCGGCGATCGATTTCAGCGCGGAGGAGGTGACCGGGAAGGGCCCGGCGTCGATGAGGACGTCGGCGCCGGTGGTGTGCCAGGAGGCGGCGATCTCGCCGCGGGTGATGCCGTTGCTGGTCATCCCGGCGAAGGTGGCCAGGCTGAGGGCCAGGACCAGGGCGAAGGCGGGCAGGACGCCGGTCAGGGAGGAGCGGGCGGCGCGGGACATGGCGACGAACCCGGTGGCGCCGGTGCCGCGGGCGGACAGGCGGAGCAGGCCGCGGACGGCGAGCGGGTAGAGGCGGAGCATGATGATCACGACGGGGATGGCGACCAGGACCGGGGTGATGGTCAGGTACAGGTCGATGCCGCCGCCGGCCGGGACGCCCTGGTTGTGCAGGACGATCAGGCCGGCGGCTGCGGCGGCGCAGCCGGTGAGCTCGGCGACGGGGCGGCGCCAGGCCGGGTCGGCGGCGGCCGGTTTCGGCGGTGGTGACCTGGGCGGGGTTGGCGGCGGGGGCGGGCTTGCGGTACTGCCAGGCGGCGACCAGCGGCGGCCCGGCCAGCGCGGCGGCGACCGCGACTCCGGCCAGCCACCAGGCGGGCGGGGTCGGGGCGGTCCCGCCCGGGATCAAGGCGATGGCCAGCCCGGCCCCGACCAGCGCACCCGGCACCGCCGCCACCACCCCGGCGCGGGCCGTCAGCGCCGCCACCTGCCAGAGCGAGCCCCCCCTGGCCCGCAGCATGGCCAGCTCAACGTCGCGTCGCGCGACGATCATCCGGGAGGCGATCACGATCACCGCGGCCCCGGTCACGATCAGGCTGACGAACAGCAGCAGCAGCACCGTCTCGATGGCCGCCTGGGTGTCGAGGAACAGCGACAGGTTCGAGATCAGCGGCGAGGTGACCGTCATCGTATCCGCGCTCGGGATCAGCGCCCCGGTCAGCGCCGGGGGCTCGGTGGTGGCGCGGTTCAGCGCGTCGTAGACGCTCCCCGCGCCCGCCGCGGTCACGCCTTGTACGTCGAGCGGGAATTCCCAGTACAGCTCCAGGCCCGACGCCACGAGCGCGTTCTGCATCGCGACGATCTGGTCAGGGTCCGCGATGACCCCGCCCACCCAGTAGGGATGCGTCGCGGGCTGCTCCAGCGACGGCGTGCTCACGGTCAGGTCCTGCTGCCAGAAGGTGGAGGCGGGGGCGCGTTCGGCCACGATCGCGGTGACGAACAGCCGCACCGTGCCGGAGGGCGTGTCCAGCGACAGCCGGCTACCCGGGTGCAGGCCGAACCGGTACGCCATCTGGGTGGTGGCCGTCACCCCCAGCATCCCGCGCGGGACCCTGGTGCTGGCGTAGGTACCCGCCACGAGCCGGGCGTTACTCGCGAGCGGGTCGCGGTAGACCACCTCGAGCTGCGGCGGCTGCTGCGCAATCGCCCGCGGCCCCGCCCCCGAGACGTCGAACAGCCTGGTGGACAGGCCTGCCCACGCGCTGCCCGCCGCGAGCGGGAGCCGCAGGCTCGCGAAGCCCTGGCCGGTCTCGCGGGTGGACTGGTCGAGTTCGCTTCTCTTCATGTTCTGCGGCGACCCGCCGAGGAGCGGGACGAGCGCGCCGTTGAAGTCCCCCCAGTCCGCGGTGGCCTGGACGGCGGCGGTGGTGGAGGCCAGGCCGGAGAGGGTCTGATGCAGCGCCTGGGACTGCGTGTGCAGGCTCAGCGCGGGCCCGGCCAGGGCGGCGAACACGCACCCGCAGACCAGCAGGGCCAGCGCGAGCGTGCTGCCGGCCGCGGTGCCCACCGCCCGGCTCAGGACCGGTATCCGGCGCATGCCGCCCTCCCCTCTTCCTCGTGCCGTCAGTGTTGCCTGAGCATCCCGGTGATGCCCCGGCGGTGCATCGTCCTGGCCTCGACCGCGAGCGCCGCCAGGGCGAGCACCACCACGACGCCGGCGGGCAGGCCGAGCGCGAGCAGGTCCGGCTGCAACTGGACCGGCGCGTTGGTGCCGGTGAACGCGGACAGGTCGATCGACGAGCCGACCACGTGCGGCAGCGCCAGCGCGCAGGCGGCGCCCGCCATCATCGCGGCGATCACGGCCGGCATGGCCTCGGCCATGACCAGCCCGGTCTCCCGCTCGTGGCCCATCACGGTGAGCCTGGCCAGGGTCAGCTCGCGCTCCGCGGACCCGAGCGCCAGGCCCAGGATCACGATGAACAGGCCGAACGCCGCGGCCGTGGCGATGGTCAGGCCGATGATCAGCACGGCGCCGTGCTGCAGCGGCGAGCCGGCCAGCGAGGCGAGCACCGCGGAGCGGAACGTGGTGTCGGCCGCCGGGATCGTCTTGCCGATGACCGCGGAGAGCTGGGCGTCATCGATGCCCGACCCGGTGACCAGGACCATGTTGGGCGCGGGCCGGCCGGTCGGCCCGGGCAGGGTCTCCAGCGGCATGACCACGAACGTCCCGCCCCCCGGCTCGGCTGGAGTGTCGCCGATGGTGCCCGTGACCCGCGCCGAGAACGGGCCTTCCGGGGAGCTCGACCTGAGCTGGGTGGCCCCCTGGCTCAAGATGGCGGCGGCGCCCGGCGAGGCGAGCACGGGCACCGGCGGGCCCGAGGACCGGACCCCGCCCGGCGTCGCACCTATCTGGTTCGCCGGGAACGCCGGGAACGGCGTGCCCGCGACCAGCGCCGCGTAGCCAGCCGGGTCGACCTGGACTACGGTCAGCGGCTGGCCGGCCGGGAAGGTGACCCAGTTCGTGCTCCAGACCGCGGTGGCGTGCCGGACCCCGCGGACCGCGGCGATCGATTTCAGCGCGGAGGAGGTGACCGGGAAGGGCCCGGCGTCGATGAGGACGTCGGCGCCGGTGGTGTGCCAGGAGGCGGCGATCTCGCCGCGGGTGATGCCGTTGCTGGTCATCCCGGCGAAGGTGGCCAGGCTGAGGGCCAGGACCAGGGCGAAGGCGGGCAGGACGCCGGTCAGGGAGGAGCGGGCGGCGCGGGACATGGCGACGAACCCGGTGGCGCCGGTGCCGCGGGCGGACAGGCGGAGCAGGCCGCGGACGGCGAGCGGGTAGAGGCGGAGCATGATGATCACGACGGGGATGGCGACCAGGACCGGGGTGATGGTCAGGTACAGGTCGATGCCGCCGCCGGCCGGGACGCCCTGGTTGTGCAGGACGATCAGGCCGGCGGCCGCGGCGGCGCAGCCGGTGAGCTCGGCGACCAGGCGGCGCGACGCCGGGCGGCGCCGGCCGGTTTGCGCGGTGGTAGTCAGGGCGGGGTTGGCGGCGGGGGCGGGCTTGCGGTACTGCCAGGCGGCGACCAGCGGCGGCCCGGCCAGCGCGGCAGTTACCGTGATCCCGGCCAGCCACCAGGCGGGCGGGGACGGGGCGGTCCCGCCCGGGATCAAGGCGATGGCCAGCCCGGCCCCGACCAGCGTGCCCGGCACCGCCGCCAGCACCGTGCCGCGCGCGACCACGCCCGCGACCTGGCGCAGCGAGCCCCCCCGGTTCCGCAGCATGGCCAGCTCAACGTCGCGTCGCGCGACGATCATCCGGGCCGCGATCACGATCACGGTCACGCCGGTCACGATCAGGCTGACGAACAGGAGGAGCAGCACCGTCTCGATGGCCGCCTGGGTGTCCAGGAACGAGGACAGGTTCGAGATCAGCGGCGAGGAGACCGTCATCGTTCGCGCCGCCGGCTGCAACGCCCCGGTCAGGGCAGGCTCCGTGGTGGTGGCGCGGTTCAGCACGTCGTAAAGGCCCTGGTCCGCATCCGCGTTGACCGTGAGCGGGAACTCCCAGTACATCTCCAGGTCGCTGAACGCGTCCTCCATGGCCACGATCTGGTCGGGGTCCGCGATGACCCCGCCTACCCAGTACGGATTCGTCGCCGGGTTGTTGAGCGACGGCGTGCCCACGGTCGGGTCCTGCGTCCAGAAGGTCGAGGCGGGTGCGCGTTCGGCCACGATCGCCGTGACGTACAGCGGGACCGTGCCGTCGTCGGACGTATCCACGGCCAGCCGGCTCCCCGGGTGCAGGCCGAACCGGTACGCCGTCTGCGTGGTGGCCGCCACCCCCACCGCCCCGGCCGGGACCCTGGAGGTCGCATAGGTGCCTGCCACGAGCCTGGCGTTGCTGGTCAGCGGGTCCCGGTAGACCACCTCCAGTTGCGGCGGCAGCCCCGTACTCGCCCGCGGCCCCGTCCCTGAGGCGACCCAGAGCATGCTGGAGAGGCCAGCCCACGCGCCGGCTGCGAGCGGAAGCCCGCCCGCCGCGAAGCCCTGGCCGATCTCGCGGCCGGCCCGGTCGAGTTCGCTCCGCGTGAAGGCCTGCAGGCCTTTGGCGCCCTTCGGTTCCAGCGCGGTGTCGAAGGGCAGCCACTGCGCGGTGGCCTGGACGGCTTCGGTGGCGGCGGGCAGGCCGGCGAGGCTCTGGTGCAGCGCCTGGGACTGCGTGTGCAGGCTGAGCGCGGGGCCGGCCATCGCGGCGAACACGCAGCCGCAGACCAGCAGGGCCAGCGCGAGCGTGCTGCCGGCCGCGGCGCCCACCGCCTGGCTCAGGCTGGGTACCCGGCGCATTCGGCCGCCCTTTCGTCTGCTCGTGCCGTGGGCCATCAGTGCTCCCTGAGCATCCCGGCGATGCCCCGGCGGTGCATCGTCCTGGCCTGGGCCGCCAGCGCCGCCAGGGCGAGCAGCACGACGACGCCGGCGGGCAGGCCGAGCGCGAGCGCGTCCGGCTGGAACTGCACCGGGGTCGCCGTGCCGGTGAACGCGGACAGGTCGATCGACGAGCCGATCAGGCGGGGCAGCGCCACGGCGCACGCGGCACCGGCCAGGACGGCGGCGACCACGGCGGGCATGGCCTCGGCCATGACGAGCCCGGTGCCGCGCTGGTGGCCCATGACGGTGAGCCTGGCCACGGTCAGCTCGCGCTCGGCCGACCCGAGCGCCAGGCCGAGGATGACGATGAACAGGCCGAACGCGCCGGCCGTGGCGATGGCGAGCACCACGATGAGCGCGGCGCCGTGCGCTAGCGGCGAGCCGGCCAGCGAACCGAGTACCGCGCTGCGGAAGGTGACCAGGGCGCCGGGCATCACCTTGCTGACCACGGCGGAAAGCTGCGCGTGATCGACGCCAGACCCGGTGACCAGGACCACGTTGGGGGCGGGCTGGCCGGTCAGGCCGGGCAGGGTCTCCAGCGGCATGACCACGAATGACCCGCCTCCCGGCTGGGCCGGGGTGCTGCTCAGCAGGCCGACGGCCCGCACGCTGAACGGCCCCACCGGGTACAGCGAGGTCAGCACGGTGGGCCCGGTGCCCAGGACGTCGGCGGCGTCCGGGGAGGCGAGCACGGGCACGGTGGTCGCGCCGGAAAGGACCGCGCCGGATCCGGTGCCGATCGCTCCCGCCGGGAAGGCAGGGAACGGGGTGTCCGCGACCAGGGCCGCGTAGGCGGCCGGGTCCACCTGGGCCACCGTCACGGGCAGGCCGAAGGGCGTGACCCAGACCGTGGTCCAGATCGCGGTGGCGTGACTGACGCCGCGAACGCGGGCGATGGCCTGCACCGCGGCCGTGCTGACCGGGCCTGACGCGGGCCCGGCGTCGATGAGGACGTCGGCGCCGGTGGTGTGCCAGGAGGCGGCGATCTCGCCGCGGGTGATGCCGTTGCTGGTCATCCCGGCGAAGGTGGCCAGGCTGAGGGCCAGGACCAGGGCGAAGGCGGGCAGGACGCCGGTCAGGGAGGACCGGGCGGCGCGGGACATGGCGACGAACCCGGTGGCGCCGGTGCCGCGGGCGGACAGGCGGAGCAGGCCGCGGACGGCGAGCGGGTAGAGGCGGAGCATGATGATCACGACGGGGATGGCGACCAGGACCGGGGTGATGGTCAGGTACAGGTCGATGCCGCCGCCGGCCGGGACGCCCTGGTTGTGCAGGACGATCAGGCCGGCGGCTGCGGCGGCGCAGCCGGTGAGCTCGGCGACGGGGCGGCGCCAGGCGGGCCGGCGGCGGCCGGTTTCGGCGGTGGTGACCTGGGCGGGGTTGGCGGCGGGGGCGGGCTTGCGGTACTGCCAGGCGGCGACCAGCGGCGGCCCGGCCAGCGCGGCGGCGACCGCGACTCCGGCCAGCCACCAGGCGGGCGGGGTCGGGGCGGTCCCGCCCGGGATCAAGGCGATGGCCAGCCCGGCGCCGACCAGCGTGCCCGGCACCGCCGCCAGCACCGTGCCGCGCGCGACCACGCCCGCGACCTGGCGCAGCGAGCCCCCCCGGTTCCGCAGCATGGCCAGCTCCCCGGCCCGCCGGGCAACCATCATCCGGGCCGCGAGAAGGATCACCGCGGCCCCGGTCACGACCAGGCTGACGAACAAAAGCAGCAGGACGGTCTGGATGCCCGCCTGGGTACCGAGGAACGGGGACAGGCCCGCGATCAGCGGCGAGGTGACCGTCAGCGTGTCGGCCTCCGGCGCCAGCGCCCCGGTCAGCGACGGCGCCGTCGTGGTGGCGCGGTTCAGCGCGTCGTAAAGGCCCTGGGCCGCATCGGCGCTGACGCCGCCGACCGCGAGCGGGAACTCCCAGTTCAGCTCCATGCCGGCGCCGCTGAACGTGTCCTGCATCGCGCCGAGCTGGTCCGGGTCCGCGATGACCCCGGCCACCCAGTAGGCCTTGCCGCCGAACGGCTGATTGAGTTCCGGGGTGCCTGCGGTGATGTCCTGGGCCCAGAAGGTGGAGGCGGGGGCGCGTTCGGCCAGGATCGCGGTGACGAACAGCGTGACCGGCCCCAGCACGGTCTGCACCCGCATCCGGCTCCGGGGGTGCAGCCCGAACCGCGTCGCGACCTGCGTGGTGACCGCTACCGCGAGCGCGCCGGCCGGGGCCGCGGCGCTCGCGTACGTGCCCGCCACGACCCGGGCGTTGCTGGTGAGCGTGTCGCGGTAGACCACCTCGAGCTTCGGCGCGGCCTGCGCCTGTGCGCTGGCCGCCGCGCCGGAGGTGACCTCGAACGTGTTCGTGGTCAGCCCGGCCCACGCGCCCGCCCCCAGCGGGAGCGGGAGCGCCGCCAGGCCGCCGGCGATCTCGCGCGTCGAGGCGGTGAACTCGCCCGCGGTCATGTCCCGCTGGGTCCCGACGAAGGCGCCGGACGGGGAGGTGAACTCCTCCCACGACGTGCCCGCCTGCACGGTCTTGGTCGTGGCGCTCAGCGCGGCCAGCGTCTGGTGCAGCGCCTCGGTCCTGGTGTGCAGGCTGAGCGCGGGCCCGGCCATGGCGGTGAAGACGCAGCCGCAGACCAGCAGGGCCAGCGCGAGCGTGCTGCTGGCCGCGGCGCCCGTCGTCCGGTTGAGGCCCTCGGCCGGCCTCATGCCGACTCGGCAGCGCGTAGCGCGGCGGCGGCGTCCGGCCGCCGGGTGATGGTGAGCGCGGCCGCTAGCACGGGCAGCACGGCGACCGCCAGCGCCAGCGGGAGGGTCTGGAACCAGCCGAACTCGATGAGGACCGGCGGCACGGGCGCGGTGGCGGACGGCGAGAGCGTGATGGCCGGGACCAGCAACTCGGCGAGGACCCCGCCGAGCACCAGGCCGGCCACCGCCGACGGCAGGCTCAGCATGAGCTTCTCCAGGCACAGCTGGCCCGCGGCCAGGCGCGGCGGCACGCCGAGGGCGGAGAGCAGCGCGTTCTCCACGCGGCGCTGGCGCACGCCGGCGGCGATGCTCACGCAGAAGCCGGTGATGGCGAGCACCGCGGCGGCGACGGCCACGGCCAGCAGGCCCTGCTGCGGCACGGTCGACAGCGGATCGCTGAGCAACCCGGCCGCCACCCCCTGGGTGCTGACGACCGCCGATCCCGCCGGCAGGCTGGCGGCGAGTCCCGGCGGTATCCGCGAGGTCGCCAGCCACCACTGCGTCACCGGCGCCGCCTCCAGCGCGCTGCTGGCCAGGGCGTCCTGAACGCCGCCGAGGTCCACGATGAGCGCGCCGCTGCCGGAGGACACCGTCGGGAACGACGCGACCGCCGCCACGATCTTCACGCTGAAGATCGCGCCGTTGATGTTGGTCTGCACGACGGAACCCACGCGCGCGCTGGTGGCGGCCAGGAAACGCTGCGTGGCCAGCCCCGGCAGCGTCGTTACCGGCGGCGTTCCCGCCAGCACCAGCTGGGCCTGGACCGTGCTGGGCGGCACGCCGGGAAAGCCGCTGGCGGCCAGCCCGTAGCCGGATCCGAACGTCACCGCGAACGCGGGGCCCGACGCGGTGCCCGCGGCGGTCCCTGGCGCGCCCGAGGGGCCGGCCATGCCGAAGGTCTCGCGCACGCCCGCCAGCTCGGGCGAGGAGGCGGCGGTCAGCCAGCTGCGCAGGGCCGACCCTGCGACCTGCGACGTCCCCGGCCCGCCCGAGACGCTGGCCACGGTGAAGGTGACCGGAACGCGGGGCCGGACGGCGGGCATCGTATAGCTCAGGCTGATGGCGGTCAGCCGCAGCGGGTACAGGGCCCCGCCTTGCCCGCTGGCGCCGGCGGAGCCGGCACCCGCCGCCGCGTTGGCCAGCGTGACGGTCAGGGTGTGGTCCCTTCCGTCCGCGGGCAGCGTGCCCGCGTCGAGCTGGTAGACATCGCCCGCGGCGTCTTCCACCGAGACGCTCACGATGACCGGGGCCAAGCCCAGCGAGGCCGGGCCGAGCCGCGCGGTGAGCTGGACCTCACCCGCGCGGCCGGGCAGCGTCACCCCGGGCGCCTGCGGGCTGACCAGGATCTTCTTGAACAGGGTGGCCTCGGGCACCGGCGTCTGGTCGGCGCGGAGCAGGGCGACGTCCGCGGCCTGGCCCGCGCCGACCGCGAGCGTCTCGCCGCCGCTGGTCTGCGGGAAGACCGCGACCGGCATGGCGTGCCTGACCCCGGGCAGCCCGGCCAGGGTGGCGACCTGCGCCGCCGACAGCGGCTGGCTGGTCTCGACCCGCACGTCGGCTCCGGAGCCGAACGCGGCCTGGTCGTGATCGGAGCGCGTCCAGCTCTGCCGCTGCGCGAGGGCCAGCATCGCCGTCGCCACGGCCAGCACGATCAGCAGCGCCGCGCCGCCCTGCCGGATCGGCTGCCGGCTGATCTGCCAGCTGGCCAGGGCGGCGGTCAGCCGCCTGCCCCGGGAGGCCAGCCGGTCCCCGGCCTTGCCGCCCGCCGGCAGCAGGCGCAGGGCCAGGATGGTCCCGCCGGCCAGCGCGAGGGCGGGCGCGACCACGATCACGGGGTCGACGCCGTAGTTCCCCGTGCTGCCGGCCGACACCGCCGAGTAGTGGCGCAACTGCCAGCCCGCGATCACGGCGAGCACCACGAGGGCCACGTCGACGCCGGCCCGGGTGATGCCGGAGACCGCCGCCTGCCTGCCCCGGCGCGCCCTGGCCGTGCCCGGGGTGACCGTGGTCAGCGCGGGAACCAGCATGATCAGGAAGCCCAGGGCGGCGACCGCGGTGGCGGCCGGCCAGACGTCGCGGAACGGCACCGATCCGGTCGGGGTGAGCAGCCTGGCCAGCGGGACGCCGAGCGCGCCGCCGGCCGCCGAGGCCAGCACGCACAGGGGCAGGGCCTCGGCGGCGGTCAGCCCGGCCAGCTGCCAGCGCGTCGCGCCGCGCGCCGTCAGCATCGCGGACTCGCCTTCGCGCTGATCGGCGAGCAACCGCGCCGCCGCGAGCAAGGCCGCGGCGGCCAGCAGGCCGAGCAGCACGGCGCAGATGTCGAGCAGCGAGCGGGCGACGTCCAGGTTGCTCGCGGTGCCCTCGAGCACCGCGGGCAGGTTGGTGGACAGCGTCAGCGTCGGGAGGGACTGGGCGTTCTGCAGCGACTGCTGCAGCCCTCCGACGTTGCCGGCGACGCTGGTGAGCTCGCTGGCCGGAATGCTGGCCGTCTCCGGCTGGGCCAGCCAGGAGCCGGAGTTGACCGTCAGCGCCCCGCCGAACGCCGCCGGCTGCACGGTGAGCGGGCCGTAGGTGGTGAAGCCGCTGGCCGTGCTCTGCCCGGCCAGCGCGACCTCGTCCAGGGCCCAGTACTCCGAGGTCACCTGCCTGGGCCGGTACAGGCCGGTGATCACGAACCTGACGTAGCTCTTGGATATCCGGTCCTGCAGCCGCAGCACGTCGCCGACGGTCACGTGCAGGAGCGCGGCGGCCGTGGCGGGCAGCGCGGCCGGGATGGGCTGCCCGCTGGCCGGCGCCCCGGGCCAGTGCCCGGACACCAGCGCCGCCTGCCCGGTGACGCCGCCAAGCTCGGCGGCCTCCGCGATGGGCTGGTTGCCCGCGCTGGTCGGCGTGGTGGGCAGCGCGCCCGGTACGAAGCCGAGCGGATCTGACCATTCGGCCTGGTAGAAATGGAACGCCGTGCCGTCGAGGGCCGAGGAGATCATCTTCGGCAGGATCGCGGTGTACTGCGCGGCCTGCCCGGCGCCGACGCTCCCGTTGATGGCCAGGGAGGTCCCGCTGGCGCGGCTGAGATCGTGGCGCACGGCCCGCGGCAGGGCCTGACTGCTGAAGACGGCCAGCGCGGTGGCCAGGGCCGCGGCGACCACCGTGGTGAGCGCGGCCGCGACGATCACCAGGCGGTGAGCGTTCATGCGCGGCAGCGTGATCGAACGCCGTGTCGAGGCCATCGGGTTTAAGCCTATGACTCGCACTGGCATGCCATCCATACTGGTCCCGGGCGTGAGCCCGGCGCCAGGGACCTGTATCCACCGGCGGGGGTAGGCAAATGTCTACGGTGGCCTGGGCCATCGTGTCCACGGTGGCCTAGGTGATCGCGCTCCCGGCCGGCTCATCCGCCTCCGGTAGGGTTACTCGCGTGCCGGTCATCGTGATCACCGGGGCCGCCGGCCTGATCGGCTCCATGCTCCGCCCGAGGCTGGCCGCGCCGGGGCGGACGCTGCGCGTGCTCGACATCGCCCCGCTGGACGCCGGGCCGGGGGAGGAGGCGATCCAGGCGTCGGTGGCCGACATGGACGCCATGACGGCCGCGTGCCTTGGGGCGGACGCCGTCATCCACCTGGCCGGGATCCCCGGCGAGGCGCCCTGGCCCGAGATCCTCGAGACGAACATCAACGGCAGCTACGTGGTGTTCGAGGCGGCCCGCCGGGCCGGGACGCCGCGGGTGATCTTCGCCTCGTCTAACCACGCGGTCGGGTTCACGCCGCGCTCGGCGTTCCCCGTGCCCGACTACGCCTTTCCCGTGCCGGACACCTACTACGGGGTCTCCAAGGCGGCCGGGGAGGCCCTGGCCGCGATGTACCACTACAGGTACGGCCTGGACGCGATCTGCCTGCGGATCCTGTCGTGCTTCCCGCGGCCGATGAACGTGCGGATGCTGTCGACCTGGCTGTCGCCCGACGACGCGGGGCGCCTCTTCGAGGCGTGCCTGACCGCGGGCCGGCCGGGGTTCCGCGTCGCCTTCGGGGTCTCGGCCAACACCCGCGGCGGCTGGGTCTGTTTGGCCGAGGCCAGGGCCCTCGGCTACGAGCCGCAAGACGACGCGGAGAAGTACGCCGCCGAGGTCCTCGCGGCGGCCGGGGAGGTCCCGGACCCGGAGTCCGACCCGGTGCAGCGCTACCTGGGCGGCGAGTTCACCCTCCCGGACGGGCAGATACCGGGGAGGTTAGCTCCGGTGGGCTTCCTCTTCGGCGTGGATGCGGTCCAGGCAGATCGCGATGGCGATTATCAGGGCGTCGTTCTCGCCGGGCGCGACGTCCACGCCGTAGGTGTCGCGGACCCGGAACCAGGCCCGGGAGACTCGCGCCAGCACCCGGTGCCCGTCGCGGATCTCGAAGTCCTTGTCGATGAGGTTGCCGACCGCCTCGAGCCGCCCGCCGCCCGTTTTGGGGTCTAGGTCGATGTTGGCCCGGTGGTGCAGGGGCGAGAACACCGCCTTGTGCACGGTGGCCACCACCGCGCCGCCGTCCTCGATCTCCATCGCGTCGGTGAAGGTCAGCAGCTTGTGCTTGATCGTGGCCAGCGTGAGGCCCGAGGCGTCCTTGAGCTCCAGGGCGTGGCGCAGCGACAGGATCTTCGCGTCGACGAAGTAGGCGCGGTTGCCGTCGGCGTCGGTGACCCAGAAGTCGTCCTTGATCGAGAAGAGCCGCTCGCGTACCAGATAGCGCATGACGCCAGGCTATCCGGGCCCGGCCCGGTAGGCGTCCCAGCATTTGAGGATCTCGGGCAGCTCCCCGCAGACGAAGTCGAAGAAGGTGGCGTGCTCGGCCAGCCGCGCGTCGGCCGGCGTGTCCGGGCCTGCCGCTCGATGCCCTCCCGGACCAGCGCCGCCCAAGCGCTGCAGGACCTGGTCCTGCATCCGGAACATGTCGCTCCATACGCCGTCCGGCAGCCGGCCTGGCCGGGCTGCGCCGCCGCGACATCGGCTAACCCCCGGGACGGTACCCCGGTTCCGGGGATCGCACTTTGCATACTGTCGCCGATAAACTCTCGGTATTCCCTGGGGTGGGGAAGCGGGAGGGGAAACGTGATGGCACAGGGTGGGACGATGCCGGCGGCCATGATCCGCCCATTGCAGCGGCCGGTGCCGCTGCGCCAATCGGTGTACGACGCGCTGATCGACCTGATCGTCCGCGGCGACCTGCCGCCGGGGCAGCACATGGTGGAGACCGATCTCGCCCGGCAGCTGGGCGTCAGCAGGCAGCCGATCCGCGAGGCGCTGCACCGGATGGAGGCCGAAGGATGGGTGGACCTGCGGCCCAGCCAGGGCGCCTTCGTCCACGTGCCCACCGATCACGAGGTGGACGAGCTGCTTGACGTCCGCGCGCTGCTCGAGGCCGAGACGGCGCGGCTCGCGGCGCAGGAGGCGAGCGCCGCGCAGGTGGCCAGGCTCAGGGAGATCTGCGCCGAGGGGCAGGCGGCGGCCGGGCAGGGTGACTTCAGCCAGGCGGTGGCGGCCAACGACGCGTTCCACGCCGAGGTCGCGGTGGTCGCGGGCAACTCGGTGCTCGCCGAGCTGGCCGACATCGTGGGCCGAAGGGTGCAGTGGTACTACCGGATGGTCGCCCCGGAGCGCGGGCCCGGCTCGTGGGCCGAGCACACCGAGCTGGTCGACGCGATCGAGGCCTCGGACGCGGAGCAGGCCCAGCTGCTGGCCCGCAAGCACACCGAGCGGACCAGGGACGCCTACCACGGTCCCAGGGACCCTGTTTCCCCGTGAGCCCGCCCTAGGGCAGCCGGACCACGCTTACCGGATCCGGGGCGTACGGATCGTTCGCGTTGTCGATGAGCTCGATCTCGCCCCGGTCGGACATGATGTGGTACGACCCGTCGGCCCGGTACTCGCGGATGATGGTGTGCGTGCCGTCGGCGTGCCGGTACCGCTCCTCGGTGTAGGAGTCGGTGGCGTTCTTCTCCGCGTCGACCGCGGCGTCGTCCCGCCAAACGAACCGGTACGGGGCGAGCGGCAGCTTGAGCTCGTACGGATACATAGGCCTCCGAAGACTACGCGCGCATCAATCCCAGGGTTCGCAGTAGCTCGTCTTGCGCGGCGCCGGGACCGGCGGCTTCCGCGAGCTCGTCCAGGCCCCAGCCGGCCTCGTCGAGCAGGTCCATGGCCTGGTCGAACAGCGGGACCCGCCGCGACGGCGGGACCGCCCGCTCCACCAGGTGCCCGACCACCTGGATCACCGCCGCGCGCAGCATCGCCCGCCGGTCCTCGGTCCCCCGCGAGATCCCCGGCATCAGTGGGATGGTCCTAAGTGGGGTACGGGGGGCCGGGGAGTCCTCTTGTGCGCGGGGGGATCCCGGGGGGTCGCCCCCGCCGGGGTGGCCGCCCCCCGGGCTAGCACTGCTCATCGCTGAGCTCCTCGTGCAGGCGTTCGGCCTCTCCCGCCCGGCTGAGGTCGACGACCTCGACCAGGCTGAACTGCCGGCCGCCGTCCGAGCCGTCGGCCAGCCGGACCGGCTCGGCCTCGGCGTAGACCTCGAACCGCGGGCTCGCCGCGTGCGGCCCGACCGCCAGCACGTACCGCAGTACCGACGCGCGGTCGGGTAGGTACCGCTGCTGTCGACCATGATCGAACCGCACCTGCCATTCGCGCGGCTGCATCGAGGCGGGCGCGCGCGGGCGCGGGGTGCGGTCTTCTGGCATGGTCCGGCCGCCCTACGCGCCTACGCCGCGGTTCAGGGGCATCGAGTACTCCTCGTCCTTCAGGCGCTGGTGGCGCGCGGGGTCCTCCAGGTCGCGCAGGTGCCGCGGCACGTCCATGCCGATGGCCTCCCAGTTGTGGTTGGCGCTGACCTGCATGGTCGCGACGTGCTCGGGGAGCATGTGCCCGAACCGGCCCTGCATGGCCAGGTAGTCGGTGACCGGCCGCTGGACCGGTGGGTGGAAGTAGTGGTACTGCCGCTCGGCCGGGTCGTACTCCCAGACCGGCCAGAGCCCGGACTCGACCACCCGGCGGCCGAGTTCGACGGTCATCGACGTCTGGTACACCCAGCCCTTCTGGCATGGGGTGTAGCAGTGCAGGAAGGCGGCGCCCACGTGGTTGAGGCCCTTGCGGGTCTTGTTCATCAGGTCGACCGGGTAGCCCACGGTGGCGGTGGCCACGTAGCAGTGCGGGTGCCCCTCGGCCATCATCTTGGCCAGGTTCTTCGGCGGCAGCTTGTTGCCTTCCGGTATCGCCTTGCCGAACGGGGTGAACGTCGTCATCCCGGCGTACGGCGTGGTCGGCGAGACCTGGATGCCGGTGTTGGCGTAGCACTCGTTGTCGTAACAGATGAACAGCGCGTCGTGGTTGCGGTACAGCGCGCCGGAGATCGCCCCGAGGCCGATGTCCGCGGCGGAGCCGTCGCCGGCCATGACCAGGATGTTCGGGTACGGGCCCGGATAGCGGCCCTTCCTGATCATGGCCTCGTAGCCGGCCGCCATGCCGGAGGTGAACGAGCCGCCGCTGGCGATCGGGGTGTGCGCCCAGGGCACCGTGTACGGCGTGCACAGGTAGGTGGAGTTGGCCACGTACATGCACCCGGTCGGCCCGGCCACCACGGTGTCCTGGCCCGCTGCCTTCAGCACCCACCGGTACTGGATGGCCGGCCCGCAGCCCGCGCAGGTGCGGTGCCCGGCCGCGTACGGATCCTCCTCGGGCAGGTCCGGGAGGTAGTACCGGTCACGCCCGTGCTCGTCGTCGGTGGCTCCCGCGCGCCCGTCCTCGTCGAACAGCGGAAGCTGCTGGCGGATCACTTCGTGTGCCATTGGTTACTCCTCCTCGAAGCCGACCCAGTGCGCGGCCTTCTCGACCCGTCCCCTGGCGACCGCCTGCGTCAGCTTGCCGGCCATCCAGTCGAACTCGGCGATCGGCACGGTCTCGCCGCCGAGGCCGGCCATGAACGAGGTGACGAGCGGGCGCTCGCCGGTCATCTGGTACAGCGCGGTGGTCACGTCCAGGGACAGGATGCCGCCGTAGCTGGCCCCGCCCAGGCCGAGGTTGGTCTCCACCACCCCGACCGCCTTGACCCCGCCCAGCGCGGCCCGCAGGTCCTCGCTCGGGAACGGCCGGACCCACAGCAGCCGGGCCATGCCGATCTTGACCCCCGCCGCGCGGAGCCGGTTGACGGCGGCCCGGCAGGTGACCGCGTGGCCGCCGGAGATCACGATGGCGATCTCGGCGTCGTCCAGCAGGTAGGACTCGACGAAGTGCGGGTAGGACCGGCCGAAGACCCGGGCGAACTCGTCGGTCTTCTCCCGGATGACCGGGATCGCGTCCTCCATGGCCCGGGCCCGTTCGAGCTGGAGCGGCGGGCCCTGCTCGGGGTGGATCTGCGGGCCGTGCGACACCGGCCGCCGCGGGTCCAGCGGGAAAGGTAGCTGGTACGGCGGCAGGTAGGCGTCGACCTGCTCGATCGAGGGCATCTCGACCTCGCCCGCGATGTGCGAGACGAAGTAGCCGTCCTGGACCACCATCTGCGGCAGCAGCACCCGGGGGTCCTCGCCGGTCGCGTAGGCGATCAGCGACTTGTCGAAGACCTCCTGCGGCGTGGCCGCCCAGCCGAGCAGCCAGCCCATGTCCCTGGTGCACAGCGCGTCGGTGTGCTCGGAGCCGAAGTCGCCCGGCGGGTCGAGGGTGCGGTCGGCGATCGCCATCTGGATCGGGATGCGGGCCCCCGAGATGATCGAGTACATCTCGTACCCGTACGTGACGCCCACGCCCGAGGAACCGGTGTAGGCCCGGGCTCCGCACGACCCGGCCCCGAACGCGGCGGAGAACTGCGAGTGCTCGCCGTCGGCGTGGATGTACTCGGCGTCGAGGAGCCCGTCCGCGATGAACTGCGCGAGGTTCATCATGATCGCCGTGTACGGGCGGATGGGGAAGGCCGTGATCACGTCCACGTTCGCGTACAGCGCGGCGTAGGCCGCCGCCCCGCAGCCGTTCTGGCGCACCCGCGTCCCGGCCAGGCCGCGCAGGAACGCGATGCCCTCCGGGGTCCGGATGCCGGCTTGGAGCCGTGGCGGGCCCGCGGGCTCCCCGAGCGGCCGCCCCGGATCGACGTGCACGGTGCTCATGGCGTGACACCCCGCCCGTTCGGGTCTACCACCCGGCCCTCACGCATCCTCATGACGTGACACCTTGTCCGTTCGGCTGAACTGATTTTGAATTTGATCTTGAGGCGTCGTACTCGGCGATCGCTTCCTCGATGAGGTGGCGGGTGAACGGCGCCTGCTCGGCGTGCGCGCCTTCGTACGGGGCGAAGGCCGTCTCCATCCGCACGACCGCGTTGGGCTCGTCGAAGTCCATTTCGGGGACCTTCTCCAGGCAGCCGGTGGGACACTCCTGCACGCAGACCAGGCAGCCCTTGCAGTAGTGCGTGCGGATCGAGTAGTGGCCGTTCTGCCGCGTATCGCGCATCACGCTGACATCCGGGCACACGATGTAGCAGTTGTCGCAGCCGTTGCAGACGCCGCAGCTCATGCAGCGGTCGGCCTCGGCGAGGGCCTGCTCCCGGCTGTAGGCCAGGGTGACCTCGGTCACCTGGCTGGTGCGGCGGGTCCCGGCCGGGGCCAGCGGGGCCTCGGTGCGCGGCGCGTGCCGGAAGTAGGCGGTATTGAGCTTCTCGTACGGCATGACCTCGACCGGATCGTCGGGCCGGAGCGGCTCGCCGGAGAGCACCCGGTCGATGTCGCGGGCCGCGCGTTTGCCGTCGCCCAGCGCGTCCACCACCATGGACGGCCCTCGCATCACGTCGCCGCCGGCGAAAACGGGGGCTCCCGCAGCTGGCTCGCGCCCTTCTTCCTGGCCCGGGAGGCTCCCATCCCCCGTTCCCCCTGGCCCCCCCGCCTCCTCCGGCACCCGCCCAAAGCCGTCGGCCCTGACCAGCCCGCGCTCGGTGTAACCCGCAGGCAGCCAGCCGAGCACCTGGACCTGGCCGATCGCGACCAGGATGGTGTCGCAGCGGACCTCGGTCTCGGTGCCGGGGGTGACCTGCGGCACGACGGTGCCGTTGTCGTCCCTGGCCAGCCGCGCCTGCGCGAGCACGGCGCCGCTGACGTTGCCGCCACCGTCGGTGAGCACCCGGACCAGCGCGTGGTTGGGCCGGAAACTGACGCCCTCCTCTTTGGCCTGGGCAAGGTCCTCCGGCTGTATCGGCAGTTCGTCCTCGGCCTCGAGCGACACGATCGTCGCCGCACCGCCGCCGATCCTGATCGCGGAGCGGGCCGCGTCGGAGGCGGTGTTGCCGCCGCCGACCACCAGCACGTCGCGGCCGATCCGGACCGGGCGGCCCAGGCCGGTCTCGCGGAGGAACTCCATCGCGCCGATCACGCCGCGGGCCTGCGCGCCTTCGGCGTCCAGTCGGCGGCCGATGTCCTGGCCGAGGGCCAGGAATACCGCGTCGTAGCTGGCCCGCAGGTGGTCCAGCGTGACGCCGTCCGGGTCGTCGCCGACGCGGGTAGCGCAGCGGATTTCGATGCCGCCCAGGTCGAGCAGTTTGGCGATCTCCGCCTCGAGGATGTCCTCGGGCAGGTGCCAGGCCGGGATCCCCGCGCGCAGCATGCCGCCCGGCTTGGCCAGCGCCTCGAAGATGACGCTCGCGTAGCCCAGGCGGCGCAGGTGGTAGGCGCAGGCCAGGCCGCCGGGGCCGGAGCCGACGATCGCGACGGTCCGGCCGTTCAGCGGCGGCAGGTCCTTGGTGATCGGGTTCTCGGCGAGGTTCAGCCCGTAGTCGCCGAGGAACCGCTCCACGCCGCGGATGCCGATCGGCTCGTCGTGCGCGGCCCGGTTGCAGGCCGTCTCGCACGGGTGGTAGCAGACCCGGCCGGTGACCGACGGCATCGGGTTGTCCTGCAGGATCGTGACGTAGCCGTCCAGGTAGCGGTCGTGCTTGACGTAGTCCAGGTACTTCTGGATCTGCTCACCGGTGGGGCAGGCGTGGTTGCACGGCGGCGTCTTGTCCTTGTATACGGGGCGGAAGAAGCGGAAGTTGCCGGTCGGGAACAGCCGCTGGCCGTCCTTCTCCGTCGGCGGCGGCGTGACGCCCGCGATGGGCAGCCTCAGGTGTTCGGGGACGTGGGTGCCGCGTACGGACATCAGGGCTCCCTGGCGCAGGAAACGACGGTGTGCTGCTTGGCGCCGCGGAGCATGGCGTCGCGGTCGGCCACCACCTCGGCCACGGCGTCGACGGGCAGGTCGCCGGTCGCCGCCACCAGGGCCCCGATCAGCGGGGCCGCGATGCCCCGCCCGCTGGGCAGCCGCTCCACCGCGCCCTCGGTGGACATCCGGTCGAAGGCCAGCTCGGACAGGTCGCGGACGAACATCCACGGGCTGCTCCCGCGTTGTTCGGCCAGCCCGGTCGCGTCGACCACGACGAGCTTGGCCAGCTTGGCCAGCATGTGGTCGGGCAGGAACTTCAGCAGGTAATCGGGGTCCCGCGCCGAGTTGATGACCAGCACGCCGGCCGCGGGATGCGTGTTACGGAAGAAGTTGACCGCCTTGATGATCGTTTCCTCGACCAGCACCACCCAGTCGGGATGCGGGTTCTCGTAGACGAAGCGGTCGAGGATCGGCTCGTCGGCGAACCGGGCGTACCTGCGGACCAGGCAGTTGGTGCGGTCCGGGTCGTCGATGTAGTCGCTGACGTTCTCCGCGTAATAGCCCAGCTTGCGGGCTGCGGTGGCGATGCAGGTGGAGACGTCGCGCGCCTCCTTGTCCATGATGATCCCGCGGGACCAGACAGTGAGCTCATGATGCACGGCGGGCTCGCTCCCGGATTGTATACCGTCGGCTGGATACAGTAATCGTACGCTGACGGCTTGCTCCGTCAAGAGACCGGCGACTCGCGCAGCTAGTAGCCCTCGTCGCGATGCGTGACCGTGTACTCTCCGTTAGTGGGCAAACGGGGGGCACGACTTGCCGTAAAGGACGGAATGCACCATAAAGAAGGCCGCCGGGCAGTAGCGTGGGATTCCGTGTCAGACCCCTGCTGCATATTTACCAATTCTTAGGATTTATCCAAGTAGGTAGCAGGGTGTCTATCTTGTCGCGATGATGCTAGTGATCATTGACCTGCTGGACGTCAGACAGGGGAGTGACCCGGTATATGAGGAGCGGCTCGTCGGCTCAAGATGGCTCTGGATGGCCGTCCGCGCACCATCCCTACCAGAATGAGGCCGTGAGCGGCCCGGGACCGTACGGACCAGGTCCTCGCAGCGACCCGCACGACGACCTGGACGGACGTCGCGACCTGCCGTATGGCCCCAACATCTCCTGGCCTAACGGCTTCCGGCGCCTGGACACAGAGTCCCGTCGGCTGCTCGAGGCCGGGTACGGCACGGGAGACCAGTTCGACCCCCGTTACGGTGCGGGCTTTGCGGGCTCCGCGGGCCACGCCGGGTCCAGGCGCGGCTACCAGCAGCCGGCCGTGGACGACTACGGTTACGGGGACCCGGGTTACTCGGACCCCTCCTATGACGGCCCGAGGAACCAGTTCACCGGCCCCATGTTCGCCCTCGGGCACCAGGGACCGCGGGCTCATGGTGGTTCGCCCGCGGCGGACGGCTACGGGCCGCGGGACACCAGGCCTTCCCGGGGTGGTGCGCCTGCCGGCGCCCAGGGGATGTACCCGGCAGGCGGGTCCGGCGAGGTCTACCCGACCACCGGCGCCCAGGAGGCCCTGCCCGCGACCGGTCCGCAGCCGATCGCCGGGTTCTGGGCTGGCCAGGGCCCCGCGTCCGCTGGTCAGGGCCCCGCGCCCGCTGAGCAGGGCAGCCGCGCCTATCCGGACCAGCGGTACGAGACGCCGCGCTCCGGCGTCCGGGTCCCCGACGGGCTGCGCCACGACGACCC
The DNA here is from genome assembly GCA_963847965.1 of uncultured Actinomycetes bacterium. Taxonomy (GTDB): domain Bacteria; phylum Actinomycetota; class Actinomycetes; order Streptosporangiales; family Streptosporangiaceae; genus Palsa-504. The sequence continues at coordinate 80,612 of CAWKCG010000024.1, forward strand.
GCGCTTTGACGGCGGCCGTCCGCGCGTAGACGACCCGCGGGCCTCCGGCGGCCACCCCGGCGGCGCACCCGGCGCGCACGGCGCGGACCCGCGCCTGGAAGGCATCCGCTACGACGAGCTTCGCTACGACGATCCCGCCTACGACGACGAGCCTGCCTTTGGCGGGTCCCGGTACGACCAGCCGTCCGACGATGTGTCGTGGTACGAGGAGTTGCGCCGCAGCGCTCCGGCCTACCCCGAGCGCCCCAACGGCCAGCCAGCCGGCGGCCAGCGCCGGGCCGATCCGCCTCGGCACGGCGACCCGCGCGTGCCCTCCCACGGCCAGCCGGGCTACCCGCAGGGGCCCGCCCGCGAGCAGCCCTCCGGTTACGGCCAGGCCAGGGACGACCGGGGAGGTCCAGGCCCGCAGATGCGCGCCGGGCGTGACCTCGGCACCGGCCCGCGCCTGGGCGCAGGCCCCGGCCGCCAGCCCGCGCAGCCCGCGTTGCCCGCCGCCCTGCAGCCTGCGGCGTTCCAGGACTCCGGTTTCCGCGAGGCCTCCACCGTGCAGGTCGGCGTGCTGACCCCGCCTTCCGGCGCACGGCTGTACGCCCCGCAGGAAGACACCATGACGTTCGTGGCCGCCCCGGCCGCGGGGCAGTTCCTGGCCCCCGAGGTGCGGCCGGGTCACGGCCTGGACGGACCGGAGATCACGTCATCCTGGCCGGCCCAGCCGCAGGCCGATGACGTGGATCAGTTCGAGGACTTCTGGCGCGAAGACGACGAAGACGAAGAGTACCGCGGGCTGTTCGCCGGCGAGGACGACGGTTTCGGAGACCAGCACTCCGCAGCCTCCCGTCAGGCCCCGGCCCGGCGCATCGGCCGCCGCCGCGGGCGCAGCAACGATCACCGTCTCTGGCTGGCGCTCCTCGGGGTCGTGATCGCGGCCGCCGCGGCGATCACCGCCATCATCAAGTTCGAGTTTCCCGCGCACGGCGGGCCCGCCCACGTGATGGTGACCCCGGCCAAGATCGGCGCCTACCAGCTCACCCCGGACATGGCGCGCCAGACCAACCTCGCCAAACTGCGCGAGGAGGTCATCGAGATGAGCGCCGGCCAGGCCAGCGGCGTGAAGTCGGCCGTGTACGAATCCGGGAACCCGGCGGCCGGGAGCACCGAGCAGATCATCATGTTCATCGGCGGCCACCTGGCCAACGCCGACCCCGCCACCTCGATCACCGACTTCACCCAGAGGTTCGCCGGCGCCACCATCGTCAGCGCCGGTTCTCTCGGCGGTGAGGCGGCGTGCGTCTATGACGGAGCCAAGACGTCGAACCCCGTGTCCATGTGCGTCTGGTTCGACAACAACAGCTTCGGGGAGCTCATCTCGCCGACGCTGGACGCCAAGGCGCTGGCCAAGGCGATGCTGACGTTCCGGCCGCACCTTGAGCTGGTCGTCAAGAGCTAGGCGCTGTCCCGGATCGGCTCGATCGCCGTCGGCTCGATCGCGGTCGGCTCGATCTGCCCGGAGAACAGCTCCTGGTACAGGCCGCCGCGGGCGAGCAGCTCGCCGTGGGTTCCGTACTCGATCACGCGGCCGCCGTCCATGACGACGATCGTGTCGGCCCGGCTGACCGTGCTCAGCCGGTGGGCGATCACGATGCAGGTGCTGCCGAGGGAGGCCAGGTTCCGGTAGACCTCTGCCTCGGTCACGGCGTCCAGGGCGCTGGTGGCCTCGTCGAGGAGGAGTATGGACGGCCGGTGAGCCAGGGCCCGGGCCAGGACGAGCCGCTGGCGCTGCCCTCCCGAGAGCGAGGCGCCGCCTTCTACGAGGACGGTCTCATACCCCATGGTCATAGCGTCGATGTCCTGGTCGATGCAGGCCAGCCGGGCGGCGCGGACCACGTCGTCCTGCGCGAGGCCGGGGGCGCTCAGCGCGATGTTGTCCCGGACGGAAGTCCCGAAGACATACGATCCTTGGGTCACGACCCCCAGCTGCCGGCGCACCGAGCGGACCTCGAACTCGCGCAGATCGGTCCCGTCGTAGCGGACCGATCCGGCCTCGGGCTCGTACAGGCCCAGTAGCAGCCGGGCCAGCGTCGACTTGCCCGATCCCGAGCGGCCCACGATCGCCACGAGCTGGCCCGGGCGGATCTCGGCCGAGACGCCGTCCACGGCCAGCGGGGCCAGTGGGCTGTACCGGAACGACACGCTGTCGGCCTGGATGTGGCCGCTGAGCAGGTCGGCGGGCCGGACGTCGCGCCCCTGCTGTTCGGCCGGAGTATCGAGCACGTCGTTTATCCTGGCCATGTAGCTGCCGAGGAGCTGAAGCTCGAGCCCGGTGGTGACCAGCAGGGCGAGCGGCTCGAGGAAGCCGGCCCCGAGTATGGTCAGGCCGAGCATGGCGCCCAGGCTGAGCTGGCCCTGAAGTACCAGCAGCGCACCCACGGCGAGCAGGGCCAGCGGCGAGGCCAGCTGGAGGGCCGCCGTGGCCGATTCGACCAGCGCGCTGAGCCGTCCCCGGCCCAGCGCGACCTCGATCTCCCTGGCGAACAGGCCCGACCACTGCTCGACCGCGCGGTCCTCGGTCCCGGCCGCCTTCAGGTCCTCGATCCCGGCCAGCAGCTGGTAGGCGTAGCTCTCCGAGCGCGCCTGGGCTTCCAGGCTCTCCTTCATCAGGCGCTGGTTCCTGCGGCGGGCGACGACCGTCACGGTGACCTGCGCCGCGCCGAGCCCGAGGACCAGGGCGCCCAGCACCGGGCTGATCACCAGCAGCAGGATGAGGTAGAGGCTGGCCATGCCGCCGTCCAGGATCGCCGACAGGGATCCCGCGGTGAGGATCTCCCTGACGGTGGCGTTGCTCTGCAGCCGCATCATCAGGTCACCAGCGGACCTGCGGAGGAAGAACGCGTAGGGCAGGTCGGTCAGGTGACGGACGAACCTGGTCGTGATCTCCCGGTCCAGGTGCGTGCGCAGGTACAGCAGGACGCGGGCGCGGACCAGGGAGGCCAGGAAGTAGTAGGCCACCACCGCGGCCATCGCTATCGCCAGGATCACCAGCAGGTGCCGGTCGCCGAACGGCACGATGCGGGCGACGACGACCGCGATGAACAGCGGGATGGCCAGCGCAAGCAGCTGCGCCAGGGCCGACAGGATGACGGCCCGGCGGGCCAGCGCGCCCTGCGCGAGGATCGGCCGCAGGTAGCGGTAGGGGCTAGCGCTCGCCTGCCCGCCGCGGGTGAAATCGGCACCGGGTTCCAGGATGATCGCCACCCCGGTATAGGACTTGCCGAACGCGGCCGCCGGAACGGTCCGGCGCCCCAGGGCCGGGTCCACCACCGCGACGCCCTTCCTGGTCACCTTCTCGAGCACGACGAAGTGGTTGAAGTCCCAGTGCAGGACCGAACCCCGTGGCAGGCAGGCGAGGTCGTCGACGTCGGCCTTGACGGCCTGGGCGGTAAGGCCGTAGCGTTCGGCGGCCGCGAGGATCCCGCCCGCATCCGTGCCGTCCCGCCCGGTGCCGGTCGCCTCCCGCAGTTCCTCCAGCGGGACGTGCCGTCCGTGATAGGCCAGGGTCATGCCCACGCACGCGGCCGCGCAGTCGGCCAGCCCGAGCTGCGGCACGTAAGGAACGGTCCTACTCATCGGCTCTGTCTATCGGCTCTGTCTATCGGCTCTGTCTATCGGCGTCTATCGGCGTCTATCGGCTCTGTCCGTCGGCTCTGTCCGTCGGCCTACCCATCGGCGGCTCCCGAGGCCAGGCTGGTCACGAGCGTGACGATCAGCGGCCGCGAGCCCACCTGAACCGATATGGTCCCCGTCGCCCCTTCTGCTGCGCGCTGCGGCGCGGCCGCCCGTACCACCAGCAGCGCTCCCGGAGCCGGACCGGCCCCGGTGACCGGCGTCCGCAGGTATCTGCTCGCCGCTGCCGCGTCCGCCACCTCGGGCCCCGTGGCCGTGAGCGTGACGATCACCGGGCCGCGGCCCGGCAACGTCAGCGTGAACCGCATGCCCGGGTGCAGGTCAGAGGCGAAGGCCGCCGGCACCACCGCCTCCACGACCCCCCCGCGAATCACGGCGGGACCCCGGGCCATCTCCCCGACCGGGATCAGTGCGCCTGCCGCCAGGCCGGCTACCACCAGGGCCAGCAGCACCCAGTACGCCCAGGCGATCCACGGCGGGGTCCGCTGCGGAGTTCGGGCCGGAGGCGGCCCTGCCTCCCGGCTGCGCAGCGCCTCCTCGCGAAAGATCAGTGCAGGATCGGTCATCAGCTAACCCCCGCGGCGCCCGGCTGCCGCCCGGACGCGATGCGGTTCGGTCGCGGCAGACTAGTTTTACCCTATGATCGGCCTGTCGCCGGAAAGGCCGCGAGGCCCACGCGAAGAAGCCGGAGGACCGAGCTTGCTGCTCGGCCCTCCGACCTCTAGCTGTCTTAGAACGGGAACGGGAATCTGTGGTGACGGTGGTGGTGATGATGGTGGTGGTGACGGTGGTGGTGCGGGAAGAACCACCCACCGGCTACCTCGGTCAGCTCAGCCTGCGTCAGCGGCTGTAGCCGCTTCCTGGCCACCGCCAGCTTCTTGGTCTTCCGTGAGATCATTGCACGCCCCCTTTCGGTTGGTCCCTGCGTGCCAACTGGATTTGCCCATGTTAGGCAAAGAACGGACACTTTACGACAGACCATGACAGCGGGAACCGCTTCGCGTAATGCCGCGTGATCAAATCGCAATCGTCGGTTGGGTGCGGCGCGGGAGACCAGAGACGCTGGCCAGGGCCAGATTTCGGTCCCAAGAACGGAGCCTGGACCCTGAATCTGCATCTTCTCTGAATGAAAGCTCGAGGTATCTTCTGCGAAAAATCTATTTTTAATATGTGTTGCTAATGAAGTTTATCTGAGGTTGCGATCGATCTCCGCTAGCTATGATGCACAGGTTGATGCGTGATGGCTGTGATGCGATGGCAGTTGGCGACCATCACCAATCATGACATCCCGTGGAATCCGCGTCAGCCGGGTGGCCTTCTCGAGCGGCGCTTCTGACACATTGGCTGCGCGTTGAGCCCGACAGACACGACGCGTTCTCGGCCGAGACGTGCAAGGCGTAGGTGCCTGTGCCGGTGAGTAATGCTCACCTGCAACCGCTGGAGGCTCGCGCACAGTTCCGGTTGCTCCATCGAGCTGACACTAGCGCTCGGACTCGCGCTGCCGCTCCGCCCCGTACCGCCCGGACTGCCCAGGGACGCCAACATGGTCGCATAACCGCTCGCCTTTGGGTGAACGCGCGACTGCGGCAGAAGTACGCTAAGCTCTCCTTCGCTGGCGCGCGCGTCCGCAGTCTCGGCGACACCGCTCGGCTAGATGCTGCACCAGCGGCGCTATGACCTCGGGCAGGCGGCAGCAGATGCAGAACCCTAGGTCACACAACTTAAAACCAGCCCCGTTAGCTCAGTCGGCAGAGCGTCTCCATGGTAAGAATCCTGCTCGAAACGGTGTACTGACCTGCGGGTACGCAGATGAGACTTGAGCGCTGTGCAGCGAATTAGACGCTTAAAATAGCTCTTCAAATGATCTTGGTAATGTGACGCAAGTCATATCAAATCTCTGGTGCGTTTCTAGGTACGCCGTCACTCAGGGCCCGGTACAGGCCGAGATTGTCGCCCCTCACGACCGCGATGTTTGAAGGGCTCCCACCTCGTCCACCGCCGAAACACGAGGCTCATCAGCTCATCCGGGCCCACGGCAGCCGACTTTTTGGAGTCGTGGTCACGGCATGTTCTGCGCAGTCGTTGCTGTTGTGCGGTGGCTACCCGTTGGTCCGCGACCCGGCGGTGTGCGCGCGGGAACAGCCGGGTGATCCGGTACGGCGGGCGGCGGGACCGGACGCGGCACGGTCAGCCACACCGCGCGGGCGGCGGCGAGCACGTGGCCGCCGGGGCCGAGCAGCGCAGAGGAGGCGGTGAGCTTGCGGCCATCACACCTGTCCGGCCAGGCGATCACCCGGCACTGGTCGCCGGCCGCGGGAAGCGCCGCCAGGCTGGCCGTCATCCGGCCGAGCAGGATCGCGGAGTCCGAGGGCAGGCCGACGGCCTCGGCCGCGGCGATCCCGCTGGGACAATCGAGCGCGGCCCAGACCACCTCCGGCCGCACCTTCCCGCTGCCGTTCACGACCGAGGGGTCCGGTGTCCACGGCGCGGCCCACAATGGCCGGCCTGCCACCGGCCCGGGGAAGATCCGCAGCCCGTCGCCTGGCCGTCGGCTGGTCCCGCAGACGAAGCAGGTCGGGTAGAACGGATCGGCGTAGTAGCGGCCGAGGCCGGCCACCGCGCGCGCCTGGGCCGTTGAGACCGGGGCCGGGATCTGCAGAGCCGGGCTGTCTGGTGAGGGTGCTGCCTCGGCGATCAGCATGCTGCCCGCCAAGACGCGGATCGAGCCCGTGCCGTCCCGTTCGACGGTCATGGACGTGGCCAGCGGCGGGGGCCGGCGCAGTGTGACGGTCACCGGGCCGTCGAGGTAGGCGGAGATGCGCCCGCAGACATAGCCGCCGTTGCCGCTGCCCGGGGGGCCGCAGAACCGGGAGGGGATCACCAGCGAGTCGCTCATCGCGTGGCCAGGAGTCGTTTCACCGCAGCCGTACCGGCGATGGCCTGGCCGGGGTCAGGTGATTGCGGAATGAGGTTGAACTCGGCGCAGCCCACGGCGGCGTAGGGCGCGAGGAACCCGGCCACGTCCTCGGCCGTGCCGTAGGGGCAGTAGCGTTCGAAGCGCTCGAACGGGAGCTGGTAGAAGGCCTCCATCGCCGGCGCGAGGCAGGCCCGGGCGGCCTGCCGGGAGTCGGCCAGCCCGCACCACACCTGCATCGCGTGTCGGCGCGGCCGGCCCGGGCCGGGCGGCCCGGGCGGCTTCCTCAGCGGCCATCTCGACCGCGGCGGCAAACCGGCCGGGGGAGTTCCAGATGCCCAGCCAGCCATCACCGAGCCGGCCTGCGCGCCTGATCGCCGCGTCAGAGCGGCCGCCGACGATGATAGGGATTTCCCCGGCCGGGACGGGCGCGATGACCGTTTCGTCAACGTCGAAGAACGCGCCGTGGAAGGTGACCGGCTTGCCGGTCAGCAGCTGGCGCACGACGGCCAGGCTTTCATCCATCCGCCGTCCGCGGGTCGCCGGGTCGACCCCGCAGCTGGAGACCTCGTGGCGGTCCTCACCGCCGATCCCGACACCGAAGATCAGCCGCCCGGGGGCGAGCCGGGCGATGTCGGCCAGCTGGCGGGCCACCAGCACCGGGTGGCGCAGCGGCAGCAGGTACACGCCGGTGTAGACGGGCAGCGTGGGGTGCAGCATCGCCAACGCGGTAGCCTGCACCAGCCCGTCGAACCCCAGGCCGCCAAAGAAGCTGACATGATCGCCGCAGCAGATGTGGTCGATGCCCGCCTGTTCGGCCCGCGCGAGGAACGCGCCGGCCGTCTCCGGGCCCTGGTCGAGCAGCCCGGACGGCACCAACATACCGACCCTGACGGATGCATTCGTGCGGTCTGCCGGCTCGGCTTGGGGCAGCTCAACCGGCTCGCTTACGTGTGACATGCCTTGACGCTATAGGCGCCGTGACCGGCGCAGCTATCGGGAAAACGGCCGGCAAATCCGCTGTCTGGCCTCGCCGCGGCGCTCGCCGCGGTGCGTGACGTCGGTGGAAATACCGAGCCGCTCAGGGGCGCAGCCGGTGCGCGGTGACCCACGCGGCGATCTGCGCACGCGAGTGCACCTGCAATTTGCGCCGGATGTTCTCTACGTGCGCCTCGGCTGTCCGCGGCGCGACCGACAGCCGCCTGGCGATGGCCTGGCTGGTCAGCCCGTCGGCGACCAACCCGGCCACCTCTAGCTCACGGTCGGTCAGCCGTGGCCCCAGGCCCGTATCCTCACACAAGAAGCCCAGCACCGCGTCGAGGACCGCCAGCCAGTCGCCGTAGTAGAACAGGTGGCTCGAACCCGGCAGCGGGATCAGCGTCGCCCCAGGGATCAACGCGGCCACCTCGCGCCCCAGCTCGAACCTGGTGCCCTTGTCCCCCTCACGATGCAGGACCGCCGTGCGCGCTCGGACCGCCGAGAGCAGCACCCTGATGTCGGTGTCGTAATAGACCTCCAGCAGCCGGGCGGCCACCGCGGCCGACGCGCCTGCCCGCTGCCACCGGGTGAACGCCTCCAGTTCCTCGGCGGTGGGATCGGTGATGAAGGCCCCGGCCAGCGCCTTCAACCCCATGCCCCAATGGGCCCGTATCAGCGCCACCACTGACTCCCGCACTTGGGCGGGCGCCAGATCCTGGCCGCTGGCGCACATCCCGTACACCACCAGCGTCTCAACCCGCTCCGGGCACCGCGCCGCGATCGCGGCCGCGAGCTGGCCGCCCTGCGAAGCCCCGAACAGGTGGAACCGGCCGGCACCAACCGCATCGGCCACCGCCAGCGCCGCGGACACCTGCCCGTCGAACGACAGATCTATCCCCTCCCGGTCCGACAGCCCGCACCCGGGCTTGTCATAGCGGATCACCGTGAACCGCTCGGCCAGACGCTCCACCAAAGTGCCGAACGAACCCAGCTCCAGCTGCCCTCGCAGATGGCTGACCCAGCCCGAGTCGAACAACAGCGCCGGGCCAGCGCCCGATGCCGAGTACGCAACGCGGCCCGCGGGCGTGCTGCAGTACCTGATCCTCGGCCCCACCCGTCTAGGCTGACACCCCCAGCCAGCACAGTAAAGGAGCAGCCAGACACGGCCTCCACGATCATCCGGCGATTCCGCGTCGGCAGCAGCCGACCCTTGTCGCCCCACCCGTCAGCGGCTGTCCAGGACATCCAGTTCACCACCGCACCGGCCGACATGCCGGGGTGACCGGAGCGTCGCACCTGACGGCGGTTCGGCGCGGTTATCAAAGGGCTTCCGCCCGGCCTGCGGCCACGGCCAGGAAGGCAAGGTCCCGGGCCCGCGTGCTGAGTGCATGGCGCCAGATGCCTACGGCGAGCGGCGTTTAGCAGCGAGGTGCGCTATGCTCTGTCCCGCTGGTGCTGTTGCTGGTCAGGGGGCACTGGCCGGGTCAGGGGTTCAGCGCGAGCGCTGTGCACCGCCCGAGCGGCCAGGGCGTCCCGCGGGTAATCGCAAAACCCCAGGTCAGACAACTGAAGACTCGCCCCGTTAGCTCAGTCGGCAGAGCGTCTCCATGGTAAGGAGAAGGTCTACGGTTCGATTCCGTAACGGGGCTCCAGGTCAAGGAATTAATTCGAACTTATCGAATAGTCCTCGGGGGCCATTCCGGGGGCCAAGTGGCCTCCGCCAACCTCGGCCCGAGACCCGGTTCGGGTCGCTGTACTGTCTTGTCCTGTCTCGCCGAATCTGGTTCCTGTCTCGCCGAATCTGGGCTGGTACGGCTGCGTGTCTCGTTAAATCTGGTCGTGTGGGCCGGCGCGCGGTCCCGGCGTCTCATTGAATCTGGCCCGGGCGGCTTGGTTGTCTCAGTGAATGTGGTCTGGTTCGGCGTGTCGTGACGCCGGGTTTCGACCTGATCGTCATAAGGTGACAGGTTATGGCCGGGTTGTCGGCTGTGACGTGTCCAGTGGTTCCCGTCTTCGAGGTGGAGTTCACCGGCGGCGGCGCTGGCGGCTGCTGCCGGGGGCCGCTTGGTGAGTTGTGGGGCACGCCGTTCGAGCGGGTGGCCCCGGTGCGATCCTTTCCGTCGTTCCGCGGGCAGGTGAGCTTTCCCGGCCTGTATTACGCGGCCACGATGGATGCCCATGTCGGGTTCGAGTCGTGGCTGGAGCGTGACGTGGCGATGATGCTCGACTTCGACCCGGAGGTTCGCACGTTTTCCTCCCAGCCGTTCTGGCTGGTCTGGGCGCAGGGTGGTGAACGGCGGCGGCACGTCCCGGATTATTTCGCCCGGCTGGCCGATGGCACAGGGGTGGTGATCGACGTCCGCCCGGATGACCGGATCGGGCCGCGGGATGCGGAGGCGTTCGCCGCGACGGAGCGTGCCTGCCGGGAGGTCGGCTGGGTGTTCCGGCGGACGGCCGGGCCCGGCGCGGTGCTGGCGGCGAACGTGCGGTGGCTGGCCGGTTACCGGCACCGGCGGTGTTACCGGGGCGAGGTGGCCGGGCTGCTGGCCGGGGTGTTCGCGGAGCCGAAGCCGCTGATGGCCGGGGCCCGCGAGGCTGGCGATCCGCTGGGGGTTCTGCCGGTGCTGTATCACCTGCTGTGGACGCGGGTGCTGTCCGCCGATGTGACGGCGGGCCTGCTCGGTCCTGGCAGCATGGTCAGCGCGGGGCAGGAAGGCACGGACCGGTGACCGCGCCGCGTGGTGGTGTCCTGCAGATAGGTGCCCGGGTGCGGTTCGGCGGGGCGGCCTGGACCGTGGTCGGGCTGTCCGGCACGCTGGTGCGGCTGGCCGGCCAGGACGGCCAGGCCAGCGTGGTGCAGCTGGCTCACCTGCTGGCCGGCGAGGGTTTCGAGATCATCGGCGGGGCGGGCCCGATGCGGCCGCCGCTGTCGGCTGCCGCGCTGGGCGGGGTCCCCGGGGACGCGGCCGGGGAGGCGCGGCGGTGGGAGCGGCATATCGTCGAGGTGCTCACCGGGGCTGTGCCGGATGCGCCGGCGGGGACGGCGCCCCGGCCCGGCTACGATCCTGCCGCGTATTCGCTGGCGCAGCGCGAGCAGGCCAAGGCGGCCGAGCTGGCCACGTCGGGTGAGAAGGTCACGGCCCGGACCGTCAAACGCAAGAGGCAGCGGTATCAGGCCCGCGGCGTGGCCGGGCTGGTGGACTGGCGGGCGGACCGGGCCAGGCCCGCCCGGGGCCGCACTGACGAGCGGGTCGTGCAGGCGCTGGCGCAGGCGATCAGCGAGCAGGCGGCCGGGTCGACCCGGACGGTGAGCTTCTACCTGTGGCGGACCGGGCAGATCCTGGCCGGGCAGTACGGGCCCAGCGCGGTCCCGATGCCGGCCAGGGCCACGTTCTACCGGCTGTTCGAGCGGGTCACCGCGGGCCTGCACACCACCGGGTCGGCCCGGACCCGGCAGTCGCTAGCCAACCGCCCCGGGCGCCCGTTCAGCCAGGTCACCGCGAGCCGCCCGGGCGAGGTGGTGGAGATCGACTCCACCCCGTTCGACGTCATGGTGCTGCTGGATGACGGGGTGGCCGGCCGGGCCGAGCTGACCGGCATGGTCGACCTGGCCACCCGCACGGTCACCGCGGCGGTGCTGCGGCCGACCACCAAGTCGGTGGACGCCGCGCTGCTGCTGGCGCGGACCGTGACCCCGGAGCCGATGCGGCCCGGCTGGGCTGACGCGCTGACCATGGCCCGCTCGGTGCTCCCCTACCGTCGGCTGCTGGAGCTGGACCAGCGGCTGGCGCACGCCGCGGCCCGCCCGGTCATCGTGCCGGAGACGATCGTGTGCGATCACGGGAAGGCGTTCATCTCCCACAACTTCCGGTCCGCGTGCCGGATGCTGGGCATCACCGTCCAGCCGGCTCACCCGCGGACCCCGACCGACAAACCTCGGGCTGCATACTGCACCTCTTCGGGACGGTTCGCGTGGAGTTAGCGTTCGGGCTGGTCAGTGGTTGTTGAGGGACGGCCGATCTTGGGGCGGTTGGGCGGGTTGGCGGGGTCGGGCGGGCAGTAGAGGACTTCGCCTTTGTCGTTATACCGCTGCCCGCTGACAATTCCGGCGTGGTGCCAGTCTTTGACGGTTGCGGTGGACACGCCGAGCTGTCCGGCCATCTGGCTGAGCGGGAACAGGCCGGCATCGAGCAGCCGCTGGCGGCGGCTGCGTAGCTGGTAGGTGCGTATGACCCGGTGCACCATGGCCGGGGTGAACTGGCGTCCTTCGCCGTTGGCCAGGCCGCGGCTGCGCAGGATGCCGGCGATCTCGGCGCAGGTGTGGTGGTCGAGCAGCTTGTCGATCTCGGCGATGGTGCTGGCTTTGGTCTGCCGGAGTTTCCAGGCTGGCTCGGGCACGGGCAGGGTGAGGGTGCGGGTCTGGCCGCCGGCCAGGCGGACGTGCGCGGTGATGGTGTCGCTGGTGCGGGTCACGGTGACGTCGGTGAGCAGCAGCCGGGTGATGCGCTTGCGCTCGCGCATCGGGGTGGCGGGATCGTGCCAGATGCCGGGCAGGTCGGTGACCAGCTGGCTGATCCGGGCTTTCTGGGCGTCGGTGAGCTGCCCGTCGTGCTCCTCGCGGGCTTTGTCGTAGGCGGCCTGGGCGTCGGCCAGGGTGCGCAGCGCGGTGTTCCAGTCGGCTTCGAGGGTGCCGGCGACGAGCCGGTTGGCGGGGTCGACGGCCAGGTAGCGGCGCCGGGCCAGGTCGGCGTGGTAGCGGGCGCGCTCCACGTGCGCGGCGCGCAGCGCGTCGGCGTCGGCGGCTCGCTGCTGGAGTTCGGCGGAGACCTGGAGGGCGGCCTCGACCGCCAGCGGCGTGAGCGTGTCGATCAGCAGCTGGCCGGCGTGCTCGTCGAGGGTGTGGCCGGGGATGATGGCGCAGGCCGGGCGGGCGTTGTCGATGCCGTCACGCTGGCAGGCATAGGTGGGCACCTGCCTGCTGCCGCGGGCGTGGTAGCGGACGGTCATCCGGTGCCCGCAGCGGCCGCAGATGATGATGCCCTGCAGCAGGGCGGCGCCTTCGCGGGGCGGACCGGCGGCGCGGTCGCGGCCGTGCGCGGCGGCGTTGGCGGCCAGCTTGGCGATGTTGGCCTCCCACTGGTCCAGGGTGATGTAACCGGGGTGAGCGCCGGGGATGAAGGAGGTCCACTGGTCGCGGGGCAGCGTGATGCTGGCTCGTTTCCCGCCGGGCAGGACCTGCTCGCGGCTCCGGCCGTAGGTGAACGCGCCGGCGTAGCGGGGGTTGTGCAGCACCCGCAGCACCGTGTGGTGGCGCAGCGGCTGCCAGTCGACCTCGCCCTTGCGGGGTCCTTTCTTATGCCGCCAGGGGAAGGACAGCCCGGCCGCGCGGAACGCCTTGACGCACGCGGTGGCCGACCCGGTGGCCTCGAACGTGGTGAACAGGTGCCGGACCGCGCCGGCGATGGCGGTGTCAGGGTCGAGGATGACGTGCCCGGCGGCGTCGTAGACCAGGCCGACCGGCAGCGGCATGATCAGCTCGCCGCGGCGGGCCCTGGATAGCTGCCCGCCGCGCAGCCGGGCCCGGAGGAAATGCAGCTCATACTCGCTGATCTGCCCTTTCATGCCCAGGACCAGTCTGTCGTTAAAGGTGCGCGGGTCGTAGAGGCCGTCTTCGTCGCAGATCAAGGTGCCGGTCATGGCGCAGATTTCCAGGAGCTGGTGCCAGTCGGCGTTGTTGCGGGCCAGCCGGGAGCATTCCAGGCCGAGCACGATCCCGGCCCGGCCCAGCGACACCTCGGCGACCAGCTGCTGGAATCCTTCCCGGTCCGCGGCGCTGGCGCCGGAGTGGCCCTGGTCGATGTCGATCACGGTGATCTGGCTGGCGTCCCAGCCGAGGCTGATCGCCTTGCCGCGCAGGTCGTACTGGCGGATGGCGGATTCGGTGTTGTGGATGACCTGCTTGAGGCTGGACTGGCGGACGTACAAGTAAGCCGTTCTGGCGAGGTGGGCGGCGGTCACCTTCGACGCAGCGGCGTCGGGGAGCATCGGGGTCTCCTTCAGGTAGGAGTGGTTACGGGGCCGGGCCGGTGACGGTTCCGGCGAGCGCGACGGCGGCCAGCGCGCTGATGAGCTCGGCGGCTACCGGTGCCGGCAGCCCGGCCGCCTGGGCCGGGGCGGCGCCGGGCCGCGTGGGCGGGGCCGGCTGCGGGACGGCCAGGCTGGCCAGGGCACGCTGCCAGGCGGTGACACCGCTGCGGGTCAGCACGCCGAGCCCGAGCGGGAACGCCTCGCCGCGCGCGTGCAGGGCGGCATGGCGGAGCTGCTCGTAGCGGGCGTCCAGCCCGCCGCCGGGGGCACTGTCCTGGCCGGCATCCGGGCGGGCGCCCGGTTCAGCAGCCGCGTGGCCAGGTGAAGGTCGCAGGGACAGGGACGGGTGCTCCTCCTTCCGCATCTCGCGGGCGGGCAGGTCAGCGGCTTTTGGAGCGGCGCTCCCGGCGGCGGGCCAGCGCTTTCTCGACCGAGCGGGGGTGCACGCGCACGCCGAAGGCGGCCTCAGTCGCGGCAGCACTTGCCGAGGCCGGGGAGCGCCGTGTCCAGATGCTCGCCGCCGAGGACGACGAGCAGCAGGCGAACTGGCGGGAACGGGCACTGAACGCAGAGGACGCCCTCAAGGCCGCCCACGCCGAGATCCTCGCCCAGCGCGCCCGCATCGGCGAGCTCCTCGGCCAGGTCCGCGACCTGGAATCCGAGTGGACCAAGGAAGCCATCGCCCGGATCACCACCGAGAACACCACCCTCAAGCAGCGCGTCCGCCAGCTCACCGCCGACAACCGCACCTTGGAAGAGAAACTGCAGGCCGCCCGCTCCAGCAACCGGTTCGCCGACCGCCGGATCGCGCAGCTAGAAGCCGAACTCGCCAGCCCGCCAGGCATGGAGTAGGTCACGCAATGCGCCCCATCAAGCCCCATGGCCGTCCAGCCGCTGGCGATGGTCCGACCTGGGCCTGGCACTCGCCACGGTCGACCATCAAGCTTGTTAACAAGCTAACTTGTTGACAAGCTTAAGTGCCGGGGCATAACATTGCAGCAAGTTAACTAGTTAGGAGGTAGCCCTTGCTGCAGATCCAGCTTGGCCGGTACCGCGAGGTGGACCCGTCAACAGACGCGCTCGGCCGCGACCACATCGGGTACCTGCCCGGCATGACCGAGCAGGAGGCCTGGACCGCCGGCCGCGGCGTCTGGGTCCTCAAGGTCGACCGCGCGCTGGCGCAGGACGAGGTCAAGGTCGTCAACCTCGACGGCATCGTCCTAGCCGTCGCCGATGTCCTCGGGGTCGCCAAGACCAGGGAGCCGGGCCGGTACGCGATCGACGGCAGGCTGAAGCTCGGCGACCCGCGAGTCGGCAAGCCGACCACGACACCGCACAAGTCCCGTAACTCCGTCGGCTACTTCTGACCCCGCCCTGCCTGGCCGCCGCGCCCGCGGCGGCCAGGCAGGCAGAAGCATGCCCGAACGACGCCACTGGTTCACGGCTCGGCCGCACCGGCGAGCGGAGCTCCATGCGACACGCCGAAAAGAAAGACGGCAACTTCCTGACGCTCTCCGTCGCGGACATGTATCCTATGAGTAATCGCAGGTCAGGATAGGTGCTGACGGTGCGGCGGTCGGTAAACTCCGCTGGCAGAACCGGCCGCACGAGGGACTGCGCAGCCCGTACCTGCCCGGCCGGGAGCTCACCCCGAACGAGGCATACGCCGTGCAGGTGGCACGGGCCGGCTACCTGCCGGTCCCGCTGGCCGGCGAGGACTACATCGAGCTGCTGCCGGCGTGCTGGCGGGCCATCAACGACTACGGCATCCTGATCGGCCACCGCACCTACGACTGCCCGGAACTGGGTCCCTACCGGCGCAAACCGTCACCGGTGGCAGCGATGCGCGGCCGGTGGGAAGTGCACTACGACCCCTACGACCTGTCCCGCATCTGGGTCCGCGACCAGGCCGGCGGCGGCTGGATCACGGTGCCGTGGACCCAGCTGCCGATGGTAGCCGCCCCGTTCGCCGACTTCACCTGGCGGTATGCCCGGCAGGTCCTGGCCGGCCGCGGCGGCGATGACACCGACCAGACCGCCGTCGCGCGTGTCCTGGCCGGCCTGCTGCACCGCGCCAAGCACGGGCCGCCCGACCGGGTGATCGCCCGCACCAGCGCGGCAGCCGCCTCCAGCCAGCTCCCGGAACTGCGGGGCAGGGGCGAGGACGGCACGCCAGATCCCGCCGCGGGCCAGGACCTGGCCGGTGACGCCGACGTCGAGCCGTTCGGGGTCTTCGACCCGCTGGCCCAGGAAAAGGGCCTGTGGTGACCGGGGATGCCGAGCATTTCCCGCTGACCACCCGGGAAGGCTGGCAGCGGTTCGTGGATGCCGAACCCGCCCAGCCCAAGCTGCTGTCCGGCAGCGACCTGGACCTGCTCGGCGACGCGGATCACATGGCCTACGATCACGCCCGGGCGGACTACCACTCCCGGCTGATCGTGGTCGCCACGCCCACCATCAAGCAGGTATATGCCACCGGGCGGCGGCTCGTCCTGCTGAACCGGCACCAGATCAGCGCCCGCCGCGGCCTGATCGTGACCGGCGCGGCGGGGACCGGCAAGACAACCGCGGTCACCCAGCTCGGCCGCAACCACGAGCTGCTGCTGCGGCACCGGCTGGGTCACCAGGTCGTGGCCGGGCGGATGCCGGTGGTCTACGTCACTGTCCCGCCCGCCGCCACCCCGAAAATGCTCGCCTCGGAGTTCGCCCGGTTCGCCGGGGTGCCCGTGCACAGCCGCCAGAACCAGGCCGACATCACCAACGCGGTCTGCGACGTGCTGGCCCGGCTCCGCGCGGACCTGGTCCTGGTCGACTTTACCGACCGCTACCACAGCTGTTCTTGATGTCCGTCCGGCTTGCGCTCCGGGACGTTCCGTGATCATTTACCGACTTGGTCCGGAACGTCCGTCATGTTCGCAGGCATCGCTACGGAGGATATGTGGCTCGGCAAGTTGTGATCGGTCAGCTCAGGGTGCAGAAGCTGACGAGGGGGAACGGGCGGCGGTCGTGGACGATCGTCTGGCCGGAGGGGACGGAGCATCCGGAAGCGGACCGGTTCCTACGTCGGCACGAGGGGTCGGGAACTCAGCGGACTTATGCCTATCTGCTCGTCGACCATCTGAGGTGGCTGGAGCGGGAGTGCCTGGAGTTCGGGGCGGTGACGCTGCGGGATCTTGAGCGGTACATGGGGATCGTCGGAGCTGAGGTCGCGATGCCGTTGGGCGAGCCATGGCGGGTCGGCAAACGTCCGTACGGCCGGGCCGCGCTCTCCACGGCAGCTGCCTGCTTGAAGGGCTTCTATCTGCACCAGGCTGCGCTCGGGGTGAACAGTGATCTGGGCGGGAAACTCGACCGGAGCAGGTTGCCGACCCGGGCCGATCGGTCTCGCTCGTTCCTGGGCCATGTGAAGACCGAGATACCGGCGAACCCGCTGGCACCCCGGGGCCCGCACCGCCGGCATCCCAAGATGCTCCCGGACGGGGCACGAGAGCGGCTGCTGGCCACGGTGAACAGCGCCCGCGACGCCGTCACGGTGACCTGGCTGGCTGATGGAGGCCTGCGGATCGGTGAGCTCTGCGGGCTGCACCTGGTGGACCTGCATCTGCGGGACGGGGCGGCCTGCGGGCAGTGCCGCACCCCGCACGTCCATGTCTGTCACCGGCCCGGCAACCCCAACGGCGCCGAGGCCAAGACCAAGCATCCGTGGCGGGTCGAAGACGGAACGGTGACCGGCGGGCTGATCAAGCGGGTCAGCCCGGCGATGGTGCACACCTACTTCGATTACTTGACCAGCGAATATCCCCGCGACCGGGCATGGCACGGGATGCTGTTGGTCCAGCTGCGCGGCAAGAACCAGGGACAGCCATGGGCGACGGTCGGAGCCCGGCGGATGCTCGGCCGCGCCGGGGAACGAGCCGGCCTGGGAAAGGTGAAACCGCACGAGTTCCGGCACTCGTTCACGAGTGCTGTTCTTGAGGCTTCGGGCGGTGACCTGCTGATCGCCCGCGATGCGGGCGGGTGGGCCTCCACCGCGATGGTCGATGAGATCTACGCGCACGTCGACGTGCACGACAGCGCGTTCGACGCGGCGCTACGCACGGTCTGGGGTGAGGTGCGTTGAGGCGGCAGGAGTACCTGCGGCCGCTGCTGGCCGATCGTCCGGGCCGGGTCGGCCGGGATCGGCTGGAGATTCTGACCACGCTGATCGCGGGGCCGTCCTTCGATCCGGTCTACCGGCCTGACATCATCACGATTCCGGGTGGTCACCCGATCTACCGGTGGGCTTGTGTGGTCGCCGATTGCGAGCGGCCGCGCGCGGGCGGGTCGGACCTGTGCTCGATTCATCAGGGGCAGTGGGCCGGTGAGAGCGTGCGCGGCGTCGGCATGGCCGCGTTCGTGACCGCTGCACACGGCTTGGACGAGCGGGTCGGATCGCGTGAGGTCATCTGCGGGATCTGTCCTGGACGGCCCGCGGCGCACAGCGACCTGCGGCTATGCCAACGGCATCTGAGCAGGTGGACCTTCCACAGGAACGAGGTGGGTGAGGGTGCGGACTTCGCGCTGTGGGTGAGCGAGGAGCAGCCCTGCCCCGGCTACGGGCCATGCGGTGTGGTCATCTGCCCGAGTCTGGCTGATTCTCCGCTGGGGTTGTGCGCTTGGCACGGCAGCCGCTACCGGCGTGACGGCGCACCCGGCGGGGCGGCCATGCCGGGGAGCTGGTGGCAGCGGTATGAGCGGTGCGGGAAGCCCGTTCCGCTTGAGTACGCCGACCAGGCGGCGTTCCGGTGCTGGTGCGCGACGGTCTCCGCGCAGCCGTGGCCAGGGCAGATCAACCTGCGCGGGCTGCGTCCGCTGGTGAGAGCGGAGATCCAATGGGGCTTGTTCGTGCACACCCAGCGGGCTCGGCCGTCTCGATGGGATCTTGGCTGGATCCGCGCCCTGGTGACTACCTGCCGGGCCCTTGAGGTGAACTCGCTGGTCGATTTCGAGTTCGGGGCCGGCGGCTCCCCGGCGTTCACTGGCGCGATCGCCAAGGAGATCCTGCACGAGCTCAGACTCGTCTATTTCACTCCTGCCGAGGCCAAGGAAACCGGGTTCCTGGAGACCGAACACTTCGGGGTGCTGTTCCCGCATCGCATGAGCCATTTCGACCTGACGAGTATCCCGCAGCGCTGGCTGCGGGACCTGACCTGGGACTATCTGGCTGATCTGCTGCGATCACCACGCTGTCCGAGATCGGGCGGCCCGTTCGACGGCTATCGCCGGGCCGCCCTGGAGCTGGGGGTCTTCCTGGAGCTCGAGGCGCCGGGCGGAGGTCATGACCCCGCCGTCCTGCGAGGTGAGCACGCCCAGCGATTCGTCGCCGATCAGCGGCACCGTGAACGCGAGGGCCAGGAATCGCTGGCGGTCAAACGGCCGGGCGGGGCCGCGGGCATCGTGACCACGACCACCCGATCGGTGGTGTTCAACGCGATCCGCAAGCTGCTGCGTGACGCGTTGGACACCAACGTCGCCGACAAGCTGGGCCTGGACAGGGAGTTCATCACTGCGCTCCCCACCGCCGGCGCTACCACGGGCAGGACCGCACGCCGCCCCTTCCCCGACGAGGTCGCCCAGGCGCTGGCAGCCGAAGCCAACCTCGCAGAGCTCGCCGCCACCTATGACCTCAACGACAACGGGGCCCGTGACATCTGGGAGACCACTGTCACCACCGGCCGCCGGATCGGCGAGGTCATCAAGGTGCGGTGGGATTGCGTCGGCCGCTACGGTGGGCTGGCGATGTTCTGGCACGACCAGACCAAGGTCGGCAACTACGACGCCGCGATCCGCATCCCCGAACGCCTCTACGAGGTCCTCGCCGAACGTCAGCGCAAGACCCTGGACCGCTTCACCGCCCGCTACGGCTACCGGCCGGCCGGTGCGCAACGCGCCGGGCTCGCCCTGTTTCCCACGACCTACCGCAGCCATGACGGGACGGTGTCGCTGACCCACCAGTGGTTCTACAGCCGGTTCCGGCCCTGGGTCGACGCCATGGACCTCGGCCATTACGTCCCGCACCAGGCCAGGCACACCCTGGCCACCAACCTGCTGCGCCATGGCGCGACCCTGACCCACATCCGCCGCTACCTCGGTCAGGTCAGTGACCGGATGGCGGAACACTACGTGCACTTGTCCCACTCCGACCTGGAGAACGTGCTGCAGCACGTCTGGGTCGCCGGACCCGGCACCGCCAAGCCCGGTGAACTTCTCGCCGGGACCGCCGCCCCGCTCACACGAGCCGAGGCCCAGGCCCTGGCGGTGGACCTATCCCGCCGCAGCACCCCCGCTGAGAGAGGGTTCTGCACCTTCCAGCCCGTCGTCGACGGCGGTGCCTGCCCCTGGAACATGGCCCCGTTAACTGAACTAACTACGATGTTTCAGCAGTTCATGGCGTGTTTTCGGTTATCGGCGCTAATTTGTCCGCGTGATCGAATCGGATGAGGAACAGGGACGCGATCTGGCGCGGCTCGTGGTGTCGCGGGCGGGCCGTCTCGTGGCCACGGGCGATGCGCATGAGCCATATCGGGTGGTCGGCCCCGGCGGCGAGGTCGTGGAGCCGGTGTCGGTTTTCCTGCGGGACCTGCTGGCGTCGGGGAAGTCGGAATCGACGCTGAGGTCGTACTCGGTCGACCTGCTGCGGTGGTGGCGGTTCCTGGACGCCGTTGGTGTCGGGTGGGACCGGGCGTCGCGGGCCGAGGCGAGGGATTTCAGCTGCTGGATCCAGCTGACGGCCAAGCAGCGGCTGCAGACGTCCCGGCCGCGGGCGGCCCGCCTGTCCTCACGGCCAGCGGGGGCACCGAACCCGGTGACCGGCAAGCCCGCGTCGGGCGACGGGTATGCGCCGTCCACGGTGGCGCATAGCGAGACGGTGCTGCGGCGGTTCTACGACTTCCACCGTGACTGCGGGACCGGCCCGGTGCTGAACCCGTTCCCGCTGGACACTTCCCGACGGCGCGGACGGCCGCACGCCCATCACAACCCGATGGACGAGTGGAGGCCCGAGCGGACGGGACGCTACCGGCCGACGGTGCCCAAACGGATCCCGCGGGCGATCCCCGACGGCTGGTTCAACCGGCTGTTCGCGTCGCTGCCGTCAGACCGGGACCGGGCGCTGGTCGCGTTCTGGATCTCCACCGGGGCGAGGGCCTCGGAGCTGCTGGGCATGCGCCAGTGCGACTTCAAGCCCGGCGAGCAGCTCATCAGCGTGGTCCGCAAGGGCACCCGGGCAGTGCAGGAGCTTCCCGCGTCGGCGGACGCGTTCGTGTGGCACCGGCTCTATCAGGAGGAACTTCTGCGGGCGGGGGTTCCCCGCGGCCGGCGGCAGCCGGCCTGGTGGACGCTGCGGCGTCCTTACCGGCCGCTGAGCTATCACGGCGCGCACCGGATGTTCGAGCGGGCCAGCGCCACGCTCGGAGCGGACTGGACTTTGCACGACCTCCGCCATTCTGCAGCGTCCAGGATGGCACGCGACAGCGAGCTCAGCCTGAGCGACGTGCAATGGGTGATGGGCCACGCTCACCTGACCACGACGGAAATTTACCTCACGCCCACCCGGGACGAGGTGATCGAGGGCGTGCTCGCCCACCACGACCGCCAGTCCCGTGTCCGGGACACGCCTCCGCAGCCGGCGCCGGGCTATGACCCGCAGTCGCTGTCGGTACTGTTCGGGAGGCCGTCATGACCGCGGTGAAGCACATGGCCCGCAGGAAGCCCGGGGAATCGCCGGCGACGGCCCCGGAGCAGCACCGGCGCAACAGCCAGCTGCGGGAGCAGTTCCCGCCCCGGCCCCCGCAGCCGTGGTGGCCGGAAACTGCCCAGGACCAGGAAGCCGTACTGCAGCGCCTGACCTCGCCGCCGTTCACGCCGGAGGGAGGCTCGGCCCGGGCAGCGCGCCGCCGCGGAACGGCCAGGATCCTCCGCTGGCTGGCATCGCTCCCGGGGGACACGTGGCAGCAGCGCTGGGAGGCATCCGGCTCGGAGGCATGCCCGGGATCTTCGTGGGCAGAGCTGCCCCTGGCCTGGTTCTGTGAGAACGGGGAGAAAGCCGCCTGCGACGCGGGCGACCTGTCGGCCGGACTGCTGATGCTCGCCTGCGGAGACGTGGTCCGCCCCGGCCTGGCCTGGATGCTGACGCGCCTCAATCACCACCTGGCCCTGGTCATGGCGGAGACACGCGATCCCGCCGGGTTCGCCCGGCTGCGCGAACTGGCCGAGGCCGGGCCTGACGCGGCCCGGAAGGACGCCCGGCTCGCGGCGACCAGGATCGCGACCCTGCTGGCCTGCAAGGGCGGCGTCATCAGCGACATCACCGTCGGCGACTGCGTGGAGCTGGCCGACACCCAGCGGCGGGTGCATGCCCGCGGCGGCCAGAAGAAAGTCGACTTCTACCTCCGCCTCCGTGCCCTCGGGATCTTCCCCGGCCACGCCCCGGCCACGATCCGCGCGTTCGGCATGGCCCAGGGACAGCTCACCGTCGAGGAACTCGTCGACCGCTACCGGCTGCAGTGCAAGCCCGTCCGCGACCTGCTCGTGGACTACCTGAGGGAACGCCAGCCCGCACTCGACTACGCCAGCATGCAGGCCATCGCCTCGACCCTCGCCGGACTGTTCTGGGCCAGGATCGAGGCACTGTCCCCGGGCATCAGCACGCTGCGGCTGCCGCCGGACGTCGCACGCGCCTGGAAAGAGGACCTGCAGACCGTTAAGCGCGCCGTCACCGGCCCCGGCGGGCAGAAGACCATCGTCACGAGGCCGCGGCTGAACGCCAAGGGCGAACTGCTGCGGGTGCGGGCGTTCTACCTCGACATCGCCCAGTGGGCCACCGAGGAACCGGAACGCTGGGCGCAGTGGGCGGTCCCGAGCCCGGTCAGCGACACCGAGGTCAGCTGGGCCAAGGAACGCAGGCGCCGCAAGGCCAGGATGGACCAGCGGACCCGCGAGCGGCTGCCCGTCCTGCCCGTCCTCACCCGCACCGCCGCCGAGCGCAAGAGCGGGACGGCCGCCCGGCTGCAGGCCGCCATCGTGACACCGCCCGGACAGGTCATCGAGGGCACCGGCGGAACGCTCCGCCGGGCCGTGGCCCCCAAGGCCACCGGCAGGCACGTGTGGGCCGAGGACACCGCGACCGGCAAGCGCCGCAACCTGTCCTATGAGGAAGAAGAAGCATTCTGGGCCTTCGCCGCCATCGAGGTTCTGAGGCTGACCGGCATTCGCTGCGAGGAGCTCCTGGAACTCACCCATCACAGCATCACCGAGTACCGGCTGCCCTCGACCGGCGAGCTTGTCCCGCTGCTGCAGATCGCCCCGAGCAAGACCGATACGGAGAGATTGCTCCTGGTCAGCCCCGAGCTTGCAGATGTCTTGTCCGCGATTATCAGCCGGGTCCGCGGCCCTGGCGGCGCCGTCCCGCTGACCGTCTCCTACGACGTCAAGGAACGGGTCTGGAACCCGCCCATGCCGCTGCTGTTCCAGCGGTCCATCGGCAGCGAGAAGCGGGCATACACCCCCAACGCGATCCGCAACCTGCTCATCAGCGCGCTCGCCGCGACCGGCCTCACCGATGCCGTCGGCGACCCGCTCATGTTCTCCCCGCACGATTTTCGAAGAATCTTCGTGACCGACGCCATCATGAGCGGCCTGCCGCCCCACATCGCCCAGGTCATCTGCGGGCACAAGAACATCGACACCACGATCGGCTACAAGGCCGTCTACCCCGCCGAGGCGATCGAAGCGCACCGGGCGTTCATCGCCCGCCGCCGTGCCACCCGGCCCAGTGAGGAATACCGTACTCCGACCGACTCCGAGTGGGATGCCTTCTTGGCCCACTTCGAGAAGCGGAAAGTTTCAGTGGGCACCTGCGCCCGCGCATTCGCGTCACCCTGCGTCCATGAGCACGCTTGCGTCAGGTGCTCGCTCTTGCGGCCATCGTCCGACCAGCGCGGACGGCTCGAGGAGATCCGGGACAACCTGCATGACCGCATCGCCGAGGCCAAGCGCGAGGGCTGGCTCGGCGAGATCGAGGGACTCAAGGTCAGCCTCGCCGGGACCGAGGACAAGCTCGCCCAGATCGACGCGTCCCTGCAACGCCGGGAACAGTCCGTCCACCTCGGCATGCCCGCATTCCGCGACATCGCCGGCCGCTTCGTGCCGCCAGCCACGGAAGGAACCCCGTGACCACCGTGAATCCCCGCCATCTCGGCGACGCACTGCAGGCCTGCGCCCGCGGCATCTATCCCCTCGAAGCCGGCGCCCGCCTGCTCATCGAGTGCGGCAGCTGGCTGCACCGCAAGGATTTCACCAGCAGGTTCATCACTGTCGGCACCAGCATCAGCGACGGCACCACCCTGCTCGCCAGCACTGACTGGGAAGCCGCCGTCACCGCCCTGCACGCCGGCGACCTGCCGGCCAGCGGAGGGGAACGGCGCATGCTCCTCCTGGCCTCCAGCCTCGCCGGCGGAACCCCGGTCAGCCTCAACGACACCTTGGTCGGCATCGACCGCCGCAACGCGAGCCTCGTCGTCAGTGCTGTCGCCCATGCCGCCGGGCTTCCAGATCCATATCAAGAAACGGACAAACAGTAACGAAACGGTTAGTTCAGAGAAGACTGCCACAACTGCGACAAGTTCGTGATGTCCGGCGCTGACCTGATCTACTGGCAGCGCAAACGCGAGCAGTGGCGGCTTCTCGCCGAGGGCGCCCCCGACGACGCCACCGCTACCTACCTGCACGACTACTTCGAGCCCACCGCCCGCGCGATCGACGGGCTGGAGAAGGCCCTGGCCGGGCTCGGCCTCCTCGAGGACGCCCTTGCCCTGGACCTGCGCAAACCCCAGGACTACTTCCACCGTGTCTGGAGCACCGCGTTCCGCGCCTCCGACCTCACCATGGCCGGCACCCAGGAGGGTGAGCACCACGACGACCACAACCGCGGGACGGGAGAAGCGAGCGCGTGAGCACTGCTACCAGCAGCAGTGACCGTCGGCAGACTGCCGCCGCCCTCGCAGCACGCCGCACCAGCGCCCAGGCCGCTCTCCAGCGTGTTGACAACGCCGTCGCCCGGCTGAAGCGCGAGAAGACGCCGGTCACCATCGCTGCCAT
>CAWKCG010000025.1:0-28921 GCA_963847965.1 uncultured Actinomycetes bacterium
ATGAAGTCCCAGTACTCCTGCAGCTTGCGGGCCTGCGCCTGCGCCGAGGGCCCGGCGGCCAGCGCGCCGGTGACTGACTCGGCCCACGACGGGCTCAAGAAGTCCGGCACGCAGCTGACCCTCCCGCCAGCACCGGCTGCACCCGTTGCAGCAGGTCCTCAAGGTCGGGCGATAGCCCGATGCCGACGTCGTTCAGCTTGCGCCGTAGCTGGATAGAAGAACAGCGCTCGCACCTCGTCGGTGGGTCCAGCCCAGCGGCTCGTAGTAGATGCGCCGGCGATGACGCCAGACAACGACAGGATCGTCCGTAGCGTGTCGTGGATCTCGTTGATCATCGTCGGGTCCCTGCGCACCGCGTCCTGCAGGTAGCGCATGCCGCCCTGCACGTGCCGCGACTCGTCGCGGCAGGTCGCGGTGAAGCCGGTGTAGTAGGCGGGCAGGAACCCGCGCCAGCGGGCGTAGGAGAGCGTCACCTTCATCACCGAAAGCGCGAGCACGCCCTCGATCCACAGGAAGTAGTTGGTGCCGTAGCGGACCCGCGCCCGCTCGTCGTACGGGTGAAGCCGAAGCTCGTCCGCCTGGTAGGCCAGCAACCCGAACGGCGCGACGAACGTCTCGGACACCCAGGGGAACGACGCGTCAAGCACGGCCATGATGTCGTCGCCCTTGAGCCCCACGACCTCCCGGTAGAACCGGTCGAAGAAGACGGTGTGCCGCGCCTCGTCCTCGATCTGCGCGGCGATGTGGAGCTTCTCCTCCTCGCTGGCGCCGATCATGAACACCGGCAGTTCGATCTCCACCTGCCGCTCGCCGTGGTGGAAGCCGGAGGCCACGGCGATGAACGACTGCCGTTCCTCCTCGGTCATCTTCTCCCGCCAGTCCACCTGATCCTGGCTGAAGTCGAGGTCGTAGACGTCCCACCGCTGCTTGAGGTACTTGCGGTACAGCGTGGTGAAGTCCGGTAGCGACTTCAGGTCCTTGTGAACGTAATCGATGACGTCGTTGATATCGACGTGGAGTACCTCGGTAAGGGCGGAATCCTCGATCTCGCGCACCTGGTCGTCGCTGAGCGCGCGGGGGACCTTCCCGCAAGACCGCCGTCGGGCTCCTGCGTTCGGCCATGCCAGCCCCCTCACCCGTAACGGGATACTAGAAAGCAATTCTGCAACCCATTCGACCTGGTCCGCCCGCACCCCGTCAAGAATGTCGGTGGGGCAAGGCACTATTGAGAGCATGGGAGAAGAGTCGCCGCTGACCGGTGCTGAGGCCCTGGAGGGGTCTCGCCGGCGACGCGCGCGTGGTTTGAGGGCGCCTTCGCCGAGCCGACACGCGCGCAGGCGGGGGCGTGGCGGGCGATCGGCAAGGGCGAGGACACGCTGGTGGTCGCGCCCACCGGTTCCGGCAAGACGCTGGCCGCGTTCCTGTGGGCGATCGACAAGCTCGCGGCGGTGCCGCCGCCCGAGGACCCGAAGCGGCGCTGCCGGGTGCTGTATGTCTCCCCGCTGAAGGCGCTGGCGGTGGACATCGAGCGGAACCTGCGGGCCCCGCTGACCGGGATCGGGCACGCCGCGCACCGGCTGGGGCTGGCCGAGCCGGACATCCGGGTGGGGATCCGCACCGGCGACACCGCGGCCGAGGACCGCAGGAAGCTCGTCTCAAGGCCGCCCGACATCCTCATCACCACGCCGGAGTCGCTGTTCCTGCTGCTCACCTCGCAGGCCAGGGAGACCCTGCGCGGGGTCGAGACGGTCATCGTGGACGAGGTGCACGCCGTCGCTGGAAACAAGCGGGGTGCGCACCTGGCACTGTCCCTTGAACGGCTCGACGCGCTCCGCGGGAACGCCGATCACGCGCAGCGAGTGGGGCTTTCCGCGACGGTGCGGCCGGTGGAGGAGGTCGCCGCGTTCCTGGGCGGGACCCGGACGGTGACGGTGGTCCAGCCGCCGAGCCCGAAGCGGATCGAGCTGACGGTGGTCGTCCCGGTCGAGGACATGACAGAGCTGGAGACCGCGCCCGGCCGGGGCGACGACGGATCCGGCGACGGCCCGGCCACCACGCGCTCGATCTGGCCGCACGTCGAGGAGCGGGTGCTCGACCTCATCGAGCAGCACAAGTCCACGATCGTGTTCGCGAACTCGCGACGGCTCGCCGAGCGCCTGTGCGGGCGGCTCAACGAGCTGGCGGCGGAGCGAGCAGCCGAGGGGGCCAGGGGGGTTTGGGGGGACGGGGAGTCCCCCCAAGACCGGGGGGTCCAGGGGGGTCGCCCCCCCGGACTAGCAGTGCCGGCCGAGATCATGGCGCAGTCCGGCGCGGCGGCGGGCGCGCCAGCGGAGGTGGCCCGCGCGCACCACGGCTCGGTGTCCAGGCAGGAGCGCGCCGAGATCGAGGAGGCGCTCAAGGCCGGCCGGCTGCCCGCGGTGGTCGCGACCTCCAGCCTGGAGCTCGGCATCGACATGGGCGCGGTGGACCTGGTGGTGCAGGTGGAGGCGCCGCCTTCGGTGGCCAGCGGCCTGCAGCGGGTCGGCCGGGCCGGGCACAACGTGGGGGACGTCTCCCGCGGCATCATCTTCCCCAAGTACCAGGGCGACCTGGTCCAGTCCGCCGTGGTCGCCGAGCGGATGCGCGACGGCCAGATCGAGGAGCTGCGGATCCCGCACAACCCGCTGGACGTGCTGGCCCAGCAGATCGTGGCGATGACCGCGCTTGACGACTGGCCGGTGGACGAGCTGGAACGGATGGTGCGCAAGGCCGCGCCGTTCGGCGGGCTGACCAGGCCGGTGCTCGAGGCGGTGCTCGACATGCTGGCCGGGCGCTACCCGGGCGAGGAATTCGCGGGCCTGCGGCCGCGCATCGTCTGGGACCGCGTCGCCGGGATCATCCGGGCCAGGCCGGGCGCGCAGAAACTCGCCGTCACCAGCGGCGGCACCATACCCGACCGCGGCCTGTTCGGGGTGTTCCTGGCCTCCGACACCAGCCGCCAGCCGCGGCGCGTCGGGGAACTCGACGAGGAGATGGTGTACGAATCGCGGGTCGGCGACGTGTTCGTGCTGGGCGCGAGCTCGTGGCGGATCGAGGACATCACGCCCGACCGGGTGCTCGTCACGCCCGCTCCTGGCCAGCCGGGCAGGCTCCCGTTCTGGCACGGCGATACCCCCGGCCGGCCCGCCGAGCTCGGCCGGGCGATCGGGGCGGCCTGCCGCGAGCTGGCCGCGGCGACCGAGGCTGACGCGGCGCGGAAGCTTGAGGCGGCCGGCCTGGACGAGCTGGCGGCGCGTAACCTGCTCAGGTACCTCGCCGACCAGCGCGCGGCCACCGGTTACGTGCCCGACGACCGGACCCTGGTTGTCGAGCGGTTCCGCGACGAGCTGGGCGACTGGCGGGTCGTCCTGCACAGCCCGTACGGGGACCGGGTGCACGCGCCGTGGGCGCTGGCCATCGCGGCCAGGCTGCGCGAGCGGTACGGCGGGATGGACGTGCAGGCGCTGCACACCGACGACGGGATCCTCATCCGGGTGCCCGACTCCGACGAGCCCCCGCCGACCGGGATCGCGCTGCTCGATCCCGAGGAGATCGGCGATCTGGTCACCGCCGAGGTGGGCGCGAGCGCGCTGTTCGCGTCCCGGTTCCGCGAGTGCGCGAGCCGGGCCCTGCTGCTGCCCCGCAGGCAGCCGGGGCGCCGCACCCCGTTGTGGCAGCAGCGGCAGCGCTCCGCCCAGCTGCTGGAGATCGCCAGCAGGTACCCGGCGTTCCCGATCGTGCTCGAGACGGTCAGGGAGGTCCTGCAGGACGTGTTCGACGTCCCGGCGCTGACCGGGCTGCTCCGCGATATCGCGTCCCGCCGGATCCGGATCGTCGAGGTGGAGACGGCGACGCCGAGCCCGTTCGGCAAATCCTTGCTGTTCCGCTACGTCGGGGCGTTCATGTACGAGGGTGACGCGCCGCTGGCCGAACGGCGCGCGCAGGCCCTGTCCCTCGACACTGCCCTGCTGGCCGAGTTGCTCGGGCAGGACGGGCTGCGCGAGCTGCTCGATCCGGCCGTCATCGCGGAGGTCGAGCGCGACCTGCAGCACCTGTCGGAGGCGCGCCGCGGCCGCGACGTGGAGGCGGTGGCCGACCTGCTGCGCACTACCGGACCGCTGACGGCAGAAGAGATAGGGCGGCGATGCGCCGATCCCGCCGCCGCGGACGCCTGGCTGGCGGAATTGTCCGCGTCTCGCCGGGCCATCACGGTGCGGGTCGCGGGGCAGCCGATGTGGGCGGCGATCGAGGACGCAGGCCGGCTTCGCGACGCGCTCGGGGTGCCGCTCCCGCTCGGGGTGCCCGAGGCGTTCACCGAGCCGGTCGCCGACCCGCTCGGTGACCTGGTGGCCAGGTACGCGCGGACGCACGGCCCGTTCGGCGCGGCCGGCGTGGCCGACCGGTACGGGCTCGGCACCGCGGTGGTGACGATGACGCTGCGCCGGCTGGCCGCGGCGGGCCGGGTGGTCGAGGGTGAGTTCCTGCCCACCGGGCAGGCGGCGGCCAAGCTGTCCGGGGCCTCCGGCACCGAGTGGTGCGACGCCGAGGTGCTGCGGCTGCTGCGCCGCCGCTGCCTGGCCAGGCTGCGCCGGGAGGCGGAGCCGGTGCCACCGGAGGTGCTCGCCAGGTTCCTGCCCGCCTGGCACGGCATCGGCGGGGATCCAGGGTCTGGTGGAGGGAGTGCCGGCGGCCGCGGGACGCGCCGGCGGGCCGACGCGGGGGCGGTCCTCGAAGTCGTGGAGCGGCTGGCCGGGGCGCCGGTCCCGGCGTCCGCGCTTGAGACGCTCGTGCTGCCCGCGCGGATACCCGGCTACTCCCCCGCCCTGCTGGACGAGCTGACCTCGGCGGGCGAGGTGGTCTGGTCCGGGGCGGGAGCGCTGCCCGGCGGCGACGGCTGGGTGGTCCTCGCGCCCGCCGACAGCGCCCCGCTCATGCTGCCTGACCCGGGCGAGCTGAGCATGACACCGGTGCACACGGCCGTGCTCGAGGTGCTCGGCGGGGGCGGCGCCATGTTCTTCCGCATGCTCAGCGACCGGACCGCGGCCCTGCTCGGCGGTTCCGGGGCTCAGGCGGCGGGCACGGCGCCGCCCGACGACGGGGAAGTGGCGGCGGCGATCTGGGACCTGGTCTGGGCCGGGCTGCTGACCAATGACACCTTGGCCCCGCTCCGGGTCACCCTCGGCGGCCAGCAGCGGCGAGCGGCGCCCGCACCCGCGCCGCGGCGCCCGCGCCCCGGCCCGGCCGGGCGGCGATACGGGTTCGGCCGGCCCGCGATGCCGACACGCACCGGCCCGCCGACCGTCAGCGGCCGGTGGTCCCTGCTGCCGGGCCGGGAACCCGAGGACCGGAGCGCGGAGGCGGGGCGGATCAGCCACGACGGCCGCGACGGAAGGCAGACGGTGCGCGCGCACGCGCTGGCGCTGACGCTGCTGGAGCGGCACGGCGTGCTGACCAGGGGCGCGGTCGCCGCCGAGCGGGTGCCCGGCGGTTTCGCCGCGGTGTACCCGGTGCTGCGCGCGATGGAAGAGGCCGGGCAGTGCCGTCGCGGCTATTTCGTCGAAGGCCTCGGCGCGGCGCAGTTCGCCCTCCCCGGCGCGGTGGACCGGATGAGGGCGCTTGTCGGGGCCAGGGGGGCCAGGGGGGCTTGGGGGGACGGGCAGTCCCCCCAAGATCGGGGGGTCCAGGGGGGTCGCCCCCCCGGACTAATACTGCTGGCCGCGGGCGACCCGGCTCAGCCGTACGGGGCGGCGCTGCCGTGGCCGGAGCGGCCCGGCGAGACGCCCTCCTCGCACCGGCCGGGCCGGAAGGCGGGCGCGCTCGTCGTGCTCGCGGACGGATCGCTCGTGCTCTACGTCGAGCGCGGCGGGCGGACCCTGCTGACCTGGACCGACGATCCAGAACTGCTCCGCCCGAGCGCAGCGGCGCTGGCCACGGCCGTCCGCGACGGCGCGCTTGGCCGGCTGACCGTGGAACGAGCCGACGGGCTAGCCGTCGGCTACCGCGCCGACGGCCAGGACTCTCCGCTGACCCAGGCGCTCGGGGCGGCCGGGTTCCGGCCTACGCCCAGGGGGCTGCGGTTGCGGGCCGGATAGAACCGCCGACAGTTCGCCCATACACCCCATATATGCCGAATATCGACCAAATAGGGATATTTAGCTATTATTGGAAGTTGTCGTTCCGTTACACATCTGCTCCCCGTCTGAGCGTAGTCTTCGAGCGTCACGCCTCATGGCACATGGCAGCTCATGACGGCCTCACTAATTCCCCTGGGGGGGCAATGACGGAACGATCATCAGGTCAGGGTCAGGGTCCGGGTCAGGGTCGGCCCGGTGACTGGGGCAACAGCGGCTACGGCGCTGCCCAGCCGCAATACGGCGCTCCCCAACCGCAATACGGCGCTCCCGAGACGCAAATCCGAAGCGACCCAACGGCCGACTGGGGAGCGGCGGGCCGAACCGGCGCCACCTCGCACACGGCGTCGCGGCCGACGGAGTCAAAGGGCTTCCTGGCCTCGCTCTTCGACTTCAGCTTCACCTCGCTCATCACCGTCAGGTACGTGAAATTTGCTTATGTGCTGGCCACAATCCTGATCTTCCTGGTCGCGCTCGCGTATACCATTTTCGCGTTCGCGGTGAGCAAGGTGGTTGGCCTCGTGGTGCTAATCATCGGAGACCCGCTGTACATCCTCCTCTCGATGATTCTCTGCCGCATTAGCGTGGAGTTCATCATCGTCTTCTTCCGGATAGGCGATGACATCAAAGTGCTTCGCGATCGCGGCGACGTGCGCTGAAGTAACCGGCCCGGCCAGGTGACCGGGCCGGACGCTAGGGGCGGTCGAAGCGCCAGCCGCTGGTCAGGCAGCCTGCGTGACCTTCACCCCGGCCAGCTGCGGCGAGCCGAGCACGGCCGAGGCGTCGATCGCCATGGCGGCCCGGCCTGATCAGGCCGCGGTGAGGGCGGCGTCGGCGGCGTCGAGGTCCTTGAAGAAGCGGCGGTGCACCCGCAGGGTCTCCCCGCCCGCCGGGATCCGGTGCCACAGCCCGGTGCCCGGGCCCAGCCTCGTCGACCGCGGCAGTTCGGTCACCACCCCGCGGGCCCTCTTTATGCTGGTCTTGCCCGCGTCCAGGACCACGATGCGGGCCGGGGTCACGGCGATGATCCGGTAGCGGTTGAAGCTCAGGAAGACCAGGACGCCGGTCAGCCCGGCCAGCCACTGGCTGGCGGTCTGCGCGCCGATCACCGCCTGGATGGGCTCGCCGGGCTGCAGGTACTGAGCCGCGGAGTCACGCATTGAGTCTCGGAGCGCCACGAGTTCCTCCTTCGGGGAAGGCGATGAGGCTGCCGCGCAGGTCGCGACAGCCGTGTGTGCTTACGTACCTTTGGCGTTCCATCCCGTTCCACGCCCGGGACGACCGGGGGCGACGGCTGCGGTCAGCGGGCCGTGGTCGGGTGGTGTATTCGTCACGGATCTGTTGTACGGATCCGTGAGCCGCGGCGAATCGGGAGAACTACCCATCTTTTTGCCGGAACTACCCAGATTCGCCGGGCTCGGGTCAGCCGGGCCGCTGCGTGCAGCGGACTTCGGTGTGCGCCGTCTGCCGCAGGCCGGCTCGGCGGCAAGCTCGAGCCGACGCGCGTATGTGGCGGGGCCAGGCCTACCCGTCATAGGCAAAATCTATTCGCGGCCGGGCCGTTGCGTCGAGGCCGTCAGCCGACCGGGAGCGGGTGAGGGGCCGGGGGGTGGAACCACCGTTCGTTCGGCATAAATGTCGCGCTCACCGGCGCGGACCTCAGCCGGGCCTACGGCCGGGGTGTTGGGCTAGGATCCGCGCCGTGGACAACGTGAATCCCTGGGTCCTGCGGCCATGACGGCGGCCAGCCCGTTCGGGCCGCTCGTGGTCATCGCCAACCCGCGGTCCGGGCGGGGGAAGGTCGGGGCGCACCTGGTCGAGATCGAGCGCATCCTGACCGACGCGGGGCTGGCCTACCGCATCGTGCGGACGACGCATCCGGGGCACGCCACCGAGGCGGCGCGGGACGCGCTGGGGCGCGGTGAGCGCTACCTGGTCGCGGCCGGAGGCGACGGGACCGTGCACGAGGTGCTCAACGGCATGATCGCCGGCGACCAGCCGATCGCCGGCGACGCGGTGCTCGGGGTCGTGGCGGCCGGCTCCGGGTGCGACTTCGTCCGGTCGTTCGGCCTGCCCGGGGACGCCGTCCAGGCCGCGCGGCACCTGGCCGGGGACCAGGTCCGCTCCATCGACGTGGGCAAGGTCACCTTCTCGTCAGGCACGGCGCCGGGTACGGCGGTGACCAGGTACTTCGCGAACATCGCCGAGGCCGGACTGGGCGGCGCGGTGGTGGCCCGGGCAGCGGGGCTCCCGGCTTTCCTGGGCGGCGCCAAGTACTTCTGCGGGTTCTGGCTGACGCTGCCGGGGTTCGCGCCCCGGACCGTGCGGCTGGACGCCGACGGCCGGGAACTCGCGTGGCGCGCCTTCAACGTCGTGGTGGCGAACTGCCGGTTCTACGGCGGCGGCATGCAGATCTCGCCGAAGTCCGAACCCGCCGACGGCGCGCTCGAGGTGCTCGTGATGGCGGGGCCCAAGTCCGATTCCTTTACCACGCTCCCGAAGGTGTACCGCGGGACGCATCTCCCGCACCGTCACATCGCGGAACTGCGGGCCAGCCGGGTCCGGGTCGAGGCCGACCCGCCCCTGCCGATCGAGGCGGACGGGGAGATCCTGGGCACGACGCCGGCGACGTTCGAGGTCATTCCCGGGGCGATCCGCCTCAAGGTGTGACCGGGTCGCTCCTACCCGGTCCCTGGCTGGGCGGACGTAACCTGGGCTGGTGAAGGCGGCAGGAGCCCTGGTCCTCACCGCGGACGTCGGTGAGGCGGCGAGCCGGGCGGTTGAGCAGGCCCGGGCGTCGCTGGGAGGCTTGTCCCCCTCGTTCGCGGTGCTGTTCGCCTCGGCCCATTTCTTCGGCTCGGCCGAGGCCCTCGTCGCGGCGGTGACCGAGCACGCCGGCCCGCTCCCGCTCATCGGCTGTGTTTCGGACGGTGTCGCGGGCGGGGCGCGCGAGGTCGAGTCCGGGCCCGCGGTCTCCCTGTGGCTCGCGGCCGACCTCGGCCCGGTCGAGACCTTCGCCATGGACTTCGTCCGGACGTCACAGGGCGGCGCCTTCGGGGGCTACCGGTTCGGGACAGGCGCGGCGGGGATGCACCTGATGATCTGCGACCCGTTCACGTTTCCGGCCGGTGACCTGCTGGCCCACCTG
The DNA here is from genome assembly GCA_963847965.1 of uncultured Actinomycetes bacterium. Taxonomy (GTDB): domain Bacteria; phylum Actinomycetota; class Actinomycetes; order Streptosporangiales; family Streptosporangiaceae; genus Palsa-504. The sequence goes on from CAWKCG010000025.1 coordinate 9,298, forward strand.
AACCAGCACGTGCCCGGGGTGATGGTCATGGGCGGGATGGCCAGCGGCGGGCTGGGGCAGCGGCAGAGCCGGCTGTTCCTGGACGGACGGGTGCTCTCTGTTGGCGCTGTCGGCGCTCACCTGCCAGGAGCCGAGGTCCATCCCCTGGTGGCGCAGGGATGCCGCCCGGTGGGCCACCCCTTTACCACCACCCGGGCGGACGGCAACCTGATCTTCGAACTCGGCGGGCGCCCGCCGCTCGAGCGCCTGCGGGAGCTAGCCGCGGGGCTGTCGGCCCGGGAGCGGGAACTGCTGGTCGGCGGCGCGCACGTAGGGATCGTCATTGACGAGTACCAGGCCGAGCCGCGCCAGGGTGACTTCCTGATCCGCGGCATCATCGGCGCCGACCCCGAATCGGGAGCGCTGGCGGTGGGAGAGGAGGTGGAGGTGGGCCAGACCGTGCAGTTCCACGTCCGCGACGCCCGATCGGCCGATGAGGACCTGAGGCGGACCCTGGAACGGGAGTGCACCGTCCTCGGCGACCGCCGCGCGGCCGGGGCCCTGCTGTTCACGTGCAACGGCCGCGGATCGCGGATGTTCGCCGAGCCGGACCACGACGCCGGCCTGCTGGCCGAGATGCTGGGCGGGATTCCGGTGGCCGGGTTCTTCTGCGCCGGGGAACTCGGCCCGGTCGGCGGGCAGAACTTCCTGCACACCTTCACCGCGTCAATCGCGCTGTTCCCTGAGACGGCCCCGTAGGAGCCACGACGTTCAGCTGCTGACCGCTGGCCGGACGACCTGGATCTGCGTGGTCTGGGCGACGAGGCGCTGCTCGGAGTCGTACAGGCTGGTCTGGACGGTGACCGTGGTTCGGCCGCGGTGCAGCGGTACGGCCACGGCGCGCACCGTACCGCCGCTGACCGGCCGGAACATCTGGCTGGTCGAGGTGATCGTGGCCGTCGTGGCGCCTTGGGGTAGTCCGAGGAAGGCCACGAGCGCTCCCGCGGTGTCGGCCAGGGACATCAGGACCCCGCCGTGCATGATGCCGACCGTCGTGCACAGGTGCGGTGCCCACGCCAGGCGCGCAATCACCCGGCCGGGGCTGGCCTCGTCCAGGACCAGGCCGAGATGCTCGGCGAACGGCAGGAGCCTGACCAGAGCGTCCAGGTCAGCAGGCATGAGGCACAGCGTAAACGTGCGGAGGGCTTGCGCTGCATCAAGGGGTGGTGCTGGGCGTCGGCCGCCCAGCCCGGCCTGGAGGGACTTGCCTACCTCGGGCTAGCTGGCTGGGCGGCGGCTTCATCGGCTCCCGGTCACAGCCCACGGCCAGCTGATCAACGACGTCAGAACGCTAGGTTCCCGGGGGCCTGGAGGCGAGTTCGTGGATCTGCCTCATCGCCTTGCCGTTTCGCGCCAAGGCCATCGGCGTCCAGATCAGCCCGAACGGAATACCCCACCAGCCGAGCAGCAGGTTATGCGTCTGCACGGAGCGCGCGGCGGCCTCCAGTTGCTCAACCGTTCCGGTGTACGTCGTGTGTCTTTGCTGCGTCATGATGATGAAACTGCTCACTTTCGTGAGCCTGACCCGGTAAAGTCGCCCGCCTCCCGTCAGAGCGGTTGGGTCAACCGACGCGTAACCGTCTTGCGAATCGCTCACGAGCCCTCCTACATTGGGTGCCGGCCAAGGGAATATCTAATCCCATCTCGGCCCCGGGGAGAAGGGGATGCCGACCGAACCCACCGGGCGGCGAGCGCCTGGGCGACATACGGGGAGAAGTTCACCTCAGCCCGGGCCTTCTCCTCATCGCTGAGCGGGGTGCGCTGTGGCACGGACTGCGCGCCGGGAGGCTGGGTCATTGCTGATCTCCTCGTGATCGCCGTGGCCTCCAGGATGCCATCCGCCCCGTTCCTCCGGGGCGCTGATCACTCATAAGCCGCATAACAGTATGGGGATTCACGAATACCACTATTTATCATCTTCTGGATAGCGCCTTATTTCACGGTTTCCGGGTCAGTACTCTGGCCGTCAGGCTGGCGCGCCAGGGTGAACTTCGGGCGGCGCGCCGCGACGTGACTCATCCCTGGGAGACACGATGACTGATCGAGCATTAAGTCAAGGCTGGCCTGATGACTGGAAGGGCGGCGGGTACGCCGCCCGGGAGCCGCAGCGCGGCGCCGACCCCTTCGGTACCGCCCCCTCCGGTACCGGCCCAGCTCACGCGCGCAGCGCGACAGAGGCGCGGACAGCCCGCCTGAACACCGGTCGTTCGGCCGCGGTCAAGCACGCAGCGGCAAACGAGGAAACGGATACGAAGGGATTCCTCGGCGCGCTGTTCGACTTCGGATTCACGTCATTCGTGACGCCCAGGATCATCAAGGTGCTCTATGCGCTGTTAATGATCGGCGCGGTGGTAAGCGCGCTCGCGTTCACCATCATCGTATTCAAGGTGAGCGCGCCATTCGGTATCATGACCCTGCTCTTCGGAGACCCTCTGGTCATCCTTATCGTGATGGCCATTTACCGCATGATCCTGGAATTCTTCGTGGTCACGTTCCGGCTCGCCGAAGATATCCGGGCACTGCGGGAGCGCAGTGAGGCCGAGTGAGCGTCGATCCAGTGCTCGAATTCGGGCGCCTCCGGGCGCTCCGGTTACCCGGGCCCGGGCGGGCTGTGGCTCCGAATGATCTTGCCTGCGGGGCTGCGGGCTTGGCTGGTGCCGTCCGGGTGAACGGTCAGCTGCCAGCCGAGCTGGTGCAGCAGGACGTGGTGGTGCCAGTGGCAGCCGCCCTTGAGGTTGACCAGGCTGGTGGGGCCGCCGTCGGCGCGGTGGATGACATGGTGCGGTTCGCAGGCCGAGGCGGGCTGGTCGCAGCCGCCGGGGTACCCGCAGCCCTGGTCGCGCAGCGCGACCAGCCGCCGCAGGTGCACGGGGATGTCGTCGGTCTGGCCGACATCCAAGGGCAGGGAGGGCCCGTTGAGGCCCTTGCCGAGCAGGTGCCGGCGGAGGAAGGAGGCGACCCCGCCGGGGCCGGAGACGATCTGGATGACGGCGGCCAGGATCTGGTGCTCGAGCATGGCCAGCACCTGCGCGGCCGTCCCGGCACCCGGCTCGGCGTCCCCAGCGCTGGCCCCGCCTGGCCCGTAGGCTCGCGCCTGCCCTGCGTGTAGTGGTGCACTGGCCCGGCCCGGGCGGCCCTGTTGCTTCGCCGGCGTCCGTGCCGTCAGGGGTGCCGGCGTGCCTCAGAGTCGTGCCGCGGCGGGCGTGGCTGCGGATCCGCTCGTACTCGACGCAGAGGGTGATCAGCTGCTCGACGGCTCCGGGGTCCAGGTCGCCGACCACCACGGGATGATCATCGCGTCGCACGCGACCGCGCGGGCCGCGTCGCCTTCTAGCCAGGCGCCGCCGTCGCTGGGGCCGACCGAGGCGGCCGCGCGGTGCGCAGCCCACCGGGCCCGGTAGGCCTCGATCCACGTGCGCTGGAGGACGGAGTCCTTGTCCATCGCGATCAGGTCGGGGAACCCGATGTGGACCAGCGCCTTCGTCGGCTGCCCGGCCCGGGCCGGCACCAGGTTGGCGGCCAGCAGCCGCTGCATCGCCTCCTTCAGCGCGTCATGATAACGCTGGGGCCGGGTGCGCAGGTCCCCGGGCTGCGGGGCAGACAGGGCTTCCAGTACTGCGGTCACCATCGCGGCACACTCCGGGGTGAGGTCGCCGCGCAGCAGCCCGGCCCCGTCGATCGTCATGTCCAGCGACAGGCCACGGTCCAGGTGCGGGTCCGGGCCGTCCGGGTCCGGCGGAGCGGTGTGGGACCGGATCTCAGCGTAGATCGCGGCCAGCTCCCGCAGCCGGGCCCCGGCCCGGGCCGCCATGACCAGGATCTCCTCGGCCTTCGGCCGGAACTCGCCCGGGATGGTCCCGGGTCCACCGGGCCAGCTGCAGCGCGAGCGACGTGGGCACCACCTTGTCCCGCAGCCCGGCCCGCAGCACCGCATGGTCGCGGGCCAGCGCCCGCAGCGCCAGGTACTCCCCGGCCTGCCCCTTGGTCACGCCCAGCACGTTGACCGCCCAGGCGCGCAGCGTCCGCTGCCCGTCGGCCAGGTGCCCGTCCTTGGCGTCGAACGCGGCCAGCAGCCCGCTGCGCGCCGCGGCCAGCACCGCGTCGATGCGCTCCATCCCCTGCAGGCCCTCGCCGAGCTCGGCGGCGGGCAGGTCCGCCGCGGCCAGGTCGGCCACGAACCCGGCCAGGTCCTCGATCGTGTCCAGTGCCTCGGCCATGCTGGCCGGGGCCGTCCCCGTGCCCATGTCTTGTCTCACCTCCCCCAGGCGACTCTTCAGACAATGCGTACGTCTAGCTTGATGATTCTCCGATCATCTTCAGTATTGTTTTCTAAAACTGACTCTAGCAGGTGCCTCTGACATTTCTGTGGCCGACACGCTGTGATATCCGGCTTTCTGTCCTTTTTGTTGATCGGGAGGGCGTGGAGGTCCCAACTAGCGCCGCGGTACCGTTTGCCTCGGCAAAGGCAACGGCTGGGGTCAGGGCAACGGCTGGGGTCAGGGCAAAACGTAACCTGACCCGGCGGCTGATAGGGACCAAGAACCCGGCATAAGGCCGACGTCGTCCAGTGCCGTCGTGACGACGTAGGGTTTAATCAGTCGTCAGGTTCCGGGGACGGTTCACGACCGGGTTACGGATGTGTCCGGTTGCGCCGAGGTTCTTACCCAGAAGTGTCCTGAGGACTGGACTGCCCCCCACAAGTGTCCTACGGTGCTGTCATGGCATCGGGTGAGGCGACGATGACTCAGACGGGCCGCGGGCGGTGAACGGGCCGGAGGGACCTGGCTGGGACGGTGCGGAGGTTAACCGCCTGTTCGAGCTGCGCACCGATCCGACGAACGCCCTCGCCGGGCAGGCCGATGCGGTCGCCGCGGCGTGTCATGCCATGGCCGTGCGGTTCCACCGGGGCGGCAAGCTCGTGGTGTTCGGTACCGGGGGGCCGAGCACGGACGCGCAGCACGTGGCGGTGGAGTTCGTTCATCCGGTGATCGTCGGCAAGCGTGCGCTGCCGGCCATTTCCCTGACCACCGACGTGGCCACGGTCACCGGGATCGCGGAGCGGGACGGCGTGGCCGCTATTTTCGCGCACCAGATCCGCTTCCTGGCCGACCCGGCGGACATCGCGCTCGGAATCTCCGCCGACGGCAACAGCGTCAGTGTCCAGGCCGGGCTCGAGGCGGCCGCCGGGCTGGGGCTCCTGACGATCGCCCTGGTGGGCGGGGACGGCGGGCGGATCGCGGCCAGCATGGCCGTCGATCACCTGCTACTGGCGGCCTCGGATGACCCCCGGGTGGTCAAGGAGATGCACGTGACCACCTACCACGTGCTGTGGGAACTGGTGCACGTGTTCTTCGAGCAGCCGGGTGTGCTCGCACCGGGGGTGGTCGCGTGACTGGCGAGCCAGCGTCTGGGTCCGCGCAGGGCGCAGCCTCTGCCGCGGTGCCGGAATGCTACGGCGACGTCTGCATCACCTGCTCGGATACCGCGGTCGAGGTCAAGGTGCTGCGGCTGCTGGCCGACGAACTGGCCGTGGTCGACACCGGGGCGGGCGAGGAGACCGTGAGCGTCGCTCTGGTGACCGCCGGGGTCGGCGATACGATCCTGGTGCACGCCAGGGAAGCCATCGCCGTGGTAGGGAGATGAGCCAGGCATGCGGCAGGAGAACCAGCCCGGCGCCGAGGCGATGGAGTCGCTGTACCCGTTCCTGTACTCCGACACGAGCGACCTGCCCGCCGTGCTCGAGCAGGTTCGCGCCTCCACCGTGGCCAAGGCCGCGGAAATCCTCGAGCTGCGCCGGGTTATCGCCGCGCGCGAGGGCGCCCGGCTGGCCGAATGCGCGCACGAAGCCGCAGCCAGGTTCGCCGCGGGCGGGCGGCTGTTCGCCTTCGGCAACGGCGGCAGCGCCACCGATGCCCAGCAACTCGCCACCTTGTTCCTGAACCCGGGCGGCGGCTGCCGCCCGCTGCCGGCGTTCGGGCTGGCCAATGATACGTCCGTGGTGACCGCCCTGTGCAACGACATCGGCGTCGAGGTGGTGTTCGCCAGGCAGCTCGCCGCGTTCGGCGGCCGGAACGACATCGCCGTCGGGCTGTCGACCAGCGGCAACTCCGGTAACCTGCTGCGCGCCTTCGACGAGGCGAGCCGACGGGGGATGCTCACGATCGGCCTCGCCGGCTACGAGGGCGGGAAGATGGCCGAGCTCGACACGATCGACTACCTGTTCGTCGCGCCATCGGCCTCCGTGCACCGGATCCAGGAGGCGCAGACCACCATCTACCACGTGCTCTGGGAACTCACCCTGGCCGCTCTCGCCGGGACGACCCCGGCGACAAGGGCGGCCCCGTCGAGCCCGCTGACGACTCAGGAAGAGGTGTCACATGTGCCTGGGCATACCCGGTGAGGTCATCGAGATCCACCCGGAGCAAGCCGACCTGGCCAAGGTGGACGTCAGCGGTGTCCGCCGGCTGATCAACATCGGCCTGCTCAACGACGACCCGCCCGTGCCTGGCGAGTGGGTGCTGATCCACGTCGGCTTCGCGCTGTCGAAGATCGACGAACGCGAGGCAGCGGCGGCCATGGAGTTCCTCGAGGGCATCGGGCAGGCCTACGAGGATGAGATCGCGGCGCTGAGGGATTCACTGATCGAGTAAGGAGCGTGCGGACAATGCGGTTCGTCGACGAATTCCGTGACGCCGATAAGGCCCACGCCCTCGCCGCGAAGATCGCGGCGCTGTGTGAGCCCGGCCGTCAGTACAAGCTGATGGAGGTGTGCGGCGGGCACACCCACACGATCTACAAGCACGGCCTCGAGGACTACCTGCCGGAGTCGATCACCCTGGTGCACGGCCCCGGGTGCCCGGTGTGTGTGATCCCGATGGGGCGCGTGGACGACGCCATGCACCTGGCCGCGCAGCCGGACGTGATCATGACCTCGTTCGGCGACATGATGCGCGTCCCGGGCAGCCAGGGGTCGTTCTTCGACGCCAAGGCGCAGGGCACCGACATCCGGATGGTGTACTCGCCGCTGGACTCGCTGAAGATCGCGCGGCAGAACCCGGACAAGCGGGTCGTGTTCATGGCGATCGGGTTCGAGACCACCGCGCCGTCCACCGCGATGACCATGCTGCGCGCCGCCGCCGAGGGGCTGAAGAACTTCTCGGTGTTCTGCAATCATGTCACGATCGTCCCGGCCATCAAGGCGATCCTGGACTCACCTGACCTGCGGCTCGACGGTTTCCTCGGCCCCGGGCACGTGTCGACGGTGATCGGCTGCCGGCCGTATGAGTTCATCGCGAACCAGTACGGCAAGCCTGTGGTGGTCGCCGGGTTCGAGCCGCTCGACATCCTGCAGTCCATCTACATGCTCATGGTCCAGCTGTCGCAGGGCCGGGCCGAGGTCGAGAACCAGTACTCACGCGTGGTGCCGTGGAACGGCAACCTGGTCGCGCTCAAGGCCATCGGGGAGACGATGGAGCTACGGCCCTACTTCGAGTGGCGCGGGCTCGGGTTCATCTCGCACTCGGCGCTCAAGGTGCGCGAGAAATACGCCGCCATGGACGCGGAGCTGCTGTTCGAGGTGCCCGGAGTGCGCGTCGCCGACCCGAAGGCCTGCCAGTGCGGCGAGGTGCTCAAGGGCGTGCTGAAGCCGTGGGAATGCAAGGTCTTCGGCACCGCGTGCACCCCGGAGACGCCGATCGGCACCTGCATGGTGTCCCCGGAGGGCGCCTGCGCGGCGTACTACAACTACGGCCGGATGAACCGGAACCGCGTCCCTGAGGCAGCCGAGGCGGGCAGGTCATGACGTCGAGCCGCGAGGACGTGGCCGGCGCCGATCAGGACCAGCCGGGCTGGATCGGCGAGGCGCTCCGCGAGCACGCCGAGCACGAGCGGGTCGAGGTCGACGCGGGAGGCCGGCGTCAGTTGCCGCTGGCCGACCGCGAGCAGCAGGTGCTGGACAGGATCGACCGGGCCAGGCGCCGGCGGCCCAGGGTCAGGGAAGAACGCATCACGATGTCGCACGGGGCGGGCGGCAAGGCCACCCACACCCTGATCGAGGCGATCTTCCTCGACGCGTTCCGCAACCCGCTCCTTGAGCCGCTCGAGGACGCCGCGCAGCTGGACATCAACGGATCCCGGGTCGCGCTGACCACGGACTCCTACGTCGTCAAGCCGCTGTTCTTCCCCGGCGGCAACATCGGCGACCTGGCCGTCAACGGGACGGTCAACGACCTGTCGGTGGCCGGGGCCACGCCGCGGTACCTGTCGGCCGGGTTCATCCTCGAGGAGGGCTTTCCCGTCGCCGACCTGACCAGGATCACGGAAACCATGCGCGACGCCGCGGCGGCGGCCGGGGTGCACGTCGTCACCGGCGACACCAAGGTGGTGGAGAAGGGCAAGGCGGACGGCTGCTACATCAACACCGCGGGAGTCGGCGTCATCGAGCGGGAGGTGACCCTCGGCGTCGCGCGGGCGCAGCCGGGTGACGCCATCATCGTGTCCGGGCCGATCGGCGACCACGGCATCACGATCATGCTGGCCCGCGGCGAGCTGGACATCGAGGCCGACATCACGTCCGACACCGCGCCGCTGAACGGCCTAGTGGCGGGGCTGCTGGACGCGGTGCCCGGGGTCCGGGCGCTGCGCGACGCAACCAGGGGCGGCGTGGCCACGATCCTGAACGAGATCGCCAAGGCCGCCGACGTCGGCGTGCTGGTCAGCGAGGACGACATCCCGGTACGCCCGGAGGTCCGGGGCGCCTCCGAACTGCTGGGGATCGACCCGATGTACGTGGCCTGCGAGGGTCGCCTGGTCGCCGTCGTGCCTGGCAGGGAGGCAGACCACGCGGTCGCGGCGTTGCGCGCCCACCCGCTGGGCGAGCAGGCGGCGGTGATCGGTCACGTCAGGGCCGAACAGCCGGGCATCGTCCAGCTGAGGACCGCGTTCGGCGGCACCAGGATCGTCGACCTGCTCGTTGGCGACCCCCTCCCCCGCATCTGCTAGGACCACGGCCCGGCTCGCCGTATCAATGGGTGTGGCACCGTATCCGATCTTCCGGGTAGGGTGCCGCAGCTGCCTGGTTCCCGGCAAACCCCGCCACGCATCATCCCAGGCAGGAGAGGGTATGAGCCGGAATCACGGCATAACAGCGTCCGGACGCGAGGCCGCCGTGCTCAATCCGGGGCGCCAGCTCGATGCCGGTCAGGGTGTGACGGGGATGACGCCGCGCCGCACGCACGGGACAGACACCTGGTGGTACGCGCCTTCCGGCCGCACCGCCGCCGCCGTCCCCGGCTGTGGGCCAGGCGCAAGGGTCCGCAAGGTCGTCGCCACCTACAGCGCTAGGAAGCAAGGCTCGGGCGGGTACCGCACCGACACCCTCTACTGCGGCGTCGCCGGCCCCCGGGGCTACGGCTACCGGCACCTGCTCCAGCATGTTGGCCAGTACTTCGGCGGGTGGCCCAGCTTCTCGTTCGCGATGGCCCAGACGCTGAAAGCACCGGCGGCCGTTATCGCCCAGTCCAATGGCAACTACCTGGAAAGCGCCCCGATCTACCAGTGCTTCTACCAAGGGGGCTACTACATCATCTGGACCTTCTTCGTGGTCCCGCAGATCAGCTCGGGCACCATCATTACCGCGTAAGGGCGCATGGGCAGGACGGTGAACCAGTCGTGCCCGTAATCTGAGGCGCATGACGGAATTCCCTGAAGGTGTGCTGGACGGGCTGCGGGAGATCCTGCTCTCGTCAGGTGAGGGGACGTTCTACGGCCCGGGCGGTGAGGTCACCGGGACCGGGCAGGTGCCGTTCCTGGCGGGATGGCACCTCGACCGCATCGGGTTCGACCCTGATCTGGGCCGGAGCCGGATCGTGTGCGTCCTGAGCCGGGAGGGGACGACCGTGACTGGGGTCATTGACGCCGGGGACTGGATTGATGGCGGTTCCTACGCGTATGCGCCGATGACCGGCGCGACGTGGGGGGAGGTCACGCCGATGCTGTCGGTGGCGGTGCAGGAGAAGATCCTGACGCGAGACCCTGCGGAATTCGGCGGCGATACCGAGGTGCGCATCCGTTGAAACCGCGAAGGTTGTGGGCTCCCCTGACCTGTGGGATGACCCATCCTGGAACGCGTGGCACTGCTGCCCGCCGGGCCGGCTTATAGCGGCCCGGCCGATCGTGATGCAGGTCGCGGCTGTCCTCAGGCTAGGGACTCCCGGCGTGGCCGGGTCCGGTCCCGAGTGCCTGAGTGCCGACGATCAGCTATTACGTGATCGTCAGCACCTGAGCTGCGCAAAGATGCCGGCTCGGGGGAGAGCGGGCGGGTGAGACGGCCAGGCGGCGTGCGGCGCATGCACGGTCCCCGGTACACTGCCCACGCGGCCAAACCAGCCCCCTGGAAGGCCGGGGCCGGTGTCCAGGCGCGCTGGCTAGGCTTGGCTGCTGGCCGGGCCGGGCGTGGCGATCCAACGGGCGTTCATCATCGCGCCGATCCGCTGCTCGGCGTTGGCGCTGGCGTGGATGTAGAACCGTAGCGTGGTCTCGATACTGTCGTGGCCGAGGACTTGGGCGATGTTGGCGAGTTCGCGGGGGTTGGCGTCCAGGGCTTCGCTGGCGAACTGGTGGCGCAGGCTGTGGGTGTGCACGCCGCCCGGTCGCCAGCGCACGCCTAGCAGCAGTCTGCTACGTCATAACGCGATGTGACCGTAGCCGACCGGGATGTCACAGCGCATACGTCGCCTCGACCGTGAGCCGGTTCGCCGGCCTGGGCGAACGGTTGGGGGATTTATCCAAGATGGCTCTTCCGATGAAGCTGCCACAAGCCGACTGGCGACGAGCGGCCCGGAGGCCCATCATCCCAGGTAGGAAGGGTCTGGGCCGGGACCACTGTGTACAGCGCCCGCACCCCCGAGCGGGTCAGTGTTCGGCCAGTGTGCCTTCTGTGCGGGTGATATGTCTCGGGCAGCGTTGGTGCGATGCATTGCAAGCGATTACAATCATCTTGTGCGGGAGATCCGGTGGACGGATGAGTCCGAAGACCACATCGCCGCCCACAACGTCACCCCGGATGAGGTCGAGCAGGTCCTGTATGCCCGTCCTCGCCTGGTGCTGAAAGGCCCTGAAGGGACGGAGTACATGTTCGGCACCACCGATGAGGGCCGGTACCTGTTGGTCGTTCTCACCGAGTCGATCGACGGGGGGCGTACGTGGTCACGGCCCGGGATATGACCAGGGCCGAGCGCCAGGCCTTCCGGCAGAAAGGAAGGTAGCCAGGATGAGCAAGCTTGACGAGATCGCCGACTACGCCCACCACCACGACTTCGGTGCCGAGATGGAGCAGGGCACATGGGAAGTCGACACCGACGCCGATTCAATGATCACTACGTCGGTGCGGCTGCCGAAGTCACTGCTGGACTGGGTCCGGCACCGCGCCGCCGCTCAGCATGTACGCCCAAGCGTGCTGATCCGCCAGTGGATCGAGCAGCAGCGCGACGCCGCTGAGGCAGCGGACACAGGGGACCTCCCCGCACGAGTCGAGCGCCTCGAACGCGCCGTCTTCCGCGACACGAGAGCGTCGTAAGTTCTCCCGCTCGCGCCAGTTAGAGGCCGAACGTGGCCTCGATAACGAGGCGGCACCCTGAACTGCCCGAATGGTTGTGGGATTTATCAAAGACCGCTCTTTTCGGTACGGTGCCGTATCCATGTGGTTTCCGGCGGCCCGCAAGCGCATCATCCCAGGCAGGAGGGGGATCGCGGCGCGCAGCGCCCCCACGCGCGGCGGTGCGCGGTACGCCCAGTGTGTGGGGTCTGCGCAGCCACCGTGCAGGGTCGCAAGCGCTGGTAGATCAGGGCGCTCTCCATGTAGTTGCCGTTCGGCTGCGGAACAAAGGCAGCGGGCGCCTTCAGGGTCTGGGCCATCGCGAACGAGAAGCTAGCCCAGGCCCGAAGATACTGCCCGATGTTCGGTTCCAGGTGACGATGGCCGTAGCTGTAAGGATGTCAGCGCAATGCGATCGGCGCTACCGAGATCACCGGCGCGTTCTCCTCGCCGAACCACAGCCGTAGCCGATTACCCCTTACCTGGCAATCCGGCATCGGGAGATCCGTGCCGCGTCCGAATTCCCCCGGCCAGGGACCCTTGGATGCCTCGATGATGCGGTCCTGAATGTCCGAGAGGACAGCCTGCACAGCGGTCTCGATCTTCTCATCGACGCTGCGCCCGTCACGTTCGGCAAGGATCACCAAAGCTGGCGAGCCGCCCAGATCCCGGCCATCGTGGTAGACGTTCACGCGGATGCCCTCAGATCGTACGGTGAAGCCGGCTGGCACGATCTGATTCAGTCGGTCCGCCAGGGCAGCCGCCAGCTCACGGGATGATACATCCATTGGGGACACTGTGATACCAGGTCTCGTTAGCGGTGGCGTAGTGGGTCGCGGTGATGCTGAATACGGCGGCCTTCCTGGCATGCTTGGGGTTGACGGTGCCATGCGGCGGGTAGCCCTGCTCCTTATGGTCGTCCAGCCTCTTACCGACATAGACATTGACCGTCCAGGGCCCGGCGTCCAGCTCGCTATTGTACATGTAAATGCCCCACACGACGGTTCCGCTCGGACTGGTCTGGACGTGGATGGCTCCGCCGTCCCCGCGGTAGGTGATGGCGCGGCAGAATGGCAAGGGTGCGGGAACGGCGGCCGAGCCGCTCTTGCCGACCACCATCCCCCCGCTGAATTGCGCAGTTGCGGACGAGGCCATGGCAGAGGTCTGTCCCGCCGAGCTTGCGGGCACGGACCTTGGTGCACTGGTGACCATGGTGGCAGAGGCCGGTACCGCGAGAGTGATAAGGGCTGCCGCAGCGGCCAGAAACGGCGTGAGAGCGGCCGGTAGCTTGCGGATGGACCGTTTGCCTCCTGCCCTGCCCAAGCACCGGATACCTTTCCTGCGGTACCGTCGCAGAGCCCGAATCGCCCGGCGGCTCGGGACCTCCACGGAGAACATCTCCTCGTAAGTGACATTGACGTTCGGCACGAGCCTTTCCTTTTCCGTTGCGCTCGCGCACAGGCACCGCGTGCCCGCGTTGCCGTTGCTGGCACCCATCGCAACGGCTCCGCCGGGTGTGCAGTTCGGGATGTTAGAAGCCCGTAAGACAATCCTGTTCGGCGCCATGGTCTTGCAGGTGCCCTCGGTGAACAAGACGCGAGCGGAGTTCAGCGAAAACGGTCCGGTCAGCATCCCGGAGTTCGGTACCGTCACCACTGAGGCGGGGCTGCGCGCCCTGCTCATCATCGACTGTTACTTGCGCGTCGCGGACGGCACGCCGTACCCGGCGGTGCTGCTGACCGTCGGCCTCAACGACGGCCGGGTAGCGACCTGGCAGCCGTCCAAGATGACCGCCAGGCTGCAGGCCGCCACCACGTCGGGGCGGTCGGTCCTGCTGCGCGTCGATCCGCACGCCGGGCACGGGTTCGGCTCCACCCGCGCCCAGCGTGCCGGGCTGACCGCCGACATGTTCGCGTTCCTGATGCACGAGCTAGGGCGTGCTTAAAGTGGCTGGTGATCCTGAAGGTAGTTTCTGTCGGCGTCAGAGCTGGTAAGTAGCCTCGATCGCGACCCGGCGGGCCGGGCGGGCGGAACGGATGTGGGACTTGGGCAAGACCTCTCTTTCGGGCAGGGTGCCACTCTCACGTGGTTGTCGGCGGCCCGCAAGTACATCGTCCCAGGCAGGAGCGGGATCGCGGCGCCGCAGCGCCCGCACGCGCCGCGTCGCGCTGTACGGACAGTGTGCGGGCGCTGCGCTGCCATCGTGCGGGTGAGTATCGACGGGCCCGTGGGGACCTTGGTGAGATGGCTCTCAATCAGGCGGGCGGCCCCAAGGTTTGGCGACCGCAGTACGCTGACCGGTTGACCCGGTGGGTACGCTGCTTAATGTGATTGGAAGTACACGGCGGCGGCGACGGTCCGCTCACGGGACGGTCCCCGTGCAGGTAGACGAGGATGTGCTAGAGACAGCACAGGCCGACGCTCCTGCTCTCGGACTGTCGGGGTGACCCAGCGGAACTGGTGCGCGAGGGGCTGCGGTTGCTGCACCAGTACGCAGTGGACTGGAAGGCGGCGCAGACAGACCCTGAGTGGGACGCCGCCGAGGACCAGCACGCCGCCAGCTAGACGCCGAGCCAAGCCAAAGCGCGGCGAGGTGTGGTATGCGGATTGAGAACGCGGTACGTGTTTACCTGGGTCTGAGTTAGTGCGGCCCGGCTCGTGCCCGGCACCTTCGAAATGGGTCACGTGGCCACTGCGGGCGCCAATCGGTTCGGGCGAGCTTCGGTCCAACGGCACTGGTTAGATGTGGTCCAGCCTCGGGCTTGCGGTGCTGGGTCGGGGTCCATTGTTACCGGCATCCGCGATCGGGGCGCGGTTACGGGTCAGGATGTGATCACGATCGCGTACGGGGACCCGCCGACCTTGATCGGCGGTCCGGCCGTGTTGGTGGCCGTAGCGATCGGTGTGATCGCGCCCGAGGCCGAGCAGACCACGTAGGCGGTCTGGCCGTCGGGGGTGATCGCGATAGCGGACGGGTTTTCCCAGTTTTCTCCGAGTTTGATCGGCGGAGCGGCCGTGTTCGTGGCCGTGTCGATCGGTGTCACTGTGCTTGACCCATTGTTGATCACGTAGGCGGTCTGGCCGTCGGGGGTGATCGCGATCTTGAACGGGCTTAGCCCGACTTTGATGGGCGGTCCGGCTTTGTCGGTGGCTATGTCGATCGGTGTCACTGTGTTCGAGCCGCTATTGACCACGTAGGCGGTCTTGCCGTCCGGGGTGATCGCGATATCGACTGGGTATTGCCCGACCTTGATCGCCGGTCCGGCGGTGCCGGTGGCAATGTCGATCGGCGTGACCGTGCCTGAAGGTTCGCTGACCGTGTAGACGGTCTTGCCGTCGGGGGTGATCGCGATCACCGTGGGCGCTGCGCGGAGCCTGATCGGTTTCCCTGCCGTATCGGTGGCCGCCTTGACCGGGACTAGGACGTCACTTTGGACACTCGGGGAAATATAGATAGTCTTTCCGTCGGGCGTGATCGCGGGCGAGGCGGCGAGGTTGTAGCCCGCAGGATTTATCGCGATCGGCCGTCCGGCCGTATTCGTGGCGGTCATGATCGGCGTCAGTTGCGAGTTCTCACTCAGCACGTAGGCGATCTTCCCGTCCGGCGTAATCGTGATGGCGAACGGGTAATCCGCCACCTTGATCGGTGCTCCCGCCGTGTTCGTGGCGGTCGAGACCGGGATTACCGTGTCTGAGCGTTCATCGAGGACATAGATAGTCTTCCCGTTCGGTGTGGCCGCTATCGCGTCGCTGTTTCCGACTTTGATCCGCGGCCCGGCCGTGTTGGTGGCCGTCGAGATCGGGATCAGCCACCCCGGACCGCCGGGCGCCGTATTCGTTACGTACACCGTCGGCGTACCCGCCGACGTAGCTGGCGTCGGGGTCGTGCTGCGCGCGCCAGTGAGCGTCGGGACGATGACGGAGACTACGGCGACCACGCCCGCGCAGGCGACGATGCCCGACGTCCGGCGGCGCCGGCGGCGTTTGAGGCCGGCCAGCAGGGCGTTCTGCGCCACCGGGCCGATGAGCGGCTCGCCGGCGACGGCGTGCTCAAGCATCGCGCGCAGCGCCGTCCCATTCAGGTAGGGCTCGTTCATGTCGGGCTTAGTCATGTCGGGTGCTCCGCGTCTCATGCCGTTCGTCCATGGGCTGATCGAGCAAGCCGGATTCGCCGAGCACCATCCGCAGTTTGTCCAGGGCGCGGGCGCTCTGGCTTTTCACGTTGCCCGGCGAGCAACCGAGCAGGTCCGCAACCTGGTCCACGCTCAGGTCGGCCCAGTAGCGCATCACCACCACGACGCGTGCCTTGGGCGGCAGTGTGGCCAGCGCGTCGAGCATCACTATCCGCAGGTCGGGCGTTTGCGGGGCGGCCGGGCGCTCAGGCAGCCAGCCGGCCAGCAGCTCCCTGGCTCGCTTGCGCCGCCGGTCGGCGAGATAGGTGTTCACCAGCGTGCGGTCGGCGTAGGCGTACACCGCGTCGCGCTGGCTGATCCGGCGCCACGACACGAACATCTTCGCCAGCGTCGTCTGGGCCAGGTCTTCCGCGGTGTGCCAGTTCCCGCAGAGCAGGAACGCGGTCCGCCTTAGGCGCGGTGCCGCACCCGTGGCGAACTCGATGAACTCCTCCGCACCTGTCACCTGACCGGCTCCTTCGTCAGGGCCGCAGTTCTGGCCGGCCCTTACAGCCTGACGGTAAACAGATGCGCCAGCCCACGCGAGAGGTTGCATGCCAGTTTCCCCGGGTCCCCGACCGCAGGATTGATCGCCGCCTGAAGTGGCCAGGTGACCCGGCCCGGCCGTACGGCCCATGACAGGACGTCTCATTGCCCCGCTCGCGTTTCTCCTGGCGTCTGCGTCGGCGTCCCGGCTGGGGCCTGGCCTCTTGCCTCAATGTCATGCAGATGAGCGCGATCGCATTGATCCGTCGCGCGCCTGGGCAGCGGGGACTGGCTCTTTGCCGTTGATCGGATGATCAGAGCGGGTAGGTGGCTTCGATCATGAGCCTGCGCGCCGGGCCGGCCGGATGCTTGGGGGATATGGGCAAACGGTTGGGTGATTTGGGCAAGACGCCTCTGGAAGACGAAGTCTCTTACGGCCGGGAAGGCAAGGTCTGGGCGGTCGCGGAAGATGGTGTGGCGAGCACCGGGAAGACGCACCAGGCGGGTGGTCTCCGCAGGCAGCCGGCTGGCTAGCTCCTCGACTACGGGCAGCGGGCAGATCGGGTCGTCTTCACCCGTGAGGACCAGCACGGGACACCGGACGGCGCCGGTCACGCTCCAGGGGTCCAAGCCGCTGGCCTGCTGACTGGCGTAGTGCAGGCTGACGTCCATGTTCTTGATCATCCGGGCCAGGAACTGGCGGGATTCCCCGGCCCAGACGGGGGTGCTGCTGTACAGCCGGACACATCGAACCACAAGGACACATCGCCAAGGCTGATACGCATGCGACCTCCATGACATCGGCGGGCCGGGCTTAGAGGTCCACGCTAATCCCGATGGCGAGCGTGCGGGCCGCTGCCGGGCGGTCCGCACGGCGAGGCCCGGGCCGCAGGCAGGGGAGGCTGATGATCTTGTAACTACATGGACCGGCCGTTCCCCGGTGGGTGGCGGGGAACGGCCGTTGTCCTGAGAGCAGGGTCAAAGCTGGATAGTCGCTTCGATGGCCACGCTTGAGACGTCAGAGGGAGTAGGTGGCCTCGATTACGAGACAGCGCGCTGAGCTGCCCTGACTGATGTGGGATTTATCAAAGACCCCTCTTGTCGTTAGAGAGTCACTCTCTAACGGGACCTGGTGGTGGCGTTGAGACCGGCTGTCTGTGAGGGCAGTGCGGGTTTCCCGGATGGCCGCCGCGGCAGCCAGGGTACCGGCCCGGGTGTTTGACGGGTGCGATGGGACACCTCCGAGCGTGAGTGTGGATGTCACAACGTGATCCCCGCGTTTCCGCCCCAGGAGGTTCCTCCATGAATGCGACAGACCAGCGGTCTCAGCAACCTGGCGTCAAGCCGACGATCGTGCTGGTGCACGGCGCCTTCGCCGACGCGTCCAGCTGGAACGGCGTCATCGAGCGGCTGCAGCAGCAGGGCTACACCGTCATCGCCGCGGCCAATCCGCTGCGCGGCCTGGCCGCCGATTCGGCCTACACCGCCAGCCTGCTCAACCAGATCGACGGCCCGGTGCTGCTCGTCGGGCATTCCTACGCTGGCGCGGTCATCACCAACGCCGCGACCAGCACCCCGAACGTCGTCGGCCTGGTCTACATCGCCGCCTTCGCCACCGAAGAGGGCGAAAACCTGAACGAGGTCGAGAGCGGCTCCAAGGACAGCATCCTGGGCGCCGCCCTGGTGCAGTACAAGTATCCGGCCGGACCGGACGGGGAGACTGCGGTTGAGCTCGCGGTCAACCCCGCGCTGTTCCGCGAGGCCTTCGCAGCCGACCTGCCCCCGGAGACCACCGCGCTGATGGCCGCCACCCAGCGCCCCACCGCGGTGACGGCGTTCAGCGAAGCGTCCGGGCCGCCGGCCTGGAAGAGACTGCCGTGCTGGACGGTAGTCGCCACCGGCGACAAGGCCGCCGGCGCCGACGTCATCCGGTCTGAGGCTCAGCGGGCGGGCGCCGACATTACCGAGGTCGAGGGTTCGCACGTGATCATGATCTCCCAGCCGCAGGCGGTCACCGACGTCATCGTGACGGCGGCCAAGGCCGTCGTCGGCTCACACCGGTAGACGACGATGAACACCGCACCCATGATGAGCAAGAAGGCGATACGAACATGAGCACACCGTTCGACGCGCTGAAGCAGGTCGACGCAGGCCCGCTGAGCGTCGGCTACGCCGAAGCCGGCCCGGCTGATGGCCGGGCCGTCTTGCTCTTGCACGGCTGGCCCTACGACATTTACAGCTTCGCCGAGGCCACCCCGTTGCTGGCCGCGGCAGGCTACCGCGTCATCGTCCCGTTCGTCCGAGGCTACGGGACCACCCGGTTCCTGTCGGACGACACGCCCCGCAACGGCCAGCAGGCGGCGCTGGCTACGGATGTCGTCGCGCTGATGGACGCGCTCGCTATCGAGCAGGCCATCCTGGCCGGCTTCGACTGGGGCGGGCGATCCGCCGACATCGTCGCGGCGCTGTGGCCCGATCGGTGCAAGGCCCTGGTCTCCGTCAGCGGGTACCTCATCGGCAGCCAGGCCGCCACCGAGGCGCCGCTGCCGCCACGGGCCGAACTCGCCTGGTGGTATCAGTATTACTTCGCCACCGAGCGCGGCCGGGTCGGCTACGACAAGTACCGGCGCGATTTCTGTAAGCTCATCTGGCAGCTCGCCTCACCGGAGTGGACTTTTGACGACGCCACGTTCGCGCGCAGCGCGGCCGCCTTCGACAACCCCGACCACGTCGCCATCGTGATCCACAATTACCGCTGGCGGCTCAGCCTGGCCGCGGGCGAGTCGCAGTACGACGACCTGGAGCGGCAGCTGGCCAGCTTCCCGGCCATCGCCGTGCCCACCATCACCCTCGAGGGCGACGCCAACGGCGCGCCGCACTCGGACGCCAGCGTCTATGCCGGCAAATTCACGGGCAAGTACGAGCACCGGGTGGTCGGGGGTGGCGTCGGGCACAACCTGCCCCAGGAAGCCCCGCAGGCCTTCGCCCAGGCGGTAGCCGACGTCGACGGCTACTGACCGATGACGATCACATGGAACCAATGAGAGTGGCTGTGTAACCGCTCTTCCGGGTAGGCTGCCGCTTCCATTGGCTGCGCCCTGTTACCGGTGGGATCGGGGGGGCCGCGGGGCTAACGCCTCCCGTTCCCAGAGGTGACCAGCGCGGTGTCGTTCAGGGCGGCGTAGGTCCCGTCGTTCGTGGCCAGCTCACCGATACCGGTGATCGGCGTGCTCTCGGCATCCGTCACGGCTCAAGTCTGCCCACCTACCGCTCGCCCCGATCCCGCCTTCCGACGTATTTGCACCCCAGCCGGGTGAGCGGAGGATCGTGGACA
>CAWKCG010000026.1:0-280787 GCA_963847965.1 uncultured Actinomycetes bacterium
CACCGGCCCGGCGCGGAATTCCCCATGCCCGCACCCGGCGAACGCCCGCCCCCATCGGGCCAGCCGCAGTAAAAACCCCAGATCAGAACTCATTCACCAAGACCACCAGAAACTCTCCGGAACCGCTTGACGTACCGCTTCTTACGCTGGTTATCTCCGAGCCCGGATTTGGGCGTCTTCGCTGTAACCGCCGCGGGTGTTTTGTGTGCTTTTCCCTACGTCGTGGATGCATTACCTGAACAGTGTCTCCGCCGCAGACCAGGTACGTTCCCCTTTGTCGCTGCTGTTTTTAGAACTAGGTGGCTACTGCCTGAACGTTGTTCAGCGACATGTCTATGCCGCAGACGCCCTGGTCAGATGCGGCGTAGACAGGGACGACTTCAGATAACCGCCGTTCTGCACTCTCGCAGCAACTGCGGCGACCGTCAGGAAAGTGTGCCAGAGCCTGAATATTGATCCCCTTCCAGCGAAGTACCCATGTCGCTGATCCGGCGCCAGGCCACGGTGCTTGGGCGGTTCGTCAGTCCCGCTGCCTCGGTTGCCCCGAAATCCACTCCATGGCTTGCGCGAAACCCTCCGTGAATGCGTCCTGCAGGGTCGGCTCAGCCGGCGTATCGGGATCGCTGATCCACGCGTTGAACCGGTCGGCAATGTTGGTGTTCATGGGCGGAAACGATATCGGCGCAAGTCCGTGGGGTTCTCAGGACACTCCGGCGATGATCCTACGGAGGTTCTTCTCGGCCAGGCTGACGGTCATAAACATGGTGGGCAGGTCGACGATCCAGGCCAAGCGGTGCGGGACAAGCTAGGGTCAAGCGGCCCGGGTGGAGTCACACATTGACCGACGCAGGCCCGGTCTTCACCCATCAGAACGGTCCCATGCCACCTGGACACGGTGACGGGCTGCTCGAGCGGCTCGCGTTCAGCTTCCCCCATGGTGCCGCTTCGCCGATGATCTCTATTCAGTGGAGCACCGCGGTATTTTTGGCACGATCAAGCTTGTGTCTGGCGCCAGCGCTTGATCGCTTGGTCCAGTCGTGGGACGTCGTCGCGCAAGGTGACCCAGACCTCTTCATAGTCGATCCGGTGGTAGGCGTGCGCGGCGATGATCCTCATGCCCTTGACTTCGCGCCAGGGAATCTCAGGTGTCGCCTTGATGACCTCGTCAGGCAACTTGGTGGCAATGTCCCCCAGCCGGCCGATGACAGCCTCTCCCGCGAGACGCAATACGCGCTCGGCGTCCCAGCGCTCTTTCCCAAGCCGCACCAGCTCGGCTGCTGCATCGGCTGCATCAGCTAGATCCGCCAGAAGGTCATCGACTCCTCTGGTCACAGATCCACGGCCTCGGCGCGAATGTGATCGTCCCGGGGCTTGAGGGCACTCCGTGCGACGACGTCCACACCGACGCCCAGGAGATCCTCCAGATCCTGGAACAAGCCGATGTGATCAAGGAGGGACGCGCCGGGCTCGAAATCTACAAGCAGATCTATATCGCTGTCTGAGTCAGCCTCGCCTCGAGCGACTGAGCCGAACACAGCGATCCGGCGAGCTCTCCGCTTACGCGCGACGCCGAGGATCTCGGCGCGGCGGCGGCGCAACCCCTCCATAGTCAAGACGTCGTTGGTCACTCCTTCAGGGTATCGCCGCGCGTGCTGGCGAGGTCTCCGAGCGGGCGCGTCGCGGGTGGCGTAGCGGAATATTTCCCGCGTCGCGCCCCAAAGGACGGGCACGCCTGGATATTCCCAGGAACCGTACCGTCGGCCCTTACCAATCGAGATATTTCAAACATTTGTTCAAGCCAAGTTATGTGGGGCGGGTGGGGCTCGAACCCACGACCGGCGGATTATGAGAAGCCCGGCCCGGCGCTCCGGGCGCGCTAGCTGCACGGATACCACGGAGTCGTGCCGCCAATGACGCTAACTGCATCGTTTGCACAGATGGCTCGGTCCACGAACCGGTCCACGGCGCATCGCGGCCATCGCCTCACGCCGATCACATAACGTCACCAGGCTGACTTGTTATTTACAAAAGTACGGCCTCGAAGAATCGTGCGCGCCAGTTACACAAATTACTAGAGTCGTCGCACTGATGGCACTCGCTGCGCTGGGATTATCTGGCACGTCGTTCCACGCTGCAACCAGGCCATGATCGTCTTTGTCCGTATCAGGGCGGGAAAGTTCAAGGTGCAGGCGACCGCTGTACGGCGGGCCCAAAGGGCAACAGCTGACGGCAATAGACTCAGGCGCGTGAAGCGAGCAATCTATGTGGCACCGTTTGGCGAGCTGGCCGACCCGAGGGATTTGGCCGAGCTCGCGGTTGCTGCGGAGGAGCGGGACTGGGACGGCTTCTTTGTCTGGGACCACATCGTGTATCGCGCACCGGTGCGGGCCGTCGCCGATCCGTGGGTGGCACTCGCGGCGGTGGCGTGCGCCACGCGCAGCCTGCGGATAGGGCCGCTGATCACCCCGCTAGCACGGCGGCGCGTGCACAAGGTAGCCCGGGAGACCGTCACCCTGGATCTGCTGAGTTCGGGCCGTCTTACGCTCGGGGTTGGCCTCGGCGGGACGCGAAACGGCGAACTTGAACCGTTCGGGGAAGTCGTGGATCCAGTCGAACGGGCTCGACTACTCGATCAAGGTCTCGATGATCTGGTCAGTTACTGGGCCGGGGAGTTCCAGCCAGTCCCGGTGCAGCAGCCGAGAATCCCCGTGTGGGTAGCCGCGGTCTGGCCGCACCGGCGGCCCGTACGACGGGCGCTGCGGTGGGAAGGCGTGTTCCCCATCGGCCTGCCAGGCCCGGAGGCGCTAGCCGAACTGACTGGCGAGATCCGCGAAGCACGCCGGGCAGATGATCCGTTCGACGTGGTCGTGGACATCGCGCCGGGCGACGACACGGAACCATGGGCGCAGGCCGGTGCGACCTGGATCGTCACCGATTTCGGCATGCAACCTACCAAGGCCGAGGTGCGCGAGGTAATCGACGCGGGCCCGGGCCGACCGCCAAGGCGGCAACCCGTGGGTACTCCAGGAGGTCCAGTGGAACCTGGGAGGTAGGCCATGTGCGCCAGTTCCCCGTGAACCTGAGCACGAGGCTGCAGAAGCCGCCCAGCGCGCCCTGGAAGAGGAAGAGGAGGCCCGCCTAGCATCGGCATCGCTGGCCGCAGGCGACCCTAGAGTGATACCCCTATCAGACGTCGATTGATTGGCCATCGGTTGTGCCTGCGTCGTCCTCTCGGTTCGTCAACAGCCTGCGGCGCGTCACTGTTGCCCGGCTGGCCGCAACAGGATCTCGTTGATGGCCAGGCGGCGTGGACGGCTGAGGATGAACGCGATGATCTCGGCGACGTCTGCAGCGGTGACCTCGGCCTTGTCGTAGAGCTGCTGGACTCCGTGTTTGGTGTCGGCGTGGGTGATGTGGTTCGGCAGTTCGGTGGCCACGACACCTGGCTCGACGAGCGTCACGCGGACGTCGGGCAGCAGTTCCTGCCGCAGTGACTCGGACCAGCCGTTGATGCCCCACTTGGTAGCTGCGTAGACGCCGTTACCGGATCGGGCAGTTCGCCCGGCGACCGACGATATGTTGATGATGTCGCCGCCGCCGTCCTTGAGCTGGTCGAGGAACACCTCGGTGGTGGTGATCGCACCGAGCAGGTTGACCTCGATCATCTGCCGGTAGTCCGCACGCTGATCGGAGCCGAACGGACCGAGCAGCATGACTCCGGCGTTGTTGATCAGGGCATCGGCGGTGCCGAGCTCTTGGCGAACGCGGTCGGCGGCGGCAACGATGCTGTCGCGATCAGTGACGTCCGCTTCGATGGCGATGGACCCGTTGCCCAGTTCGTCCGCGAGAGTGGTGACGCGATCGAGCCGGCGAGCCAGCAGAGCGACGCGGTAGCGGTCTGCTGCCAGGGCGCGGGCGGTTGCCGCGCCGATGCCGGACGATGCGCCGGTGACGACGGCGACCTTGTCCGGTGTGCTGCTGCTCATTGTGATCAGGCCTCCGGGATCTCTCGGCCGAAGCTTTCAAGGGTGATGGCGTCCGGCTCGGGACCGCCGCGTTTGCCGGTATCGAGCCCGTCGATGGCCGCGACCTCGTCCGTGGTGAGCTCGAAGTCGAACACGTCGAAGTTCTCGGCGATGCGGTGGGGCTTGGTTGACTTCGGGATGACCGAACGTCCCTCCTGCAGGTGCCAGCGCAGCATGACCTGCGCGGGACTCTTGGAGTGGGACTCGGCGATCTGGACGATGGCCGGGTCTTGCAGGGTGCTGGTGTGCTTGCCCTCGCGGTAGAAGGTGATGCCGCCGATCGGTGACCAGGCTTGGGTCACGATGCCGTGCTCGGCATTGAACGCCTGCACCTCGGGCTGCTGGAAGTAGGGGTGCAGCTCGATCTGGTTGACGGCGGGGACGACCTCGGCCCCATCAAGCAGGTTCGTGAGGTGCTGGACCATGAAGTTGCTGACGCCGATGGCGCGGACCTTGCCGTCCTTGAGCAACCTCTCCAGCGCCCGGTAAGCCTCAAGCGTCTTGTCGAAGCCGGACGGCAGCGCCTGGTGCAAGATCAGCAGGTCGATCTGGTCGACGCCGAGCTTGCCGGCGCTCTTGCCGAAGGCGTGCAGCGTCTGGTCATATCCGTAGTCGCTGATCCAGATCTTGGTCTCCAGGAAGACCGCCGCACGACCATCCTTCGACGCGTGCACCGCTTCGCCAACCTCGCGCTCGTTGCCGTATGCGGCGGCCGTGTCAATGTGGCGGTAGCCGGTGCCGAGCGCGGCCGCGACCGCGCTGCGCGTCTCGTCGGGCGGTGTCTGGAAGACGCCGAGGCCGATCGAGGGCATCTCGACACCGTTGTTCAGGGCGATGTCTGGTACTTCGCGTGCCAAGGTGCTACTCCTCCGAACTTCGTGTGGACCGCAGCGAGTTACCGCCGCGGTGTGGTCTTGCCCGCCCGCGTCGACGGCGTCACCCGGAACGGGTCAGCCGTCGTCATGGGCGAGTGAAGATGAAAGGTCTCGATAGGCGTCGGCCTGCGTTGGCATCGTCGGGGTTGGTGACGTCGAGCTTGACGGCTAGCAAGTCGTCATGGGCGCCGATCGCAGCCGCGACTCGCTCAGGATCGCGGCCCGTGGCCACTACCGCGTGGCCAGCGGCCAAGGCAGCCTTGGCGATGTCTGTTCCCATGCCGCGTCCGGCACCGGTGATCAGCCAGACTGTCTTACTCATCAGATTCCTCCTGCCTCGGCCTTGCCGCATTCCTGGTCGATGACGTGCTCGTCCGGGTGTCTACCGCCGGCGGGCCTGCGGCGTCAGTTCGGCCGCGCCGTAGCTGTTGTCGTCCGCGTTCAGCGTTACGCCTGGCGCTACGAGCTCATCGATGCGATCCAGGATCTCGGTGTCCAGCGTGACGTGCACCGATGGGAGCTGCGACTCGAGCTGTTCCATGGTCCGCGGGCCGATGATCGCCGAGGTGACGCCCGGGTGGTTGATCGCCCATGCCAGTGCGAGTTCGATCATCGTCATTCCCGACTTCTCGGCAAGCTGCGCAAGCTCTTCGACGACGCCAGCTTGCGCTGGTTCGCCGGGGTGCTCATGTCGAAGCGGGCACTCGGACGTGCGGCTGATGCGGGGGTGCCGGGGGCGTCCTTGCGCCACCGGCCGGTGAGCCAGCCACCGGACAGCGGGCTGTACACGAGGGTTCCCATGCCGTAACGCTGCGCTGTCGGGAGGATGTCTTCCTCGATGCCGCGGACGAGGATCGAGTACGGGGGCTGCTCGGTGACGAACCGGGCCAGGTTCCGCTCGCGGGACGCCCATTGCGCCTCGACGATCTGGCTGGCCGAGTAGGAGGACGAGCCGATGTAGCGGACCTTGCCCTGGTGCACGAGGTCGGTCAGCGCACCGAGGGTCTCCTCGACGTCTGTCGTCGGGCTCGGGCGGTGTACCTGGTAAAGATCGATGTAGTCCGTCTTCAGGCGCCGCAGCGAGGTCTCAACCTCCTGGATGATCCATTTCCGCGAACCGCCACTGTGGTTTGGCCGGTCGTCCATCGGCATGAAGAACTTCGTCGCCAGCACGACATCGTCGCGACGCCCCTGCAGGGCCTCACCGACGATCTCCTCCGACACACCGCCGGAATACACGTCGGCGGTGTCGACGAAGTTGATCCCGGCATCGAGGGCGTGGTGAATGACGCGGATCGCGTCGGCGCGGTCGTCGTTGCCCCACGGCCCGAACATCATCGCCCCCAGGCACAGCGGGCTCACCGATACCCCGGTCCGGCCCAGCAGCCGGTATTCCATGTCGTGCTCCTCGTTGCTGGTATTCAGCTGCCGGTGATGTCGTTGAGTGCGGCAAGGCCGTTGAGGGTGCGGGGGTAGCCGATGAAGGGCACCAGCACGGTCAGCACGGCGAGCAGCCTCGCGCGGGTGTTGCCGACCCTGAGGTTCCCGTTGACGTGCCCGCGCACCTGAGCGTCGGCCCCGCCCAGGGCGACGAGCATCGAGAACGTGAGCAGCTCGCGCACCTCCAGGTCGATGCCGCCGCGCCCGACGGTGTCGCCGAAGCAGTTAGCGGCCAGGTAGCGCTGGAAGTGCACCTCATCCGCGGGGGTGTCCGTGAGGCGAGCGGCCACCGCGTCGTCGCCGACAATGCGGCCCTGCACCGCCTTGCCGTGCTCCAGGCGGGTCTGCGGCGTGGTGGCCGACTGCCCGGGCAGCGGCAGCTCGACCCCTGCCTCGGTGAGGACATCATTGACCGCGTGCAGGTAGTCGAACGCGCGGGCCATGCCGACGTAGGCGACGGACTGGTAGACGATCTCCTTCAACTCCACCGGGCTCACCCCGCCGTTGGCCACCGCTGCGGCGGCCACGACGCGGAACTCTGCGAGCCCGCCGGCGGCCAGGATCGCGGCCAGCTGCACCATGAGCCGGGTGTGCAGGTCGAGCGTCTCGTCCAGCCGCGCGGCGTCGGCATGCACCTCGCCGAAGGCGAAGTTGCCGAAGTACTCGATCAGCTCGGGGTCGGACTGCGCCAGAGTGGAGACCCGGTCGCCGAACAGCTGGTCGTGGTTGCTCTTCGCGGCAGCGCTGATCGCCATCGGCTACACCCCCGCCGTGCGGTGCGCGGCCAGGTACTGCCCGTCGGTGACGGGCTCGAGCCAGGTGGTGGCCTCGCCGTCGCCGGAGGCGTCGAGGATCGCGTAATGGCACATCATGTTCTCGGCGGTGCCGCCGTGGAAATGCTCCTCCCCCGCCGGGGTCCACACGCTCTCACCGGCGCGCAGCACGACGGTCTTCCCGTCGCGGGTGCCGACCAGCCCGATGCCGTCAGTGCACACCAGCAGCTGCCCGTTGACGTGGCTGTGCCAATTGGTGCGCGCGCCCGGGGTGAACCGGACGAGGCCGCAGGTGAGCTGCGAGGTGCCGTCGCCGCCGAACACCGGGTTCATCCACACGTCGCCGGTGAAGTTCGACGACGGGGTCTTCACCGTGGCGGTGCTGGGGTTCTTGTCCATGACGTGTCCTTCTCGTCGTTGAGGTGATCAGGAGCGAAGGGTTCAGGCGGGGTCGACGCGCAGGGTCGTCGCGCGGGCGACGTCCGCGGTGATGCGGGCGACGGCGCTGGACGAGCGGCCGTACTTGCCGCGATAGGCGGCATCCAGGGCGTCGTCCAGCCCGCTACCCTCGCCAGCGTGCATGCCGACCTCTACGAAGACCACGCCCCTCTGAAGGCGCCCAGCGCTCAGCTCGCCCTCGTGGCAGGTCTGGACGCCACGGTACCAAGCGGCTGTCGTGCCGTTGACGGATCGGACGTACACGGCGTTGCCGTGCCGGACGATCCACACAATGCGAGCCGCACGCAGCGTGCCGTCGCTACGCCGGGTAGCGATACCGGCCTCCCCGCAGCCGTCGATCGCGGACAGCTCGCCGGCGCGCCACCCGTTCGAGGCGGTCACGGACGTACCACCAGCTTCGGTGACTCACGATCGAGGTGCGGACTGCCTGCTGTCTCGGTGGCTGCGCTCACGAGAACCAGTCAACGCGCGTGCGCGCGCCCGTGGGAGTGCCTGCTCTTACAGGTAACGGCGGTACCTCCCAGGCTGCGGCGCGGTCACCTACCGTGGAGTCATGGACAACCGAGCACAGGTCCGCGAGTTCCTCGCCTCCCGGCGGGCACGGATCACCCCCGGCCAGGCCGGCCTGCCCGCCTACGGCGGCAACCGCCGGGTCAAGGGCCTGCGCCGAGAAGAGGCCGCGCTACTCGCAGGGGTCAGCATCGACTACTACATCCGGATGGAACGCGGCGACCTCGCGGGCGCCTCCGAGGCGGTCCTCGACGGTGTTGCGAACGCACTGCAACTCGACGAGGCCGAGCGCGAGCACTTGCGGGCGCTAGCCCGCTCCGCCGGTCCAACCGCGACGCGCCGCGCCCGACCCAGCCCAACCACGGTTCGCCCAGTCATCCAGCAGGTTCTCGACGCGATCACCGAAGCGCCGGCCTGGATCCGCAACGCCCGCCACGACATCCTCGCCATGAACCCGCTCGCCCGCGCGCTCTACTCCCCGGTCCTGGACTCCGCCGTCGCCGGCGCGACAGCCAAACGCGCCGCCAACACCACCAGGTTCATCTACCTCGACCCGGCCGCCCGAGAGTTCTTCGCCGACTACGACCGCATAGCCACCGACGCCGCCGCCATGCTCCGGCTCGAAGCAGGACGCAACCCTCACGACAAAGACCTCATCACCCTCGTCGGCGAACTCTCCACCCAGAGCGAGCTGTTCCGCCAGCACTGGGCCTCGCACAACGTCAAATTCCACCGCAGCGGCCGCAAACGACTCCGCCATCCCGCCGTCGGCGAGCTCGACCTCAACTTCGAGGCCATGGAGCTCCCCTCCGAGCCCGGCTTGCGCCTCAACCTCTACACCGCTGACCCTGACACCCCCGCGGCCGACGGACTCAAACTACTTGCCAGCTGGGCCGCCACCCGCGCCGTCGACAACACCGGCACGCCACACGCTCACGACATCCGCTGATCAACCAGCGCCCCAGCAGAACCTGCTTGCCGGCGCGTCCGACAACGCCACGACTGCAGCCGAGTAACGCTGCTCCAGTCAGGTGCCTGGGACAGCAGTGGCGGTTCCGCAAATCGACGGCCTAGAGCGCGGGTGAAAGACCGGCACGATAGATGCATCCGTCGGCTCCCGGACGTTATCGAGGGTGCTAGCGCGATACAGTCGCCCCTTGCGAGCCGAACCATTTCGAACGTTATTCAGGTGACACTGCGGTGGGGCGGGTGGGGCTCGAACCCACGACCGGCGGATTATGAGAAGCACGGCTCGGCGCCCCGGGCGCGCTACCTGCACGGATACCACGGAGCCGTGCCGCCGATAACCCTAATTGCACCCTCTGCACAGGTGGCTCGGTCCACGAACCGGTCCACGGCTTACCATGGCGATCACCAGATGCCAGCTACAGAACGTTACCGTCGGCAGAGGGCTTGATATGCCAGGACTACGGCAGGCGGCCAACGTGGTCGATCCGGACTACGCGCCCTTCTTCATCGACACCGATGGGATCGTCGCGGAGGAAGCCTGCCGTCTGGTCTAGAGCCTGAATCTCCCAGTTGACCTGATAGCTCACCGGGATGGCATGCTAGGCGGCGACCGCTTCCTCATGCGACACGTAGCGGACCGCCCCGGCCTCACGGCGGGCCAGGTACCTGACCCGGGCAGCGTCGAACTCCTCGTTGACCTGCTGCTCCTGCATCGCCTGGCGTGGCTGCTGGTACTCCTCGATCGGCACGACCACCGCTACCACCTGGCCACTATGACCGATCACGTCGTGCGTATCACCGGCGGACAGTTCGCTCATGAGGGTCACGGTAACGAAGCGGACCGACAGCATGACATCACAACACGGCGGCGTTCCACGATCAAGGTGGAGGCAACGGCAAAACTCCCGCTGAGCTGGGAGCCGACTAGGTACCGACCTCGGCGACGACCGTCGCCTGCACCACCAGTTCGCGCCGGGCCGCATGCGGAGCGGTGAACAGCTTGACGCCGATGGCGGCGATCACTCGCTTGGGCGTTGTCTGGTGAGTGGCCAAGGTAGGCGGTGGCGGCCATCGTTGCCGCCAGCGTTGGCGTCACATCTGCTCCTCGGCGTGGCGTCAGCGTGTGGGCCAGCCGAGCGCGTCGAAGACAGCCAGGGGGTCGAGGTAGTCCCTCCAGTGCACCACCTCGCGGTCGCGCAGGGCGAGGACAGAGACGTAGCGGTTGCCGTAGGGGGCGCCGGTGGCCACGACCTTGCCTTCGGAGGCATACTCCAGGACGACGGTGCCGTGGGCCGGGTCGTGGTGCACGGCCAGGTCGAAGCAGCGGTCAAGGACGAGCGCGTCGCCGTAGGGTCGGTACAGCTCGGCAACAGCGGCGCGGCCGTCGACCCGGCGCGGGTAGCCGGGGACCGTGATCACGTACTCGAAGACGGCGTCTTCGGCGAGCAGGTCGAAGAAGTGACCGGGTACGGCCAGGCCGTCCAGGCCCTGCTCGATGATCCGGAAGAACGGGTCAAGCGCGGCGAAGTCGTCAAGGTTGGCGATGGGCGTCTTCATGATGGCGGTTCCTTTCCTTCCGCTACTTCCAGGCCGGAGCGGTCTTGGCGGCGAACTCGGCGAAGGTGACGGGTGCCGTGCCGGTGACGTCAAGTACGTCGCTGTTCGGGCGGGCTCCGTTGCCACTGGCCAAGGTGGCGGTGAGGGGGCGCAGGACCTGGGCGTACTCGGCCGGCACGCCGGAGCTGACCATAGCGGCAATCCATTCCTCGCGGTCGGTGTCCCGGTAGGTGATGGTGCGTCCCGCCGCCGCCGAGATCATCTCGGCCGCTTTGGCCATGGTGAGCGCCTGCGGGCCAGTGGGGGCATAGGCGTGCCCGGCGTGCTTCTTGGGCTCGGTCAGGGTCACAGCGGCGACAGCAGCGATGTCCTCGACGCTGACGAAAGCCTC
Source organism: uncultured Actinomycetes bacterium (assembly GCA_963847965.1). GTDB lineage: Bacteria > Actinomycetota > Actinomycetes > Streptosporangiales > Streptosporangiaceae > Palsa-504. Next base: position 11,000 of record CAWKCG010000026.1, read on the forward strand.
GGCGCCGTCCCCGGCGGGTACGACGATCTCGTCGTTCACCGGCTGGAGGAACGTCTCGCTGAAGTCTTCCATGAACCACGCCGGGCGGATGACGGTGCTGGCAGGGGAGCCACGTGCGGCTAGGTCCAGCTCGACCGCGCGGAGCGCCACCTCAGCCGAGGCGTACTCCATGCCATACGCGCTGAGGTAGGTGACGTGACGGACTCCGGCCCGCTCGGCCTGGTCGAGGAACTGGCCCACCAGCCCAGCGAAGTCGATCCGGAGGATGGGCGAGACCAGGTACAGCCCCGTCGCCCCGCTCAGCGCCTCCTCCCACGTGGCCTGGTTGTCCCAGTCGAAGTGGACTTCGGCCCCGGACCGGGCGGCGGTCCGCACGCTGGCCCCATGCGCGGACAGCCTGCCTGCTACCCGCGAGCCGGTCTTTCCGGTCGCGCCGAGGACGAGAACCTGATGAGCAGTCGTATTGTTCATGCGTTCATGATCACCGGAAAATATGAGAGCTTCAATGATCTTGACGCTCCTTTCTTTGTGTATAACACTCAATTTGTGGACGTCCTGCAAGAGCATCTGATCCGCGTCCGCGCATCGGGCGGGGTGTTCGCCCGGTCGGCTGCGGTCCCTCCGTGGGGAATCCAGTTCCCGGGAACCATTCAGCTCGCCGTGCACACCGTGGTCCGTGGTCGCGCCTGGCTGTGGACGGACCACGGCGGCGACCCCCTCGAGCTGGCGCCCGGTGACCTGGCCCTCGTCCGGGGTGGCCCCGATCACTACATCGCCCACGAGCCGGGCGCCCGCTGTGTCCTGCCCGGTGAGTTCCGCTCGCTGCCCGCCGACGATACCGCGCTGTCCGCTCCTGGCGGCGCGGTGTTCCTGTGCGGTGCCTACAGCTTCGCGGGCGACATCGGCCGCGGGCTGGTGGCGGCACTGCCTCCGGTACTGTCCCTGCCCGCGAGCATGGACGACCCGATCCACCAGGTGGTCACGCTGCTGTCTCGGGAGATGCTGCTAACTGAGCCGGGAAAGCAAACGGTGCTGGACCGGCTCCTCGACGTCCTAGTGGTCCTGGGCCTGCGGGCCGGGCTGACCCGCAGCGAAACCGCCCCGCCGTGGTTCCGCGCCGCCTCCGACCCGCGCCTGTCTCCCGCCCTCGAAGCGATGCACGCCAGTGCCGCCAAACCATGGACCGTCGATGACCTGGCCCGGCTGTGCAACATGTCTCGGGCCACCTTCGCTCGCATCTTCCAACAGGCCCTCGGCCAGGCACCAATGCAATACCTCGCCGACTGGCGGATGACCCTCGCCCGCGACGTGCTCTTGTCCCAGACGGCAACCCTGGATGAGATCGCCGCCCAGACCGGCTACTCCTCCGTGTACGCGTTCGCGACGGCATTCCGCCGACACCACGGCGAGCCACCGCGCCGTTGGCAGCAGCACGAGCTAGCCACAGGGCCAGTCGATGACCCTGCTCACGGAGGACATACGTGACTACCGGGGTCTCGAGGCCGTGACCATCATCGAAAGGGCGTCATCGACGACTCCGACTACCCGGAGGAATGCCTCGCCTCGGTTGAGAGTTGGCTGCTGACGAAGCGGAGCCTTCTGCTTGCGGTCAGCGCGTGCGGCGTCGGACGGCTTGGAACTGCGGCGACTTCTTTGTTGGAGAGAAGTAGATAGGGGGAGAGACGATGACTGACGGTCCCATCCGGCTCAACAAGGTTACGAGAGCAGCCGTGGACTCTGGGCGGCTCGTTCACCTGGCCACCATCAACCCCGACGGCACCCCCCAGGTGACGTGCGTCTACGTCGGCTGGGACGGGGACGAGATCGTCGCAGGTCATCTCGCTGACCACCTGAAGCTGCGCAACATCCGGCGTGACCCGCGGGTAACGCTATCGGTCGAGTCCGATGTGCCGTTCGAAGGGTTCAGCCCCTACCTGGTGATCAAGGGAATCGCGCTTGTCGAGGAAGGCGGAGCGGTAGACGTGCTCCGAAAAATCACTAACGGCCAGTTCCCGCCGCATGGAGACAACTACCCCGCGGGCTTCGTGACGCGCATCTCGCCGCGCAAGATCTCTGGTACCGGCCCCTGGGGCCTTGCCGATTGAGCATCGCCTGCCGTCGGCCAGGTACCGCCTGGCCGACGGCAGGACGTCAATGACCTGGCCGTGCTGGTCGACGGCCCGGTAGAGGTAAGTCCGTTGCCAGTCGACCTTCAAGGTATGTCTCGTCGACGGACCAGCGGTCGCCGGGAGAATGGCGGCACGGCCGGGCCGCCTCGATGAACTCCGGGTGAACCGCTCCACCCACCGGTAGACGGTGACGTGATCGATGATTCCGGGCTCGGCCAGCAACTCTTCACCGTCCCGGGCAAGACAGACTGAGGTGGGGTCGGCATCGTCTACCGGTGAGCCCTCTCCCGGAATCCCATGGCGCAGGAGTCTGCGAGTCCTCGAACCAGCTCAGGCGTTTCGTCAGTGACCATCCAGCTGCGGCGTGGAACCCTAGGCGCAAAGCGATCTCTTCGGCCATGTGCAGGTCTGGCTCCTGGTCACTTTTTGAAACTTTATTCAAGTCCTATTACGTGGGGCGGGTGGGGCTCGAACCCACGACCGGCGGATTATGAGTCCGCTGCTCTGACCGGCTGAGCTACCGCCCCGGTGACGGGTGCGACACTACACGAGTTCCTCACGACCGTCGACGCGCCCGCCGGGCGGGCCGATGTGGCGGCGGGATGGTTAGAACCGGCCCAATGTAGCATCGGGTCGGCTGATGGTCGGCTGATGGTCGGCTGGTGGTGGGAGGTCTGATGACGGTGCAGGATCAGGAGACGTTCGGCTTTCAGGCCGAGGTGGTGCAGCTCCTGGACTTGATGATCAACTCGCTGTACAGCAACAAGGAGATCTTCCTGCGCGAGCTGATCTCGAACGCCTCCGACGCCATCGACCGGCTGAGGCTGGAACTGCTTTCCCGCGGCGAGGATCCGGAGGAGGAGGGGCCGCTGCGGATCCGGGTCTCCTACGACAAGGACGCGCGGACGATCACGGTCGCAGACAACGGGATAGGAATGAGCCGGGCGGAGGTGATCGAGCACATCGGCACGATCGCCAAGTCGGGGACGCGCGAGTTCTTCAAGGCGCTGACCGGCGACCAGCGGAAGGATGCGACCCTGATCGGCCAGTTCGGCGTGGGCTTCTACTCCTCGTTCATCGTGGCGGACCGGGTCGAGCTGACCACCAGGCGGGCGGGGCTGCCCGCGGACCAGGGCGTCCGCTGGACATCCGACGGCCGGGGCGAATACACGATCGAGGCAGGCGATCGCCCGTCCCGCGGCACCACGGTCGTGCTCCACCTACGCGATACAGAAGACGACCTGCTCAGCGGATACGCACTGCGCTCGATTATCAGGAAGTACTCCGATCACATCAGCCTGCCGATTCTGATGCCGGACGAGAAGAAGCCCGCCCAGGGGGGCGGGGGCGCGGCGGCGAGCGCGGCGCCCGCGGAGACAGAAGCACCGGCGGAGACAGCGGCGCCAGCGGAGACAGCGGCGCCGGCGGAAACAACCGTCAACCAGGCCTCGGCGCTATGGGCGCGGCCCAAGAACGAGATCAGCGACCAGGACTACATCGATTTCTACCGGCACATCACCGGCGACTACGCCGATCCGCTCAGCTGGGTGCACAGCAAGATCGAGGGCACCTACGAGTACACGCTGCTGCTGTTCATCGGCTCGCACGCGCCGTACGACCTGTGGATCCTCGACTCGTCCCGCGGCATCCGGCTGCACGTCAGGCGGATCTTCATCATGGAGGACTCCGGCCAGCTGATGCCGCAGTACCTGCGCTTCATCCGCGGCGTCATCGACTCCGCCGACCTGCCGCTCAACGTGTCGCGGGAACTCCTGCAGGGCAGCCGGGTGGTGGACAGGATCCGCTCCAGCGCGGTCAAGAGGGTCCTGCAACTGCTGAAGGACATGTCCGAGAAGGAGCCTGAGAAGTACGCGACGTTCTGGAAGGAGTTCGGCGCCGTCCTGAAGGAGGGCATCGTCGAGGACTTCGGCAACCGGGACGAGATCGCCCGGCTGGCGCGGTTCACCTCTACGCAGTCGGCCGCGGCGGAGGCGGACGTCACGCTCGCCGAGTACGCGGCTCGGATGAAGAACGGCCAGGACAAGATCTACTACCTGGTGGCGCCGACGCTGGCCGCCGCCACGAGCAGCCCCCACCTGGAGGCGTTCCGCGCCAAGGGCGTCGAGGTGCTGCTCCTCACCGACGTCGTAGACAACTTCGTAGTCACTCACCTGCGCGAGTTCGAAGGCAAGCGGCTGCAGTCGGTCGCGCAGGGGCAGGCTGACCTGGGCGACCTGGAGGGCGAGGCGGAGAAGGCGGCCCAGGACCAGGCGAGCACCGAGTTCTCCGGGCTGATCGCCAGGCTGAAGGAGGTGCTGGGCGGCCAGGTCTGGGACGTCCGCGTGACCCAGAGGCTGACCACCTCCCCCGCCTGCATCGTGGCCAACGAGGCCGAGACCGACGTCAGCCTGGCCATGCGGCTGCGCGGCTCCGGGTTGCCGAGTCAGCCGGTGCTGGAGATCAACCCGAAGCACCCGCTGGTGGAACGGCTCAACCGCCGCCAGGACGACCCGCGCCTGGCGGACTGGGCGGCCGTGCTGTTCAACGAGGCGGTGCTTACCATCGGCGCCAGGATCGACGACCCCGCCGGTTTCGTGACCCGGCTGAATGACCTTCTGACGGCGCTCACCGGGGAGGACGAGGCAGCCGGGAAGGAAGAGGTCGTGGCCGCGAAGGGCGAGGCGGCGGCCGAGACTGAGGATGCGGCCGGGGACGCGGCAGAGACAAGCGAAACCGGGACCGCACCCCCGGAGGGGTAAGGGCCATCTCCGGCTAGTGATACCACCGTCGTTCGGGAGATAGCGAGCTCAGCGCCTACGGCGCCGCCGCCGGCCCGGGCCAGGGAACCGCCGCAGGACCCTGGCGTTGTCGCGCGCAATCCTATTTGCCTTGGTCGTATCGGGATGACTCGTCCCTTTTCACGGGGGTAAGACGGAATTGGCATGTCGTACAGGCTCCATTACTAGGGTGGCTCGGTATGCGGCAGGAAACGCGCGATCACGAACTGACGACGGCATCGCTCCATGGCTCCCTGACCGAGCCCGCCCTGGAGTCGATGAACTTCCTGAACGAGGTCGCCATGCGCTACCCGGAGGCGGTGTCCTTCGCCTCGGGCCGCCCCCTCGAGGACTTCTTCGACGTGGCGCTGCTCCACGCTTACATCGACACCTACTGCCGCTACCTGAGAGATGAGCTGGGCTACGACGAAGCCGGGGTGAACCGGACCCTGTTCCAGTACGGGCGGACCAAGGGAATCGTGCACGAGCTGGTGTCCCGGCAGCTGGCTGCCGACGAGGGGATCACGACCGATCCGGAGGCGATCGTGGTCACGGTCGGGTGCCAGGAGGCCATGTTCATCACGGCGCGCGCGCTGCGCGCGGACGAGCGGGACATCCTGCTGGCCGTATCGCCGACGTACGTCGGCTTGACCGGGGCCGCCCGGCTGGCGGACATGCCGGTCTGGCCGGTGCGAAGCGGGGCGTTCGGCGTCGACCTGGACGACCTGGTTCGTCAGGTCCGCCGGGCCAGGGATGCGGGGCTCCGGCCCAGGGGCTGCTACGTGATGCCGGACTTCGCCAACCCGTCCGGGGTGAGCCTGACCGTCCCGCTCCGGCATGAGCTCCTCGACCTGGCCGGCGCAGAGCGCATCCTGCTGCTCGAGGACAACCCGTACGGCTTGTTCCATGACGGCCCGCACCTTCCGGCGCTCAAGGCCCTCGACACCCATCGTCAGGTCGTTTACCTGGGCTCTTTCGCGAAGACCGGCTTTCCCGGCGCCCGGGTCGGCTACGTGGTGGCCGATCAGCGAGTGGCCGCAGGCGACGGGAGCGTCAGCCTGCTCGCCGACGAGCTGTCCAAGATCAAGAGCATGGTGACGGTCAACACCTCCCCCGTCGCGCAGGCGGTGGTCGCAGGCAAGCTGCTGCACCACGACTTCAGCATGGCGGCGGCCAACCGCCGTGAGACGTCCGCCTACCTGCGGAACCTCCGGCAGCTTCTGGACGGGCTCAGCCGGCGCTTCGCCGGGTCGGAAGGCGCGGTGACCTGGAACTCACCCAGCGGCGGCTTCTTCGCGGTGGTCACGCTGCCCTTCCCGGCCGACGATGAGCTGCTGGAGCGCTCGGCGCGCGAGTACCGGGTGCTGTGGACGCCGATGTCCCACTTCTACTCCGACGGGGACGGGCTGCACCAGGTGCGGCTCGCCTGTAGTCAGCTCACCCCGGGCCTGATCGAGGAGGGACTGGACCGGTTCGCCGCGTTCGTGACCGGCCAGCGCTCCGGCCTGCGGTAGCTGACGGTTACGGGGCACGCCAGAGCACTGGGCAGTACTCGGGGTCGCTGTAATCGGGGGTGCCCTCCGCGGTCTTGCGTACCACGACATCGTGGTTGTAGACGACCACGCTGCCGTCCGGCCGACGGTACGGGCGGTACCGGTTGTCCCCGTCCTGCATGTGGAGAGAGATCGCGCGCCGGGGCCGGCCGCTGACATTGTGGCCGCTGCCGTGGTACGTGCGGCAGTGATGGAAGCTCATGTGCCCCTTGGGGATCACCATCGGGACAGGGGTCACCTCGCCGCCGCTCTGGCGTGCCGTCTCGTGCAGGAGGGCATCGAGTTCCGGGCGGTCGCGCTGGGCGAAGTGCCGCGTCGAATCGTCGCCGGGTATGTCCTGCCATTGATTGCTGCCGTCGACCATCGTGATCGTGCCCATTTCCACACCGCAGTCGTGGAACGGGATGAACGCCGTGAGCATGCGTTCCGACGTGCAGGTCTGCCAGTAATGGCGATCGGCGTGCCAGGGCACGAGGTTGGTGGTCTCATCGCTGACCGGCGGCTTGTAGATCATCGTCGCCTGGAACACCCTGATCTCGTCCGTCTGGGCCAGCCGGGCGGCGACGGCGCCGATCAGCGGCTTGCGCAGGATCTTCGCGATCTCGTCGCTCTCGTAGTGCACGTAGTCGTTATGCCGTTGCACCGGGCCGTGCGAGGGCTCCCAGTACGCCAGGTTCGGCGGCCTGACGGGCAGCGTGCGGTCGCGCTGACCCGCGTAGAATCGCTCGCTCGCCTCCAGCAGCGCGTCGACCTCCTCGTCGTCCAGCAGCTTCTGAGACAGGTACCAGCCGTGCGCAGCGAAATGGCTGACGTCGGCGGCCGACGGCAGCAGATCCTGCTCCGCGCCGGTGAGCGTGAACTGGCCCGTGCTTGGCATCGTTGCCTCCGTCTATCGTGGCCGTCAGGTCGGCAGGGTCACGGATGCTTGCTCTTCGCCGAGTGCCGGGCGGCGCGTACCGCCCTCTGGTCTGGCGCATGGCAGTCCGCCCCCTACTACTAGCCTCGTCGCGCGGCATGTTCGGCCGCGGGTAGCCACGATGCCGGGCCTACGAGCAGCGCGGTCCCCGTGTCACCGCCTTCCCGGCGCTGGTCCGCGAGGATGACCAGCGCCGCAGCCGCATCCCCGCCCTCGGTCAGCAGGGTGGCGACATCAAGCGCGTCGGTCAGGCCGTGGCTGGCCGGGATGGTGCATACCACCGGTCCGGCCAGACCCCAACGGGCAGCGACGTCGCCGGCCACCGCGTTCGGGTTGGACTGGTAGAACAGCAGCGGCGGCACCGAACGGCCCTGGTCGACGGCTTGAGCGACCGCCACCGCGGTGGCGACGTCGCCGGTCATGCTCGCCAGCACGATCGCGGTTTGCTCCGCGCGGCGGCGGTCGGCCGGCGGAGATCCGAAATACCGGCGCAGGCATCGCTCGGCGAGTTCCGCGACCAGCGGGCTGAACGACGAAAGGATGAAGCCGGCTAGACCGGGCAGCGGGTCCTGGTCAGCCTCCGGCCAGACGGCGCGGGCGAGGACCGCCAGGTGGCCGGGCAGGTCGTCCAGCCGGTCGCCGCCGATGGGGCTGGGGGGCGCTACCGGCGCGGTCACGCGGCGGCCACCAGGAGCGCGGTGCTGGCTCCCCCGAACGCGGCGTTCAGGCTCAGCGCGTACCGGTACCGCGCCTCACGCGCCGCGCCGAGCACGAGATCCAGCTCGCAGTCCGGATCCGGGGCCAGGAAGCCCGCGTTCACGGGCAAGATCCCGGCCCGCAGGCTGATCACGGTGAGCACGAACTCCAGCAAGGCCGACGCCTCCAGGGCGTGACCGTGCAGGGCTTTCGTGGAGCTGACCGGCACCGTGGCCGCGTGGCTGCCCAGCGCCCGGTGCAGGGCGGCGGCCTCCGAGGAATCCGCGAAGCTCGTACCGGGGCCGTTGGCGTTCACGTAACCGATGTCGGCGGGATCTACCCCGCCGCGGCGCAGCGCCGCCGCGATAGCCCGCGCCAGCCCGCTGCCCTCCGGGCTGGGCTGGATCACGTGGTAGGCGTCGCCCGCCCGGCCCCAGCCGGCCAGCCACGCCGAGACGGGCGCGTCTCGCCGGCGCGCCGCACCGGCCGACTCCAGGACGACCGCGGCCACGCCGTCTCCGAGCAGCATGCCCTGGCGGCCGGCGCTGAACGGCCGGACCTGGCCGTCGCGGGCCAGCACGCGGCCGCCGTCGAAGAGCGCGAAGCTATCGGCGTCGACCAGGTAGCCAGCCGCGACCACCACCCGGTCGGCCCGGCCCGAGACGATCATCGCCGCGGCATCCGCGATCGCCGTACTCGCGGCGACGCACGCGGTCCAGTACACCCGCGGCGGATCCGGCAGCCCGCAGCGCGCCGCGACCCGCCCGGCGGTGCCGTCGGTGACCACGTCCGCCGTGGCCTCCCTGGCCGCCGCGGCGTCGGTGTGCAGGGCCAGCAGGAACACGGCCTGTGCGCGCTGGCGCCGGTCAAGGCCGGCCGCGTCGCAGGCCGTGTCGATCACGGCCGCGAGTTCGTCGGTGAGCAGCGGGGCCCCGGGCAGCTCGGCGGCCGCCTGGGTCCGGCGGCCCGCGGCGTCGAACCGGCCGACTGGGCCGAACGCCGGCTGGCCGAGCAACGCCCCGGCCAGCAGCGGCTGGACGCCGCGGCCGAACGCGGACGTCGCGCTCGCGCCGGTGACGGCCACCCGGGCGCCGTCCTGGAAGTCCTGGCCGGCCGCGGTCTCCTCAGCCATCCGGGACACCCGGCAGCAGGCCGGCCAGCGTCGCGACCGCACCTGAAACCGTCACCATCTGGGCCAGCGCCTCGTCGCTGAGATCCAGCGTCACGTGGTACTGCTGCTCGACCTCGCTGATCAGCCAGGCCACCTCGAGCGAGCCGATCTGCTCGGTAACGTCGTTGGGCGTGCGGTCGCCCAGCTTGGCCAGGATGGTGACGACCTCTTCCCGGCCCGGGGGCTCGGGCGGGCACCGCGTCACGACGGTGCCGCGGGCGGTGCGCTCGCCGCGGCGCGAAGCACCGTCCGGCTCCGGGTAATCTTCCCCGTCGTGGTCCTCGGCATGGACTCCAGAACGTGGATCTGCCTGGGCCGTTTGTAGGGCGCGAGCTGTTCGGCCAGCGCCGACCTGACATCAGATACCGTCGACCCCGGGCGCAACACCAGGTACGCCTCGATCTCGGTGTCGTACGCGACCACGCCCGATTCCACCTCAGGCAGCGCGCACACCGTCTGCTCCACCTCGGTGAGGTCGACCTTGAGCCCGCCGATGGATATCTGGGAGTCGAGCCGTCCGAGGATCCTGACCAGGCCGGTGGCCGGATCCATGGTCGCCGCGTCCTTGGTGTGCAGCCAGCCGTCGACCCACCGGGTTTCGTCGGCGAGGCCGATGTAGGGCGATGCGGCCATCTTCACGAGCAGCTCGCCGTCGGCCACCCGCAGGCTCATCCCGGGCGCCGGGGCGACCGCCGGAGCGTGCTGGCCGGACAGGTCGGTCGCGATGACGCCGAGCTCGGTCATCCCGTACATGGAGCCGAGCGGGACCCCGTAGCGGTCACGGAACGCGCCGGGCAGCCACGGCCGCATCAGTTCCCCGGCCACCACCATGCGGGTCAGCTGAGGGAGCGGATGGCCGCCGGTAATGAGCAGTTCGGCGTGGAACGGCACGCCCAGCACCATGGTCGGCTCGGTGCTCGCGGTGACGGCCGCGCGGATGCCGTCGGCCGTGAGGCGCTCGGGATATACGAGCTCGGTTCCCGCGTGCAGAATGTGCAGGAGCCCGCCGACCAGTCCCAGCACGTGCACGACCGAGGCGAGCAGGACGATGCGTTCGCCGGACCCGGGGTACTCGGGCAGCTTGGCGTACCGCCCGAGCTCGTCAACCAGGTCGGCCGCGGTCCTCGCGATGACCTTCGATGGCCCGGTCGACCCCGAGCTGAGCTGGATGAGGACGTGCGGCGTCGCCGCGGGCCGCCCGTCGGAGCGCGCCGCCGCGTGCGCGACGGCTCGCGCGTAACCGGCCATCGGCGTGCTGGTCACGCTCTGCGCCGTGACCACCACCTGCGGGGCGAGCCGCTCAAGCGCGCTCTCGACCTCACGCGGGACCAGGCGGTGATCGAGCAGGCTCACCTGCGCCCCGATGCGCCAGCCGGCTAGCAGCGTGGCGATGAACTCAAGGGACGGAGGCAGGTTGAGCGCGACCGTGCCCCCCGGGCGCAGGCCTTCGGATTCAAGTAGGTGCTGTTGCGTATCGACTAGGCGGGCCAGCTCGCCGCGGGTGACAGGGCCACCCATCCAGATGCAGCGATCGTCTGGCCCTCCGGCCAGCAGCTCATGCTGCACCCATTCGCCGGGAGGAAGAGGAACCGTTTTGCGCCTCCTCTATGCGCGAAATGCCGGTGGGATCCTGGGGCATTCGCCGTCTCGTGAACCGGCGATTGTTCGTAACAGAGCCCCTGCGCGAGCCAGGGACTTGCTGGCCTACGATCGGCAACTCCGACGTTAGGCCGGGCCATTAAGTGGTGTCAAGATTGGTGATTTGATGACTCCGGCCTGTTGTCCTGGTTCGCACTATTGGGCCGCTAGCGACGCGTGATGCTATAGGGAGTCGGGGGGCGTTACGATTCGGACCCGCCCGCGGCCGCCTGGCGCCGATTGCGCTGGGCCAGCGCGGCGCGCAGCAGGTCGTCCAGCTCCTCGTCGCTGAGCGCGTCCAGCTCGGCGTGGCGGGAGGATTCCGAGGGGTGCCCGAAATCAGGATCGGCGGCCACGATCTCGGCCAGCTCTGCGATCGTCGGGCCGGCGAAGACGTGGTGAACCGGGAGGTTCACGCCGTAGGTGGCGGCGACGCGGGCGACGAACCTGGTCGCGGTCAGCGAGTGACCGCCGAGAGCGAAAAGGTTGTCGTGCACGCCGACCGGCGCCTGGGTGTCGAGGAGGTCGCTCCAGATCCGGGCGAGGGTGGCCTCGACCGGGTTCCTGGGCTCGACGCGGCCGGCCGCCGATGGCGACGCACCCCACTGCGGGGCGGGCAGCGCGGCCCGGTCGACCTTGGCGTTCGGCGTCAGCGGCAGCGCGGGCAGCGTGACCACGAGCGCCGGGACCATGTAGTCCGGCAGCGCGGCGCGCAGGTGCGGCCGCAACTCCTCAAGCACGTCGGTGCCGGGCCGCGCCGCAGCGCTGCCCCGGCGGGGCACGATATAAGCGACCAGCGCAGGCTCACCAGCCCTGGTGGCGGTGACGACGGCCGCCTGGCGCACGTCACGGTGTGCGCGGAGCACGGCCTCGATCTCGCCGCACTCGACCCGGAAGCCGCGGACCTTCACCTGGTGATCGTTCCGCCCGATCAGCTCCAGGCCCGTGCCCTCCCGCCACCGGCCCAGATCACCGGTCCGGTACATCCGCGCCCCCGGCTCCCCGCCCCACGGATCAGGCGGGAACGACCGCGCGGTAAGCCGGGGCCGGCCGTGATAGCCGCGCGCCACACCACGCCCGGCCAGGCACACCTCCCCTACTACCCCCACGGGCACCGGCATCAGCCGCTCGTCCAGGATGTACACGCGGGTGTGCTCGATCGGCGGCCCGATCTGGGCCGCGTCGGCCGCACTGGTGACGACTCTGGCCGCCGACCACACCGTGGTCTCGGTCGGGCCGTAGAGGTTCCACACGGTGGCATCGGGCTCCAACAGCCGCCCCGCCAGGTCCGCGGGCAGGGCCTCGCCGCCGCACAGCCGCAGCCGCAGGCCCGCCGGCACCCCCCCGGCCGAGTCCAGCATCCGCCAGGTCTGCGGCGTCGCCTGCATCGCGGTCGCCCCAGTCCGCTGGATCAGCGCCCGCAGCCGGTCAGCCTCGCGGACCTCATGGAAGGTCGCGATCACCAGATCCGCCCCGCAGACCAGGGGCAGCAGCAGCTCGAGGAGGGCGATGTCGAACGACAGCGTCGTGACGGCCACGAACCGGTCACCGCGGCCCAGCCCCAGCGACCGCCGGAACGACGCCACCAGGTTCACGACCGCCCGGTGCTCGATGGCAACGCCCTTCGGCGGCCCGGTCGAGCCAGAGGTAAAGATGACGTAGGCGAGCGCCGTGCCGGGAACGGGTACGGGGGGAAGCGGCGGCCCGGCCGTCGTCGCCGGGTCGTCGACGCTGATGACGTCGGCACCGTCGGCCACCGACTGGGCGAGATCGCGGTTCGCGGAGTCGGAGATGATGAGCCGCAGGCTCGCGCCCTGGGCCATCGCCGTCAGCCGCGCCTGCGGGAAACCCGGATCCAGCGGCACGTACGCACCGCCGGCCCACCACACGCCGAGCAGCGCCGTCAGCATGCCGACGCCGCGGTCGACGCAGATGCCGACCAGCGTCTCCGCGCCGACACCACGGCCGGCCAGGGTCCGGGCCAGCCGGGCGGCGCGATCGCACACCTCGCTCACCGGCAGGTCTCCGCCGGCATCGATGACGCGGGACGCCGATCCCCGGAGCAAGCACCGGACGTCCACGGTGTCGTCGGCGGTGTCGTCGGCGGTGTCGTCGGCGGCGGCGGGGAGCGCCTGGCGGTTGCGCCCGACGATGAGCTCGTCGAGCCCGGCGGCCGACAGCATCGGCAAGTCGGCCACCGGCGTGTCGGGAGCCTGTGCCGCGTGCTCGAGCAGCGTCGCCATGCAGTGCACGAACCGGTCGGCCCACGCCTGGTCGAATAGGTCCGAGCTGTATTCCAGCACCAGCGTGGTGGCCTGCCCGTCCGGGCTGTCCGCGGCGTCCGCGTACATGGTGAGGTCGAGTTTCGCGGTCCCGGTGAGCAGCTCCCGGGAGCGCGAGGTAATACCAGGAAGATCCAGCGCAGGCGGCGTGAGCGACCCGTAGTAGAACTGGACCTGTGCGAGCGGCGCGTGCGCGAGCGTGCGCTCCGGCGCGAACTCCGCGACGATCTCCTCGAACGGGGCCTCCTGGTACAACAGCGCATCCAGTGTGGTGTCCCTGACCTGGCCGAGCAGCCCGGCGAAGGTCGTTTCGCCGGGCACCGACATCCGTAGCGGGACGGTGTTCGTGAAGAAGCCGACGATCGGGTCCAGCTCGGGGTGGGTGCGGCCAGCCGCCTGGGTGCTGATCACGAAGTCGGTCTGGCGCGCGTAGCGCGACAGCACCGCCGCGAAGCCGGTGAGGAACACCATGAACATGGTGGCGTTGGAGCCCTGGGCCAGCGCGGCCAGGCGCCCGGTCGTCGCGGCGCCGACCGTGACCTCCGCCGCCCCGCCGCGCGAGGACTGGCGGGCAGGCCTGGGCCGGTCGGTGGGCAGCGTGAGGACCTGCGGTGCGCCGCGGAGCTGCTCGCGCCAGTAGCCCAGCTGGCGGTCGAGCTCCGCGCCGCGCATCCGGTCGCGCTGCCAGACGGCGTAGTCGCCGTAGTCCATCCACAGTGGCGGCAGCGACGCGGGCGCACCGGTCGCTTCGGCCCGATAAAGGGCGGACAGCTCGGCGATCAGGACCTTCATCGACTCACCGTCGCTGACGGTGTGGTGCATGACCAGCACGAACAGGTGCCGCTCAGGCTCGACGCCGACCAGCGCGGCCCGGATCAACGGACCGGCCGCCAGATCGAACGGCTGGCGCGCGCGGTCGGCCGCGATTGACTCGGCCTGCCGGGTGCGCTCGCCGCGCTCTAGCGCGGCCGGGAGGTCGATGCGCTCGATCGGCACCGTGCCGGTGTCGGCGACGACTTGCTCGGGCACGCCGTCGAAGGCGACGATGCTCGTCCGCAGCACGGCGTGGCGCGCGATCATGGCGTCCAGCGCCCGCTGCAGCGCCTGCGCGTCGAGCGGGCCGTCGAGCCACATCGTAAACGGCATGTTGTACGTCGGTTCGCCGGGCGCGATCTGATCGAGGAACCACAGCTGCTGCTGCGAGAACGACACGGGGAAGCGCATGGGGAACTACCTCCGGTCGCCGGGCACGAGCGTCCGCAGCGCATCGCCGTCCTGCGCGTCGCCGGGATCGGCCCGCGGCGGCCGCCGTGCGGGGCCAGGCGGGTCTGCCGCGCCGCTGCTGGCGGCGGCCAGCGCGGCAGCCAGGCCTGCGACCGTGGGGTCGGAGAAGAGCGTGTGGAGGGGCAGGTCGACGCCGTAGGCGGCCCGGATGCGGGCCATCAGCCTGGTCGCGGTCAGCGAGTGGCCGCCGAGCGCGAAGAAGTTGTCGCTCAGGCCGACTGGCCCCGGCAGCGCGAGCAGTTCGGCCACGATCGCCGCGAGCTTGGCCTCCGTCGGCGTCCGCGGTGCGACCGGGACCTGACCGGGGACCGCGCCCCAGTCCGGCTCGGGAAGCGCGCGGTGGTCGATCTTCCCGCTGCCGGTAAGCGGCAGCGCGGCCAGCACCACGAAGGCGGCCGGGACCATGTAGTCAGGAAGCACCTCGCGAAGGTTCTCGCGCAGCCCAGCGGGCGGGCGGTCGGCGCCGGAGCGGGTGACGAGGTAGCCGACGAGCCGGACGTCGAGGCCCCCGCCGCGGACCGAGACCACGGCTTGCGCGATGTCATCCTGGCCCCGCAGCGCCGCCTCGACCTCGCCGCTCTCTATCCGGTAGCCGCGGATCTTGATCTGCCGGTCCGCGCGGCCGGCCAGCTCGATCCGCCCGGACCTGCGCCACCGGCCGACATCGCCCGTCCGGTACAGGCGCGCCCCGGGCCGTGCGCCGAACGGGTCTGGGACGAACCGGGCCGCGGTCATGCCGGGCGCACCGTGGTAGCCGTGGGCCACCCCGGCGCCCCCGATGTAGACCTCGCCGAAGACGCCGGGCGGGACCGGCCGCAGGCCGGCGTCAAGGACGTACAACTGGGTCCCCGCGATGACCGATCCGATCTCGATCGGGGCCGGCGAGGGGCAGACGGAGTCGCCGCCTGAGTAGATCGTGGTCTCGGTGGGGCCGTACAGGTTCCATAGGCGCACTCCCGTCCCTTCGCCCATCGCGTCGGCGAGGTCCCTGGGCAGCGGCTCCCCGGCGGTCATCCGCAGCTTCACCCCGGCCGGGATCCCGCCGGCGTCGACGAGCATCCGCCAGCCAGCGGGCGTCGCCTGCAGCGCTGTCGCCCCGCTGTCGGTCAGCAGGTCGCGCTGCCGCGCCGCGTCGCGTGCCTGCTCGGCATCGGCGATCACGACGCACCCGCCGGCCAGCACCGGCGCGAGCAGCTCGACCAGGGCGATGTCGAACGCAAAGGTCGACACGGCGACGAATCGGTCCCCGGGGCCGAGGTCGAGCATCGGCCGCACGGCATTCAGCAGCGTAGCGATGCCGCCCTGGGTCACGCTGACCGCCTTCGGCCGGCCGGTCGATCCCGAGGTAAAGATCGTCACGGCGGTCGCCGACGGCGGCAGGTCCAGCACCGGCTCGGCCGACCCGGCGCCCAGCGTGGCCAGGTCCACCACCGGTACCGGCGCGGCGGTAGGCGGCGGGACCGGCGCGCCTTCGACGCCGCTGTCGACCACGATGGCGGCGGCGCCAGCGTCGCCGAGCATGGCGGCAATCCGCTGGGCCGGGTAGATCGGGTCCAGCGGTACGTAGGACGCGCCAGCCGACCAGATGCCGAGGATCGCCGGCAGGAGCCGGGCGCCGCGAGGCAGCAGGATCGCGACCCGGTCGGAAACGCCGACACCGTGCGCACGAACGGCGGCGGCGATCCGCCGGGCCAGGTCGCGGACATCGGCGCCGGTCAGCGCTCCGTCGGCGCCGACGGCGACGACCGCGTCGCCGGCACATGCCGCCCACAGCCCGGCCACGGCGGTCGCGTCCGGGTCAGCGACCGGACCACCGTCCGGCCACACGCTCGTGACGAGGGCAAACGCGTCGGGCGACATGATGTCCGCGTCGGCGACGACCCGGTCCGGGTCGTCGGCCAGGCAGTGCAGGATCGCGGTGAAGCCGTCGGCCACAAGCTGGCCGGTGGCCTCGTGGAACAGGTCGCGGTTGTAGTTGACGCGCACCAGCGGCCCGGCGGGCGCGTCGGTGACGGTCAGCTCGATCTCGAACTTGGCGGTGCCGTTCTCTATCGGCTCGGGGCGCAAGCGCAGCCCGCCGCGGTCCGGGACGGCCCACGGCTCCTCCATCGTGAACATCACCTGGACCACCGGCAGCCGCGCCGGGTTGCGGTCCGGCTTGAGGAGTTCCACTACCCTGGCGAACGGCAGTTCCTGGTGCGCCCGCGCCCGCGCGGTGGCGGTGTGGACAGCTCGCACCAGATCGCTGAGCGTCCCGTTCCGGTTGATCCGGATCCTGATCGGGACGGTGTTCATGAACTGCCCGACGACCGATTCGGTCTCCGGCCGGGTGCGGGCCGCCATCGGCACCGCGATCAGCAGGTCGTCGCTGCCGGTCAGCCGGCCGAGCACGGCAGCGTACGCGGCCAGCAGGACGGCGAACAGGGTGGTCTCGTGCCGGGCGGCGAGTTGCCTGAGCGTGGCGGCCAGGCTGCCGTCGATCGTGGTGTCGATGCCCTCGGCAGAGAAAGTCTGGCGCGCCGGGTACGGTTCATCGGTCGGCAGCGGCAGCGCCAGCTGGGCATCGGCCAGTTCGGCGCGCCAGAACCGTTCGGCCGACGCGTACCCGCCGTCGTCCGCGTGCTCGATCTGCCAGATGGCGAAGTCGGCGTACTGGATCGGCGGTTCCGCGGCCACCGGGTCACTGCCGCGGCTGATCGCCTCGTAATCCGCTGACAACTCGTCGAACAGGATCCGGAATGACCAGCCGTCGGCGACGATGTGGTGCATCACCACCGCGAACACATGAGCTTCCGGCGACAGCCGCACCAGGGCGGCGCGAGCGAGCGGCCCGGTGGCCAGGTCGAAGGGTATGCGGGCGAGCTTGCGGATCTGGTCCAGGGCGGCCGGCTCCCGCTCGCCCGCGGCCAGCTGCTCGACGGAGGTGACCAGCAGCGGCCGCGCGGCCGGCTCTTCCTCGATCACCTGCACCGGCACGCCAGACTCGTTTCTGAACGTCGTGCGCAGCGCCTCGTGCCTGACCAGCGCGGCGTCCCAGGCCTGCTGCAGCGCGCTGACCTCTAGCGGGCCATCCAGCCACAGCGCCGCCGTGATGTTATAGGTGGGCTCACCGCGATCCATCTCGGCCAGCAGCCACATCCGCCGCTGGCCGAATGAGGTCGGGAACTCGTATACAGCCACGATCAGCCTTCCTATTTCTGGTCAGCCGTTTTCTGGTCTACGGCCACCACGCGCAGCTCCGCGGTATAGCGCAGGCCCTGGGCGTCGGTGAGCCACGCCTGGTCCGGGGTGGGCAGCATCTCGACGACGGTCACTGTCGCATCGGCGCCGGCGTGCCGGCGGGCGCGGCGTAGCGACCGGGAGATCAGGTCGATCGATGCGAGGCTGGTCAGGTCCGCGTAGATCGGCTTTCGTTCGCCGGTGAACCTGCAGAATACGTGCCGTGGCAGTCCATGGCTCGCCGCCCACGCCCTGGCCTGCAGGTAGCGGGCGCTTTCGTCGGCGGTATCGGCGAAGCCGGGGTCGGTGACAGGGAGCCGCCATGTCTCGCGGCTCACCACGAGATCGTCGATGGTGACGCGCGGAGCGTACGCGCCCGGTGGCACCAGGTCGAAACGGTTTGAGGTCGTGGTGCTGATAAGGTCGCCGACGACCTCAAGCAGGGGACGCTCCAAAGTTCCGTCCCGGCGCCGCACGCGCAGCCCGGCGGGCGAGCCGATGACGTCACAGTCGCCGACCGGCAGGGTCGCGGCGGGGTCATAGCCGCAGGAATCGTGCGCGAAGACAAGCCGGAGGTCGCCGCGCGAAGACAGCGCGTTGGCCTGCTGGGCGCCGGTGCCGCCGAGCTCGCCGGTCTCGGCGAACCACACGGCAGGGCCGTGCAGGTCGTGCCGTGTGGCGGCGCGTACGGCGTCCGGGTCGTCGTGGAACGCCAGCCACGGGGCATAGCGCGAGCTGACGATGCTGGTGTGGACCTCGCCGAGCACCCAGGTGAGCCGGCCGCGGCCGGCGGCCTCCGCGCCCGCGATCATCAGGTCGGGGCTATGATGCACGGCCGTCGGCCAGGGCAGCGGCTGGGCCGGAAACTCCGTGGTCACTCGCTCGGCCAGGTCGGCCGCCCGGAACTGGGCCCGCCGGGCGCCCGGCGGGAGATCCAGGATCACCGACCAGCGCTGCCGCAGAGCGCTCACCGCAGGCTCGATGAGCTCCCGCGGGTCGGCCAGCGCGTCGTTGACGATCAGCCAGAGGTCGGCGAACGGCACGATGTCGGTGCCGAGGGCAGCGGCTCGCTGCCGGTAGGCCTCCTCGAAGTGCCGCGCGTGCAGCGCACCGCAGGCCGCGATGAACCACCGTGCGCTATCGAGCACCAGCGCCAGCGGCGCACGCAGGCCATCCAGGACGTCCGCGCCCAGCCGCACGGTGTCGCCGCGCAGGCACTCCTCATAGGCGAGCGTACGGCCGGCGTAGATCTCACCCGCCCGCCGGGTGGGCGGGACGCCCGCCAGACCGGTGAACGTCGCCTCCAGGCCAGCCATGGCCGCGGCCACCCGCTCCGCGTCGCCGGCCGCGCTGGCCAGGTCGTCCCTGGCGGCGACCAGCTCGTCTAGGGCCTTCTCGGCCGACCCGCGGACGCCGTCGTCAGTGACCCGCGACAGGAGCGCCCGCATGGAGCGCTCGGGCCGGATGTCCTGCGGGGCCACGTCGACCTGCCAGGCCAGCCGGCGGCTGTCAGCCAGCCGCCCCATTAGCGCGAACGCTTCCGCGACATCGCCGATCCCGGCGCTGGGATCGGCGAGCACCGCGGCCGCGACCTCACCAGCGTCACGGGTGCCGTCGCAGGCCCGCATGACCGCCGCCTCGCCCGGCATCAGCGGCACCGGCGGCGCCAAGGGCAGGCGCAGCAGCGTGCCGTCGACGCCCACGAACGGCATCCGCCGCGGCACCAGCCAGGGGCGCAGCACGGCGGCGTGACCGGCCATGATCGCGCGCACGGCCCAGCCCTCTAGGTAGGTGACGCGGGCGGCCAGCGAGCGTCCCGATGCGGCGTGCGTAATGCGGATGCCGGGGCCATCGTCGATCTTCGACCAGCTCACCGGCCCGAAGAAGCCGATGCTGTCGTTCTTCGCACAGTAGCGCTGCAGGTAGCTCGCCACGAGCGCCTCGTGCTGCCTCTGCTGGGAGTTGCGTTTGCCTGGCTCGGGCCCGCGGCGCCTGAGCACGTCGATGCCGGTCGTCAGCGCGTGGCGGTTCTGCCAGGCGACCGCTTCCCGCAGCAGGGGCAGCCCGGCCGCGCTGTGCAGCGCGGCGGACATACGCCGGATCGCGGCGGCGAACTCGGCCGCGTAGAGCGCACCGGCCCGGTCCCGCGCGGCCAGATCTGGGTCGGTCTGCACGGAGGCGATGGCGGCGTCCGCGGCGATGGCGGCGTCCGCGGCGATGGCGGCGTCCGCTGCGCAGGCCAGGTCGGCGTCTCCCAGCGCGGCGAGCAGGTGGGCGGGAAAGCCTGCCGACCGCAGGCACACCGTTCGCCACAGCGCCCAGTCGCCGGTCAGGCGGACGAGATGCGGCGCGGGCGCGGCAGGCCGGTCCGGCGTCGGCTCCGGGACGGCCGCGCGATAGGCGCTCCGGTCCCTGCGGGTGATGATGGACGGCGCCGCGGCCGATCGCGGCGCAGGGACCGCGACCCGATCGGTCGACTCTAGGGCAGCGGCCGCGCGATAGGCGCTCCGGTCCCTGCGGGTGATGGTGGACGGCGCCACGGCCGATCGCAGCGCAGGGACCGCGACCCGGCCGGCCGACTGAGGCGCGCCGATGGCGGCGGTACCGGCGGCGAGAGCGGGGGCCTCGCAGAACGCGGAGTCGAGCAGCCGCGACTCGGCGTCGGCGAGCAGCCGCAGCCTGCCGACCTGGGTGGCCGGCCTGGCCACGGCGTCGGTGAGCAGGTTCAGGTAGTGCGTGACCATCTGGGACATGGTGGTCTCGTCGAACAGGTCGGTCGAGTACTCCCAGATCAGGTTCAGGTCGTCGTCCTCGGGCCGGGGCTCCCGGCCAAGCCGCTGCGCAGCCCGCGGCACCACGATCACGTTGAGGTCGAACTTGGCCGACCCGTTGGCGCGCTCGGTGACAGCGCCACTGAGCCCGCCGAAGTCCAGGTCGGGCACGGCGGAGTCGTGGAAGCTGAACATGACCTGGAACAGCGGAGTGCGCGAGGGGTCGCGGGCTGGGCCGATCGCGGCGATGACGGCGTCCACCGGAGTGTCCGACCAGGCCAGCGTGTCGGCGACGGTCTGCTGCACCTGGTCGAGCAGGTCTGTGAACGGCATCTGGCCGCTAACCCTGGTCCGCAGGACCAGGGTGTTGACGATCATGCCAAGCAGCGGTTCGAGCTCGGGCAGGCTGCGGTTCGCCACGCCGGTGCCCACGAGCAGGCCTTCCTGACCGGTGTAGCGGTACAGCAGCGAGGCGAAGCCCGCGTACATGGTCGAGAACAGCGACACCCGGTTCTCCCGGCTGAACGAGCGCAGCGCGCGGGACAGCTCGGCCGGGACCTTGATCCGCGGCGCCGCGCCGCGGAAGCTCTTGACCGGCGGCCGCGGGTGATCGGCCGGCAGCTCCAGAATGTCGGGTGCGCCGGCTAGCAACGCGGTCCAGTGGTCCACGTGAGCCCTCAGTACATCGCCCCGCATCCACTCCCGCTGCCAGAGCGCGTAGTCCGCGTACTGGATGGCGAGATCGGGCAACGGCGAGGGCTGACCGGTCGCGAAGGCCTGGTAGAGGGTGCTCAGCTCGGACAGCAGCACCGCCACCGACCAGCCGTCGTGCACGAAGTGGTGCTCCACGTGGACGAACGTGTTGTCGCCGCCTCCGTGGCGCAGCAGAAGCCAGCGCGCCAGCGGCGGCCTGGTCAGGTCGAAGGGCTTGCGCAACTCGGCGGCGATAACCTCCTCGGCCTGCTCGGCAGGGACGTCGAGCACCCGCAGCGGCGCCCTCGCGCTCGTGACCGGCTGCTGCGCCGGGACCCCGTCGACGGCGACGAACGCGGTCCGCAAGATCTCGTGCCTGCGCACGATCTCATCGAGCGCCGCGCGCAGCGCCCCGGTATCCACGTCGCCGTGCAGCGACACCGTGGCCTGGAAGTTGTAGGCCAGGTTCCCGGGTGACAGCTGCTCGAAAAACCACACCCGCCACTGCTGCTGCGACAGCGGTATCGGGCCGTCCCTGCGGCCCGGGCGGACTGGCGGCCTGGCCGGCGCGGCCGGGGAGGAGTCCGGCGTCCGGCCGGGCAGCGTGGCCTGCCGGCCGGTCCGCTGGCCGGTCCGCTTGTCGACGATGGCGGCGATCGCGGCCACCGTGCGGGCGCGGAGCAGGTCGGCCAGGCTGACCGTGGCCGCCAGCTCGGTGGCGATCTGGACCGCCAGCCGTCCGACCAGCAACGAGGTACCGCCGAGGGCGAAGAAGTCGTCATCGGCGCCGACCTGTACGCCTCCGAGCAGCCGGGACACGATCCCGGCGACCGCGGCCTCGGTCGGCGTGCGGTGCGCCGCCGCCACCTCGGCCAGCCCGGCGGCGGCCCGGCCGGGCGCGGGCAGCGCGGCGCGGTCCACCTTGCCGTTGGGCGTCATCGGCAAGGCGGGCAGTACCACGATCGCGGCGGGCACCATGTAGCTGGGCAGCCGCGACGCGGCGAACTCGATCAGCTCGGCGGGCGCGGCGTCCGCGACAAGGTAGCCGATCAGGGACGGGTCAGCGAGACCGGACCGCTCGGCGGCCACGAAGGACTGCGTGACCGCCGGATGCTGCCGCAACACCGCGGCCACCTCGCCCGGCTCGATCCGGAACCCGCGGATCTTGACCTGATCGTCGAACCTGCCCAGATATTCGAAGGACCCGTCGGCCCGCCGGCGGACCTTGTCGCCGGTCCGGTACATCCGCTGCCCGGGGACCGTGACGTCAGGCACGAAGGACCTGGCCGTGGCGGCCGGGTCGCCCAGGTAGCCGCGAGCCACGCACGCGCCGGCCAGGCACATCTCGCCGGGCTCGCCATCGGGCACCGCATCAAGGCCGTCGAGCACGTAGCAGCGCACACCGTCGATGGGAACCCCGATCGGCGGCGGCACCGGGCCGGCCGGAAGCACCGGAGTGGTCGTCACACCCACCGTGCACTCGGCCGGCCCGTAGAGGTTGACCAGGGTGAACGGCAGGCCGGGCGGCACGCCGCGCTGGAGCGCCGAGCCGCCGGTGTGCATCATCCTGAGCACGGTGTGGGACGGCCACCGCTCGTCGAGCACCAGCTCGGCCAGCGGCGTGGGCAGGAACGTCGCGGTGATCTGCTCGTCAGCCAGCCAGGCGACGAGCTCTGACGACGAGGTGCGCACGTGCGCGGGCGGCACCACCAGCGTCCCCCCGGCGGCCAGGGTGGGCCAGGTGTCCCAGACCGCCACGTCGAACCCGGGGCTGCACAGCAACGTCGTACGGTCCTGCGGACCCAGCGGGTAAGCCTTCTCGCGCCAGCGCATCAGGTTCGCGAGGCTGCCGTGGCTGACCGCGACGCCCTTGGGCCGGCCCGTCGAGCCGGAGGTGAAGATCACGTAGGCGAGTGCGGCGTCGTCCGGCCTGGCCGGCGCCGCGACGGGTGCCGAGGGTACCGCCGTCAGGTCGACGGCCTGGGGGTCGTCGCCGAGCGGCGCGCCGCCGGACAGCAGCGGGCCGGTGCTGACTACGGCAGCCGCGCCCGAGAGCGCGAGCACCTCGCTGGTCCGCGCGGCCGGGTGGGCCGGATCGAGCGGCAGGTACGCAGCGCCGGCCAGCAGCACGGCAAGCTCGGCGGCGACGAGCTCGGCGGACCTGTCGGCGTAGACCGCCACCACGTCATCGGGCCGGACCCCGCGCCGGGCGAGCCTGGCGGCTAGGCCCGAGGCGTGCCTGGCCAGCTCCAGGTAGGTCAGCCGCAGGCCGCCGTCCTGCACGGCGGTCGCGTCCGGCGTCTGCCTGACGCGGGACAGGAAGCCGTCGAGCACCATCACGGCAGGTGAGTCAATCGGCGCCGGCCTGCTCGTGGTCAGCCATCCAGCGACGCAGCGACGCCGGCCGCATGTCGGTCCAGACCTCGTCGATGTAGGCCAGGCACTCATCCTCGGTGCCCGTGAAGCCCTCTTGACGCCAGCCCGCTGGCAAGTCCCGCTCCACCGGCCAGACCGAGTACTGCTCCTCGTCGTTGACCACGACCGCGTGCGGTCGCGTCTCGTGCGACTCAGGCATCAACTACTCCCTTCGGCGTCAGGACGTGCTGGCCACCAGCCGTTCGCGCATGAGGAACTTGCGGACCTTGCCTGTCGGTCCCACCACGATGCCGTCGTCGGGGATGGCCACGATCCGCCGCGGCACCGCCGCGGTTACCTCGCCGAGCGCGGCGCGGACCTCGCCATCGCGGTCACGCGCGGGATCAGCGTCCGGCGCGAGCAAGAGCAGCACGTCGATGACGAGCCTGCCGTCCTCACCGCGGGCCCCGAGGACCGTGCAGTCGCGAACGTCCGGGCAGCGCTTGAGTATGCGCTCCTCCGCCTGCGCGGTATACAGCCAGTTTCCCTCGCCGAGGTCGACGGCGTTGACGGCTCGGTCCATATGGTAAAAGTAGCCGTTTTCGTCGCGGTACATCAGATCGCCGGTCAGGTAATAGCCGTTGAGGCGGGTACGGAAGGTGTTGACCGAGTCGTTCCAGTATCCGAGCGCCAGCGTCGGCGACTTCATGGCGACCATCCCCACCTGGCCCGTGGGCACCTCCCGGCCGGTCCCGGGATCCACCAGGATGATCTCGGCGAACGGGAGCGGCTTGCCGACACAGCGGTCGTAGCGCTCGCTGCCGGGGCGGTGGCTGATCTGGAACCCGCCGTAGCCCATCTCGGTGGAGCCGAGCGTGTCGTTGAACCGGGAGCCCGGCAGGCTGACGATCCCGTCCTGGCCGAAGGCGTGGTGGCTGCCGACGGCGACCAGGCGGCGGATGTGCGCTTCGTGCGCGCAGTCCCCGCTGTTGGACCAGACCCGGACCGAGCTGATATCGCATGTCGTCAGGTCGAAGCGGGCCAGCTCGGACCACGTGACGGCGAAACCGAAGACAGCGGTCGGGCGCCAGCGCTCGATGGCGTCGATGATCACCTCGCCGCTGTGCGCGAACGGGCCGCCCTGCACCGACAGGCACAGCAGCTCGTATCCGTTGCAGAGGGCCTCGTTGACGATGATGACGCCGGCCGTATGGGCCTGCGGGAACGCGGACATCTCACGCACCGGGCCATGCTGGCGGGGCTCGGTCAGCCGGACCGCGCGCACGGCCGCGAACAGGCTGCGGTTGGAGTGCACGACGGCGGCCGGCATGCGCGTCGTGCCTGACGAGTGCGTGATGGCGACCGGATCGTCGGGATGGTGCCGGAAGTGCGCCGGCGCGCGGGACGGATCACCCGTGCCGGTCTCGGCCGCGTCGCCGATGATCGGCGCGCCGAGGTCGAGCGCGGCCATCTCGGCGTGGTCGGCGTCGGTGATCACCCCGACCGCCCGCAGCCGCCTGATGTACTCGACGGCGATCCCGGCCGGCATGCTCCCGTTCATCAGGGCGGGTATCGCCCCGAGCCAGGTCAGCGCGAAGAAGTTGAGTATCAGGTCGGCCGCTGACGTGACGTAGACCACGACCGGGTCGCGCCGCCCTACGCCGTGGCGGGCGAACCATTCGGCCCGGGCGGCGACCCGCTCCGTCAGCGTGCGCAGCGACAGCGGCGTCCACGCCGCGATCGCGTCGACCTCGGTATCGAACGTCACCCGCGGCGCGTCCATGTCGGCGCCGTGCTCGGCCAGCTTGAGCAGCACGTTGCCCGCGCCGAGTTCGTCATCGGCGGCCAGCACGGCCCGGAGGTTGCTCGCGTTCACCGGTCTGTCTCCTGTCTTCGTGTCGCAACGGTCAATGGTCGTACGCGGTTCATGCGATCTCCCGGGCGAACAGCCGTGACGACAGCACTACGGCCACCACGGACAGCCCGGCCAAGATGACGGCCGCCTCCCAGACGACCTCGGCGCCGATGTGGCCGAGGAAGATCGTCCTCATGGCATTGGTCCCCCAGGCCCACGGGTTCCACAAGGCGACGTTCCGCACCCACAGCGGCGCGACCGAGAGCGGGATCAGGACCCCGGCGAGCAGCGAGAGCGGCTGGGCCACGCCGTTGGTCAGCTGGGCGAGCGCGGTCTCGTTGGTCACGAAGAGCGCCAGGGCGTAGGAGATCGAGATGCCGAGAAGCACCATCATGCCCAGCAGGATCAGGGCGAGCAGGAAGTTGGCCGGCGGCAACCGCAGCCCGAGGGCCAGGGCCACTACGGTGATGACGACAGCCTGGAAGCCGATCAGCGCCACCAACGTCAGTTCGCGCCCGAGCAGCAGGCCGACGCGGCTGAGCGGCGTGACCCGCAACCGGGCGATGACTCCCTCGCGCATCGCGGCGAGCAGCGCGAATCCGGCGAAAAGGCCGCTGAACAGGCCCATGGCGCAGAACAGCGAAGGCACGTAAAGCCGAAAGGCACCGCCGTACGTGGAGGCGTGCAAGACCGACTTGATGAACGGGGTGAAGAACAGCAGGTAGGTGAGGGGATTCAGCAGCGCCGCCGCGATGCCGAGCGGGTTGTGCACAAGCAGCCCGGCTTCATACTGAAAGGTCAGCCACGTATCACGGGCGAGCTTCATAGCTGCTGCCTTTCCTCCCTTCCCGATCGGCGCGGCCGGCCAGGGTACGCGGTTCACGCGATCTCGCGGGTGAACACCAGTGACGACGCCGCCACGGCTATCACGGCCAACCCGGCCAAGATGACGCCCGCCTCCCAGACGACCTGGGCGCCGATGTGGCCGAGGAAGATCGCCCGCATGCCATTAGCCCCCCAGGCGAACGGGTTCCACAAGGCGACGTCCCGCACCCACAGCGGCGCGACCGAGAGCGGGATCAGCACCCCGGCCAGCAGCGCGAGCGGCTCGGTCACCCCGTTGGTCACGTTGATGAGCACGGTCTGGTTGGGCACGAAGATCGCCAGGGCGTAGGAGATCGAGACGCCGATGAGAATCATCATGGCCAGCAGGATCAGGGCGAGCAGCACATTGAGCAGCGGCAACCGCATCCCGAAGATGACGGCCACCACGGTGACGACGACGGCCTGGAAGCCGGTCAGCGCGACGAACAGCAGTTCGCGCCCGAGCAGCAGGCCGATGCGGCTGAGCGGCGTGACCCGCAACCGGGCGATGACCCCCTGCCGTATCGCGGCGATCAGGGCGAATCCGGCGAACATGCCGCTGAAGATGCCCATGGCCGCGAACAGCAAGGGCACGTAAATCCGGTACGCGTCGCCGTAGGTCGAGACGCCTATGACGGATTTGAGGAACGGGGTGAAAAACAGAAGGTAGGTGACGGGCTGCAGCAGCGAGACCGCGATGTTGACCGGGTTGTGCATCAGTTGCCCGGCTTCATACTGAAAGGTCAGCCATGTATCACGGGCAAGCTTCATAGCTGCTGTTGTTCCTCCCATCGCCGGTCAATCAGCAAGAGTGCGGCCCGTCTTGGCCAGGAACACGTCGTCGAGGCTCGGCAGGCGGGACTCGATCGCACCTGCCTCGATTCCCTTGTTGCTCAGCGTCCGCATGACCTGCGGGATGGCCGTGGCGGCGCTGTCTACGTAGAGGCGCAGCGTGTGGTCTATGGTCTCGCAGGAGTGGACGTACGGCTGCTCGGTGAGGATCTTGGACGCGTCGAGCATGACGGCGGGCTCCGGCGCCCCGGCGGTGTCGGGAGCGGCCAGGTCGACGATGATGACGTCGCCGGAAATTTCCCGCTTGAGGTCTGAAGGCGTGCCCTCGGCGACGATCAGCCCGGCATCGATGATCGAGATCCGGTCGCAGAGCGCGTCGGCCTCGTCCAGGTAGTGCGTGGTGAGGAAGATGGTCATGCCCGCGTCGCGAAGCCTGCGGACCTCCTGCCACATGCGAGCCCGGCTTTGCGGGTCAAGCCCGGCGGTCGGCTCGTCCAGGAAGATGACCTGGGGCGAATGGATGACGCCGAGCGCGACATCGAGGCGCCGGCGCTGCCCGCCTGAGTAGGTGCTGATCCGTCGGTCGGCGAACTCGTCGAGCTGGAACGTCTTGATGGATGTCTCAGCGAGGCTTTTCGCGGTGGATTTCGGTGAGCCGTACATGCGCGCTTGGTGGACCAGATCGCGCCGCGCGGTGGACTGATCGTACGTGCCGCTGGCTTGCGCCACGAAGCCGATGCGCTGGCGCACCTGCGCCGGGTCGCGCCGCAGGTCCACTCCGGCGATCGTGGCCTCGCCCCCGTCCGGGCTGATCAGCGTGGCCAGCATCCGGAGGGTGGTGGTCTTCCCGGCTCCGTTGGGACCGAGGAAGCCGAAGATCTCGGCGCGCTGCACGGTGAAGTCCACGCCGCGGACCGCCTCGACCGTTGTGACCTTGCGTTTGCGCCGGGTCCTGTAGGACTTGCGCAGACCGCTGGCCTCAATCATCGAGTCTCCTGGTGCGCGGAGCAAGCTTGGCGCGGCGAAAGATAGGCAAGGCTGGAACCCGGGAATGGACCGAAGTTCACATCGTTAGGCTAGATGGGAGAGCTTAGTTACACAATGGGTACTGTGCCGCCTTTCGGGTTGTGCTTTCGGGTTGCCCTATTTGACCGGCAGGGCCGATAGGTCGGTCACGCTATCTTCCTGGTGCCGGCCCGGCTGCGGCCGCGCGCGCCAGCCGGTCCGAGAGCGCTGGCCCGAGACGCGCCAACGGCTCAGGCAGCAGCATGTATCGATGGTCGCAGTCCAGCTCGACCGCCTCGATCGGGCCATCGACGAACGACCGCCATCTTTCCAGCTTCTCGGCCAGCCCGGGGGGGTTGCGGGTGGCGGAGAAGAACAGCAGGGGACAGTGCACCTGGCCGGGCTGCTGGGTGCGGACCACAGCAACGTTGTTCTTGATCACGCGCTGGAGCGCGCGCACGCGCTGGTCCGGCCACTCGTCAAGCCCCAGGCCCGGCCGGCGCCGGACCAGGGCCAGCATCCTGGCCTCGGGATCGGGATCGGCGGGAGTCAGCGCGGGCACGTACCCGAACTGCGCCAGAACGAGGTTGAAGATCATCCAGGGCTCGTTGCTCACATCGATCGCTTCGAGGTCGGTCAACGTCCCGTCCATGATGACGAGCAACCCGATCTGCTGACCGCGGCGCTCGAGTTCCTCCGCGATCGCGAAGGCGATATTCGCGCCCAATGACCACCCGAGCAGGTGGTAGGGACCGGATGGCTGCGTCTTCCGGATCTGGTCGGCGTAATCCCGCGCCAACTCAGGCATGCTGGTCGGCAGTGGCTCGGGTCGGCGCAGGCCGCGCGCCTGCAGGCCGTAAAGCGAGTACCTGGCATCGACGTACGGAAGCATGGCCATATAGCACCAGCTCAGGCCCACCAGCGGATACGCGCAGAACAGGGCGGGGCCGTCGCCGCCGATGCGCAGCGGCATGACCAGATCGAGGATGCCGCCCGATGCCTTAGCCGCCGCGCGGAATACCCTCAGGTTGCGGAGGTCTTCTGGCCGCCCCAGCCGTTCCGCGCCGCGGTCGCGCGCCGCGGGCGCGCCAGCCGCTGCCTCGCCCGGCACCGGTGCCGGCGGCTCCGGCGTACGGCTGCG
The DNA here is from genome assembly GCA_963847965.1 of uncultured Actinomycetes bacterium. Classification (GTDB taxonomy): domain Bacteria; phylum Actinomycetota; class Actinomycetes; order Streptosporangiales; family Streptosporangiaceae; genus Palsa-504. The sequence goes on from CAWKCG010000026.1 coordinate 40,141, forward strand.
CGCGGGGTCCGGCAGAGCGACGAACGAGAATCCCGCGCCGCGCAGCCGCTCGATCAGCAGTTTCGTGATCTCGATGATCCGCAGGTCCAGGTCTGACTCGGTCAGGCCAGGCCGGGCCGAACTCGGTGGACGCCACGAAGTCGTGCAGGAGCGCGATGCCGCCGTCCCGCTCGATGAGGCTGGCCGCGATGGCATCCACGCAGGCCTCGACCGTCTGCCCCTTGCCGTAGGTGATATCCCAGTCCCGTCCGCCCGCGTGCCAGCCGACTGGCCCGGCGAAGCCGGGCACGGGCCAGTCGCCCATCCCGTAGGGCGGCCGGAACCACGCCGTGTCGCCCAGGTAGCCGCTGACCCGCTCCGCGCACCGGCTGAGCTCGCCGGCCGCGTGCTCGACGGACCTGAACGGGCGGTGCCGGTCGCCATGCAGCCCGATCGCGTGCCCGCATTCCCGGTAGGTGTCCAGCGCGCTGCCATATCGCTCAATGCTCTCGCCGAGCACGAAGAACGTCCCTGGCACGCCCTCGTCGCGCAGCATGCGCGCGAGCTCGGCCGACATCGGGCCCGGGCCGTCGTCGAAGGTCAGCGCCACGCAGTGGGGTGGGAGCGCGGGCGTGCCGCACAGCAGACGAGGCACGTTACCGTCCATCCAGGCCTCCTGCTGGGCTGTGGGGGGGACGATCCGATGCTAGCTGAGACCATCTGGGCTGCCTAGCTGGCGCCATGACCGGCGTCAGCTAGGGATCGGCGGCCAGCGCGGTGAGGTGCGCGGCCGCAGCGCGGGTCCCTCCGGCCGCCGAGTACTCGGCGGCGAGCCGGCGCGCGTGCGCACGGTAACCCGGTTCGTCGAGTACGGCCGTCACCGCGGCGGCGAGCTGCGCTGGGGTCGCCTCCGAGAACGAGACCTCGATACCAGCTCCCGCCCGCGTCACCTGCTCAGCTACGGCCAGCTCGCCGAGGCGGATCGGCGCGACGACCAGCGGCACGCCGTGGGCGAGCGCCTCATTGACGGTGCTCTGCCCGGCCTGGCAGATCACCGCGTCGAGGCGCGGCAGGAGATCGAGCATCGGGACCCGCGGGGCGACCAGGACGTGCGCCGGCGGATCTGGCAGCGCATCCGCGGCGGCATTGAACACCACCTGAACCCGGTCTGCCATCGGCTCCAGCGCGGCCATCATCCGCGCGAAGTAGTCGTGCACCAAGTGGGCGGACATGCTGCCCGCGGTGACGAGCACATGCCGGCGCCCGGGATCCCACCAGTCCCAGCTGAAGGTCGGGTCAGTGCGCCGCGGGCCGAGCGCAGCGCCGATCAGCACGCAGTTGGCCGGCATGGGCGCCGGGTCGGTCAGCGCGTGCGCGGTCGTCGCGATCACCAGGTACGGCGAGAAGCGCAGGTCGAGGCGGTCGTCGGCGGGCAGGCCGGCCACCTGGAGCGCTTGCGCCAGTTTCGAGCGGACCCAGTCCTGCAGGCCAGGGTCCTGGGCCGGCGGGGTGAGCTCGAGGATGCCCGCGCACAAGGTCGCCCACCGGATGCCGTGCCTTTCGGCTGCCAGGGCGCCGGCCAGCGCGTACTGGTCGGCGACAACCACGTCGGGTGCGAATTCGGCCACGGCGCGGTCTACCGGGCGGGCGATGAAGCGGTTGAGCGGCAGCACGTACTCGTCCCACAGCTCCCGTGCCGCGGTCGTGCCTACCTGGCGGAACTCGCGATAAGAGCGCTTGCCGGTCGGATAGATCGTCGCGTCAGGTCCGACGAGCGGGCGCAGGTCGCCCTCGGGCCCGCACCAGGCCACGTCGTCCCCCCCGGCGGATAGCGCATCGCCGATGGCCACCGCAGGCCAAAGGTGGGATACGACGGGGACGATGACGAAAAGGAACCGGGCCACGCCTATTATCGTGGCACGCATTGACATTCACGACGCGTCCTGATGCGGTGACACCATGACCGCGCTGGAGGCTGTGTCGGTGTACTTGCCGCCGGTCAGGATGCCCATCGAGACCCTCGGCGGCTCGCTCGGCCTGACCGAGATGCAGGTCAAGCTGTTCCGGCGGTTCCACGGGCTGCGCGAAGTCGGACGCGACCCCGACCCCTCGCTGTACGCCCTGCTGATGAAGGCCGCCGCCGGGCTTGATGCGCTCCGCGGCCAGGAGCACCGCGTCAGGTACGTCCTGTACGCGCGGGCGATGCCCGTGGTCGCTCCGTACCCGGTCAACCCCCTGCACGAAGTGTGCCGTGCGCTCGGGCTCGACCACGCGCTCGCGTTCACCGTCACGCACCAGTCGTGCGCCAGCGGCTTGCTGGCGATCGACATGGCCGGCCGGCTGCTCGCCGGCGACGCAGCGGATGGGCAGGACGGCCAGGCCGGACCGCTCGCGCTCATCCTGTCCGGCGAGAAGGCGTTCACCCGCGAGGCCCAGATGTTCGCGGACACGACTTTCTTCGGCGAGGGCGCGTCCGCGTGCCTGGTCAGCGCGTTCGGCGCTCGCGACCGGCTGCTCGCGTACGCGTCCAACGTGCGGGGCGAGTTCGACAGCGACACTGGCGAGAACGACGCCCGGCTGCAGCGTGAATACCGGCCCTCGCTGGCCGAGGTGATGCGGCAGGCCCTGGACGAAGCAGGCCTGACGCTCGACGACGTCCGTGTCGTGCTGCCGCACAACGTCAACCTCGTGACCTGGCAGCGGATGTGCACGCTGCTCAAGTTTCCGCGTGACCGGGTGCTGCTGGACAATATCCCTACCAGCGGCCACGTTTTCTGCGCGGACGTGTTCGCCAACTACAAGACCGCGTGTGAACGCGGCCTGCTGCAGCCGGGCGACCGCTACCTCGCCGCCGCGGTCGGCGCCGGGGGCGGGGCGACGTTCGCGGCGATGGTATTCGAGCACTGACCAGGCGCGCCGAGGAGGCACGACATGACAGCACAAGAAACCGGCCTTGACCCTGAGTTCCGGCAGCGCGTGGTCGACACGATGGCCACGGTGCTCGATCGCCTGCTGGACCGCCCCGAGCCGGTCACCGAGGACATGCGCCTGATGGAGGAGCTCGGGCTCAGCTCCACGCTCGGACTCGAGCTGATGCTCGAGGTCGAGGACCAGCTGATGATCCTGATCGACGTCGAAGAGATGGACCAGGACCAGATGAAGACGGTCGGGGATCTGGCCACGTTCGTCGCCGACCATTCCCGGCCAGCCTAGCCGCCGTGTTCGTCGCTCGGCCGGCGGCTGGACCGCCGCTTCGCCGTGACCTCCACCTGGTACGTGCTGTTCGCCGATCCTTCACCGGGCCTGCGGAGTTCCTCTCCGATCCCGCGAACCGCGCCCGGGTCGGCGAGTACCTGGCGGACATGGCCAGGCCCTACGGGCGCGAAGTGTCTGCGGCCCTGTTCAGCGAGCCAGGATCACCAGCACTGGGGCATTCGTACGGGGAGATGGCGGAGAAGCTGATCGGAGAAGCCGTGTCCGCCGACGAGCCCGTCGACCTGCTGGTACTGGCATTCTCCAGCCATGACCTGCGGCCCGGCCGGCAAACGGCGGCGTACCTCAATGACGTCACCCCGGGCGCGCCGATGGCGTTCGCCGTCTGTGACCAGGGCTCGGCCGCCGCGTTCACCGGCCTGCGGCTGGCCCGCGAGTACGCTTGCTCGGCCGGAGTCCGGCGGGCGCTGCTGATCGTCGTCGAGCAGGCGGCGCTCCCGTACGACTGCCCGGTGCCGTTGCCGTCGCAGCACCAGGGTGTCGCGATGCTCTTCGGCGACGGCGCGGTGCCGCAGGCCACGCTGACCGATCTGCGTCAGCATCCCGGCGTGCCGCCCGCCGACGTCGCCGACCTCGCCTCCGCCGAGTTCAAGGACCTTGCGGCCAGCGACCGCGAGATAGGGCTGGTGCTGAGTGACGCGCTCGCCGCGGTGTGGACCGCGCCCGCCGCCGCGCGGGTGCGGTCAATGCCGCCCGGCCAGCCGTCCACGGGGGTCTGGTGGGGGCTCATCGACGAGCTGGCCGACAGCGCGGGCCGCCCGGACCTGGTGGTGGCCGCCGACTACGATCCTCAGCTGCGCTACCTCTGCCTGGCCACATTCGCGACCGGATCGCGCGCTGGCGGAGTAGTGGTTGGTGGTGGTAGATCAGAAGAAAACCTTGCGGCCGACCACTGAGGCAGACTGACAACGGTGTTCTACGAGGTCATCCTCCATGGCGGTGCCCCGGGGCCTGGATCGGCGGCTAGTAGCGGAGGATAGGCCGTGATGGTGCTCGACGACTTCCTGTCCTGCGTCGCGCGGGCGCCGGAAGCGACCGCCGTGCAGGATGGCGGCCTGCGACTCACCTATCTGGAACTGGCCGGGCATGCCTCGGGCCTGGCGGCCAGGCTCACCCGGCGTGGAGTCGGACCAGACGACGTGGTGGCCGTCTACGCCAACAGGTCCGCCGAACTTGTCGTCGCCGAACTTGCCGTTTTGCTGGCCGGTGCCGCTTACCTGCCGCTCGATCCCGCCCACCCGGCCACGCGGATCAGCGAACTGCTCGCGCTGTCCGGCGCGGCCGCCGTGATCAGCACCGGCCCGCTGGTGTCAGATGACGCGCTGCGCGGCCGCGATGTCGAAGATGTCGACCTGGCGGGGCTACCGACGGAGCCGCTCGCGACGCCGGCCAGGCTGGCCGAGGCCACGCTCGCCTACGTGATCTTCACGTCGGGCTCAACGGGCCGGCCCAAGGGCGTCGCGGTCAGCCACGGCAACCTTGCGAACCTGATGCGCTGGCGCCAGAAGGCTTACCCGCTTGGTCCGCACGACCGGGCGATGCTGATGAGCAGTCCCGGATTCGACGCGGCGGTCTGGGACACCTGGCCAATCCTGGCCGTCGGCGGGACGCTGGTGATACCGCCCGCCGACGTGCGCACCTCGGCGTCAGCCCTCGTCGCCTGGCTGGCCGACGAGCAGATCACCTCGACGCTCCTGCCCACGCCGCTGGCTGAGGCGGTGCTTGATGAGCCGTGGCCGTCCCACGCGGCGCTCAGGGTGATGCATACGGGCGGCTCGGCGCTCCTGCGCGGCGTGCCCCCCGGCCTGCCGTTTACTTTGATCAACCTGTACGGGCCAACCGAAGGCACGGTGGCGGTGACCAGCACTCCGGTTCTGCCGGGGGGCCCGGTGCCACCCCCGATCGGCTTTCCCATCGACGGCGTACGCTGCTATGTGCTCGACGGCCTCGACCCGGTGCCTGACGGCGAGGCCGGCGAGATGTGCCTGGCCGGCGACTGCGTGGCGCGCGGCTATCTGGGCGACCCGGCCGTCACGTCCCGGTCCTTCGTGCCTGACATCGCGGCCCCCGGGGAGCGGATGTACCGGACCGGGGACCAGGTCCGGCGCCGGGCCGACGGCTCCTTCGAATACCTCGGCCGGCTCGACGATCAGGTCAAGATCCGGGGATTCCGGATAGAGCCGGGCGAGGTGGCCGCGGTGCTGCGGCAGCACCCGGCGGTCAGGGAGTCGTTCGTGGCCGCTGAGCGACCGGGTTCCGCCGACCCGCGCCTGATCGGCTACCTTGTCGCGGACGTCGCGCCCGCCGAGCTGATCGAGTTCGCCGCGTCCCGGTTGCCCTACTACATGGTGCCTGCCGCGATCGTCGTCCTGCCGGCGTTGCCAGTGACGCCTAGCGGAAAGATCGACCGCGCCGCGTTGCCAGCGGCCGGCCGGGCAGCCGCCGGCCTGGCCGAGGCGGTCGCCGGGGCGCTGCGGACGCCGACTGAGCGGGCGCTGGCGGGGATCGTGGCGCGGCTGCTGGGGGGTGTGCAGGTCGGTGCCCGAGATGACCTTTTTGCCCTGGGGGGTAATTCGTTGCTGGTCGGGCGGCTGGCAGCGGCGATTGCCGCCGAGCTGGCGGTGCCGGTGAGCCTGGCTGATGTGTACCGGGCCCCGACGGTGTCGGCGATCGCGGCCCTGATTGACGGGCGGACCGGGCCGGCTGCCGCTGCGCCGGGCGTGGAGCTGGATTCTCCACCGCCGATGCCGTCCGGGCGGCCGGTCCGCCGGGTTTCGCGGGACGGGCTGGTACCGCTGTCGTGGCAGCAGCAGCGGGTGTGGTTTTTCGAGCAGCTGGCGCCGGGCAACCTGGCCTATACGACTCAGGCCACCGTATCGCTGCACGGCGACGTGGATACCGGGGCGCTGCGCGCGGCACTCGATGAGATCGTGCGCAGGCACGAGATCTTGCGGACCGCGTTCGTCACCGTCGACGGGGTCCCTGCGGCGCAGCCGGTTATTAAGGCGAGGGCGCCGCTGCGGGTGCTCGACGTCCCTGCCGAGCAGGCCGAGGAGGTTATCGCCGCCGAGTTGCGCCAGCCGTTCGACCTGACCAGGCCACCGCTGGCGCGCTGGGTACTGCTGCGGCACGGGGACGGCGAGAACACGCTCGTTTACGCGGAGCACCATATCGTGCACGACGGCTGGTCGCAGGGCGTGCTGCTGTCCGAGCTGGGCGTCCTTTACCAGGCCTTCGCGGCCGCTGAGAGCTCGCCGCTGCCCGAGCCTAAAGTCCATTACGCGGATTACGCGCTCTGGCAGCGGGAGTGGATGCAGGGCGAGGTCCTGAAGGCGCATGTGGACCATGGGGTCGCCATGCTGGCCGGCGCACCCCACGTCCTGGAGCTGCCGGCCGATTACCCGCGGCCGCCGGTCAAGAGCTTCCGCGGCGCGGCGCTGCGGATCAAGGTCCCGGCCGAGCTGTCCCGCGCGCTGCGCTCGTTCAGCCGCGAGCACCGGGTATCGCTGTTCGCGACCATGTACGCCGGGTTCGCGGCGCTGCTGTACCGGTACACCGGCCAGGAGGACATGCTCGTGGGCACCGGCGCGGCGAACCGCAGCCTGCCCGAGCTTCAGCAGGTGCTCGGCATGATCGTCAATACCCTGGTCCTGCGGACCAGGGTAGGCGGCCAGATGTCGTTCACGGACCTGCTCGACCAGGTGCAGCAGACCGTCGTCGACGCACTGGCCTGGCCAGACACCCCGGTGGACGCCGTTATCGACGCGATCGGCCCGGCCCGCGACGCCTCCCGGACCCCGCTGTTCCAGGTCATCTTCACCTTCCACGACTCCGCCGTGCCGGACGTGGACTTCGGCGGGATCACCGGCGCTGTCACCGAGCGCGCGAACGGCGCGGCCATGTGCGACCTCACCGTGATGGTGGTGCCGCGGGCCGCGCAGCGGCTGGGCCGTGAGCCCCGGCCCGAGGACGACGACCTGACCCTGGTCTGGGAGTACTCGACCGACCTGTTCGGCGAACCCACCATGACGCGGATGGCCGGGCACTACCTGAACCTGCTCGCCGGCGCCCTGGCCACGCCATCGACCCAGATCGGCGACCTGCGCCTGCTCGCCGGCTCCGAGCTGGACCTGCTCGGCTCCTGGAGCCGCGGCCCGGCGGCCGCCGACGGCTACCCGGCCGAGGCGACGATCCCCGCGCTGTTCGCCGCCCAGGTCGCCGCGAACCCGGACGCCACCGCGGTGGCCTGCGGCGGTACGGCGATCAGCTACGCCGAGCTGGACCGGCGCAGCAACGCGCTGGCCTGGCTGCTGCGCCGCCGCGGCGTGAGCACGGACACGCCGGTCGCAGTGGCGATCGAGCGCGGCCCCGACCTCATCACCGCACTGCTGGCCGTGCTGAAAGCCGGCGGCGCCTACCTTCCGGTCGACCCCGCCAGCCCTTCGCCCCGCGTCGCCGCCATGATCGCCGCCGCCGGTGCCCGCCTCATGCTCGTCACCGACCCCACGATGACCCAGCGAGCGGGCGTGGAGATAGTCGACGTCGGCCCCGCACTGGCCGGCCACGGGGCCAGCCGGGCTGACGATGAGCGGGCGGCACCGCCTGATACGGCGCGTCCGTCGAGCCTGGCTTACATCTGCTTCACGTCGGGCTCGACCGGCGTGCCCAAGGGGGTCGCGGTACCACAGCGCGGTGTCATCCGGCTGGTCAGCAACCCTGCGTTCGCCTCGCTGGGCCCGGGCGAGCGGGTGCTCCACCTGGCCCCGGTGGCGTTCGACGCCTCCACGCTGGAGATCTGGGGTGCGTTGCTGACTGGGGGTACGGTGGTGGTCGCGCCGCCGGGTCCGCTGAGCCTGTCGGACATCGCTTCGCTGCTGCGCACCGCGGGGGTGACGGTCGCCTGGCTCACCGCCGGGCTGTTCGACCAGCTGGCCGAGACCGACCTCGACGCGGTCGCTGGCGTGCCCCTCGTCTTGGCGGGCGGCGACGCGCTCACTCCTGACACGGTGCGCGCCGTGCTGGCCGCCCGCCACGGCCGGCCGCTGGTCAACGGCTACGGCCCGACCGAGAACACCACCTTCACCACCTGCCATGTGATGACCGACCCGGGCCAGGCCGGGCGGACGGTGCCGATCGGCCGCCCGATCCAGCACACCACGGTGCACATCTTCGACGACCGCGGCCAGCCGGTCCCGGTCGGCGTGACCGGGGAGCTGTACGCCGGCGGGGACGGGTTGGCCCGCGGCTACGCCGGCCACGCCGCGGTGACGGCGCGGGCGTTCGTGCCCGACCCGTCCGGATACGGCACCCGCCTGTACCGGACTGGAGACCTGGCCCGGTGGCGCGCCGACGGTATCGTCGAGATCGTCGGCCGCGCCGACGACCAGGTCAAGATCCGCGGGTTCCGGGTCGAGCCCGGCGAGGTCGCCGCGGTCCTGCGCTCCCATCCCGCCGTGCGCGACGCCGTCGTCGTGGTCGCCGGCGACGGCGCGCAACGGCACCTCATCGGCTACGTCACCCCCGCCGAGGGCCACGACGCCGGCACGCTTCGGCCCGCCCTCCTACGGGACTACCTCGCCCAGCGGCTACCCGACTACCTCATACCCGCCGGCTTTCTGGCCCTCGACCAGCTCCCGCTCAACGCCAGCGGCAAGATCGACCGCGCCGCGCTGCCCGCGCCCGAACGCTACACCCGCGGACCAGCCACGCCGCCGCGCGACGCCACCCACGAGCGGCTGGCCGAGCTCTGGGCGCAGCTGCTGCCCGGGGACAGCACCGGCGGCGAGATCGGCGGCGAGGACAATTTCTTCGCGCTCGGCGGCAACTCCCTGTCGGCGGCGCGGCTGATGTTCCGCATTGGCGAGGCGTTCGGCGTCGAACTGGGACTGGCCACGTTCTACCAGGCACCAACGCTGGCCGCCTGCGCCGCCGCCATCGACGCGGCCCGCAACCAGAGCGCGCCGTCGACCATCCGCCGCACGGACTGGAAAGCGTATCGCGTGGCCGAACCGCAGCCGGCGTCGGACAGCGCAGCCGAGCCTGGTGACGGTCGGCCAGCGAGGCTGGTCACAGATGGGAAGGCTGATCGTGGCTAAGTACGAGTTCCCCGCCTCGTTTGGCCAGCGGTGGATGTGGCTGCTGGCCGAGATGGACTCCGGCGAGCCCGCCTACAACATCCCGTGGGCGCTGTGGCTGGATGGCCCGCTTGATGTCAGCGCGCTGCAGCAGGCTTGGGACGCCGTGCTGGTCAGGCACGAGGCGCTGCGTACTACCTTTCGAAACGAGTCCGGCGTACCGGTGCAGGTAGTCAGCGACGGGCCTGGCGCGTGGCCGCTCGCGGCCTCCTCAGTGGAGCAGCTGGCGGCCGGCGAGCGCGAGCCGGCCGCCCTGGCGATGATCCGCGACCTCGCCCGCCCTCCCTTCGACCTGGCCGCCGGGCCGCTTGTGCGTACCGCCCTCATCCGCCTGGCGCCGGAATCTCACGTGCTAGCCGTCGTCATGCACCACATCGTCGCTGACGGCTGGTCGTTCCGGATCCTGTTCGACGAATTGTCAGCGGACTACGAGGCGATCAGCCGTGGTGGTGGCCCGGTTGTCACCGCACCGCCGATCCAGTATGTCGACTTTGCCATCTGGCAAGCCGAGCACGCAGAGGGCGGCGGGTATAAGGCGGCCGAGCGCTTCTGGCGAGCCGAGCTGGGCGATGCCCACCCGGTGCTGCCGCTGCCAACGGATGCGCCATATCCGGCGCGCCAGACTTCCGCCGGCCAGGCGGTCAGCACGACGATTCACCCGAGCCTGGCCGACCAGCTCAGACAACTCGCCACCGGGCAGGGGACCACGCTGTTCGCGGTTCTGCTGGCCGCGTATTCGGTCGTGCTCGGGCGGCTGACCGGCAGCGACGACCTGCTGATCGCGGTGCCGATGGCGGCCCGCGTCAGGCCGGAAACCGAGTCTGTCGTCGGGTTGTTCATGAACACCGTCGTGATCCGCGTCCGGATTGACCAGGATGGGACGCTCGGCGATCTGCTGCGATCGGTCCACGCCGCGACGGTGCGGGCCCTCGCGCATCAGGACCTGCCGTTCGCCCGGGTCGTGGAGCTGGTCAAGCCCGACCGCGACCCGGCGCGGCTGCCGCTCGTCCAGGTGATGTTCACGATGGAGGAATCGTGGACGTTCCCGCACCGCGGCGGGCTGCGCTGGCGCCCGGAGATGGTGGAAATCAACACGGTCAAGTTGGAGATCGAGCTGGCGGTCACCGACGCGCAGGCCGGGCCACAGGTGCGGATCACCTGTAACACCGCGCTGTTCGAATCGGCCACCGCCGAGCGGCTGGCCAGGAACGTGCTCACGGTGCTCGCTCACATGGCGGCAACGCCGATGGCCAAAACCAGCGATCTCTTCGTCCTGGAAGAACGCGAAGCCGCCGCGCTCGCTCGGTGGAACGCCACGGCGAAACCCTCGCCCACGGGCGACGATGTGACGCTTCGCGACCTGTTCGAGCGGCAGGCGAGGCGAACACCCGATTCCATCGCCGTGGTCGGCGACCAGGGCAAGCTCAGCTACGCGCAACTTGACAGCGCCGCCGACGTGATCGCTCACCGGCTGATCGCGGCCGGAGTGGCCAGCGAATCAGTGGTCGCCGTCCTGGCGGAGCGTTCGGCCGAACTGGTCACCGCCTTGGTGGGGGTCGTCAAGACGGGCGCGGCCTTCCTGCCGTTGCCCCCTGAGTACCCGCCAGAACGGCTCGCGTACATGCTCGCGGACTCGGGGGTTCGGATCGTGCTGGCGCAGCGGCACCTCGGTGACCTGCTGCCTGAGTCCGGTCCGCCGGTCTTGTACCTCGACGACACGCAGACCTGGCCAGTGCGTGCCACCGGCGGCGGCAGACCCGTCCTGCATGCGGACAATGCCGCGTACCTGATCTACACATCGGGCTCGACGGGCCGCCCCAAGGCCGTGACCAACACTCACCGTGGCCTGCTCAACCGCCTGGACTGGATGCGGTCGACGCTATCTCTCGACGAGACCGACGTGCTGCTGCAGAAGACCTCGGTCGGCTTCGACGTATCGGTATGGGAGTTCTTCCTGCCGCTGACCACCGGGGCCAGCCTGGCCATGGCCCGGCCCGACGGCCATCGCGACCCCGGTTATCTGCGGGAGGCGATCGCGTCGCGCGGAGTGACCATCATGCACTTCGTCCCGTCCATGCTCAACTCGTTCCTCGCCGATACCGAGGCGGCGGACGACGATCGCCGAGCCACCTTCGCTACGCTGCGACGCATCGTGTGCAGCGGCGAGGAACTGCCGGTCGCGCTGGCTCGCCGCTGGCTGGAGGCGCTGCCAGGGGTAAGCATTCAGATCACCTACGGCCCGGCCGAGGCGGCGATCAGCGTAACTACCTGGCACGCCACGCCGTCTGCGCTGGCCGGCCGGTCACGCGTTCCTATTGGCGGGCCGGTCAGCAACGTCAGTATCCACATCCTCGATAACCAGCTACGGCCGGTGCCTGTCGGCGCGGTCGGCGAGCTGTACCTCGGCGGGGTACAGGTGGGGCGCGGTTACCACCGGCGGCCGGCGCTCACCGCGCAGCGGTTTGTGCCCGACCCCTTCGGACCAGCCGGTTCAAGGCTCTACGCGACCGGCGATCATGGCCGCTGGCGCTCCGACGGCACGATCGAGTTCATGGGCCGGGTCGACGGGCAGGTAAAGCTGCGCGGCATGCGGATAGAACTCGGAGAGATCGAGGTCGCGCTGCGCGAGCAGCCAGGCGTCCGTGACGCCGCGGTGGCCGTCAAGGAGATCAAGCCCGACGACAAACGGCTCGTCGGCTACATTGTCGGGGCGCCGGCGCCCGATGCGGCCGCCTTGCGCACCGCGCTCAGCGCCAGGCTGCCGGAGTACATGGTGCCGACCGCGTTTGTCGCGCTCGACGTGCTGCCGCTCACCGGGAGCGGGAAAATGGACCGCCGCGCGCTTCCCGAGCCGGATTGGGGCGCGGTCACCAGCAGGGCTCCGGTCGCGCCCCGGACGCCGCTCGAAGTGCGTCTCGCGGCGATCTTTGCCGAGGTGCTCGGGCTGCCGGCGCCGGTCGGAGTGAGCGACAACTTCTTCGCGATCGGCGGCCACTCGCTCACCGCGACCCAGCTGCTGGCCCGCATACGGGCCTTTTGCGGCGTCGACCTGCCGGTGCGCACGCTGTTCGCCGATCCCACCGTCTCTGGCGTGGCCGCCGCGCTGGCCGCCGCTGGCGTGGCCGCCGCGCTGGCCGCCGCTGACAGCCGCGTGACGGACTCGCTAGGCCCCGCACCGCGGCCGTCGCACGTGGATCCGGAGGGCGTCCAGGCCGACGATCCGGGGCAGGCACCCATACCTGGCGATCGGAGGTAGGTCCCCAATGCGCTTCCCGGTGTCGCGTTCCCAGCAGGGGATGTGGTTCCTCGGCCGGCTCTCGCCCGGCGAACCGACGTTTCATATCGCGTACGCGGTGTCGCTCGTCGGCCCGCTCGACGCCTGTGCGCTGCAGCGGGCGCTGGACGCGGCAGTCGCGCGCCACGCCGCGCTGCGGACGAGCATCGTCGCCGTCGACGGCGTGCCCGAGCAAGTCGTCGCCGACGCCGGCGGGGTGGTGATCGAACGCATCGAACTGCCGGAGGCGCTAGAGGCCGACGAGAGCACTGAGCAGGCTGAATCGATCGCGGCCGACCGTGCCCGCCAGCCATTCGATCTGGCCGCCGGGCCGCCGATTCGGGGCACGCTGATCCGCACCGGGCCCGACCAGCACCTGTTCGTGCTGGTGATGCACCACGTCATCACCGACGGCACGTCCATGCAAATCGTGATGGAGGAGCTGTCCGCCGGTTACCGGGCCGAGCTGACCGGGGTGCCTGCGTCGCTACCGCCGCTGTGGATGAGTTATGGCGATTACGCCGTGTGGCAGAACGACTGGATGAGCGGTGAGGAGCTTGAGCGCCAGCTGAGCTACTGGCGCGAACAGCTCAAAGGCGCACCGCAGGTCCTGGCCCTGCCCACCGACCGGCCCAGGCCTGCCCGCCTGTCCTCTTGGGGCGCGCGCGCCAGCGTCACCGTCGACGACACGACGATCACGGGCCTGACCGGGGTGGCCCAGGCCGCCAACGCCACCATGTTCATGGCGTTCCTCGCCGGCTTCCTGGTCGTGCTGTCGCGCTACGCGCGCCAGCCCGACCTCGTCGTCGGCACCCAGGCAGCTGGCCGCACCCACGCCGAGTTCGACCCGATGGTCGGCCTGTTCGCGAACACCATCTTGCTGCGAACGTCGCTCGCCGACAATCCGAGCTTCGCCGAGCTGCTCGGCCGGATCAGGGACACCACGGCCGATGCGCTGTCGCACCAGCGGCTCCCGTTCGAAAAGCTCGTCGACGACCTCGCGCCCGACCGCTCCCTCGCGCACGCGCCGCTCGCGCAGGTCCAGTTCGCCTACCGCCCGTCGGCGCCTCCTGGGCTGGACCTGCCTGGCGTCACCTCGAACTGCCGGATGCTTTTCACTGAGACGTCGAAACTCGACCTGGACATGTACGTGGACAACCCGCCCGGCCAGGACGCGGCGCTCGTGCTGGAATACAGCACGGACCTATTCGACCCCCCCTGGGCTGACCGGTTCCTGCGCTGCGTGGCGCACCTGCTCGAGCACGCGGCGAACGCTCCGGACACGCCGGTGGCCGACCTGCCGATGCTGTCGGCCGCCGAGCTCGACGAGCTGATCGCCGGGCGCAACCGCCAGCCCTCCCTGGGGGATTCCGGGGAGTCGTCCCCCCGGGCCGGCGCGGCGGGCCGCGACACCGTGGACGTCCGGGATCTGCTCCGGGGATCGGCGTCCCGCGTCATCGATGCCGGCGGAGACCTGCCGGTGAGCGGGGTGTGCGATCGCGCGGCCCGGCTGGCCCGGACCCTGGCTGGCCGTGGTGTCGGGGCGGAGACGCTGGTCGGTATCTGTGTCGACCGCGGCGTCGGGATGCTGACGGCGCTGCTCGCCGTATGGTGGGCGGGTGGTGCGTACGTGCCGCTGGATCCGGGCTTCCCGCAGGCGCGGCTAGCCGCGATGGCCCGCGGCGCGGGCCTGCGGCTGATCGTCTCGGACTCCGCGAACCGGGACCTGGCCCGGCTGGTGGCCGGGGATGCCGAGGTGATCTGCGTGGATGATCCGGCGGCGGCGGCCGGGCCGCCGCTTGCCCCTGTTCCGGTTCCCGGCACCGCGCTGGCTTACGTGATTTTCACCTCCGGTTCGACCGGGCCGCCGAAGGGCGTTGGGATCGAGCATCGGGCGGTGGCGAACCTGGTGGGGTCGTTCCGGGGGTTGCTGGGGCTGGGCGGTGGTGACCGGTTCGTCGCGGTGACGACGCTGTCGTTTGATATCGCCCTGCTTGAGTTGCTGCTGCCGCTGGTCTGCGGGGCGGATCTGGTGATCGCGGCGTTTGAGGAGGCCCGGGAGTCCGATCGGCTGCGAGCGCTGATCCAGCGGTCGGGCGCGACCGCGATGCAGGCGACGCCGCAGACGTGGCGGATGCTGGACTCGGCCGGGGGGGTGCCGGCGGGCCTGCGGCTGCGGTTGTGCGGCGGTGAGGCGCTGCCCGCGGACCTGGCGGGGCGGCTGATGGGGCCTGGTGTCACGTTGTGGAACCTGTACGGGCCGACCGAGACGACGGTGTGGTCGGCGGCCCGGGTGGTGACCGGTGCGGCGGACGCGGCCCTGATCGGGCCGCCGATCGGGGGTACCCGGGTGTACGTGCTGGATGAGCGGCTGATGCCGGTGCCGGTCGGGGTGGTGGGCGAGGTGTGCCTGGCCGGGCGTGGGGTGGCGCGCGGCTATCATGGCCGGGCGCGGGTTACGGCGCGGTCGTTCCCGCCTGATCCGTGGGGCGGGGAGCCGGGGGCGCGGATGTACCGGACCGGTGATCTGGGCCGGTGGCGGGAGGGCACGGGCCTGGAGCTGATTGGGCGGAACGATCACCAGGTGAAGGTCCGCGGCTTCCGGGTCGAGTGCGGCGAGATCGAGGCCGTGCTCCGCGCACACCCTGGCATCCGCCAGGTAGCCGTCATCACCGCGGACAGAGCCGGTCAGCCCGAGCTGGTCGCGTACGTCGTGCCCCGTCCGAACAGCCCGCTGGCGCGGCCCGGCACGGACGTGCTTGAGGAGTTGCGGCCGCACCTGCGCGCCGCGCTGCCGGACTACATGGTCCCGGCGCTCGTGGTCACGCTGCCCGCGCTGCCGCTGACGCCGAACGCCAAGGTCGACCGGGCCGCGCTGCCCGCCCCGCAGTGGGGTGCGTCGCCATCGGCGGCCGGCCGCGTCGAGCCCAGGAACCCGGTCGAGGCCACCCTCGCCCGGATCTGGAGCGACCTCCTCGACACCCAGGCGCCGGTCGGCGTGCACGACAACCTTTTCGCTCTCGGCGGTCACTCGCTGACCGCGACCAGGTTCGTCGCCCGCGTCGCCGCCACCTACGGCGTGAACCTCCCGGTTCACCACGTCTTCGCCGGCCCGACGATCGCAGAGCTGGCCGAGATCGTGGCCGCCGATCCTGATTTCGGGCACCCCTCGGAATCCTCCCGCCATGCCGAGCTGGACGCGCTCAGCGACGAGGAGCTGGACGACCTGCTGCGCGCGGCGCTCGCCCAGCGCAATCGGCGCCAGGCGACGACCGGTAACCTCGATTACTGACCCGGCCGACACGAGCACTTTCCCCGACGAAGGAGCCAGCGCCATGGGAAACGCCGTAGTGCATTTCGAGATCGGCGCCGCAGATGGCGGGCGGCTGGCGGAGTTCTACGGGGAGCTGTTCGGCTGGGGGCTGCAGGGCATGCCGGCCGGCGGTTACACGATGATCGACACTCGCGGTGGCGGCGGGATCAACGGCGGCATCGGCACGAGTCAGACCGGCGAGCCGTGGTTGACGTTCTACGTCGAGACGGACGACGTGCAGGCGACCCTCGACAAGGCGAATTCGCTCGGCGGCACGACCGTCATGCCGGTCACTGATTTCGGCGGGGCGGTGACCATAGCCATGTTCAATGACCCCGATGGCCTGCTGATCGGTCTGGTGCAGGCGCCGGCCGACCCTTCCCGGGGGGACGAGCCGGGCCCTTCGGCTGGTTCGGGCGAGGGAGTGGACTGGTTTGAGGTCATAGGGTCGGATCCGGCGCGGACGCAGCAGTTCTATGCGGACCTGTTCGGCTGGACGGTCGACAACTCGGGTATCCCGGGCTACGCGGTGGTGGACACCGGCACCAGCCGGGGCATTCAGGGCGGTCTGGGCGGGGGCGTGGAAGCCCGCTGGGCGACCGTCTACGCGGGGGTGCCCGACGTGGACCAGACCCTCAGCCGCGCCGAGAAGCTCGGCGGATCGCGCATCTCCGATCCAGGGGTGCCCGCGCTGAAGAACGCCGCGCGGGCCGCGCTCTACGGGTCCGCCGACGACATGAAGACCGGCGCATTCCGCGACCCGGCGGGAAACGTCTTCGGCATCTACCACAAAGACCCGCGCTGAGCGCCTACTGCCTGGACCTGACCTTGGTGGGCGCGGCCGGGTCAAATGCCGCCTCGACGGCAACCTCCTCGACGCTGCGCAGCAGCGCCTCGACCTGCCCGGTGGTCAGGCACGACACGTCCCACATCATGTGCAGCGACACGACATCAGGCCGGTTCTCGACCAGGATGTTGACCTGCTCGTGCATGTTCTCCCTGGGGCCGAGCCAGGTCAGGGAGGTCTGCTCCAGCGTCTGCTTCACCTGATCAGGTGTCACGTCCAAGTCGGCCTTGGCCTCAGGGCGCATGATCATCGCGCGCTGGTCGTTGACCCGGCAGGTTACCCTGGCCGGGTAACCGCGTTCGGCGTCCAGGCGAGCGATGACCTCCCTGAGGTCATCCGGGTCATAGTAGGCGCGCATGCCAGCGGTCAGCGCGGCGGAGCGCGCCCGCGCTACCACCTCATCGACCGAGGTGTCCGCGACGTCGATGGTAACCGCCGAGTTCTGCGCGATCGGGGCGAGGACGCCGGCCAGGCCGGGCCTGAACCGGTTGTTCACCATGAGCTTGACCGTCAGCGGGTGTGCGCCGGTGACGCGCCCCATGGCCGTGGCGATGATGGCGAGCGTCACCCGGGAAGCATCGGTCCCGGTGCGCTTGGCGATGGCGAGCATGGCCAGGTGGGCCGCGGGCGAGCTGAACCTGGCCTGCCAGTACCGCTGACCTGCTTGGCCCTGCGGGCCCGCGGACTCGCCGAAGGTCTGCGGCGGTACGTTTCTCAGCTGAGATTCCCAGTACCGCATCGTGCGGCTGCTGAGCTGCCGAAGCTGCGGCGTCTGCTCGCTTCGGGAAAGGTCAAGAACATTCGGGTGGCGAGGGTCCCGGGCCGCGGGACCGGCCGTTTCGTCCGCCAGCCAATCCGTCAGCAGCAGCAGGTTCCCCCCGCCGTCGGCGGCCAGATGGGACAGCACCCAGACCAGGTGCAGGCAGGCACCGCGATGCCTGAGCACCGCCACTCGCAGCGGCCAATCGCGATGGAAGTCGAACCGCTCGAGCGGCCAGGTCGTGTAGAGATGGTCCCTGTACCGCAAGACGTCGGCCCGATCGGCGTCGTCGGGGAACGTCAGGATGTCCAGGCCGAACTGCCCCGACCCGGCTACCTCCTGGCCCGGGCGGCCTGCTTGGTCGACCGTCAGGCGCATCCGCAGGGCGGCATGCCGGACCAGGAGCCCGCTCACTCGCGCCGCCACATCCCCGACGGTGCTGCCCTCGGGCAGATCTATCCTTCCCTGCATGCTGAACTGGTTGCCGCTGTCCTGCATGTCCTGAAAGATCGCCTTCTGCCCCCAGGTGAGCGGCTCGGCGCCAGCCTCCGCTCCAGCGAACTTGACCACGACCTGGTCCCGGCTGATCTGCTCGAACATAGCTGATTTTGACCGGTTCCCGGCGGCCCGCGTCAATCCCCGCGCCCGGCCGCGGTGCCAAACCATTCCCGCACGCGCGAGGCGGCCTCCGCGATCGCGGACCGGCTGGCGTCAACGGCGCCGGCCATCGTGAAGAACCCGTGCGCCATGCCCGGGTAACGGCGGAGTTCGACCTGGACGCCGTCGTCGGCCAGCCGACGGGCGTACGCCTCGCCCTGATCGCGCAGCGGGTCGTACTCCGCCGTGATGACCAGCGCCGGCGGCAGCCCGGCAAGGCTCTCGGAGCGAAGCGGCGAGGCCAGCGGGTTGGCCGCGTCGACCGGATTCGCCAGGTAGTGCTGGCGGTACCAGGCGACCGAATGGCGGTTGAAGAGGAAAGGATCATCCGCGGCACGCATCGACTGGTCGTCGGCGAGCTGGTCGGTATTGGGATAAACGAGAAGCTGGCCGACCAGCGGCGGACCGCCTGCGCGGGCCCGCAGCGCTACCGCCGCGGCCAGGTTCCCGCCGGCGCTGTCGCCGCCGACCGCGAGGCGGGCGGGATCGGCGCCAACCTGGTCCGCGTGCTCGGCCACCCAGCGGACCGTGGCGTAGCAGTCCTCGATCGCCGCCGGGAACGGGTGCTCGGGCGCCAGCCGGTAACCAACGACGGCGACCAGCGCGCCGGAGGAGTTGGCCAGGCTGCGGCTGACGCCATCGGCGGTGTCGATGGTGCCGAGTACCCAGCCGCCGCCGAAGAAATAGAGCAGTGCGGGCAGTGGCCGCTCGCTGGAGGGCCGGTACAGCCGTAGCGGCAGGTCGCCGCCGGGCCCGCTGATCTTCAGATCGGCGACCTCATAGACGGGTTCGGCCTCTCCCCCGCTCTGCCGGATCGAGGCCAGATCCGCGGCCCTGGCGTCGGCGAGCGACATGGCGTACAGCGGCGGAACGTTGTCACGCTCGCGCTGGTCGCGCACCGCCTGAATTTGCGGGTCGAGGGGCACGGCGCGCACTCTCTTTCGCTCGGCCGGCGGAGCCGCATAAGCCGCGTGGGCCCATCGCCGGCTATTGCCGGTCGTCTTGCCGAGGATAAAATATCTTCTCCCGGTTCGCGGCGCGAGATTACGGGGTGCTTTTGGAGGCCGATGAGCTTCTTCCGTGCGGACGGCGGCAGCCACGTGATCCGGCTGTCGCGCAGCGCGCTGACGGCTGACCAGATCGATGAGGGTGCCTGCCGCCCAGCCGCCCTGATGGCCGTCGGCCGGTCGTGACCGATCTCGTCCGCGTCTGGATCGTTCCCGTCGACGTGCCACCCGATGCGGCGGCCAGGTGCCGGGACGTGCTCGACGACAGCGAGCGCGCCCGCGCCGCAGCGTTCCTGAGCCCTCGCGAACAGCAACGATTCACGGTCGCGCACGGCGCGCTCAGGATCCTGGTCGGCCGCGAGCTGGGTACGCGGCCCGCGGCGCTCACCTGGATCCCCGGCCGGTACGGCAAGCCCGAGCTCGCACCGCCGTGGTCCGGGCTGCACACCAGCCTGTCCCACTCTGGGGACATGATTGCGGCGGCCATCAGTAGTAGTACCGATCGCCGGGTAGGTGTCGACATCCAGCATGTGGTGCCTGGGCTGGATCCGGTCCGGTTGTCCGCCAGGTTCTTTCCGCCCGACGAGGCCGGGTACGTCGCGGCAGGTCGAGACGCCAGCGCGCGGGCGGACCGGTTCGCGCACCTCTGGGTCCGTAAGGAGGCGGTCGTCAAGGCGGCCGGCGGGCGGCTATGGCCCAACCTGAAGATCGCGGTTCGCCGCCGCGATGTCATCAGCTGCGCTGAGCCGGCTCTCCAGCATCGGGTCGCAGACGTCACGGCGCCGGCGAGGTTCCGCGCTGCGGTGGCACTGACCGGCGCCACGGCCTTCGCGCTGGAGGCCGCAGGCTGGCCGAGCGCAGGCCAATCCGCGATGGTCAGCTAGCGCACCTGCCCGGCGGCAGCAATACTCACTGGCTCTTCGCCACGGTCTCGATCGCCGCGCGCAGCTGGCCGCGGGTCGGCTGCAGCGCGATGTCCAGCTCGCGGGCGAACGGCAGCACCGCGCCGTCTGGGCGGGTGACACGTTTCGGCGGGACGATCAGGCGCATTTCCTCGGCGGCGGTGGCCAGGATCTCGCCGCCGATGCCGCAGGTCCGGTTGGAATCATCGACCACGACGAGCCGGCCAGTCCGATCCAGCGAGGCCGCCAGGCCGGTCCAGTCGAAGGGGTACAGCGTGCGCGGGTCGAACACCTCGACCGAGATCGTGCCCGCGAGCTCGTCGGCGATCGCGAGCGCGTCGTGCACGAGATGTCCCACCGCCACGACCGTCACGTCGGTACCCGGCCGGTGCACCCGGCCGACGCCGAGCGGCACCGGGGCGAGCGCTTCGAAATCAACGTTCTCCCGCTGGGCCACGGCCCCGGCAGGCCCGAAGAGGATCACCGGGTCATCGTCCCTGATCGCCGAGACCAGCAGGCCGTAGGCGTCTGTTGGCGTGGCAGGCACCACCGTCTTCACACCGACGTGCGCGAACAGGCTGTACGGGTGATCGGAGTGCTGGCCAGCCCAGCCGACGCGGGAGCCTGAGCTCGGCATCAGGTACGTCACCGGGACCTTGAGCTGGCCGCCGGTCATCAGCGAGAACTTGTGCGCCTGGTTCGCGATCTGCTCGAAGACCAGATAGAGCAGCGACGGGATCTGGAATTCCACCACCGGCCGCGCCCCCGACATCGCCGCGCCGGTCGCGAAGCTGGTGAACGCCTGCTCGGAGATCGGCATGTCGATCACCCGCTCCGGTCCGAAGCGCTTGCGCAGGCCGGTGGTGACGTTGCTGACCGCGATGCTGATGTCCTCGCCGAACACGCACACGGCCGGGTCGCGTTCCATCTCGGCGGCGAGCGCCCGGTTGAATGCCTTGAGGTAGGACAGGATCGGCATCAGGCTGTTCCCGCCCTGGCGCGCAGGCCGTCCGCATACAGATGCTGCAGTGCCGTCGCCGGGTCGGGCTCGGCAGCCGCCTCAGCAAATGCCTGCGCGTCGTCGAGCAGCGCCTCGATCTCGGCGTCGATCCGCGCGCGTTCCGCCCGCGGTATCCGGGCGCCCTGGATGTCCACCGGATCACGGGCCGAGCCAGCCGCGACCTCCTCGTCGGTCCGGTAGCGCGGGCGGACCTTGTGCTCCCAGGTGTGGTGGGCGTCGAACCGGTAGGTCAGGCACTCCAGGAACGTGGGGCCGGCCCCGGCCCTGGCGCCGGCGACCGCGGCGGAGGCTGCCGTTAGCACCGCCTGCGGGTCCATCCCGTCCACGGTCTGCGACGGGATGCCGAACGCCTGCGCGCGGCCGGTGATCGTGCCGGCCGTCGTGTCCTGTACCCGCATCGTGGTCGCGAACCCGTTGTTCTCGCAGACGAACACCAGCGGCAGCCGTCGCAGCGAGGCCAGGTTCAGCGTCTCAAGCAGCACGCCCTGGTTGACCGCCCCGTCGCCGAAGAACGTGACGGTGACGGCACCGGTCCCGGCCTGCTGCTGCCACCAGGCCACGCCAGCGGCGATCGCGGTCGCCGCGCCGACGATCGCGTTGGCGCCAAAGATGCCAAGGCCCGCATCGGCGGCGTGCATCGACCCGCCGCGGCCGCCGTTCAGCCCGGCCTGGCGGCCGGCCAGCTCGGCCAGCATCCTGGCCGGGTCCGCGCCCTTGGCGAGCACGTGCCCGTGCCCTCGGTGTGTGCTGGTAATCAGGTCGGCGGGACGCAGCGCGGCGCAGACGCCCGCCGCGATCGCCTCCTCGCCGAGGTAAGGGTGGATGCCCCCGGCGATCACCCCGCTGCGCACCATCTCGATCGCCCGCTGCTCGAACCGGCGGATCAGCCGCACGGTCCGGTACAGGTCGGCAGAGTCAGCCATGTCTGCCTCTCGTGGCCCTTCCGGGACCGGTCATGCCGTCGGCACCCGGTCGCCGATGGCGACGAGGATGCCGTCCCACAGCCGGGCGCGGGCCGCCAGGGCGAGCCTGACCGTATCGGTGCACTCCGCCCACTTGGCGTCGTCGTCGCCGCAGAGGTCAGCGAGCATCTGCATCGCCATCGGCGTGTGCTCCTCGCTGTCGACCTGGATGTGACGAGCCAGGTAGTCCACGAATGTGTCGAGCGATCCGATGCGCTCGTTGACTCCGACGACCTGCTGGAACATGTCAGGGATGAGGTCCTCCCGGCCGAATGCGAACGCCGCGGCCTGCGCGTGGACGGGCGCGCTCTCGATCAGGCCCCAGGTGAGCCGGATGAAATCGGCCGCCAGCGCCGGCACGTTGACCGCACCGATCGCTTCGAGCACCGGCCGCCCGGCGCGGAGCTTGTCGATGAAGGCATCGATGATCGACGTGTCCGCACCGGCCTCGGTCATGCCGTCGAGGTAGAGCTCGAAGTGACTGATGAAGCCGTCGCCGCGCTCGTCGCTCTCCTCGACGAGCACGATGTCGTTGATGAGGCGGCGGCTGCCGGTCGGACCGGTGGGCACCCACGGGAGCGCCACGCAGGTGAGGTTGCGCTGCAGCGACTTCAGCAGCGACATGAAGTCCCACACGGCGAATACGTGGTGCTCTTGGAACGTCCTGATCGCAGAGCTGTTGTCCAGCGCGGCGTACAGCGGGTGCTCGATGACCGCGCGCCTGGCCTGGTCGATCTGTTCTTCGAGGCGGTCGATTCCTGGGTGCCGCTGACCCCAGTCATAGCGGGACATGTCAAGCCTCCTGCGGGTCGTGTCCGTTAGCTGAGCCGGTCGGGTTACGCCACAAAACGGGACAGAAGTCAGGATCGGCATAGTCGGGGCGGCCATCGGGAAGGCGCCGGACCAGTCCGTCGTGGTTGTACGCGAGGATCTCGCCGGTGTTCAGCGCGAACGGGCGATAGGCGTTCTCGCCGTCCTGGAGGTGGAAGGAGATGGCCCGGCGGGGACGCGGGCTGCGGTTGGTCCCGCTGCCGTGGTAGATCCTGCAGTGGTGGAAGCTCATGTGACCCTTGGGAATGACCATCGGGATCTTGACGACCTCAGCGTTGTTGCATGCCGCGTTCTCCGCCAGCAGGCGGTCCAGGTCGCTGGCGTCCCGCTCCGCGAAGTGCCTGGTCATCGTGTCATCGCTGCCGATCTCCCGCCATAGGTGGCTGCCGTCGACCATCGTGATCGTGCCCATTTCCTCGTCGCAGTCGTGGAACGGGATGAAGGCGGTCAGCATCTTGTCCGACGTCGACGTCGACCAGTAGTGCTTGTCGAAGTGCCATGGCACGACGTTGGTCGGCTCCGCGGCGATGGGCGGCTTATAGATCAGCGTCGACTGGAACACGCGGATCTCATCGACACGGGCCAGGGCGGCAGCGACGGCGCCGATCAGCGGCTTGCGCAGCAGCCGCGCCAGGTCAGCGTGCTCGTAGTGGACGTAGTCGTTGTGGCGCTGCACGTCGCCCTTGGACGGATCCCAGTACGCCAGCCCCGGAGGGCGCAGCGGCAGCGGACGGTCGCGTTCGCCCGCGTAGTAGCGATCGCTGGCCGCGGCCAGCTCGTCGACCTCGGCGTTGGTGAAGAGCTTCTGGCTGAGATACCAGCCGTGCTCGGCGTAGAAGCCGATATCAGCCTCCGACGGCAGAAGCGAGCGCTCCTCTTCGGTCAGCGTGAACGGCGGGGTAACCGAGATGCTCACGGATCATTCCCTTCCTCGGAACTCGGCGAGCTCGCGCTCCTTCGCCGCGTACAGCGCCGGGATGTTGCTCGTGCCGAACGTACGCGCGCCGTGCCGGTCGATCAGCTCGACGAAATACGTACGCCTGATGTGCGTCGACTTCGCGAAGATCTGGTACATCTGCCCCCAGTGGTCGCGGTCGGCCAGAATGCCGAGCGGCCGCAGCGCGTCGACCTCAATGTCGGTCTCGCCCAGGCGGGCGGCCAGCGCGTCGTAGTAACTCGATGGCGTCACCGCAAACTCGACGCTCCGGCCGGTGAAGGTCCGGACCGCGCGGAGGATGTCATTAGTCAGGAACGCGACGTGCTGCACCCCGGCGCCGTCGTGCCAGGCCAGGAAATCGTCGATCTGACCCGCCTGGCGGCTGGGGTCCGGCTCGAGAATGGTGAAGGTCACGCCGCCGGACGGGCTCTGCACCACCTTGGACATAATGCCCTGGTCGCCGATCTCGATGTACTCCTTGAATGTGACCGTAAAGCCGAATACGCGCTCGTGAAAGGCCACGACCGGGTCCAGCTCGCCGGCCGGCACGCACACCGCCAGGTGGTCGATGATGCGCAGCAGGTCCTCGTCCGCACCTGCGGCGGCGCCCGGATCCATCTCGATCGCGCGAGGCTGGAACTGGGCGTCCGAGCCACGGCGCTCGACGAGTCGGTAGAGCACGTCGCCGAAGCCTGCCACCTCGGCGGTGACGACGCAGGCCTGCTCGTTCTCCCAGGCGCGGGGCGGGCGGATGCCCGACCCGCCGGCCGCGATCGCGTCGGTGTAGGCGGCGCCGGCGCTGTCGGTGCGGAACGCGGTCACTGCCACGCCGTCGCCGTGCTTGGCGACGAACTGGCTGGCGGGATGATCTTTGTGCAATCCCGACGTCAGCAGTACGCGGATGTCACCCTGGCCGAGCAGGACGCTGCGCTGTCCCGGCAGCCCCGTGTCCGGGCCGCCGTGGCCGTAGACACGGAAGCCGTAGGCGGCGCGCAGGGACTGCGCCGCCGCCACCGCATCACCCACATAAAGCTCGATGTGGTCGACGTCGACGATGTTCATCGCTTCGTTCCCCTCGGGTTCCTGCGGTTCCCTGTCGTTCCTGGTGTCCAGCGGCGCCGGTACGTCCAGGCCCGTGGTCGTCCCGCTGACGCATGCGACCGGCCCGGTCAGGTGCCATCGCGCGGCCGGGTAGCCGACGACGGAGTTCGGCACGGTCGGGAAGAACTGCAGTGGGGGAATCGCTCGCCCGCGTCCACCGCGGCGGCGACGCGGGCCGCGCTGGTGCGCCGAGGGATGTGACAACCACGATGCCGGTGACCTCGGATGCCTGCGGCGGAGCACGGCTGCGCAGGCCCCGGGTGTTGGCGCCGCGGGGCACGGTCAGTGCGTCGACGCGGGCTGGATCCGCTGCACGACGGAGCCGCAGAACTCGCCGACGGTCATGCCGGCCAGCATCTCGCCCTCGTCGTCGTCGAACTTCACCCCGAAACGGTCCTCCACGCGCACGGCGAGTTCGGCGAGGGCGAGCGACTCCAGATCAGCGCCGGCCGGGCCGAGCACCGTGTCATCGTCGATGCCCTCGATGCTGTAGTTCATATCCGTCAGCGAGTCGAGCACGAACTGGCGGATCTCATCGATCATGGTCGGGGCTGCCTTTCGGGAGAGGGAAATACCGGCTGTTCTTGTCGGGGTAATTTATGAGGCGCGATAAAACCTGCCGGGATGTTGAAGCCCAAGTAATGGCCTGATTAGGAACTTTGTGCCTTGGTTTGACCCTACTCGATATGGCCCGTTTGACAAGGTCCGAATCGTTTCGGCCCCACCGTAGATCGGAAGGCGGCCGGCGGTGACCGCCATCAACTCACACCGGGGGCAGACGGACGCTGACCACGGCCGAGCGGCCGCCGCGGACGACAGCCAGCGCGTCCTTGAGCACCAGGGGCAGTTCGCCCGGATCGGACACGGTGACTCCGTACGCACCGCCGGCCGCGGCGGCCACGCCGGGCAGGTCGACCGTCGGCTCGAAGCTGACGTGGAAATCGTCGGCGGCGGCCGCGGCGCCCTTGGGGTGGACCTGCAGCGTGGAGAACTTCGGCGCCGCCCAGCCGCGGTTGTCGTAGATAACGGTCAGCGCCGGGGCGTGGTACCGGCGCGCGACCCATTGCGCGCAGGACGGCACCCCGAATAGGTAAGAACCGTCGCCGACGAGGGATACCACCGTTCGTTCGGGATGAGCGAGCTTGGCGCCTACGGCGGCGCCGCCGGCCCAGCCCAGGGAACCACCGCCGTGGTGCAGCACCGACCCGGGCTTGTTGGCCCGCAGGTGCTCGGCGACGGCCCTGCTGTTCGTCACGACCTCCGTCAGGACCAGCGCATCCTCGTGGCGGAGTAGCCGGCGCACGCACGCCGTGAGGTATTCCGGGGTAACGACGCCGCCGCCGGGCTGCTGCTCCCTTTTCTCCCGCCCGGCGATGTCCGCGTCGTGGGCCCGGCTCGTCTCCGCCCACCTGGCCCGGACCGCGTCCGCATCGCCAAGCTCGTTATCCCGAACGAACCGTGCGATCTGTCCCAGCGCCAGCCGCGCGTTAGCAGCGGCGAAACGTCGCGCGGGAATGTGCCACATGTTCATCCCGGGCTTCAGCGGGTCCACGTCAACGCAGAAGATGACGGCATCGGCCGACGGCCGGTTCACCGAGGGAATCCACGGGACGTCGCTGTCCACGGCCAGGATCACATCGGCCTCCGCCAGCACGGGATTCTGCGCCACGCTGTGGAACTGATAGCCGGCGTGCATGGCATGGTCGGCCGGGAAGTTGACGTGGTAGGCCATGGACTCGACCACCGGGATGGCCAGCAACTCGGACAGTTCCACCAGCATCGGCACCGCCGCGGGATCGCGGCCCAGGTAGGAGGTGACGATCAGGGGGTGCCGCGCGCCGGCCAGGGCGGTGGCGATCTCGGCGGTGACCTCGCCCGCGAGCGCGGCGGGTGCGACGGCGGTGAATGCCTCCGGGCGGACGGCGTACGGCTCGATCGGCTCCTCCATCGTCTCGCGCGGGGCGACCAGGTACACCGGGCCCGCGGGCTCGCTGCGCGCGATCTGCAGGGCCCGGTGGACAAGCTGCTTCACGTTGCGGCCGGTGCGGATCTCGTTGTCGTACTTGACGTAGCCGCGCAGGATGCCGCGCTGGTCGCGGACGTCCTGGATCCAGTGGATGAACTCGTTCCGCCCGCCGGGCAGCTCGCCTTCCTGGGTGTACGGGGCCATCCCGGCGAAGATCAGCACCGGAACGCGGCCGCGCATCGCGTTGTTGACCGCGCCGCCGAGGTTCTGCGTGCCCGCGTCCACGTGCACCACCACGGCCTGCGGCTGGCCGGTCACCATGGCGTAGGCGTGCGCGGCCGAGAGCGCGACGGTCTCGTGCGGGCAGATGACGAGCTGAGGGAACGCGTCTTCGCGGCCTTCGGCCTTAGCCTGCGCGAACGCCTCGATCAGGCCCGGGTGGTCGCTGCCGAGGTTGGCGAAGACGTACCTGACTCCGGCCTCGGCCAGAGCCTCGAGAAACGCGGTGCTGGTCGTGTAGCAACCAGCCCAGGAGTTCTGTATTCAGTACCGTCCGGCGGTCTGCATCGACATGGCGTGCTCGACCAGCGTGACCAGGGTGGCCTTGGTCGATTCCCTGTTCCGCGCGTCGCACGGGATCACCGGGATGTCCGGGGAGATGGCCAGGGCCTCGGCGACGTCCCGCGAGCGGTGCGGGAACTGCCCGTGGAACCCGTTGATGCCGATCACGAAGGGAAGCCCCGACGCCTCGAAGTAGTCCACCGCGGGGAAGGAATCCGCGAGCCTGCGGGTGTCGACGAGGACGACGGCGCCGATCGCACCCTGGATCAGGTCGTCCCACATGAACCAGAACCGGTGCTGGCCCGGGGTGCCGAACATGTAAAGCACCAGGTCCTTGTCCAGCGTGATCCGCCCGAAGTCCATCGCCACCGTGGTCGTCGACTTGTCAGGCACGTGCGACAGGTCGTCGACGTCGGTGCTGGCCACCGTCATCACCGCCTCGGTCGTCAGCGGCGTGATCTCCGACACCGAGCCCACGAACGTGGTCTTGCCTACGCCGAATCCTCCCGCCACCACGATCTTGACCGACGTCATGGCAGGCGCGTCGGACCTCGGCTGGGCGACGCTAGATCTTACGGAGTCCACTGAGCACCCTTTCGAGCAGATGGAGGTCCGGACGGCCCTCCGAGTCATCGCGCTGGTGAACGCGGACGAGTCCGTCCGCGCTCATATCCGCGATGAGAATCCTGGCCACGCCTAGCGGCAGCCGCAGCACGGCCGACACTTCCGCCACCGACCTCCAGTCACGACAGAACTGCAATATGGCCTGGCACTCAGGCGCGAGCACGGACAGGTCACGAGGTTCCAGGACGGTCGCGGTCACCAGGGCCTCGATGGCGAGCTGGTACCTGGGCTGTGTCCGCCCTCCGGTAACCGTATACGGCCGGACGCGCGTAGTAGTACCTTCGTCCTCGGTCACGAAGCCGAAACCGGATCGCGCCGGTCCCGGCCCTTCGTCCCACAAGCCGGGCCGGGCCCCTGCACCGTGCCAGGAACCAGGCAAGCCTGCGAATGGTGACCGGTCGTCACCTCGCCCTTGGCCCGCCACTCAAACCTCCGGTTACCGTCGTCCATCCGGGATGGCTGCTTGCATCACGCCGCGGGTGGCGGGGGTGAGCACCCGTCCGGCCCGCTCAACCAGCAGGGTCATCTCGTAGGCCACGAGGCCGAGATCGCAGGTGGACGCGGCGAGCACGGCCAGGCTGGAGCCGTTGCTAATCGCCATGATCACCAGCACACCCCGCTGCATCTCCACTACCGTCTGCACGACCGCGCCGCCCTCGAAGACTCGCGACGCACCCTGGGTCAGGCTGGTCAGCCCCGACGTCACCGCCGCGAGCTGATCGGCCCGTTCTTGCGGGAACCCGGCGCTGAAGGCCAGCGGCAGGCCGTCCGAGGACACCACCACCGCGTGAGCCACATCCGGGACCCGCTCCACGAAGTTCGTGATCAGCCAGTTAAGGTCCTGCGCTGGGCGTGCTGGCGTGCTCACGCGCGCTCCTCTCGTCGCCCGTCCATACAGGTACCTCCTCCTGGTGTCGGTGTGCCCGGACCCTGGAATCTCATCGGTCCGGCTCCTCGGTCTCGGGTACGGCTGCGCGGCCCTCGCGCACGCCTCGCTGGAAGCTGGCCATGCGGTTGCGGGCCGCGTCCGGCGACCTGGCGGGTCCTTCGGCTTCCTCGTCTGGGCCGCCGCTGCCGATAGAGCCTGGCACGAGGTTGGCCCTCGGCACCCGCCTCGGCAGCCCGGCCTGCGTCGTCTCGCCTGCGGCGGGGGTCTCGAGCGCCTGGGCCGCGCGCCAGCCCTCGTCGGCTGGCGACGTCCACGACGGCGCGGTCTGCTGCGTCGACTGTACCCGGGTCGAGCTGAGGGTCTTCCCGCTCCGGCGGAACCAGTCGGACTCCAGCGAGTCGAAGATCGGCAGCCGCTGATCCTGGGCGGCGGGGGGCGGGACGGTGATCTTGCCGAGATCGCCAGCCGCGCCGTCGGCCCCCTGGCCGTTCGGCACGGCCGTGGCGGCCGTCTCGGCCGCGCTCGGCCCGTCCCCGCCGCGGACGTTCTGGCCGCCGATCGGGGACTGCGGGAGCTGCGGAGCCTGGGGCCCCGGACCGCCGAACGCGGGCAGCCTGCTGGGGCTCGTGGGGCTGCTCGCGCTGACGGACACCGGCGGCCGCTGGCCCGTGACGCCGTCGCCCTCGCCCGTGGTGGGGCCGTTGGCCGGCGCGGCGCTCGCGGCACCGTTGCGGGCCGGCAGCGTCCGGGTCGGTTCTTCCTGGCCATCGTCCCAGCCGCGGCTGGCGGCCGCCGCCAGGTCGCCCGCTGCGCCCACGGAACCTGCTGCCGGGATGACCGGGGTGACCGGGGTGAAGGACGGGGGCGTGGGCGCGTTCGGCGAGGTCGGCGACGTCGGCGAGAACCTCGGTATCCTCGCGGCCTGCGTCGTCGGGCCGGTCGCGGTCTGGGTGGGCGCTGACAGGGAGGGCGCGGGCCCGAAGTCTTCGGCCTCGAAGCGGCGCAGCCTGCCGAGCGGCGGCGCGACCTCGGGGGCGGCCACCGTATCGGGCAGCCAGATCAGCGCCGTCAGGCCGCCGGCCTGGGCGTGCCGCAGCCGGACCCTGACCCCGTGCCTGGCCGCCAGCCGGCCGACCACGAACAGGCCCATCCGCCGGGACACGGCGACGTCGACCACGGGCGGGTTGTCCAGGCGCCAGTTGGCGTGCGACATCTCCTGGTCGGAGATCCCCACGCCGTTGTCGGTGATGTCGAGGAGCACGCCGCCGCTGCTCAGCGGCTGGCCGGAGACGTACACCTGGGTGTCTTCCGGTGAGAACGTGGTCGCGTTCTCGACGATCTCGGCCACCAGGTGCACGACGTCGTTGACGGCCTGGCCGACGACCACGATCCCGGGCTGGACGTTGAGGACGACCCGCTCGTACTGCTCGATCTCGGAGATCGCCGCGCGGAGCACGTCGACCAGCGGGACCGGCTGGCTCCACCGCCTCGTCACCTCATGGCCGGCCAGAACCAGCAGGTTCTCGGAGTTGCGGCGCATTCGGGTGGCCAGGTGGTCCAGGCGGAACAGGCTGCTCAGCCGGCCGGGGTCCTGCTCGCTCTGCTCCAGCGAGTCGATCAGCGACAGCTGCCGCTCGATCAGCGACTGGCTGCGCCGGGACAGGTTGATGAACATGGCGTTCAGGTTGCCGCGCAGCATGGCCTCGTCGGCCGCCAGCCGGACCGCCTCGCGGTGAACCTGGTCGAAGGCCCGCGCGACTTCACCGATCTCATCGGTGGAGGTGACGCCGATCGGCTCGATGTCGACGCCCTCGTCCGTGCCCTCGCTGTGGCTGAGCCTGCGCACCATCTCCGGCAGCCGGTGGCCGGCCACATCCAGCGCGTCCGAACGCAGCTTGCGCAGCGGGCGGATCAGCGAACGGGCGACGAGCGTCGAAACCAGCAGGATCAGGAGCAGGAGCACCAACGTCACCACGCTGATGATCAGCAGGTTCCTGGTGGCCTGCGAGCTGAGCAAGCTGGCCCGGGAGCTGATGCTCGACACCAGCTGGTTGGCTACCGTGCGGGTGTCCCCGATGGTGGTGGTCATGTTGTCGTACCACGTCGACGCGTTCACGTTGGTGCGCTGGCCCGCCGGCGTGGACTCCGCCAGCTCCTCCTCCTGGGCCGCCACGTCCACCTGGGGGCCGCTGACCGTGTTGCTGTAGTCCTCCTGCTCCGCCTGAGTCGTGGACGCGGTGAAATCGGCCTGCTCCGCGGCTTCTTGCTGGGAGGCCTGCTCCAGGTTGCTCAGGTCCTGCACCTGGAGCGACCGGCCCGGCGAGCTCAGCGCGGCGAACAGGATCGCCCGCTGCACCGACGTCTGGTTCTCGACCCGGAGCAGCGCGCCGAGCGTGGTGACGTCGCCCTGGAGTTCGGCGTCGTTGGCGCCCGCGCCGACCGAGGCGCTGAACGTGTTCGCGGCCTGGATGATGTTGCTCGTGTAGACCCTGACGACAGAGATCGCCGGGAAGGACGTGCTCGCCACGTCGATGCGGTCGTACTGGAGGTCCCTGAGGGCGTTGATCAGCGCGGTGAGGTCCGCGACGGTGCTCGCCTGGTACCCGGCCCCCACCGTGACGCCGTTCGCGTCATTTTCCACGGGCACGAGGGCGCTATTGGTTTTAGCCTGCGCTGCCCTCAGCTCCGTCAGGATGCCTGCGCCCGCCGGCCCGCGGTCCGCCGCGTACCCCGCGGAAAGGTCGCGCTCGTCTTCCAGGGCCTGGGTGAGCCGCACGACCGCGGCGTTGAGCTGGGCCAGGTGCTGGACGCGCCCGCTCGCGGCCGCGTTCTGGACGTCTGAGTAGATGGTCAGGCCGCCGAGTATCGCCGCGATCGCGGTCGGGACGGCGATCATGGCCGCCAGCCGCCAGCGGACCCGCCAGTTCGACAGCGCGAACCGGGACCGTGCCTGAGCTGGCCGTCGTACGCGGGCCTGGCCGGTACGTGCCGTGCGGGGCGCGCCCGCGGGTCCCGGGGTCCCTGGGGTCCCCGGGGCCGGGCCGGCCGGGGACGTCGGGGACGCCACGGTGCCCGCACGGGCGGCCGTGGCCTGAACGGGCACGACCTGGGGCGCCGTGGCGGTGCCGCCGATGGCCGGCGCGCTGTCGCCCGTGGCGCTGCCTGCTAGAAGTCCTGAACCCCCCCCGTCGGCCTGACCTCCGTTGACGGATCCAGCTGAATCGCCGAGATTCGTCCCCGATCGTCTACGCACTACGCTCGCACCTCGCATTGGCAAAGCTGACCTGGTCGTATGTCGGGCTGCGACTGCTCAAGCCGCACCGCATCCGCACCCCTCTTTCCTTCGCAGGCGATTGCCGCTGCTCGGGTCGACAGGGCAGCCGAGGCCACACTCTCGGGTTACAAAACGGGTAAGGACATATAATCATCTTCTGGGTGCGCGCCACGGGGCATTCGCCAGTAAACAGGGAAGATCTTGCACGAAGCACGTCGCCGCCGCGGTCTGTCCAGGGCGCGCCTGAGCGCGCCAGCTAACTAGTTGGTGACAAGATGGTAACGCCTGGTGCTGGCCTGGCAGCCTCCCTTGAGTCAACTCGGCACCATCCTCATCGGAGCCAACCACGGTCAGGCGGTCCGGCCGTAGTGATGCAAATTGCCCCCAATTAAAGACGTTCTCGGGATGTCACCGGATTACGTCGAAAGGCCTAGCTCGCGCGCTATTAGCATGCGCTGTACCTCTGACGTACCCTCGCCTATCTCCAGCACCTTCGCGTCACGGTAGAAACGGCCGACGGGCGATTCGTTCATGAAGCCGTAGCCGCCGAACACCTGGGTGGCGGCCCGCGCGTTGTCCATCGCCGCGTTCGAGGCCGTCAGCTTGGCCATCGCGGACTCCTTCTTGATCGGCTGTCCGGCCAGCAGCCGCGCGGCCGCGTCGTACCAGGCCAGCCTGGCCGCGTGCGCCCGGGCCGCCATGTCGGCGATGGCGAACTGGATCGCCTGGTGCTCCTGCAGGCGCCGGCCGAACGCCTCCCGTTGCCCCGCGTACCTGACGCACTCGTCAACGCACCCCTGGGCCAGCCCGGTAGCCAGCGCGGCGATCGCCACCCGGCCCTCGTCCAGGGTCTGCAGGAACTGGGCGTAACCCCGGCCGCGCTCGCCCAGTAGGTTTGCCTCGGGGACCCGGCACCCCGAGAAGGACAGCTCCCTGGTGTCGGAGGCGCACCACCCGACCTTGGAGTACTCCGGGCCCGGGACGAACCCCTCGGTGCCGGCCGGGACGATGACCGAGGAGATCTCCTTGCGCCCCGTCTCGTCCCTGCCGGTGATGGCGAGCACCGTGACCAGCGAGGTGATCGAGGTCCCCGCGTTGGTGATGAACGCCTTGCTGCCGTCCACCACCCACTCCGCCCCCGCGTCGCCCCGCTCGAGCCTGGCGGTGGTCCGCATGGCGCCGGGGATGTCCGAGCCGCCGCCCGGCTCGGTCAGCCCGAAGGCGGCCAGCCGCTCCCCCGCGCACAGGTCAGGCAGCCACCTGCGCTTTTGCGCGTCCGTGCCGTACCGGTAGATCGGCATCGCGCCGAGCGATACCGCGGCCTCCAGGGTGATCGCGACCGAGGAATCCACCCGGGCCAGTTCCTCGAGGGCCAGGCAGAGCGCGAAATAGTCGCCGCCCATGCCGCCGTACTCTTCGGGGAACGGCAGCCCGAACAGGCCGAGCTTGCCCATCCTGGCCACGATGTCGTAGGGGAACTCGCCGCGCTCGTAGTAGCCGCCGATGACCGGCGCGACCACCTCGCGAGCGAACTGAGCGACGGAGTCCCGCAGGTCCTGCTGCTCCGGCGCAAGCTGGAAACTGATCATAGGGACACCTTCGCACAGCCCGCTGCAAACCCCGCACTGGCGGCGGTAATCTGGCATCGCCGGGGAACCTACACACGAGAGCGAGGACATGGACGGCCTGAGCTGCCCAGATTGCGGCGTCAAGGTCCAGCCTGAGGATCTGATCTGCTTCCGATGCGGCGCCAACCTGCCGCACGCCGCCCTTCCTGACGAGGACGTGCTGACGCCGACCGTTTCGCAGGCTTTCATCAGGGCCAGCGAGACGGTCACCTGCCCGCGCTGCGGCACAGCGGCGCCCGACCCGGCGGACGTGATCTGCTCAGTGTGCGGCGAGCGCCTGCCGCAAGGTCGCCGGCGCATCTCGACCGTCGTCATGAGGATCACCTTCCCCACCGGCAACGTGGACATCCCGGCGGGGACGTCCGTGCTGCTCGGCCGGGACCCGGCCGAGTCGCTCGTCGCCGCGGCGTTCGCCCGGTACGACAACGTCTTCGAGGCGGCACGCCACGGTCCAGGTGGACGACTGGGGGCACGCCTCGATCAGGGACGAGAACTCGACCAACGGCACCTACGTGAACGACGACCGGGTGCTGCCGGGCGCTGAGGTCCGGCTGGTCGACGGGGACCGGGTGCGGCTGGCCGCGGACGTGACCGGCGACGTGTCCCTGCCGCAGGGCGAGCCCGACCCGTCCGGGCTGAGCCGCAACGGCTTCGGCTGACGCCGGGCTACGTTCTGGTAGCTCTTCCAGCCGGGCTACGTTCTGGTAAATCTTCCCAAAGGCCCCAGTTCGTACCTGGGCGCCGCGAAATGTCCGTGCGATCATGACGCCATGGCGACCGCGGGCGGAGGCGGGCAGTGAGCGACTTTGAGGTGATCTCGTTCCGGCCCGAGCCGGATCAGTACGCGTGGACGTTCGGCGGCGCGGCTCCGATCAAGCGGATACGGCCGCCCGCGGTGCTCGAGGTATATACCGAGGACTGCTTCGCCGGGCGAGTGCGCAGCGAGACCGACCTGGTCTCGCAGGTGTGCGAGTTCCCCTTCCTCAACCCGCAGACGGGGCCCTTCTACATCGAGGGCGCTGCACCGGGAGATACCGTCGCGGTGCACTTCGTGTCGATCGAGCCGGCCCGCTCCTGGGCGGCGTCGACCACCGTGCCGTTGTTCGGCGCGCTCACCGCGACTCACCTCACCGCTCTGCTGCACGATCCGCTGCCCGAGGTGGTGTGGATGTGGCAGCTGGACGCGGTCGCGGGGACCTGCCGCTTCACCGCGCGGCACGGCGCTTTCGAGGTTGACCTGCCGATGCAGCCGATGCACGGGACGGTCGGGGTGGCGCCGGCGAACCTCGAGGTGCGCAGCGCGCTGGTACCCGACGCGTTCGGCGGGAACATGGACACTCCCGAGATGCGCGCCGGGGTCACCTGTTACCTCGGCGTCAACGTGCCCGGCGCGCTCCTCTCCCTCGGCGACGGGCACGCCCGGCAGGGCGAGGGCGAGACCTGCGGGGTCGCGGTCGAGTGCGCGATGAACACGGTCCTGGTGGTCGACCTGATCAAGGGCGTGCCCTGCCCGTGGCCGCGCCTGGAATCGGACACGCACATCATGTCGGCCGGCTCGGCGCGGCCGCTCGAGGACGCGTTCCGCATCGCCCAGCACGACATGGTGACGTGGGTCGCCGAGTTGTGCGGGCTCGACCCGCTGGACGCCTACCAGCTGGTCACCCAGGCGGTGGAGTCGCCGCTGGCCAACGTCTGCGACACCAACTACACCTCGATCGCCAAGATGGCCAAGCGGTACCTGAGCGCGCGAGGGCCGATGGGCGGCGCCCACGCCCGGCTGCGCGAGCTGGCCGGCGAGTACCTGGGCTGACCGCGGCCGCTCAGCGTTCGCTGTCGAGGGCGGCCATCTGGCCGGGATCGTACCTGTCTCCGGCGACCGCGCCGGCCGGCACGGCGGCCTCGATCACGGCTAGCTCGTCCATGCTGAGTGCCAGGTCAAGCGCCTGGAGTGCCTCGGCTAGCCGATCGCGGCGCTTGGTCCCGATCAGCGGGATGATGTCCCTCCCGCGCGAGGCCACCCAGGCGATGGCCAGCTGCGCGGCGGTAACTTCTCGCTGCGCCGCGATCGTCTCGAGCGCCGCCAGCAGCTCCAGGTTCCTCGCGTGGTTCTCGTCACGGAACCTGGGGAAGCGCCGGCGCAGGTCATTTGGGGCCAGCCGCGCGGTCCCGCTGCTGAGCAGGCCGCGGGACAGGATTCCGTACGCGGTGACGCTGATGCCGAGCTCGCGCACGGTGGGCAGGATCCGCGCCTCGATGCCCCGGCTCATCAGCGAGTACTCGATCTGGAGGGCGGCGATCGGGTGCACCTTGTGGGCCCGGCGGATGGTGTCCGCGCCCATCTCCGACAGGCCGATATAGCGGACGTAGCCCGCCTGTACCATCTCGGCGATCGCCCCGACCGTGTCCTCGATCGGCACCCGCGGGTCGAGGCGGGCGGGCTGGTACAGGTCGACATAATCGGTGCCGAGCCGGACCAGGGTGTAGGACAGCGAGTTCTTGACCGCGGCCGGGCTGACGTCGTGGCCGATGAACGCGCCGGACGGATCCCGCTGCCCGCCGAACTTCACACCGATGAACACGCTGTCCCTGGGCCTTCCGCGCAGCGCGTCGCGGAGCAGCAGTTCGTTGCGGCCCATGCCGTAGAAGTCGCCGGTGTCGAGCAGGGTGATCCCGGCGTCGAGCGCGGCGTGGATCGTGGCGATGCTCTCCGCGTCGTCGGCCGGGCCGTAGATGCCCGACATGCTCATCAGGCCCAGGCCGGCCCTGGATACCACCGGCCCGCCCCGGCCCAGCGTGGTCGTCTCCATCACGCCTGCACCCTACCGGCCTGCGGGCGACCTGCCGTGCTACCTGTGCGTGCTGTGGTGCACGAGTGCGTTGTGGGACGTTTCCCGGGCCAAAAGATCTTGGAAGATCCAGGTTCCGGGGAGGATTTGGTGCACTATAGTCCCCCTAATCCTCCCACAAGCCCGAATCCTCCCCGAAAATCAGTGAGAATCTCGTACGGGAGTGCGAATAACGTCCGGGTGGGGTTGGCGGGACGGGTGGTGTGAGCTGAAGGGACGCCGGGCTGGGAACGGGGCAGGAATGGGCCGATAGGGTCGGGTCACGTGACCAGGATCGTTCTCGCGTCCGGCTCCCCGGCCCGGCTTGCGGTGCTGCGCGCGGCCGGGCTCGAGCCTGAGGTCATCGTTAGCGGCGTCGACGAGGGCGCATACACCGCCGATACGCCGGCCGAGCTGGCCGGGCTGCTCGCCCAGGCCAAGGCCGTGGCGGTCGCGGCCGGGCTGGACGACGGGCTGGTGATCGGTTGTGATTCGCTGCTTGATCTGGACGGGCGCGCGCTGGGCAAGCCTGCCTCGGCCGCGCAGGCGGCCGAGTACTGGCGGGAGATGTCCGGGCGGACCGGCACCCTCGTCACCGGGCACTGCGTGATCAACGCCGGCACCGGGCAGCGGGCCTGCGCGGTGGCGGCGACCCGGGTGCGGTTCGGCACGCCGTCGGAGGAGGAGATCGCCGCCTACATCGCCTCGGGCGAGCCGCTCGCGGTGGCGGGGGCGTTCACGCTGGACGGGCGCGGCGGCTGGTTCGTCGGGGGGATCGACGGCGATCACGGGACCGTGCTTGGAGTTTCGCTGCCGGTCCTGCGGCGCCTGCTGGCCAGCCTCGGGGTCAGCGTGACCACGTTGTGGGCCTGAACGGTCCCCGGCGGGGCGCGCGGTCCCGGCACTACCCTGATAGCGAGCAGACAGGCCCCGGAACCCCGAATGCCCCGGACGGATGCATGGAACCCGAACCCACCGTGCTGGACAGCCTCCGCAAGGCGGTCGACGCGATGCCCGACGACGTGCCTCTCCGGCTGCACCTGGCGGTGCTGCTGGTCGCGG
Organism: uncultured Actinomycetes bacterium; assembly: GCA_963847965.1. Taxonomy (GTDB): domain Bacteria; phylum Actinomycetota; class Actinomycetes; order Streptosporangiales; family Streptosporangiaceae; genus Palsa-504. Next base: position 77,968 of record CAWKCG010000026.1, read on the forward strand.
CGGGCCACCGGGACGAGGCGATCAGGCACCTGGGCGCGGTGCTGCAGCGCGACCCCGGCAACGCGCAGGCGCTGACCATGCTGCGCGGCCCGGGGCCGGAAGCAGCCTCCGGACAGGCTCCCGCGCCGGGCCCTGGGCCGCAGTCGGCTCAGCCCCCCGGACCAGCTCCAGGGTCCGGCACGGCTCCGCAATCTGCGCCGCCTCCCGGGCAGGGTCCCGCGCCAGGCGCGGCACCGCAGTACGACTGGTCGCAGGCGGAGGATGAGCTGCGCGACGTGCTGCCCGCCATGTTCGTCGGCGACGGGAAAGCGGCGGAATCGGCCTCGGCGGGGATCGATGAGGCGGACGCGTACGACGCCGAGCACGCCGGCCTGACGCTCGCGGACGTGGCCGGGATGACCGAGGTGAAGCAGCGCCTCGAGGCGGCGTTCCTGGCCCCGATGCGCAACCCGGACCTGCGCCGGCTGTACGGCAAGTCGCTCCGCGGCGGGCTCCTGATGTACGGGCCCCCCGGGTGCGGCAAGACGTTCATCGCCCGCGCGGTGGCGGGCGAGCTCGGCGCCAGGTTCATCGCGGTCTCGTTCGCGGACATCATCGACATGTTTGTCGGGCAGAGCGAGCGGAACATCCACGAGCTGTTCGAGATCGCCAGGCGGAACGCGCCGTGTGTGCTGTTCCTCGACGAGGTGGACGCGATCGGGCAGAAGCGCTCGCAGCTGCGGCACACGCCGATGCGCAGCGCGGTCAACCAGCTCCTCCTCGAGCTGGACGACGTCTCCGGGCATAACGAGGGCGTGTTCCTGCTGGCCGCTACCAACCACCCGTGGGACGTGGACAGCGCGCTGCGCAGGCCCGGGCGTTTCGACCGGACGCTGCTGGTGCTGCCGCCAGACACGGCCGCGCGCGAGGGGGTGTTCCGTTATCACCTGAAGGACCGCCCGGTGGCAGGGATCGACCTGGGCAAGCTGGCCGGCCTGACCGACGGGTACTCCGGGGCCGACATCGCGCACATCTGCGAGACGGCCGCCGAACGGGCCCTGATGGACTCGGTCCGCCGCGGCGAGCCGCGGCTGATCGGGACGCCGGACCTCGAGGTCGCGATCGCCGAGGTCAAGCCGTCGCTCGGCGCGTGGTTCGACGTGGCCCGCAACGTGGCGCTGTTCGCCAACGAAGGCGGGACCTACGACGATCTGGTCGCCTACCTGCGCAAGCGCCGCCTGCTGTGAGCCTGCCGTGATCGAGCTGGGCCGCGAGCTGGCGCGCGCGTCCGCGATGCTCGACGTCCGGCGGTTCGACGAGGCCGCCGAACTGCTCGCCCGCGTCGTGGCGGCGGAGCCGGACAGCAGCCGGGCCTGGTGCCTGATGGCCCGGGCGCACCTGGGCGCGGAGCGCTACGCCGAGGCGGTCGGGGGCGCCCGCCGGGCGGTAGCCCTCGACCCCTCCGACGAGTGGCCGCACCGCCTGGCCAGCAACGCCCTGGTGCACCTGGGCAACTACCCGGACGCGCTGCGCGCGGCGCACCAGGCCTGCAGGCTCGCGCCGAGCTACTGGCAGACGCACGTGTGCGTGGCCCAGGCCGCCCTGGCCGCGCACCGGCTTGACGCCGCCGCCGACGCGGCGGCGCGCGCCAGGGCCCTGGCCCCGAACGAGCCCGACGTCCACTTCCTATCGGGAAAGGTGAGCCTGGTCCGCGGGGACCTGGCCGGCGCGCGCCAGCACCAGGAACGCGCGCTCGCCCTTGATCCGACGCACAGCGGCGCGATGAACGAGCTGGGGCGGATCAGGCTTCGCAGGCACGACACCGCCGGCGCGATCAGGCACTTCATCAGCGCGGCGCGCGCCACGCCGGACGAGCACATCTACAGCAGGAACATCGACGTGGTGATCCTGCGCACGGTGTCCAGGGCGATCTACGTGTTCACGCTGATCGCGCTGATCCTGATCTGGGTCCCCGCGGTCACCCGCCTGGACCGGCTGCCGTTCGCGATCGGCCTCGGCGTGCTCGGCGGCCTCGCCGTCGGCTCGTTCGCCTGGATGGTGCTGCGGCTACCCCGCGAGGCGCGCCTGATGGTCCGCAGGACGCTGCGCGCCCGCCGGGTCGCGGCGGCGCTGGCGCTGGCCGTGGGCGGGATCGCGGTGGCGTTCGGCCTCATCGCCCTCACCCCCGCGAGGCACGTCGCCCAGGTGCTCCCGGTCGCGGTCGTCGTCGCGGTGGCCACGCGGCTGGCTGCCTTCACCGCCCTCCGGGCCGCAGCGAGGAAACGCTGACCCGGGCGCCTCGAGCCAGCCGACGGAGCGGATCGCCGGGAGGGCCAGCACGGCCGCGCTGCTCAGCAGCCCGTACACGGCTCCGACCCCGAAGACGACCGGAGCTCCCAGCGCCGACGCCAGCGGGCCGTCGATCGCGTACCCGATCACGCCGATGCCGTAGGCGGGGAATGTGGTGAGCGAGCTGACCCTGGCGAGCATGCCGGGCGGGACCTGCTGCTGCATGGCCGTGCCGAAGAAGGTGTTGAACAGCGACGATCCCGCGCCGCAGGCGAAGGCGGCCGCGGCCACCCACGGGGCCGCCGCGTGCAGGGCCATCGGGATGTCGGGCAGCGCGTAGCAGAACGTGCCGATGGTGGCGATGACCAGCGGCCGCCGGGGCCTGCGGCCCAGCGAACCCAGCCCGGCCACGATGGCGCCGGCCCCCTGGACCGCCATGATCGCGCCCCAGACGGCGGCGCCGCCGAGGTACGCCCGGCCCATGACCGGCCCGAGCAGCATCCAGGGCGCCCAGGTGATCAGGTTGAAGAAGGCGAACTGCAAGCTGACCACCCACACCCACGTCCGGGAGCGGAACTCGGCCCAGCCCTCCCCCATGTCGCCGAGCAGGCTCCGGTGCGCGCGGCGGGCGGCGCCGGGCGCCTCCGAGGCCGCGGGCATGCGGAGCAGGCCGAGCGCGAGCACGCTCGCGGCGAACGAGGCCGCGTCCGCGGCCACCACGGTGGCGGGCCCGGCGACGGCGACGAGGATGCCGCCCAGTGCGGGGCCGGCGATCCTGGCCGCCGAGCTGGCCAGCCCGTACAGCGCGTTCGCGCTGGCGAGTTGGTCAGGCGGTGAGATCTCGACGGTCAGCGCGTTCAGGGCCGGGGAGAAGAACGCCTCCCCCGTCCCCTCGAGCCAGGCGAGCAGGATGAACACCCAGAGCGCCGGGCGCCCGGTGAACAGCACAGCCGCGAGCGAGGCTTGCGCGGCGTAGCGGAGCACGTCCGCGGCGAGCATCACCCGGCGCCGCCCGAGCCGGTCGGCGACCGCCCCGGCGAGCGGCAGCATCACCACCTGGGACACCACGCCCGCGGTGAACACGAACCCGAGGCCGGTGGCTCCTGCCCCGGTGTCCAGGACCGCCCAGGCTATCGCCACCGTGGACATCGAAGAGCCGAGCAGTGAGGTCACATAGCCGACGTAGAACCTGCGGAAGTTTGGTTCCCGCAGTATCCCACCCACCTCCCCTACCCCCTACTCTGCCGCGGCAGCCAGTCACGCCTCACGCAGGGAGCGTGACACCCCCAGCCTGAGGGCGGCAATATCTAATACTAAATAAACATGAGTCAAGAAGACTCAAGTTTGAAGCTAGCCATCGGCGGAAGCTGCGGCCAGCCGGGCTAGAAGGCGGGAGCAAAATATTTTTTGCTAGTCACTCAATTTAATTGAGTAAACTAGGCTCAATTTGGATCGGATCCACGGGTGGCGCGGGGCGAGGCCGGGCTTCACACCCCGGTACGGCCGAGACGCCCGCGATCGGCGGGCGTGGGAAGATGGTCGCCGTGACGTGGACAGCCCCAGACGTGGAGCGGCCGAGAGGGCCGCTGACCGGCCCCGAACGCCCGATGCTGCAGGCGTTCCTCGACTGGCATCGCCTGACGCTGCTGCGCAAGTGCGCCGGGCTGACCGGCGAGCAGATGGCCGAGCGCGCCGTGCCGCCGTCGAGCCTGACCCTGCTCGGGCTGGTGCGCCACATGACGAAGGTCGAGCGCGCGTGGTTCCGCCAGCGGTTCGCCGGCGAGCCGGTCGGCAACCCGTTCGGGGACGAGACCGATGCCGATTTCGACCGCCTCGACCCGGCCCGGGCCGCGGCCGACTACGCGCGGCTGACCGAGGAAATCAAGCTGGCCGACGCGGCGGTGGCGAACGCCTCCCTCGACGACACGTTCGTGCACCGGGGCCAGGTCATGTCGCTGCGCATGATCTACCTGCACATGATCGAGGAGTACGCCAGGCACAACGGCCACGCCGACCTGCTGCGCGAGCGCACCGACGGCACCACCGGCCAGTGACCCCCGGCCCTCGCCAGGCGGCCCGGGCGCCGCGGGCTCATGAATCGGTAACGCTGGGAGGCCGTCCGGTGTAGACGGCACGGGGGCGCAGGGGCCCAGGTCCGGTGTAGGCCTCCAGGGCGTGGGCGATCCAGCCGGCCGTCCGCGCGACGGCGAAGATCGCCTCCCCCGAGCCCCTTATCATGCCGGCCACCCGGGCGAGGGTCGCCATGGCCAGGTCGACGTTCCACGCGGGCAGGGATTTGCGCCTGACTTCCGCGATCACGGCCTCGGCCACGGCGAGCTGCCCTGACTTCGGCGCGGCTCGGCGCACCAAGCCCAGGAGCATGACGGCGCGCGGATCGCCGTTCCGGTAGACGGGGTGCCCGAACCCGGGCACCTTCTCCCCCCGGCGCAGCAACTCACCCACCACCTGGGGAACGTCCTGTGGACCGCCGGCGGCAGCGAGCAGCGCTTCGGCGGCGAGGGACGCCCCGCCGTGCAGCGCGCCGCTCATCGCGCCCAGGCCGGTCCCGACCACCGCGTACGGGTCCGCGCGCACCGACGCGGCGACGCGCGCGGCGAACGTGGAGGCGGCGAGCTCGTGGTCGGCCAGCAGGACCAGCGCCGCCGAGAACGCGCGCATCAGGGCCGGGCTGGGCCGCCTGGCGCACAGCCGGGGCCACAGCCGTTCGGCCACCGGCTCGTCCGGGTCGGCGCTCGACCGGGCGCCAGCCACCGGGGGCAGGCAGTCCACCATGCCCGCGATGATGCTTCGCGCGGCCGCCAGCACCGCCGGCTGGTCAAGCTGCAGCCGCAGCGGATCCGTCGCTGCCATGGCCGGGACGATCACCTGGAGGCGCTCGAGCGGCAGCGTTCCCGAGGGCAGCGCGGATTGGGCCGCCCGCCCCGCGGTTAGCGCGGCCGGGGTCGCCCGCCAGGGCACCCGGGGAGCGGAGGCGGGCGGGAACTCGCCGGTCCAGAGCAGTTCGGCCACGTCCTCGAAGGTGCGGCTGGCGGCGAGCCCGAGCGCGTCCAGGCCGCGATAACGCAGGCGGTCAGCGGTGATCTCGGTGATCGCCGACTCGACCGTGATGTCCGCGGCGCCTGCCGGGCGCCGGGGCCGGCCCCGCCTGGCCAGCCGCTCGATTTCACCGGAATCGAACAGGCTGCCCCGGCCGTCGGCAGCCTTGCCGCGGCTGAGCACGCCGCGGCTGACGTAGGCGTAGAGCGTCGCGGGCTTGACGCCCAGCCGCTGGGCCGCCTCGGCGGCGGTCAGGAACTCGGTCATCGGGGGTCGAACCACCGTTCGTTCGGCATGATTGATTTTAATCAATATTGACGAATGGGAATCAACTTATCAATCTTGATTTATGCCATCGATTCACTTTCTTGACGTGACGAACCGGGATGGGGTGCAGACCGCGCGCACGGGGCTGTCGAAGTTCGGCAAGGTCATGGTCAACTTCTACCTGGGGCGCCTGGGGGTGGCGCAGTCCGAGATCGGGTTCCCGTTCCTGTTCCACGAGGTGCCGTACGTCCGGGCCTGCCTGGCGCTCGCGGAGGCGGGGGCGTTCGGGGACCTGCGGCTGTCCGGCTGGTGCCGGGCGGTGCCCGCCGACGTGGGGGCCGCGGTCGCCGTCGCGGGTCCGGGCGGGCGGGGGCTGCGGCATTACAACGTGTCGATCTCGACCTCGGACCAGATGATCGCGCACAAGTTCCGCGGCCGGCTGGACCGGGCGGCGATCATCGACGAGATGACCGCGTCGGTGGCGGTGGCGCGGGCGGCGGGCGCCGAGACGATCGGGGTCAACGCCGAGGACGGGTCGCGGACCGACGACGGGTACCTGCTGGAGTTCGCGCTCGCGGCGCGGGAGGCCGGGGCGTCGCGGGTGCGGTACTGCGACACGACCGGCGGCGACTCCCCCGGGCGGATCAGGGAGCGGTTCGCCAAGCTCGCGTCGGCCGTGGGCCTGCCGGTCGAGACGCACTGCCACAACGACCTGGGCATGGCCGTGGCGAACTCGGTGTCTGGCGCGCTCGGCGACCTGGACGCCGGGCAGGACGCGTGGGTGAACACCTGCGTGAACGGGATCGGCGAGCGGGCCGGGAACGCGGACCTCCTGTCATGCATCCTGGCGTTCTCGTACGGGTTCGGGCTCGGCCCCGCGGCGCCTGTTGGTGACCCGCTGGACCTGTCGTGGGCGCGGCGGTTCGGGCTGTGGGCTTCGTATGCGTTCGGGCAGCCGCTGCCGCCCGCCTGGCCGGGGGTGGGGCGTAACGCGTTCGCGCACGAGTCAGGGATCCACGCCGACGGGGCGCTGAAGGACCGGGGCAACTACGAGCTGTACGACGACTCGGTGCTCGGGCCGTTCCCCTCGGACTGGTACGCGCGGGACGGCCGGGTCGTACTAACCGGCGAGTACGGCGGCAAGGCCGGGTTCCGGCACGTGCTGGACGGACTGGGTGTTGAGGTGACGGCCGGTGAGGAGGACCTGGTGTTCTGTTTGGTCCAGCTCTGCGCCTCGGCGACCGGCAAGCCGCTGACCGACGATGAGCTCCGGCTAATCGCGGGCTACCCGCACCAGCTGGCCCTGCTGTTCCCCGGCCAGCTCTGACCTGATGCTGGCGATCGGTAACCGACGGTAGTCCAGGGCCAGTTGCTGACGCGAGACGCCAGTTGATGGCCTGCTCGTTCCTCTTCCTTCGCCGATGTCGAATCCCGGGGGAGCGGCCGGTCCGTCAATGGTCGCCCCGCCGGCAGCCAGCGCCGCGATGACTCCGAGCAGCGCGCCCAATACCGCGCCAAGCAGCGCGTCGCCGCGCAGCCGCATCAGCGGGGTCGTCCCGGTTGCTCTCGTCGCAGGGTCGACCGCTGGCACTGAAGACTGCCCGCTGGAGTAAATCAGAGCATCGTAATAGAGGAGGTAGCTGCGGGCGGCCGCATTAGCGGTGGCCTCTGCCTTGGCAGCGGTGGCGGCGGTGTCGCTCACCGACAGAACATTCCCCGCCAGGGCTTTTACCTGGATTCCGCTCGGAAGTGGCGGGAGCGTCCTGGACCCGATGTCATCGGACACAAACAGGGGCCCGCCGCAGATGGCCCCGGCCGGACACGACGGCGTAAACAGGACGAGGGCCTGGCTCGTGAACACCGGCGGGTTGAGCGCGGCGAAGACAGCGCCAGCCAGCAGGCCCAGTGTGGCCATGATGCCGACCAGGGCCCTGTACCGCCCGATGATCTGAACGAACCTAGGCTGGTCCGATGATGGCTGGCTCATGTGGCCTCCAAGTGAATCTCCGGCGCCTGACCCAGCGTGGTCTCTCTTGCGAACCATGATGCCACTGCCTCTTCCTGCCCGAAAGAGCGCGACTGATCCTGACCGCAGGAGTTTCCCCCGCACTTCCTGACCCCGGAGCTCGACGCCCAGAGCGGCCGGCGGCTGGTGGCCTGGTCCCGGCGGTGGCTCCCGGGTGACCGGGGGTAGTACCACCGGGCGTTCGGGATGGAAATAATGGTCTTCCGTGAAGGTCTTCATCTCGTTTGACATGGAGGGCGTGGCCGGGATCGTCGACTGGTCGCAGTGCCTCGGGCCCGGGCAGTTGTACGAGGAGGGGCGGCGGTTGCTGCTCGGCGAGGTCAACGCGGCGATCGACGGGGCGCTCGAGGCCGGGGCGACCGAGATCGTGTGCAACGACTCGCACGGGACGATGAACAACCTGGACCCTTCCGACCTGCACGGGCAGGCGAGCTACGTGTCCGGGCGGCACAAGCCGCTGTACATGATGCAGGGGCTTGACGCCACCGCGGACCTGGTGTTCATGGTCGGCTACCACGGGTCCATCTCGGGCGAGAGCTCGGTGCTTTCGCACACCTATAACCCCTCGGTGGTCTCGCACGTCGAGCTGAACGGGGTACGGGTCGGGGAGAGCGGCATCAACGCGCTCGTCGCGCTGGCCTGCCAGGCGCCCGTCGGGCTGATCACCGGGGACCAGCAGACGATCGACGAGGCCGACCCGTTCCTGGCGGACGCCGAACGCGTGGTCGTCAAGGAGTCGTTTACCAGGTTCGGCGCGTCGAACCTGCACCCGGAGGTCGCGCGCGAGCTGATCGCGGACGGGGCGCGGCGCGCGGTGGAGCGGGCGGCCGTCAAGGAGTCGGAGGTGTGGGAGATCGCGGCGGCGCCGGTCGGGGTCCCGCGGGTGGCGCTCGGGGCCGCGCGGGCGGCGGAAGATCCGGAGGACTCAGAAGACTCAGAAGAGGAGGCCGAGCTTTCCGTGCTGGAGCTGCCGACCATCTCGCTGCCGGCCACCCTGGAGGTGCACGTGCAGACGGCGGACATGGCCGAGGTGGCGAGCTGGGTCCGCGGGGTGGAGCGGACCGGCGTGCGGGCGGTGAGCATCCGCGGGCACGATCCGCTGGCGATCTTCCGGGCCTTCGTCGGGGTTACCTACATCACGCGGGTGGCCGAAGGGCGCTGAGGGCCCACTGGCGCGGGTGAGTGGCGGTGGCCGGAGGGCGATGACGGGCCGTCGGCGCGGGTGGGCGGTGGGCGCTGGGGGGTCAGGTGGGAGAGCCGGCGGCGGCGCCGGTCACCTGGTCGCGGCCCCAGCGGGCGAGCGTGGCGTCCCAGTCGAGCGGGAGGGTCGTACCGCCGTCGGCGGTCTCGGCTGCCCAGTCTTCGGCGGGAACGCGCCACATGACCTCGAACTCGATGCCGTTCGGGTCCTTGGCGTACAGCGACTTGGACACGCGGTGGTCGCTCTCCCCCACCAGCGCCCCGGCCGCGAGCAGCGCGGCCCTGGTCTCCACCAGGTCTCCCAGCGTGCCGACCTCCCACGCCAGGTGGTAGAGCCCGACCTGCGGCCGGTCCGGCGCGTGGCCGGACCCGATCTCGAACAGGCCGAGGTCATGATCGTTGGCCGAGCCTGGCGCCCCGAGGAACGCGGCGCGGCCCGGGATCTCCATGCGGACCTCGAAGCCCAGGGTCTGCGTGTAAAAGCGGACGGTGCGCTCGAGACCGTGCACGTACAGGACGGCGTGGTTGAGGCGGCGGACGGCCATCTGGGCTTCCTTCCCTCGGGAACTTGCTGATAGCTGCAATTCCCGGTGGGGCAGCGTCATTCCCGGGGTCATTTCCCGGGGCAGGCCGACGGCCCGCGCGGTCTTACCGGCCGAAGCGGCGGTGCTAGCGGATCTGGCGCTGCCGACGGCGGATCTCGCGGTACCGCCGCCGCTGCGACTCGTCGAGCATCAGCCAGGCCGTGGCCGGGACGGCGATGGCGACGACGATGAGCGCGAATGCCAGCCACCAGGGGATGAACCCCAACAGGATCAGGCCTACGACGACCCCTGCGATTCCCCACTTCAAGTGCGGTGACATGCTGTCTCCGTTCATCCATCCCGGGCCGGGCGCCCCCGGGCCACCACCCCGGCTGCTTCTAGCTTATAGCGCTCCCTGGGCATCTGGCTCATAGCAGACGCGGGGTACGCTGCGGGCATACGCGATCATGACGCGTGATCGTGACCCGGGGAGGGGTGCCGTGACGATCTGCATGCCGGTGGAGCCCGAGGCCAACGACCTGCTGACCCGCAGCCCGCTCGCCCTGCTGGTCGGGATGCTGCTCGACCAGCAGGTGCCGCTCGAGCGCGCCTTCAGCGCGCCGCTCGACCTGGTCCGCCGGCTCGAGCACGTGCCCACCGCCGCCGAGCTGGCCGACTTCGACCCGGAGGCGCTCGCGCGCATCTTTTCCGAACGGCCGGCCTTGCACCGCTACCCGAAGGCCATGGCGGCGCGGGTGCAGGACCTGGCGCGGCTGATCGTGGACCAGTACGACGGCGACCCCGCGCAGGTATGGCAGTCCGCCGGGACGGGCGCGGAGCTGCTGAAGCGGGTGGGGGCACTGCCGGGGTTCGGCGACCAGAAGGCGAAGATCTTCGTGGCCCTGCTCGGCAAGCAGCTCGGGGTGCAGCCGACGGGATGGCGGGAGGCGGCCGGGGCGTTCGGGGCCGAGGGCTCGCATATGTCGGTCGCGGATATCTTCGACGCCGACTCGCTGGCCCAGGTCCGGTCGTACAAGCAGTCGCTGAAGGTGGCCGCCAAGGCCCGGTAGCCGGGGAACAGCAGACGATGACCACGAGCCGCCCGGGGGCGCCGGGAACCACGCGGACCGCCGGGATCTCCGGCGGCTCGCAGGCATCGGACGGCGGGGGGAGGCCAGGCGGCGCGCGGATGCCGGACGCCGGGCCGGGCGCGACCGCGGCCAGGTCGTGGATCACATGGCTGCCGCTGCTGACGCTGCTCATCCTGCTGGGGGTGGCCGGGCTGCGCGGCGTGGTGAGCCAGCCGCGGTGGGACGGGCCGCTGCATCGTGAGGGCGTGGCCATCGGGGTCGCGCTGGAGGTCGTGCTCGGCACGCTGCTGGTGATCACGCTGCGCCGCCGATCCGCCAGCGAGAACGGAAAGGCGTTGAACCCCGCCGCGGTCAACGCGACGGCGGTCAAGCTTCGCGGCGTGCTCATCGTGGTCCTCAGCGCCGGGATGATCGCCGCCGCGGTGACGGTGCTCGTCGGCCTGCACCTGCACCTGTTCGGGGGGCTAGCCCAGAGATCGCGGGCGCCAGGGCAACCGGTGCCCACGCCGAAGTTCAGGCTGCCGTCGGCGAGCCCGGGCCATTCCTCAACCATCCACATCCCGGTGGCCGCCCTGCTGTACACCCTGCTCGTGGTCGTACTCCTGACCGGAGTAGTGATCAGCATCTGGCTGGCCAGGCGGTTCCGTTCGCCGGGCGGGGCCCCGGCGGACGGCTTCATCGCGGAGGACTCGGCGGACCTGCGGGAGGCGGTGGAGTCGGGCCGGTCGGCGCTGCAGACCGTCGACGACGCCAGGGCCGCCATCATCGCGTGCTACCTGGCGATGGAGAACCGCCTGGCCGAAGGGGGCACGGCCCGGGCCGTCGCCGACACGCCTGACGAGCTTCTGGCCCGCGCGACCAGAAGCGGCCTGGTGCGCGGGACCGCGGCCGCGCGGCTGACCGCGCTGTTCTACGAGGCCAGGTTCTCCAGCCATCCGCTCGGCCGAGCGCAGCGTGACGCGGCCGAGCGGGCGCTGGACGAGCTGGCCGCCGGGCTGGCCCAGACGCCGCCAGCCCAGGCCGGGGCGGGACAGGCCGGAGCGGCACAGGCCGGGACGGCGGCACAGGCCGGAGCGCCCCAGGGCGGAGCGGGCCCATGACCGCCCCCGGGGAAGGGCGGGACGGGGGCATGGTCAGCCCGTGGCGCGGGACGACGCCCGAACTGGTCATCGCGGCCGTGCTGGTCGGCGCCACCGCCCTGGCCGGCTACGCCATGGCCGGCTGGGCGGGCCTGTCCGCGGTGACGATCGCCACGGCGGCCGTCGCGATGCTCGTGCTGCGCGTCCTGCTGCCGAAGCTGACCCCGGACGAGTCGAGGAAGGCCAGGGACAAGCCGTCGGCCCGGACGCTCACCGGCTACTCCCACCGCAGGTACGTGGTGCTGACCGCGTCGACCAGCCAGGGGTTCTACGACCATGAGCTGCGGCCGGTGCTTGAGCACCTGCTGGCCGCCCGGCTGGCCGAACGCCACGGCGTCAACCTCTACCAGGATCCGGACGCGGCCCGGCGGCTGCTGTGCCGGGCCGGCGCGACGCCGACCTGTGGCCGTGGATCGACCCCGGCACCAGGCCGGAAACCTCGCCTCGCGGAGCGTCCGAGCGGCGCGGCATCCCGCGGCGCACCCTGAGCCGCCTCATCGACCGACTGGAGAAGCTCTGATGGGTCCCGAAGAAACCGCCCGGCAATGCGCGGCCGTCCTGGACGAGCTCGAGCGCTCGGTCGTCGGCCGCCGCAGGACCCTGGAGCTCGTGCTCGTCGGCATCCTGGCCGGCGGCCACGTCCTGCTCGAGGACCTGCCCGGGCTGGGCAAGACCCTCATCGCGCGGTCGTTCGCGCGGGTGCTCGGCCTGGATTTCGCCCGCATCCAGTTCACCCCCGACCTGCTGCCCTCCGACGTGACCGGTGCCCCGCTGTATGACCAGCGGTCGGCCGAGATGGTGTTCCGGCCAGGCCCGGTGTTCACCCAGCTGCTGCTCGCGGACGAGATCAACAGGACGCCGCCGAAGACCCAGGCCGCGTTGCTCGAGGCGATGGGCGAGGGCCAGGTCAGCGTGGACGGGCAGACCCGCAGGCTGCCGCAGCCGTTCATCGTCCTGGCCACGGACAACCCGATCGAGTACGAGGGCACCTACGAGCTGCCCGAGGCCCAGCTCGACCGGTTCCTCATGCGGCTGCGCCTGGGCTACCTGACCACCGGCGACGAGACCGACATGCTCAGGCGGCGGGTGGCCCGCACCAGCGAGTACGTCGAACTCAACCCCGTCACCGGCCCCGACGGCGTGCTGGCGATGCGCCAGTCGCTCGAGCAGGTGGAGATCACGCCCGACCTGCTCGATTACATCGTGGCGATCGTCACCGCGACCAGGAACGACGCGCAGGTCCAGGTCGGCGCCAGCCCGCGCGGCGGCCTCGCCCTGGTCCAGCTGGCCCGCGGCCAGGCGCTGCTGAGCAAGCGCGACTACGTGATCCCCGACGACATCAAGCAGGTGGCGGTGCCCGCCCTGGCGCACCGCGTGACGCTGCGGCCCGAGCTGTGGGTCCGCCAGGTCTCCTCCGACGAGGTGGTGGCCAAGCTGCTCGCGGCCGTGCCCACGCCGAAGACCGACCCGGTCGCGCGCCACGCCGGCCGTGACCAGGCGTCCGCCGTCACCGGCTGATGTCGTCAGGAATGCCGAACGACCGGCGGGACCCCGGACCGGGCACCGACCTCGAGCCGCGGTGGAGGTCGTCGCGCCATGCCCGGCGGCTACTCACGCTGGCCCTGGCCGGGGTGCTCATCGCCACGCTCGCCCGGCGACCCGAGTTCGCCGGGGTGGCAGCCCCGGCGTTCCTGCTGCTCGGGGCCGGGCGGGTGCAGCGGCGGCCGCCCCGGATCGGAGTGCGGGTCCGGCTCAGTGCCCGGCGGGCCTTTGAGGGCGAGCTCGTGGCCCTCGATATAGCCGCCGACGGCCAGGATGGGTGCAGCGTCCGGTGGGCGCTGCACCCGGGCGCAGAAATCGAGCCGGCCGGCGCCACCGTCGCCGACGGGCCGGAAGCCCGCTTCACCGTCACCCCGCAGCGCTGGGGGCGGCGGCAGACCGGCACCGTGGACGTGGTGCTGCGGGACCGCTGGCGGCTGGCCGAAGGTCACCTGACCGTGGTCCTGCCCGCGCTCGACTGCTACCCAGCGCCCGCCGCGCAGCGGACCCGGGTGGTGCTCAGCCGGCTCCCGAACCGGCTCGGGGAGCATCCGGCCCGGACCTCCGGCGAGGGCATCGAGTTCACCGGCGTGCGCGAGTACGTGCCGGGCGACAGGCAGCGCAGCATCAACTGGCCGGCCAGCACCCGGCGCGGGCGGCTGCAGGTGAACACCTTCGCCGCCGAGCGCTCGCAGGACGTCGTGCTGCTGGCCGACGCCACGTCGGACGTGGGCGAGCCGGGGGCATCGGCCCTCGACCTCGCGCTGCGCGGCACGGCGGCCGCGGCCCGCGCCTACCTGGACGCCAGGGACCGGGTGGGCGTGATCACCTACCGGTGGGGCGAGGCCAGCTGGCTCGTGCCCGGGCTGGGCCGGCGCCAGGTATACCGGATCATCGACTCGATGCTGGCCAGCAACGCGGGCCGGAGCAGCGGCGCGAACTTGCGCAGGCTGCCGCGGGCCGCGCTGCCTCCCGGCGCGCTGGTGGTGGCGTTCAGCCCGCTCCTTGACCAGCGGTTCGTCGAGACGCTGCGGGACATGCGCGAGCGCGGCTTCACCATGCTGGTCATCGACGTGCTCAACGCCGCGCCGCCGAACCGCCGGCGCAGCGTGGACCGGCTGGCCAGGCGGATCTGGCGGATGGAGCAGGAGGCGATCAGGTTCTCGCTGCGCGAGCTCGGCATCCCCGTCGTCCACTGGGACGGCGTGCAGTCCCTGGACCTCCCGCTGGCCGGCTATACCCGCCGCCCGCTGCTCTCGGGTCCGCGCCGGTGATCCGCGCCGTGGGCCCTTTCACCGTGGGCCCGGTCAGGCTCGGCCCGGTCGACGCGGGCGCGGTGGCCGTCCGCGCCGCCGCCTGCCTGCTCGGCGCGGGCTGCGTCGTGTGGGCCGGCGAGCCGCTCGTGCACAAGGGCCCGGCGAACTTCGCGCTGTTCCTCGCGATCTTCGGCGTGGGCGCGGGCGCGCTGCGCCTCGCGCTGGCCGGGATCCCGGTGCCGGAGGACGCCTTCCTGCTGTCCCAGCCGGAGCGCATCGTCCTGTCGTTCCTCCAGGCCCTCCGCGCGGTGCCCTGGGAGGAGGGAGCGCTCCTGGCCATCTTGTGGCTGGAGGTGCAGCACCCGGCCCCGCCGTGGCACACGGCGGTCCTCGGCGCCGCGCTTGTCGCCTACCTGCTCGCCGTGCACCTGGCCGAGTCGGACGCCTCGCCCCGGGTACTTCGGCCACAAAGGCGGGTGCTGGCCGTCGGCGCGGGCCTGCTCGCGCTCGGCGCGGGGGCCGGGATGCTGCCCGCGCCGGGCCCGGGCGCCGGGTCGGCGCTACTCCGGCTGGTGGCAGCCGGTGCCCTCATCGCGGCCGCCGCCCTGGTCCTGCCGTACGTCTCGCCGCCCGGCGGGGGTGATTAGGCGGGGGTGCGGCCGATTACGCGTCATGGCCCTCCTCGTCGGTGGTGAACCCCTGGCGCGTCATCGTTCCCCAGGCCAGGGTGCGGCCGCGCAGGGACGACCACCAGCCCTCGGCCCGCCACCAGGCGGTCATCTGCCGGTAGCCGAGGTTCTCCCCGATGCTGGCCAGCAGCGCAGCCCCGAGGTCACGCCACCGCCGGTACTTGGGGAACCCCATTTACTCGAGGAGCATCGCGGCCAGCGTGACCAGGATCCGTAGCCGTAGGCCACGGACATGAACAGCCAGAAGAAGGCGAGATTGAGCGTTCCGAGGGCCGCCCCGCTGACGATCAGCGCCAGCCCGGCCAGCTCGAGGACGGAGGCCAGGAGCTCGAACAGCCAGTGCCACGGCAGCGCGACCAGGCCGACGACCCCGTAGCGGGACCGGCCGGCCACGTCGGCGTCCCGCGCTCGCGCGGGTCCGGCAGCCGGGTGGTCCGGTACGCCAAGTCGGCCGCCCGGTGAGCGCTGGGGCTCGGTAGGGCGGCCGTTCCTGGCGGGAGATGCTGGCCAGGGCGTCAGCTGAGGCTTGAAGCAGGCTCGCTTTGCGCGTCCTGGCGGTGGGCGACGCGATCCGGGTAGCTCTTGGAGAACCTGAGCATGTAGATGGTGATCAGGGCCGGGACGGCCAGGCCGAGGAGCAGGTCGGGCAGGCGGCGGGTGGTGTGCCCGTTGATGGCGACGGCTGCGAGCCGGGATACGCCTATCCCGATGAGAGCGGCCCCCCAGGCCAGGCTGAGGACGCGGTTGATCTGCTTGAACGTCGGCGAGGCCCAGTAGGCCCGCGGCGTGCTCTGCCGGGCGAACTGCTCGGTGAACGGCATGACCGGGACCAGGGCGAGGATGACCAGCCCCATGACGAGGCCGACGCCGGCCGCGGCCCAGGTGGCCAGCCACCGGTCTGAGCCGGCGCTTCCGGTGAAGCCGGCGACCGCCAGCACGGTGAACAGCACGAACGAGCAGGCGTTGAGGGTCTTGGGCGGCCAGACGGGGCGGATGGACAGCAGGGCGATGGCGGCGATCACCGCCGCGGTCAGCCCGGCGACGCCGACGTCACCGTGCGGCAGCAGCCGGGCTAGGACGGAGAAGGCGATCAGGGGCAGGAACGAGAGGATGAGCATCAGTGATTTCATACTTTGAACCTAGGAACGGCTGACCTGGGAGACATCAGCCAGCCGGCGGATCTACGCGGGGGCAGCACGCGCGATCTCGACCCTGGAGCGCAGGCCGGTCTTCTGCAGGATGTGCGAGACGTGGGTCTGCACCGTCCGGGGCGAGATGAACAGCCGGGTGCCGATCTCCCGGTTGGTCAGCCCGTCGCGGACCAGCGCGGCGATCCGGTTCTCGGTCGCGGTCAGGCTGGCCCAGCCGAAGTCGGCGTCGCGATGAGCCTCGCGCGGGCCCCGGCGGACGCCCAGCGCCCGCAGCCGCCCGAGGGCGCGGTCCCGGTCGGGGACGGCGCCCATGCGCTGGTAACCGGCCAGGGCAGCATCCAACGCCGCCGCCGCGCGGTCCCGGTCGCCGACCGCGGCCGCGGCGCACGCGAGTTCTTCCCGGGCGAACGCCTCGGCCGTCAGGCGGTCGGCTCCGGCCAGCGCGGCGGCCGCTGCCTCGATGGCGTCAGGATCGGCGGTGAGCATGCCGTGGACCAGGCCGGACACGTCAGGACGGCAGAGGGCTGAGGTGTCCTCGCCGATCTGGTCGGCCAGGCGGCGATCCATCCCGGTCAGGGCGACCCGGGTCACGTCGGGGGCCAGCTCGTCGGCCCAGCGGCCGGGGTGGCTCCTGACCGCGGACCACAGCGTCCTGGCCAGCGTGCCCGCCTCGCGTATCGCCCCCTCGGCCTCCAGCACGGCCAGCTCGGCCCAGCCGGGGCGGTCATGCCCGAAGAGCAGCGGGAGACCGCGGTGCCGGAGTGATTCCAGCCGGGCGCGGGCCGGGCCGCTGCTGCCGCGGTGCGCGTCGATGTAGGACCGGATGCCGACGGGCAGCGAGATCCAGCCGGTATTGGTCTCCTCGGCCCGTTCCAAGGCCGCGTCCAGCTCCGCTACCGCATCGTCCCAGTCACCGGCCGCGAAGGCGATCCCGCCGGCCGCGAACCCGAGGAACGGGTCGAGCCACTCGGCGTGCCGTTCGGCGCTCAGCCGCCGGGCCCGGTCGAGGGCCGCCTGCGCGGCCGGGGGCCCGGACGCGGCCAGCTCGAACACGGCCGGCATGGACAGCACCGACGCGCGGGACCGCAGGCTGCCCGGATCGGCGGCGAACTCGTCCCGGGCCTGCAGGAATTCCAGCGCCCGGTCCGGGCGGCCGGACAGGAACGCGGCGCAGGCAAAGGTGGACAGGAGGTTGGCCTGGGCGTCGTGATCGCCCGCGGCGACGTAGCGGGCCATCATCGCGTCCAGCTCGGCGCCGGGTGGGGGTTGCCCGGCCTGGGCCAGCAGGAAAGCCCTGGTCCCCTCGAGCTGCCGGCGGGACGCGCCGCGAAGGCCTGGGATGGCGGTGGTCCGGTCGATCACCGTCAGGGTCGCGGTGATGTCCGCCCGGTTGGCTAGGGAGCGGATCAGGAGCACCTGCAGCTGCGCCGCCACCGCGGGGTCGGTGACGGTCGTGATCCGCTCACGGATCAGCGTCTCCGCGGCCCGCCCGCGGCCCCGGTGGAACAGCGCGTCCGCCTGGTCAAGCAGGAACTGCTCGGGCACGTCCGAGCCGCTGACCGCGGCCACGTCAGCGAGCAGGTCGGCGGTGACCTCCGGTGCCGACGCGCGGGTCGCCTCGACCGCTTCGCGCAGGGCGGTCAGCAGCGCCGGATCGTCATCGGTCCCCGCCGCCCGCAGCAGATGGTCAGCGACGAGGCTCGGCCGGTAGCCGGCGGCCGCCAGCACCTCGGCGGCTCGCCGGTGCATGAGGCGGCGCTGAGGTTCGGCGAGCCCGCCGTAGGCCACCTCGCGGAATAGGTCGTGGGTGAAGCCGACGGTGCCGGCCGGGTCGCGGCGGACCAGGCCGGATCCGACGGCCCGCTCGAGCAGCCCGCCCAGGGCATCGCCCGGGGTATCGCCCGGGCCCGGCAGCACGCTGGCCAGATCGCCGACGGCGATGTCGGTCCCCCAGACCGCCATCGCGGCCAGCACGTCACGGGTGGGCTGGTCCAGCTGCCCGAGGTGGGCCCGGATTACCTGGTCCAGGCCGGTGCCGCGCAGGTCGAGTTCGAACCTGGCCTCGATCGAGTCCGGGCCGGATGAGGTCAGGGCGCCCGCGTTCTCGTACGCGCGTAGCAGCTCCGCCACGAACAGCGGATTGCCGGCGGCCAGCCCGAGGACGCGGCGCAGCAGCGGGCCGGGCCACCGGCCCGTGCGGTCGTAGACCAGGCGTTCGGCCATCATCCGGTCCATCGGCGGCAGCCGCAGCCGGAGCTGCGCCTGCCCGGTGAGCATGGTCAGCGGTTCACGGGACAGATCCGGCCGGGTGGTGACCAGCACGGCCAGCGGCAGGGCCCGGCTGGCCCACACCAGCCGGCGGAGCAGCGTCAGCGTGGCCGCGTCGAGGTTGTGCGCGTCGTCAGCACACAGGACCACTGGGCCGTCGGCGCACAGTTCGTCGACGCGGTCGAACGCCGCGTCACCGGGATCGCCGCTCCAGGGCGGGTCGCCCAGGAGCGGAGCGGCGGCGGCAAACGGATCGTTGCGCCGGCCCGGCTCGCCCGCCAGGCGGAGGATCTTCGCCTGGCCGGGCGGGACGGAATCGGTGATCTGGCGGGCCAGGAAGGTCTTGCCGATGCCCGCCGCGCCCTCGAGGACGACGCTGACCCCGGCGGGCGTCTGCCGCCGG
The DNA here is from genome assembly GCA_963847965.1 of uncultured Actinomycetes bacterium. Lineage (GTDB taxonomy): Bacteria > Actinomycetota > Actinomycetes > Streptosporangiales > Streptosporangiaceae > Palsa-504. The sequence continues at coordinate 96,846 of CAWKCG010000026.1, forward strand.
ACCACGGTCAGGATCAGGTCATGAACGGTCTGCTCGACCGCGCGGCGATCGGACGGAAGCGACCGGTTGCCGACGCCTTCCGTCACTCTTCCAGCTTAAACCGCGTCACTCCGGACGGGCCGGCAGATGGTCCGCCAGCCAGTCGAGCATCTGCGTATGCGTCAGCTGGCGCCCGGTGGGCTGGCAGTGGAAGTTCGCGCCCTGCGCCTGGGTGAACTCGATGATCTCCTTCTCACCCGGCAGCAGGTCATAGAGCTGCCGGGGCTGGCCGGCGAAGAACTGCTCGTCGGCCGGGTCCAGGATCAGCAGCGGGGTGGTGATCTGACCGGCCACGTCGCGGACCTGGTACTTCCGCACCTCGGTGAACAGGTCGAACGGGTCGGTCAGGCCGTAAGGCCGGGACCGGAAGGTCATCGTCCTGGCCACCGCCGGGTCGGCGCCGGCCTGCGCCTGCGACATCACGGCGTTGAACTCGTCCTTCTGGCCGGCGTTCAGCATCTCCAGCAGGACCGGGGGCAGGTGGGCGGTCCACCCGGCCGAAACGTCCACCACGCCAGGGTCGGCGACCGCCGCGGCCATGCGGTGCTCGAACGCGGCCGCCCTGGTGATCCAGTAGCCGCCCTGGCTGATGCCGTACCCGGTCAGCGCGGAGGAGTCCACGTCGGGCCGGGCCACCAGGCAGTCGATGACCGGCGTCAGCACCGCCTCCCAGTCGTGCCGGAACGGGATCCCGCGCTCGAACAGCATCGACTGCTGTCCCGGGCCGTCGAACAGGAACGCGTTCCAGCCGCGGGCCAGCGCGTCGGCCGCGCCGTACTCGCACAGCCCGGGCAGCGAGCCGTCGCTCCCGTTGGTGACCACCAGCGTCGGCCGGGCGGCCCCGGTGGCGTCAGGGCGGAGCAGGTAGCCCGGGAGCGTGGTGTCCTCGTAGGGCACCGGCACCCGGACGAAGCGGCCCTGCGAAGCGTCGATGACCTTTTCCCAGCAGGCACGGTGCTGGCGGAACGTCGGCAGCAGCACGGACGTGTCGGCCAGCCCGTCGACGAAGACCAGGGCCTTGGCGTAGTACTCGGCCGCGGCCAGCAGGGCCCAGCTCGCGGTGTGCAGGTGCCCGCGCCCGAGGGCATCATCGCCGCGGGCGGCCAGATCCGCGCCCAACCCCGTCCAGGCGTCGAACCAGCTCTGCGCGTCACCGTCGGTGATCCGGTCGAGGGCCGCCAGGACCAGCCCGACATCCCCGATGCCGCCCGCCGCGGCGCCGAGCACGATCCGCGCCTCGTAGTCGAAATCGGCGTCCGCGAAGAACCCACCCGGCGCGCTCAAGCTGCCGCTCATGTGAGTGTCACATCCTTCGGTTACGGCGGCGAGCCCGGTGCCCGCCGCGTCCCGTTCATCGTCGGCGGCCCGGCCAGCACGAGACATCAGCTATGTGGCGGACCTGCGGGATCCAGCCGACCCGGGGTCGGGCGAGCCGTAGCTAGTTACCGTCCGGGGTCCGGTCGTGCCGGGTAAAGCGCTGTCGCAGCCGCATGCCCAGCTGCGGAATGAGGAACCAGAGCAGCCAGGCGAAGGTGGTGACGAAGAAGACCGGAATGGACAGCGCGAAGCCGATCATCAGATCACGGGAATCATTTGCCTGCTTCTTGGCGACCTGCGGCGGTATGTCGGCCAGCCGGTGCGAGATCAGGTGCCGCAGCATCGCGTACACCATGGCCGACTCAAGGAGCTGCAGCAGCGCGTAGAACCCGAACCGCAGGGCACTGGTATCGAGGGTTTGCCCGCTGACGAGGAGCAGCTTGGTCGCGAACGGATTGAGGATGATCGTCAGCAGCCACACGCTGTCGAGCAGCCGCAACCGCGGGTCGGTGCGCCTGACGTACCTGAACAGATCGTGATGGTCGCTCCACGCCGACGCGATCACCGCGAAGCTGATCAGGAACGCGGCATAGTGACCGTCGTTGTGCTGGACCGACGCCCAGAACTTCGATACGGTGCCGCCTTCGGGAACCGGCAGATCGAGGGCGAGCAGCGTGATCGCGATGGCGACCACCGCGTCGGAGAAGAAGATCAGCCGGTCCGCGGCGCGCAAGTCGGTTTCGGCCCCGTCATGGGGTGCCGGCTCGTTGCCGGGTGTCGGCTCGTTACCGGCCGCTTGCTCACCCATCTATATCCCCCAAGAACCCTGGGCCGGGTTTACCTTCAGGTCTCGACTGATCCTAGGGGGGTCTTCGGGAACCTGACTGGAAACGTCGCAATTCGGGAGCCGCGTTTCCGCGGAGACGGTCTGCGCAATTGCCCTACACGTTTTCTGCCGCGCCTGTAGGGATATACAACAGGGGCCGGTCGGGCCAGGTTCTTCCTTGGGGGGTTGCGGCTTACCACGGGGTTGGCCAAGCGGGAAAATGAGGAGTCACGCGGAAGAGGGAAGGTAGGAGCCGATGGCTGAGATCGTCCGGGCCGGGCTTATCCAGCAGCGCTGGACCGGGGACAAGGAATCGATGATCGAGGCGGCGGTGAGTCATATCCAGACCGCGGCCTCGGCTGGCGTACAGGTGGTCTGCCTGCAGGAGCTCTTCTACGGGCCGTACTTCTGCCAGGTGCAGGACGCCGACTACTACTCCTACACCGAGGCGATCCCCGACGGGCCCACCACCCGGCGGCTGCAGGACGTGGCCAGGCAGCACAGCATCGTGATCGTCGCGCCGATGTACGAGGAAGAGCACCCGGGCATCTACTACAACACCGCCGCCGTGATCGACGCTGACGGCACCTACCTGGGCAAGTACCGGAAGACCCACATACCGCAGGTGAAGGGGTTCTGGGAGAAGTTCTACTTCAGGCCGGGCAACGTGGGCTACCCGGTCTTCGACACCGCGGCGGGCCGGATCGGCGTGTACATCTGCTACGACCGGCACTTCCCCGAGGGCTGGCGCGCGCTCGGCCTGGCCGGGGCGCGGATCGTGTTCAACCCGTCGGCCACCAGCCGGGGCCTGTCGCAGTACCTGTGGCGCCTCGAGCAGCCCGCCGCCGCCGTGGCCAACGAGTACTTCGTCGGCGCGATCAACCGGGTCGGCGTCGAGCCGCTCGGCGACAACGACTTCTACGGGCAGACCTACTTCGCGGACCCGCGCGGGCAGCTCATGGGGGACGCCGCCGCGGACGACCAGGACGAGGTGGTGGTGCGCGACCTGGACATGGCCCAGCTCGCCGAGGTCCGGAACCTGTGGCAGTTCTACCGCGACCGCCGCCCCGACCAGTACGGGACCCTGGTCCAGCCATGAGTACCACCCTGATCTCGGGCGGCACCGTGGTGACCGCGAACGGGACGCTGGACGCCGACGTGCTCGTCGACGGCGAGAAGATCGCCGGGGTGCTCGCGCGCATCCCCGGCCAGGCGGCCGGCGTGACCGCGGACCGGGTCATCGACGCGACCGGCAAGTACGTGCTGCCCGGCGGGATCGACGTGCACACGCACATGGAGATGCCGTTCGGCGGCACGTTCTCCGCGGACACCTTCGAGACCGGCACCCGGGCCGCGGCCTGGGGCGGCACCACGACGATCATCGACTTCGCGGTCCAGGCCAAGGGCACCTCGCTGCTCGCCACGCTGGACAAGTGGCACGCCAAGGCGGACGGCAACTGCGCGATCGACTACGGCTTCCACATGATCGTCTCCGACGTCAACGACACGACGCTGAAGGAGATGGACGCCTGCATCGAGGCCGGGGTGAACAGCTTCAAGATGTTCATGGCCTACCCCGGCGTGTTCTACGCCACCGACGGCGAGATCCTGCTCGCGATGCAGCAGGCCGCCCGCTCGGGCGCGACGGTGATGATGCACGCGGAGAACGGCATCGCCATCGACCAGCTGGTCGCGCAGGCGCTCGCCGCGGGGCACACGGAACCGCTGTACCACGGCCTGAGCAGGCCGCCCGAGCTCGAGGGCGAGGCGACGTCGCGGGCCATCACGCTGGCGGCCGTCGCTGCCTGTCCTTTGTACATCGTGCACCTGTCGGCCAGCCAGGCGCTCGCGGCCGTGGCCGAGGCCCGGGACACCGGGCAGAACGTGTTCGCCGAGACCTGCCCGCAGTACCTGTTCCTGTCCCTGGACGACCTGGCCCGGCCGGACTTCGAGGGCGCCAAGTTCGTCTGCTCTCCGCCGCTGCGGCCCAGGGAGCACCAGGACTCGCTGTGGCGGGGGCTGCGGACCAACGACCTGTCGGTGGTCTCGACCGACCACTGCCCGTTCTGCTTCAAGGACCAGAAGGAACTCGGCCGGGGCGACTTCTCCAAGATCCCGAACGGCATGCCGGGCGTGGAGCACCGGATGGACCTGCTGCACGCCGGGGTGGTGGCGGGGCAGATGTCACTGCCGCGCTGGGTGGAGGTCGCCTCGACCACGCCGGCCAGGATGTTCGGCCTGTACCCGCGCAAGGGCGTCATCGCGGCCGGGTCCGACGCGGACATCGTGATCTACGACCCGAACGCGAGGCAGACGCTGTCCGCGGCGACCCACCACATGAACGTGGACTACTCCGCGTACGAGGGGCTCGAGATCACCGGGCGCGTGGTGACCACGCTGTCGCGCGGCCACACGGTGATCGAGGAGGGCGAGTACCGGGGCACGCCTGGCCACGGTGCCTTCCTCGCCCGCGGGCTGAATCAGTATCTGCTGTAGGGGAACCACCGATCGTTCGGTATCCAGGGTTTTGAAAAGGCACCCGGGAGGGATCATGGATTTCGGAGTCGTGCTGCAGACGAACCCGCCGGCCAGCCGGGTGGTCGAGATGATGGGGCGGGCGGAGGACGCGGGCTTCTCCTACGGCTGGACGTGGGACTCGCACGTGCTGTGGCAGGAGCCGTTCGTCATCTACTCGGCGGTCCTGGCCGCGACCTCCGCGCTGACCGTGGGGCCGATGGTGACCAACCCGGGGACCAGGGACTGGTCGGTGACCGCCTCGCTGTTCGCGACGCTGAACGACATGTACGGCAACCGGACCGTCTGCGGGATCGGCCGCGGCGACTCGGCGCGGCGGGTCATCGGCCAGCCGCCCATGTCGCTGGCCACGCTGTCGGCGGCGATGACCGTGATCAAGGACCTGGCCGAGGGGCGCGAGGTCGAGCACCACGGCAAGCCGCTGAGCCTGCCGTGGGTGCGGGACGGCCAGCTCGAGATCTGGATGGCCGCGTACGGGCCGAAGGCCCTGAAGCTGGTCGGCGAGCAGGCCGACGGGTTCATCCTGCAGACCGCCGACCCCGACATCGCGCGCTGGACCATCGGCTCGGTGCGCGCGGCGGCCGCGGAGGCCGGGCGTGATCCGGCCGCGCTGACCATGTGCGTCGCGGCGCCCGCGTACGTCGGGACCGACGTGCCGCACCAGCGGGAGCAACTGCGGTGGTTCGGCGGCATGGTCGGGAATCACGTGGCGGACATCGTCTCCAGGTACGGCACGGACGGGCCGGTGCCCAAGGCGCTGACCGACTACATCAAGGGGCGGGAGGGGTACGACTACGCGCACCACGGGCGTTCGGACAACCCGGATGTCGCGTTCGTGCCTGACGAGATCGTCGACAGGTTCTGCCTGCTCGGCCCGGTGTCCGCGCACCTGGACCGGCTGCACGAGCTGGCCGAGGTCGGAGCGGACCAGTTCGCCATCTACCTGATGCATGACCAGGAGGAGCAGACCCTCGCCGCGTACGGCGAGGAGATCATCCCCGCGCTGAGCTGAGCCTGGCCGTCTTCACGGTCTCGGTGGTGGCGGTACCGGTTCCGCCTGAGGACGACGAGGCGGGGGCGGGGCACCAGGCCCTCGACTTCGGGCAGGACCTGCTGGTCGGCCAGGGCGATGGCCAGCTCGCCGGTCGCGGTCGGGTGCAGCGGCGCCGAGGGACGGCCGGTCACAAAGCTTGCTTGCGCTCGAGGAAGTTCAGCGCGACCCAGCCGAAGGGGACGGGGAGCCAGAAGGTCAGGAGGCGGAACAGCAGGACTGAGCTCACCGCGACTGCGCCGGGCAGGCCGGCGGCGGTCAGGCCGGCGGTCAGCGCCGCTTCCACGGCGCCCAGCCCGCCGGGGGTGGGAATGAGGGAGCCGAGAGCGCTACCGGTCAGGTACACCACGGCGATGCTGGCGATCGGCACCGATCTGCCGAAGGCCGCCACGCACGCGGCCAGGCAGAAGATGTACGCGAAGCTCAGCAGCAGCGTGCCGCCGACCCCCTCGGCGAGCTTGCGCGGGCGCTGGACGATCTCGAGCAGCCGCGGCAGCACCTGGGCGAACGTCGGTGACACCCGGGCGCGCACCAGGCGCCGCCCGGCGGGGACCGCGAGCACGGCGAGCACGGCGACGACGAGCCCGGCCAGCACGAAGTAGGCCCATCTGGGGGGCTTGAGCGGCTCTCCCGTGCTGCTTCCCGCGATCGCGGCGAACACCACGATCAGCATGATGTGCAAGACGAAGGCCACCACCTGGGCCACGCCGACGCTCGCCACCGCGACCGGCGCCGGGATCTTCCTGCGCTGCAGGTAGCGGATGTTCAGCGCGGCGCCCCCGACGGCGGCGGGCGTCACGAGCGTGACGAATGAGCCGGCCACCTGGGCGAGCAGCGTGCGGAAGAAGTCCAGCCGCTCCCCCACGAACCCGGAAAGCGACACGGCCGCGCCTACGTAGGTCACCGCCGACAGCGCCAGCCCCGCGAAAGCCCAGTCCAGGTTCGCCTCGTGCAGGACCTGGCTGAGGCTGGCCCGCTCAAGCTCGCCGGCCAGCAGGTAGGCGGCCGCCACGCTCGCGACCAGCGTGAGCAGGGTCCGCAGCCGGATGCGCTCCAGGCGCACGGTGGCGACCTCGCCGCCTGGCACCGCCGCGAGCAGCAGCGTGCGCAGGGCGGGCAGCACGTCGTGGCGCCGGCGCAGCGCCTTCCTGGTCGACCGGGCGAGCGCGACGGGCTGCATCAGCGGGACGATCGAGACGAGTTCGCTGGCTCCGATCCACTTGATGGCCAGGCCGGCGGCCCGGTCCGGACCGACGTAAAGCGCGAGTTCGGCGATGAGCTGGGAGGTGTCCAAGCGGATCTGAAGGTCGGTCGCGGCCACGTCTCCGTCGCCCGGATCGAGCAGCATGACCTGGTCGTTGCCGGTGAACAGGATGTGGTCCGCGGTCAGGGCCCGGTGCGTGACGTGGTGAGCGTGCAGCCGCGTCACCTCATCCCAAATCTGGTCGAGCTCGGCGTCGGTGCATCCGGGGTTCCGCCGCGCCAGCGTGGTCCCCTCGTGGTGATCGTAGGCCAGCACGGCGGCCTCCGGGCCGACCCGCACCACGGCGCGCAGCCGGGGAGTGGGCACGCCCGCGTCTTCCGTCGCGTAGGACAGCAGGGCCCGGCGCTCGACCGTATGGTCGACCGACAGCGGGGCGTTGCGCGAGACCTGCCCCTGCAGGCGAACCGAGCGGTACAGCCGGTAGACCGCTCCGGCCGCCTCCTGATCCCGGTCGAAGACGATGACGTTGAGGCGGCTGCCGTCGGGCGCGGTCGCCGCGTAGTACCGGGATCCGGCCCGCCCCGGGCCGGTGAGCCGGACCCGCCTCATCGCGGCTACCGGCAGGCCGGTGCCGACCAGCGCGGCCCCGATCTCCTCCGCGCTCGGCCGCTGCGACATCGAGCCCGCGCCGTACCTGACGGCGAGACCGATCGCGCGCCCCATCAAGAGCGTGATCAGGAGCGAGACGACGGTGGTATGCACCGTTCCCACGAGCTGGACGATGGCGTAAACCCCGACCGCCAGCCACAGCGCGTTCCGCCAGATGGGCCGCCCGACGAGGACGATCATGGTGGTATAGGCGACCAGGGCGGCCAGGTAGTAGTCCAGGGCCGCGGCATGGCTGGCCCCGGGGCGCGACATGATGATCGCGTCGTAGAGCCGGGAGGCGGCGCTGCGCCCGAGCAGCAGGTCGGCGGCTTTCGTCACCAGCCCGGCCAGGACACCGGTCAGGATCGCCTCGGCCAGGCGTCGCGGCTGGCGCCGCACGAGCTGCTGGATGGCCAGGGCCACGGGCAAGATGAGCAGCGCGAACACGGCCAGCGGGGTGGCCGCTTCGATCAGGGGGTGCGGCAGCCGCTTGCTCACGCCCACGATGTCGGTCTCCACCCCGGTCGTGGTCGCGCTGGCCGCGACGGCGGCTATCGCCAGGGCGACGATCTCGATGCAGGCGATGATGCAGCGCAGCAGGTCGACCGGCTTGCGGATCCGGCGGTCCAGGTGGTCAGTGACCTGGATCGCACCGGGCTGCGGTGGCATCACGGCACGATCGTCCCATCCTGGCCGCCCACAGGTATAGACGGTGCCCCGCCTGGCGGACCGCGGAACCCTGGTGTCCGCTTTTGCCGACGGCACGGCGCCGCGTATCGTCCGGGGCATGAGAGCTTCGGAGATACGCCAGCTGATCAAGATGAAACCGGTGGAGCTTGACGCGACCCGCCGGCGGCTTTCGGCCTGTCACGACATCGATGACCTGCGCGCCGCCGGGCGGCGGCTGATTCCGCGGCCGGTGTTCGACTACGTCGACGGCGGGGCCGACGAGGAACTGTCGCTGCGGGCCAACACCAGGGCGTTCCGGCGGCGGCGGTTCCAGCCATGCGCGCTGGTGGACGTATCCGAGCCTGACATGTCCGCGGCGTTCCTCGGCTCGGTCGTGCCACTGCCGCTGGCCCTGGCCCCGACCGGGTACACGCGGATGATGCACCCCGGTGGCGAGATCGCCGCGGCGCGCGCGGCGCAACGGCACGGCCTGCCCTACACGCTGTCGACCATGGCCACCACCACGATCGAGGCGGTAGCGGAAAACGCGCAGCCCGACCTGTGGTTCCAGCTGTACATCCTGCGCGATGCCGGGCTGAACAAGGAACTGGTAGACCGGGCCGCCGCGGCCAAGTACCGGGTCCTCGTGGTCACCGTGGACTGCTTCGTAACCGGGCACCGGACCAGGGACCGCAGGAACGGGCTTGTCATCCCGCCCGAGCTCACCGCCGCGACCCTGGCCAGCATCGCGGGGAAGCCGGGTTACTGGGTGCGGATGCTGCGCAGCCCGGCCATCAACTTCGCTAACTTCGCCGGGCACGAGGCGGTGACCATCGAGGGCACTGGTGCGCTGTTCAACCCGGCCATCACCTGGGACGACATCGCCGACCTGCGGGCGCGCTGGCCGGGCAGGCTGGTCATCAAGGGCCCGCTCGGCCGGCGGACTGCCTGCGCGCCGTCGCGGCCGGGGCGGATGGCGTGCAGCTGTCCAACCACGGCGGGCGTCAGCTCGACCGGGCCGTGCCGCCGGTCGAGCTGATCGCGGCCGTCCGCGAGGCGGTCGGGCCCGACGTGTCCGTACTGGTGGACTCGGGGGTGCGGCACGGGTCCGACATCGCGGTGGCCCTGGCGCTCGGCGCGGACGCCTGCGCCATCGGGCGCGCGTACCTGTACGGCCTGATGGCGGGCGGGGAGCCGGGCGTCGACCGGGCGCTGGACATCCTGGCCGCTCAGTTCAAGCGGACCATGCAGCTGCTCGGGGTGCCCTCGGTGGCTGAGCTGCGCGAGCGGGGGCGCGAGTTCCTGGTCGAGGGACGGAGGTAGCGGTGCCCTCCGGCGGACAGGTGCTCGGCTTCGCGCTGGCCTCGCTGGTGCTGATCGTCGTACCCGGGCCCGGGGTGCTGTTCGTGGTGGGGCGGGCGCTGGCGCACGGCCGACGGTCCGCGCTGGCCACCGCCTGCGGCCACGCCGCGGGCAACTACGTGGTGGCGGCGTGCGTGGCGTTCGGGCTGGGCGAGTTGCTTGAGCGCTCGGCCGAGGTGTTCGTGATCGTGAAGGTAGCGGGCGCGCTCTACCTGATCTGGCTCGGCGTCCAGGCGATACGGCACCGCAAGTCGCTGGCCGAGGCCATGGAGGTCGCCACGACGCCGCGGGTCGGATGGCGCGCCGCGCGCGACGGAGCGGTCGTGGGCCTCACCAACCCGAAGGCGTACATCCTGTTCGGCGCGATCCTGCCCCAGTTCGTGAACCGGTCGGCCGGGCACCTACCGGAGCAGATGCTGCTGTTGGCCCTGATCTCGGTGGGCATCGGCGCGGTCTCGGACTCCAGCTGGGGGTTTGCGGCCAGCGCGGTGCGTGCCTGGTTCGCGCGTTCTCCGCGCCGCTGCGAGATGGTCGGCGGGGCCGGCGGCCTGGCCATGATCGGGGTGGGCGTGACGGTGGCGCTCACCGGGCGGCACGGCTGATCCGGGCCGGAGCGGGTCAGCGGGCGCGGGGCGGGCCGACGGGTGCGGGGGCGGGCCGACGGTCATTACTGCCGGGGCGGCAACGGCGGGCGGACCTTGACCGGGGTGGTGGACATGTCCGGCGGGACGTCGGCAGGCTGCTTGTCCAGGGCCTCCAGGGCGAGCCGAACGGCGGTCTCCAGCTGCGGGTCCCGGCCGGCCGCCCAGTCATCCGGGGTGTTCAGCACCTCGACGTCCGGGTCGACGCCGTAGTTCTCCACCCGCCAGCCCCACTCGTCGAACGAGAACGCATACCTCGGCACGGTGACGCCGGTGCCGTCGACCAGCTGGTGGTACCCGTCGATGCCGATCACGCCGCCCCAGGTGCGGGCGCCCACGACCGGGCCGATGCCGCGCAGGCGGACCGCGGCGGTCACGATGTCGCCGTCGGACCCGGCGTACTCGTCGGTCACGGTGACCACCGGCCCGCGGGGTGCATCCCGCGGGTAGCTCCTCGGCTGCCTCCCCCGGCCGTTGCTCCAGCCGATGATGTGGCGGGCAACCTTCTCCACGACGAGCTGCGATATGTGCCCGCCGCTGTTCGCGCGTACGTCGAAGATCAGGCCTTCACGGCGCATCTCCGTCCGCAGGTCGCGGGTGAAGTGCGCCCAGCCCTCGCCGACCATGTCCGGGATATGCAGGTACCCGAGGCGGCCCTCGCTGAGCTCGCGGACCAGGCGGCGCCGCCCGGCCACCCAGTCCTGGTACCGCAGCCGCCGCTCGCCGGGCAGGGGCACGACGACGACCCGCCGCGTCACGGATCCGGAGGGATGGGTCCCCCCGGACCGGGGGGCCGAGGGGGTTTGGGGGGCCGAGGGGGTTTGGGGGGAAAGGTTTCCCCCCAAGATCGGGGGGGTCTGGGGGGGTCGTCCCCCCGAGGCCAGCAACAGCTCGACCGGCTTGCCGGCCGTGCCTGCCAGCAGCGGCCAGGGACCGCGGACCGGGTCGACCGGCTGGCCGTCGACCGCGACGATCTCGTCGCCCGCGCGGATCGCCACGTCCGGCGCGGCCAGCGGCGACCGGGCCCGCGGGTCGGAGGACTCGCCGGGCAGCACCCGGTCTACGAGCCAGCGGCCCGCAGCGTCCCGGGAGATGTCCGCGCCGAGCTGGCCTACGGGGACGGTCTTGGGCGCGGGGTCCGCGGCCGGGTTCACGTAGGCGTGCGAGGTGCCCAGCTCGCCCAGCACCTCCCAGAGCAGGTCGGCGAAGTCGCCCGCGCCGCGGATGCGGTCGAGCAGCGGCCGGTAGGCGTCCAGCACGCCGTCCCAGTTCACCCCGGACATGTCGGGCACCCAGAAGTCCTGGCGCATGATCCGCCCGGCTTCGGCGTAGGCGTGCCGCCACAGCGCGGCCGGGTCGGCCTGGAACCTGGCCCGGGACAGGTCCACCTTCACCACGTCGCCCGCGTCGTTGCCGTGCTTCCGTGAGGACGGCATGACGCGCAGGTCATCGCCGTCCCTGACGATCAGGCGGGTGCCGTCGCCGCTGACGGCGAACCAGTCCAGCTCGCCCGCAAGCTCGGTGACCTCCCGCTTGCGCAGGTCGAAACGCTCGAGCGACGGGCGCGGCCGGTCGTCGTCCGGGTCCACGCCACTCTCGCCGAGTACTCCGAACACCCCAGCCCGCAGCCAGGCCAGGCCGCCCTTGACGGCACGCAGGCCGAAGTAGCGCGCTTCCTCGACGGGAACGGGCACGACACGGTCCGGCAGGCCGTCGGCGTCGACCGTCACGCTGGCCGGCGCGCCGGATTCGCCAGAGCCGTCGGAGTGGTCGGGGTGGTCGGAGTGGTCGGCCGATTCCCGGCCTAGGGACCGCCCGGCCGGCAGGGGCCCGAACGGCGACGGGGTCCCGGCGGCCAGCGGCACCAGGTACGGGCGGCTGCCGAACGGGAACGACAGGTCGAACGATTGCGCGTCGTACACCGGGTCGAAGCTGCGCCGCGACAGGAACGCCAGGTACAGCCCGTCCGCGGTGAACACCGGATCGGTGTCGGCGAACCGGCCGTCGGTCGCGTCCAGCACCAGCCCGTCGGCCAGCCGCGCCACCCGGATCCGGCGCAGCGGGTCTGGCGCCGGCTGCGACCAGGCCAGCCACGCCGAGTCCGGCGAGAAGCACAGCCCGTCCACCGGCCCGTCTTCGGCGGCGGCCAGCTCGCTGACCTGCCCCGACCCCACCTCGACCAGCAGCACCCGGCCATCATGCGCGGCCGCCGCCACCCTCGTCCCGTCCGGCGAGCACGCCAGGTGAGTCACCGAGCCCAGCAGCCCCTGGGCGAGCCGGGCGGGCGGCGCGTTCCCGGCCACCGCGGCCACCTCCAGCGCGTCGGCACCCGCCGCGTCGGTCACCCAGACGACCTGGCCGGTTTCCCCCAGCACCCGCGGCAGCCTGGCCCGGGCCCCGGGCTCCACGTACAGCGCCCGGGCCGGGCCGTCCTTGTGCGTCAGCCAGTGCACCGTCCCGCGCACCTCGACCACGCTGGCCTGACCCGTCTGATCAGGGTCCAGCCCGCCCAGGTGATCGGCCGCCGTGACCAGCCGCGGCGCGCGCGCTGCCGCGGGCGAGCCCAGGCTCACCTCGAGCTTGCGCGGCTCGGCGGCGTCCGCGTCCAGGATCCAGATGTCCCCCGCCACGTGGTACACGATCCGCTGCCCGTCTGTCGCCGGGTTCCGCGCGTAGAACCCGTCATGGTCGGTATGCCGCCGCAGACCGGTGCCGTCGACGACGCAGGAGTAAAGGTTCGCCGTTCCCTCATGATCGGACAGGAAGAACAGCCGCCCCCCGACCAGCATCGGGCTGCCCACCTGCCCGTTCAGGTCCGCGAGCACCCGGGTGAACGGACCCTCCGCCACCGGGGCCGTCCAGAGCCTGCCGATCCGGCCGCCGCGGTAGCCCTTCCAGAACGCGGGCTCGCCCATCACGCTCGCGGTCAGCAGGACGGTTCCCGTGGCCTCGATGGCCAGGTCGGTGACGGGGCCGTACGGCAGCAGGCGGGGCGGCGCGCCCGCGCCGGCCAGGCCCGGGACCGCGAACGCCCGCCGGTACTTCATCGCCGGCTGGCCGGCTGAGCTGATGACCAGCACCTCGCCGGCATCGGTCCAGCCGGTGACCCTGGTCTGCGGGTCGCCCCAGTAGGTGAGCCTGGTCGCCTCGCCGCCGTCGGCATCGGCCGCGTAGACCTCGGGGTTCCCGTCCCGCCAGCTCGTCCAGGCCACCCGGGACCCGTCACGGGAAAAACGCGGGAAGCTCACCTGCGCGGCATCGGCCGACAGCCGCCACGCGCGGCCGCCCCCGGCCGGGGCGAGCCAGACGTCGTTTCCCGCGATGAAGCTGAGGAGGTCGCCGTGGATGTGCGGGTAGCGCAGGTATCCGAGCGACATCACGCGCCGCCCGCCGGCCGCGGCTCCCGCGGCGGAAGCGGCGGGCGGATCTTGGCCGGGCCGGTCGACGGGTCGGGCGGAGCCGAGGGCGGATGCTTCTCCAGCGCCTCGAGCGCGAGCCGGACGGCGGTCTCCAGCTGCGGGTCCCGGCCTGCCGCCCAGTCGTCCGGGGAGATCAGCACCTCCACGTCCGGGTCGACGCCGTAGTTCTCCACGCCCCAGCCCCACTCGTCGAAGGAGAACGCAAGCTGGGGAACGGTGAGCTGGGTACCGTCGACAAGCGTATGCAGGTCGGTGAAGCCGATCACGCCGCCCCAGGTGCGCGCGCCGACCACCGGGCCCAGGCCGAGCAGGCGGATGGCCGCGGTCACGATGTCGCCGTCGGACCCGGCGAACTCGTCCGCCACGGTGACCAGCGGGCCGCGCCGCGCCTCCTCCGGGTACGAGACGGGCCGCATCCAGCGCCCGAGGTCCCAGGCCATGACCTGGCGGGCCAGCTTCTCGACGACGAGCTGGGAGATGTGCCCCCCGCTGTTCCCTCGCACGTCCATGACCAGGGCGTCGAACCGAACCTCGGTCCGCAGGTCGCGGTTGAAGTGCGCCCAGCCCTGGGCCACCATGTCCGGTATGTGCAGGTAGCCGAGACGGCCGCCGCTGAGCTCGCGGACCAGGCGGCGCCGCCCGGCCACCCAGTCCTGGTACCGCAGCCGCCGCTCATCAGGCAGCGGCACGACCACCACCCGCCGCAGCCCCCCGGTCGGGGGGGCCGAGGGGGTTTGGGGGGCCGAGGGGGTTTGGGGGGCCGAGGGGGTTTGGGGGGAAAGGCTTCCCCCCAAGATCGGGGGGGTCTGGGGGGGTCGTCCCCCCGAGGCCAGCACCGTGAGCTCGACGGGCTTACCTGCGGTGCCGGCCAGCAGCGGGCCGGGGCCGCGAACCGGGTCAACCGGCTGGCCGTCCACCGCCACCAGCTCATCCCCCGCCCGCACCGCCACGCCGGGCGCGGCCAGCGGCGAGCGCGCCCGCGGGTCGGAGGACTCGCCGGGCAGCACCCGGTCCACCACCCACCGGCCCGAGCCATCCCGCGAGAGGTCCGCGCCGAGCTGGCCGAGGGCCGCCGGGCCCGAGGGTTTGAAGGAGAAGGGGTCATCGCCCGGCTTGAACACGTAGGCGTGCGAGGTGCCCAGCTCGCCGAAGACCTCCCAGAGCAGGTCGGCGAAGTCGTCGGCGCCGCGGATGCGGTCCAGCAGCGGCCGGTAGGCATCCAGCACGCCGTCCCAGTCCACCCCGGACATGTCCGGTATCCAGAAGTCCCTGCGCATCAGCCGCCCGGCCTCGACGTAGGCGTGCCGCCACAGCGCGGCCGGGTCGGCCTGGAACCTGGCCCGGGACAGGTCCACCGTCACCTCATCGTCCGCGTCGTCGTCGTGCTTGCGGGCCGAGGGAACGACGCGCAGCTCTTCGCGGTCCTTGATCACCAGCCGGGTGCCGTCACCGCTGACGGCGAACCAGTCCAGCTCCCCGGCCAGCTCGGTGACCTCCCGCTTGCGCAGGTCGAACCGCTCCAGCGCCGGCCGCGGGCGGTCACGGTCCAGGTCCGCGCCGCCTTCGCCGAGCTCCCCGGCCACCGGCTCGCGCAGCCAGGCCAGGCCGCCCTTGACCGCCCGCAGGCCGGAGTACCTGGCCTCGGGCACGGGTACGCCCACCACGCGGTCCGGGAGGCCGTCGGCGTCTACGGTCACCACTGGTCGTTCGGCAGAATCTGATTTTTCGTCAGCGGACGGATCCTCGCTCACCGGACGCCCGCCCGGCAGCGGCCCGAACGGCGAGGGGGTGTCGGCGGCCAGCGGCACCAGGTAGGGGCGGCTGCCCAGGGGGAACGACAGGTCGAACGACTGGGCGTCGTAGACCGGGTCGAAACTGCGCCGCGACACGAACGCCAGGTACAGGCCGTCCCCGGCGAACACCGGATCGGTGTCGGCGAACCGGCCGTCGGTCACGTCGACCACCATCCGGTCCGCCAGCCGGGCCATCCGGATCCGGCGCAGCGGCTGCGGCCCGGGCTGCGACCAGGCCAGCCACGCCGAGTCCGGCGAGAAGCACAGGCCGTCCACCGGCCCGTCGTCGCCGGCGGCCAGCTCGCTGACCTGCCCCGAGGCCACATCGACCACGCGCAGCCTGCCGTCATGCGCCGCCGCCGCCACCGTCGCACCGTCCGGCGAGGCCGCCAGGCCGACCACCGACCCGAGCGCACCCTCGGCGATCCGCACCGGCCCGGGCTCGCCCGTGACCGCGGCGACCTCCAGCGCGTCGACGCCCGGGCCGTCGGTCACCCAGACCACGGTGCCGGTCTCCCCGAGCACCCGCGGCAGCCGGGCGCGGGCCGCCGGGTCCACCAGCAGCGCCCGGGCCGGGCCGTCCTTGTGCGTCAGCCAGTGCACCGTCCCGCGCACCTCGACCACGCTGGCCTGGCCCGTCTGATCGCAATCCAGGCCGCCCAGGTGATCCTTGGCGGAAACCAGCCGCGGCGCGCGGGCCGCGGCAGGCGAGGCGAGGGTCACCTCGATCCGGCGCGGCTGTGGCGCATCCGGGCCGTCCAGGATCCACATGTCGCCGGCCACGTGGTAGACGATCCGCTGCCCGTCGGTCGACGGGTTCCTGGCGTAGAAGCCATCGTGATCGGTGTGCCGCCGCAGGTCGGTGCCGTCGAGGGCGCAGGAGTAGATGTTCCCCGTCCCCTCGTGGTCGGACAGGAAGAACAGCCGCCCCCCGACCAGCATCGGGCTGGCCAGCTGCCCCTTCAGGTCCGCGTGCAGCCGGGTGAACAGCGGGTCCTCCCCCGCGGCGATCCACAGCCGGCCCGCGGTGCCGCCGCGGTACCGCTTCCAGTGCGAGGGGTCGTCGCCGAACCGGCCGGTGAGCAGCGCGGTTGCCGCTTCCTCCAGGGCGAGATCGGACACCGGGCCGAACGGCAGCCGCCTGGGCGGGGCGCCCTCGGGCGGGATCGCGTAGGCCCAGCTGTACTGGCCCTCGGGCTGGCCGGCGGCGCTGATCGCGACCACCTCCCCGCCGGGAGTCCAGCCGGCCACCCTGGTCCCGGGGTCGCCCCAGTAGGTGAGCCTGGTCGCCTCGCCGCCCTCAGGGTCGGCCGCGTAGACCTCCGGGTTGCCGTCCCGCCGGCTCGTCCACGCGATCCGCGACCCGTCGCGGGAAAACCGCGGGTACTTCACCTGCGCGGCATCGGCCGACAGCCGCCACGCGCGGCCCCCTTCGGCCGGGGCGAGCCGAGACATCGTCCTCCGCGACGAAGGCGAGTAGCTCACCGTGAACATGCGGGTACCGAAGATAGCCAGCTGACGTCACGCCGTTCATCCTACGGTCTAGACCCAGCCCCGTTCCGAGGCATTTTTCAGCGCTTCGGCCCGGTTCCGGGCGCCCGTTTTCTGGATGCACGCGGACAGGTAGTTACGCACCGTGCCCTCGGACAGGTAGAGCTGGCCCGCGACCTGCGCGATGGCCCTCAGACGTTCTCCGCGGTGGCGCGGACCGACAGCGTGGCCAGCCCGACGAAGATCGCCAGCCAGACCAACAGGCCGACGACCAGGCCCACCGACACCGAGGTGTTCGCGATCACGTCGATGGCGATCTTCGCCGCGTCGTAGGTGGGCGTGAACTCGCCGACCTTCCGCAGGCCGCCGCCGATCGGGAACAGCAGGCCGCCGAGGATGGCGAAGACGAAGTACACGGCGATGGCAATCGGCTGCACCTGGTCCGGCTGGTACCGGTACCCGATCGCCACGGCCAGCGCCGCGAAGATCGTGGCGCCGAACCAGATCGTGACCGCGATGACCAGGAACTGCCAGACCGGCAGGTTGACGCCTCCGTAGAACCGGCCGAGCAACAGCACGATCACGATGGACGGCACCGTGGTCACCATCGAGACGAGGATCTTGCTGACCACGTAGCCGTTGGCCGGCAGCGGGGTCAGCCGCAGCTGGCGGATCCAGCCGTCCTTCCGCTCCTGCGAGATGCGCTGCGCGTTGCCGGTGAGCGCGCCGCTGAAGCCGCCGAACATCGCCATCGCGACCATGTAGTAGGCGTGGAACGAGACGCCCTCGGCCAGCGCGCTGACCTGCTTGCCGAGCAGGAGGTACAGGACGACGGGAAAGCCGACCGTGAAGATGAGGTATCGCCTGTTGCGCCGCAGGCGCATGATCTCGACTCGCGTCAGCTCCAGTATGCCGCGCATGTCAGTTCGTCTCCTCTGCTCGCGCTTCTGCCCGTACGTCGTCGCTGGCCAGGTCGTCTTCGGCGGTGATGGCCAGGAAGGCCTGCTCCAGGCCGAGGCCGGTGACCTCGATCTCGCGCGGCCGGTAGCCGGCGTCCAGCACCGCGTACAGCGTGGCGTCCGAGTCGGACGTCTGGATCTGCACCACGTCGTGCCGGACGTCCAGGCTCACCAGGGCAGGCAGGCCCTGCAGGAACTGCTCGTCCGCTCCGTCGAGCCGGAAGGACAGCCGTCTGAACCCGGCCCGCGCCTTGATCTCGGCCGGCGTGCCGTCCGCGAGCAGCCTGCCCCGGTTGATGACCAGGATCCGGTCCGCGGCCTGGTCGGCCTCTTCCAGGTAGTGCGTGGCGAACAGCAGCGTGCGCCCCTCGGCGACCTCTTCCTTCATGCTGGCCCAGAACAGCCGACGGGTCTCCACGTCCATGGCCGTGGTCGGCTCGTCGAGCACGAGCAGCTCGCTCTTGCCGCAGATCGCCAGCGCGAACCGCACCCGCTGGGTCTGGCCGCCGGACAGCCGGTCGACCCGCTGGTCGGCGATCTGGGCGATGCCCGCCCGCTTGAGCGTGACGTCCACCGGCTCTGGCCGCGGTTGCAGGGTCGTGACCAGGGTGACGAGCTCACGCACCGTCACCTCGGGCATCAGCCCGCCCGACTGCAGCATGGCGCCCACCCGGCCGGACTTCACCGCGTGGTACGGGTCAGAGCCGAACATTGTGATGTGCCCGCTCGTGGGCTTGCGCAGTGCGAGCAGCATGTCCAGCGAGGTCGACTTGCCCGCGCCGTTCGGCCCGAGCAGCGCCGTCGTCTCGCCCGCCCGCAGGTCCAGGCTCAGCCCGTCGACCGCGCGCAGGCTCCCGTAGAGCTTGGAGACGTTCTCGAACGAGACAACAGGAGCGCCGGACCCTCCGAAGGTCTTGGCGCTGCCGTAACTAGAGGAACTGGTATTACTTCCGTCACTCTGGACAGCGTCGGAGCCTGTCCCGTAGTGGCTCATCCTTTGCCCCTGTCTTCCGGTTCCGCATGACTGGTCCCCGCGTGTTCGCCGGTAGTCCCATACCACCACGAGACGGACGATGTCCAGTAGTGCCGTCTCTCAGCGGCCGGGCATGACATCTGTCATCGCCGGCGACGGCCCGGCGCGCGGCCCGGTCCTCAGCGGCCGACCGCGTACCCCTGCATGCCGCGCGCGTTGGCGGCGGCGTACAGCAGGCCGTCGCGGCGGGCGACCGCGCTGACCCGGCCGAGCGACCAGGCGGGGCGGACGTTGACCAGGTGGCCGCGCCTGCCCAGGTCGGCGATCACGGCGGGGTCGGTGCGCGACTCGATGTCCACCACGCACGGCTGCGCCAGGCGCGGGTAGAACGACGACGGCATGTGAGCGGAGTGGAACGCGGGGAAGTCGATCGCCTGCTGCAGGTTCATCCCGGCCAGCGCGTGGTTGAGGAAGAACAGCAGCGACCACTGGTCCTGCTGGTCCCCTCCGGGCGTGCCGAAGGCCAGGTACGGCTCGCCGTCCCGTAGCGCGAGACTCGGGGTGAGCGTGGTCCGCGGCCGCTTGCCCGGCGCGAGCGTGGCGGGCAGCCCCGGCGTCAGCGTGAACATCTGCGCCCGCGTGCCCAGGCAGAAGCCCAGCCCGGGAATGACCGGCGAGGACTGCAGCCAGCCGCCGCTCGGCGTGGCCGACACCATGTTCCCGAACCGGTCGGCCACGTCGAGGTGGCAGGTATCGCCCGGGCTGGCGGTGCGCAGCGTCGGCTCGCCCGTGCCCGGGTCCAGGTCCATGCTCGGCTCCCCGCTCGCCTCGCCGTAGACCGCCCCCGCGCCGTTCCCTTCATTTATGCCGAACGACCGTGCGATGAACGCTGGCAAGTGAGGCTGCTTGCCCTGCGGGGCACCAGGAACCAGGTCCGGCGAGGCTTGCGGCCCGATCAGCGCGCGCCGCGCGCCGGCGTACTCGGCGGACAGCAGCGTCCCGACCGGCACGTCGGTGAAGTCGGGATCGCCGTACCAGGCCTCGCGGTCGGCGAAGGCGAGCTTGGCGCACTCCACCACGGTGTGGATGAAGTCCGCGCTGCCCGGGCCCGGGCCGGCCAGGTCGAACCCGGCGAGCAGCGCGGTCTGCTGGCCGAAAACCGGGCCCTGGCCCCACGGCCCGGTCTTGCACACGGTCAGGCCGCAGGCCTCGAAGGTCAGGGGCTCCTCCCGCCGCGCCCGCCAGGCCGACAGGTCACCGTAGGAAAGCAGTCCGCGGTTCGGCCTTCCGGTCACGTCCATGACCTCGGCAGTGGCGAGGTAGCCCGCGATCGACTCGGCCACGAAGCCCTCGTAGAAGGCCCGGCCGGCGGCCTCGATCTGCTCGTCGCGGTCGCCGCTGGCCGCCTCGGCCTCCGCGAGGATGCGCTGGTAGGTGCCGGCTAGCGCGGGATTGGTGAACCGCGAGCCCGGCCCGGGGACTGCGCCGTGCGGCAGGTAGACCTCAGCCGAGCTCGGCCAGTGCTCGCGGAACAGGTCGGCCACGCTGGCGATGCCCCAGCTGATGGCGGGGACCAGCGGGTAGCCGCCGGCCGCGTAGCCGATCGCGTAGCCCAGTACGTCCCTGAGCCTCTTCGTGCCGTAGTCGCGCAGCAGCAGCATCCACGCTCCGAACGCTCCGGGCACGCACGCCGCGAGCAGCCCGCTGCCCGGCACGAGGTCCAGGCCGAGGTCGCCGAACACCTCGGGCGTGGCCGCCGCGGGCGCCGTCCCCTGCCCGCAGAGCACGAAGGTCTCGCCGCGCCCGGCGTGGTGGGCGATGACGGGGACCTCACCGCCCGGGCCGTTCAGGTGCGGCTCGGCCACCTGGAGCACGAGCCCCGCCGCGACCGCGGCGTCGAACGCGTTGCCGCCCTGCTCGAGCACCGCCATCCCGGCCGCGGAGGCGAGCCAGTGGGTCGAGGCCACCATGCCGAACGTTCCGGCCAGCTCCGGCCGGGTCGTGAACTCGGGAAATTCGCCCATGACCCGATCTTCCCACCCCGCCTGCGCGCGCCAGTTTGCGTATCGGCTGGCGCGGCACCCCGGGCATGCCCGATGATTACTCATCGCGATCATTTCACTACTATGAGGTGACAGGCTGATGTTCACGATTTCCCCCGCCGGCCGGCGGGCCAGCGCGCGGCGCGGGGCGCCGCTGGTCCTGACCGCGGCCTTGCTGACGGGCCTGCTGGCCGCGTGCGCCTCCGCGAAGGCACCCCAGGCAGGCTCCACGCCGGCCGGCGGCACCGCTACGAGCCACCAGCCGCCGGGCGCGGCCGGGTCCGGGTCGCCGACCGCCTCTCCTTCGGCGCCCGGACTGAACGGCCTCGCAGTGTGCCACTCGGCCGCACTTCAGGTCACCGTGAACACCAGCCAGGCCAGCGCCGCGGCGGGCAGCACATACTACCCGGTCGACTTCACCAACACCTCGAGCTCGGCCTGCGGGATGTACGGGTACCCGGGCGTCTCCTTCGTCACCGCCGGGAGCAGCGCCGGGACGCAGATCGGGGCGGCGGCGCAGGAGAACCCGGCCTTCGGCAGGCTGACGATCCGCCTGGCCCCCGGCGGCGTCGCGCACGCCTGGCTCCAGGTCGCCGAGGCCGGCAACTTCCCGGCGTCGTCCTGCCAGCCGAAGGCGGTGGGCTGGCTCAAGGTGTTCCCGCCGGACCAGACCGTCGCCATCTACGTCAGTCACTCCTTCGACGGCTGCGCCTCGGTGGGTACGCCGCTGCTGTTCGTCATGCCCGTCCGGTCCGGCCAGGGGGCGCGCGGGGTCACGCCTTAGATCTCCGGTAGCGTCTGCCGCATGGACCTTTCCCCGCGACTGCGCGCGGTGTGCGACCTGAACGTCGCCGAGGTGCGCGAGGGCGGCCGGCACGAGTACGACGGCAAGCCGCAGGACCTGTCCCCCGAGGGGGTCCGCGCCGGGCTGGCCCGGCTCGCGTCGGCCCGGGCCGAAGGCGAGCGGGTCGCGGACCCGCACGACGAGGCCCAGCTGGCCGCGGCGGAGGACCGCACGCGGGTCATCTACGCCGATCTCGAACTGCACCGCCGCAACCCGGTGCTGCACCTGGCCGAGCTCGACCTGTCCTGCTACGACCGGGACTATGCCCCGGCCGCGGAGCGGGACGCCGCCCGGGCCGAGCACCTGGCCGCCTGGCCGCGGACCGTCGACGCGGCCGTTTCCGCGCTGGACCAGGTGAGCTTCCCGGTCGCGCAGGCCCTGGTCGGCGCGGTACGCGGGCTGGCCGCCGGGCTGGACCCGAAGACCGATGAGCCGGAGGTGCCCGGAGGCGGTACGGGGTTCGACGCGACGGTGCTGGAGGCCGCGCTGGCCGCGCACGCGCGCCTGGTCGCTCACGTGGAGCGGGCCGCAGAGCACGGCGACCCGGATCCGGCGCTCGGCCCGGCCGGGCTCGCCGCGCTGATGAGCAGCGCGGAGGCCATGCCGGTCGACCTGGACGCGCTGGCCAGGCAGGCCGACACGGAACGGGACCGGCTGCACGCCATGCTGGCCCAGGGCTGCGCGCGGGTGGCGCCGGGCCGACCGGCCCTCCAGGTGGCCAGGGAACTGGTCCGCGAGCATCCGGACGGGGCGGGCGTGATCGACGCGGCCCGGGGGTGGACAGAGCGGGTCATCGAGTTCACCCGCGACCACGACCTGGTTCCCTACCACGACGGCGTTTGCCTGGTGGGCCTGGCGCCGCCGTCGCGGCGGTTCGTGATGGCCATGATGTCCTGGGCCGCGCCCGGCGAGCCAGAAGGCCCCTCGTGGTACCACATCACGCCGCCGGACGAATCCTGGCCGGAGCAGGAGCAGGACGAGTGGCTGGAGGTCTTCAGCGACACGACGCTGCCCGGCATCACCCTGCACGAGGTCGCGCCGGGGCACTTCTCCCACGGGCGCGCGCTGCGCCGGCTGACCTCGCCGGTCCGTAGCTTCGTGGTGTCCAGCGCGTTCGTCGAGGGCTGGGCGCACTACGCGGAGGAGATGGCCATCGAGGAGGGCTTCGGGGCCGACGACCCGAGGATCGCGATCGGGGTCTGCCTGGAGGCGCTGGTCCGGGTGACCAGGCTGGCGTGCGCCATCGGCGTGCACACCGCCGGCATGTCGGTCGAGCAGGCGGCGCAGCGGTTCGAGGCGGACACCCACCTGTCGGGTCCCGCCGCGCTGTCCGAGGCCAGGCGCGCCACCTTCGACCCGACCTACGGCCGGTACACCTGGGGCAAGCTGGAGATCCTCAAGCTGCGCGAGCGGGCCAGGAAGGAGTGGGGCACCGGTTTCACGCTGCAGCGCTTCCACAAGGCCCTGATGGACCTCGGCGCTCCCCCGCTCGGCCTGCTCGGCACCGCCGTCGACCGCGGCTGAGCCCGGGCCGCGCGGTAACCTAGCCTCATGCGCAGACTGACGCTCGTGGCGAGCATCGCGAGCGCGGTGCTGGTCGCGGCGATCGCGCTGACCGGGTGCGCGTCGTCGTCGCCGATCGGCATCACCACCGCGTACGTACCGCAGCCAACCAAGCCGGGCGATACCGTGGCGTACCTGGACATCCGGAACAACGGCCAGGCCGACCGCCTGGTCTCGGTGCGCACCAGCGTGGGCGGGACGGTGCAGCTGCGCGCGCCGGTCACCTCCGGCGGGCAGGTCCTGTCCATGCACACCGTCGCGGATATCCCCATCCCGGCGGACTCGCTGGTCCGGCTGAACCCGGACAGCTACCACCTGCTGATCACCGGCGCCGGGCCCATGCACGACGGCAAGGACATCTGGCTCTACCTGACCTTCGCCGACGCCGGCACGATCACGGTCCTGGCCGAGGTGACCAACCCCGAGACCGGTGGCAGCAGCTACTTCCTCAACTAGGCCACCGCGCCCGGGCGGAACAGCCAGGTTCGGGGCAGGCCCGGTAGCCCGCCCTGAGGCTGCGATCCGGCGCGGGCCCGCGGTGATGCCGGTGAGGACCGCGGTCCGCTTCGTACGGAATAATCTTCGCAAATACGGGGATCCAGGTCCGTCCAGGTAACCCGATGGCCCCGGCTGGGGCCGCGGTCCGGCGGGTCAGGGGGAGCCTGGCCCGGGTGTCTTCGTCGGCCGGGGTGTAGACGGCGATGTGCACCTCAGGCAGGTCTGGGATGTTGAGCTCGCTGAGGACCAGCCGCAGCGGCCCGGCGATCGGGTGGAGGTACGTGAGCGCCCGGGGCTCGGGGTCGGCGACCTCATGCCGGGCCCACAGGTCGGCGAACTCGCGGCTCAGGCTGGTGAGCCTGCGGATGTCCTCTTCCCAGCCCGGGTCGCCGACATGCCTGCCGTACGCCGAGCGCAGCCGCGCCACCATGTAGCGGACCTGGCTCTCGTACTCGACGAGCTTGGCGCGCGCGCTCGGCTCGGTGACGCAGCACCACAGGGTGTTCTTGTGGATGCACGGCATCGTGTGCCACTCCCAGAACAGCTCCTCCGCCGCGTCGTTCGACATCAGGCTGTCGTACCTGCTGTTGATCACGCTCGCCGGGAGCGGGTCGAGGGAATGCACGATCTCGCGGATGGCGTCAGGCACGGCCTGGCGGCTGCGCTCGGTGCGCAACGGCGTGGCCTCGGCCAGCCGGTACAGGTGCTCCCGCTCGGCGCGGTCAAGGCGCAGCGTGCGCGCCACGGCGTCAAGGACCTGCGTGCTGGCGTTGATCTGCCGACCCTGCTCCAGCCACGTGTACCAGGTGACGCCTACCCCGGCGAGCAGCGCGACCTCCTCGCGGCGCAGCCCCGGCGTGCGCCGGCGCGAGCCGGGCGGCATGCCGAAGTCGCCCGGGCCCAGCCGGGCCCGCCGGGCCTTCAGGAACTCGCCGAGCTCCGCCCGCCGCCGCTCACCGGCTCGCCGCGAAACCCTGTCTGGCGCCTCGTAGGTAACCACAAGCTCGTCCAATCCGGCTGCCCCCACACACCAACCTAGCGACACCTACTGACATTCCGCCGGACCGGGGCGGTCCCGGGGCGCGTCAATTATGTAGGTAATCAAGATCATCTTCACGATGGTCCTGCTCAGATGGCCCGTGTCTGGTGCTGCGCTGCGTAGTCGTGCTGCTCAAGCTCGTGGAGGCCATAATCAGGGCCGTCCACTGAGCGGAGCTCAGCGGGCGGAGGCGGCCGGGGTTAGTTCCGGCCAGTCGCCGGGGCCTGTGATGAGGTGCATGGCCGCTGCGGTGCCGCCGCACTCGGCGCCCTGTATGCGGATCCACTCGCCGCCGGGGTCGAGTGGTACGGGTCCGGGCGGTCCCTGATCACTAGCGCATAGGCGGGCCCGGGCCCGGTGTGGTGGTTGTAGTACGTGGCGATGGCTCCGCCGGTCGCCGCTACGCCCGCGCTGACCGCGATCATCGCGCCAGCGGCGAGCGACGTGAACATTACCGTCTCGGGGATGAGGGCAGGCGGTCTCGCGGGCTCTGGCTCGTAGTAGTCCACGTGTTCGATTCTACCTCAGGAGGTTGGCAGGTCCGGTGCGAAAACTGCGAGGAGGGAGGCGGTCATGGTACGGGCGTTTCAGTGCTCGGCCCTCGCGGCTGCTTCGGGGCCGGAGCGGGGTCACGGTTGCGTCGCGGGACCGTGACCGATCATCCGGGAAATCGACGCATGCACAGCACCAACTAGCAAATCCCCATCTGGTTGTGACCGCGCTTCCAGATTGAGCCCGCCACCAGCAGGAACGCGTCGGCCGCTACATAACTGTCGCACACCCCGCGGTCCCGGGGCGCGTAAGAATGTAGGACTCAACTCGTTTTCGCTGATCGAGGCCCTGCTCTGGTTGTACACGCGGCAACCGGCGCAAAACATGCTGGTCAGCCGGGCGCGGGCGGTTCATGCCGGTGGGAGCAGTACGTCTGGCCACACAATCACGACCAGGGCCGACATCATCTGCGCTGCCTCGCCGGGAAGATGATCTTGGTTACCTGCAAATCTGACATACCCGCGAGGCGTGTCGTACCCGAAAAATGTCAGCGGGGACTGGTAAACTCGAATAAAAGATCAAAGATCTTATGATCCCGAACGATCGTGGCTCAACCCCCGGATCACCCGCGCGCGCCCGCATGGCGCGAGCAATCCCCGCCCCGTGCATACCCCGATGGGAGGTGACTACCCCGGTGAGTACCGCCCCCGCCTACGCCAGCGCCAGCCAGGCCCTGCAGGTGGCGTGCGCGGCGCTGCGGTTCGCGGCCGCCGCCGACCCCGCGGCCATGCCCGACGCGGCCAAGGCCGCGTGCCTGCACGGCTATGAGCAGGCCGGCGCGATGCTGACCGCCGGGCGGGCCCGGACCCTGGGGTCGTTCACGGCCAGCCAGGGCTATTCCGCCGATGCGGAGTACAGCGCGGGCGCCTGGCTGCGGCACCAGACCCGGGTGACCAAGACGGCGGCCCGCGGGCAGGTGGCCTGGGCCCGGCGGGCCGCCGCGCACCCGCGGGTGATCGCGGCGCTGGCCGAGGGGAGCGTGCTGAGCGAGTCGGTGGGCCGGGCGGTCTGCTGCTGGTCTGACCGGCTGCCGGAGGGCTGCCGGGATGCTGCCGACCAGATCCTGGTCACCGCGGCGCGGGCCGGGGCCGATGAGTGGGACCTGGCCGGGCTGGCCGCCGAGATGTACGCGCGCTCCCAGCCCGGTGCGGACCAGGACGGCCCGGACGACGGGTTCGACGACCGCGACGTCCAGCTGGAGACCACATACGACGGCGCCGGAGTGATGGCCGGGAACCTGACCCCGGAGTGCGCGGCGGTGGTCGGCGCGGTGCTGGACGCGTTGTCCGCGCCGATGGGTGCCGAGGACACCCGCACCCACGGCCAGCGCTACCACGATGGGCTGCAGGAGGCGATGCGGCGGCTGGCGGCCAGTGACCTGCTGCCGGAGCGGGCCGGGCAGCCGGTCAAGGCCCTGGTGCACGTGACGCTGGCGGAGTTGCGGGCGCTGGATGAGGACTCGGCCCTGGAGGCGGAGTGGGTCGCCGCGGCGCGGGCCCGGTGGGCGGCGGCCCGGGCGCGGGCCTTGGTCGGCGGCGGGGACGGCGGCGCGTGGCTGGACGGGGACGCGGCCCGCGGCCTGAGCTGTGATGCGATGGTGGTCCCGGTGGTGACCGGTGAGGTGGATCCGGGCGTGCTGGAGGACCTGGTCCAGCTGTGCGTGACGCTGGCCGGGCACCACGGGCCCGGCCGGTGCGGCGGCCACGGCCAGGCCGGCGCGGGTGCGGGCCCGGACGGGACCGGCGGGTGCGCCGAGCCCGGCCAGGCCGGTGCGGGTGCGGGCCCGGGCCAGGCCGGTGATCCCGCCGCCCCGGACAGGTCCGGGCCGGGATGCTGCCAGGGCCTGCCGCCGCTGACCGCGCACGCCCGGGAGATGCTCGAACGGCAGATCATCGGCAAGGCTGTGGACCTGGTCTCCGGGCCCGGCGGGCTGGCGTCGTTCCTGCGCCGGGAGCAGCTGGGTGCCCGGCTGGCCGGGCCGAGCCTGCCGCTGGATATCGGGTATTCCAACACCGTCCCGGCCGGGATCCGCACCGCGGTCATCCTGCGCGACCAGCACTGCCAGTGGACCGGCGGGTGCAACCAGCCCGCCGCGGCCTGCGAAGTGCACCATGTGCGGCACAAGGCCGACGGCGGGCCGACCAGCGTCAAAGACTGCATTTTGCTGTGTTTCTATCATCATCAGGTGGTGATTCACCGGTGGGGCTGGACGTTGATCTTGCACCCGGACGGCACCACCACCGCGTGGAACCGGGACAAGACCAAGGTGCTGCGCAGCCATGGTCCGCCGGCCCGGCCCGGCTGACCGGCCCGGCGCCCCGCGCCTGGCCCGGGCCACGTACTGCGGCCGTCTACGCCAAGGACATGGTCGTGGCCACTGCCCACCCCAGCGGGCGAGCAGCACCGGGCTGCCAGAGACGATAAGGCACCCAGCGGCGCGGCTCCGGGCTCACCTGAATGCCGGCCGGCCAGGTGAGATCGGGCAAGGGACCGGCGTCCAGCGGGCAGTTTCATCATGTTCCCCCTGGTTGCCATGGGTACAACCAGAGCAGGGACTCGATCAGCGGAAACGAGTTGAGTCCTACATTTGACGCGCACCCGCGATCCCACAGAATGGCCAGACCGGCTAGTTCTGGGCGGGTGGCGGAACCTGCTGGAAGCCGGGCGGGACGGACAACTTCAGCTGGGCCAGGTTGGCCGGGGTGGCGGGCAGCCAATGGAAGGAGATCCGCAGCGGGCCGATGTCCAGCTGGATCGGCAGGTAGGTCGCCGGGTCCGCGAGGAGGACGAACGCGGGCTGGCCCCTCTGCCCGGTGATCTTGATGGCGTCGATTCCGTCCACCTCCTGGCGCCCGGCCACCGTGTAGGCGCCGCAGGACAGCTGGGACTGGATGAAGGCGGGCCAGCCGTTGCCCGGGCCGTTGCTGAGGTGGATCGAGCCCTTCGTGGCACACCCCGGAGATGCGGGCTCGCGGGCCGGCAACGTGGCCGTCCACCAGGTTCTGCTGCCGTAGATCACGGTGACCTGCGTGGCGGAACCGTTCGCGACCGAGAAGTTCTCGTCGAACACGTGCTGCCCATCCGGGCCGTAGGCGGAAAACTTCTGGTCGCCGGCGTAGTCCCAGCGCAGCAGGTAGGCAACGCTCCACGGCGAGCTGGCGCCGCCGGCCGTGCTCCCGCCGTTCCCGCCGCCGACGACCGGCTGCTGAGTCACGCCGGGCGGGAACACCGTGCGGCTGAAGTCGATCAGGTGGCCGACGCGGGCCGGGGTCAGGGCGCTCTCCACGTGCCGCAGGACGTAGGCGGTGGTCTGGGCGGTCTGGGTGGTCTGAGTGGCTGGGGAAGGGCCGAAGGCGCCGGTCACCCCAGCGATGACGAGGGCGCTGGCGGCCACCGCGGTCGCGGCCCCCGACGCGACCGCGGTGCGGATCCTCCGGCGGCGCTGGCGGTTGTGCCGGTACGCCCGCAGCGGCAGCCCCGCCGGGATGCGGACGTCCCGGGTGAACCGCTCCATGTCGGCGCGCAGTCGGTCCTCGAGGTCGGAGTTCATGTGGTGTGCTCCCTTGCTGGTTCCCGCTTCGCCGCAGCACGCGGATCGCGGCCGGTGCCGCTGAGCTCGCGCAGCCTGCGCAGCCCCCGTGCGGTCGCTGACTTGACCGTCCCGACCGAGCAGCCCAGGACCTGGGCCGCCTCGGCCTCGCTCAGCTGCTCCCAGTAGCGCGCGACGATCACGGCGCGCTGGCGGGGCGGCAACCGCAACAGCAGCCGGACCAGCGAATCGCGCAGCTCCACCTCGGCGAACGGGTCGGCCGCGGGGCCCAGGCCCGCCCGGAGCAGCCGGAGGTGGCGCCGCCCCGCGCGCTGCTGGCGGAACCGGTCGGCGGCCAGGTGGTACAGGGTTCGCCGGAGGTACCCTTCCGGGTCTCCCTCGATCACCGGCCAGCGCCTTAGCAGGCGTTCCAGGGCCGCTTGCAGCAGGTCCTCGCCGGCCTCCTTGCCGCCGGCCAGCAGCGCGGCGGTTCGGAGCAGCGGGTCGCCGCGATCGGCCAGGAACCGCTCCAGGTCCGCGACGGCTCGGTCGGGTTCCATCACGTAAGTCCCTCCTGTCGCCCACCAAGTACGGAGCAGGCGGCCGGAAGGTTGCCTCGGCTTCCGGCGGAACGGGTTCTCGACGCGAACGCCCGCGTAGTCCTGGCCGTCGCTGAGGTCTCCGGACAAGACGACCTCGCAGCCCACCAGGAGAGCGAGATCATCCCGGCGGTCGACCAGGTCGAGGTCAACCCCTACCTGACCCAGGACGAGCTGCGCGGGTTCTGCGCCCAGCACCAGATCGCGGTCGAGGCCTGGTCGCCGCTCGGGCGAGGACACGTCCTCGGCGACCCGGTGATCGCGACGATAGCCGCCCGTGCGGCCAAGACCCCGGCCCAGGTCGTGCTGCGCTGGCACATCGAGCGCGGCAACATCGTCCTTCCCAAGTCGGTGACGCCCGAGCGGATCAGGGAGAACTTCGACATCTTCGACTTCGGGCTGTCCAGCGGCGAGATCGAGGCGATCAGCGCGCTGAACAGGAACGAGCGGACCGGCCCCGACCCGGACACGTTCGACGGGCTCTAGGCCGCGGTCCAGGCGACGGGGAGCCGTTTCACGCCGCGCTGGAAGTTCGAGCGCAGGTAGCGGGCTGGCCCGCGTACGCCAGGGATGACGTGCGGGCCAGCACCTCGCCGAACAAGGCCCGCATCTGGCTGCGGGCCAGGTGGGCGCCCAGGCAGAAGTGCGGGCCGTGGCCGAAGACCAGGTGCGGGTTGGGCTGGCGGGCGATGTCGAAGCGGTCGGGGTCGGCGAAGACGGCGTCGTCCCGGTTGGCCGAGATGAACGAGACGACCACCTTGTCTCCCGCCCGGACCGGCTGGCCGCCGAGCTCGCAGTCGCGGGTCGCGGTCCGGCGGAACGTCATCACCGGCGTCCACCAGCGCAGCATCTCGTCGACCGCCGCGGGCATCAGCGCGGGGTCGGCGCGCAGGGCGTGCTGGGCCCGCGGGTGCTCGAGCAGCGCGATACACCCGCCGGGCAGGCCGTTGCGGAGCGTCTCGTTGCCGGCCACGGCGAACAGCCAGAACATGTTCTCGAACTCGGCCACCGAGACCTGGCCGCCGCCCTCGTCGCCCTGGGCCAGCAGGATCGACATCACGTCGTCACCGGGATGGCGCCGCTTCTCCTCGGCGAGCAGGTGCGCGTAGGCGTACAGGTCCGGCATGCCCTCGCGGGTCCGGGGGTCGGGCATCCGCCCGCCTGCGTCGGGCGCCGGGCGCAGCGCGAGCGCCTCGGCGGCCATGGGCGTCCCTGCGGCCGGGTCGAACTCGGCCGAGGAGGCGTAGTCGGGATCCTGGTAGCCGATGACCCGGTTGGACCAGTCGAACAGCAGCCAGCGGTCCGCTTCAGGCATGCCGAGCACGTCGGCCAGGGCGAGCAGGGGCAGGTCGGCGGCTATGGTCTTGGCGAAGTCGCATTCGCCGCTGCGTCCGGCGAAAACGCGGTCGCAGATGGCCCTGGCGTGACCGCGGATGCCGTCCTCCAGCTTCGCGACCGCCCGCGGCGTGAAGGAGCGGCTTAGGAGGCGGCGCAGCCTGGAGTGTTCGGGCGGGTCCATGTTGAGCATCATCCGGCGGACGTAGGCCAGCGCCTGCGGCGTGGCGGGGTCGCGGATCTGAGTGGCGCCGAGCGCGGAGGAGAACAGGTCCGGCTGCCGCAGCACCGACTCGACGTCGGCGTGGCGGAGCACAAGCCAGAACCCGGGGCCTGCGGGCCAGCCGAGGACGGGGATCTCCGCCACCCACGCCACCGGGGTGCCACGGCGCAGCCGGGCCAGCGCCTCGAAGGGGACGCCCTGGGTGTAGGTAGCCGGGTCGAATACGGTCTCGGCGTCGGGGCGTAGGCCTGGTTGGGCCAAGGCCGGGAGGGCTGCGGGGCTGGGGGGCTGGGTCATTTCTGGGCCAGGAACTCCTCGATAGAGGCGGCGAGCACGACGGAGGACCCGGATCCGGCGGTGACAGCCGAACTCGCCACGGTGCCCTCCCGCTGAGCGCATCCTTCCCTGTACGAAGACGGTACCCGGGGGAGGAACCACCGCTCGTTCGGCATAAAGGGTTCTTCGTGGCAGCCGGGTACTGGTAACACCAGGATCAGCAGGCTCTCTCCATCCCCGGGGGCGCTGGCGCAGGCTGGTGGCATGACCACGACAACTGATCCCCTGGTTCGGGACAGCGCCGCGGGGGCGGCGCGGGGGCGTTGGCTCATGCTGATCGTGCTGCTGGCCGGGCAGTTCATGGCCCTGCTTGACGTCACGATCGTCAACGTCGCGATGCCCACGATCGGGCGGTCCCTGCACGCGTCCGGCGCCGAGCTCCAGCTCGTCGTCGCCGGCTACACGGTGAGCTACGCGATGATGCTGATCACCGGCGCGCGGATGGGCGACCTGTACGGGCGCAGGCGGATGTTCCTCGCCGGGGTCGCCGTCTTCACGCTGGCCTCGCTGACCTGCGGTATCGCGCCGGGGATCGGCGTGCTGATCGCCGCCAGGTTCGTCCAGGGCGCGGGGGCGGCGGCGATGATGCCGCAGATCATGAGCGTCATCCAGGTGCGGTTCGAGGGCGCCGCGCGGGCCAGGGCGCTGAGCGCGTACACCGCCGTGCTGTCCTCCGGGTTCGTCGCCGGGCAGGTGATCGGCGGCGCGCTGGTGACCGCGAACCTGTTCGGGGCGACCTGGCGGCCGGTGTTCCTCGTCAACGTGCCGATCGGGCTCGCGGTGCTCGCGACGGTGCCGCGGGTCGTGCCCGCCGATCAGCCAGGGCGCGGCCGGCGGCTGGACCTTTTGGGGCTGGCGGTGGCCGTGCCCGCGGTGTTCCTCGTGGTGCTGCCGCTCATGCTCGGGCACCAGGAGGACTGGCCGGGCTGGGTGTTCGCGTGCATCGCCGGCGGGCTGGCCCTGGCCGTCACGTTCGTGCTTCTGGAGCGGCGGATCGCGGATCGCGGCGGGGATCCGCTGCTGAACCTGGCGGTGCTCCGCGCGCCCGGCCTCGTGCCCGGCCTGGCCGCGGTGGCGGTGCTCATGATCACCTACGGCGGCTTCCTGTTCAGCTTCGCGCTGCACCTGCAGGCCGGGCTGGCCGACAGCGCGCTGCGCGCGGGGCTGACGTTCGCGCCGTGCGCGCTGGTGTTCGGGTTCTGCGGGTACTTCTGGCGGCGGCTGCCGTCGTGGAGCCATCCCCTGCTGCCCCCGGCGGGCTGCCTGGTGGCGGTGGGCGGCTACCTGGCCGTGGGCCTCGTCCTGCGCTCCGGCGGACAGGGCGGGCTGGCGCTCCAGGTGGCGATGGTCGTGACCGGGGCGGCGCTGGCGCTCGGGTTCAGCCCGCTGGTCACGCACGCCCTGGTGCGGGTGCCGCTGCACCACGCGGCGGACGCGAGCGGGCTGCTCACGACCACGATCCAGCTTGGGCAGGCGGTGGGGGTGGCGACGTTCGGCAGCCTGTACCTGACGCTCGACGCGGACCGGGGTGGCGCGGTGTCGGCGGTGTCCGGGCACGCGCTGGCGATCACCCTGGCGTGGCTGGCGGGGGCGATGATGTTCGGGGTGGCGGCCGGGACGCCGCTGGCCCGGACGGTGGCTGCGGCGCGGCGTTCGGCGGCCGCCGGCGAGTAGGCGCCCGGTGCGGCATCATCTGGTAGGCCCGCAGCCACCTCACGCACTGGCTGCGGGCCTGGGATCGGCGATCCTTGGACGGCCCGCCCGCTCAGGCGGACCGATCACAGCATCACACGGTGATGGAGACGTCCCTGCCGTCGTCAGCGGAGACCGTCTCGTCGTCGAACCACACCCCGCCTTCGGCGAGGTACCGGAACTGGAGGGTGCTGCCCGTCTTGACGGTCACCGCAGCGCTCCTGGTGTTGTTCGCGCGGGGGCGCAGCGGGTGGGCGAAGGGGTCCCAGTCGTTGAAGTTGCCCACCACCGATACGGCTCCGCCCGGCTCATCGGCGGGCAGCGCGAAGGTGACCTTAACCGTGCCGTCACGCCCGGGCTTGGTTGTCTTAATCAACTGTTCTCTCCGCTTTCTGGCGTTCAGCGAACTTGGTCGTACTACTATCTCGAATTTACGTGCGGTAGGCCACCAAAGTCACGGACCCGCAGCGCCGGCGTGTCGCGGGGACGACGCCAGCATTTCTGCTTGCCCTCCGATGGTTCGCGATATATCGTGGAGCCACCTTTGGGGATTCCCCGTCTGACTACGGAGGGCACGATGGCAACGGGATTCAACGTGCGCGTCGGGGACGCCGATCGCGATGCGATCGCAGCCCAGCTTCGTGAGCACTATGCGGACGGGCGGCTGACACTCGACGAGCTGAACGAGCGCCTCGACCAGACGTTCGCGGCCAGGACCACTGATGACCTGAACGCGGTGATGCGCGACCTGCCGCACGTCCCGCGGTCGGTACCGCTCGTGGCGTCCACGGAGTCCGGCTGGGACTCCGGCAGCGGGTACTCCCGCCGGAGCAGGCCATTCGCCGCGTTCGCGCCGGCGATGGCGCTGGTCTGGGCCTTCGTGATCCTGGGCGCCGTGATGCTGTTCGGGCTCGGCGGAGGGGACAGGCCGCTGGCCATCGTCGTGCTCCTGGCGGTGTTCGCGCTGCTCAAGCGGCTGTTCAGCTTCGGCGTGCGGCGCGGCGGGCGCGGCGGGCGGGCCGGGCGCGGCGGGCGCGGCGGCAAGGGCGGCGGCGGGGGCCCGAGAGGTCCGCATGGTCCGCGGCGGGAATCGCGCGGCGGGCGGGGAGGCCGCTTCATCTGACCCGGCGTCGCGGTAGCGGCCTCGGCCGATCGGGCGGCGCCCGGCGGGCGGCGGGTTTCCGGCGGGCGGCGGGTTTCCGGCGGTGATTCTGGCCCGGTGGGTTCCGCGCCGGGCTACGCCCAATTATCGTGGGACTCAGGTAGTAGTAGACCTGGCGAACCCGGGAACCCGATGACGAGGCGATACGACATCCGAACCGGAATGATGGAACACGATCCCGACGCGGGGCAACCGCGTGAGCAGCTGGTACCCGGGTGGCGCGTGCCTGGCCGCAGCCGGTACGACTACGACCTGCGGATCGGGGATGCCGAGCGCGATACCGCGATGGCCCAGCTACGGGACCACTTCGTGGCCGGCCGGTTGACCTTCGACGAGCTGACCGAGCGGCTCGATCTGTCGCTCGCTGCCAAGACGCAGCGCCAGATCGACGGCCTGCTGGCCGACCTTCCGCGTCCGCCGAAGCCCGCGCGCACCGAGGCCGCGCCCCCCGTCCACGACCAGGACGCGGGCCGGTTCCTCGTCTTCGCGCTGCTGCTGTTCGCGATGGCCACCTGGATACTGATCCTGGCCTGGATGTCCCGCCACGCCTACGTCTACGGGGGGTACCAGGGGACGCCGTTCGGGCCGGGCGGCCCGACGAGGCCGTTCCCGTAGTCTCCTTTAGTCTCCTTTAGTCTCCTTAGCCGATCAGGCGTCGGCCAGCGCGCGCAGCGGCACCACCAGGTAGCGGTAGCCGGGGGCGGACTCGTCGCCCGCCTTCGCGCTGCCGGTGATCAGCGCCGGCTTGGTCGGGCCGGTGAACTGCAGCCGGATGCGCCCGTCCTGCCCCGGTGACGCCCCGTCCCGACCCGGCTTGCCCGGCTTGCCGGCCTTGGTGTGGCTCCCCGCATGACTCTCGGCATCCTCCGGGTTATCGGGGTGCTCGGTTCCCGGGGCACAGGCGGCGGTCAGGGCCGCGCCGAGCCCGTCGAGCAGATAGCCCGGGCTGAACGCGATCGCGGACTGTTCGCCGGTGAAGTCGGCGGCCACCGTCTCCCTGGCCCGTGCCTGCCCCTTCGTGCCGGCCTCGATGGTGACCGTCCCCGGGGCGAACGAGAGCCGGACCGAGCTTCCCCGCTCGGCGACGAGCGCCACCCGCCTGACGGCCTCGGCCAGCGCCAACGCAGGCATGTCCCCGCAGCTGCCGAACTCTTCGGGGAACTTGGAGCTGTACTTGATGTACTCCCCCGCGATCAGGCGCGTGGTCAGCCGGCGCTCCCCCGTCTCGAACCCGATCATGGCGTCGGCCGCGCGCAGCGAACCGGCCGGATTGGCCTGGGCGGACCGCTTCCCGCCCGGCCTCCCCTCGCCGAGCATCATGATCCGGACCGGGACCCCCGGCGTCATCATCCGGGCCGCGTCGGCCAGCGTCCGGGCCGGCACCAAGAGCGTGCTGCTCACGCCCGGGTCCGCGGGCGCCCAGGCCAGTTCCCTGATGGCCAGCCGGTACCTGTCGGTCGCCACCAGGGTGATGATGTCGCCGTCGATCTCGAGGTTCACGCCCGTGATGACCGGCAGCGTGTCGTCGCGGCTCGCAGCGGGGGTGACCTGGCCGATCGCGATGGCCAGCGCCCCGCCGTCGACGGTGCCCGCCAGCCGGGGCAGCTCGGGCAGCGCGGGGTACTCGCCGACGGGCAGCGTCACCAGGCTGAAGGATGCCGGGCCGCAGGCCAGCGTCACGTCATCGGCGTCGTCGACCTCGACGGGGTGCTCCGGCAGGCTGCGCGTGATCTCGGCCAGCAGCCGCCCGGGCACGAGCGCGGTCCCGGCCTCGGCCACCTCAGCGGGCACCCGGATCCTGGCTGACACCTCGTAGTCGAAGCACGACAGCGTCAGCCAGTCCGCCTCGGCCCGGAGCAGCAGCCCGGACAAGACCGGGAGCACCGGCCTGGTCGGCAGCGAGCGAGCGACCCAGGCGACCGCCTCCGCCAGCACATCCCGCTCCACCACAAACCGCATCCCAGCCGCCTCCTCCGCGCGCAATTGCCTTCACCACGCATACTCGCACGCGGCACTGACATTCCCGGGCGGCCCGAGGGGCCCGAAGCGGGCCCAGGGCGGGTAGGGCTAGGAGACCAGGCCGGGGGGCGCCGCGTCCAGGGTGGCCTGGATCGCCTGGGCCAGGGCCCGGGCGGACTCCGCGGTGAGCTCCACCGCGACGCGCGCTGAAGGCCCGGCCCCCGGGTCGAGGAAGTCGATGTTGAGGGTGTGCTCGGCCTGCGCGTGCACCGGGTGGTCGAAGTAGACGCTCGCGTCGGTCAGCTTGAACCAGCCGGCCCCTTCCCGCTCCCGCTGATCTGGACCTTCTCCGTCAGGTACGTGCACATGTCGGCTCCTCTCGCGGCCGCCGGGCCCGCGCGGCGTCTTCAGTGAGAGACTTCCGCCATGACGTACCTAGCCGCCGATGACCGTTATAGCAGGCTCCCCTACCGCCGCTGCGGGCGCAGCGGGATTATGCTGCCCGAGGTGTCACTGGGGCTGTGGCAGAACTTCGGTGACGGCAAGCCGATCGAGGAGCAGCGCGCCGTCATACGCCGTGCCTTCGACCTGGGCGTCACCCACTTCGACCTGGCCAACAACTACGGACCTCCGTACGGCAGCGCGGAGATCAACTTCGGCCGGATCCTGCGCGAGGACCTGCGGCCCTACCGCGACGAGCTCATCATCTCGACCAAGGCCGGCTACGACATGTGGCCGGGCCCCTACGGCGAGTGGGGCTCCCGAAAGTACCTGCTGGCCAGCCTGGACGCCTCGCTGCGCAGGATGGGCCTGGACTACGTCGACATCTTCTACTCGCACCGGTTCGACCCGGACACCCCGCTCGAGGAGACGATGGGCGCGCTGGACACCGCCGTCCGGTCAGGCCGTGCGCTCTACGTGGGCATCTCCTCATATTCCGCCGAACGAACGGTGGAAGCCGTGTCCGTGCTCCGTCGCCTCGGCACACCGTTGCTCATCCACCAGCCGTCTTACTCGATGCTGAACCGCTGGATCGAGGGCGGGCTGCTAGATGTGCTCGGGCGCGAGGGCATCGGGTGCATCGCCTTCTCGCCGCTAGCCCAGGGGGTGCTCACCGGCAAATACCTGGGCGGCGTGCCGGCCGGCTCGCGGGCTAGCCTGGCCGGCGGCTCGCTGTCGGTCGACCAGATCTCCGAGCCGGTGCTCGCGCACGTGCGGGCGCTGAACCAGATCGCGCAGTCCCGCGGGCAGAGCCTGGCCCAGCTCGCGCTCTCCTGGGCGCTGCGCGACCCGCGCGTGACGTCGGTGCTGATCGGCGCGAGCAGCGTCGCGCAGCTAGAGGAGAACCTCGCCGCGGCCGCGCACACCACCTTCACCGACGACGAACTGGCCGCGATCGACCGCGACGCGGTGGAAGCGGGCATCAACATCTGGGCCTCCTCGAGCGCCCACTGACCTGAGGGGTCCACCCTGGGGTTGACGGTCGGTCAACCCGGGATCAGCCTGCGGGCCGATGCCCTGGGGGCCGGGGGTGCGTAGCCTGGTAGGTGCAGGTCCGCGAGAGGCGGATGCCGCCGGGAAAGGAACAAGCCATGGATACGCCCACCAGGCAGTACGGGCCGGGCGACCTCCGGGTGTCTGACGCCGATCGCGACCGGGCGGTGACCCAACTGAGCGGGCACTTCCAGGACGGCCGACTCACGCTCGAGGAATTCGACGAGCGGTCCAGTGAGGCTCTGCGCGCCAAGACCGGGCGGGACCTGGCGGGCCTGTTCACCGACCTGCCCACCGGCCCGGCTCGGGCCGCGGATATCGGGAACGCGGTCGCCGTCCCGGACGCCGGGCCGCGCCGGCCCGCCACGCGGGCCTGGGCGACGGCCGCGACGCTCAGCGCCGTCGCGATCGTCGTCCTCTTGCTGGTCAGGGTCGATGTGGGTCACCACGCGTTTGTCGTGCCGCTGCCGCTCATCGCCCTGCTGTTCATCGTCCGGCTGCTCATCTTCCGTGGCGTGTTCTGGGGGCGGTCGCGCCGTCGTCGCGCGCTGCCCGACGCCACGGATCAGGACAGGTAGCGGTCAAACCAGGTCCAGATCTGCGACCAGCCGTCCATGGCGGCTTCGGGGCGGTAGGCGGTGCGGTTCACGGAGAAGAACGCGTGACCCGCGCCCGGGTAGGAGTGGAACTCGTAGGTCTTGCCCTGGTCCTTGAGCTCCTGCTCGAGCTCGGCCACCTGGTCGGGCGAGGGGTACTGGTCATCCGCACCGGCTCGCCGCGGCCCAGCGCGAGGCGATCAGGCCCGCCGCAATGGAGCCCGCAGCCACGCGGGTCGTGTCGATTCCGGTGCCCCAATGGGCCTGCCTTTGGAATGGTGGGAACACCCGCCCGCCGACGCGGAGGACCCGTACCCGGAGGTGCCGCAATGGAGCCCGCCTTGGAATGGCGGGAACACCTCCTGCTCATCCGGAGGCAGGCAGCCGACCGGCTCGCCGCAATGGAGCCCGCCTTGGAATGGCGGGAACACTGGTGGTGGTCGACGGGGTGGTGAAGAAAATGGTGTTGCCGCAATGGAGCCCGCCTTGGAATGGCGGGAACACCTCGGGTACGGGGTCCAGACCGCGATCTGGACGCGGGCCGCAATGGAGCCCGCCTTGGAATGGCGGGAACACGTCCAGGGCCTGACCAACGGCACCACGCCGGACATCGTGCCGCAATGGAGCCCGCCTTGGAATGGCGGGAACACCATCGTCCCCACCGAGGAGCCGTGCCGGTCCTGGCCGCCGCAATGGAGCCCGCCTTGGAATGGCGGGAACACGCCACCTCGGCCATGTCAGCTGGCAGAGCATGGGGAGCCGCAATGGAGCCCGCCTTGGAATGGCGGGAACACGGTTCGTCATCGTCGCCGTCCGGGTCGTCGCCGACTATGCCGCAATGGAGCCCGCCTTGGAATGGCGGGAACACCGGGGTGGCGGAAGCCCAAACGGAGCTTCAGCAACGGGCCGCAATGGAGCCCGCCTTGGAATGGCGGGAACACCTCGCATGGCCGAGGTCGAGAGGCTTCGGCCGAATGGCCGGAGCCGGGATTCCGCCCGCCGCAATGGAGCCCGCCTTGGAATGGCGGGAACACCCCGGGGCTGACGCACCGACCGCGCCGGAGCCAGGTGCCGCAATGGAGCCCGCCTTGGAATGGCGGGAACACCGGTCGGGACGCTCTCGGCGCAGGCGTTCGGCTCAGTAAGCCGCAATGGAGCCCGCCTTGGAATGGCGGGAACACCTGCCTGTATGCCTGGTCGCCTGCTTGCGATCGTCGCCGCAATGGAGCCCGCCTTGGAATGGCGGGAACACCGGCCGTACCGCACCGGGCATGTCTCCGACGCGCCGCAATGGAGCCCGCCTTGGAATGGCGGGAACACCCGATGACCTGCACGTCGACGAGCCAGGCCTCAGCGCCGCAATGGAGCCCGCCTTGGAATGGCGGGAACACCTCGGCGCGCGCCGTCGGTGACCTGGCACGCGAGCCGCCGCAATGGAGCCCGCCTTGGAATGGCGGGAACACGCCCGCACCGGCCCGGGAGCGCCGGCCGCCGTGCAGGCCGCAATGGAGCCCGCCTTGGAATGGCGGGAACACCGCGCCGATGCCGGACCTGCCGCGCGCCGTCGCGGAGGCCGCAATGGAGCCCGCCTTGGAATGGCGGGAACACCTCGAACGGTAGCCGGCGTCGGCGGCCTGACGGACGGGCCGCAATGGAGCCCGCCTTGGAATGGCGGGAACACCTGCAGCTGCGAGCCCGGTGACCGGCGCCTGTCGTGAGGCCGCAATGGAGCCCGCCTTGGAATGGCGGGAACACCCCGGCACGACGGCCGGGACGACCCCCGCTCCTGCGGCGCCGCAATGGAGCCCGCCTTGGAATGGCGGGAACACCGGCCACTGGCGGTGCAGACCCGGCCGCGGTCGTCGGCGCCGCAATGGAGCCCGCCTTGGAATGGCGGGAACACGGCGACGATCTGGTCGACGGTCGACCTGCTCGGCGGCGCCGCAATGGAGCCCGCCTTGGAATGGCGGGAACACCCACCGCTAGCAGCTGCCGAGTCGGACCAGATGACCCGCCGCAATGGAGCCCGCCTTGGAATGGCGGGAACACGACGAGCCCCGCGACAGCGTACATCTGGGATCTTAGCCGCAATGGAGCCCGCCTTGGAATGGCGGGAACACCACGCTGCCGTACCGGGACGGCCCGTGCTGGACCTGCCGCAATGGAGCCCGCCTTGGAATGGCGGGAACACGGGACTGCGCCACTGGCGTGCGGACCGCCGGCGGGCGTGCCGCAATGGAGCCCGCCTTGGAATGGCGGGAACACGCCGCCGTGGCACGTCCAGGTCGGCCTGCACGGGAGCCGCAATGGAGCCCGCCTTGGAATGGCGGGAACACCCTCGACGGACCTGCGTCGGCAAGCGTGGACAAGCCGTGCCGCAATGGAGCCCGCCTTGGAATGGCGGGAACACCCCGCAACTTCCCGGACGCTGACAGCAGCGCTCGCAGCGCCGCAATGGAGCCCGCCTTGGAATGGCGGGAACACCGCAGTCACTCGGCCGGTCGGTCCGCGAGCGCCGGAAGGCCGCAATGGAGCCCGCCTTGGAATGGCGGGAACACCCGGGTCCAGCTCGATCACCGCCGCGTCGCTGTCGTGGCCGCAATGGAGCCCGCCTTGGAATGGCGGGAACACCCGACTCGTTCTAGAGGGCGATCCGACGGCAATGGCCGGCCGCAATGGAGCCCGCCTTGGAATGGCGGGAACACAACTACTGTCCTTGCCGGGCTAAGGTCTGCCAATCCGCCGCAATGGAGCCCGCCTTGGAATGGCGGGAACACCTGCTCGGCGACTGACCAGCCGCTGGCGCGTGCCGGCGGCCGCAATGGAGCCCGCCTTGGAATGGCGGGAACACCTCACGGCGTAAGGGCGTGCCATTCCGCGCGCAGCGGTGCCGCAATGGAGCCCGCCTTGGAATGGCGGGAACACCATGCCAGTGAACGGCTGGCTGCGGGCAGCGGTCGCCGCAATGGAGCCCGCCTTGGAATGGCGGGAACACCCTTGCCGCACCGCCACGACTCCGGGCAGCATCACGTGCCGCAATGGAGCCCGCCTTGGAATGGCGGGAACACCGCAGCTGCCTACCAAGGGAATCCGACGGGACGTGCGCCGCAATGGAGCCCGCCTTGGAATGGCGGGAACACCCGCGCCAGGCCTCGAAGGCGCGGTCGGCCCGCGAGCCGCAATGGAGCCCGCCTTGGAATGGCGGGAACACCAGCGAGAATGTCCCGAGTGCGGCTGACGTGCGGAGCCGCAATGGAGCCCGCCTTGGAATGGCGGGAACACTTGCCGAGATTGCGGAGATCATCGCGAGCAGATGTGGCCGCAATGGAGCCCGCCTTGGAATGGCGGGAACACGTGAATGCAGGCCACGCGGCCCGGCGCGAGCACGCGGCCGCAATGGAGCCCGCCTTGGAATGGCGGGAACACCGGTAACGGAGCTGGCGGCAGTGGCGGCGGAGGAGCGCCGCAATGGAGCCCGCCTTGGAATGGCGGGAACACCCCGGTCGCGGCCGGCTGCCGCGCTGGCGTGGAAGCCGCAATGGAGCCCGCCTTGGAATGGCGGGAACACCGACGACGTCACGGCCGACGCGGAACTGGGCGTCAACGCCGCAATGGAGCCCGCCTTGGAATGGCGGGAACACCTGCTAATGTGACAGACTATGACCGATCCAGCGACAGGCCGCAATGGAGCCCGCCTTGGAATGGCGGGAACACGACGGACTGCGAAAAGTGGCATGCACTAGGCACAACCACGCCGCAATGGAGCCCGCCTTGGAATGGCGGGAACACCCCGGGCGCGTACCGGGCAAGGCGTACTCACGGCCGCCGCAATGGAGCCCGCCTTGGAATGGCGGGAACACCTGCTGCGCCGCGGCGACTCAGACGGCCTCAGCGCCGCCGCAATGGAGCCCGCCTTGGAATGGCGGGAACACCTGCGCCAACCGCGTCGACCGGCTACCAGCGGCCGCCGCAATGGAGCCCGCCTTGGAATGGCGGGAACACCGTGCGCTGTCCGCGACGTCACCGGCACCGAGCGTCCGCCGCAATGGAGCCCGCCTTGGAATGGCGGGAACACGGCTCGCGAAATTTAGGCCGTATAAGCTGCGCGGACGCGAGGTCGTGCGAGCGGTGGGCATGAGTATAGCGCTGGAACCCCTCTATGGACTTGTCAAGCTGCTAAAGAAGGCCACTGACCTGCATGCGAACGCTCCCTGGGTAGAGAGTCACCACCTCGGCGCTCGCAGCTCAGATGATGAGTGCAGTCGAGGACGGTAGTTTCTCATGACGTCCGAGGAAGAGGAAGCGGGTGGAGTCACCAGCCTGTCCGAGGTCGATGACGATCACACTATCCTCTGATGGCTTCATGAGAGCCTCGATATCCCCGCGCATGATGATCTTCTCCTGGTCTGACAGGTCACAGACGAAAACCGAGTACTGGATGCGCGTGCCGTATCCCTCCATGCACCCGGCGACGCTCCGGAGCCGGCGGTCGTCCCGGATGTCGTAGGCCACTAGGTACCGGCGCCGGGCCATGACCGCGCCTACCTAGTGACCAATGGCGTGTAGGCAGGCAACTCCCCGGTTAGCCGGGCCGCGAGGATCCGGGCCTGCAACTCGACGGCACGGCGGTAGCTGACCTTATAACCGAACAAGGGATGCCGCACCTCCGTGGTCATCCGCCGTTCCCACGCCCTGATCACTGTCTTGCGTCCCTCGGCGGTCAAGGTCACGGCGCCCGCGCGGACCAGGAAGTCCGAAGGCCCGATCTCACGGTTGTTCACGCAGGTGAGCACGGTGGAATCGGCGAGCAGGGGGCGGAACTCCTCAGCCAAGTCCAAAGCGAGGGCAGGGCGTCCGAACCGCGGGCGGTGGTACAGCCCGATATAGGGGTCGAAACCCACCGCCAGGCAGGCCGCCAGCAGCTCCTTGGTCAGCAAGCCGTAGCAGAAGGACAGCAGGCAGTTGACCGCGTCGGTCGGCGGGCGGCGGTTGCGCAGCCCGGTGAAGCTCGGGCCCGACAGGCGGGCCGCCCCGGTCAGCAGCGAGGGGAAGGCCTCGAAGTAAAGGCGCGCCGCGGTGCCCTCGATGCCAAGCAATGAGGCGGCATCCCCGGCCTGTTCGGCCTGTTCTGCCAGCGCCGCGAGCTGGGCGACGCGTCGTGTCATCGCGTCGTCCCCGTGACGGCGCAGCAGCACGCGACAATTCCTGATCTTGCCTGCGATCATCCGCCGCGGGTCGTCGAGCTGTCCTCGCGCCGCAGCGGTGGTCTGCCGGACGCGGAGCATAACGTTCTTGCTCGGCAGGCCGGCACTCAGCCCCAGCAGCCAGCCGCCGTAGGAGAAGTGAAAGACCTCGACTTCTCG
The DNA here is from genome assembly GCA_963847965.1 of uncultured Actinomycetes bacterium. Taxonomy (GTDB): domain Bacteria; phylum Actinomycetota; class Actinomycetes; order Streptosporangiales; family Streptosporangiaceae; genus Palsa-504. The sequence goes on from CAWKCG010000026.1 coordinate 140,599, forward strand.
CTCGAACAGGGCCCGCATGGCCTGGGCGGTGACCTGCACGTTCCCGTACGCGCAGACATGCAGGACGTCGATCAGGCGGACGCTGGCCAGCAGCTCGCGGTACTTCGAGACCGTCAGCCGCCCGCCGTCGATGCCCACGACCGAGCCCGGCTCGGCCACATACAGCGGCACCGCATCGGAGTCGGCGGCGATCAGCCGCCGTGGGCGGCTGCCCTGCCGCGCCGAGAGCACGTTCACCTCGTCGGGCAGGCAGATGCCCGCCAGCGAGCAGCGCGGGCACTTCGGGCTCGACCGCAACGGCGGAGGCGGGGCCAGGCGGGTCGCGGTCGCCCGTGCCTCGCTGACGACCTGCAAGGTGCGCGTCACCAGGTCCGGCGTCACCTCTACCGGCACGCGCTGCCGGGTCTCCGCGTAAAAGATCTCTCCCCGGTCTGCCCGGTAGCCGTGCTCGCGCAGCAGGAGGACCTGGGCGCATACCTGCACCGCGTCCGCCTCCCACGGTCCGCCGTCCCGCGAGGGCCGACCTTTCTTGGTGTCGACCGGCACGACGCCCCCGTCCGCTCCTTCGAGCAGGTCGAGTTGCGCGATGATGCCGAGCGTCTCACTGGACAGCTCCACCGAACGCGCCGCCTTCACCTCACCCTCGGCGGGCAGCGGGGCAGCCCCGCCGCCCGCGTCCACGCGACGGTGCTGCCGGTCTCCCTCCGCGGTGTCGTAGCTCGAGGCCCACAGCTGATCGACCCACTCGAGGAAGAACAGACGGGGGCAGTAGGCATACTCATTGAGCATCCGCGCGGGCACCAGCTCCGGCACCCCGGTGATCGTCATATCCCCTCCCAGCCGCTCATGCCGCCTGACGGGTTCTCGCTTCCAACGCGCAGAGGTTGAAACGGCACTGTCGGACCTGCCTGCCCGACAGGCAGTAACTTCGCCCGTGACTGCGACCATACCTGCTCCAGTAATTTCCAGTATATTCCATTGTACTCGGATCACCGTACGTTCTTCAACGCTGCGTTAGCACCTAACGGCTGGCTCTAGTTCGGGGTCTTCGTCGCCGACAATCTGCGCATAAAAGATACGACAGCTTCGATATAATCAGGCCGTCAACTTCCGCATTCTCGGACCGCGCACTACCTGGAGCCAAGGTTCACATGGTGGACAGCGGGTTGGCGGCATATCTGCTCGGGATCAACGACTCCAGGCTTGGCGCCCGCGACCCGAGCATGCTCACCGAGTTCGGCCATCTGGTCGAGACATTCGCCGTCAACGAGCTGATCAAGCAGGCGGGATGGTCCTTTATACCGGTGCGCTGCGCCCACTTCAGGACAAGGGACGGCCACGAGGTGGACCTCATCGTGGAGAGCGCCGTGGGAAAGATCGCCGGAGTCGAGGTCAAGGCATCGGCGACGATCACGGACTCCGACTTCCGCGGGCTTCGCCTGCTTCGGGACAGGCTCGGCACAGGCTTCGTCGGCGGAGTGCTGCTGAACCTCGGCCAGCGCTCGTACACCTACGAGGACCGGCTGCACGTCATGCCGCTGGACCGGCTATGGACGTCGTCAACGGCGTGCCCGTAAAGAGCCTGCTGCGAGAACTTCTGAGGCGCCGAAACTCCCATATCCACCCTGGTCGGTCCGGCGGATTGGCGCCTGCAACACGCAGAAGATGCCGCGCGGGGCGAGGTTATCTACCCGAATATCGGCTCCCTGGGATACCAACGTCCTGTCGGCCACGAGGGATGCAACGATTTCGCGACTCGCTGGTACCGCCCAGAGGGGCCACCGGAAGGCACTGCGCTTCCAGTCGCTGTCGCATGCTGTCGTTCGCAAAGATCCAGTGGCCGTCCGTGTCACGGGATAGAACACCAGCCCGCGGAATGCCAGCCAGTCGGCTCCGGGCACGCCAAGGCGCTTCTCGGTGGATGGGTTATTCGCTCGAACCGCGTACACCCGTTCTCCTCGAGAATCCCAGGACAGTGACGGCAGGGAGCTGTCGTATGCCCACGGGCCGCGTACTGCTTCAGTCAGCCGGGCCCGGTCGACGCTGGACGCAAGCGTCCGGACCATCTCCAGGAACTGCTGCTGTCCGGCGGTGAAGTGCAAGTGCGTCGGCTTGGCGTTCCGCTTGCCGTCGAGGGCGTCCTCGGCCACGAGGGCACAGAGGTGATCGGAGGCGGCGTGACCGCCTTCCATCGATACGGCTTCGAACCATCCCCGCAGCTTCAGCTGGTCGGGTTTGGCGTCCGGCAGAGGTGACTCCCTTGGAAAGCCGAGCAACGCGCTGCCGGTCCACTCCTCCCGGTCGCGGTCGAGCGCATCTATGAGCGTGTCGAGATCACCGACACCACCGACAATCGCGTGCGGCACCAGTTCGTCCGTCCAGCGAAGTGTCGCACCGTCTACCTTGCGCGTCAGCGCGTCGAGCGCCCCGAGTGCGGCAAGGTACCCGAGCGGGTTCGTTCCTTCGAGGGCGAGAAGAGCCATCTCTTTCATCGCGCGACCTCCAACTCAGGCATCTTTCTGCCGAGCTGCTCGCTGGAGCTTGCTCTGTGGTCGGCTAGGCGCAGGATGCACTCCAGCCATGCCAGTCCGAACCAACCGTAGCGGCGCACTAGGAGCCAGAAACGGTCCGCGACGCCGGAATCGACGCGTTCCATCCCTGTCGCGGTTGAGTGCTCCAGCCACAGGTCACCAAGAGGGACGGTGACGTTGGGCGGGCGATGATCGTGGACGACGGGGGCGAACGGCCGACAATATCCATGGTGGCTGGCTACCAGGTGCAGGACCAGCTCCCAGTCGCTGGCCGAGTTGGCCAGGGCCGAACAGCCCTGCGCCATGGCTACGCTGAGCAATTCGTGGCGGCCACCTTGGGGATAGCCTGCTTCCCTCCTGGCCCGCTCTCGCTCGGCGCGCTCGCTAGCTGTGATGCCCGACTTCGCCAGTAGCGCGTCGCCGGCAATGCGTCCAGCACAGAGCATTCTCTGGAACCTCGGGTCAGCCTTGCCGAGATCGTGGAGACGGCCGGCCAGGCCAAGGTCATCAATGAGGTTCCGGGGAAGGCCGCACTTCTCGGCAAGATTCCGCGCCCATGCCTCCACGTCGTATAGGTGGTCCAAAAGAGGAACAGGAACCCCGGTAAACGAGCTCGTCTCGGGTTCGGAGTCGATGTTGTCCTCCGCCGACTCCTCCGGCTTCACAGGAAGCGGCAGTTTTCGCCTGGAGGTAACGACGAAGGCCGCCGACGGTGGCCCATCAGGGGTCGAGTCGATGGCTACCCGCATGACGACTCGCCTCCTATCGTCATGCAGGGCACGAATGATCCGGCTGGTGAGATCATCGCCGCCATCGCGCATCGCCTGCGCTGCGCCCAGCCAATCATTGACCGCCGTGCCGTCGTCGCCGTCTGGCTCGGCGTCGACGGCACTCGGCAGCGGCAGCATGGGAAGGCTATCAGCCGCGTCCGAGAGCACGGCAGGGTGAAGGCGCAATGTCGCTCGCAAACGTTGCTCGGCCTGGACTCTGTGACCAAGGTCGATCACTGGGTCTGCGCTGGCCGGAGCCCAGTTGCCACCCTTGATACCTCCGTAGGTGGCGGGCACGACCAAGGTATCTCCCGGGCGGATGTGGCCTACCTGCCGCGCGATCGAACTCTCATCGCCACGCCACCGAAGCACGGGCCTGACGGGTCTGTCGCCTGCCAGCCGTTCGCCGGCACTTCCGTCCGTGACTGCCCCTTCGATGTCTGCGACTTCCACGTGCGGCGCCTGCGGATCACCGCTGGCGGGGAGGGCGAGCCAGGCCCGGACAGCTCGTATGGGCACGGACATGGCCTCGCCGGACCCTGGTCCGCAAGCGCTCACCAAGGTCACCGCCAGTTGGCTGTTCTGCTCCGTCAGCAGTCCCTCGATCAGGTCGGCCCTCCAGATCAGGTTGACGTCTGCCGTGCTGTCCGTCGTCCCGTGCAACCATGCGGCTATTTCCGGATCAGCGTCGGGGACAGGCGACGTCTGCACCCACCGATCGAGATGGCTTGGCAGAAGGAGCGGAGCCTGCGGGTTCGGGGCCAGGAGTTCCGAACCCGAATCTGGTCCGGGCTGCTGCCGAGCAAAGTCAAACTCGCCGACCGGTAGCCATGCCCACGTCTTGGCCAGCGCCGAACCGTAAACCGGATCGGCAACGCCTTCCTTCATTTCCCCTGGAACAGCCAGGATCACCGACCTGGACGGCGTGTCGTTGGCGCTGAGCTCACCGTCACGATCGACGCGCCCGAACCGCTGCTTCAGCGCGTCGAAGCTGGCGCACTCAGTGACGAGGGCGTCGAAATCGAAGTCGGCGCCCGCCTCGATCAACTGGGTCGCAACGATGACGAGGGGCACGTCGTCAGTCCGGCGTGTCCGACCGGTACTGATGCGTGCCGTGATCTGATCGAGCAGGTCATCGCGATCGAAGGGGCGCATACGTCCCGTGATCAGGTAGCAGTCAAAAGCGGGATCGTCGGCTAGCAGGCCGTAGACGCCGCGAGCAGTGTCGACCCGGTTGAGGACCACGCCGATTACCTTGTGCTGCCCAGTGTGAATGATCGAGCAGGCGCAGTCGGCGGCGTCCTTCGCCATTACTTCGCGCGATTCGGAGCCACCCTTACCCTTGTTCTTAACCTCGCGTTTGATTGCTAGCTTGCGCGCCGAGACTCGCCGCGCCAGCACGGGCGCGACAGCGGGATCTCGGTCACGATCGCTGAGGCTGTGCACGGACCGACCCGGCACTGGCGAACCCGGTGTCGCCGACAGCTCGACCACCTGCCAACGATCCGGCAGGCATGTCTCGGCCGCAGGCCGGTAACGGCCGGCGATCGCGCCGAGTGTGTCGGCGAATGGCCTGGCCAGGTGAACCTCGTCGAGCAGGAACAGGGCGTCGTTTGCGAGCAGGCCTGCATGCACTGGGCGCATGCCGCCACTGATTCCGTATCCGCGGAAGAGCAGGCGTGAGCCAACCTGGTCGACGGTCGAGACGAGAATCGCCGGGAGGTCCGGACGAAGTGCCCATGACTCGTCCCGAACGATGCCGCCGCGGAGTTCAGCCCATTGGAGTGGGAAGCCGCTCGAATCATCCAGCGGTACGGCAAGCCGACGAAGCCGCTCGGCGACGGTTTCGACGACCGGATCGTCGCTGGTCCGCAGCCGTTCCGACAGGCGTTGAGCGCGTACGGCGGCCTGATGGACAACCACCCGCCGGTCGATCACGAACACGACCCGGCGAGGCATGTCGTCGCGGATCGCCATGAGGAAGACCGCGATGTCAATGACGGCTGTCTTGCCCGCCGCAGTAGGGAGGTCGAGCAGGTCTGGCCAGCGTCCGGTCGATGCGACACGGTCCAGCAGCTCCTGCTGCCACGGAAATGGGACGGGTGGCTCGTCGGGTGATCCCGGAACGGCGTTTACAGCGGCGAAGAACGCGGGAAAGTGGGTGGCATTCAGCTCGGTGATCATTTCGTTCCTTTCCACGACTCACGTGGAAGGCACAATCCGTAGCCGAGATACCGTCCGGCTCCGACAAGGACAGGTCCTCGGACCGGCTCAGCGAACTCGATCTCGGCGTGCACGCATGCACGTGGTGTTCCCCTTCCCGTCTGATATCCGGGAAACTGGCGGGAACCGGGGCGGCACCGACCTGACGGGCTCGCCGGAGTGCCCGTCAGGGGGGCATCCAGCCGGATAGTGACGCGGACCTCGCCGGGCTCCTTCGCGAGGCCGGCGAAGACGCAGGCACGGGCGATCGAGGCGGCAGCTTCCGCCTCGGCTCGTTCGCGTGCCCCCGGCTGCCGACCGCGGAGGTTGCCGGGAAATCGATCGAGGGCGATGGGAGTGACGGTCATCCATCGACGGGCGGGTCTGCACCAGTAGTCGCGGGTGGTGGTCCTACGCCGGGGCGCGAGTGCCGCATCAAGCCAGTCCGGCGCGTCGTCCGCTCGGTCGACACCGAGGTATTCGAGTTTCAGCCGGACAGGCTTACCGTTGGGACGAGCTGGAAGTAGCAACTCGAATCCGGCGAGCGACCACGACCGCACAGCGTCCTCGACCGCGGCCCGGTCTTCGTCTGGACAGTCTGTCGGCAGGATGAGCGCGATCCCGAATACGGCTCCGTCGCTGTACGGGCTCCCGACATTGATCAGCGGCGCCACCGCCAGGTGCGGCCGATCGAGTGGCGGCGTGGTCTCGTTCGCGCTGGCTGACCGCTGATGTCCGGAAAGGATTTCCGGTGATGGCTGCTCACCGTGGGCGAGCAAGGAGTTCCGGATGGCACGGGCAATGGCGAGGGCCTGGACCGCAGACGGGACATGCCGCCCGACTATGCCGAGGACATACCAGTCGCCGCCGAGTAGCGGGACGAGCGGACTCGGCTGAGGGCTGCCCGGGCGATGGTAGTCAGTCATCCCGGCCGGAAGCGTGCGCGGCTCCTCGCCGTGATGGGAAGCGAAGGCCTGCTCAAGGCGATCGGATAGTCCGGCACGCGGCACACGCAACCGGGTTCCTGTCCCGCCGCGACCGGGAGCCCAGGTGGGTGGTGGCCCGCCATCGACGCACCGGCAACTGACGAGAGTTGACGAGTGGCCGATGCGCGCGACACGGCCAAGCAGGGCGTCAAGGACAGCCCGTTGCTCTTCACCGGGCTCGCCGTCGGGCCACAGAAACGAGACCGTGGTCTGGTCCGGGAGAACAGTGGGATAGGTCCGGCCCTGCTTCCCCCGGTGTTCGGGGAGTATCTCGAGTACTCCGGCTGCCACGGAGGAGGTCTCGCGTCCGGTCGGCCTTCCGGCTCGGGCGGCGTCCGCGATGGCCCTGGCATCGGTCTTGGCGAGCGCTGCCCGTGCACGCTGAACCGCCCGCTGGTCGCCGGAGCGCTCCGCCTCGTGAACCGCGAGACGCGCTTCGGCTGTCATCGCGTAGGTACGCGAGACGCCGGGTGTGAGCGCGGTGGGATCGTTCACTGGAACGAAGTGCGTCACCACGCTGCGGCGGTGTTCCTCGCCGCAATGTATGTATGGCGGGTCCTGTGCTTCAAGCCAACGCAGGGCGCTCCGCTCGGCCGGATCGGGGTCGTCGTTGTCGGCCCAGGCGGCTACCATGGCCGAGAAGAGACGTGCCGGGTGCGGTGGCCACTCCGGTCTGCTGCGATCGTTGAACTGCGTCGCCGTGTAGCGGCCGGACAACAGTTCCATAGTGATGGCGAACATTACGCGTTAGCCGCCTCTCCGGCTTCCGCCAGCTGCTGGCTGCGCCGGATCAGCGCGATCAGCCGGTCGGCCGGACGAAGGGTCAACTCGCCGGTGCGCCAGGGCAGACCTGCTTGGGCTGCATGGTCGGCAGCCTCCGTTACCAGTTCCAGCGCGTCGGCGCTTGTCAGGTCGAATGGGGTCGTCGTGCCGTCGCGGGCCACCAGCTCGAAAGTCACAGGTTCTTTGCAGATCAGCACGCAACGGGAGCGTAGGTCGAAGCCCTCTTCGAAGGCCAGCGCGGCGGCGGTCAGGCCTAGGGCGGCAAGGGCCGCCCGCGCCGCAAGCTCGGCCTGACTGCGCTGTCCATCGAGAAGCGAGCCATCTGGCCGGGTCGGGAACCGAAGACGCCGGAGCTGGATGAACGACAGGACGGTCGTTCCGACGATCTCCCGGGCCGTGACCCCGCCGGCCTTGGGATCGATCGATGGCGTGACGTTACCGAGGTTGGCCTGCGAGGGGCGGCCGGCCTCACGTCCTCCTTGCCCGCCGCCATCTTTGGCACCGAGCAGCTTGGGCTTGCCGGCGGCGTCCCGTGCCGCTTCGTTCTCGTCAAGCGTCCATGTTCCGTCAGGCGCCTGATAGAGACGGCCTGCGCGGAGCTCGATCCCGACCGGATCGATGCGAGATGCTGTCCGCACCCCCACTTCGATTCCCAGGGCCACGATCTCAGAGGTGATGGCTCGCTCGTACTTCGCGCCCAGCCCGCCGCGCGGACCCGTAGAATCCCAGCCGCCAAACACGAGCGTATGCGGGCTGTGGTGGTAGAGGCCTGCCGCGTCTCGGGGGCGAGCCTCCGTGATTGCTCTTCCCGTGGGCCCATTGCGGAAGAGGTGCTCTCCGTCATAGCTGTCACGTAGCAGTGCGTCGAAGATCCGGTGCGGTGCTTCATAGTCGCTGATCCGGTCGAGTCCAGCCAAGTCGGGGATCTGGGTGAAGTCGACAGAGGTTACCGGGGCCAGGAGGTCGGTCCGCCGGATAGCGTCAAGCAGCGCAAGCTCGAGCCGGTTGGCCTGGGAGGCCACGGAATCGAGCACCACGGACTTGGCAATCGAGCCTCCGCTGCCTTCCGCGGAGGGGACGTAACGGTCCTCGGTCGCGTATCTGGTTTCGGCGTTTTCCGGGACACTATAGGTCGGGGGGAACACCTTGTCTCCCGGCCCGCCGAGCGGCTGCAGGACGGTCCGGCATCTGACGCCGACGGCGTCGCCTGCCACGCCATCTCGTAGTTCGTCGTAAGTCATCGACATGAGAACTCCTCGTTTCGGTCGGTTGTCGTTTCCGATCAGTAGCCGTGATTGCCGGTGGAGGTGCCAGCGAAGGAAGTCCGCGAATCCTGTGATGGTCCATCCAGTTGCCCTCTGGGGTCGGCACCGAGGAGAGGCTGGCCCCCAGAGTTCCCCGTTACTAGCTTCATTGCGCACCCGGCCCGGGGTGCACGTCGGTCCATTGGCGTTTCGCTGGATCCCAGATGCCGTCGCGGCGTTCGTTCGCGAGCACCGGATCGAGCAGGGCTTTCGCTACGGCCACCGCCTCCGTGTAGGAAGGCCATTTGGCGCCGAGGGGGCCGGCCGCCCGCCGTAGCCGGGTGAAGCCTCTCTCCCACATCAACTGGTCTGGCGGCAGGTACCCGTGCGGCAGCGCGATACCACGGCGCCGGCTCTCGCTCTCCAGCGCTGAGGCGAGGTCGGCGGCATGGAGGGTTAGGTTGCAGGCGATGAGCGCGATGTCAACGAGGTCGTGAAACCGCGTACTCCTTGCGGCGTCGACATACTCGTAGGTGGCACAAACCTTGTCGGCGAGGTGGTCTGCGATCGGATAGACGCGCCACAGCGGTCCGGCGTGTGCCACCGCCGGGATCGGCGTCGCGGGAGGGACGGCGTCAAGCGGCCTCGTGTTCGTCCAGTCGACCACGACGTCCACCCTGAACGTGGCCAGCCGGTACGGTCCTATGCGGGCCTCAGTGGTGAACCGCAGGCCGCGATTGTTCCCAGTGATCGGGCGTGACCCAGCAGCGATGGTGAAGGTGAGATCGTCATCCAGATCAACAGCGGCAGCCTGCCCTAGCCGATCCCCGACCAGTTCCAGACTCTCACGGGCAACCAGATCGAGGTCGTTGCTCGCACGAGCCACGGGAATTCGCGCCAGCAGTGCGCCTGCCCCCTTGAGCGCCCAATCATCAGGCTGTTCGGCGAAGATCCTGGCCAGGAAACGCGAAAAGGCGAAGAAGCGAAGTCGTTCCTGGGCGCTGTAGGCCGGATCCTGCGCTGCCGCGTTGCGGGCGTGAGCGCGTAGTGACTGCTGACGGGCTCTAGCACTGCCCGGAGTATTCATGCTACATACCGTGACATAAAGCTCAGTTTCAGCGCAGCATTTTGGCAGCGGCACTTCAAAGATGGTCTTATTCCCCATTTTTGAAGTAACGTTGCACTCATGCGTGCCCAGTTCACCGCCGCACTCGGGGACATCGCCGCAGGGCAACGGGGGTTCATCACCCGGGCGCAGGCGGTTGCGGCCGGGGCGGATGACGATGACCTGCGGCGCGCGGTCCGTGGCGGCTGGCTCGAGCGGGCGGGGCATGGCCTGTACCGGGTCGTAGGGGCCGGGGTGCGCGCGAACGACGAGATCTACGCCGCGTGGCTGCGGCTTGCGCCTGGGCGGGAAGCGTGGGATCGGCTCACCGAGCCTGACGCGATCGTGGCGGGCGCCAGCGCGGCGGCCGTGTACGGCATCGGGGATGTGCCCGAACGCGGGTATGAGTTCATCGTGTTCCGGCGCACCCAGACCAGGGACCCGGATGTCCGGCTGCACCTGCGCCGTGACATCGGCGCGGTGCCGTGGCGGGTGGCCGGCGACCTGCCGGTCCAGGAACCGGCCGACGCCGCGGCGTGGATCCTCGATCACGGCGAGGGCGACCCGGGGCATGTGGGCCAGCTCGTGCGGGAAGCCATCGCGACCGGATTGGTCGACCCCCACCAAGCCGAGCGAGCGCTCGCGCCGGTCGCACGCCGCTGGAATGTTCATGTCGGCACGCTGCTCGGGGAAGGCGCAGCCGCCACACCGGGAGGCTGGTGAGGATGTGGGACAAGGCCGTGACGCCGTCATGCCGCACGGACCTTGTACTGGGACAGGTGGGCCAGGAGGGACTGGTTGGCTTCCCAGCCGTCGGGGAACTTGACCGGGACGTTCAGGTGGACGGGCTCGGTGGAGGGGTGGGCGTCGAGCAGCTCGGGGATGCCGGCCCGGGCCACGACGATGCAGGCGTGGCGGTGCCTTGTGGTGAGCACGCACAGGCGCCCGGCCTCCAGGTGGAACGCGGTGGCGTCGCGGCGGCCGGACAGCGGGTGCAGCACGACGACGATGTCGAACTCCCGGCCCTGCAGCCGGTTCGCGGTGTCGACCGTGACGCCGGGCAGGCCGCCGTCCCGCAGGACCGCGCGGATCGCCTGGGCCTGGTCCCGGTGGGCGGTCCCCACCGCGACCCGGGTGCCGGTGACCGGGACGTGCGCCACCGCTCGTTCGGGAGAATGAGCAACGGCACCGCGCTGCACGATGCGCGCGGCCAGGGCGGCGCAGGCGGCGACCGCCTCGGCGTCGGTGCGGACGGTGTGCCTGGCCGGGAGCTCGTAGAGTGCCCAGCCGGAAGAGGAGGCGGTCTCCAGGGTCACGTCGAGGGCATTTCTGCCGAACGGGCTGGTGCTGAACGCCACCCGGCGCTCCCCCGGCCCGGTGGCGGAGCGAAAGCCGGTGAACGGGTAGAACGCCTCGGACACCACCGGGGCGGCCGACGCGGGCAGCCGCCAGGAAACCGGCAGCGTGTACACCGGCATGTCCGGGTTGTGACGCAGCAGGACGGCGACCGCGCTCTGCATCGGGTCCCAGGACAGGCCCGCCCAGCGCTCCGTCTGCACCGCGGAGAACGGGTCGAGCTGGCCGGGGTCGCCGACGAACAGGGCACGATCGAACAGGCCGGCGACGCGCAGCAGCAGGTCCGAACGCATCTGGTAGGCCTCGTCCACGATCGCCCACGGCCAGGCCGGGGCACCGCGGACCGTGGCCCACTTGTGCGCCGTGCTGAGCACGACCGGGCAGCCGACCAGGTCGGCCAGCCTCGTGGACAGCGTGACGTCCTGGTGCCTGACCACGCGCTGCGCGGGGGTGTACTCGATCCCGGCCAGGCGGCCGATCGCCAGCCGCGGCCGTTCGGCGGCCAGCCGGTCGGTGAGGTCGTCGACCTGCTCGTTGGTCTGCGCGACGACCATGACTGGCTCGCCGGCGTCGGCGAGCCTGGCGGCGGCGCGCACGACGAGCGTCGACTTGCCGGCCCCTGGCGGGGAGTCCACGACCAGCCCGCGCCGGGCACCGGCCAGGCCGCCCAGGATGGTCGCCGTGGCCTGCTCGGCGAGTTCGGCGGCGCTGGTCACGACCAGTCCTCTCGGGCGTCTTCGTCGGCCGGGACGTACCGCGGCGGAGGGCCGCCGTGCGTCCACGGGGTGTCCTCGGACGCGGGGAACGCCGGGGGCGGCTGGTAGCCGTCGCCGAACGCGGCGTAGCACACCGGCTCGCCGACGGCCGCGACGCTGCCGGGCTCGGGCGTCAGCGCGCGGCCCATGCCGCCCTGCAGCTCCAGGAGGACCCGGGTGCGGCCATTGGCCTCGGTGACGGCTATCACGCGGGCCTTCTGGCTCGGGCGGGCGGGTGAGGTGAGCGTGGCACCGGGCTCGGCGAGCACCGCGTCGCCGGTCTCGACGGTGACGCGGGGGCGCAGAACGCGCCTTCGGCCGGTGGCGTCGACGCGATCCGGCTCGGCGGCGGCCACCCGGCCGGCGAACGCCTCGCCGGTCATCCGGTATTCGGCCATGACCAGCGGGTCGTCGAACGCGCGCTGAGCCGCGACCATCTCCTGCACGCGTTCGGTGTTGGCCAGGCGGCCGGCGGCGGAGACCGCCCCGTCGCGCCGCGGCTGCGGCGGCCCGCCCTCCCTGATGTGCCCGGCGTGCCAGGTGAAGGCGTCCTTGTCGGCGTCCCACCGCCTGCGGACGTGCGCTGCCTCGGGGAGCCCGCGTAGCAGTTCCGCCGCCCGCCACATGAGGGTCCAGGTGGGCGTCAGCTGGGTGGCCAGCGCGTCGGTGAGGGCGGCTTCCGCGCGCTGGTAGGCCCGCCCGCCGCCGGTGAGCCTGGCCGTCCGGACGGCGAGAATCCGCTGGTCGAGGACCTCGTTGTCGAACGTGGGGTCGGTGGCGGGGCCGGCCGGCGGGCAGAGCAGCGGATCCTCGGCCAGGGCGGCCGCCTGCGCGCCGCTCATGCCGGGCGGCGGGTCGATCCAGCCGAGCAGCACCGCGAGGTTGCGGTCTTCGGCCGGGCTCTGCCCGGTGGCCCAGTGCGCCGACAGCGCATCGGTCGCGGCCAGCATGAGCGAGGAGGCGGGGCTTTCCGTCCGATCGGCGAAGAAGGTCAGCCAGCGGCCGAGGACGGGCACGGACTCCGCGACGGCGTACGGCCCCTCGGCCCGGCGGAAGCGGGTAGAGCGGCCGAGCAGGCGGGTGAAGGCGATCCCGGCCGGGTTGGGGACCAGGAGCTGCGGCGCGTCGGCGTAGCGAAGGCCAGGGTCGCGGCCGCCGGTCGGCTCCTGATCGGCGCAGTAGCTTGCTGTGTAGCGCAGGACCACGGCCGCGAGGTCGGCGGCGAAGGCGAAGCGCAGGTCGCGGTCACGCGGCTCGGGGACGACGAGCAGGTTCGGTGCCGCGGGGTCGTCGCCGACCAGCGCGGCGAGGGGGGCGTTGGCCTCGCCGGCCAGGGCCAGCGGGATGAACACCAGCGGGCGCGGACTGAGGTGCACGTGGCGGACGGTGCAGGCCGGCTGCGCGGTCCCGCTGGCCGCGGCCATGGCGCGGGCCAGTGATGTTAACGTACTCATACCGCCTCCCGCAGGGCTTCGGCGCGGAGCCGGGCCGCCTGGCGGAGCAGGGCCGCCGCCTCGGCGAGGTCGGTCCCCGGGGCGGGGCGGTCGATACGGCCGGCCAGCCGGAGGACGGTCTGGACGTGCTCGACGCCGCCGAGTTCCTCGCGGGCGTCGCGACCGAGCGCCGCCGTGCAGCCCCGGGCTTCGTCCCGGCAGAAGAAGCACATCTCGCAGGTGCTCAGGCACTCCGGCGCGTACCTGGCCTCGACCTGGCGGATCGCGGCGGCCAGTTCGACGGGTCTGCGCCCGGGGACGCCGTTGCTGTCGGGGTCCAGGTCGAAGGTCAGGTCGGGCGGGAGCAGGTCGAGCAGGTCCGCGATCCTGGCCATCCGGGACAGCTGGCGGCGCAGGACGGTGAGCTGCTTGCGCACGTCGAGCGTCGTGGCGACGGGGCGGTTGGAGAAGTTCTCCGGGCAGACCAGGATGGTCTCGTGGCTGACCGCCTCCGGAGGAACGTGCTGCTCGGCTAGGGCGTCGCGGAGGGCGAGGACGTAGACTGCGGACTGGATCGCGGCGGCCGCCACCTTGTCCCCGTCCGCCTGGCCGTCGATGACGGCGAAGGACTTGATCTCGATGACGTGGAACCTGCCGTGCAGCTGGAACGCGATCAGGTCCGGCTCCAGGAAGGCGTGCCGACCGCCGACCTCCAGGCGGAGCAGCGGGTGGTCGAACATCGTCCCCGCCTCGTCTTGCGACGCAGCCGCCCGGGCTAGCAGCGTCCTCGTCCTGGCGTGCCGCAGGTCCAGGCTCGCATTTCCGCCGACCTCACCGAGATCGTCGTAGTGCGCCTCGGGGATCGGCAGGTTCAGGTGGGTGCGGAGCAGGGTAAGCAGCTGCGCCGCCCCATCGGCCTTCACCTGGGCCTCGAACGCGTTCCCCCTGGCCAGCGCGAACCTGGACTGGCCGAACGGCGCGGAGAACCCGGCGTACGCGGCGAGCCGCTGCTTGTCCGCCCCGGCCGCGTCCAGGATGGCGCGCCGCGCGCAGCCCGGGTTGCTGGCCAGCGCGGCGATCGTGCGTGCGTTGTGGCTGTGCGGCAGGGACCGGCCGCGGAGGCGGGCCAGCCGGGCTTCGACGGCGGTCAACTTCCTCTCCTTCGGTCTATCTGTGGCGCTAGCTGGATGCGGGTGCCGAACAGTTGCTGCGCGTCATCGAGCTGCGCGCGTGCGCGCTGTGCGGCAGTCTGCCTCACGTGCTGGTCGGCGGCCTGGTGGACGTCGAGTTCGGCGGCGGCGGCCTGCCTGACAGTGTGCGGGTCCAGCTGGACCGCGGCCGCCGCGACCCCCGGGATGCTGGCCGCGAACCGCCACAGCAGCCTGCGGGTGGCGGGAACCGGGCCGGGAAGCCGCTCGATGGCTTCGGCGACCCTGATCGCCGCCGTCAGGAAGTCGACGCGCGGGGACAGCGATCCGATGACACGGCGTTCCATCGGCCAGGTAGATATGGCCAGCAGGCCACGGGCAGGCGCCAGCAGGTCGGCGGTCAGCGCGGCGCAGATGTAATACGGCCGGGCGAACGGCGCGGAACGGAACGAGCGTTCCTCGTCTCGCTTGAGGCTAGTCAGCCGGGCCGTGGCGAACGTGCCAGCGAAGAACGCCTCGTGCACCGTGGCGATCAGCCTGGGCGCGGCCGGGACGGTGAGCAGGCTCAGCGCCTGGTGCACCTGCTCGCGCAGCGGCAGCAGCGGCGCTGGCTCGCGGGCGTCGCTCAGGCCTGGGCCGGGCTCGGTGGCCGACTGGGCTGAACCGGACGAGGTGGCCTGCGCCGGACCTGCCTCAAGCTCGGCCTGGGCGAGCGCGTCTTCCCAATCCTGCTCGGCTCGGCGCAGGTCGTGGCGCAGTGCAGCGGCGCGCTCCCGGTCGCCAACCAGAACCGCCTCACGCACCGCTGTCCGCAACCTGCCGATGCGCCGCTCCAGCGACTCCACGTACTCGGTCACGGGCGAGACTGTAGCAGATTCCAGCTAATTCCAGCAAGTTCCAGTATTCTTTGCAGCAATGCGTGGCACCCTTGCAGGCGGGCATTGATGGTTCAGGACAGGTAGCGGTCAAACCAGGTCCAGATCTGCGACCAGCCGTCCATGGCGGCTTCGGGGCGGTAGGCGGTGCGGTTCACCGAGAAGAACGCGTGGCCCGCGCCCGGGTAGGAGTGGAACTCGTAGGTCTTGCCCTGGTCCTTGAGCTCCTGCTCGAGCTCGGCCACCTGGTCAGGCGAGGGGTACTGGTCATCCGCGCCGAACAGGCCGAGCAGCGGGCAGGACAGGTCCTTGATGAGGTGCTTGATGGGGCCGACCCTCAGCGGCATGCCCTCGGGCGGGGTGCCGACGACGAACGCGCCGTAGCAGTCGACGGCCGCGTCGAGCGGCAGGCTGCACGCGGCCAGGACCGACTGGCGGCCGCCTGAGCAGTACCCGATCACGCCGACCTTGCCGTTGGACGAGGACAGCCCGCGCAGGTAGGCCGCGGCGCCCGCCACGTCGCCGACCAGGCGGTCGTCGGGCACACCGCCCTTGGCGCGGGCGGCCGCGGCGGCGTCGTCCGGGCTGGCCCCCGGCGCGTCGCGGTCATACAGGTTCGGCATGACCGCGTTGTAGCCGTGGGCGGCGAACGTTCGCGCGATTTCCTTGGTCGGCTCGTCGTAGCCGGGCATGTGGTGGATCACCACCACGCCGCCGAGCGGTCCCTCTCGCATGGGCCTGGCCAGGTAAGCCTCGATCTCGTCACCGCCAGCACCGCGGATGGTGACGGTCTCGGCCAGCATCGCGTCGTACATCGAGTTCCCTCCGAGTCCTTTGGGCGCTCAGATCCTACAGCCGGGCGGTGGGGGGCGCGGGGGCGGCGGGGCCGGCGGGCAGGAGCCCGGCGGGTCAGGAGCCCGGCGGGTCAGCGGGGCAGGCGGACCAGGGTCAGGAAGAAGTCGTCGATCTGCCTGATCGCGTCGATGAAATGCTCGAAGTCGACCGGCTTGGTCACGAACGCGTTGGCGTGCAGCGCGTAGCTGCGCAGGATGTCCTCCTCGGCCCGCGAGGTGGTCAGCATGACCACCGGGATGACGAGCAGGTCCGGGTCCTGCTTCACCTCGGCGAGCACCTCCAGGCCGCTGCGGCGCGGCAGGTTGACGTCGAGCAGGATCAGCCCAGGACGCGGCATGCCCGCGTAGGGGCCGACCTGTCGGAGGAACTGCATGGCCGCCTCGCCGTCGGTCACGACGTTCAGCTGGTTACGGATCTTGTAGTACTCGAAGGCCTCCCTGATGATGAGCGCGTCCCCCTCGTCGTCCTCCACAAGGAGCACGTCAATCCCGTTCATGTCGTCGCGGTCAGCCATAGGTGTCCTTACGCTCGGGAAGCATTGCCGTGGACGGTCCGGGGGCCAGCTCCTCCGCTGCGTCTTCGGCCGGCATGAGCAGGGTGAAGCAGAACCGGGTGCCCTCGTGCGCGGTCGTGTCGAGCCAGATCCGGCCGCCGAAGTTCTCGATGATCTTCCGGCACATGGCCAGGCCGATGCCGGTGCCCGCGTAGCTGCGGTCGTTGAGGCGCTGGAAGAGCACGAAGATGCGCTCCGCGTACTGCGGGTCGATTCCCAGGCCGTAGTCGGTGAACGAGAACAGCCAGAACGGCTCCTGCCGGCGGGCCGTGACGACGATGCGCGGCGGCCCCTCGCCCGCGAACTTCAGCGCGTTGCTGAGCAGGTTCTGGAACACCGCGGTGAGCAGCGACATCTCCGCCAGGACCAGCGGCAGGTGCCCGGCCTCGATCGTCGCGCCCGACTTTTCCAGCTCATCCGCCAGGTTGGCCCGGGCCTGGGTCAGCGCGCTGTCGCTGGAGACCAGCAAGGGCTCGGGCGCGGCCTGCCCGACCCGGCTGAACGCGAGCAGGTCGTTGATCAGCGCCTGCATGCGCCGCGCGCCGTCGACGGCGAAGTCGATGTACTGATTGGCCCTGGCGTCGAGTTGCCCCGCGTACCGGCGCTGCAGCAGCTGGCAGAAGCTGGCCACCTTCCTGAGCGGCTCCTGGAGGTCGTGCGAGGCGAGGTAGGCGAACTGCTCGAGCTCGTAGTTCGACCGCCGCAGGTCCTCGGCGCTGGCCTGCAGCTTGTTCTGCTCATCCCGCACCACGAGCAGGTCCTGCTTGATCTGCCGGCGCAGGTGGCGCAGCCGCGCGGCGAGCACTACCGCGACGACCAGCAGGACGCCCGCCAGGCCGCCAAGCACCGGGGTAAGGATGCCGCTCATGGCTCACCCGGGGGCGCGCAGCCGAGCACGAGGATGGCCAGGTCATCGTCCAGGTCTCCCCCGTTCAGCTCACGCACCTGGT
Organism: uncultured Actinomycetes bacterium; assembly: GCA_963847965.1. GTDB lineage: Bacteria > Actinomycetota > Actinomycetes > Streptosporangiales > Streptosporangiaceae > Palsa-504. The sequence goes on from CAWKCG010000026.1 coordinate 158,145, forward strand.
CGACCAGCCGGTCAAGCAGCTGATCGTCGTTCAGGGGGCCTGCGGGCGGATCGGCCGGGTCCAGGGCCTTGGCGATCAGGTCGATCAGCCCCTCGCTGCCGAGCCGCTCGGACTCGTGGCCGGTCCGGCCCTCGATCAGCCCGTCGGTGTACAGCAGGACGGACCAGCTGTCGCCCAGCTTGAATTGGGTGCCCGGCCAGTCCTCTGCCCCGCCGCCGAGGCCGGGCGGCGGGCACGGCGGCGCCTCGAGCTCCTGGATCCCGGTGCGCGCCACCAGCAGCGGCGGCAGGTGGCCGGCCAGACGGACCCACCCGGAACCGCGGCCCGGCTCCACCGACAGCATGCACAGCGTGGCGAACATCGTGTCGTCCTGCCGCTCGTGCTCGAGCACCTGCTGGATGATGGACAGGATCTCCCCGGCCGGCAGGCCCGCGAGGACCAGCGCCCGCCAGGCCACGCGCAGGCAGACGCCGAGCGCCGCCTCGGCCGGGCCGTGCCCGCAGACGTCGCCGATCAGCGCGTGCACCCAGCCGTCCGCGGCCTCCACCACGTCGTAGAAGTCGCCGCCGAGCACCCGCTGCTGGCCGCCGGGCAGGCAGCGCGCCGATACCGTCAGCCGAGGATCGCTCAGCAGGGGCGAGGGCAGCAGGCCGCGCTCGAGCCTGGTGTTCTCCTCGGCGTGGATCCGCGCCGCCGTGAGCTGCCGCTGGGCCTCCTCCGCGTGCCGGCGCTCGATCGCGTACCGGATAACCCGGTGCAGCATGTCCCCGGCAACTTCGCCCTTGACCAGGTAGTCCTGCGCTCCCGCCCGGACCGCCTGCCGGCCGAGGTGCTCGTCGGCGATCCCGGTGAGCACGACGATGGCCGCCTCGGGCGCGCGGGCGAGCAGCCGGCCAAGGCCATAAAGCCCCTCCGAGTCAGGCAGGCCGAGATCCAGGAGCACGCAGGCCGCGCCGTCCACCAGGAGCTCGGCTTCGGCGAGCGACCTGGCGCGCTGCAGGGCGACGGCGGCGCCGGCCTCGTCCAGCAGCTCGGTGGCCAGCAGGGCATCGCCGTCGTCGTCTTCGACGAGCAGGACCCGCACCCGTTCGTAGCCCGTCATGGATAGCCGCTCCGTCCAGCCCAGCATCGGATGCCATCGGAACCTACGCGAGGGTAACTACACTATGCGCGTCGGATACCCATAATTCGCCGTAGTAGGCCTGCCGCCAGCCGGTCAGGCCGCCCCTGGCGGGCTCGGTGACGATCAGATCTTATCGCCGCATTCCGTCACGCCCGCCGGGTAAGGACGCGGAGCCGGGCTAGACGGCCTGCGGGAAGGTGAAGACGCGGTCCGGGTCGTAGGCGGCCTTGACCCGGGTGAGCCGGGCGTAGTTGGCGCCGTAGTAGGCCTGCCGCCAGTTGGTCAGGGCGGGGTCGATGTAGTTCTGGTACGCCTGGCCGCTGGCGTACGGGCGCATCGACTGCCAGAACGCGTGCTGCCAGGCGTGCTGCCTGGCCACCCCGGCGGACGCCGCGCCCGGCGTCCAGCCGGTGGTGTACTGGGCCTGGAAGAGCGCGTTGCGGTGGACGTACGCGGTCGCGGCGGGCGCGACGCGGTTGACCGCGCCGCCCATCGCGTCGAACGCGATCCCGCCCGACCCGCCGAGCGCGCCGTTCACCACTGCAGGTTCTCTACCCCGGACAGCAGGGTGCCGATCCCGCCGCTGCTCAGCGGCCTGGTGAAGTAGTCGGACTTGGCGTACTCGGAGGCGCGGGACAGCTGCCCCTCCGGGTTCTGGGTGGGCAGGTGGCATTCGTCCACGGTCAGGCTCGCGCAGCCCGCCTCGACCAGCATCGCGTGCAGCCAGGTGGTGCTCTCCAGGAACGGCGAGGACGGCTGCGAGCCGACGGCCGCGTAAAGCTTCTCAAGCTCGGCGTAGGCGTCGCCCACGCTGCCCAGGTAGGTCCCGCCCACCTCGACGGGCGGGGTGCCGCCGCCCGGCGCGGCCGCCAGGTGCAAGTTGGACCAGAGCGCGTCCGGGGCGTGCGGCGCCCACGACTGCCAGCCGGCGATCACCTGGTCGGCCTGGGACCACGGCCAGGTCAGGAAGAACAGGATGATCTCGCCGACCGGGTGGGTGCGGAAGGTGAACGAGGTCACGACGCCGAAGTTGCCGCCTCCGCCGCCGCGGCAGGCCCAGTACAGGTCGGGATTGCGGCTGGGACTGCAGGTCCTGACTCGGCCGTCGGCGGTGACGATCTCAAGCGACAGCACGTTGTCGCTGGTCAGCCCGTAGGCCCGGGATACCACGCCGACGCCGCCGCCGAGGGTGAGCCCGGCGATGCCGACCGTCGGGCAGGATCCGCCGGGCACCCCGCGGCCGTAGGCCGCCAGCCCGTTGTAGAACTCGATCAGCCTCGTGCCGGCGCCGACGACCGCGGTCCCGCCGCTGACGCTCACTCCCGCCATCCTGGTCACGTCCACGATCAGGCCGCTGGTCGATGACCAGCCCGCGTAGCTGTGGCCGCCGGACCTGGCGGCCACCGGGATGCCGTGCCTGCGCACGAAGGCCAGGCAGGTCGCCACGTCGTGCGGACTGGCGCAGTACGCGATCCCGGCCGGGTGAAGGTAGTCGAAGCGCGGGTCGAACAGGCGCTTGGCCGTGGCGTAGTCGGCCTCGCCCGGCCGCACCAGCGGCCCGGACAGGTCCCGGGCTACCGCCGTCCAGTCGGCGGCCTTGGGGGGTCCTGATGCCCTGGTGACACCGCTCGCGGTGGGAACGCCCGGGGAGATCGGGACTCCCGGGGTCTTGCCCGTGGTGCTCGACGCGCCGTTCCCTGTGCAGGACGAGAGCAGCGTGGCGCCTCCCGCCGCCGCGGCGAGCCGCAGGAACGCCCGGCGCTCCGGGATCGCGGGATGCCGGGGCGGCCCTGGTGGCCCGGGGTCCTCGCCTTCGCCTGCGGCGTGGGGCATCGTTGGCGCGCCTTTCGTTCGTCGTGCCCTGCTCGACACTCCCAGTGTGAGCGTTCGGGGGTAAGGACGCCGGGTGATCCCCGGCGGTTGTGACGCCGACGCGGCGAGCCCGGCCGGGGTTGGCCCGGGAGTCGGCCCGGGGGGATTCGCACCAAAAATTAACTTGCCTACGGCGGCGGGAGGAAATATGGTTGAGTTACTCAACTATTGATGAACTCAGGCAATGGAGCGGAGGTGAGCGCGGGATGAACGATCAGGGCGGCGCGGCGACAGCAATGGGGGCGGAAACGCAGCCGCGTACGGCGACGACGCAGGAGACGGAGACACAGCCGGACACGGCGACGACGCTGGAGGCGGTGACACAGCCGGATATGGCTACAGCACCGGGGGCGATGGCGGACGATGAGGTGAACCAGCAGATCGCGGAGGCGCTCTCCGGGCTCCTCAGGAACGCCCACGGCCTCGCTCAGGGCATCGCGGCCGAGTTCGGGCTGGCCGGGAGCGACATCTTGGCGCTGCTCAAACTCGAAGCGCCGATGACGATGAAGGACCTCGGGCTGAAGATCGGCTGCGACCCGTCCTTCGTCACCTCGATCGCTGACACGCTGGAAAGCCACGGCCTGGCCAGGCGGGAGCCCTCCCAGCGCGACCGGCGGAGCAAGAACATCGTGCTCACCCCGGAGGGCGAGAAGGTCAGGGAGACGGGTCTGCGACGAGCTTTCGGCCCGGGCGCCCTGGTCCACCACGCTGGACGCCGGCGAGCGCCGGTGCCTGCTGCATCTGATGCGGAAGATGCTCGGATTCCGCGATGGGAGGTGATGGTGTCACAACCGGGGCGGCTACTTCGTCACAAGCCGATGACAGCGTAGCGGCACGGTCGTCATAACTGCGGGCGGCCGCACGGGAAGGACGAGCTTACGGGGCACTGATACCACCGCCCGTTCGGCACATAGGGGTTTAAAAAAGCACGCACGGCGCGTGGCCGGGACACCTAGCCGGTCACGGCGATAGTTCAGCGCGCTCGAAACAAGGGAGAGAATCTTGTCAGCCACAACACCACAGGCCCGGGAGATCACCAGCCCGGGGACTGGGGCGTCGGGGGTTTCCGGGTCTTCTGGCGCCCCGCCGCGGCGGCTGGGCCTGGCCCTGGCCGTCATCGCGACGGCCCAGCTCATGGTCGTGCTCGACGCGACCATCGTGAACGTCGCCCTGCCGCACATCCAGACCGCGCTCGGCTTTTCCGGCAGCAACCTGGAATGGGTCGTCAACGCGTACGCGCTGGCGTTCGGCGGGCTGCTGCTGCTCGGCGGGAGATCCGGCGACCTACTGGGGCGCCGCCGGGTCTTCATCGCCGGCATCTGTGCTGTTCTCGCTGGCCTCGCTGCTCGGCGGGTTCGCCACCGACCAGGCGTGGCTGCTCACCGCGCGCGTCGTCCAGGGCATCGGCGGCGCGTTCGCCGCGCCCACCGCGCTGTCGCTGATCGCCGTCACCTTCCCCGAGGGCCCGCCGCGCAACCGCGCGATGGGCGTGTACGCGGCGATGAGCATCGCGGGCGGCGCGGTCGGCCTGATCGCCGGCGGCCTGCTGGTCAACTACGCCACCTGGCGCTGGGTACTGTTCGTCAACGTGCCGATCGGCCTGGTCGTGGCGCTGCTCGCGCCGAGGGTGCTGCGCGAGTCGCAGCGGCGGCGTGGTCAGTTCGACCTGCCGGGCGCGATCACCGGATCGCTCGGCCTCGGCGCGCTGGTCTACGGGCTGTCCAACGCCGCGACCAGCCCGAACGGCGTGTCGCACTGGGGTGACACCACGGTGATCGTCTCGCTGGTGGCCGCGGCCGTGTTGCTCGTGGCGTTCGGCATCATCGAGGCGCGCAGCAAGCAGCCCCTGGTCCCGATGCGGGTGCTGCGCAGCCGGGACCGGACAGGCTCGTACCTGATCAGCCTATGCATCGGCACCGCGCTGTTCGGCATGTTCTTCTTCCTCACCCTGTTCGTGCAGGACGTGTGGGGGTACAGCGCGCTGAAGACCGGCGTCGCCTACCTGCCGATGGTCGCCATGATCATGGTGGGGGCCGGGGTGTCCTCGCAGTTGGTGAGCCGGGTCGGCGCCCGGCCGCTGATGCTGACCGGCAGCGTGATGGCCACCGGCGGGATGTTCTGGCTGTCGCGGATCAACGAGCACAGCCAGTACGTGTCCGGGCTGCTCGGGCCGATGATGCTGACCGCGGCCGGGATGGGCCTGATCTTCGTGCCGCTGTCGCTGGTCGCGCTGTCCAAGGTGGGTGACCGGGACGCGGGCGTGGCCTCCAGCCTGCTCAACGTCGGCCAGCAGGTCGGCGGGTCGATCGGGCTCGCGATCCTCGGCACGGTGGCGTGGAGCGCGGTGGCGAACAACCTGCGCACTTCGGCGGCGGCGGCGAAGACGGCCGCGGCGCACCTGTCCGCTTCCCAGGCGGCCGCGGCGGCGAAGGCCGCGACCGACCACGCCCTGGCGTACGGTTTCTCGAAGGGGTACATCGTCTCGGCCGGGATCGCCGTGCTGGCGCTGATCATCACGGTGGCCGCGATCCGGGTCACCCGGCAGGACCTGGCCGGCGTGGACCCGATGGCGGCACCTGCCGACTGACCGGCTTGTCCTGGTCCGACCGGGTCCCGCGGCCGGCGCGTCGCGGGACCCGGCTCGGCTCTACACTTGCCGGATGTCCTCCTCTTTTGCCGGCGAAGCCCCTTTGGCGGGCGCCGACTCGGTTCCCGCGGGCCCGCGGCGCCGATCGGTCGTCGGCGCCGTTCCGGTCGCCGTGGCCTCGGCGGCGGTCCTGGGGTCGAGCGGCTGCACCTCGCAGAGCACCTCGTCGGGGGGGACGCGGGTGCGGCGGTTCTTCACCGACCACGAGGCCGCCGTCGTCGAGGACGCGACCGCGCGGATCGCCCCCGGCCCCGGCGACGACCCGGCGGAGGCGGGTCACCCGGGGGCGCGCGAGGCCGGCGTGGTCGACTACATCGACATGATGCTCGGCGTGCTGAGCGCGCTGGACGGAGCCGTGTCCGGTACTCCCCTGGTCTTCGCGGGCGGGCCGTGGAGCAACAGGCACACGTCAGGCCCCGACTTCATGGCGTCGTTCATCGCTCTCGATCCGGTCAGGACGATCGCCTGGCGCAAGCGGCTCACGGGCTGGCAGCAGCAGTACCGGGCGGGCATCGCGAACCTGGACAAGCTCGCGGGCGGGGACTTCACCAAGGCCTCTCCCGCGGACCAGGACACCATCCTGGTCAAGGCGGAGGTGCGGGCGTTCACGGCGCTGCTGTTCGAGCACACCATCGAGGGGATGTACTCGGTTCCCGAGTACGGCGGCAACCGCGGTCTGGTGGGCTGGCAGGACATCAGCTACCCCGGCGACAGCCAGCCCAGGGGGTACACGGCCGAGGAGACATCGCGGTCCGACGGGCGCGACCCGGTGGACGAGACCCCAGTCGTGGCCGAGGTGCTGAACTTCCTGAACGTAGTGTGACCGGCGCCTAGAGATCGGCAGAGTGCGGTCGGCAGAGGGTGAGGGCGGGACTGTGCGCAAGGCAGTGGTGATCGGCAGCGGCGCGGGCGGGTCAATCGCTGCCATGACGCTCGCGCAGGCCGGGTGGCAGGTTGTCGTGTTCGAGAAGGGGCCCAATTACTTCTCCAACCTCGGCGGCGTGGGGCCGATCGGCACGCTGTTCTCCAACGACGACCTCAAGCTGAACGTGCGTTACTTCGCCGGGCCGGACCCGGTGGTGTTCCCGCGCACCTGGCGGCCGATCGGGTCGTCGAGCACGGCGTACACCGGCGCCGTGGACGAGCTTCCGCAGGTCGTCGGGGGCGGGACCGTGCACTGGGACGCCAAGGTGCCGAGGTTCTGGGACATCGACTTCCAGCAGCTCTCGGCCCTCGGGCCTGCGCCGGGCACCGACGTGGCCGACTGGCCGTTCACCTACGCGGAGATCGCTCCGTACTACGACGAGGTCGAGACGCTGATCGGCGTGCAGGGCGACGTGACCGCGGTGCCCGACCTCGTGCTCAAGCACGCGCCGCGCGGGCCGTACCCGATGCCGCCTGGCCCGCAGCAGCGCACGTCACTCCTGCTGGCGGAGGGCGCCAAGGCCGTCGGCATGCACCCGTTCTTCTACCCGATGGCGATCAACTCCCAGCCCTACAACGAGCAGCACGTGTGCAACGACTGCGGGTTCTGCGGCAACTACGGCTGCCCGGTGGTGGCGAGGCCGTCGGCGTTGATGCCGCTGCGGGTCGCGCTGCGCACCGGGCGAGTGAGACTGGTGCCGGACACGATGGTCACTAAGGTCGAGCTCGCCGGGTCGGCGGTCGCGGGGCGGGCGACCGGGGTGCGCTGGGTGCGGATGACCTCCGGCGGGCCGGTGACCGGCGGGGAGAGCGCCGACGTCGTCGTGATGGCGGCCTCGGCCATCGAGACGGTGCGGCTCGCGCTGCTGTCTTCGATCCCGGACGCCAGCGGCAAGCTCGGCCGCCGGCTGCTGCTGCACTCGTTCCTCGACGGCAGCGCGATCTTCCTCGACGAGCGGGTGCACGCCTACCGGGGCCGGTCGACGACGCAGTGCGTGCAGGACTCCTGCGACCCCGACTACCCCGGGGCGCGGGCCTTCGCGAAGGCGAACGGAGTGCCGTACATCCGGGGCGGGAACTTCGAGCTGGGCGGGAGCCAGGACCCGATCACCGAGGGCCAGTCCTACCAGACGCTGCTCAACTTCGTCCGCTCGTCCAGGCCGTTCGGCACCGAGTTCAAGCAGCTCATGCGCGCCTCGCTGCTGCGCGACCGGCTGGCAGGCCTCCAGGTCATCGGGCACGACATGCCCTACCTCGACCACACGGTGACCCTGGACCCCACGGTCAGGGACGTCTTCGGCGTGCCCGTGGCCCGGATCACCTGGAGCAGGGGGCAGTACGAGCAGGTGGCCCAGCAGTTCTACATCCCGATCCTGAAGAAGATCATGAAGGCGGCCGGGCCGGCGTGGCGCTGGCGGTGCCGGACACGGACAACAGCGGCGGGCTGCCCACCGGGTGCCACATCATGGGGGGCATGATGATGGGCGCCGATCCGGCCACCAGCGTGACCGACACCTACGGCCGGGTGCACGCTCTGGACAACGTCTACGTGGCCGACGGCTCCCCCTTCGTCACGTCCGGAGCGGTCAACCCGACGAACACGATCATGACCGTGGCGCTGCGCAACATGCGCCACCTGGCGGGGACGGCGGCGTAGGGCGGGTCCTTTTCAGCCGTGGTTGTCTGGCGGGTTGTAGTCGGCGGTTGTCCGGCGGCTGGTAGCCGGTGGTGGGTTCGGCGGCGGCTGTTCGGCGGCGACGGTTGGCGGTTGCGGAAAGGCCACGAACGGGCCGCCAGCAGAACGTGGCTGGTATCGTCGCGACGGTGAGGAGGACCGGCTGGGCCGCCGGCGCGGTGGCCGTCCTGGCGGCGCTGGCCGCACTCGCGGGCTGGAGCGGGGTCGCGCAGGCGCATCCGGCTACGGCGTCGGCCAGCAGTACCGCGATCACCGCGGCCGAGGACGCCAAGGCGTGCGGGTCGTCGCTGCCCTCGGCGGGAACGGCTAGCCAGATCATGGCCGGCAAGCTCACGATCTCGGGGTTCCCCGCGGTGACGGTCGACCCGAACCACGACGGCAATATCAACTGGGCGCAGGACCCGTTCGACAACCCGACCTGGGTGGTGGATTTCCAGGACGGCGGCTGGATCGAAGGGCTGATCGCGGCCTACCTGGCGGGCGGGCCGAACGCGGATGCCTATCGGGACCGCGCTAAGACCCTGCTGCTCGGCTGGCTGAGCGAGGTGCCTGCGGACAACCAAGAGCCCGACACTCTGATCTGCTCCGCCGAGGCCTTCCCTGGGCAGAGCTGGATCGATAACAACATCCCGGTCGTGCTCCACTATTACGCCACCCACTGGGACGGGGCCTACAACCACGGCCTGAAGCAGTCCCTGCAGCTGCTGGGCGCCGGGTGCGCGTACCCGTCGAGCGCGTTCGGCGGCGCGGCGGAGTCGTGGCGGCAGACAGCCCGGGAGCAGATGATCGACTCGTTCGAGCCCAACGTGTACGGGCCGGCGATCGACACCCAGGGAGTGACCAACGAGCAGTCGACCGGCTACGCCAACTTCGACTTCGGCCTGTGGTCGACGGCCGAGGCGAACATGGCCGCCTGCGGTATGCCGCTGCCGGGCTGGATCACATCCCGGATCGCGCAGATGCCGATGTTCCTGGCCCAGGCGACCCAGCCGAACGGGAACCTGGTCCAGATCGGTGATACGTACGTGGTCAGCGCGCGCTACCGGGCCGGGACCCCGCTGCAGTACGCCGTCAGCAAGGGGACGTCCGGCACGCCCCCGGCGCAGCGGGTCGTGGTGTATTCCGCCGGGTACGTGTTCGGGCGGTCTTCGTGGGGGACGGCCGCGACGTTCGGCGACCAGTCCTTCTACTCGCTGCGGTTCGGGCCGGGCACCGAGATCCACGGCCACGCCGATCACATGGGGCTGACCTACTACGCGGACGGCCGCAACCTGATCGTCGACGCCGGGCATTACGGGTACGCCGAGACCGCGTACCGCGCCTACCTGGTCTCCCCCGAGGCGGCCAGCAACCTGGTCATGCCCGGCGTGCCCTTCGACTCCTCCGCGTCGACTTCCCTGATCCAGCAGTCCATCGGGGCCGAGGGGCAGTTCTTCGAGTTCTACGACACGGCCTTCGGCGGGCACCCGCGCTACCGCAGCGTCTACGTCGACCAGGACCCGGACCTGGTTCTGGTGTTCGACCGGGCGTCGGGCGCCGCCAGCTACCAGCAGCTGTGGCACCTGGACCCGGGCCTGCGCGTCACCACGGTCACCCGGTCTTACGCGATCGCCACCGCCGCGGGTACCCAGCTGGAGATCCGCCAGATCCCGCTGCCCGGCCAGGTGATCCCGGCCGGCTCGACGCAGGTGGTCGAGGGGCAGACCAACCCCTACCAGGGCTGGGTGTCGCACGGGATGCTCCAGCGGACCCCCGCGCCCGTGGTCACGATGAGCCGCACCGGGTCGAGCGCCGCGATCCTCACCCTGATCGCGCCCACCGCTCCCGGGACCGGGATCAGCGCGTCCATCGGCTCTGCGCCGGGGGGCTGGTACCGCCTGCGCCTTGACATCGGCGGCCGTCAGCTGTCCTTCCTCGTCAGCGCCGGCGGCGACATCCGGCCAGGCTGAACGACGCCCCGGCCCGGCGCGCGTCGCGTGAGCTGCCGGCCGTAACGCCGTCAGCCGGTTGGGTGGCTCGCGGCCTGCCGGGCGATCCGCTCGGCCCGGAGCGCTGAGCGGCGGACCTTGCCGGCGTCGTCGCGCAGCGGCGCGGTGGCGCGCTCGATCACCCTGGGCAGTTTGTGCCGGGCCAGCCGCTGGCTCAGGTGCGCCATCAGATCCTGATCGGAGACCGGTTCCGACAGCTCGACGATGGCGTAGGGAATGTTGCCCAGGTCTTCGTCGGGCAGGCCGATCACGCAGGAGGACTGTACGGCGGGGTGCTCGTCGAGAGCGGCCTCGATCTCGGCCGGGTAGACGTTCGCCCCGCCGACCAGGATCATGTCCGCGAACCGGTCGGTGACGTACACATACCCGTCGGCGTCCATGCGGCCGATGTCACCCAGGGACTCCCAGCCGTCGGCGGCGCTGCGCGCGGTCGCGCCGACGTACCGGTACGGAGACGGGGCGCCCGGACCCCGGCGCATCCAGATCTCCCCTTCCTCCCCGTGCGGAACGGGGCGGCCACCCGGGTCGCGGATCTGGATCTCCCCCAGCACCGGACGGCCGACCGAGCCCCGGTGGGCGAGCCATTCGGTCCCGGTGATCACCGTCATGGCCTGCAGCTCGGTGCCTCCGTACAGCTCAAAGACCTTCTCCGGGCCGAGCCAGTCGATCCACTCCTGCTTGAGCCACACCGGGCACGGCGCGGCCATGTGGAAGGCCACCTCCAGGGAGGAAATATCGGCGCCCAGGCGGACCGCCTCCGGCAGGTGCCAGATCCGGGCCATCATGGTCGGCACCAGGTACAGCCAGTTGATCCGGTGCTTGTCGACCAGGCGTAGCGCCTGCGCCGGGTCGAACCTGGGCATGAGCACGATGTGGTTGCCGAGCAGCATCCCGGTCGCGGTGACCACGTACGGCGCGTTGTGCGAGATCGGCCCGGTCACCAGGACGCTCCCGCCGGGGCGCATGCGCACCAGGGGACCGAGCCCGGCCACGTTCTCGACCAGGGCAGGCGCGGTGGCCGCGATCAATTTCGGGCGGCCCGTGCTCCCGCCGCTCGTCACGAGCTTCCACACCGGCGAGACGCCCGGCGTAAACGAGCCTGCGGGAAGCCGATCGGGCACCGACTCCAGGGTCGGACGCCCGCCCGCCTCCGCCGGGGGCACCCCCACCACCAGGCACGGATCGGCGAGATCCACGATGGCGGAGCGCTCCAGGGGCGGGAGCCGGTCGGAGATCGGCTGCGGCACGGCGCCCAGAGCCCAGGCCGCGAACATGCTCTCCACGAGGCCGATGGAGTTGGGCAGGCCGATCGTGACCGCCGAGCCCTCCACGACCCCGAAGCCCTCGAAAAGCGCGGCCAGGCGCCCGACCCGGTCCGCGAACTCGGCGCGGGTCAGCGTCACCTCTCCGCACGTCAGCGCCGGCCGGTCCGGATCGGCCTCGGTGAGCTGCCCGAGCACGGAGAAAAAGGTAGTTCCCTCCACCTTTACGGAACCTACCTGATCTCCGTCCCCGCGACGAGGGCTACCTGCACGGCCCCTAGTGCCTGGGGAAAGGAGAAAGATGGGCGGCATGGCATTTGAGCTCACCGAGCGGATCGAGCGTCACCTGGCCGGCGACGAGATCGCCTGGCTGACCACCGTCACCCCGACCGGGCGCCCGGCGCCCAGGCCGGTCTGGTTTGTCTGGGACGGTGCGGCGATCACCATCTACAGCCTGAACGAGGGCGCCAAGCTCCGGCACATCCGGGCCAACAACCAGGTCGCGGTGCACTTCAACTCTGCTGCCGACGGCACCGACGTGGTGGTGATCAGCGGGCACGCGGACCTGGTCCCCGATGCGCCGGCCCCGTCCGAGTTCACTGGGTTCCTGGACAAGTACGCCGTCGCCATCGAGCGGATGGGCCGGACACCGCAGTGGTACGACGACGCGTACGGCGTCGCCCTGCGCGTCACGCCCGAGCGGGCCTGGACGATTAGCTGACCCGTATCGCCGCTCAGTATCACGCCGAGATGCCACGATGGTGGCATGAACGCCTAAGCGCACGCCACGCGCCCTGGTCAGTCGGTGAGGACCTGGCGCAGGGTGCTGGCGAACGCTTCGGAGTCGCCGCCCGTGTGGCCGTATTCGCCGCCGAGGAACCCGGCGTGGCCGCCCGGGAAGGTGACGGGCGCCGTCCCGAGTCGTTCGGCGACGGCCACGGCCGCGCGGCCGGGCATGTTCTGGCTGGATTCGGCTCCGACGCCGACGACGATGCGGGTCGGTGCCGCGCGGAGCGCGTCGAAGTCGTGCCCGTATCCGGGGCAGGAAAGCATGTTCTGCCCGACGAGCGGGTCGTCCCGGGAGCCGTCGTCCTCGGTCGGCAACCCGAAATGGGCGGGATCCGGCGCGGGCCGGTCGGTCCAATCGGCCGGGATCGGGCCTTCGTGGCCGACCATGGCGATGAACTTCGCCATCGCCGGGCCGTAGCCACTGCGGTAATACGTCTGGCGGATGTCCGCGAACACGGGGAGCGCCGACTCGCGATCCGGCAGTTCCCGGGCCGCGGGCGGCTCGTGCGCCACGAGCGTGCGGACCTGCTCGGGGTGCTTGGCCACCAGGGCCAGCGCGTTAACCGCGCCGCCGCTGCTGGCGAAGATGTCCACCGGCCCGGCGTCCAGCGCGGAGATGAGCCGGTGCAGATCGTCCGCGTGCTCGTCGGGCGTGGTCTCGGCGGCGCCGTCGGTACGCTTGCTGCGGTCCGCGCCGCGTGGATCGTAGGTCACGACCGTGCGGTCTTGGAAATGCCCGGCCAGGGTGGTGAACCCCGAGGCGCCCATGGGTGACCCGATGAGCAGCAGGACCGGCTCGGTAGCCGAGTCGTTGCTCCGAACGTCGTAGTGCAGCACGGCACCCGGCGCGTCCAGGGTGTGTGTCTTAGGCTCGGTCATCCTGGCCTCCTGTTGCGGCTTCTCGGTCTCTGCCAGTTCTGACGCGCAACGCCGGCACAACTCATCGGCCGACCGGCGCATGGTAGCGCCCCCTGCGCCTGGCGTGGGTGGTTTCCCGCTTCAGGTGAACATCCCGCGGGGCACGGTCATCGGCACGAACCCGTTGGGGGCCTAGGGAAGACAGCCTGGCCAGGGCGATAATTGGGTCATGGCGTCCCCGCTCGCCCGATCGTCGGCGAAGCCCGCCGGCCAGCAGGTCAGGCCGGCCGCATCCGATCTCGTCCTACCTGACGGTCCGGCCTATCCGCGCATCGTCCAGGCGTGGCTATGGCTGAAGAGGCCGCTGTGGTTCCTCGACCGCTGCACCAGGGCCTACGGTGACGTGTTCACCATGCGCCTTCCGCTCGGCATGAACCTCGTCCACATCGCCGACCCCGAGCTCGTAAAGGCCGTGTTCAGCGGCAACAGTGACGTGCTGCGCGCCGGTGAGGCCAACGCCATGATCCTCGAGCCCCTGATCGGCAGGCATTCGGTCCTCGTCCTTGACGGGCCAGAGCACTTGCGGCAGCGCAAGCTGATCCTGCCCGCCTTCCACGGCGATCGCATGCGCGCGTGGGAAGCCACTATCCGTGACATCACGCGTGCCGAGGCCGCCCGGTGGCCGGTGGGCAAGCCGTTCGCCCTGCGGCCCAGGATGCAGTCCATCACGCTGGACGTCATCGTGCGGGTCGTGTTCGGCGTAGACGGGAGCGCGCGCGGTGATGACCTGCGCCGCCGTATCGTCGCGGTCATCCGCGTCGGCCGCAATCCCTTCCTGCTCATGGCGACACGCGGCCGGCGGCTCGGACGGTACGGGCCGTGGGCGCGGTTCATCAGGGCGCGGGATGCGCTCGACGCGGCGCTTTTCGCGGAGATCAGCGAGCGGCGACGCGCTCCCGACCTCGAGCAGCGCGGCGATGTCCTGTCTGCGCTGCTGCTCGCTCGCGACGACGAGGGCCGGGTCATGACCGACGCCGAGGTCCGGGACGAGCTTGTGACCCTGCTGCTCGCCGGGCACGAGACGACGGCAACCTCGCTGGCGTGGGCCTTCGACCTCCTCCTGCACGATCCGCGCGCGCTTAGCAGGCTGAAGGCGGAGCTTGACGCCGGCGGGTCGGAGTACCTCGACGCGACGATCATGGAGACGTTGCGGGTGAGGCCGGTGGTCGCGCTCGTCGATCGCCACGTCCGCGAGGGCACGCGGATCGGCACGTACACGATTCCCGCCGGAGCGGTGGTGTGCCCCAATATCTACCTGACCCAGCGGCGCGGGGATCTGTATCCGGACCCTGCGGCGTTCCGGCCTGAGCGGTTCCTCCGACAGGCCCCTCCGGGCTTCGCGTGGTTTCCCTTCGGCGGCGGCATCCGGCGGTGCGTGGGGGCCAGTTTCGCCACCTTCGAAATGCAGATCATCCTGCCCGAAGTGCTCCGAGCCGTGACGCTGCGCCCCGCGTCGCGACGGCCCGCGCGGATCCGCAGGGAGTCGGTGACGTTCGTCCCGCACGACGGCGCACGCTGTGTCGTCGCGGCACGGAACGAGCCGAACGCGCGTCCTGAGCACGTGGCCGGTGACGGTCGGTAGGGCGCGCGGGCCGCGCACTAGAGAAGCCACCGGGACCGTAGTCCGGGCTGTGGCGGGTCAGGCTTGGGTCCCGATAAGGAGGCTTCCGGCGCGCTTGGCGCGGGACCGAGGTAGCCGATCTCGATCACGGGCCCGATCTCCCGCCAGGCCACCAGCCAGCGGGCGCCGTCGGGGGCATCGATAAACAGCCCCCACACCTGCGGCGCTTGCCGCAGCTGCTTCTCGATGATCACGTAGCGGCTTGAGCGCGGATCCGCGCGCACCAGCGTCGGATCGTCGGCCAGTTGCAGCAGTGCCTGCTTGAGCAGGCCGCCGGTCTCAGCGGCTCGCAGGCCTTGGTATGCCTGCCAGGCAGAGGGGGCGAAATCGAGCAGTCGGGCGGTCAAAGCTTGTCCGTTTTCAGCCGGATCATCCGTTCGGGGTGCGCGAAGTTCCCGACGATCTGATCCACCAGCCCGGACCGCCACAGCTCAGCGTCGTGCCCGGACATCGGGCGCAAGACGATGGAGCCGTCCGGCTGCCTGGCGACGCTGAATTTGGTCCAAGGATACGCCCAGCTCTTCAGCAGGCCGACACCGCGCTCGTCCAGTTCGATCACGGGATCCCTGCCATCCTGGCCCATGATCACCACCCTGCGGCAGATTCTTGCCCGGTACGCCGGGACCTAGTTAGCTGCCATATTGTCTCACCAGGCGTCCAGGCGTGCGCGGGTCCTTTTACAGGGACGCGGGACGGGCCAGGGAAGTCCGTGTTGACCCAGGCTCGGTCACGACGCGCCGGCCACCGGCGGGGTGCCGTGCGTGTGGAAGGACTCGATGGTCTTCAGGCCCCACGCCTGCCCCTTGGCCCGCTCGGCCTCGGTCCAGTTGACCGGCTGCCAGTCGGGGGCCAGGACGAGCCGCGCCCCGGCGGTGCACAGCTCGATGCGGTTGCCGCCGGGCTCGTACACGTAGAGGAAGAAGGTCTGCTGGATGGCGTGCTTGTGCGGGCCTGTCTCGATGAACACCCCGTGGTCCAGGGCCAGGTCGGCGGCGCGGGATACCTTCGCGGGAGTCGACCGCGAACGCGCAGCCGGCCGGGCGTCCCGGTCCAGTCCCGGGTATAGACGGCGTCATATCCCTTGTTGGTGAACGTGGTCCAGCTGCCGGCCGCGGTCCCGTCGTCCAGCACGATCTGCTCGGTGACCAGGGCGCCGAGCGTGTCCCGCAGGTAATCCCGGTTGGGTACCACCTCGACGCCGAGGTAGTTGATGTGGTCCAGCCGGCGTACGGGCACGCCGTGCGCCGGGTAGGCCTGGGCCTGGTTCTTCAGGGCCGGTCGGAGGTCGGCCGGCGGGGTGTACCACTGCGACTCGTAGTAGAGGCCGAACTCGTGGCCGTCCGGGTCGCTGAAGACGTACGTCGGGCCGTAGCCCGGGTCACCGTCGGCCCAGCCGACGCCGCGGCCGGACGCCTCGATCTGCTTTACCCGCCGCTCCAGCGCGTCCGGGCTGGCGGCGCGCAGGTTGGTCCGCCCGACGCCGGAGGTCGCGTGCGCGGTCAGCTTGATCGTGGTCTGCTCGTAGTCATCCCACGTCCGCAGGAACACCGAGTTCCCGGCCGAACCCGTGGCGGTCAGGCCGAGGTAGGCGGTGAAGAACTCCAGGCTCTGCTCCGGCACCGGGGTGCGCAGCTCGACGTGGGCCAGGTGGGCGATCTCGTGCATCGGTGGCATGGAAGCTCCAGGTTAATGCGGCGGGAAAGGCGATACCGCCCTAGCTGACAGATATCGGGAGGCTGGAGGACTGGTACGCGATCACGGCGCCGTTTCCGCCGAGCTCATGATGGGAGCCGTCGCCGGCCGTGGCGTATCCGCCGTCGAAGGCATAATCACCCGCCGATTAGCCTCAGGCACGGCAAGTTATGGGCATCACGGCTTCACTACGTGGCCGCCCAAGTGGTCCAGGCTTTCGCGCAGGTCGTCGTGATACGTATCGGCGAGACTCATCTATTTGACGCGACCGTAGGTTTCCGCATGAGTGCCGATTGCTTCCCAGATGATGTGGGTCTGGCCAGGTGTGATCTCCGCGCCGAAGCGGAATAGCGCCCGGCCGTCCGTCGCCCAGGTCAGGGACCAGATCTCGGTGTTGACGAGCTTGTGCACGCGGAGTTCGGGACTAAAACCCTCACCAGCCTTGAGGTCGGCGATGAGCACCGCGACAGCGCGCCGGAACGCGGCCCGCTGCGCCGCGTCGAGCTTTGCCCACTGCCGCTCATCATCCGCGCCCGGGCGGACCACGGCGTACACGGTCGCCGCAGGCCGGATGAAGCCGACCGCCATGACCTCGTTTTCATCGGTCCCAGCCACCCGGGGTACGCATGGGGGCCCGGTCAGCGCGATGCTGATAGGACTCATCACCTGGCAATCACCTGGCAAGGGAGAGACCGATGGCACGGACGCACGAGCCGGTTGCGGTGCTAGGCATTGGAGCGATGGGCCATGGGATGGCGGCCAGTGCTTTGCGCGCCGGCATCCCGACGATCGTCTGGAACCGGACCATGGAGGCGACCCGGGACCTGGCTGAGCTCGGCGCGGAAGTCGCCGGAACCGCCGCCGGCGCGGCGCGGCGAGCCGGGATCGTGGTCACGATGGTGACCGACGCCGATGCCGTCCTTTCCATCGCCCGGGACCAGGGGATGCTCGCTGCGCTGGCGCCGGGCGCGATCTGGGCCCAGATGAGCACCATCGGGGTGGCGGGGATCGACCGCGTTGCGGCCATGGCCGGTGCTGAGCGTCCGGACGTGACGCTCCTGGACGCGCCGGTGTCGGGAAGCAAGGATCCGGCCGAACGGGGCCAGCTGACGATCTTCGCGTCAGGGCCCGGCACCGCGCGTTCGCGTGTGGCTCCGCTGTTCGACGCGCTCGGCCAGCGCACGATCTGGGTCGGCGAGGCCGGGGCCGGAACGCGGCTGAAGCTGGTGAACAACACCTGGCTGGCGTTCGCGGCCGAAGCGGTTGCCGCGTCCGTGGCTCTGGCTCGCCGGCTGGGCCTTGAGACTGAGACGGTGGTGGACGCGCTTGGCGGCGGCACGCTCGTGTCGCCATGGCAGGCAGCCAAGCTGCACCGGATCGCCCACGGTGAGTTCTCGGCCCAATTCGCGCTGTCGCTCGCGCTCAAGGACGTGCACCTCGCCCTCCAAGCGGTCGGCGACGACCGGTTCGCCGTCCTTGCCTGCCTGGCCGACGAATGGCAGCAGGCCGTTGATCAAGGGCTCGGCGAGCAGGACCTGACCATCGTGACCCGCGTGCTCGAACAGCAGGGAGGAACGCCCTGACCCTGACCGGGTGTTCCGCCTAAACCGCCGCCCAGACAAGACGCGAGTCGGCGTCGCATCCAGGCTTCAGTGATCGGATGCCCCGGCCGACGATGCGGTGGCCAGGTAGTGCACCAGCTGCGCGCTGCCGCCCAGCGATGCGCGCCTCGCCGAGCACCTCCGGCAGGCTGCCGGGACTGCCGGGGCTGAACCCGCCGCCGGCGAAGAACACGCGCTGCGCGAATGAGTCCCAGCCCTTGCCCTCAGGCGCGGGCCCGAACTCGGTCAGGACGTCATGGACACGGGCGCGGAAATTCTCATGCGTGATCTCACCGCGGCCGTTGCCCACCAGCAGCCACTGCCGGGGCAGCAGCCCCTCGCACGCCAGCCGGTACAAGGCCGGCAGCACCATCCGCCTGGCCAGGTCACCGGTCGCCCCGAACAGGACGAAAACCGCCGGCCGTGCCGCTGGATCCGGCTGCTGCGTCACGGTCACCACGCCTCCCAGCTACATTCCTGCCCTGGCCCGCCCCGGCACCGCCCTTCCTCCTGCGGCCAGGCGCTCAGAATCTCCCTCCCTGGATGCGGCGGCTGCGCTGGGACTGGCCGGGCAGGCCGTAGGGGTAGTCCGGGGCGGGCGGCTCGCTCGCCTCGTCCAGCAGCTGGGTCTCCTCAGGCGTCAGCGTCAGCCCGGCCGCGGCCATGTTGTCGGTCAGCTGGTCCATGCTCCGGGCGCCGAGGATCACCGACGATACGGCGGGCCGGGCCATCAGCCATGCGATGGCTACCTGGGCAAGGGACACGCCGCGGCCCTCGGCCACCTTGCGCACCACGTCGAGCACCTGCCAGGTCTGCCCGGACTGGCCGCGCTGGTTCCAGATCCGCATCCCCTCGTCGGGACAGCCCGTGCCCGTTCGGGCTCTCATCGGTGGGGAACCGGCCCTTGGTGGCCAGCACGACAAGCTCACGCCTGCCCGGCCGGGTACCGAGCGCGAGCGCGGACACGGCACAGCCGCTGCTACCGAGCAGGCGGTATTCCATCAGTCCTCCGTGAGTGTTCTAGGTTGCGGGGCTCGGACTGGCCAGGGCCAGGCGGGCGGCGCTGATGTCCTGGCGGCCGTACACGGCGGCATGCCATTGGCCAGACAGCGCGGCCAACAGCGGCAGCGCCTGACCACCATTTGCCCTCGCCACAGCGGCTCCTTTTCTTCTGCGGCCTTCCTTCCATCGCCCACCCGCCGCTAGCCGGGACCAGGCCATCGGCTCCAGCATGGTGGCCCGGGCTGCGCAGCGCATTGCCGCTAGCCGGGATGCGGCAGGTACCGGTAGCCGGGAACGCCGTAACGTTCGCCCTCGGCGATCACGATGATTCCAAGCTCAGGGGTGTAGAGACACGCCGATCTTGGACACTCTTCAGTTCTCGGGCACGGGTCAGCCACGGTCACGGGATCGGCAAAGTCATTTGTGATATGGGCCTCATAGCGGTAGGTAGTTGAGCATTCGGGTTCGGTCGCGTCCGATGGCCTGGAGGGTGCGGGTGATCTGGGTGACGCCGGCGAGGTAGAGCAGGCTGACGGCCAGATTCCGGAACGTGGCCATGACCTGCGGGCCGTTCCCGGCGTAGCCGGTGTTCGCGTCTTCCGCGTATGCCGTGTCGCGCAGCCAGTGCACCGACTCGATGCCCCACTGGCCGCGGGCGATCCTCGTGAGGCCGGCGGCGCTGGCGCGGTCTTCGTCCAGGCTGGTGACGGCGTGCACGATCTCCTTGCTGATCAGCGTGCCGGTGATGTCGTAGCCGTCGCGGCGGATCCGCGCGACGCGGGCGGCGTGCGGGAAGTCCAGGTCCCCGGCATCGGTGACCCAGATGGAGCGGCGGATGATCCGGCCGTGGCCGTAGTCCACTTCGGTGTGGTCCGGCTCGCGGGGGCCGTCGTGCTGGATGGCGTCGAAAATGGCCTTCTGCAGTGACGGCTGGTTGCCCTTGACCAAGAGCGCGACAAACTACGGGATATCCGTGCGGCGTTGCCGTGCGAGGTGCTTGTCACGGCGGCCACGCATCCGCTGTCGGGGTGCCGTCTGACGGCATATGCGTTCCGGCACGTCGATGGGGTGCTTCACCTGAAGGTGAAGCTGCCGGAAGGACTGCCCGGCCTGATCCGTGCCGATGCGACGGACGTGCACGGGGATGAACCACAGCTGGCGGGCCTGGTCCTGGATGCGGCGGGCCTGCGGGAGCTGCGCGTCCTGGTTCTGCGGCTGCGCGATGGCGTGGCTGGATCGGCCGAGCGGGCGAAGGACGCCTGGTGAGCGCCGGCCTGGGGTCTGCCCGGGGTGCAGTTTTGCACGGACTGGATTCCTGGGAGGCGGTAGATGCCTACCGCGAGCTGCTGCTGGCCGGTGTCCCGGGGATCGGCGATGACGCTGTTCATGCCGTCCGGCTGCTGCAGCTGGAGTCGGTGATCTCGGAGTGGATCGGCCGCCGGGTGAGGATCAGCATCCATCGGGCGCTTGCGGCGGGAGCCGATCCTGGCGCGGTCGCCGAGGCGGCTGGGACCAGCCTGCGGGAGATCGCTGCCTGGTGGCAGGAGTGGGCTGGGGGGCAGCGGCTGTTGCAGGCCCGGTGCCCCGGCCTGGGTCTGGACGCGGCCTCGTGCAGGCACGTTGCCGCGGTGCTGGATACGGCCATGCCGGACGCGGACGCATCGGTTCATGCTCGCTGAGCCCCGGTCATCCGGAACCGGTCCGGGGCGGCGGGCACGCACGTAGGTTCGCCCTCAGTTCCTGATCACGGCCATGACTTCGGAAGAGGTGAACCTACGTGCGTGCCATGAGGGTAACGCCTGCATGCCAGCTCACGTTCGATGTGGGCGGCCGGCCAGCGCCGGCCGATCTGTGGGCGCGGCTGCCAGAGACCGCCCAGACCCAGGTACTGGGCCTGCTCGCAGCGATGATCGCCGCTGGTGTGCTGGTCGAGGGCGGTGCCGCCGCGATGGCGGCCGAAGATCCGGCAGCCGGGGCGGGTGACTGAGATGGCCGAGCCATCACCTGCTCACCTGCGGCGGGACGCCTACATCTACGTCCGGCAATCGACGCTGGCACAGACGATGCACAACACCGAGAGCCTTTACCGGCAGTACGATCTGCCCGCCCGGGCCAGGGCGCTGGGCTGGGCAGAGCATCAGATCCTGGTAATCGATGATGACCTGGGCCGCTCGGGCGCCTCCACCGCGGGCCTGGCGCGGGTTCGCCGAGCTGGTCGCCGACGTCGGCCTGGGCAAGGCCGGGATCATCCTGGCGCTGGAGGTATCCCGGCTGGCCCGCAACAACGCCGACTGGTATCAGCTGCTGGATCTGTGCGCGCTGACCGATACGCTCATCGCCGACGCCGACGGCGTCTACCATCCCGCCGCGGTCAACGACCGGCTCCTTTTGGGGCTTAAGGGCACTATGTCGGAAGCTGAGCTGTTCCTGCTGCGTTCGCGGCTGACCGAAGGGCTGCGCAGCAAGGCGGCCCGGGGGGAGCTGCGGCTGAACCTGCCCGCGGGACTGGATTACGACGACGACGATCACGTGATCATCGCGCCGGATGAGGCGGTCGCCGAAGCGATCGCCACGGTGTTCCGCCGGTTCGGCGAGCTCGGCTCGGCCCGGCAGGTGGTGGTCAGCCTCCGCCGCGATGAGCTGCTGCTTCCCCGCCGCAACATCCGGACCGGAAAGATCGTGTGGGCGGAGGCGGGGTACCCGGCGGTGCATGACATCTTGATCCATCCCGGCTATGCGGGCGTGTTCGCCTACGGTCGCAGCAAGACCGAGAAGTATCTCGGGCCGGATGGGAAGGTCGCCTCACGCCAGCACCGGCTGCCCCGTGAGGAATGGCAGGTGATGATCCCCGGCCATCATCCTGGCTACATCTCCCTGGAGGCATTCGAGGCCAACCTCGCGCAACTGGCGGGCAACAAGCCAGTTGCGGCCGGGGACGGCGGCGGTGCCGCACGGGAAGGCCGGGCGTGGTTTCAGGGCCTGATCCGGTGCGGCCGGTGCGGGCGGCCCATGCAGGTCAGCTACCCGCACCGCAGCGACAACCCGGCATATGTGTGCGGGCGCAGCCAGCAGATGTACGGCGCGAAGACCTGCCAGCGGGTCGCGGGTCGCCGGCTTGAGGAAGCCGTGCTCGGCGCGCTCTTCGCCGCGCTGGCACCGGCCGCGCTGCAAGCCACCATCCAGGCGCTGGAGGACTCCGAGGCCCGCTACCGCCAAGACCTGGCGGTGTTCGAGCGCGCGCTGGAACGCGCGCGTTTTGAAGCAGACCGGGCACGACGCCAGTACGACAACGTGGAGCCGGAGAACCGGCTGGTCGCACGTACCGTGGAGGCTGCCCTGGAAGCCAGGCTCACCGCGGTGCGGACCGCCGGCGACCAGCTCGCCGCCCAGCAGGCCCGCCGCCCCGTCACCCTGACCGGCCAGGAGACCGCCTGGATCACCGCGGCCGGGGCGGACCTGCGGGCGGTGTTCGACGCGCCGACCACCAGCAACGTCCAGCGCAAGCAACTACTGCGGGCCGTCATCACCGAGATCGTCGTCACCGCCAAGAAGACCGGCCGCAGCGGGAAACGAGCCGCTGACGTGCGGATCATCTGGCAAGGCGGCGCGAGCACCGAACTGGCCGTGGCGCTGGCCAGGGCCGGCCAGCACAGCCGTGTCACCAGCGAGGAAACCCTGGACCTGGTGCGGCGCCTCGCCGGGCATTACAACGACACCACCATCGCCCAGATCCTCGGGCAGCAAGGCCGGCGCACCGCCA
Organism: uncultured Actinomycetes bacterium; assembly: GCA_963847965.1. Lineage (GTDB taxonomy): Bacteria > Actinomycetota > Actinomycetes > Streptosporangiales > Streptosporangiaceae > Palsa-504. Next base: position 181,040 of record CAWKCG010000026.1, read on the forward strand.
CCGGGCTGACCTGGACCAAGACCCACATCAGCCAGCTCCGCGCCTACCACGACATCCCCGGATACCAGCCCGCCGCCGAAAATGTCACACCCAGCCAGGACGATGTCCTCGTGGTCACCATCACCCGGGCAGCACACGAGCTCGGCGTGTCCACCGCAACCCTCTACCGGTGGCTACGGGACGGCTTCCTCATCGGCGAACAGCTCACCCCCGCCGCGCCGTGGCATATCCGCATCGACCAGCAGCTCCGCGACCGCATCACAGCCCAGGCCCCCGCCGGCTGGGTCACCCTCGCCGACGCCGCCAAGATCCTCGGGATCGCCCGCCAGACCGTGTTGCACAAGGTCCAGCGCGGCGACCTCAACGCGGTCCAGGTCACCCAGGGCCGCCGGAAAGGCCTGCGTATCCAGGTAGAACACGGCCAGCCTGGACTGTTCGACACACCCAGCTGAAAGACGGGAGCAGTGTGCACCATGCTTGACGAACAGGAAGTAGTCCGATTCCCGGTTCCCGTCGTCTTTGCTGCCGGCGATGTACTCCGCGGTCTCCCGCTGGGCGTGGGCTGCGTCGGCGGTGACCACCGCGTTCTCCAGGTTCACGGCCTCCAGCAGCTCCCTGACCTGGGTGGTCTCGGTGGTCTCGTCCGGGATCCGGTGCTGGGCGATCATGGCTTTCTCTTCGTGCAGCATCGCGGCGAACAGCTTGACCTGCCCGTCCGCGACGCCGCGCAGCCATTTCCCGTCGATCGTGATCGCGGTCAGCAGGTGATCCAGGCGGCCCGCGTCTGCCAGGGCGCGCAGCCAGCCGCCGATCAGGTCATCGAGGGCGTCCGCTCCGATGGCATGGACCAGGGTGCGGATCCGCTTCTCGCTGGGAGCGATGATCTTGCGTCGCAGCGGGTGGCACGTCCCGCCCAGCCTCCGCAGGACCTCCTGCGGCAGGTCAGCGGCCTGGTCGCCGATCTCCCGGAAGTTCTTCGCCCCGGCCAGCACGCACGCCACCGCGACCGCGAGCACGAACACCAGCAGGTACCGGCGGCCGCGCCGCTTGCGCGGGTCCGGGACCTGCGCCAGCACCTCCAGCAGGCCGGGGGCCTCCCCGGCTGCGTGTTCATCGGTGCTGGTCACGGCGGTAGCGCGGGCATGCGACACTGGCATCGGCGGCCTTTCGTCCCGGTCAGATCTGGCTTAGACACCCGTGATCAAACCGGACGGGAGGCCGTTCCCGCGAATCACGCCCAGCTAGTGTCCCGGGTCATTGATGCGTAGTCAGTGGGGGTGGGGGCGCCGAAGGTCTCGCCGGCGCCGGTCACCCGTCGTCTGGGAGGATGAGCCGTGGCCTTGTGCAGGCCGGTCATTGTTCTTGGCGCCGAGCGCAGCGGCACGTCGGTGTGCGCGGAGATGGTGCACGCCTGGGGCGCCTATGCCGGTGATCCTGGCGAACTGGCCGCAGCGGACGAACTGAACCCCCGCGGCCGGTGGGAATACCTGCCGCTGTGGGACCTGCTCGCCGAGATCGGCGACTTCGCTGCTGGCGCGACCTGGTGGGCCGGAGACTTCCCCGCCAAGGTCGCGGCGAAGGCCGCCGATCCCCAGCTGGCCGGGCGCGCGCGGGGGCTTGTGGCGCGCATGGCGGCACATGGCCGGCCGTGGCTGTGGAAGGACCCGGCGCTATGCCACTTCCTCGGATTCTGGCGGCCGTTCTGGCATGCGCCGGTGTTCGTTGTCATGGTCCGGCATCCGGTGGACATCGCGCTGTCCTGGAACCAGTTCCGTATCGCCGGCGGCCGGGCCGAGACGTCGCTGGAATGCAACCTGATGCGCTGGCAGCACATGATGCTGTCGGTGCTGGACGCCATCGACGGCGAACCAGCCACGCTATTCGCCGAGTACGAGGCGGTGACCGGCGACCCGCCGGGCCAGGCGCGGCGGCTTACCGCATTCCTCGACCAGCAATGCGCTACCGCCAGCGGCGACGCAACCGTTGCGAGCATGGCCGGGGTTTGCGAGCCCAGCTTGCGGCGCCACCGCGACGGGCAGCGCCACGAGGAACTGATGACCGCGCCGCAGCGCTCCCTGTACCAGCTCCTGCGCGAGAAGGTGCACCAACCCGAGATACCTCTCAGTGACGACTACCCCATGCCTCCTGGCTGGCGCGAACTGGTCACCACCGAGGAAACGACCAGGTAAAACACCCTGGACGGACCCAAGGCCCGGCGCGGCGGACCAGACCTCAGCACGACTGCCCGATCACATGCAGCCCCTGCCGACGAATTTGCGATTCGGGCAACTAACCAGGTTGAACTCGTAGTGGATGGGATCACCAGGGTTTGAGCTTGAGTCCCCGGTGCGGGTACTTCCGCACGGGGGGCAGGAGGTGACACGGGCCCCGCAGCCCTGCCAGGAGATCCCGGTTGAGCAGATGAGCGGCGGGGTGCTAGCGCGGATCCGGCCGGACCTGAGCATCGGCGCCGGCCCGCCGGGCGGCAACGCCGGGGTAGCGGCAGCCCGGGAGCTTGGCACGCACGCGCCGCCTGGGCGACAATGCGGGGATGGCTCGTGATGACAGCAGGGCCCAGTTGCAGCGGGTGGCCTTGATGCTCACCCTGGACGGGACCAGGCCCTCGGGGGCGCTGGAGTGGGTGTCCCGTGTCGCCCCGGTTGTTACGCAGGCTGTGGTCGGGGCCGGGCACTGGGCCGCCGGGCGGCGGCAGCGGGCCCTGGCGGCGTGGGCGAGCGCTGCTGGGTTCGGGCTGGTGGCGTGGGGCCTGGGCACGGAAGCGCCGACCCTAGCCGAGGTGGAAAGTATCCGGCGGCAGCAACGGGACCGGTTGCTCAAGCTGAACCCGAAGGCCGCGGCCGACGGAACGCACGCACTGACGGCCCGCCAGCAATCGTGGTTCGGCCTTGCTGCCTGGGCTGTCACTGGCATCGGGATGGTCACCGGCGTGCGGTCGGGCCTGCGCCGCCCGCAGCGGCTGACGGTGCTCGCGATCGCCGGCGAAGCCCCGGCCGTCGTGTTCTCTGTCCTGCGGGCGGCCCGGGCCGTGCAGCGACGCAGGCCGAGGACCGCCGCCGGGTCAGCCCTGGCCGCAGCCGGATCGCTAGCCCGGCTGCGGGCAGCATCGGCTGAACCGCTCCGGTAACAGCAGGCCCGCAGCGGCCACCGCGACAACAGAACACCGGGACACCGCGGAAGGCACTCGGCGTGCACGGGATTACCAGGGTTCGATTCTCAGGCCGGTGGCGGCCAGGCAGCCGTGGATGAGGTGGGGGCGGTACTGGATCTTCTTGAGCTTGCGCTTGATGATGCGGACCAGGCCGTCCAGGTCGGCGGCGGCGAAGTTGACCATGGACCGCTTGAGCAGCGACCAGATGCCCTCCGCGGGATTAAGGTCAGGGGTGTACGCGGGCAGCCGGTAGATCCGCAGCCAGGCCTCGTTCTCCTGGGCGAAGCCGGCCAGCTCCGGGGCCAGGTGGATGTTGAGGTTATCCCACACCCAGACCAGGGGCGCGGACAGCGCCCGGTGGGTAGCCAGGATCAGGTCGCGGTAATCGGCCCAGGTGAATCCCTTGGCCTCGCCTTTGCGGCGGCGGTACACCCGCAGCTGGCAGGACAGGTGCGGCCGGTCCCCGGGCCGGTAGCAGGCCACCCCGGCGATGCTGACCCGGCCGCCGCCCGCGCCGCGCACCTTCACCACCGGGCGGGCCCCGCGCCGGGCCCAGGTGCGTCCCCTGGGGGGACTCAGCCCCTGGCCTGCCTCGTCCTCGAAGCAGATGAAGGCGCCCAGGTCACACGCGGTGCTTTTATATCGGGCCACACCTGGTCTTCCCGCACAGCGACCGCGGCGTCGTCGCGCTCCATCGCCTGCCGGACCGGGACCTGGCAGGACCAGCCGTGCCGGCGCATCAGCTTCCAGGTGCCCTCCACGGTGTACCCGACGTGGAACAGCTTGCCGATCAGCGTCTCGATCCGGCCCAGCGTCCAGCGCTGGTCCCCGGCGAACCCGTGCGCCAGCGGCCCTTTGCGCAGCTCGGCCTCCAGCCGCGCGAACTGCTGCGGACTCAGCCGCTCCCGCGACACCGGCCCCCGGGACTTCAGCGCCCCGGCTCCGCCCTCCCGCCAGGACCGCCGCCACCGGCGGACCGACCCTTCGGTGACCCGCAGGTCCCGCGCGATCTCGCTGACCCCGTCGCCGCGGGCGAACCGCCCGCCGGCCTCCAGCCGCAGCCGCTCCCGCCGCTGCTGTCCGGCGGGCGTGTACCCGCCACGTTGCGCATACCGCATATCCCGGTCATACGCCGCCAACCACCCGACGTCACGACCCGATCTCTACGAGTTCATTCTGGTTAGCCGGCAACCACCCCGCAGTCAAATCAGGCACTCGCATACACGTTGCTGCACTCAGTCACATAACACCAACTCGCCGATCCCGTGAGCCACGGTGGGCGTTATCACCCACGATCGCCGATCAGCATGGCTGCGTCTTCACCGCAGACGGCCAATTCCACTACCGGCTAGCCGGAATTCGGGGACTACAGCCTGCATGGGTTTCGGGACCCCGTTGGCAACAATGACGGCTTCACGAGTGGCGCGGGATCATTGGTATGTCACAGGAACTTGAGCCGACGGCCAAAGAAGCCGATATGCGCGGAATAAGCCACGGGGGCTATTCCGCGCTCATGCGCTCGATAACGCGGGAGGGTATTTGATGGCTGTGAAGACCTGGTTCATTACCGGCACATCGCGTGGCTTCGGCCGGGAGTGGGCGATCGCGGCCCTGGACCGCGGCGACCAGGTCGCGGCGACGGCCCGGCACATCGCCAGCCTGGATGACCTGGTGGCCAAGTACGGGGAGACGATCTTGCCGATCCGGCTGGACGTCACCGACCGGGACGCCGACTTCGCCGGGGTGAAGCTGGCGCACGACTACTTCGGCCAGCTGGACGTCATCGTGAACAACGCCGGGTACGGGCAGTTCGGCATGACCGAGGAGATCGGCGAGGCGGAGATCGTTCTGCCAGCGCGATGCTCAGCAGCGTAGCGCCACGAGATGGGTTCGCCTCGTTCATCGTGGAGCCTTTTCCAGGCACGACCGCGCTCAGCAATCAAACCGAGTAGCCGGTGACCTGACTAGGAACCCGGCTCAGGCGACGGAGGCATCCAGCGCGGTCTCGATCCCACACGTCCATCTCGGTAATTCGCCACCGCCCTGTAACGCTCTTCACTGGCTCCTCCGGACCACAGGACGACTCTTGATGACGCGGCAGCGCCATTACCCCGAACGGCGGCGCGATCCGTATCGTAGTGCTCAGCGGGCTCTCCTGGCCCGCAGCGCGGCGGCGAATGCCACGTCCGCCCGAGGTGATGCGCCCGCGGCAGGCCACCAGCGCGGCCCGGAACGTGTGAACGGGTACCAGCGCCCGTCGGGACCGTGGCGGATCTGGACTCCCCTTACCGTGTCAGTCACGATCCCGTCGGCGGCAGCGAGTTCCGCTGCCACTACGTGGCGGGTGACCCGGCGGGCAGCTTCCGCCAAGCGGTCCTCGGCGAGCGGAGCGGCGCCGACAGCAGCGTGCACTCCGGCCGTTCCGCCGTGCCGGAACGCGAGCAGCAGCCGCCTGACGTCGGCCTCGGCTAGCCCTGTGTTCCTGGAGATCGCCTGGTGCCGTTCCGGGGTGGGCGCCTGGGCGAGCAGGCGAATGGCATCAACCAGCGGATCGTCGTCTCGCGGATCCGGTTCCCCGACGCCGATGGCGGCCGCCCGGCGGGCCGCGTCATCGACGATCAGCTCCAGCGTGTCAGGATCCGGCAGCGGCGCCGGACCTCGTTCGGCGAGCCACTCAGGTCTGGTCACGGTGTCCCCCCGCGCCGAGGCTGACGAGCTGGCCGAGTTCGTCATCGGTGAGTTCGGTCAGCGACATCTCGTCTCCGGTGAGCAGCCGGTCAGCGATCGCGCGCTTGTGACGCAGCAGCTCGCCGATGTGGTCCTCGACTGTGTTCTCGGCGATGAGGTGGTGCACATGGACGGTCCCGCGGCGCCCGATGCGGTGCGCGCGGTCGGTGGCCTGGTCTTCCACGGCGGGGTTCCAGTGCCGGTCGAAGTGGATCACGTGCCCGGCGCGGGTCAGGTTCAAGCCGACACCGGCAGCGCGGACGGACAGGATGAGGCACTCGCCCTCGCCAGACTGGAACCGGTCCACTATCTCCTGACGCCTGGCGGCCTGGATGCCGCCGCGCACCACGTCCGCGCGAATGCCGCGGGCGCCGAGGTGGGCGGCCAGGAGATGCGCCATGGACACGTAGCTGGTGAAGACGAGAGCCGCCTCACGCCGTTCTGTTATAGCGGCGAGCAGGTCATCGAGACAAGCAAGCTTGCCCGAGCGGGCGGCCTCGGCGTCGGCGTCCCAGCCGTCTGAGCGCTCACGCAGGTAGTGAGCCGGAGAGTTGCAGACCTGGCGGAGCGCCTGCAGCATGCGCAGGATGAGGCCGCGGCGCTGGATGCCGCTGCTCGCGCGGATGGTGCCGAAGGTGTCGCGGCTGATAGCGGTGTACAGGGCCGTCTGCTCGGGGGTCAGCTCGACGAGATGGTCGCTGACGATCTTCTCTGGGAGCTCGGCGGCGATGGCCGGGTCGGTCTTCCGGCGCCGTAGGATAAAGGGGCCGACGAGGCGGTTCAGGCTTTCCCCGTTCGTTGTCGCCCGGAAGGCCTTCGCGGTTCCGAACAGGCCTGGGTTGGTCCAGTCCAGGATGGCCCACAGATCGATCAGGCTGTTCTCTACCGGCGTGCCGGTGACCGCGACACGCAGCCCCGCGTTCAGATGGCGGAGGGCCGCGGCGTGCATGCCGCGCGGATTCTTGATGGTCTGCGCCTCGTCGGCCACGGCCAGGCCGAAACAGATCCCGCGAAACTCCTCCACGTCGCGCAGGAGTGTTCCGTAGCTCGTCAGCACGATGCCGTCGGCCGGAAGGTCGGTCAGGTCGCGGGCCGCGCCGTGGTGGCGCCTGACCGGGACGCCGGGCGCGAACCTGGCGATCTCCCGCTCCCAGTTGGTGAGCAGGGACGCCGGGCACACCACCAGCGTGGGACCCGCCGACCGGTCCAGGTGGAACGCGATGATCGTGAGCGTCTTCCCCAGGCCCATGTCGTCGGCGAGGACCGCGCCGAAACCGAGCCCGGTGATGCCGGCCAGCCACGCCACGGCTCGCCGCTGGTAGTCGCGCAGTGAGGCCCGCAGCCCTGGCGTGCTGACCGGTTCGTCCGGCCGGGACCCGCACTCGCTGACGTGTGACCCGCGGGAGCGGGAGACGAGGTCGGCGAGGCGTCCCGTGGCCTCGCAGTCCAGGGTGTCGGCGCCGATCTGGATCTGCCCGGTGAGGGCGGCGCTGATGGCCTGGGTCCCGGTGATGGCGGGCAGGCCCGGGTCGCGGGCTCGATCCCGGGATGCCGGGTCGATGACCACCCACCGGCCGCGCATCCAGATGAGTCCCTCGGCCTCGGCGACGCCCGCGGACTCCTGCTCGGTGAGCGCGGCGTCGTCGAGCCACAACCCCCAGCGGACGGCGACGGTGGACCGGGCGGATACCGCTCCGGTGGCACGGGGCACGAGGACCGCGCGGGCGACCAGGCCGCGAGCCACGTTCTCCGGCCACTCGATGCGCACGCCGAGGCTGGACAGTTCCCGGCCCGCCTCCCCCGCGAGCGGGGCGACGGCGCTTCCGGCCAGCCGGACGGGTCCGCCGGAGAGGTCATCGAGCGGCGGCCAGACGCGCCGGGCGCTGCGCACCATGCGCAGCTCTGGGTAGCCGAGATCCCGCGGTAGCAACTCCCCGGTAATCCCTTCATCCTGGATGCGCAGCCTGATCACGAGCAGACGCCCGGGACGGCGGTCAGCAAGCCCGGCGCACCGGTCAGCCCACTCGGCGACATCGCCGGGCAGCTGCGCGGGACGGCCGACGTAAGGGGCCGGTCCGGCGATGAGGGCCGCTCCCGGCGTCCGAAGCAGGTGCTCGGCGGCCAGGTCGGTGAACTCCCGGGCATCGGCTTCGTCGACGGCGCCGTCTTCCTCGTCATTGTCGTCTTCCCCGGGGAGAGCGTCGGCGCGCAGCACCAGCGCCCACCGGTCACACCCGGCGGCGTCCACGGCGGGATAGACATCACGCCGGGCCACCGCGGCCAGGACGACCCTAGCCGGGTGCGCCCAGGCGCGGACGCTCGGGTGAGCGTCCTGACCCCGAGCGCGTGCCAGCACCGTCAGCAGGTGCGCGGCCGGTACCGGGAGATCCGGCAGTTCCTCTGGCAGCGGCCAGCCGTCAGGAAGCCCCAGATGGAACCGTCCTCTGGCGTACCCGATGGCACAGCCGGCCTGGAGGAGACGGTCAGCGACGCCGACCGGACTGGTGGCGTAACGGGCGACAGCCTCAACACGCGACGGCGGAGCGGGCTCGACAGGACCGGCCAGCTCGGCAAGCAGGGCTTCCGCCGCGGCGGCCCGGGCCTGTGACTTGGAGCGTCCCTGCCCTGTTACGCAGATCTCGCCGTCGACGTCGCGGCAGGCGGCCGAGCAGGTGAAGACCGGATCGTGCGGCGGGCCGGCGGCGGTGACGGTGAGGGCCAGACCGGTGACTGCACCGACCTGGACGCGTTCGTTGAGCTCGGCTAGCGGGTTGCGGCCCGGCGCGGTCGGCTGGTCCTCGCCGGCGAGCGGCGGCATGAGGTCGGCCAGGAGCGCGAGCGCGGCGGTCGCCTGCGCGGCCTTGGTCGTGGCGGCACGGCCGGGAACACCGACGTGAGTACCCTCCTGGATCCAGTCGTGGTGCGGGAGGACAGCGACAACGACGCCGTCCGTGATGGTCACGTAGCGGACCGGCGCTTGGCCGCGCGACTGGGTGTACAGCGAGAGGACGCCGCCGGCCAGTTGCGGGCTCCGGGTGAGCTGCTCCCAGGCGACCTTGCGGGCGGTAGCCCAGGCAACGGGATCCGCGGCCAGCAGCAAGTCGTGCAGCTCTTGAGCGGACAGCCGCCTGGCCGCCAGGCCCTCCGCGAGCCACGGGCCAGGGTGCCTGCCGTCACGTATGGCCGCCAGCAGCTCCTCGGGGCCGACCGCACCGGATCCGGTATCCGGGCCCAGCGTCTGGCCAACCGGATCGGGCAGGCCCGCGAGCGTCGCGACGAGGGACAGGGCGGCGAGCTGGCGGGCCGTCTTCTTGCTCGCGCCTCGTCCCGGCTGTCCGGTGACGGGCTGTCCGTCGACCGTGAGGGCGACCCGGGCGGTGAAGGCGGCCCCGTCAGCGGATTCCTGGAACGCGGCCGGGGAACCGAGCCGCTGGGATTCGAGATGAACGACGGTGACCGCCATGTCGGGCCGCTCAGTCAAGGCTACGAGAGCGGCTTCACGGACAGATGCCCATCGGTCGTTCTGCCCGGTGGCGAGAAGGACCTGGTGCAGCTCCCGGGCCTGCAGCACACCGTCGGCAAGGCGGCGCTCGGTCTCCCGCACGGCGGCTGCGGGGGCGGACTCGGCCCGGCATGCGGTCTTGAGAGCGGCGAAGAAGTCGTCCGGGGTTAGGGCCGTCCAGTCCGTGATGTTCGCGGCAGGCTTCGCCTTGTTCCCTGGTGGCCGCGCTGTAAGCCGGTCCCTCAGGCGGCCCACGAGATCCGCGGGGCTGGGGGCGTGGGGTGATGCGGGCACTCGACGATTATGCCGACCCTGGGCGGCTTCGGCGGGCCGGTGCGGGCACATGGCGCGCAAGCTGATCCCGGCGAGCAGCCCTCGCGTTGTCAGCGACCGCGGCGTTTCCCCCGGCCGGGACGGCGCGCGGGGGCGTTCCGGACGGCGCGCGGCCGGGACGATGCGCCGAGGATCGGCTCGGCGACTAGCACCCGGAAATCCTCGAGCGTCTCGCGCGCCGGGTAGCCGGAGTCACGCACGGCGCGGACCACATCCTTCCGCTGGGAGCGAGGCAGCTCCGCAAGCTGTTCCCGCACCGCGTCCGGGCCCCCCATCTCCAGCAATTCCAGGACGCTTCCGACCATCAGCCAGGCGGCCTCCGCCGGGCTCACCTCGTCAGGCCTGCGGTCCTGGCTTTCCGCGAGCAGTGCGACCGGCCCGAGCTCCGGGTCGCGCAGCAGGCTGGCCAGCAGCTTGTCTCCCTCCGGGACGGCGTTGACGAGGGTCTGCAGGATCGGGACCCGCCGGGAGACGAACGGGCAGTCGCGGATCGCCTGCACGAGCGGATCCAGCGAGCCGCCGTGCGCGGCCCGCCAGATCGCGATCTCCTCCACCCCCGTCTCGGGCGTGTAATGCTCCGCGACCGTGCCGAGCAACTCCGCCGGCGAGGCGTCTGCCAGCTCCCCGACGAGCCCGGCTTCCCTGCCCTCGGCCAGCATGGCTTGCCGCATCGCGCGGGTGCCCAGCGGCGTGAGGCTCACCAGGCGCCCGGGCTCGGCCAGCCGCTCGCGCAGCGCGGCGGCCCGCTCGCCGCTGAACGGGTCGCCCGCCTCGTCCAGGTCTTCAGAAAACACGCCGCCAGCCACGCCATGCGTCGAGGTCACCGCTCCGAGCGACTCGAAGGCGTCGAAGATGTGCTCCAGGTCATTGTCGACCCGCCCCCGCAGGCCCATCTGGGACAGCGGGCTGAGCGAGTCCACGTCGAAATGGGCCCGGATCGTTTCCCACACCGACTCCGCGAGCCGGGCCACCGGAACCGGCTCATCCATGCTGTAGATCGCGGCCAGCACGTCGGGCACGATCAGGTCGTACAGCAGCCGCACCGGCGAGGGCGGCTCGTCCGCCCAGATGGGACGGCAAACGGCGTCGCCGAGATCGAACGCGGCCTCGAACGCGCGCCGCCACAGGGCCTCGGCGTCGGCCAGGACCGGCCGCGCCTTCGCCACCGGCACCAGGCGCGTGCCCTGCTTGCGGACCAGGCGCGCCTTCTTCGCCCAGTTCACGATCAGGTCCAGGCCAGGAAGCTCGGCAGCGCTATGGAACCTCAGGCCCTCGTCGCCGGTCCTGAGCAGCGCGATCAGCTCACGGGCATCGGCGGGCCTGACGTTCCCGGCCGGCGTGAGCGCCCGGCCCGTCGGACCGAGCCATTCCGCGAAGGCGCGGAGCTGCCCGACAACCTTGCTGCGTTCGGCCGCCGCGGCGAGTACCTCCGGAGCTGGCAGGCGCACAGGAAGCTGGGCGAATTTCCGCTCCTGACCCGGAGCGGGCCGACCGAGCTGCCGCTCGAGTGCACGCCCCAGCAGATCCTCGTCGAGCGTTAGCCGACCATCCCGGACATCGGCCAGGAATGCGTCCAGCGCCTTGAGATCGCCGATGTCCACGCCCCGGTCCCGAGCGGACATCGCCACCGTTTTCGCTATCCCGTACCGCTCATGGTCGCCGATCGCGTCAGCGAACTCTTTCGCGACGGCGTCGATGGCGTGCTCGTTTTCCTCGATCGCGGCGCCCCGCGGGTCGCGCAGCCCCTGAGCGTCGAGGTAGCGCAGCAGGGTCCGCAGCGTCCCGGGCGCGGCCATCAGGTCCCCTTCGGGGGCCGTGACCTTCTCCGGGATCCACTCCAGCAGCGCCCGGCGTACCTGCGCCGGGGTCCAGTAGCCGAGCCGCCCGTCCGAGCTGAAGTGCCGCGAGTCCAGCAGCGCCCCGGCCAGCGGAAGCGACATCACCAGGCCGTTCACCCCGGCCCAGGCTCCGCACCGCCTCAGTAGCAGCTCACGGGCGGCTATGTAGGCGTCGGTGTCCTCGATCTCGTAATAGGTACGCACCGCTCAACCCTAGCCACCCGCGCCCGCGAAGCCATGGAGCAGGCGCGCAGCGGTCAGACCGCGGCCGGAGACATGCAGGCTGTGCCCAGCCACCACCGTCCGTTCGGAGTCAGATGAGATTTCCGAACGGACGGTGGTGCTTCTACCACGGATCGCGCGGCGGCTCAGCCGCGATGGATGTGGCATGCTCGGAACGGATGAGTCCCAAGAGTCGTGGGCGCAAGGTCAAGGCGGGCAGGCGGGGGGCGTCGTGCTGGGGAACGTGACCGAAGCGGGAACCAAGGAGGGGATCAAGCCCGAGACGACCCGCGAGCTGCTCATGGGTTCCCACCGTGCCGGGCAGCCTCGGTGCGGCTCGCGGCGCGTGGTCATGTGGGGCCGGGATCGAACAGGCGCCGCATCGGCTGGCCGGTGACCCGCGCGATCATGTCATAGTCACCGTCGACGTGCAGCACCTCGGCTCCGTGCAGTTCGGCGGTCGCGGCGATGATCAGGTCCGGGATCGGACGCCGGTGGCCGTTGCCGCTGTGCGCGGCGAGCAGCCGCTGGACCTCCAGCGCCCGGTCCATCACCGCCTCGTTGACCGGCAGCCATTCCAGTGCCCGCTGGCCGGCAAGCAGCGCTTCCAGATCTGCCTGGTTCCGCGCGGAGTAGCAGATCTCCAGGGCTGTCATGTGGCACGCGGCCATGACGTGCGCGGTGCGCAGGCTCAGGAACGCGGCCCGCGCGCGTTCGTCTCGCCTGGCCCACTCCAGCGCGGACTTGTCCGCGAGCAGCACGCTCAACCGCGCCCGCCGTCCCGCCACGCGCCGCGCAGCGCCTCATCGGAAAGATCGGCGCCGGTCTCGTCGAGGAGCTCAAGCATGCGGGCCGCTGCCCGCTGGTTCGCCACGCGGCGCAGGGCGGCGTTCACGGTCGCCACCTTGCTCTTGGTGCCCAGTTCCTCGCTCGCCAGCGACAAGGCTTCATCATCAAGGTCCACCACTGTCCTCGACATCAGATCCTCCCAGATAGCGATGTCTGTCACTGGATCTTATTGTATATCAAATAGCGCGCCGGAGAGGACATCATCACGACAGGCCAATCGCTGCGATGTGTCCGCGCAAGAACCGCCTGTAGCTGCTCGGAGAGCGTGCGGGTTCTCCGTGACGACAGACTCGGCCACACCCCGATCATGGTCGCGCACGCCACCGAACGCATGCCGAGCTGGAACGGCTGGACTAGCCGGGCCTGTTCACCGCCACCTCCCTTCAAGCCTTCCGGACCATCGCCGGGCCGTCCACCGGGTACTTCCATATCCCGGTGTAGACAGTCTTGCCCTGCCAGAGCACGTCGCGCGGCAGGCCGACGTTGACCGACAGCAGCACTGGCGTCCGCATGGCGGTCATCGCTGCTCCCGGGGATGCATCAAGCGGCCGGGCTCGTACAGCAGGCCGACGTCCTCGCTGTCGGCGATCCAGGCGCCGCCGAAGCGTACGCCTATCCGGCGGCGCAGCGGCTCGGTGAAGATCATCCGTTCGGGGAGCGGACCGGGGACCAGGAACCGGCCGACCGCTCCGGGAGCGAGCGGCCCTTGCTGCCACGACTGGCCCATGGCGGTACTCCTTTCAGGTGAGCGGCTCGCCGCCGCCGGCGGAGTCCCCTGGGGCGGCGACTGGCTCGTGCGTTAGTGGCGGCCGCGGGCGGCGTCTTACCAGCCGCCCCGGGGGACGTCACACGTGAGCCCCGCCCGCCGACGCGCGGGCAGCGTCCCCAGGATCAGGAGGCGGCGACGTCCTCCCCGCCGGGCATGTGCCAGCGAGCCCTGTGGCAGACGGCGATGGCGTTCCCGCCGGTGCTGTTGGCCTAGACGAACGAAGACGGCCGCGTCCACCGGGGTGACGGCCATGCAGGCATCGATGTCCAGCAGGAACACGTGCGGGTCAACGCCGCCGGGATAGCCGCATTCGGCCAGGACGGCGAACCTGGTGCGGTAATCGTCACGCATCGCCCAGATCCGGCCGGTGACCGATCCCTCCGGGCACAGCCCGAGCCAGTCCGGCGCCGCGGATGACTGCCGCGGCGCGAGCGCGCGGCCGGCATCCTTCACCGCCTGCATGGCAGCCGACCGCAAGGCGGGCGGGCCGACGGCCGCCAGGCCGTGCAGCAGCCGCCACGGCGCCTGCCAGCCGCCGCCCTCTCCGGCCGCCTCCGCCTTGACGCGATCCGCGGCGGCTCGGACTAGGTCCTCGAACCACCACTCAAACCACAGGCCACTCCTCGCCTCGTTCAGCGCTCAGTACACCTCGGCGCCGGTCAGCTCGGCGACCGCCTGCTCAAGTTCCCGCGGGCCGGTCGCGGCCATCACCGCCTCCTCCTGGCGGCGGATCGTTCTTCCGATTGACGGGCCGAACCACGCCGGGCGCTCCCGCGGCCCAGCGAGCTGATCCACCAGCGCCGTGAGCGCACGGAATCCCGAGGACGGCTGCCCAGGCTGGGAGCCAGCGGCCAGGAGATACGCGAGTTTCGTGTCCTCACGGCCAACGCCTGGCCGACGCCTGACGGGACTTCTGCGCCTTCTTCTGCTTCTTACCCTTGCGGCCACGGGACACCGGGGACATGCTCAGCAGCGTACTGCCACGAGATCGGCTCGCCTTGGTTCATCGCGGAGCCTTTGCCCGGACACAGCGCTGCCTCTATGGCGACATCGACCGGTTCGACGGTCCCGCTCACTGCGGCGCCTCGTGAAAGGGCACGGCGTGGAACGCGGACTCCTCGCCGAGGGGCCGCGTGGTTTTGCCGTCACTGTCCGCCGGCATTGCCCTGGCCTTGAGCGGAGGCCGGTGGATGGGCTGGGCGGCGAGCCGCGCCGGAGCCTGGCGGGTGGCCGGGTGGCTGGTCGTCCGACCGGCGGGCGAGCACGATGATCCGGTCGCCGGGGCTGAGGGCCATGGCCGGGTCGGGGTCGCGGATTCTGCGGTTGTGTAGCACGGAGACCACGGTAGCGCCGGCCGGCCAGGTGATGGTCTGCAGCGCCCGGCCCGCGGCGGGGGAGCCGGGTTCGATGGTGACTTCCAGGATCTGGTATCCGCGCAGCGGGGTGGGCGGCTCGCGCAGCGCGGACTCGGGGTCGGGCAGCGCCCATTCGGCGGCGAGCTGGGCCTGGGCGGTCTGCGCCTGGGCGGTGTTGATCTTCTGGGCTACGGTATGCAGGACCCGGTTGTTGGTCACCCAGCCCAGCAGGCACTGGCCGTCTTCGGACAGCACGGGCAGCCCGTCGCGGCCGTAGACCACCAGCTGCCGCAGCGCCTGGCCCAGGGATTCCCCGGCGAACAGCGCCTGCGGGTCGCGCCGGTCGGTGACCGGCCCCGGGAGCACGGTCACGGCGGGGGCGCGCCGGCCATCGGGCCTGCTGGGCTTGCCTGCCACGGGCAGCGGCAAGGCCAGGGGGCGCATGGCGTCGGCGACCTTGAGGTCCTGCAGGGCGCGCCAGGGGGTGGCGCGGTCGATGTCGGTGCCGCGGCGCAGCAGCTTGGTGGTGTAAATGGTGCCGTAGGACAGCCCGCGGGAGATGGTCGAGGCGATGGCGACCGCGAGCATCACCGGCAGGGTCAGGGCGAAGTCGCCGGTCAACTCGACCACGGAGGCCAGCGAGGTCAGCGGGGCGCGGGCGGCGGAGGCGAAGACCGCGCCCATCGCGACCACCGCGTACAGCGCCGGCTGCCCGGCGGCGGAGCCGAAGATATGGTGCACGATCTCGCCGTAGGCCATGCCGGAGGTGACCCCGATGAACAGCGACGGCGCGAACACGCCGCCGGACCCGCCGATCCCGATGGTCAGGCTGCACGCGGCGATCTTGCCGAACGCCAGCAGGATCAGGAACCACAGCGCGTACTGCCCGGCGGTGGCCTTGTACATCACCGGGTAGCCGACCCCGTACATCTGCGGGATGGCCAGCAGCAGCAGCCCGAGCGCGATCCCGCCGACAGCGGGCCTGGCCCACTCCGGCCGGCCCTTCCACAGGAAGTCCCACAGGTCCTCGGTCTTGTACAGCACGGCCTTGAACGCCAGGCCCATCAGCGCCGCGATCACCGCGAGCACCGCGACCAGCAGGTAGTTCTGCGGGTGGTGCAAGACGATGCCGGCCGGGAACCCGGACAGGAACGGCTTGTCACCGAGGAACGGGATGGCGGTGATGTCGGCGATCATCGCCGCGAGCATGACGGTGAACAGGGCGTCGATGGAGAACTCCCGCAAGATGATCTCCACGCCGAAGAACACCCCGGTGATGGGCGCGTTGAACGTGGCGGCGATGCCGCCGGCGGCGCCGCAGGCGACCAGGATCCGCAGCCGGTTCTCCGGCATCTTCACCCGCTGGCCCAGGCCGGAGGCCAGCGCCGAGCCGATCTGCACGATCGGGCCCTCCCGGCCGACCGACCCGCCCACCCCGATGCACACCGCCGAGGCGACCGCCTTGACCACGCTGACCTGCGGCCTGATCCGCCCGCCGTTGTCGGCCACGGCGATCATCACCTCGGGCACGCCGTGCCCGCGGGCCTCCCGCGCCCAGTTGTAAATCAGCGGCCCGTACAGCAGCCCGCCGATGACCGGGATGACCACGAGAAAGCCCAGGCCGAGCCAGGGCAGGTGCGCGCTGCCCACGCGACCCTGCTGACCGAACTGGCTGTGCCCGGTGGCCGCCCAGGTGAAGAAGTAGATCAGGTACCGGAACGCCACCGCGCCCAGCCCTGACCCCACGCCGACAACCAGCGCCAGCAGGAACAGCCCGGATCGCGAGCCCCGCAGCCACCTGCCCGCCCTGCCGCGCACCGGCGCCGTTACCGCTGCCAAGCGGGCCCTCACCAGACCAGTCATGATGCCGCTCCCACCGCGGCCCCAGGACGCCGCCGGCCTATCCCGGCCGGCGTCTCGGGGGATGGGGCCGGCCACTGGCTGTCCGGTATCTCCCCCGCCGCGGCGGCGAAGATGCCCAGCGCATCGGCGACCGCACGCTGCTGCCCGGCCGGGAGATGCTCCAAGATCCCGGCGAGCAGCTCCCGCCGCCGCGCCGTGGCCTGATCCACGACCTGACGGCCCGCCGCGGTGAGCGACACCAGCACGGCACGGCGATCCGCCCGGGCCCGGTGCCGGCGGATCAGCCCCTTGCGGACCAGCCGGTCACACATCCGCCCCGCGGTGGACGGCGCGACCCCCAGCGCACCGGCCAGATCGACCATCCGCTGCGGGCCCCGGGAGGCGAGCACCACCAGCGCCCGGTACTGGGCAATGGTGGTCTCCTCCGCCGCCGCGCCCAGCGACTTGGTGGCCACCGCGATCAACGTCCGGCTTGCCGCCAGCACCGCATCCACCGCCGCCTGGTCCGCCGCATGCCCGCTCGGCACGTGCTCGCTCACCGTTCATCCGCCCTTCAGAATTGCAATAATCACTATTATCATAGGCATATCATTGCTAGATGCAATTAATGCCGGGTGCGCGTGACGGTGATACGGCGTTTCCCGGTTTGCCGGCTCCCCGCTGAGCGCCGCGCTGCGGGGAGGAGATTGCGGCATCGCACTGTCACCGTGGGTAGTGAAATGCCAGTGCCCGGCCTGGCAAGCCGGGTGCTCACCGGGTGACGCTGGGGAGCCACCACCGTCCGTTCGGGAAATAAGGGCTTATCCCCCGAACGGGCGGTGGCTGGACTGCCTCGCCAGCGGCTGCCCCGCGGGGCTATGCCGAGGTTGCGGCGTGCTCGCGCAGGTAGCGGACCAGCCCGGCGACATCCTCAGGGAAGGCGGCGTCTTACCAGCCGCCCCCGGGGACGTCATACGGGAGCCGCTGCCCGCCGACGTGCGGGCAGCGTCCCCGGGATCAGGAAACGGCGACGCCCTCCCCGCCGAGGCAGGTGCCAGCAAGCCCTGTCGTAGACGGCGATAGCGTTCCCGCCGGTGCTGCCGGTCTCAGCCGACATGCGGCTGGGCGGCGGCCAGGCTGGGCCCCGGAGAAAAGCCGCGGTCACCGCGGGCGGTCATTGTTCTGTAAGGCCGGTCCTGACGGCCGCGAGCAGCCCCTCGAGGTCCTCGGCGCACGGGCCGCAGGCCCGCAGGTGCGCGGCCACCTCCGGGTACCGCAGCTCCGCTGCGCGGGGATCGGCGACCGCCATTTCCGCGTATACGTGGAGCAGTTCCCTCGCCTTGTCGCATCCCGCGTCGCGCGGGTCGGTCTGCAGGAACCGGTCCAGTTCCGGCCAGCTGTTCATGAGTGCCTCACCGGGTTCTCGTGCAGGTATCCGTTGGCGACGAGGCTGGCCCGCAGCTTACGCCGGGCGTCGAACATCGTCTTGTACAGGGCATTCCGGCTGGATCCCAGCTCCGCGACCAGCGCATCCAGCGGCACGCCGTCCACCGCGATCGCGGTGAAGACCCGCCGCTGGTGCTCGGTGAGCTCCTCCTGGACCGCCCGCCGCAGCGCCCGGGCCAGGTCCCGCCACTCGGACTCCCGGGCCGGGTCCAGGCCGAACCTGTCGGGCAGCCGGTCCCAGTCCCCCGCCTCCAGCCGGACCGCGGGATGGCGCCAGAAATGCCGCCCGATCTTACCGGACACCTCGAAGATGACGAACTTGTACGCCCAGGTGGTGAACCGGCTCTCGCCGCGGAACTGGCCGATCTTGGCGATGACCGCCAGCACCGCGTCCGCGGCGGCCTGGTACGCCAGATCGTCCAGTTCGGGCCCGGAGATCCGCAGCTGCCCGCTGCGGCGGCGCGCTTCGGCCCGCGCGACGCGCAGCAGCATCTCATGCAGCCGGGCCGTGGCGCGATCCCGCTCGGCCCCGCCCCCGCTCAGCGCCCGAACCCACTCATCCGGCACCGGCGTCTCGTCAGCCACCCGTTCCGGCGGCGAGCCCGACGCCCTCATGCCCATCAAGCTACTCCACGTACTGGCTGACGACGCCGGCTCGGCCGTTTAGCCGGAGATCGTGGCTGGGTTGCGGGTCCCGGCGATCTGGCCGGTGGTGTCACCGGTGACGAGGGCGGCGATCATCCTGGCTGGCTGGCCGGGGGAGGCCAGGAGACCCGCGTCGCGCATCGCCACGAACCGGTCGTGCAGTCCGGCGCCGATCCGGGCGGGCGGCTGGGCCAGGATCCAGCCTGGCATCGCGGTGTCGACCGGGCCGGGGCGCACGATGTTGACGGTGACGCCGGTTCCGGCCAGCTCGGCGGCCAGGCCGAGGGTGTGCGCCTCCAGGCCGGCCTTGGAGGCCGCGTAGGCGTTCAGGCCCGGAATCGCGCCTGGAGCCGCCGCGATGCCGCTGGAGACGTTGACGATGCGGCCGTAGCCCTGCTCGATCATCGCACCCAGGACGGCGAGGGTCAGGCGAACCGGGCCGGTCAGGTTGACCGCCACGGCCCGGGCCCAGTCCTCCGGCCCGGCGGTCGCGGTGGGCCCGGCCGGCTCGACCGTGGCGGCGTTGTTCACCAGGATGTCGACGGCACCCAGTTCGGCCAGGACTTTAGAGGCGATCAGCGACGGCGCGCCGGGCTCGCCGATGTCGGCCTCGATCTGCTGGGCACGGCGGCCGGCCGCGCGGACCAGGGCGGCTGTCTCCGCCAGTTGCGATGCGGTGCGTGCCACGCAAGCCACGTCTGCCCCTTCGCGCGCGAGCGCGACCGCGGTGGCACGCCCGATGCCACGTCCCGCGCCGGTGACTACCGCTACCCTGCCATCGAGCTGTCGCGACATGATGCTCCTTTGCTGGTTGCGACGGAGATTCGGTTCCGCGGGACGCCCGGACGCCCGCCAGAGCTCCCACGCTGCATTAGCGCCCCGGCAGGCACCCGTCTTACCGGCGCGGCGTGATCATCTGGATCGGGAATATCGCAGAAGGCGCGCCGCCGGGGCTTCCCGGACCCCGGCCTTGCGCACGCCAAGGCCCGCTATCAGACCATCCGGGACCTGGCCCGTCCCGGAATCTTTCCTGAAATCAAGTACGTGCCTGGGGCGGCCCCGCGAGCGGCTGTCCCGGCTCCGTCAGCGGCCGGGCCAGGCCGCCGTCAGCAACCCGTAAGCCCAGGACCGCCGTCAGCGAGGTAAGACACCGGGCGGTCCGGCCCGCTAACACGCTCGGAGACACAACGATCCGAGGGAGTTCCGCAGTGAACGACTATCCGGCGGCGATCACCGCCGTCAACCATGTCGAGCCGGTGCCGCGCCGCATCCGGGCCTTCCTGGCCGGGGAGAACGTGCTCGACACCACCGGGGCGCTGTACGTGTGTGGGAGTGGCCGTACTACCCCCAGTACTACATCCCGGTCGCGCACTCTTCGGCATGCCGCCGAATCGGCACAGACCAGACCTTTGACAGCCCGATGAACCCATGCGAAAGGAATTGGGTGCAGCTCCCCTGGAGGGATGTCTGACTAGGGGTTTTGCCTTATGACGCGGCAGCGTCTATCATCGCCGGGGTTCCGCTGGCCGACTGCCCGTGGGGACAAGAATCCGTCCGCGCTGCGGCATGTGGAGGCACTCCATGGGCGAAGGTTGCGTGTTCTGTGATCAAAGCTGGATGAGGGCAGCCGAGATCTTCATCGAGACCCCGCACTGCATATTCGTCTCGAGCCGGGACCCGGACATCCGGGCCGGAGCCGGACTGGCGGAGGGCGTCCTGCCCGGCTCCGGGGCAATCGTACCCATCGCCCACCGGACTTCGGTCTTCGAGCTGACCCCTGCGGAGTGGGCAGACGTCCGGGATCTGTTGCTCCGAGCGCAGATGGCGCTGCACGGCCTGCTGGCCCCGGACGGCTACCTGCTGGGCTGGAACCAGGGCAATGACCTGCATCCCCATATGCATGTCATTCCGCGGTTCGACGACGAGCCGCTGTCTGACCGCGGGCTGCGCTCGGCGGTCAAAGTCCCGGAAAACAGGCGGCCCGATCCGTGGGCGCCCGGGAGCGGCCGGGCACTTCGGGGTGCCAGGTGAGCGGAGCGCCGGGGCCTGCCGGCTTCCGCGGGGATGCCGGCGTCGATGACGGCCGCCCGGGGCCGGCTCCGGCAAGGCCCCTCCTCCGCGAGGACCTCGGCGAGGTGCACCGCCGTTTCGGGTGAGGGGGCTGGGTCACGCTCCGAGTGCGTACCGGCCTTGCGTGGTGCCGAGGCCGGCGGCACTGGCCTGGGCGGTGATCTCCTCCGCGGCCCGGACGCTGTCGCCGGCCAGCACCGCCAGTGCCTTGACCGCGGCCCAGTCCTCGGCGGCGGGATCGCCGGCCTCGTGGAAGCTCCACGCAGCGCCCCGCAAGTATTCAAGGAGATGAATAATGTCGATGATGACGTGAATGGCGGCGCTGCGGCGGGCGGCCTCGGCCTTGATGAGGCTGAGCTGGTGCTCGGCCCCGTCGACCAGGACGACCCAGGTCCGCAGGTGGCTGCGGGTCGCGGGCCTCGGCCTCGTCGAACATGGCGGCGATCACGTCCGCGGGGTCCTTGCGGACGGACCCGGCCAGCCACTTGGCCAGCGCCTTCGGCCCGGGCCGGGCTCGCGGGCGCCGTTCCGGCCGCCGGGCGGGGCGATCACGTCGTGCGGCCGGCGTTTCGCCGGCTCGGCGTCGTAGACGGTAACCAGGGCGGCCATCCGCTTGCGGTTCGGTTTCTCCCCGGCCGACAGCCGGGTGCGCATCTTGCCCAGCTTCGCGGCGGCCTTCGCCGTGGCCGCCCGCAGTGCTCCCGGGCGCATCACGATGCCCTTGCAGTCGGCGGACATGACCAGCAGCGTTCCCGGCGTGCACGGCTCCGGGACCCGGGCGGCGTAGAAGGCGGGGATGTCGGCGGCGGCGTGCACGACGGACTGCTCGATCTGCCGCTTGCCGATAACCGGCCCGCAGCGGCGGGCGATCGCGTCGTGCGCGGCCGTCGAAGGAGCCGCGGGCCGCCTCGACCGCGGCCAGCTTCGCCAGGGTATGGGAGTGCCGCCCGGCCGGCAGGGACAGGGCCGCGTCGGCCGGGCTGAAGTTCCCCGCTCCCGGGACAGCGCCACGCGCACCGGGTGACCAGGACCGTGCCGAACAGCGTGGCCAGCAGCCGGCCGTGCCCGGTCTCCAGCCGGGTCCGGACGATCCCGTCGGCACCCGTCACCGGGCCAGGATGCTCCCTGGCCTGCTGTTCTTCCCGTGCTTCCCGCAGGTCGTAGTGATCCTGCAGCAGCTGCCGCAGCACCTCCCGGCCCCGCTCGTCCAGGAATTCTTCCAGCTCGGAGGCCGTGAGCACGGCTGCGGCGGGGCCGGCGAGCTCGGCGGCCAGCGCGGCGAACATGCCTTTCGATACGGCGAACGGATCATCAGGCGGGACTGCGCAGTACTCTGCCATGAGGGTTCTTCTTCCTTTGGGGTCCGGATTGGCTAGCACCTCCGAACTTAGGAAGAAGAGCCCGTTACCGTCCGGGTTTCGCTGTTTTCCCTGCGTGATCCGGGCAGCGTGAACAGGCCGCCGGGCACCCCGGCCAGCCAGCCCCGCGCGGCCAGCAGCTTCAGCTTCGACCGCAGGCCCTCCACCTTCGCCTTGCCGTGCGGGCAGCCCCGCCGCGGCCGCGAACTCGCCCGCCCGCAGCGGGCGCCCCGCATCGGCCGCCACGTCCAGCAGGTCCTGATAGGCCTGCGGCAGCACCGACGCCTCCAGGCCTTCCTGCCACGGCGGCACCGTCACCGCCCCGATGGGCGAGGCCGACCGCGTTTCCCCCTCCGGCTTGCCGTTCTGCCCGGCGGGAGGATCCGCGACAGCGGGTTCTTCGAGCACCCGCGCGACTTCCTCACGGGCGATCGCCAACCGCGAGGCCTGCTCTTCCGCCCTGGCCAGGTCCTCCGACAACTCCTTGATCCGGCTGCGCAGCCGGTCTGCCTCGGCCAGGGCAGCAGCCTCCCTGAGCTTGAGTTCCTCGATCAGCGAGCCCATCTCCGGTCTCCTTCCCCCTGAACACGACGGTAGAAGACCACATCGCCGATCAACAGGAAATCAAGCAAAGCTCCAGGCCGGAGGTCCCTTCATAAGAGCTGCACCCAAGGAATTAGCCTTGCTCCAAATCACACAGCCGCCTGCCACCACAGCCGTGACGACGGAACACCCGGTGGCTACCGTCGGCCGGTATCTGGTCAGGTACGCGCTCGTAATCGTGATCGCCTGGATCGGCGCGCTGAAGTACACGGGGTACGAGGCCGCAGGCATACAACCGCTGATCGCGCACAGCCCGATCTTCAGCTGGCTTTACAGCATCCTCAGCGTGCGCGCCTTCGCCGCCGTGCTCGGCAGCCTGGAGATCGTCGCTGCGCTGCTCATCGCCCTCCGGCCGCTGGCGCCGCGGATCTCGGTCATCGGCAGCGCGATGGGGATCCTGCTGTTCCTCAGCACGCTGAGCTTCCTGTTCACCACGTCCGGAGTGACCGCCGCGTCCGGATTCCCGGTCCTGTCAGTACTGCCCGGCCAGTTCCTGTTCAAGGACCTCGTGCTGGTAAGCGCCTCGCTGTGGACACTGGGCGACTCCCTCGGCGCCAGATAGGTGATCGCTGCGGCGATCTCGTCCGGTGAAGCCGGCCGCCCGGCTGGAACCAGCGCCGCGGACTCGTCGATCGCTTCGCCCAGCACCGCTGTCCCCTCGGTCCGGGTGGGTCCGGGGTTGACGGCGTTGACCCGGACCCCGCTCGGGCCGAACTCGGCCGCCCACGCCTTGGTGAGCAGGACGAGCGCGGCCTTACTGGCCCCGTAAAGCGACGTGCCCGGCATGCCGAACTCGGCGGCCATCGTGCCGAAGTTGCCGATCGCGCCCTTACCTCGGCGTGCCATGGGGCAGCCGACTGATGACCGGCCCGAAGAACGGGGTTCCGCCGAGCGGCCCGAAGGGATGATCGGGGTGCCCACGTCCTTGCCGGTCAGCGTGAGCGCCTCGTCGGTTTCCGCCCGCAGTTGACGTCCGCGTCGTTCATGGCATCGGGTCCCATGGCTACTGGGACGACGCGGCGGCATGCTGGCGCAGGTAGCGGACCAGGCCGATCACGTCCTCGGGCACCAGGCGGCCGATGGCGCCGCTGGAGTACACGCTCACGATCACCTTGCCCTGCGGGTCCAGCACGAACCCGGTGGACTGCAGGTACAGCGGGTCTTCATTGACGAACGCGCCGGTCAGTCCGGCGACCGCGCGGGCATCGGCGCTGTGCCCCAGTGGGAAGGTGAGGCCGTGCTTGGCGGTGAACTCCGCGGTGGTCTGCTCGTCGTCGACCCATAGCGCTGCCACCCGGATGCTGGCCTGGAGGAGGGACTCGGTGGCGTGCTGGAACGCGCGCAGCTGGGCGGTGCAGTACGGGCACCATGCTCCGCGGTTGAACAGCACGACTCCGAACTCGCCGGCGAACGAGGCGGGAACCTCGATGGCCTGCGCACCGGGAATGGTGAGGGTCAGCTGGGGGAACGTGTCGCCCGGGTGCAGCAGGGGCATGGCCTGTCTCCTTATGGATGTCGTCGCGTGAATCTGTCCGCACAGTTAGCGCTCCCTGCGGCCGCGGTCTTACCCCGTCGCTTCCAGGAAGGGCACCTCGCTTGCCCATACCGGGTCTTTCGATTCATGCCCAGTTCTTTTCGGACTGAGCCACCCTCGCTCGTTCGGTATCTGGATCAGGCCCAGCCACAGCGGCAGGACGGCGCGTCGCGGCGAGGTGCCCGGTCCGCGGCACCCGCGGCCACCCGGGCGGCATGATGGTGCTGTGTGTTCCTGGAAACGGCGCAGCGAGCGGGATGAGCTGACTCAGCTGCAGCGAGGCCGGCTATGACACCCTGTCCGCGACTATGGCAGGCGTTCGCTGAGCGGGCTGGTGAGGCCGAGTTCGGTGCGCAGCCATTCCGTGTCGATCGGTCGTTCGTCTCGCGCGGCGGCGAGCCCCGCCTGGTATTCGAGTTGGCGCAGCAGGCTCTCCAGCCGGAGCGCCTCCGCCGTGCTGCCCTCGGCGGCTCTCGCCGCGGAGTGCCGCGGAGAACGGAAGTCCAGCACGGCAACGGACTGATCCAGCCAGGCTTTCTCCCACTCCCGCGCCGGCGACGCGCCATCGGGCACTGGCCCCCAGGCGAAGTCCAGCGACGGCTCAGACTGCGTCTGCTCGGCAACCTCCGGCTCCGCGCCGATATCCGAGAGGATCTGCAGCAGCCTCGTCAGCCGACGCTGCGAGTTCACCTGGACCCGCACCCGGTCCCTGCCCGGCGTTACCCGGCCGAGCACCAGGCGCTCCGCGTCCTCGGCCGGGTCCAGCAGGTGGGCGGATCCGTCCTGGTGGAAGTGCATCACGATGGGCCCACCAGACGGGTCCGTGACCTGGTCACCCCACCAGACAAGCTTGCCGTCCTGACCGCCTTCTTCCTCCCCGAAGTCGGAACGCGCGGACAGCCGCTCGGTCACGTCGCCGCTGACCGCGACCGTCGCGTCGATGAGCATCATGGGGTCACCGTCGGTATTCGTCAGCGCCACTGGCACTGACCGCTTCCACCAGACCCGGGAAGCCAGCGCGGTCGCGAGCCGCGCGATGACGGGACTGATGTTCTCCCCGAACTCCGGCTCTGGCTCTTCGCCGGTTTCCCAGCGTACGCAGTACGGCTCGGCCTGCCCGAACCTGATCCCACCGGGCTCGGGAAGCCGGGCGCGCGGCACACCCGACAACTCCTCAAGCACGTGCCACACCGCCTGCTCCGCGTACTCCGCCGCCGCGTCGCCTTCGAGGGGACTGAGCCAGATCCCGTTCCCTGTGCTGCGCCAGATCCCGTCCGCCGGCACCAGCGCGCCCAGCCAGACCGACCATGGTGCCGCGCCATCCAGCGCCGCCGGGAAGTGCGTGTACCGGCGCATGCCAGAAACCAGCTCAGTGCACCACACGCCCGGTGACGTATCCGGCTCCTCCACCTGCCAGATCCCGAACCGCACGTGCCGGTCCCACTCCGCCGCCCGCGCCGCGAGTTCCCCCGGCGTCGCCGGGTCCGCCGCGAACGCCCGCAACGGGGTGTTCACCGGACCTTCGCCAGAAGCAGCCCCGTCGGCTTCTGTGGATCCGGAAACACCGGCAACGGGATAGGTGACCGCAACCTCGACGGCTAGAGCGTCGAATTCGTCGCGTTCGCCGGCTTGCCAGTACTCAGCCTCCAATCTGGACCGTTCCGCGTCCACCCATTTCCTGACCGTCCCGCCCCACTCCGTCCGGCCCAGAAAGGCATCGATCGCCTTGCGTAGCGCCTCGCTGCCGGACCGGTCGCCGTACCTGGTCAGAGCGGCTCGCTCCCGCTCACCGGGCGCGGCTTCCGCGTGCGCCGCTGCCAGCGCCTCAGCGTAGATTCCGGCAGCCAGCTCGTCGTCGGGGCGCTCGCGCAGGCATGGCTCGATCAGCTCGCACGCCTCACCAGGATGCCCCCTGACCGACATCGCGCGGATCACCTCAAGTCGCAGTTCCGGGTCGTCGACGGCATCCGCCCGGGAGAGCAACTCGCTGGCATACCCCCGCTCGGCATCCTCGTCTCCAGTGACATGCGCCGCCCACGCGGCCACCGAGAGCGTGCCGATCTGGGGCGGCCCTGTCGCGGACGCCAGCATCAGCCGTGCCGTCTCGGCTATCTCCTTGCCCGGGACTCCGAAACTCAGCCGGATCTGCATCATCGCGCCAGCGGCAAGCGAGTCCGGCAGCTCCGCCGCGAGGATTCCGGCGACATCAACGGGGCTGGTCCGCGGATCGAGCAGACGCCGGTAGCGTTCGGCTGTCTGTTGCTCGCGCTCGGATTTCGCGCGACGCCGCGCCTGTTCGGCGCGCTTGGCACCTGCCTTGACGCGGTCCTGCCTCTTACGGCGGTTGCTCTTGGTCACGACCATCCTTTCGTTCCCATCAGGAAAGGCTAACCGCCACAACCCGCCGATATCCGGACTGAGCAGCGCCCGCCGCAATGCCACCAGCAGCCATTCTGGCGGCACGGCACGGGGCCCATGCCACTGCCGGGCGACAGAGATAGACCCTCGTACGTCCGTTCTGCGCTGCTGATGAAGCTGCTGGCAAGCGGAGGAACTACATCGGCGCCAAGCTTCGTTATGGCTGCGCTTCCTTTTCGCTGGGCCGCACGGGAACGGGATCAGTCCGTTGGGTCGCGGGATTTGCAGCCAGAGGGCCAGGATGACCTCAGCGGTGACCAGAAATGTCTCACGCTTGTCAGAGCGGGTGGCGGCGCCCTTGGTTAGTACGCGAGCCAGCGTCGCCGTGGTGTCAGAGCCGGAAGGCTGGCGCTCGATGCCCGCCGCTGATGCCCCGTCGTCCGGGGTCTCCCACAGCTCCGACTGCCACGTGATTTCGTGCTACACTTATTTACGTGTAGTGGCGAGTCGGCCGAGGTGAATTGTGTGGGTAACCAGAACATCACACTTTCGCTTCCCGAGGAGGACATCCGGGAAGCCAGAATCCTGGCGGCCAGCCGCGGCACATCGGTGTCACAGTTGCTGGCCCGGATGCTGAGAGACCTGGTCGACCAAGAGACTGGATACGCCCGCGCCCGGGACCGAAGCCTAGCCCGACTACGGGAAGGGATGGACCTCGGCACCGGCGGGCACATCGGCTGGAGCCGGGACAGCGTCCATGAGCGGTAACCGCCGGTTTGTCGATACCAATGTCTTGGTCTACGCGCATGACGACTCCGCAGGCAGCAAGCGCGATCAGGCGCGGGCGCTGGTGGAGCAGCTCTGGGGGTCCCGCGACGGCTGTCTCAGCGTTCAGGTCCTGCAAGAATTCTTCGTGACCGTCACCCGTAAGATCGCCAAGCCGGTCGACGCGGAGACGGCGAAGGCGATCGTTGCCGACTACTCACGCTGGTACCTGCACGTTCCTGCGGCTGACGACGTCCTGGCCGCAATCGGCATTCACCAGCGCACCGGGATCTCGTTCTGGGACGCGATGATCGTCCGAAGCGCTGCCGAAATCGGCTGCACTGTCCTCTATTCGGAGGATCGCAACGCAGGCCAGGAGTACTCCGGGGTCCGCGTGGAGAATCCGTTCCAGCCATCGGATGCCAGCGGTGCGTAATGGAGCCTGCCGACGTTCCAGGGAACCTGTTGGTCAGCGCGCCGGAACCGATCGATCTGATTATGGCGCTGCCGCACAGCAATGAAATCCGTGCGACCCAGCCGCGCTGGTCGGCTCGGCGCGTGCGAGCCGTGACCAGCGGTGGTAGCGGTGCGCCACAGCCGCAGCTGAGCGAGAACGGCCCTGCCGATTCGGGCGGCTGGCAGCAGAACAAGGCTGCCCCTGCTTCGGTACCGAATTCCCAGGTCCGAGCAGCGAGCGTCTCACCACTGCGGGGAACGCAAACACCAGGTCCACATGACCGGGGCTGAACTGGCCGAGGCCGGCCTGCTCGCTGCCCGCCAGCACGGCGGCGCAGCCGTTGCCGCCACGTCCAGGCTGGGTATGAAGCATCAGCTTATAGGTGGGCTCCTGGCCAGCGCCCGCGTGGCGGCCGACCGCTGTCCAGAACGGGTGAACGGGTACCAGCGCCCGTCGGGACCGTGGCGGATCTGCACCCCGCTCAACGTCTCGGCGACGGTCTGCGGCCGACCCGCCGAGTCGGCTGGTCTACTTCTCGACCACCAGTACACGTCTCGCGGGCTGAAGTGGTCCCGGCTGAAGGGCGCCGACGCCAGCCGCGTGTCCTTGCTGCGCCACGCGGCGAACCGGGCGGGCTGCGAGGCCATTCTCGCGCTGGCCGACATCAAGACGACGCACAGCGCCTTCGAGGACGACTACGACGACTGCGCCCGTTCCGCATCGAGAACCTGACCCGCAAGCACGTGAACTCGTTCGGCAAGATCGCCGGCAGTCATCCAGCGCGCGGTCATACCCGCCTGACCGCGCTCCCGGTTCAGCCCGCCGAGCCCGACCCCAGCGCGTTGATCTTGAACTGGACGCCGATGTGGACCCGTCGCAGCGACGGCATGGCCAATCGGCGTCGCGTGAATCTGTCGCAGGGTTAGCGCGCTGCGGCCGCGGTCTCACCCCGTCGCTTCCAGGAAGGGAACCTCGCTTGAGCGGGTGCAGCGGGTAGGAGGTGAGAAGCCTCGCGGATCCCGACGCTTACCTGGAGCGGGGAAGCGCCACCGCCGTGACAACGGAACTCTCTGGCAAGACCGCGCTTATCACTGGTGCCGGGCGCGGTACAGGCCTGCCGTCACGTTCGGGCAGGCCGACCGGCCTGCGCCTTGCTACGCGCCGACACCCGGCACCTCCCGGTACCCGTCGAACTGCCCCAGCACGACCTCGTTCGGGTCCAGCGGCCGGAAGCAGCTGAAGACCTTGTTCCGGGCCGCCTGCAGGCCCGGCGCGTCCAGGCTGGCCGGGGGTTCCATGGCGACCTCGGCGGCCACCTGGAACAAGTGCGTGACGAGCATGTCCAGGACCGCGCCGGTGGCGTCGTAGAACTGGGCCCGGTCGCTGATGCCGAGCGTCTCCGGCACGTCGATCTGCACCGACTCGACGTGCTCGCGGTTCCAGAACGCGGCGGACGACCTGTTGGCGAAGCGGAGCACGTGCAGATCCTGGGTCGCTTCCTTGCCCAGGAAATGGTCGATCCGGTACACCTGCTGCTCATCCAGGACTGAATGAACGACCCGGTCGAGTTCGCGGAAGCTGCCGGGCGAGGTGCCAAACGGCTTCTCGAAGACGACCCGGGCGCCGCGGGCCAGCCCGTACTGCCCCAGCGCCTGTGTCAGCCCGCCGAAGGCCACCGGCGGGACCGCCAGGTAGTGCACCAGCTGCGCGCTGCCGCCGACCGACGCGCACAGCTCGCCGAGCACGTCCGGCAGGCTGCCGGGGCTGCCGGGACTGCCGGGGCTGAACCCGCCGCCGGCGAAGAAGGGCGCCTTTCCCGTCTCGCTCACCACGACAGTCTCCGGCTAACGGAGCAGACGGCGGTTTGAAGCCTCCCCCCGCAGGGCGGCTCCGAAGGGCCAGCAATCCTTCATCTCCCGTGCAGCACCACATTCAGCCGCCTGCTACGTCATGCAGCCTCCAGTGCTCGTGGCACACCTTTTCTCAGGAAGGTGTTTTCCATCTCGAGCTCGCGGACTTGCCGTTCGAGCTCGCGGAGCCGGGCCCGCTCAGATAGCCGCAACGGCGGCTCATCCTCGGCGTGCTTATCCCGGTAGGCCCTTACCCAGTTACCGAGCGAGGTCTCGCTGATACCGAGCTCGCGGGCGACGTCGGCAATAGGACGTGAGGTTTCCACCACGAGGCGGGCGGCCTCGTCGCGGAACTCAGGTGAATAGGTCTTGTATTTTCCTGGCAATTTACCCGTCCTTTCCGGTCGAGGATCCTAAAGGATCCGCAGTCCGGAAAGTTGGAGGCGCGCCAGCCCGTCATTCACGGTGGGCGAGCTGTTTCCCGCGGTTCGGGTGGCCGGGCCCGGGTGCTGATGGTCCCGGGCGCCGTCGGTACGGCGGGGTGCGCGGGTCAGCGCTGCGATCAGCGTGGGGTAGGTGCTGAGTACCGGCCCGGCGCCGGTCAGGACGCGCAACAATTCCACCTGCTGCGCCGAGCATCCCAACGTGCCGGTCAGCGACCTAACTGCCCAGTTCGTGGCCAGGACCGCCCAGGCGGCCAATCCGCCCAGCAAGCCCGCACGAGGCCAGGGCCCCAAGGCCTGACCGGTGCCCGGTCACACGCATGCCGGGCTAGAAGCCCAGGTAACAGTAGTAGGGGAGGTTCTCCGCGATGGCTCGCCGCTCGGCGCGGCAGTGCAGGCAGGCGACCAGGTATTGGCCTTGCCTGGCGCCCCCGGGGGCTGAGCGGCACGGGCAGCGTTCCCAGACTACGGTTCGCGGCAGGTCAGGTGGCCTGGGCCGGGGGCGGGGAGTTCCCGGGGACGCGTGGCGGGGCTCCCGCGCGGGAGCCCCGCCACGCTCTACCGGTGATTGGCTGGGTGATTTCCTGAACGTTCTCCTTTCCGGTGCGAGCCCGGTGGGTGCCGGGCGCTGTGGGGTCTGGCGCGGGCCGCCGCCTGCTCAGGGGGCGGGGGCGGCGGCCCGGTGGCGGGCCAGGGGGTGCGCCGGAGGGGAGCGCTGCCGACCGGGGTCCGGCCCGGTGGCCGGGGAGGTGACGGCGGCCGGGCCTGGTGCAGGCCGCCGCCGGGAGGGCGGGGTGCCGGGGCGGGGCGGGACCCGGGGCGGGGCGGGCGGCGGTGGCGCGGGCGGCTCGCTGAAGGAGGCCGAGATCAGCGCGTCGAACTCCGCGTCTACCCACTGCTGGTCGGCGCAGATCAGGTCGGCGAACGCCGCGTCCGCCTCGCGTGTGGTAAGGGTCATGCCGATCACCCTCCCGGGAACCTGCGGTAGCGTTGCCAGGTCAATGACCGATACGCTTTTCATATAGCACTGGCTGCCGGAAACTGTCAAGTGCTGTTGGAAGTTCACCCGGATCGGAGGTGCCCGGCGGTGACCGGACGGCTCGATGCCCTGGACGACCCGGATTACCCGGCCTACACCACCGGGCGGGCCGCCGAGGTCCTGGGGGTGCGGCAGGCCTTCCTGCGGTCCCTGGACGCCGCGGGCGCGGTGAGCCCGCAGCGGACCGCGGGGGGCCGGCGCCGCTACTCCCGCCGCCAGCTGGCCTTGGCCGCCCGGATCCGGGAGCTGTTCGACCAGGGCCATACCCTGGCCGCCTCGCTGCGAATCCTGGACCTGGAGGACGACCTGGCCGCCGAGCGTGCCCTGACCGCCGGCCTGCATGAGCGGCTCGGCGGCCGGGACCGGCCGGGCGGCTGACTACGCGCCGCCGGCGGGCCGGAGGCGCCGGTTGCGGTCCTGTGCCGCGGCGGGGTCGCCGGTTCCGCTGAGTTGCCGCAGCCGGGCCAGCTCGGCTTGCAGCTGCCGGGTTTCCTCCTGCAGTTGCAGGACCCGGCGGATGCCGGCCAGGTTCAGCCCGTCGGCGGTCAGCGCGCAGATCTCGGCCAGCCGGTCGATGTCCCGCCGGGAGTACCGGCGGGTGCCGCCCGCGCTGCGGGCCGGGTCCAGCAGCCCCTCCCGCTCGTAGATCCGCAGCGTCTGCGGGTGCAGCCCGGCCAGCTCGGCGGCCACCGAGATGCTGAACAGGCCCCGGTCCAGGTCCGCCCACCCCGGATTCACCACGGACGGTCCCAGTCCCGGGCCAGGTACCGCAGCGCCAGCCCGGCCAGGACGGCCAGCCGGATGTCCTGCTCGTCCCGGCCACCCGCCGGCGCCGGGCGGGGGCCTTCCACCCGGACCGGGCCCGCCCGCAGCGGCGGGCCGGGCAGCCACGCCGACGGTGTCGTGCCGCCTGTCCCGCCCGGGCCGGCCGGCCGCCGCACCGGGATCCGGGCCAGGGGCCGCGGCTCGCGGGCCAGGGCCCGGTCATAGGCGGCGCGGCGGCCGGGGTCGCCGAGCACGCGGTACGCCTCGGCCAGGGCACGGAACCGGCCCGCCGCGTCCGCGTCGGCCGGCCGGGCATCGGGGTGCTCGGCCCGGGCCCGCCGCCGCCAGGCCTGCGCGATCTCCTCGCGGGAGGCCTCCCGGGAGACCTCGAGCAGCTGGTACAGATCCGGGCCCGGCTCGCCGTGATCCGCCGCGGCCATCACCGTCACCTACCCTTCGCCAGCAGGCGAGCGACTTCCGCCTCCAGTATGCCCCAGGAGAAAATCTCAGTCGAGTCTTGCCAGATTAATCAGAGGGATGCTATATAGATCCCGTGAGCGTGACCTGACAACCGGCACTGGCGAAGGAGGCACCCGATCATGCTCATGCGCACCGACCCGTTCCGCGAACTGGACCGGCTCACCCAGCAGGTACTCGGCACCGCCGCCCGGCCCGCCGCGATGCCCATGGACGCCTGGCGGCAGGGCGACAACTTCTACATCTGCCTGGACCTGCCCGGCGTCTCGGCCGGGTCCATCGACCTGACCGTGGAGCAGAACGTGCTGACCGTCCGCGCCGAGCGCTCCCAGGTCCGGGCCGACGGCGCCGAGATGATCGTCGCCGAACGGCCCTACGGCACCTTCACCCGGCAGGTCTTCCTCGGCGAGACCCTCGACGCCGACCACATCGCCGCCGACTACGCCGCCGGCGTGCTGACCCTGACCATCCCGGTCCACGAGTCCGCCAAGCCCCGCAGCATCCACGTCACCAGCAGCGACGAGAAACAGGCCGTCACCGCCTGACCACCGGCGGCGCGGCAACCTGGCGTGGGCCGCCCAGCAGGCGGCCCACGCCTACCCCGGGAAGCTGCTCATTTCCGCCGCGTTCTGCTCCGCCCGAACACCGTCATCGACGGCGGAGACTGCGCGGCTCGCCGCCGCTGGGCCGCGCTCCAAGCGGGTGTGCCGGTCCCGGCCATCGCGCCTGGGCGGACGTGTTCCCGCGGCTCAGATGCCGCTCACGCATGCCGCCGGCCGGCTTGGGGTGAGCGGGTTCTATGAGTGTGACCGCGGGAAAGGGCACCGGTACAGCACCTATATGGCCGGCTACGCGCTGCCCAGCCCGGAGGCGGCCGGCCCGGCGCCAGCGACGCGGGCGCCGCACTTCCTCCGTCGTCCCTGAGGCTTCCGGAGATCGCCGGGTCAGCCAGAGAAAGCCCTGGACCGTCCCTCGCCGCCGGTCCAGTGCGCATGTTCGCAGCAGTGAGCCAGCGATAACAGTCCCATCGGATCGTCCAGCATGGCATTGCATGACGAGCGGCGTTGACGATCGTGTCAATCCCGGCGCTGCCCAGCCCGCTACGGAACTTGCAGACCGCCTGGCCAGTGCCGTAGCACAGGAGGTCTGTACCGCGCGGAGCGATCTGCTGTTGCAGATCACCGTCAGCCCGCTTGATCTGCATAAAGGCTCGTCACGGGCTTACTGCTTACGTCGGCGCCTTGGCTCTGTCAACCCTTTGT
Organism: uncultured Actinomycetes bacterium; assembly: GCA_963847965.1. Lineage (GTDB taxonomy): Bacteria > Actinomycetota > Actinomycetes > Streptosporangiales > Streptosporangiaceae > Palsa-504. Next base: position 214,718 of record CAWKCG010000026.1, read on the forward strand.
GAGCTGATCTTGGGAGCCTCATAGCCGATGACCGTAGGTGCGATGACTGAACGGAACGTGCAGACACAGACCTCAGCCCTTCAATTCTGCAGCGGTCCGCATGCGCGGGATACACCTGCGCCAGTAGGGTGTCGCGTCTGTCAACGGTTTCGCCGAGGGCTTCCACTCCGACTCGCCAGGCCCTGCGTGCCCCGGCGTAATGATGAGCACCCGGTCGGTTCGGTAGCCTTGGCCACTCTCGCGCACAGCCAAGTCGGTACGATCCCGATCTATCCTCGCGGTCGGCGCCGTGGACCCGGGCCTGGGCCGCGCGCTCGAGGCGGGGACAGCCTGCGACCTGCTGCTGACCACCGTCCCTGGGCGTGCAAGAGATCATCTCCGGAGAACCGCTATGCGACCCACAGGGGTGCCAGCTGGGGCGGGCACTGCGGCGCTGGCCCGCCACCGGCATGCTCATTTGAGCGCCCGGATGGCGCCCGGATGTTCAACCGGGCTCGCATGACGACAAAGCAACGCATCGCATGGCTGAGTTATCGTATGCAGTCAGCATTTTTCGAAAACTCAATCACATATATATATTCGCTCCCGCGATAGGACTCGAACCTATAACCTGCCGGTTAACAGCCGGACGCTCTGCCAATTGAGCTACGCGGGATCGACCCGCCTAAGGGTAGCGCACCCGGGGCCGGTCCGTGACGGCCCACCGGTCGGCCACCTCCCGTTCATCTTGCTTCGGTCACGATGAGTACCCTCGTGTTACCTGGGAAGGTCATGTATGCGCATTCGGATATGCGCGGAAGGGGAATCAGATGCGGATCCGTGTCACGTTCCTCGCGGGGTTCGCCGCCGGCTTCGTCGCCGGCGCACGAGCGGGCCGCGAGCGTTACGAGCAGATGATGAAGCTGGGCAAGAAGGCAGCCGAACACCCCGCCGTCCAGAAGGCCACGCGCGCGGCGGGGGCCAAGGCCACCGAGCTGAGCAAGACCGCCGGGCAGAAGGCCGCCCAGCGGATGCCCAAGATCACCGAGACGGCCAAGAACACGGCCAAGAACAGCGCCACCAAGGTACGCGGCCGGATCCCCGGGCGGCGTTCCGGTGACGATGATCCCGCCGCGGTGAACGGCTCACGCCCGGCCGACTAGCCGGGCTCGGGCGAGCCTGGAGCGGAGGCGTTAGTCGAGGTACTCGCGCAGGACCTGCGCGCGGCTGGGGTGGCGGAGCTTGGCCAGCGTCTTCGACTCGATCTGCCTGATCCGCTCCCTGGTCACGCCGAACTCCCTGCCGACCTCCTCCAGCGTCCGCGGATGCCCGTCGGTGAGGCCGAACCGCAGCTGGATGATCCGCTGCTCCCGCTCGGCCAGCTGGTCGAGGACCCGCTCCAGCTGGTCCTGCAACATGATGAACGCCGCGGCCTCGATGGGCACCACGGCGTCCGCGTCTTCGATGAAGTCCCCCAGATCGGACTCCTCCTCCCCGATCGGGGACTGCAGGGAGACCGGCTCCTGGGCGATCCGCTGGATCTCCGCGACCCGCTCGGGCTCGAGCCCCATCTCCCCGGCGATCTCTTCGGCGGTGGCTTCCCGGCCCAGTTCCTGGTGGAGCTGCCGCTGCACGCGCGCGAGCTTGTTGATCGTCTCCACCATGTGCACCGGCACCCGGATGGTGCGCGCCTGGTCGGCGATGGCCCGGGTGATGGCCTGCCTGATCCACCACGTCGCGTAGGTGGAGAACTTGTAGCCGCGGGTATAGTCGAACTTCTCCACCGCGCGGATCAGGCCGAGGTTGCCCTCCTGGATCAGGTCGAGGAACACCAGCCCCCGGCCGATGTAGCGCTTGGCGATCGACACCACCAGCCGCAGGTTCGCTTCGATCAGCCGCTGCTTGGCCCTGACCCCCTCGCCCGCGAGCAGTTCCAGGTCGCCGTGGAACGCGCCCGGCACCGGGATGCCGCAGCAGAGCTTCTCCTCGGCGAACAGGCCCGCCTCGATGGACTTGGCCAGCTCCACCTCGTCTTCGGCGGTCAGCAGCGGCACGCGGCCGATCTCGCGCAGGTAGATCCGCACCAGGTCACTGGTGGAGGCCCGCCTGCCCTCCACCTCGGCACGCCGGAGTTCGGCCTCGTCCTCGCGGGCCACGTCCAGCACGTCGACGCCCTCGTCGGCGAGCGCCCGCACCGCGGCGTCGATCGCCTCGGGCGGCAGGTCGGCGCTGTCAAGCGCCACCATCACGTCAGCCATGGTCAACGACCCGCGTTCCCGGCCCAGCGCCACGAGATCCGGCAGCTGATCTGGTGACGACGGTACGTTCCTGAGCGCAGGGAGGGCCACGGGACCAGTCTGCGGCACGAACCCGTAGTTACGGGGGACCCAATTTTGTCACCTGCCGGCGACGTAGCCGGGTAGCGGGCGACTCTGCAGTCACACCCGACCCGGTATCACCCGCCCGCGGAGCGGTCGACCAGGGCCCGGCGCCGCTGCTCGAGCGCGATCAGGTCCCCGTACAACCGGTTGTACTTGACCTGGTCCTCCAGCGGGTTCATGCGCTGCAGCCTGGCCTTGATCGCCGCGATCTCCCGGCTGACCCCGATCTCGCCGATCCGCGCCAGCAGGTTGTCGGCGTAACCGGCGTCCGGCTCGCCGGTTATCACCGGCGGCGGCTCGACCGCCAGCCCGGTGACGAACGCCTGGGCCCGCTCGTTCGGCGCCTCGTCCCGCAGCCGGGCGGCCCATTCCCGCGCGCTGCCCCTGGCGCCGGTGGTGCCGCCGCACGCCGCGATCAGCGTGAACATCGCCTGGTGCACCGGCGCGCTGAACGCGTCCACCCCGAGCGCGTCGAACTCCGGCCCGCACAGCCCGGGCCGCTGCACCGCCAGCTGGAGCACCTGCCGCTCCAGCTGCACTACGGGATCACCGAGGTCATAGGGGCTTTCCTGATCATTTTTGCCGAACGGACGGTGGTGACCGTTTCCGGTGCCCGGCAAGCTCCTGGCCCCCTTCCCGGCCGGGCCGGTCCGGGTGTCCCCCGCATGGACCCTGATCCTGGACAAGATGAACTCTTCGTCGAGCAGCCCGAGCCAGCGATCCAGGTTCACCGCGTACCTGGCGCGCAGCCCCTTGTCCTTGATCCTGGCCACGATCGGCGCGGCCTCGTCGAGCGCGGCGAGCTGGCCTTCGGTGGTGTCCAGGTCATGATGGCCGAGCACGCCCTTGATCGCGAACTCAAACAGGGGAACGCGGCGGGCGATCAGGTCGCGTACCGCGCCGTCGCCGTGCGCGAGCCGCAAGTCGCACGGGTCCAGGCCATTGGGCTCCACGGTGACGTACGTCTGAGTGGCGAACTTCGCCTCCATGCCGAACGCGCGCTGCGCGGCCCGCTGCCCGGCCTCGTCTCCGTCGAAGGTGAAGATGACTTCGCCCGCGAACGAGTCCGAGTCCATGATGAGCCGACGCAGGACCTTGACGTGCTCCTCGCCGAACGAGGTGCCGCAGGTCGCCACCGCGGTCGGCACCCCGGCCAGGTGGCAGGCCATCACGTCGGTGTAGCCCTCGACGATGACCGCCTTCCTCTGCTGCGCTATCTCCCGCCTGGCCAGGTCGGCGCCGTACAGCACGGCGGACTTGCGGAACAGCGGCGTCTCGGGGGTGTTGAGGTACTTGGGCCCTTCGTCGTCGGGATCGAGCCTGCGCGCGCCGAAGGCGATCACGTCACCGGACAGGTCGCGGATAGGCCACATCAGCCGCCCGCGGAATCGGTCGAGCGGGCCGCGCCTGCCCTGCTTGGCCAGGCCTGACGCGATGAGCTCGGCATCGGAGAAGCCACGCCCGCGCAGGTGCCTGGCCAGGTCGTCCCAGGCGGCGGGCGAGTAGCCGACGCCGAAGCGCTCTGCGTCCGCGGCGGTGAAGCCGCGCGCGGAAAGGAACTCGCGCCCGGGCTCGGCGTCGGCACCGCCGAGCCGCTCGGCGTAGTACTCGGCCGCGGCCCGGTGCGCGTCGATCAGCCTGCGGCGCTGGCTCTGCTCCGCTCCAGGGACGTAGCCGCCCTGCTCGTAGCGCAGCTGGATGCCCGCGCGGCCGGCCAGCCGCTCGACCGCCTCGACGAAGCTGAGCCCGTCGATCTTCTGCACGAACTTGATCACGTCGCCGCCTTCGGCGCAGCCGTGACAGTAGAACAGGCCGCGGGCCGGGGTGACGTTGAACGAGGGGGTCTTCTCGTCATGGAACGGGCAGAGGCCCTTGAGCGAGCCGCCGCCGGCCCCCTTGAGCTGCAGGTATTCGCCGATCACCTCGTCGATGGGAGACCGCTCGCGAACGGCCGCGATGTCCTCGTCGCGGATCCGCCCAGCCACTACCCACCTCCGCCGCGTACCAGCGCGCCTGGCGCCGCCCGTCGCGGCGAGTCTAGTCCCGCCCACCCACAATCCGCCTCAAGTCCGCGTGTCGGACCAGGCTAGTCCCCCACCCACAATCCGCCTCAAGTCCGCGTGTCGGACCAGGCTAGTCCCCCACCCACAATCCGCCTCAAGTCCGTGTGTCGGACCAGGCTAGTCCCCCACCACCCACCACCCACCATCCGCCCGGGTCCGCGGGTCCGAGCCGGGGCTAGCCTGGGCGCGTGGGCGATCTGCTGGTGCTGTGGGACGTCGACTACACGCTGGTGAACGCCGGAGGGCTCGGGACATGGCTGTACGAGGACGTCTTCCGCGAGCTGTTCGGGCGCGACCTCGTCTCCGTCGTGCCGAAGGCCGGACGGACCGACCGGGCGATCACCCTGGACACGCTCGAGCTCGCCGGGGTGGACGAGCCGCGAGGCTGGGTGGATTACTTCCTCGCCGCGCTGGCCAGCCGGGTCGCCGCAGTGGACGGCGCCCATACCGCGCACGTTCGCGCCGTGGACGGCGCGCCGGCCGCTGTCGCCACTCTGGCCGGAGCTGGCCTCCGGCAATCCGTTCTCACCGGTAACATCCGGCCGCTCGCGGCGCTGAAGCTGCGCGCGGCCGGTCTGGGCGAGCACCTGGACCTGGGCGTCGGCGCGTACGGGGACATGCACGAGGTACGGGCCGAACTTGTGCCAGTAGCGAGGCTGGCAGCCGCACGGGCGTACAGAGCGGACTTTTCCGGCCTGTCGACCGTGATCGTCGGCGACACGCCGCTCGACGTGGCGGCCGCGCTGGCCACCGGCGCACGCGCCGTGGGCGTGGCCACCGGCAGCTTTTCCGCCGCGGAGATCGCCGCCGCCGGGGCGCACGCCGTGCTGCCAGACCTGACCGATACCGCGCTGGTGCTCGCCGCCGTCACCGGGACGGTCACTGGCCTGGCGGGGGGAGCAGGCCGCGTTCCATCGCGGCGGTGACCGCCGCAGTGCGGCCGGACACGCCCAGCTTGCCGAACGCACGCAGCAGGTGCGTCTTGACCGTCGCCTCGCTGATGAACAGTTCGCGGCCGATCTCGGCGTTGGTGCAGCCGCGCGCCACGCAGGCCAGGACCTCGGTCTCCCTGGCGGACAGCGACTCGGCCTGCGGCCGGCGGACGTGCGTGACCAGCCGCTCGGCCACCGACGGAGCGAGCACGGTCTCGCCGCGCGCGGCCGCGCGCACGGCGCTGGCCAGCTCAGCCGGGGCGGTGTCCTTGAGCAGGTAGCCGGTGGCGCCCGCCTCGACCGCGCGCAAGATGTCGGCGTCTGTCTCGTAGGTGGTCAGCACCAGGACCCGCGCGCCTGGATCCGCCGCCAGGATCTGTTTGGTAGCCGTCACTCCGTCGCCGCCCGGCATCCGCAGGTCCATCAGGATGACGTCGTAGTGCCAAGCCCGGGTGAGCGCTACCGCCTCGGGTCCCGAGCCCGCCTCCCCGGCCACCTCGATGCCGGGCTCGGCGGCGAGCATCCCGCGCAGCCCGGCCCGGACCACGGGATGATCGTCGGTGAGCAGCACGCGGATCACCCCGGCACCTCCGCGCAAACCCGCGTGCCCGTTCCCGGAACCGACGTCACCTGGATGGTCCCGCCGACCTGCGCTACCCGGTCGCGCATGCCGCGCAGCCCGTAGCCGCCGCTGATCAACTCGGGGTCGAAGCCAGCGCCGTCATCGGCGACCGTCAGCCGCACCACGTCGGCGGCGTAGCACAGCCGGACCGCCACCTGGCGCGCCGCCGCATGCTTGCGCACGTTGGCGAGCGCCTCCTGGCATACCCGCAGCAGGACCACCTCGGTGCCCGTGGGGAGCCTGCGAGCGGTGCCGGAAACCTCGCAGCGTGCCTGAACGCCGGCCTCGGCTGCGGTCGTTTCCGCCGCGCGGCGCACCGCCTCGGCCAGGGAGCCTGACTCCAGGGGGGCCGGGCTGAGCGCGGCGACCAGCGTCCGCGTTTCGGCGAGGTTCTCACGCGCGGCGGCAAGCGCCAGGTCAAGGTGATGGCGCGCCGCGTTCGCGTCCGGCGGCAGGCTGATCCCAGCGGCCTGCAGGAGCGTCACGATGCTGGTGAAACCCTGCGCCAGGGTGTCGTGGATCTCACCGGCCAGGCGGTGCCTCTCGGCCAGCACGCCCGCCTCATGATGGGCCGCGGCGAGTTCGGCCCGGGTGGATTCCAGCTGAGAGATGAGCGCGGCCCGCTCGAGGCTCTGCTCGATCACCTTGATCATCCACCGGCTGTAGGCGTACGAGAACGCGGTAGTGAAGACCACGATGCCGAGCGCGATCAGTATTCCGGCCGCGCTCGGGTTGCGCCACGCCTCCAGCGCCCCGGCGACGACGTTGAAGATGACGACGAAGACCAGGCCAGCGCGCGGGGCGGCCACGTGGAAGCACTGCGGGGAGATCGCAAAGGCGAGGAACCAGGCCTCGGGGTTCTGGCTCTGGACGGCGGCGAACAAGATAACCAGCACGGCCAGGTAGACCATGTAGCGCCGGGGGTTCCCCGCACGCCAGGCGGCCTCGTCGGAGAACATCAGCGGGCGTCCGACGAAGACGTACCACGGGACCATCGCGGCCATCGCGGCACCGGCGATGATCCGCCCTGTCGAGCTGATCGGCCCTATCTCCACGATCGCCGCGACGGCGGCGAAGACCACCGCGTAGTACACGTCCCAGCGCGGCTCAGCCACGACGTGGACCTGGCCGTCCCCGGACTCCCCCGGCTGCGCCGACGGCGGCGGCCCGGCGGTCACCGGCGGGACTGCCACCGGAACGTCTTCGTGCACAGCACCAATCCTGCAACTATCCAGATCGCGAGCACCAGAGCGGTGCGTCCGTGCTCCCAGACGCCAGCGGGCTCCAGTGCGGCGGCGTGCTCCGGCAGGAAGACCGAGCGCATGCCCTGCCCCATCCACTTCAGCGGGAACAACGAAGCCACGTCCTTCATCCAGCCGGGCACGTCGTTGAACGGCACGTACACCCCGGAGATGAACTGGAGCACGGTGAACGGCAGGCTGATCACCGGCGCGGCACTCGCCGCCGATCTCGGCAGGCTGCTGGCCGCGATGCCCAGCAGAGAGCAGGCCGCCGTGCCGAGCAGAAACACCCAGGCGAACGTCCACCACCGGCCGGGCGAGGAGGGCAGGTGCAGGTGGTAGAAGGCGACGCCGACCGCCATCAGCAGCACCGTCTCCGCGACCGTGCACACCATGACCTGGATGACCTTGCCCATGAAGTAGGCCGAACGCGGCATCGGCGTTCCCGACAGGCGCTTGAGCATCCCGTCCTCGCGCTCGGTGGCGATCCCGATGGCCAGGTACTGAAAGGTCGTCGCCATGATCCCGCCCGCGATCATGCCGGCGGTGAACAGCTGCCCCACGGTGACGCCGCGGGCCGCGGCCTGGCCGCCGAAGATAGACCCGAGCAGGACGAGGAGGATGGACGGCAGCCCGAAGATGAACGCGACCGCCATCTTGTCCCGGAAGAACGCCTTAACCTCGACTCCGCCCCGGGCCAGGCCGAGCGGCCACACGCCGGGCAAGGCGGCGGCCTGCTTCGCCACCGCCGCGGATACGCCCGGTGCCTCCGCCTCGGCTAGCGTGGCGCTACGGTTCCCGACCATGGCCAGCCTCCGTTATCAGGTCCAGGTAGATGTCTTCGAGCGACGGCCTGGTCACCGTGAGCCCGGGAACCTCCCCGCCGAACCGGCTGGCCAGCTCGGTCACCAGCCGGGTCGGCGTGGCCGTCTGCACGGTGGTGCGGCCGGGCGTATCTGGCTCGTCCCAGCCGACGTGGGCGTCGGCGGTGGCCCGGCCGCCGAGCGACCCGGGGTCGCCGGACGCGACGATGCGGCCGGCCGCGATGACCGCGATCCTGTCGGCCAGCGCCTCCGCCTCGTCCAGGTAGTGCGTGGTCAGCAGGATCGTGGTCCCGTCTGTCCGCAGCCCCCTGATCAGCTCCCAGAACTGGCGGCGCGCTTCCGGGTCGAAGCCCGTGGTCGGCTCGTCGAGGAAGAGCAGCTCGGGCCGGCCGACGATGCCGAGCGCGACGTCCAGTCTGCGGGTCTGACCGCCGGACAGGTTGACGATCCGTGACCGCGCCTTGGCGGTGAGCCCGACCAGCTCGATGGCCTCCTCCGGCTTGCGCGGGCTGGGGTAGAACGAGGCGAAGTGCCGGACCATCTCGGTCACGGTGAGCTCCGGGCCCTTACTGGCCAGCTGAAGGACGATGCCGATCCTCGCCCGCCACGCCCGGCTGGCGCGCGCCGGGTCGTGGCCGAGCACCGCCACCGTGCCCCGGTCCCGCTGGCGGAATCCCTCGAGGATCTCCACGGTCGTGGTCTTGCCCGCGCCGTTCGGGCCGAGCAGGGCGAATACCTCGCCGCAGGCGATGTCCAGGTCAATGCCGTCGACCGCCATGACGTCCGGGTAGCTCTTGCGCAGGTCCCTGACCATCACCGCCGTGCTGGTGTCCATGCCCCCAAGTCTGGGCTCGGCGCAGGGAGCGGCGCGTCAGCCGACCCGCCACACCTGATGTCCACCGTTCGGTGGACACGCTCACTCGCGTGCCCGGCCCCTCGCGAGGGGGGGCCGGACACGCGGCGCCTGGCTTGTCCCGTCCGGGGCCTCACGCGAATCGGACAAGCCGTATCTCTCCTGTCCAGTTATTCCGGACCATCACGTCGTGGCCGGCTCGCATCTGTTCGTCGAGGAACGCGTACGAGGTGATCGCGCGGTTGGTGAGATCAGTTGCGGACAGGTTCGTGTTTTTCTGCAGTCGGCGGAGCTGATCTGCCACCGACGGGATCAAGATGACCGTGATGTGCTCGCCTAGCGCGCGCGGCCAGCCGATGTGCCTGGCCAGGCTGGCGATCATGTTCAACCTCCCTTGGGAAGAACCCCCGTTAAACGTCAGATTTGTGACTTCGTGCTCTGGTACACCAGCCGGAGGCTGCTTGCTTAGCAGCTTCTTAGCCGTGTTTCCCCCTTCCTCTCGACATCACCCTACCCAGGTTTTTGCAGTAATACAACATCTAATAAGCAGTCTTTTGACACACATCTTACAGTGTAAGGTACGTGACTCTTCGTCACGAGGCAGGCCGGCTCAGGATGTGGCCGTTAGATCAGACGCAAACGGCCTCCCCTCGGGGAGGCCACTTGTAGGGGCCGGGAGCCGTGCCGGCTCCTGGCCTGGGCACCGCTGCCGTGCCGTCAGGCAGCTGCTCCTGGCTGGCCGGGAGGTACGGTTCCCCTCGCGGTTACAGAGTCCTGGATCGGCACAAGCAGGATCGTCAGCTGAGCCGCCGCCGTCGGCGGCTCGTCGAAGGGCAACAGCATGAAGAAGCTGCTTTCGGCCTCGGCCGACCATCCGGCGGTCTCGTAGAGCATCTGCCGGATGGCTGGATTGCCATCCTGACAGCACATGGTGCCGCCTCCTGCCTTGCTGGTCGGCCCGGACGGTCCCCAGGCGTGTATTATGAAGATACCCATGTGACATTCTGTCTGCAAGCCTTATGCTGTATGAAGTTCGGTATATATTTGAACGTCTAGTTTTCCTATCAAGTCACATGGGTACAACGGACCTGTTGCGGTCACCGTGGGTTGCGAGAGGGGCGGCCCTGATGCAGCACGACCAGTTCCAGGAGTTGCTCGACGCGCTCGTCAAGCGGTCGGGCGTCGGCCAGGAGGTGCTGGGCGAGGTAATGGCGCGAACGTCCCTGCGGACCCCGGATGAGACGTCCCGCGTGGAGATCTCGGCGGGTAACCCGACCGCCCGCCGACCCGTCGACCAGCACGAAATCCCGCAGGGCACCGTCAGCAAGGCCGTGAAGGCCCTGATGGACGAGGGCCTCCTTGAGGACGGGGAGAAACTCCTGCGGAACCCCGAGGGCCGCACCCTCTCACCGCTCCGCCTGGGCAGGCTATACGCCACGGCCGGGGTGAAGATCGCCCAGGCCGGGGAGCGGCCCAGGCACGTGACAACGGCGCTGTTCGGCCTCGACAGCTCGCGAGTCCTCGGCACGGCACACGACGCTGCCGACAGCTGGGACCAGGCAGCTGACCTGATCCACCGGCACGTGACGTCGCTCAAGAGCGCCTGCGATCGGGACCGGGCCAGCCTGGGGCTGCAACCGCTGCGGATGCTCGGAGTGGGTATAGAGCTGGGCGCGCCGGTCTACGGCGGTCAGATCATGCCGCTTTCGCGCGACCCGGCCAGGCAACCCGTTCCGCTGGCCGAGAAGCTGCACTGCCTGTTCCAGGCCGATCCGGGCTTCGGACGGCCCATCCCGGTGATAGTCGAGAACGACGTCAACGCCCTGACGGTACTGGCCATCCACCAGGTCCACTACACCGACCCGGACCTCGTGGTGGTCGGCGTCTTCAATGAGGGAGTCGGCGGCGGCCTGGTCATGGACGGCCGGCTGCGCCGGGGAGCCAACGGGCGCGCCATGGAGATAGGCCATCTGGCCGTCGGTTTTCCGCGGGGCGAGGATCCGGAGCAAGAACCGGATGGATCGGCGGCCGGCTTCGGGGCCCGCTGTCTTTGCGGCCAACTGGGCCATGTGAACACGCTCGCGACGCCGAGCCGCATCGTAGAAGAGTTCGGCGGGGGGACCCTGGAGCAGATCAGTGAGATCCGCGCCCGTGATGCGCAGTTCAAGCGAGCACAGGACGTATTCAGGCGTGCCGGTACCGCGCTCGGCCGGGCCCTGGCGCACGTCAGCAACACCGTCAACCCGAGCTGGATCGTCATGTACCTGCCGCCCGCCCTGGTTGACGCTGACGACAGGCCGGATACGGCCGGTGCCGCTTATCTCACCGCCGTGAGGACTGAGACCTGCCGCGCGTTCGCGGCCAGTGACGAGCCCGCCTACCTGAGGATCCGCCCGTTTCCCCCGGACCCGCATGATGTCGCGCTGCTGGTGGCACGAGCGGCCGCGGTGTGCGTGCTCGAAAGCTTCATAGAGCACGCGCTGCGGCTCGACGGCTGCAAGCCAGGACCCAGGCGTGGCAATCAGCCTCCGGCCGGCCCGCTTGACGGCGCCCCTGCTCGGGGTCTACCATCGCCAGCACAGCCAGAAGCTGTAAATTTACTGCTTAATAACTGCTTCTTTACCAGTAATTTACTGTTGATTTGCTGGTTTTTAGCTGCTATATTTGTGCTGAAGGAAGGAGAGCCGGCAGTCAGGTGCTGTTAAGGAAGCAGCATCCTGCTGCTGCTATCAGCACATGACCACCATCCCAGACGCAATGCCGCCCATCAGCCGGGGCAGCCCAGAAGGCCGCTACATGGCAGGGCATGGGAAGCCGGTGTACCGGCATGTCACTGATCTGCAGGACCAGAAGGCGGCCGCGGCCGCCAAGGCCGAGGAGTCCCAGGCCACCCTGGAGCGTGCCGAAGGCACCGACAGGGAACTGAGGGAGAACCACCGCGGCGGCGACCGTTCCTGGCTGCTGCGGTTGATCATCGTCGTCGCGATCCTGGCCGAGGCCGTCACCGCCTACGTGGCCATGGAGGCCCTGGTCGCCACCCAGACGCTGGCCGTCGGGCTGGCCGGGCTGGCCGCCCTGATCGGCGCCGGGATGGCCTGCGCCCTGGCCAACCGCCGCCTCAACCGGCTCCCCGTGGCCACCGCGGCGCGGATCATTGAGGGGGCCTTCGTGGCCGTCCTGACCGTGCTTCGGTACGCGAGCCTCCACATTCAGGGCGCTGGCGTCGTCACGGCGGCCGGTGCCGCCATGCTGGCCGCCCTGATCAGCGCGCTCGGGCTACTCGGGATCGAGGAGATCGTCGTCGAGACCCGCACCTTCGCCCTGTTCCTCAGCACGCTGCAGGTGTCCTGGAGGCGCCGGAGGTGCGCGGCCGCTACGGCGCGCCTGGCCAGCATCCAGGCCAGGATCAAGGCGACGACCGGCAAGCTGCAGCAGCACTTCCTCGACTTCCTGCTAAAGGTCGAGGGGCTTCCGCTCGATGAGGCGCGGCTGCGAGCCGCGGCGCTCAGGGCCGCGCTCACCGAGGCCGGCGATGACCATGACGCGCCTTAGGGGGCGCGCCGCGGCGGCCATGCTCCTGGCCGCCGCAGTGGTCGCCGCGGCCGGGTGCTCATCGATCCTGGACCTGGTCCCGGTGGCGACCGTAGCGTCGCGCTGCGCCGACCCGCACGGGATGGTGCTGATCATCGGAGCGCACCGGGACGCACCCGAACCGTCGCTGGACCCCACCCTGGTGTGCCAGCTAACCGCCGCGATCCGCGCCGGGGAACCGGTGCAGATCGTGGTGGCCTCGGGCCAGCCCCGCCTGATCACCCTGCACCTGGAGAGCGTGAAGGGCGGCACGCTCGCCCAGCAGAAGTCAAACCGCGTTCAGGCAGACGTGCAGCGCGCCGAGGCCGTGATCGCCGCCGCCCGCCCGGATTCTGCGGGCATCGACGACCTAGAGGCGCTCTCGGTCGCGGCCGACGCCGCCCGCACCGCCGGCGACCCGCACGCCGAGCTGGTGCTGATCGACTCCGGCCTCGACGACCGCGGTGCCCTGGCCTTCACCGAGCCCGGGATGATCGCGGCATCCCCGGCCGAGGTCGTCCAGCAGCTCACGGCATCGGGTAACCGGCCTGACCTGGCCGGCTTTACCGTCCTGCTCGTCGGCATGGGTTACACCGCCCCGCCGCAAGCTCCGCTGTCGGCCAAGTGGCGGGCCAACGTCACCCAGATCTGGGTCGCCGTCGTGACGTCGGCTGGGGCCACGGCCGAAGTTACCCCGCAGCCCGGAGGGGGACCGTCGATCAACACCGACGAGCCCGTCCGCACGGTGCCCGTGCCATCCACCCAGTCAGTCAGGCTGCACGAGGGGACCACGATCGTCTACACGCAGGAGTCACCGGTCAGATTCGAGCCCAACACCACGGTCTTCATCGACCCGGCTGAGGCACTACAAGCGCTGACCCCGATCGCCCGCTGGCTGGCCGCGAACCCGTCCCGCCACGCGCGGCTGGAGGGCACAACCGCTGACGTCGGCCCCATGTCCGGCCAGATAGCGCTGTCCAAGCTACGGGCCGAGCACGTCCGCGCCGAGCTGATCGCCCTGGGAGCCTCTCCCGGGCAGATCTCGACCACCGGAGTCGGAAGCAACTTCCCCCAGTTCAGACCGGACCGGAATGCCTCAGGGATCCTGCTCGCGGGCCCGGCGGCGCTCAACCGGTCGGTCCGCATCACACTGAATTGAACTCACGGCGCTGGCCTTGCCTCGCGCACCCCAAAACAGAGGTAATGGCTGAGGCGCGTATGCGGGTATCGCTATGACGTGGCGTAGGCCTAAATTGACCCAGAGTTGCTGGACGGGAAGCAGGTGAATCCATGTCGGCAGCGCAGTCATACTCGGTCACCGCCGGGTGGCCGGGAAGCTTTGAGCAGCATCTCGCGGCGATCGTGGAGAACTCCGACGACGCGATCGTGTCCAAGGACCTGGAGGGCAGGATCCTGTACTGGAACGACGCCGCGACCCGGATGTACGGCTACACCGCCGAAGAGGCAACCGGCCAGCCGATCGAGATCGTGATCCCGGACGACCCGGAGCGGCGGCGAGAGGAACTCGGCATCCGGGCGCGGATCGGGCGGGGCGAGCGGATCGAGCACTACGAGACGATCCGCCGCCACAAGGACGGCGCCGAGCTTGAGGTCTCGCTGTCGATCTCCCCGGTGCGCGACGCCTCGGGCCGGGTGGTGGCGGCCGTGGGCTTCGCGCGGGACATCTCCGACCGGCGGGTGCTCGAGTCCGCGCAGTACCTGGCGGCGATCGTGGAGAACTCCGACGACGCCATCGTGTCCATCGACCTGGACGGCAGGATCTTGTCCTGGAACGACGCCGCGACCCGGATGTACGGCTACACCGCCGACGAGGCCACCGGCCAGCCGATCGAGATCGTGATCCCGGACGACCCCGAACGGCGCCAAGAAGAACTCGGCATCCGGGCCCGGATCGCGCGAGGCGAGCGGATCGAGCACAACGAGACCGAACGCCGCCGCAAGGACGGCACCCGGTTCCCGGTATCGCTGTCGATCTCCCCGGTACGCGACACGTTTAGCCGGATCGTAGCGGCGGCCACGTCGGCGCGGGATATTTCCCAGCGCCGGGTGCTTGAGTCCGCACAGCACCAGGCGGCGATCGTGGAGAACTCCGACGACGCCATCGTGTCCAAGGACCTGGACGGCAGGATCTTGTCCTGGAACGACGCCGCGACCCGGATGTACGGCTACACCGCCGACGAGGCCACCGGCCAGCCGATCGACATCGTGATCCTGGACGACCCCGAACGGCGCCAAGAAGAACTCGGCATCCGGGCCCGGATCGCGCGGGGCGAGCGGATCGAGCACTACGAGACCGAACGCCGGCGCAAGGACGGCACCCGGTTCCCGGTATCGCTGTCGATCTCCCCGGTACGCGACGCCTCGGGCCGCATCGTGGCGGCGGCCGGATTCGCCCGTGACGTGACCGAACAGCGCCGCGCGATCCAGTCCACCGAATTCCAGGCGGCGATCGTGGAGAACTCCGACGACGCCATCGTGTCCAAGGATCTGGTCGGCCGGATCTTGTCCTGGAACGACGCCGCGACCCGGATGTACGGCTACACCGCCGAGGAGGCGATCGGGCAGCCGATCGACATCGTGATCCTGGACGACCCCGAGCGCTGCCAAGAAGAACTCGGCATCCGGGCCCGGATCGCGCGGGGCGAGCGGATCGAGCACTACGAGACCGAACGCCGGCGCAAGGACGGCACCCGGTTCCCGGTATCGCTGTCGATCTCCCCGGTACGCGACGCCTCGGGCCGCATCGTGGCGGCGGCCGGGTTCGCCCGTGACATCTCCGACCGGCGGGTACTGGAATCCGCGCAGTACCACGCGGCGATCGTGGAGAACTCCGACGACGCCATCGTGTCCATCGACCTGGACGGCAGGATCCTGTCCTGGAACGACGCCGCTAGGCGGATGTACGGCTACACCGCCGAGGAGGCGATCGGCCGGCGAATCGACATCGTGATCCCGGAGGACAAGGCCAAGCGCCAGGAGGAACTCGACATCCGGGCCCGGATAGCCCGCGGCGAGCAGATCAAGCACTACGAGACGACCCGCCGGCGCAAAGACGGCGCTGTCTTCCAGGTCTCGGTGTCGATCTCCCCGGTGCGCGATGCTTCGGGCCGGATCGTGGCGGCGGCCGGGTTCGCGCGCGACATCTCCGACCGCAAGAGGCTCGAGGCCGAGAAGCGGCGGGCGACCGGCTTCCTGACCAGCTTTGCCAACTTCAGCGCGCATGACTTCAAGACGCCGATGCAGCACATCCTGTGGGATTCACAGGCAGCGCTCGATTCCCTGGACGCATCCGATCCAGCGGACGTGCGGAGGAAACTGGAGCGGATCGCCACGACGTCACGGTGGATGCAGACCAGAACCGACGGGCTGCTGGCGGCCTCGGGCCTGAGCCAGGGCAAGAACCCGCCCAGGGAACGAGTGTCATCACAGCAGGCGTTCGATGAGGCGCACCGGACGCTGGCCGAGGAGGACCAGTTCGTGCAGCGCGCCACCGTGACCAGCGAGCCATTGCCCGAGGTGGTGTCCAACGAGGTCCTGCTCGGGTTCCTGTTCCGTAACCTGCTGGAGAACGCCTGCAAGTACGGCCGGGTGGACGTCCCGGTGACGGTGCGCGTATCGGCCGAGCGCATCAACAGCACGTGGCAGTTCTCGATCGAGGATAACGGCCGGGGCATTTCGCCAGACAAGCTGGAATCAATATTTGAGGCGGGCGTGCGGGGAGAGAATGTCAGTTCCGACGAGCCGGGATCCGGGATCGGATTGCACTTCTGCCGCACGATAATCGGCTGGCATCAGGGAAGGATATGGGCGGAATCTGGCCCGGAACCAGGCTCAACGTTCAAATTCACCATCCCAGACCTACGGGCAGGAAATGGCTAATGAACTGACTGCATCAGTGCTCGTGGTGGAGGACGATCTCGTCGATGCAGAATACATAACAAGGACGCTTAAGCAGCTCGGCATTCCCCACGAGGTGGTCCCGCGATCCTATGAGGCGATCGAGCTGCTGCGGCGGCTGAACGCCCCGCGCCCGGGCCTGGTGCTGCTGGACTGGAAGATCTCCGGCGGCGGAGCGTCGGTCCTGCGGGCCGTACGGCAGGATCCGTCGCTGGCCCTGACTCCGGTGGTGGTGCTGTCCAGGTCCACGGCGCGCGATGACGTGCACACCGCGCTGTCCGGGCACGCAAACGCCTTCGTGGCCAAGGCCGCTGAATTGCGGGACTTCCAGAACCATGTGGCGGCCATATGCCAGCTCTTTCTGAACATCGCTCAGCCGCCCCCGATGCCAGATAATGAGTAACGCGCCCTGTTTGCCGGGTGCGTTGCCAGTGTAGTGGGGGGCTTGAGTGGCCACGGTGATAGTAGTAGACGATGACCGGCTCGTCTGCGAGCACCTGGAAGAACGCCTCGGCCGCGAGAAAGACCTTGAGTGTATCGGCGTCGCCTACACTGCGGGTACCGCGCGCGAGCTGGTACGCACGAAGCAACCCGATCTGATCGTCCTGGACATAATGCTGCACAAGGCCACCGATCCGATCGAGCTGGCTGGTCAGATGGTCCGGCTCAGCCCGCACTCCCGAGTTGTTGTCTGCACCGCCTGGTCGGACAATGTCCGGCTGGATAGCGAGGAGGAATTCCGGCAGAAGGTCCGGGCCTCGCGGAGCGGCGTGGTCGGGTGGATCAGCAAGAGCCGCGGCATCTCTGAGATCATCGCCGAGCTGCGCGAGATAGCGATCTGGTGCGCGCAACCGGAAGGCCCGAGCCAGCTCGACCTGGCTCTCGGCGACTACCTGCGCATGTCCGGATCGGCATACCTGGCCGATCCGTTCCATGCCGATCAAGGCGACGCCCAGCTGACGCCTACCGAGGCCAGGGTGGCGGCTATCGTCGCGCGCGGGCTCGAGGCGGACATGACGATCGAGGAGATCGCCAAGGGCACTCAGCTGGTGCCGGGAACGATCCGCGCCCACATGCGGACCATCTACACCAAGTGGGACGTGCATACGCTGGCGGGCTTCGGTGCCGAAGCCCGCCGTCGGGGGCTGCTCGGGCCCTGACGGCTTCCCGGGCCGCGAACCCCAAAAGAGGGGGCGTCGCACGGCCACGATTTGGTTACCCAAAAGAGGGGCCCTAGCGCCGGCGCGTATTTGCTTGTGCGTATGCGTCGTGTAGGGATACGAAGCAACTAGCGAACCAGATCGATCGAACGGACGCCGGGACTGGTCCCGGGAGTCCGGGCATGGACGGAGGTGTAGCATGCAGCACCATTGGCCGGGCGCCGATGAGCAGCCGACACCAAAGGCCCATCTGGAGATCCTGGAGGTGCTCCTCCTTCCGGATGGCCCGGCTGACGAGGAGCGGCCGACGCCGAAGGCCAACTTGACGATCGAGACCGTGCCAGCACTCCCGCTGGCGGAAGTTGGCAGCCCACCGCCGGCCGCCTGAGCGCGCTGACCGGGGTCAGACCTCGGTTAGGGGGATGCCTGGGTCGGCTAGGCGCAGGCCCACGCACTCCATGCCGAGGTCGTACTGGTCGCTGTAGAAGTATGGCAAAAGCAATCAGTCAGCGGCGAAACGCCCGCTCACGGGGCAGCCGGGAGAGCACGGCCGCGGGCGGCCGGTCCAGCCCTGCCGACGTAGCACCTTGGCCACCTCGACCGCTATCTCGCACGGCTTATGCCTGACCTGCGTCCAGCCGTACCTCAGGGTCCGTTGCCCGTCCACCGCCGCCGCGTTATCCCGGGCCTTGTCTTTCCACTGGCTGTCGGCCGGGTGAGCCAGCCGCCCGTCGAGTTCGACCACGACCCCGTAGCCTTCGTAGACGCGATCCCTGAACCCCCGGCGGCCGCCCGGACCGGCGAACGGCACCTGACGGCTCGCCTCCGGCAGCCCGTGCGCCCGTTCGACGTCGCGATCGTACCGATACTCCAGCACCGAATGGTCTCCGTCGGCGGCAGCAGCTATCAGCTCACCCAGATCAGCCCGCCAGCGCAGCTTCGTCCGAGCGCTCATCGCCTTGCGCAGCCTGGCCTCGTCGGTCAGGTCCCGCGCGAACGCCCTGGTCACCCACCCGCACACATCATCGAACGTCGCCGCCGTCTGGATGAGGTCCAGCACCGTCTCCTCGATCTTGGTCCGCGGCGGATTGCCGTGCCCAAGAATCATCTCGCCTGCGCGCTTAGAACGGTGCAGGCTGATCCCGGAAGCCGCCGCAATTCTGCGCCGCCACGGAACGATGACATGAATGACATCGGATGGCCTATCAGCAAGCCTGAGGAGCTCAGCTGCTGTCTCGTGACTGAGGATGGCTCCCGGTCCAGCCGAAAGGACTGCCGCCCACAATTGCGTATTGCGACCAGGCACCCCCGTGAACGTCGCGTAGACGCCGGGATGGATCTGCCGCCATCGATCGCTCCTGACCCTGAACTTGATCATGTCTACGGTGAGTCCAGCCCGGAGGGCCTGCGGGCGAGAGACGACACCGTACTGGAGACGAGCCAGGTTGCGGAGCGTCGAAGGAAGCTCACTCTCCACGCACGACAGTGTGACCGCAGGCACCGACAAAAGCTGCGGCTCTGAGATTTTGTGGGAGGATCCGGGCTTCGGGGAGGATTTGGTGCATCCCAGTCCCCCGGATCCTCCCACAAGCCCGGATCCTCCCCGGAAAACCCTAACCGGAGGGGCGGATGGGATTAGTGGCTCACACGTGTCGGATGGGGAGTCAGATCTCGGGGAGGGGGACGGCGGGGTCGGCTAGGCGGGTGACGTCGACGGGGCGGGCCGAGCGGATGAGGGACTGGATGTCGGAGTTGACGTCCCAGACGTTGACGTTCATGCCGGCCACCACGGAACTGCGGGACAGCCAGAAGGCGACGAACTCCAGCGCGTCGCGGTCGCCGCGGTAGACGATCTGGTCGTAGGTGCCAGGCGAGGGCAGGCCAGCGCACTCCATGCCCAGGTCGTACTGGTCGCTGTAGAAGTACGGCACGCGGTCGTACACCACGGGCTGGCCGAGCATGGACCGGGCGGCGGCGGGGCCGCCGTTCAGCGCGTTGGCCCAGTGCTCTACGCGGACCGGATGGCCGAGCAGCGGATTGAAGGAGTTCGCGACGTCGCCCGCGGCCAATATGTCCGGATCTGAGGTGCGCAGGGCCGCGTCGGTCAGTACGCCGTTCGAAACCTCGAGGCCCGCGGCGGCGGCCAGCGCGTCGTTCGGCGCGGCGCCGATGCCGACCACCAGCAGGTCAGCGGGCACCTGCGCGCCGGAGGACGTGACCACCACGCCGGGGACGAACTCGGCCGCCGTCTCTCCGAAGCGGAACTCCACGCCGTGCGAACGGTGCAGTTCGGTGAAGACGCTGCCGAGCTCGGGGCCGAGCTGGGCGTGCAGCGCGCCCGGCTGCGGCTCGATCACCGTGACCTCGCAGCCGGCCATGCGCGCGGCCGCGGTGGTCTCCAGGCCGATCCAGCCGGCCCCGGCCACCGCGACCCGCATCCCCGGCTGGAAGGCCGCGCGCAGCCGCTCCGAGTCCGACACCGTGCGCAGGTACAGCACCTCGTCCCGGTCCGAACCGAGGAACTCCAGCCTGCGCGGCGACGCGCCGGTCGTGAGCAGCAGCTTGTCGTAGCGGAGCTCGCCTTCAGAGGTGCTGACCGTGGCGGAGTCGCGGTCGATCGCAGTGACCGTGACGCCGAGGCGAAGGTCCACGTCGTGGTCGGGGTACCAATCCAGTGGGTGCACGAAGATCGAGTCGCGTTCGGCCTGGCCGAGCAGGTAGCCCTTGGACAGCGGCGGGCGCTCGTAGGGCAGTTCCCGCTCGGTGCCGAGGAGCACGACCTCGCCGTCGAATCCCTCTTCGCGCAGCGTCTCGGCGGCCTTGGCCCCGGCCAGGCTGGCGCCGGCGATCACGTAGGTAGGCATGCGCCCTAGATTATGACGCGCCGGGTACGCAGAGCCGGTGATGCCAGGCGATTGCGGACGTGTCGGTGAGCGAGGCGACTTGGTCAATGACGACGCGCCGACGCGCGGCGTCGGTCCCGGCCGCGTCCCAGGATGGCCGCAGCAGCGGGTCCAGGGTCCGGGGCGCGCCGCGCTCGATGGCCAAGGCCAGCTCGGCCAGCAGTTCCCGCTCCCGAGCCTGGGCCGCGACGACCCCCGCGCGGGTCATTACGTAGTGCGCGGCGATCGCCTTGAGCAGCGCGCACTCCAGCCGCTGCCGCCGCGGCACGATGAGGTCCGCCGCGTAGCGGGTCAGAGGGCTGCGGGGACGCATGGTGTCAGTGGGGTAGGCGGGGTTGGGGTTGGTGGGGTGGGCGGGGTTGGGGTTGGCGGGGTAGAGGGGGTTGGGGTTGGTGGGGTGGGCGGGGTTGGGGTTGGCGGGGTAGGCGGGGTTGGGGTTGGCGGGGTAGGCGGGGTTGGGGTTGGCGGGGTAGGCGGGGTTGGGGTTGGCGGGGTAGGCGGGGTTGGGGTTGGCGGGGTAGGCGGGGTTGGGGTAGGCGGGGTAGAGGGGGTTGGGGTTGGTGGGGTGGATGGCCGCGGGGGCGGCGGTGGCGAGGGTGGCTTGCTGGGCGGCTACGCAGAAGCGGCCGATCAGCTCGCTGGTCAGGCTCTTCAGCGCGGCTACGGTGTCCGGGCCGCCGTCGTAGGAACTAGGCCAGACGTCCAGCGCGAGCAGCGCGTCGAGGACCTCGGTCAGTTCGGCCACCGGGACGTCATCGTCGCAGTAGTGGTCGGCCGCGGTCTGAGCAACCACCGCTCGTTCGGCTGGTGATTGAAGGTTTTTAATGGTGATCAGCCCGGCGTGAAGGCCGTCTTCCAGGTCGTGCACCGAGTAGGCCACGTCGTCGGCCCAGTCCATGACCTGGGCCTCAAGGCACGGGCGGCGGGCGGGGGCGCCCTGCCTGATCCAGGCGAACACCTCGGCGTCCTCGGCGTAGACGCCGTACTTGCCCGAGGCTCCGGGGGGCTTGTCCCCCCCAAGGGAGGTCCGGGGGGACGGGTCCCCCCGGGCGGGGGGGTCTGGGGGGGTCGTCCCCCCGAGGCGAGCACTGAACCACGGGTACTTGAGCGTCGCGTCCAGGGTGGCGCGGGTGAGGTTCAGGCCGGCCCCGGGGACCTTCGGCTCCAGCCTGGTGAGCAGGCGCAGGGACTGCGCGTTCCCTTCGAAACCGCCGCACGGAGCCGCCAGCTCGTCGAGGGCGAACTCGCCATTATGCCCGAACGGGCTATGGCCGATGTCATGGGCCAGGCACGCGGCGTCGGTGAGGTCGGGGTCGCAGCCGATCTCCTTGGCGAGCTCCCGCCCGATCTGCGCGCATTCGAGCGAGTGGGTCAGCCGGGTCCGCGGGAAGTCGGCCGACCCGGCCGTGACCACCTGGGTCTTGGCGGCCAGCCTGCGCAGCCCGGCGCTGTGCAGGACGCGGGCGCGGTCCCGCTCGAAGTCGCTGCGCCCGGCCCGCTTGGGCGGCTCTGCCACCCAGCGGGCCGTGGCGCCTTCGTCGTACCACCCGCGGGGGGATACCCCCCGCGTCCCCCCCGAATCCTCGCGGGGGGGCACCCCCTGCGATCCCCCCGAAAACCCGGGCTCACTCACCTTTGTTCCTGGGGTTGCATTACCTGCTGTCGGAGCCGGCGCTGGTCAGGGCGGCGCGGCCTGCCTCCAGGCGGGCGATCGGGACGCGGAACGGCGAGCAGGACACGTAGTTCAGGCCGACCTGGTGGAAGAAGTGCACCGAGTCCGGGTCGCCGCCGTGCTCGCCGCACACGCCGAGCTCGAGGTCCGGCCTGGCCTGCCTGCCTTCCCGCACCGCGATGTCGACCAGGCGGCCGACGCCGTCGCGGTCGATCGTCTCGAACGGCGAGACGCCGAAGATGCCCAGGTCGATGTAGCGGGAGAAGAACGCGCCCTCCACGTCGTCACGGGAGAAGCCCCAGGTCATCTGCGTCAGGTCGTTCGTGCCGAAGGAGAAGAACTCGGCGCTGGCGGCGATCGGGCCTGCGTTCAGGGCCGCGCGCGGCACCTCGATCATCGTCCCGATCATGGTGTGCACGTGGGTGCCGGTTTCCTCCTCGACGTCGGCCAGTACTTTCTGGGTCTGCTCGCGGCTGATCTCCATCTCCTGCACAGTGGCGGTGAGCGGGATCATGACCTCGGGGCGCGGGTCCTTGCCCGCCTGCTTGAGCTGCGCGGCGGCGTGCGCGATCGCGCGGACCTGCATGTCGAGCAGGCCCGGGATGACCAGCACGAGCCTGACCCCGCGCAGGCCGAGCATCGGGTTCTGCTCGTGCAGCCTGCGGACCGCGGCCAGGAGCTTGTGGTCTTTCTCGGTGGCGGAGTCGCCGGCGAGGGCGATCTTGACGGTGAGTTCGGTCAGGTCCGGGAGGAACTCGTGCAGCGGAGGGTCGATCAGCCGGATGGTCACCGGCAGGCCGTCCATCGCGTCCAGGATCTCCACGAAGTCGCCGCGCTGCAGCGGCTCGAGCGCGTCGAGCGCGCGCTGCCGGCCTTCTTCGGTGTCGGCCAGGATCAGGTCCTCGACCAACTGCCGGCGCTCGCCGAGGAACATGTGCTCGGTGCGGACCAGGCCGACGCCGCCGGCGCCGAACCGGCGTGCCCTGGCGCAGTCCGGGCCGGTGTCCGCGTTGGCGTGCACCCCGAGGCGGCGCTTGGCGTCGGCGTGCCTCATGATCGAGTCCACCGCGCTGATCAGGTCGTCGGCCTGGCCGGAGCTTGGGTCGAGCGTGCCCTCGAAATAGCTCACCACCGCGGACGAGGCGACCGGGACCTCGCCCAGGTAGACGGCGCCGTTCGTGCCGTCGATCGAGATGACGTCGCCCTCGCTGACCGTCACGCCACCGGGGGCGGTGAACCTCCGCGCCACGATGTCGACGTCGAGTTCCTCGGCGCCGCAGACGCAGGTCTTGCCCATACCGCGGGCGACCACGGCCGCGTGGCTGGTCTTGCCGCCGCGGCTGGTCAGGATGCCCTTGGACGCGATCATGCCGTGCAGGTCGTCGGGGTTGGTCTCGCGGCGGACCAGGATGACCGCCTCGCCCGCCGCCGCTTGTTCGACGGCGCGGGCCGAGTCGAAGACCGCCTTGCCGACCGCGGCCCCTGGCGATGCGCTGACGCCGGTGGCGATCTTGGTGACCTGGGCGCCGGTGTCAAACGTGGGGAACATGAGCCGGGCGAGCTCGGCACCGGACACCCGGGCGAGCGCTTCGTCCATGTCGATCAGGCCCTCATGGACGAACTGCATGGCGATGCGGAACGCCGCACCGGCGGTGCGCTTGCCCACCCGCGTCTGGAGCATCCACAACTTGCTGCGCTCGATGGTGAACTCGATGTCGCACATATCGCGGTAGTGCGTCTCCAGCGTCCGCATGATCTGCATCAGCTCGTCGAACGCGGGCTTGTTGATGTTCTCCAGGTCCTGCAGCGGGACGGTGTTCCTGATGCCGGCCACTACGTCCTCGCCCTGGGCATTCTGCAGGTAGTCGCCGTAGACGCCCTGGGCGCCGGTGCCGGGGTCGCGGGTGAACGCCACACCGGTGCCGGAGTCCAAGCCCATGTTGCCGAACACCATCGCGACGATGTTGACGGCCGTGCCCAGGTCGCCGGGGATGCGCTCCTGGCGGCGGTACAGGACCGCCCGGGGGGTGTTCCACGAGTCGAACACGGCGTCGATGGCCAGGCTTACCTGCTCCCGGGGGTCTTGCGGGAATTCCCTGTCCGCGTGCGTCTTGACGATGTCCTTGTACGTTGCGACGAGGCTCTGCAGGTCGCCTGCGTCCAGGTCGACGTCGTTGCGGACGCCCTTGGCCTGCTTCGCGGCATCGAGGGCATGCTCGAAGTGCTCGCCGTCGATGCCGAGCACGGTCTTGCCGAACATCTGGATCAGGCGACGGTAGGCGTCCCAGGCGAACCGCTCGTTGCCGGACTGCTTGGCCAGGCCCTGGACCGACTCATCGGACAGGCCGATGTTCAGGACGGTGTCCATCATGCCGGGCATGGAGAACTTCGCCCCGGACCGCACGCTGACCAGCAGCGGATCGGCCGGGTCGCCGAGCCTGCGGCCCATGTCGCCTTCCAGCTCGGCCAGGTGGTCCGCGATTTCCTCGTCGAGGCCGTCGGGGGTGCTGAGGTGCTCCAGGTAGTAACGACACGCCTCGGTGGTGATGGTGAAACCGGGCGGCACCGGCAGGCCGATGTTGGTCATCTCGGCCAGGTTGGCGCCCTTGCCGCCCAGCAGGTCCTTCATGTCCTTGTTGCCTTCGGTGAAGTCATAAACGAACTTCGGCACTTCCTGCTCCTCGTCCTGCTTCTCGTCCTGCTGCTCGCAGTGCGCGACGTCGTGTATTCATTCGGGACTCTACCGCCCTGGGCAGAGGTCTATCGCCCGGGCGAGCAACCCGGGCGGGCCGCAAGTGTCTATAGGTATGTGAGAGCCAACGCGGACGCTCGCCGGTTCCTGTCGGCGCGCGAAGACAGGTCCACCGATCGCTGGTAACGGACGCCCTGGTCTAGGCTCGGCGCGTGCACCCGGTGAGGGAGGAAGACCATGGGCGACGTCACGATCGGGCTGCTGCACCCGGGTGAGATGGGGGCCGCGGTCGGGCGGTGCCTGGTCGGAGCCGGCCATCAGGTGCTCTGGGTGCCGGAGGGGCGCAGCTCAGCTACTGCCGAGCGGGCCGGGTCGGCCGGGCTGACCGGCGCGGGCGGAGGGCTGGCCGAGGTGGTTCGGCGTTCGGCCGTGGTCGTGTCGGTCTGCCCGCCGCACGCGGCGCTGGGGATCGCGCGTGAGGTGGCCGGTTCCGGGTTCGGCGGAATCTACGTGGACGCCAACGCGATCTCGCCGGCGACCGCGCGTGAGGTCGCCCGGATCGTCGAGGTCGGCGGGGCCAGCTACGTGGACGGCGGGATCATCGGGACTCCCCCGGTCGCGCCGGGATTCATCAGGCTCTACCTGTCCGGGGCCCGGGCCGGGGAGGTGGCCCGGCTCTTCGCGGGCAGCGAGGTCGACGCGCGGGTGATCGACGACGCACCGGGGGCGGCCGGGTTCCTGGCGGCCTCGGGATCCTCCGGGACCGCTGGGCCCTCTGTAGCGGCGTCGGCTGGGCCCTCTGTAGCGGCGTCGGCGGTGAAGATGGCGTATGCGTCGTGGACCAAGGGCTCGGCCGCCCTGCTGCTGGCGGCGCGGGCGCTGGCTCGGGCCGAGGGCGTGGAGGAGGTCCTGCTCGGCGAGTGGGCGGTCTCGCAGCCTGGCCTGGCCGACCGTTCGGCGCGCGCGGCCGGGTCGGCGGCGGCCAAGGGCTGGCGCTGGGTCGCGGAGATGGAGGAGATCGCCGCGACCATGGCCGCGGCCGGCTTGCCCGACGGCTTCCACCAGGCCGCGGCGGACATCTACCGCCGCTCCCGGCACGCGCCCGGTCCGGCCCCCAACGAGGTCCTCGGTGCGCTCGGTGCCAAGATGGGGCCGTGAATCAACTCGGGATGACCAGGGCGGTGGTGGCTACCGCGTACGGCGGGCCGGAGGTTCTGTCGGTGATCGAGACGCCGGTTGGCCCGCCGGGTCCGGGCGAGGTGCAGATCAGCGTGCGGGCGGCGGCCACGAACCCGCTCGACTACAAGCTGTACAGCGGCAACATGGGGCGGGACCCGGCGCGGTTGCCGATGCGGTTGGGGTTCGAGGCCGCCGGGATGGTGACCGAGGTGGGCGGCGGCGCCTACAGCGTCGAGGGGCCGGGGGGGCTCGTAGCGGCCGGCGATGAGGTCGTCGCGTACCGGGTCGCGGGCGGATACGCCGCCGACCTGGTCGTGCCCGCCTCCAGCGTGATCGCAAAGCCCGCAACGATGTCGTTCGAGCAGGCGAGCGGGGTGATGCTGACCGGCGTGACGGCCGTGCACGCGCTGACCGTGATCCGGGCCGGCGCGGGCGACACCATCCTGATCTACGGCGCCGCGGGCGGCGTCGGCCTGATGGCCGTCCAGCTTGCCGCGGCCGCGGGCGCGCGGGTCATCGGCGCGGCGAGCCCGGGCGGCCACGACTTGCTCCGCGAACTAGGCGCAGAGCCCGTGACGTACGGTGCCGGATTGGAAGTGCGCGTCCGGGACCTTGCTCCCGGCGGAGTTGACGCCGCGGTCGACACCGCTGGCGGGGATGAGGCGCTGGACACCTCGCTCGCCCTGGTGGCGGACCGCGACCGGATCGTCACCGCCGTCGCGAGCAGGCGGGCCTTCGACTCGGGCATCACCGTGATCGGCGGCGCCCCGGGTGCCGACCCGGGAACCGAGATCCGGGACGCGGCACGCCTCCAGCTCGCGCGGCTCGCCGAGGAGGGCAAGTTGCGGGTCATCGTCGCCGGGGTCTACCCGTTCGCCGAAGCCGGTGCCGCTCACCGCGCGCTCGCGACCGGCCACGCCCACGGCAAGATCGTGCTCGTGCCTTAAGGTCACTGCACCGTTACGGCCTCCCTAGCCACCAACTGCAGGCCGTTGGAGAACGTCGCGGTGACCACCACCTGGTACTGGCCGGGACTGGCGTAGTCATGGGTTTCGGGGAAGTACGAGCAGCCCGTTAGCGTGATCCCGTCCCCCCAGTTCCAGTCGATGGCGGTCAGCTTCGTGCCGCTCGGCGCGATCACCACGCCGTTGATGGTTACCGCCGTCCCGGAGCTGGTGGCCGGGTAAAGCGACAGCGAGGACGCGCCGTTCGTGGTCTGGCAGGCCGCGGCGACCGGAGGACTCGACGGCGAGGGAGCCGGCACGGGCGGCGCCGTGGTCCCCACGCTGGACGGCGAGGGACTCGGCACGCTCGACGCCGGACCCACCGACACCGTCTCGGTGGCCTGCTTCCGCGACCCGTCGGAAAACTTCGCGGTGACCACGATGGTGTACCGGCCGGCGCTGGCGTAATCGTGGGTTTCAGGGAAGTAGGCACAGCCCGCCTGGGCGACCCCGTCACCCCAGTTCCAGTCGATATCCGTCAGCTTTGTCCCGCGCGGCGCGACGAGCTGGCCGGTGATGGTCACCGCTTTTCCGGCGACGGCGGCCGGATCCAGCGACAGCAGGGCCGGGCCGTTCGGGATCGGGCAGGTCGTGAGGGGAGGAGTAAGGGATACCGTCTCGCTGGCGTGCAGCCGCGACCCGTTGGAAAGCGTCGCGGTGACCCGGATGGTGTACCGGCGGCCGCTAGGGTAAACATGGGTCTCGGTGAGGGCACAGCCCGTTTGCTTGGTCCCGTCACCCCAGTTCCAGTCGATGGCGCGCAGCGCGGTCCCGCGCGGGGCGATCACCATGCCGCTGATGGTCACCACGGTCTCGTGGGTGACGGCTCGCGAAAGCGACAGGGAGGCCGTCCCGTTCGCCGTCCGGCAGGTCGTGGCGGCAGGAGAACTCGCCCGGCCCAGGGAGCCGGGCGCCTTGGTCCCTGAGGTCGCCAGGTGAACGCCGGCGGCGAGCCCGCCGGCGGCGACGATGGCGGCGAGACAGACGAGAAGCCAGCGTCGGCGCCTCGGCGGAGGACTGCCCGGCGAAGGCAGTGGTTTACGTTCGGGCCCGGTCGGCGGTGTGCTCGGTGGCGACAGCCGATGCCTGGCGGGCGCCCTGGTCCTCGTGGTGCCCAGGGAAGGGTCGCCCAGGGCGCCGGTCGCGGGGTCCTTGACGAGGCCGGCCGGCCAACGGCCGTCCCGCGGGATCCCCGGGGCGCCGGAGTCATAGGGGGCCAGGCCGAGCGCTCCGCGGAGCGCATCGGCGAACTCGCGGCACGTGGCGTATCGCCGTTCCGGCGACTTGGAAAGCGCCCTCGCCAGGACCCCGTCCGCCGCCGGCGGAAGATCCGGCCGGTGTGAACTCAGCAGCGGCGGCGGCTCGGTCAGCTGGGCCCAGATCACTGCCGCGGCCTCGTTCCTGGTGAACGGCTGCTGACCGGACAACAGCTCGAACGCCGTGCACGCCAGCGCGTATTGATCGGCCCGCCCGTCTACCGCCGCGCCTCGGATCTGCTCCGGGGCCGCGTACTCGACGGTGCCCAGAAACTGCCCCGCCCCGGTCAGCCCGGCCGCCCGCGTCTGCCTGCTGATCCCGAAGTCGGTCAGGTACACGTGATCTGGCCGGCCCTGGCCGACATCCAGCAGCATGTTCGCGGGCTTGACGTCCCGGTGCACCAGGCCCGCCTCGTGCGCCGCATCAAGGGCCGAGGCGACCGCGGAGACGATGGCGGCGGTACGCGCCGCCGATAGCGGGCCGCCGCGGCGCAGCAGCGACCGCACGTCCCCGCCGGCCACGTACTGCATCGCGATGAACAGGACACCGCCGGCCTCACCGGCCTCGTGCACCGGGATCAGGTGCGGGTCCTGCACCTGGGCGGCGGCCCTGGACTCCCCGATGAAGCGCGCCCGGAGCGCGTCATCTGCCGCCAGTTCAGGGGTCAGGACCTTCAGCGCTACCGGGCGGCCCAGCCGTTCGTCCACCGCCCGGTACACCACGGCCATTCCGCCGGCGCCGACTTGTGCCTCAAGCCGGTACCCGCCGATCCGTGAGCCGACGAAAACGCCGGTCGGCGTGCCGTCACCGTTCCCCGGACGCTCCCCGCCCACCCCTGCCTCCAGCACTCAACCAGAGCCCGATGCGGTCATTCTTCCTTTCTGCGCACCCGAATGACCCGCGAATACGGGATCAGGCCGGCATCCGCCTGCCAGGTGGGCTCAGCAGGGGCCGAGGCGCTCGGCTAGGTAGGACTGGACGTGGTCGATGCCGATGCGCTCCTGGCTCATGGTGTCGCGATCCCTGACCGTGACAGCCTGGTCGTTCAGCGTCTCGAAGTCGACGGTGATGCAGTACGGGGTGCCGATCTCGTCCTGCCTGCGGTACCTGCGGCCGATCGCGCTGGCGTCGTCGAAGTCGGTGTTCCAGTGCTTGCGCAGCACCGCGGCCAGGTCCCGTGCCTTGGGCGACAGGTCCGCGTTGCGGGACAGCGGGAGCACGGCCGCCTTCACCGGCGCGAGCCTCGGGTCGAGCCGGAGCACGGTCCGCTTCTCCAGGTTGCCCTTGGCGTCCGGCGCCTCGTCCTCGGCGTAGGCGTCGAGCAGGAAGACCAGCGCGCCGCGGTCGACGCCGGCCGCCGGCTCGATCACGTAGGGGATGAACCGCGCGTTCGTCTCCTGGTCCAGGTAAGACATGTCCTGCCCGGACGCGCGCTGGTGGGTGGTCAGGTCGTAGTCGGTCCGGTTGGCGATGCCCTCGAGTTCGCCCCACTCGCTGCCCACGAAGTCAAACCTGTACTCGATGTCCACCGTGCGCTTGGAGTAGTGCGAGAGCTTGTCCTTCGGGTGCTCGTAGGGCCGCAGGTTCTCCCGGCGGATGCCGAGGTCGAGGTACCAGGCGAAGCGCTCGTCGATCCAGCGCTGGTGCCACTCTTCGTCGGTGCCCGG
Source organism: uncultured Actinomycetes bacterium (assembly GCA_963847965.1). Lineage (GTDB taxonomy): Bacteria > Actinomycetota > Actinomycetes > Streptosporangiales > Streptosporangiaceae > Palsa-504. The sequence goes on from CAWKCG010000026.1 coordinate 244,635, forward strand.
ACGGACGAAGAACTCCATCTCCATCTGCTCGAATTCCCTGGTGCGGAAGATGAAGTTGCCCGGGGTGATCTCGTTGCGGAACGACTTGCCGATCTGCCCGATGCCGAACGGGATCTTGCGGCGCGAGGTCTGGAGCACGTTGCGGAAGTTGATGAAGATGCCCTGCGCGGTCTCCGGGCGCAGGTAGGCCAGTCCCGATTCGTCCTCTACCGGGCCCAGATGGGTGCGCAGCAGGCCGTTGAACATGCGTGGCTCGGTGAACGCTCCCCTGGTCCCGCAGTTCGGGCAGGCGATCTCGGCCAGGCCCCCGACCGGGGCGTACCCGTGCTTGTCCTCGTAGGCCTCGATCAGGTGATCGGCGCGGTAGCGCTTGTGGCAGGACATGCACTCGGTGAGCGGGTCCACGAACTCGGTGACGTGCCCGCTGGCCTCCCATACCTCCCTGGCCAGGATCACGGACGAGTCGAGGCCCACGATGTCATCGCGTTCGGTGACCATCGAACGCCACCACTGGCGCTTGATGTTGTTCTTCAGCTCCACCCCGAGCGGGCCGTAATCATAGGCGGCCCGGAGGCCGCCGTAGATCTCGCTGGACGGGTAGGCGAACCCCCGTCGCTTGCTCAGGTTGACGACGGCGTCGAGGCGGTCACTGCGCAATGGCATCGGAAGTCTCCATCCGGCTGGCGGTCGGCGGGCGCGACGGGCGCGATCCCCGTGGTGATCCCGGCGCGGATGCGGGTGGGTTGCGGCACCCTCCGCGACCGGAGACCCCTAGCTTAGGAGCACTGACCGGCGATCGCGAACCGGATTCGCGTGATACGAACGAGTGACCCCCCATCATCCGCGCACCACCGCGCTGTCCACCAGGTCGGAGTCGATGTCGAGCGAGTACCCGCCGACCGAGACCACGTGCGCGCCCTGGTACTGCTTGGACCGCTGCGTGTCCGGCCAGACCGCTCCGGTCAGGTAGGGCGATCCGGTCAGGTTCTGCGCGTTGTCCCACAGCGCGAACCACATGTCCTGCGGCTCGGCGAGTGCGTGCCCGGCGATCATCGTGTTGGACTGAAGGTCGATCGCCGCCGAGTCGGCGCTCGAGTAGACACCCGAGATGAAACCGCCCGCGTCAAGTTGCCTGGTCCAGGAGTCGAGGAAGGTGAGCACGGCGGTCACGCAGCTCGCGTTCGTGTGATCGTAGCCTTCCATGTCGAAGTAGACCGGCGATCCCGGGCCCATGCCGAACAGCTTCGCGTCCGAGATCGCCTGGCTGGCCGCCGCGCTCCCTTCCGCGGCCGCCTGGCTCGGGTTGATCTCTGCGCTGTAGCTGTTGCACGGCGCCTGCAGCCCGACGAAGGTCGGCATCAGCGACCAGCCCATGGCCTCCACCGCCTTGATCCAGCTGGCCGAGAGGTTGCCGTAGTCACAGGCCATCTCCTGGCCGCCGATGTAGATGTTGGCGACGGAGAACTTCGCGCGCCAGGCCTTCATGGCCGTCAGCGACGGGGCCGTGCAGGTGTCGAAGCCGGCCACCGGGACGCCGTCGCCGGCTGACTGGGCCGGTGGCGTGCTCACGGCCGGCGCCGCGGTGCTGGTCCCCGTCGGTGCTGGGGTAGTCGGCGTCGGCGAGGGGGTGATCGGCGTCGATGAGGGGGTCGTCACCGCCGGCGCGGGGGTCGTCCTGATCGGCGAGGGGGTAATCCACGACGGCGGAGGAGTGGTCCTCGTCGGCGAGGGGGTAATCCACGTCGGCGGAGGGGTGGTCCTCGTCGGCGGAGGGGTGGTCCTCGTCGGCGGAGGGGTGGTCCACGTGGGTGAGGAGGACGGCCGGTACGACGGCTGCGGCGAAGGGCGGTTCCACGGCGGCGTGGACACGTCCGTCGGAGCAACGTGCGGTTGGGGCGTCCTGGTCACCGGGTTAGACCATCCCCAGTCGGGCGTGGGATGCGTCCGGACCGACGGCTTGTCCGACCCCTGACCCTCACGAGGCTGCAGGTGCCCTCCCGGCTGCATCGGCGGCGAGGCCACGGGGTGCAGGCTGCCGAAAACCTGGAGAATCAGGCCGGGATCCGTCCCGTACGTAGCCGTGACCGAGGGGCCGGCGGTCGGCATCGCGATGGCGAATTCGTGCTGCCCGGGATTCTTCATGATCGTCCCGGGCGCGGCGCGCAGGTCCGTCGCCGATCGCGCGTCTCCTACCTGCGCGCGCCGGGCCGTCTTTAGCGACACCACCAGCACGCCCGGAATGGCCGGGCCGCCGATGCTTACCGTGTCGGCCGTGCCGACCTGGTCGGGCGGGCAATGCTGGTTAGGTCCCGGAGTGCCGAGATAAACGGCGTTGACGTTGTAGCGAACGCACTGGTTCGGGTCCTTTTTCAGCGAGTACACCGGCCAGCTGGCCGGAACCTTGAACGCGTAGCCGCGGAATTCGACGGTTTTCATAGCACCGGCCGCGTGATTGGCGGTTGGGCCGGCGTTCGGATTCTTGGTGTACTGCTTGATGGCGGCCTTAAGGCTCAGAGCGGAGCTGAGAGGGCTATGGCCCAATACCGATCCGATTCCCGCGAGCGCGCACACGATTATAAGAACCACCACGCGGCGCATGATCCCCCCGAGTTACCCCGTTGACAATAGTTAAACTAACCCTCAGCAGAATGCTGGCGACCGAAATCTCCCCCGAGTACGGTTCCAGCGCATCGGCAGCAGTAATGTTCCCCGGTATCCGGGGAGCTACGCACGGTTACTCAGATTGATGGCAAGAAACTGACGGGCGGAGTCACGGCGTAGAGCGACCGCCTGAGCGAAAGGATTTTCGCCTCTGGTCAGCGGGCCTCAGTGCTGTTCACCGACGACCCGGCCGGGTCGTCGGACTCGTCGATCAGCTGGCGATCGCGGCGGACGCCTGCCTGACCGGGATGGCGTAAGCGGCGGGCGTACGCCTGGTCAGGTGGGGCAGGTGGGTGAGCTGGATCGAGGTCGCCTGGTCAGGTGGAACGGGTGGGTGAGCCGGGCCGAGGTCGCCTGGTCAGGTGGAACGGGTGGGTGAGGCGGGCCAAGGCCGCCTGGTCAGGTGGGGCGGGTGGTGAGCCGGGCCGAGGTCGGTGGCAGCTACGGGGCAAGCCGCGGCCGGGCACGGCAGTCGCTAGGGCGCCGCAGCTGGTGGCGGGGGGTCAGGGTTCGGCTCGGCGCTGCCGTACCTGCGGGCGCGGTTGGCGTAGATCTCGCAGGCGTGCCACAAATGGCGCCGGTCGAAATCGGGCCAGAGTGTGTCGAGAAAGACCAGCTCGGCGTAGTTGGACTGCCACAGGAGGAAGTTCGAAAGGCGCTGCTCGCCCGATGACCTGACGAAAAGGTCGACGTCAGGAATCCCCGGCTCGTACAGATACTGGGCGAACACCTTCTCGTTGATCTTTTCCGCGCGGAGCTTTCCCGCCGCCACGTCGGCCGCGATGGCGGCGGCCGCGTCCGCGATCTCGGACCGGCCGCCGTAATTGACGCAGAATTGCAGGGTCAGCACGGAATTGCCCGCGGAAAGCTGCTCGGCGTACTCCAGTTCGCTGATGACGCTGCGCCACAGCTTGGGGCGCCGGCAGGCCCAGCGGATTCGGACCCCCATCTCATTCAGCAGATCACGGCGACGGTGAATGACGTCGCGATTAAATCCCATCAGGAAGCGCACTTCGTCCGGCGAGCGCCGCCAGTTCTCGGTCGAGAACGCGTAGGCCGACAGGTACGGGATGCCGAGTTCGATCGCCCCCATGATCACGTCGAGCAGCGAGGACTCACCCTCTTTGTGGCCCTCGGTCCTGGGCAGCCCGCGCTTCTTCGCCCAGCGCCCGTCGCCGTCCATGACCAGGGCGACGTGCCTTGGCACCCGATCGGGCGGGATGTCGGGCGGTCTTACCCCGCTGGGATGCGGGTCGGGCGGGCGCACGCCCGCGGGGTGTGATGGTGCCGTTTTCGGGGCCCGCTCACCCATCAGACGCGTTCCACGTGTCGTAGTGATCGGATCGAATGCTCCAGATGCCATTGAAGGTACGCGGCCACCAGCCCGCTGCACTCTACCTGGTGCCTCCGCTCGCTGCGGTCGGCGCTCTCCCACTCCCCGCGAAGTAGCGCGAGCATCAGGGCGACGGTGCCCGCCGCGGGCGACGCCGCGCCGGGCGGGCGGCACGACGCGCACACCATGCCGCCCGCCGGGATGGCAAAGGCGGGCAACCGCGTAGCGCCGGGCTGGCCGTTTCCCGGCGCGCCGCAGCGGGCGCATTCCTCAAGGACGGGCGCGTAACCGGCCACCGCGAGCGAGCGCAGCAGGAAGGCATCCAGCACCAGGCGGGGCTCATGCTCCTTCTCGACGAGGGCCCGCAGCCCGCCGATCAGCAGCAGGAACTGCCGCAGGGCCGGTTCTTTCTCGACCGGGGTAAAGCGCTCGGCCGTCTCCAGCATCGCCACGCCCGCGGTGTAGCGCGGATAGTCCGCGGCCAGCGGCGCGCCGTAGGGCCTGATCACCTCGGCCTGCGTGATCACGTCAAGCGAACGTCCCGGGTGCAGCATCAGGTCGACGTGCGTGAACGGCTCGAGCCGCGCGCCGAACCGCGACTTCGTCCTGCGGACGCCCTTGGCCACGGCGCGGACCCGGCCGGTGCTCCGGCCGAGCACGGTGATGATCCGGTCCGCCTCGCCTAGGTCCTGCGTCCGCAGCACGACGCCCTCATCCCGGTACTGCTGCATACCCCTATTCTCTGCTAGCCCGGCGGGAGCGGTTGATGGCGGAGAGGATGGCGCGCATGGAGGCGGTGGCGGTGTTGGTGTCGACGCCGACGCCCCAGAAGACGCCGCCGGCAGTATCGCATTCCACGTAGGCGGCGGCTTGCGCGTCGGTGCCCTCGGTCAGGGCGTGCTCGGTGTAGTCGAGTACCCGCGCGCGGATGCCGATGGTCGCCAGGGCATCGCAGAACGCGGAGATGGGGCCGTTGCCGACACCCTCCACGGGCTGCGTGCGGCCGTCGACGGAGATCTCCGCGGTGAGGGCGTGCTTGGACTCGACGACCGAGGATGTCTGGTGGCCGAGCAGCGTCACCTGGCCCTCGGCCAGGTACTCGGCGGAGAAGATGTCCCACATCTGCGCCGGGGTCACCTCGCCGCCCTCGGAGTCGGTGTGCGCCTGGATCACCCTGGAGAACTCGATCTGCAGCCGGCGCGGGAGGTCCAGCCGGTGTTCGGCCTTCATGACGTACGCCACGCCGCCCTTGCCCGACTGCGAGTTGACCCTGATCACCGCCTCGTACGTGCGTCCCACGTCGTGCGGGTCGATCGGCAGGTACGGCACCGCCCAGGGGTAGGAGGCGAACGGCACCTGCGCGCCAGCGGCCTCGGCTTCCAGCGCTTCGAAGCCCTTCTTGATCGCGTCCTGGTGCGAGCCGGAGAACGCGGTGTAGACCAGTTCGCCCGCGTAGGGGTGGCGAGGGTGAACCGGCAGCTGGTTGCAGTACTCGACGGTGCGGCGGATCTCGTCGATGTCGGCGAAGTCGATCATCGGGTCGATGCCCTGGCTGAACAGGTTCAGGCCGAGCGTGACCAGGCACACGTTGCCGGTCCGCTCGCCGTTGCCGAACAGGCACCCCTCGATCCGGTCCGCGCCAGCGAGAACGGCAAGCTCGGCGTCGGCGACCGCCGTGCCCCGGTCGTTGTGTGTGTGTACCGACAGGCAGACGTAGTCGCGGTCGGGCAGGTTCCGGCTCATCCACTCGATCTGATCGGCGTAGACGTTGGGCGTGGACCGCTCCACCGTGCACGGCAGGTTGAGGATGATCTCCCGGTCCGGCCCCGGCTGCCAGACCTCCATCACGCCGGCGCAGACGTCGGCGGCGAAGTCCAGTTCGGTGTCCATGAAGATCTCCGGCGAGTACTCGTAGCCGAAGTCGGCGTCGCCGAGGAGTTCCTCGGCGTACTTCATGACGTGGCGGGTGCCCTCGACGGCGAGTGCCTTGCACTCTTCGCGGTCGATGCGGAACACGACCCTGCGGAAGATCGGGGCGGTCGCGTTGTACATGTGCACGGTGGCGCGGCGCGCGCCGCGCAGCGAGGCGACCGAGCGCTCGATCAGGTCCTCCCGGGCCTGAGTGAGCACGGAAATCCTGACGTCATCAGGGATGCGGTCGCCCTCGACCAGTTCGCGGACGAAATCAAAGTCGGCCTGGCTGGCCGCGGGGAACCCGACCTCGATTTCCTTGTAGCCCATCCGCACCAGCAGGTCGAACATCTTGTGCTTGCGGGCCGGGCTCATCGGGTCGACGAGCGCCTGGTTGCCGTCCCGGAGATCGGTGGACAGCCAGCGCGGGGCCTTGATGACCGACCTGGAGGGCCAGGTGCGGTCCGGCAGGTCGACGGGCCGGAACGGGGTGTAGCGGTGGCACGGCATGCCACTCGGCTGCTGCCGTGCGGGGGCGACGCGGTTGAACGCGTGATCGGATTGCATATCTGTCTGCTTCCTCGCATCTGATAGGCGGATGGCCAGGTCTGGGCGGCCTGATCGGCGTGATCAATGGCCAGCGGACGCGCCAACACCCCGCGACGAGGGAGCCGGCCTATCGGCCCCCGCCGCGGCCGCTAAGGAGGAGCAGCTCGCACAGCATTGGGAGCCACTGTATCAGGCGGGCGGGCGGTGGCGCGGCGGCGGCGTACCTCTGGTTGGCGAACGGCCCCCAGGGAGGTCGTGGCGGGCCTCCGGTGAGGGGCCCGTGGCTCGCGGAGTATGGGCCCGTGGCTCACGGAGTATGGGCCCCGTGGCTCACGGAGTATGGGCCCGTGGCTCGCGGAGTATGGGTCGTGGAGTATGGGCCGAGGCTCACGGAGTATGGGCCGTGGCTCACGGAATATTCAGTGGCGCCGCGGCCGGAGGGCAGGTTGGCTGGGAGGATGCACATTGAGCAGCTCGACTTCAACGACGCCGGGAGCATGCGCGCGTGCCATGCGGCGTTCGGGGCCGCCATGGGAGTCGACGAGCCGTACGAGCCGGTGATCGGGGAACGGTTGTTCGGCTGCTGGGTGACCACGGGCTGGGGCGGCGAGCCCCGGGAGGTATGGCTGGTCCGGGGGCGGGCAGAGGGCTCGGTGGCCGGCTGGTACCGGCTGGAGTTTCCCGACCTGGAGAACCTGGACCGGTCCTACCTGCACCTGACCGTGCACCCGGAGGAACGGCGGCGCGGGCTCGGCCGCGCCCTGCTGCGGCACGCCGCGGGGCGCGCCGCCGCGAACGAGAGGCGCGTGCTCGGCGGCGGCGCGAGGAACGGCACGGCGGGGGAGGCCTTCGCTCGCTCCGTCGGGGCTGAACCCGGGCTGGTGGACATCGAGCGCCTGCTGGAGCCCGGCCACCTCGAGGACGGCAGGCTGGCCCGCCTGCGCGAGGAGGCCGAGCGGCACGCGGCCGGATACGGGCTGGTGACCTGGACCGGGCCGGTGCCTGAGGAGTTCGTCGAGCCGTCGGTAGCCGTCTTCGCCGCGCTCGGTGACGCGCCGCAAGATCCCGACGTGGCACGCGGGCAATGGGACGCCCAGCGGGTCCGCGACCGCATCAACGACCTGCGCGCGCCATACGGGCTGCGGGACTACTCGGTCGCGGCCCGGCACCTGGCCACCGGCGAGATGGCCGCGCTGACCTCGGTCTCCGTGGACCCCGCGGACCCGGGCTGGGGCTTCCAGCTGATCACGGCGGTGACCGCCCCGCACCGCGGGCACCGGCTCGGCCTGCTGGTCAAGGTCGCGATGCTGGAATGGCTCGCGACCGCCGAGCCGGGAGTGGAACGGATCCTGACCTGGAACGCCGAAGACAACAAGCACATGATCGGGGTCAACGAAGCGCTCGGCTATACCATCTTCGGCCAGCCTGCCACCTCCTGGCGGCTCGACGTGGCCGCCGTCCTGGCCTGAGCCGATGCAGATCGAGCGGTTCGGGGCGGACGGTGACCCGCAGTGGGTGCGGGCCTGCCACGACATCCTCGTCGCGGTCGGCGCGGCCGACGATCCCGGCGGCCCCCGGATGTCCCGCCCGGTCTTCGAGGGCTGGCTGGCGATGGGCTGGAGCGGTGACCCGCGGACACCGGCTGGGCATGCTGCTCAAGGTGGCCATGCTGGAGCGGCTGGCCGAAGCGGAACCGGAGCGGCGGTGGATCATCACCGGCAACGCCGAGACCAACCAGCACATGATCGCGATCAACGAGGCGCTCGGCTACCAGCGGTTCGGCCAGCCGGCCCTGTCCTTCGAGATCCCGCCCGAGAACGTGCTCCGGGTCACGTGAGGTGGCGGCGGCCTGTCACCATGCCCTCATGATCGGACGACTGCATCACGTGATCCTCGACTGCCCGGACCCGGCGGCGCTCGCGGCGTTCTACGCCGAACTGCTCGGCCAGCCGATCACCTACTCCCGCGATGACTTCGTGGTGGTCGCGGCCAGCGACACCTCATCGGGCCTGGCGTTCCAGCTCGCGCCCGGCCACCATCCGCCCACCTGGCCGGATCCCGCCGTGCCGCAGCAGGTGCACCTGGACGTGATGGTGGAGGACGTGGCCGCCGCCGGCCCGCGCGTGCTGGCCCTCGGGGCGAGGAAGCTGGACGGCGACGACGTGTACGCCGACCCGGCAGGTCACCCGTTCTGCCTCATCAGGCGGCCCTGGTGGGCGCCGCCGATCCCCGGGTAACGCCGAGGTGGCGGGGGGCGTTTAGCCACGCTGGGCTGCGCCAATCTCCGGGTCGTCAGTCGTAGAAGCCGAGGCGGCGGAGCTGCTTCGGATTGCGCTGCCAGTCCTTGGCGATCTTGACGTGCAGGTCGAGGTAGACCTTCGTGCCGAGCAGGGCCTCGATCTGCTTACGGGCGCGGCTGCCGACGTCCTTCAGCCGCGCTCCCCCGGTGCCGATGACGATGGCCTTCTGGCTCGGGCGCTCCACGTACAGCTCGGCGTGCACGTCGGTCAGGTCCTCGCGGCCCGGCCGCGGGCCCATCTCCTCGACCAGCACCGCGATGGAGTGCGGCAGCTCGTCCCTGACCCCCTCCAGCGCCGCCTCCCTGATCAGCTCGGCGACCATGACCTGCTCCGGCTCGTCGGTCAGCTCGCCGTCCGGGTAGAGCGGCAGGCCCTCGGGCAGGTACGAGGTCAGCACGTCGGCCAGGACGTCCAGCTGGAACCCGGTCACCGCCGACACCGGCACCACGTCGGCCCAGTCGCCCAGCTCGCTCACCGCCGCCAGCTGCTCCGCGACGCGCTGCGGCGGCACCTGATCGCACTTCGTCACGACCATCACGACCGGCGTTCCCCCGATGTGGTCCAGCTCGCGGGCCAGGAACCGGTCGCCAGGCCCGACCGGGTCGCCGGCCGGGACGCAGAACCCGATCACGTCGACCTCGGTGAGCGTGGAGCGGACCAGGCTGTCCAGGCGCTCGCCGAGCAGCGTGCGCGGCTTGTGCAGGCCGGGCGTGTCGAGCACGATGAGCTGCGCGTCCGGGCGGTGCACGATGCCGCGGATCACCCGCCTGGTCGTCTGCGGCCGGTCGCTGGTGATCGCCACCTTGGCGCCGACCAGGGCGTTGATCAGAGTCGACTTGCCGACGTTCGGGCGGCCGACGAGGCAGGCGAAGCCCGAGCGGAAGCCTGGACCGGGCTGGCCGGCGGCCGGAGCCTGGGCCGGGGCCGGGTCTGTTGGATGGTCGGCCGACGGGCGGGTCATGCCTTGATTCTCGCGCGTGATCCGGGGAGTGATACCACCGCTCGTTCGGGATAGAGAAATGGGGAGGGCTGCCGAGTGGTGAGGGTGGCGCGGAGGGTGCCGTCCGGGGGGCAGGGTCAGGGGGGTGGCGGAGGGTGCGGGGTAGGTGGTAGGGTGGCGCGGAGGGTGCCGTCGGGGGCGGCGTGGAACACGATCGCGTCCGGGCCGAGGTCGCGGACCACGGCCAGGTCCCCGGGGTCCAGCTCGCCGTCGCTGACCAGGGCCGCGGCCTCCAGCTTCTGCGCACCGCTGGAGACCGCCATGGCTACCGCCAGGCGCAGCGCGGACAGCCGCAGCGAGGGCAGGGCCACCGCCGCCGCGGTGTAGGTCCGGCCGGTCTCGTCGCGGACGGCTGCGCCCTCGGACGCCGCCACCCTGGCTCGCGTGGACCGGGCCAGGGTGATGATCTTCAGGTCTTCCGCATCCGGTGCCGCATTCGTCACGTCACTCACCTGAGTGAGTCTAGGGCCGGCGCGGCCCTGGCGAGCGATCACCACCCGTCACGGCGTGGCGTCGGCCTCGGGCTCCACCAGCACCGTCTCGATCTTGTTTCGCCGGCCGACCAGGTTCTCCGCGGTCAGCCTCAGGCCGCTGACGGTCGCCGTCGAGCCCGCGATCGGGACCCGGCCGAGCTGGTGGGCCAGCAGCCCGGCGACGGTCTCCACGTCCTCGGCGTCGATCCGGACGCCGAACAGCTCCTCGAGCTCGGTCACCGGAAGGCGGGCCGTCACCCGCGCCGAGCCGCCCTCAAGCCACTGCACGGGCGGCAGCTCGTGGTCGTACTCGTCGGTGATCTCGCCGACGATCTCCTCCAGGATGTCCTCGATGGTGACCAGCCCCGCCGTTCCGCCGTACTCGTCGATCACGACGGCGACGTGATTCCGCTGCGCCTGCATCTGGCGCAGCAGCTCGTCGATCGGCTTGCTGTCGGGCACGTAGCTGGCCTGTCGCATCACGGTAGCGACCTTCTCGGTAGCGTCGGCGCCCGGGTGCTCGTGGCTCCACGCCACGATGTCCTTCAGGTAGGCGATGCCGACCACGTCGTCCTCGTTCTCGCCAACCACGGGAATCCGGGAGAATCCGCTGCGCAGCGCCAGGGACAGCGCCTGCGCCACGGTCTTGTCCCCCTCGATGAACACCATGTCGGTGCGCGGCACCATGACCTCCCTGACGATGGTGTCGCCGAGCTCGAAGACCGAGCGGACCATCTCCCGCTCGCCCGGCTCGATGCCGTTCGTGCGCTCGAGGTAGTCGACCAGGCCGCGCAGCTCAGACCTGGCCTCCGGGCTGTCCGCCCCGGGCCGCCTGGTCCGCCGTCCGGGCGGCATGGCATGGCCGATCGCGACGAGCAGGCCGGGCACCGGGCCGAGGGCGCGGGTCAGGGGACGCAGGAACGCGGCCGCTCGCTCGGCCCGGCGTTCGGCTCCCGGGCCCGCGGTCCCGGCCAGCGGGCGCACCCCGGTCAGGGCGTACCGCAGGATGATCACCACGGCGATCGCGGCCAGGGCGGCGCGCCAGTTATCCCCGAACCAGCGCACGAAGGCGGTCGTGACCAGCACCGCGGAACAGACCTCGAAGAGGGCGCGGAGCAGCAGCAGGACGCTCAGGTAACGGGGCAGGTCGGCCGCCACTGTGCGCAGCGGGTCTGCCTCCTCCCGGCTCGCCGGCTCCGGACGGTCCGGGCGGTCCGGACGGTCCAGGCGATCCGGGCGGTCCGCGGCGCCCGTAGCCGAGACGTGCGCCAAGGCCGCCTCCGCGCTCACGCACCAGCCCGCCGCGAGGGCCAGTACGGCGGCCGCGACCAGCAGCCATCCCGGGAGTGTCATCAGCCGGGTCCTTCTCGTCCCTTCTTGTCCCGCCAGGACTTCAGCAGCTGGTCCTGGGTGCCGAACATGGCGGCGTGCTCCTCGGGTTCCGCGTGGTCGTACCCGAGCAAGTGCAAGATCCCGTGCACGCACAGCAGCTCGAGCTCATCCTGGGTGGAGTGGCCAGCCGTCGTCGCCTGCCCGGCCGCGACCTGCGGGCACAGCACCACGTCCCCGAGCAGCCCGGGCTCGTCGCCGGGCTCGGGGTCGCCCGCGCGGTAGCCGCCCAGGTGCGGCGGGCGCAGCTCGTCCATCGGGAAGGCCAGGACATCCGTCGGCCCGGGCTCGCCCATCCAGCGCTCGTGGAGTTCGGTCATCGTCCGCTCGTCGACGAGCAGGACCGAGAGCTCGGCCAGCGGGTGAATCCGCATCTGGTCCAGGGTGAACCTGGCCACCTCCGCGAGCTCGACCTCGTCGACGCCGACCCCCGCCTCATTGGCGATATCGATGCTCATGCCGCGGCTTAACTGCCTTTCCGCCGGTTCGGCCGGTTCGCCGGGCCGACCTGCTGCCTCTCGCGCGCGTCGTATCTCTCGTACGCGTCGACGATCTTGCCCACCAGCCGGTGCCTCACCACGTCCTGGCTGGTCAGCCTGGCGAAGTAGATGTCCTCCATGCCGTCGAGGATGTCCTGGACGATGCGTAGGCCGCTGACCTGCCCGGCCGGGAGGTCGACCTGGGTCACGTCGCCTGTCACCACGACCTGCGACCCGAACCCCAGCCGGGTGAGGAACATCTTCATCTGCTCGGCGGAGGTGTTCTGCGCCTCGTCCAGGATGATGAACGAGTCATTAAGGCTTCTTCCCCGCATGTATGCGAGGGGGGCGATCTCGATCGTGCCAGCGGCTAGGAGGCGGGGGATCGAGTCGGGGTCGAGCATGTCGTGCAGGGCGTCGTAGAGGGGGCGCAGGTAGGGGTCGATCTTCTCGTACAGCGTCCCGGGCAGGAAGCCGAGCCGCTCCCCCGCCTCCACCGCGGGCCTGGTCAGGATGATCCGGTTGACCTCCTTGGCCTGCAGGGCCTTGACCGCCTTGGCCATGGCCAGGTAGGTCTTCCCGGTGCCCGCGGGACCGATGGAGAAGACGATCGTGTGCTTGTCGATCGCGTCCGCGTAGCGCTTCTGGTTGAGGGTCTTCGGCCGGATCGTGCGACCCCGGGCGGACAGGATGCCGACGGTGAGCACGTCGGCGGGACGGATGCCGTGCTTGGCGCGCAGCATCGCCGCCGTCCGCTCCACCGCGTCGGCGGTCAGTTCGGTGCCCTTGCGCTGCAACTCGACCAGCTCGGCGAACAGGTCGTTCACCAGGGCCGTCTCGGCCGGGTTCCCCGTCGCCGTGATCTCGTTGCCGCGGACGTGGATGTCGGCGGCGAACTCCCGCTCGATCACGTGGAGCAGCTCGTCCCCTGAACCCAGCAGGCTGACCATCGAATGATCAGCGGGGATCACGATCCTGACCTGGGATCGTGGCTCACCCTGGGGCTCGCCGGTCTGGCCGTTGCCGCCGGGAACGCTAGCGCGCAGGTCGTCGTTCCGGATATCTGTCAATTCGGCGCTCTCGAAGACCCGGAGGACCGCCCCCCGAGCGTAGTGGACACCATGTTATCCGGCACGCGGCGGGCTTGGCTCATTCCCGGCCCGCAGAACGATGTCGACAATTAGGCCGCGTCACGGGAACTTTCGGCGAACCGCTTGACTGCGTTGTTATCGCGCTGATCCACGCAAGTGCTGCCATACTCCTGGCGCACTGGATATCCTGGTTTTCCCGCAATCCTCCGGCGGTGGATGGCGGTGTGCCGGAAAGCCAGCGTGGCGCGCCGAATCCCGCCTGGTCACTGATCATCCAGGCACCTGTCCGGGTGGTTGCCGATGACAGCGTGGCAGCGGACGGTCAGGTGGGTGGGGAATTGGCGATGAGGGACCGGCGGCCCTTTCGGCATTCGGCCGTGCGGGAGGCGGTCGGCTGGTGAGTGAACCGTCGGACGGGGATGCGCGTCCAACAAATGTGACCGAAACCCTGGTGGCCACGAGCGCCATCATGCCGGGCGCTTTGCTGGCGCCGGGTTCTGCGCGCCTGGGGTGGAGCGCGGACCGTGCGGTCACCGAGTTGTACTCGCTGCATTACCGGGCCCTGGTGCGGCTGGCCGCGCTGCTCGTGCGGGATACGCCGACCGCCGAGGAAGTGGTGCAGGACGCGTTCGTGGCCATGCACGAGGCCTGGCAGCGCCTGCGGGATGCGGAGAAGGCGCTGGCCTACCTGCGGCAGGCGGTGGTCAACCGGTCCAAGTCCGTGCTGCGGCACCGGACGGTGGTGGACAAGAACCTGCAGAAGGCGGCGCCGGACATGCCGAGCGCCGAGCACGGGGCGCTGGTCCTGCTCGAGCGGCACGCCGTAGTGGCCGCGCTGCGGGACCTGCCCGACCGGCAGCGCGAGGCGATCGTGCTGCGGTATTATGGGGACCTTTCGGAGGCCGAGATCGCCGCTACCATGGGCATCAGTCGCGGTGCGGTGAAGAGCCACACGGCTCGGGGCATGATCGCCCTGCGTTCGGCGCTGGGGCAGGACTCATGACACGACGCAGCCGCGGTCCCGAGGGCGCGCCCGGTGACGAGTTCGCCGAGTTCGTGCGCCGATCACTGCGCGCCGCCGCGGATCAGGTCGAGCCGGGTTCTGACGGACTGGACCGGATCCGCGAGAAGATCCGGTCCAGTCCGGTCTACGCCTCGGCCAAGGACCCCGAGACGGGCGCGCGACGCGCTGGGCCGGGCTTCCTCGCCGGCCTGGTCCGGCGCTTGTCAGGTACGCACGGTGAGCACAGCGCGCCGCGCGGCGCCGCGCCGGGACGGCGGGGGACGACCCCGGGGCGCGGCACGGGGCCCGGGCACGCGCGGCCGCCTCGGCGACGGCCTATGGGCTGGCGGGAGGCCATGCTTCGCCCGGCGCTGGCCATCGGGGTCGCGGTGTTCGCCGTAGCGGTCGTCTTGGCCCTGGTGCCTCCACTGCGCCAGGCTTTTCTCCCGGCCGGACTCTCCGGGTCGCCGATCAGCTCGTCGAGTGCGGCGAGGACAGGCGGTTCCGGACTGGCCTCGGGGACCAGGGGCGTCGAGGGCAGCGCGTCGCCGGGGCCCACGAGTCCGGCGGCCGCGCCATGCTCGTCGCCGTCCGAGAGCCCGTCTAGCTCGGCGAAGCCCAGCACGGCGAGCCCGAGCCCGTCATCGAGCCCGTCGACCAGCCCCAGCCCGACCGCACCACCGCAAACCCCGCCGGTCTCGTCCTCGGGGAGCGGCACCGCCAGCCAGACCGGCAGCGCGAGCGCGAGTCCCAGCCCGAGCGGAAGCGCTACCGGCAGCCCCAGCCCCAGCGCCAGTGCCAGCCCGACCGTCAGCGCCTCGGCGAATGTGTCGGCTAGTCCCAGCGGCAAGCCCAGCGCCAGCGCATCAGGCACAGCGAAGGGAAGCGCCAGCCCGAGTCCGTCGGCCAGCTGCGCCACTCACGCGGCCGCCTCCGGCGGGTCCGCGGCCGCGTCGAAGAGCGGGAAGTCCGCGTCCGCCCCGGGCAGCCCGTCGGTCACGCCGGATCCCAGCCCCTCGACGCCGGCGTCGTCCGGAGGCGGCACCGGCATCAACCCGTACAGCGGCAGCGTGCCCGACACGGCCGGCTCGACCAGCGGCTCGACCAGCGGGTAGCGGCCGGCGTGCCGGGCCTTAATCCCGGCGGGCTGCGGGATCCTCACCAGCGCCTGCTGCGGCTGAGCAGCACGCCGGCGGCGACCATCCCCGCGGTCGACGTCCTGAGCACCGTGGGCCCCAGCCCGCGGGAGGTGGCCCCGGCCGCCAGGAAGGCCTTGCTCTCCTCGTCGGTGATCCCGCCCTCCGGCCCGACCACCACGAGCACCCCGCCGGAGGCCGGCGGCTCCAGTCGGCCGAGGCTCTCCACGGCCTCGGGCTCGAGGACGATCGCGCAGGAAGCGGCCGCGATCATCTCGGCGGCTTGCCCGGTCGAGGCGGGCTCGGCCACCTCGGGGATCCACGCCCGGCGGCACTGCTTGGCCGCCTCCCGCGCGGTGGCCCGCCATCTGGCCAGCGAGCGCGCCCCGCGCTCGCCCTGCCAGACCGGCACGCAGCGCGCCGCGGCCCAGGGCACGATGCGATCCACGCCGACCTCGGTCATGCCCTCGACCGCCGCCTCGCCCCGGTCGCCCTTCGGAATGGCCTGGACCACGGTGATCAGGGGATCCGGGCGGGGAACCTCGCGCCTGGCCCGCACGGCCAGCTCAAGACCGCCGCTGCCGCGCGCCGTGACCACGCACTCGGCCAGCAGGCCCGCGCCGTCGCTGACGTCGGCGCGCTCACCGGGGCGCAGCCTGCGGACGGTGGACGCGTGGCGCCCCTCGGCCCCGGACAAGATGACGACCTCGCGTTGCAGTTCCGGGCGGCCGGCGTAGAAGACGGGCGGCTGCGGCACCGTACGGCCCCAGGTCAGCGTCCGTTGAACGCGTCGCGCAGCCTGGAGAAGAACCCCTGCTGCCCCGGCGCGAACCGGCCGGGCGGCGCTTCCTCGCCGCGCAGCTTGGCCAGGTCCCGAAGGAGCTTTTCCTGCTCCGGGTCGAGCTTGAGCGGCGTCTCGACCGTGACGTGGACGACCAGGTCGCCGCGCCCGTTGCCGTTCAGGTGCCGCACGCCCTGGCCGTACAGCGGGATGACCTGCCCGGACTGGGTACCCGGCCGGATGTCGATATCGGCCGGCCCATCTAGGCCGTCTACCGACAGCGTCGCGCCCAGCGCCGCGGCCACCATCGGGATGGTCACCGTGCAGTGCAGGTCATCGCCGTGCCGCTCGAAGATGGCGTGCGGACGCTGCGAGATCTCAAGGAACAGATCGCCGGGCGGGCCGCCGCCCGGGCCGACCTCGCCCTCGCCGGCCAACTGGATGTGCGTGCCGTCCTCCACGCCGGCGGGGATCCGGACCTTGATCGTCCGCCTGGTCCGGACCCGGCCGTCGCCATCGCATTCGTGGCAGGGCCTGACCAGCACGGTCCCGTATCCTCCGCAGCCCGGGCAGGGCCGCGGCACCACCATCTGGATGGTGAACGTGCGGGTGACCTGGTTCACCTCGCCGCGCCCGCCGCAGATGTCGCAGGTCTGCGGGTGGGTACCCGGCGCGGTGCCTTCACCTGAGCAGGTGGGACACACCACGGCCGTGTCCACGGTGAGCTCCCGGGTGGTACCGAACGAGCACTCGGCCAGCTCGAGTTCGATCCTGATCGTGGCGTTGCGCCCCCGCTGCGCCCGGCTGCGCGGCCCGCGTGTGGTGGCGCCGCCGACCGTCCCGGACAGGAACTGCTCGATCAGGTCGCTGAACGGGGAGAACCCGCCCGCGAACGGGCCGGCCCCCGCACCTGTCCCGCTGGGGGCGAACGGATCGACGCCCATGTCGTACATCCGGCGCTTCTCCGGGTCGGACAGCACCTCGTAGGCCTGGGTGATCTCCTTGAACCGCTCCTGGGTCTCGGGGTCCGGGTTCACGTCAGGGTGCAGCTCGCGCGCCAGCCGCCGGTAGGCCCGCTTGACCTCTTCCTGCGTCGCGTCCCGGCGGATCTTGAGCAGGGCGTAGTAGTCCGATGCCACTAGGACTCCATCAGGATCTGACCGACGTACCGCGCCACCGCGCGCACCGCGCCCATCGTGCCCGGGTAGTCCATCCGGGTCGGCCCGAGCACGGCGAGCTTGGCGAGCGGCTGGTCGCTGCTCCCGTAGCCGGTGGACACCACCGATGTGGCCTGCAGGCCTGCGACCTGGTTCTCCGAGCCGATCCTGACGGTCAGGATCGTGGGCTCGGTCGCCTCCCCGAGGAGCCGCATCAACACCACCTGTTCTTCCAGGGCCTCGAGCACTTCGCGCAGGCCGCGGCTGAAGTCGTGCGGGGCGAGGTTCGCGGCTCCGCCGAAGACGATCTTCTCCTCGTTCCGCTCGATCAGGCTGGCCAGCAGGACCGAGAACACGGCGTTCGCGTTGGCGCGCTCCTCGGCCGGGATCCGCTCGGCCAGATCGCTGACCATGGCGGCGGCGTCGGCCAGCTTGTGACCGTCCAGGCAGGCATTCACCATCGCGCGCACGTGGGATACCGAGGCGTCGTCCCAGGGATCGGGCAGGTCGACGGCGCGCTGCTCCACGCGGCCGGTGTCGGTGATCAGCACCAGCAGCACCCTGGTCGGGGCCAGCGGCACGAGCTCGATGTGCCTGATCGCGGACCTGGTCAGCGACGGGTACTGCACCACCGCGACCTGGCGGGTCAGCTGGACGAGCAGCCTGACCGTCCGCATCACGACGTCGTCCAGGCTGTACGCCCCGGCCAGGAAGGTCTCGATGGCGCGGCGCTCGGCGGCGGACAGCGGCTTGACGCTCGACAGCCGGTCGACGAACAGGCGGTACCCCTTGTCCGTCGGGATCCGCCCGGCGCTGGTGTGCGGCTGCGCGATGAAACCCTGCTCCTCAAGCACCGCCATGTCGTTGCGGATCGTCGCCGGGGACACGTCGAAATGGTGCCTGTCCACCAGCGACTTAGATCCCACCGGCTCGGTGGTGGACACGTAGTCTTCGACGATCGCCCTAAGGACCGTGAGCTTCCGCTCGTCGAGCACGCGTACCACCTCCTTGGCACTCAAAGGGCCCGAGTGCTAAGTCTATTGCGTCCAACAAGTTCCCGGCGCGCGACAGCGAGGCGAACTGCCGCGGTGATGATGCCAAGGAGGAGATACCCCGTGTGGCGCAGGCAATACGGTGCAGACGTGCTCGCCGCGGGACAGCCGGGCGGTGCCGGCCGACGACGCCCGGGACAGCGCGAGGTGCCCGAGGTCGAGGCGGAGCGCGGGCTGGTGGTCGAGGACTCCGAGGGCCGGTTCTGCGGCGCGGTGGTCGGCTGGGAGAAGGGCGCGGTGACCCTCGAGGACCGGCACGGCCGCCGGCGGGTCTTCCCGCTCACGCCAGGGGCCTTCCTGCTCGAGGGCAGGCCCGTCACCCTGGTCCTGGCCGGCCCGGCCGGCGTGGCTGATCCGGCCTCCGGGCCCGCCAGGACGGCCTCCGGCTCGGTGGCCCCGCCGAAGCGGCGCGCCGCCGTGGCCCGCGCGAGCCGGATCTACGTCGAAGGAAGGCACGACGCCGAGCTCGTGGAGAAGATCTGGGGCGATGACCTGCGCGACGTCGGCGTCGTGGTCGAGTACCTGGAAGGCATCGACGACCTGCCGGCGATCGTGGCGAGCTTCTCCCCCGCGCCCCACCGCCGCCTCGGCGTGCTCGTCGACCACCTGGTCGGCGGGTCCAAGGAGAGCAGGATCACGGCCAGCGTGCGATCGCCCGACGTGCTCATCACGGGGCACCCCTTTGTCGACATCTGGGCCGCGGTGCGGCCGGCCGCGGTCGGCATCGCGCGCTGGCCGGATGTCCCGCCCGGGCAGCCGTGGAAGGAAGGGGTGCTGCGGGCCATCGGCTGGCCGCCGGACGTGCCCGGCGCCTGGCGGCGCATCCTGCGCTCGGTCGGGAGCTACACGGATCTGGAGCCCGAACTGCTCGGCCGGGTCGAAGAGCTGATCGATTTCGTCACCGCGCCGGTATGCGACTAGCGTGGCGGCGGGGCCATGACATGCGAGGACCGATGACGAGCGAGCCGCCGCGACGCGCGGAACGCCGACCGCGGGCGGATCCCTGGCGTTACCGGCCCGAGGCCGGAGACGGCCGGACCCGGACCGGCCGCGCCCGTGGTCCCGCCCGGCCCGGCGGAGGGCTCCGGGAGGGTGAGGTGACCCTGGCGACGTTCGGCTATCTCGGGGCGGTCTTCCTCGGCCCCGTCATCCCGCTGGGCATCTACCTCGCCGCCAGGAGGATCTCGCCATTCACGCGCAATCACGTGGTCACGGCGCTGAACCTGTCGCTTACCTGGCTGCTGTACGTGGCGTGCTGCCTGATCTTCGGCGGGGTGCTCCTGCTGGACAGCCTCACCACCGCCCTCGCCGTCACGCTGCCCATCGCCTTCGTGCTCTGGCTTTCCACCGTGCGGTACCTCATCCGCGGAATCGGCGCGGCGAACCGCGGCGAGCTGGCCGCGGTGCCGGCCTGGATCTGCGCGCGGATCGCCCGGTGAGTCTCACGGCGACTCACTCGGTGAGCGCGCGCGCCACGGTGTCCGCGAGCAGCCGGCCTTCCCGGGTGAGTACGATCCGGCCCTCGGCGTAGGCCGCCCGGCTGGCCAGTCCGTCCTCGACGACGGCCGCCGCGTTCACGCGCCCGGCCGGGCCGAGCGTAGCGACCGGACACCCCCCGGCCAGCCGGATGAGCAGCATGACGCGCTCAAGCCGGCGTTCGGGCCCGGACAGGATCTCCCTGGCCTGGCCGGGGCTGACCCCCGCGCCGATCCTCGCGGCGTAGCGGTGAGGATGCCGCACGTTCCACCAGCGGGTCCCGCCGACGTGGCTGTGCGCCCCCGGCCCTATCCCCCACCAGTCACCGCCGGTCCAGTACAGCATGTTGTGCGCGCACCTGGCCGGGTCGCCCGCCGCCCAGTTCGAGATCTCGTACCAGCGCAAGCCCGCGGCCTCGAGCACCTCTTCCGCGACGAGGTAGCGCTCGGCGAGCACGTCGTCGTCCGGCGCGGCCAGCTCACCGCGCCGGACGCGGGCGGCCAGCCGCGTACCAGCCTCCACGGTGAGCGCGTAGGCGGACACGTGATCGGGCCCGGCGTCGATCGCGGCGTCCAGCGAGCGCCGCCAGTCCGCCTCCGACTCGCCCGGCGTCCCGTAGATCAGGTCGAGGCTGACGTGCTCGAAACCGGCGGCGCGCGCCCACGCGGCGCAGCGCGCCGGGCGGCCGGGCTGGTGCACCCGGTCAAGGACGGCGAGCACGCCTGGCACGGCGCTCTGCATCCCGAACGACATGCGGGTGATGCCCTGGGCCCGCAGCTCGCCCAGGCTGGCCGCATCCACGCTCTCCGGGTTGGCCTCCGACGTCACCTCGGCCCCGGGAGCCAGGCCGAACTCGGCGTCGATGGCGCGCAGGATGGCGCCGAGCGCGGCCGGCGGCAGCAGCGTCGGCGTGCCGCCGCCGAAGAACACCGTGCTCACCGGGATGCCGGCCGGGCCGAGCACCTTCCTGGCGAAGGCGATCTCCGCCACGGCGAGGCCCGCATAGTTCGCCGGCGAGACGGCCGGGGCACCCGCGCGCCCGCCGAGTTCGGCGGCGGTGTAGGTGTTGAAATCGCAGTAGCCGCAGCGGGTCGCGCAGAACGGGACGTGCACGTAGATACCGAACGGGCGCTGGCCGAGCCCGCTGCGCGCGCTGTCCGGCAGCGCCCCGTCGGCGGGGACGGGCTCCCCGTCAGGCAGAACGCCAGGCATAACGCCACGCTACCTGCGCTGGACCGAACACAGATGCGCCCGCCCGCACGAGGACCCCGGCTGATGGCGCTCTACGGCGAACGGCGCGGCGCAAGCCGCGATCGCGCGACCGCGGAGGGCCTCCGGCCCTCCCGGTCGGGTGATACTACGGCGGGCACCGCAGCGGGGCGCGGAGCGCAGCGGGGGTTCCGGGGGGTCGTCCCCCCGGGCTAGCACAGCCCCCGGGAAGATCCCAGGCGGGCGGACCGTTTCCCCTAATGGCGGTTGGGGCGCTTAGACTGGAAGGGCCGCGTTACGGGAGGCGATCCGTTTGACGGGAGGCACCGGTGGCAGATAACCAGTGGGAGTGGCCGGCTCAGTACCCTAGGTATACGCCTGACGCCTCACAGGTCCCGCAGGCCGGCTACCCGGCCCCGCCGCCGGCTGGCTACCCGGTACCGCCGCCGAACCCCTACCCGGTTCCGCCGGCGCCGCAGGTCCCTACGGCCGGCTACCAGGTTCCGCCGGCCGGTTACCAGGTTCCCCCGCCGCAGGTCCCGACGGGTGGCTACCAGGTCGCGATGGATCCCAACATGCGCGCGGCCAGCACCGACCGGGAGCGTACGGTCGACGTGCTGAAGGCCGGTTTCGCGGAGGGCCGGCTCACCCAGGACGAGTACAACGACCGGATGGGCCGGGCGTACGCGGCCCGCACGTACGGCGAGCTGGCCGCGCTGATAGCCGACCTGCCCGCCGGGGCCATGCCGACCGCCTGGCCGGTCGCCGTCTACCAGCCGGCACCGCCCGCCGTCGTCGGCGGGACCAATTCGATGGCCATCGCCTCGATGATGCTAGGCGTGGCCGAATTCTTCACCGTGGGGCTGACCGCCATTCCCGCCGTCATCTGCGGGCACATCGCCAGGCGGCAGATGAGGCAGACCTTGCAGCGCGGCGACGGCCTGGCCACCGGCGGGCTCGTGCTCGGCTACATGGCGATCATCTTCTGGTCGGTCCTGATCGCCGCCTCGCTGGTGAGCGTCGTGATCTCGGTCACGCACTCCGGCGGCCAGGTGATTATCAACCAGCCGCCAGGCGGCGGGCCGATCCAGCTGCCCGGGCCCTGAGGCACCCGCGGGGAGTTCGCTGACCACCCGCGACGTCAATGGCACTCCTGGCGCTCGTCGCGCGTCTACACTCAATAAAGGCGTCCGCAGGAGGCTCACGTGGCTTACGGTCCAGCTCAGGCATTTCCGCCGCAGCCTGGGATGCCCACGGGCGCCGGGGTCGCGGGCGCCGCGGTTCCGTGGATGAATCCCGCCTGGCTGGCGGCCAGCGCGGACCGCGAGCGGGCCGTAGGCGTGCTGCGGGCCGGTTTCGCGGAAGGGCGGCTCAGCCAGGACGAACTGCACGACCGGGTGGAGCGGGCGTACGCCGCGCGCACCTACGGGGAGCTGTGGGCGCTGACCGCCGACCTGCCGGCCGGGCCCTTCCCCTCCGCCGGGCCGGTCGCCGTGCCGACGGCCAATGTCCCGCAGGCCACTAGCTGGCGGCCCGCCGCGGCGCTCATCATCACCGCGCTGATCATCTTCACCCTGGCCGCGCTGATCACCGCCATCGTCACCACGCGGGCCGGAGGGCCCGTGCCGTTCCAGCAGGTGAACATGGGCTCCGTGCCCTACGTGCAACAGGCGGTCCCGGTGTCCGGGGCCGGGCGCGTGGTCCTGACCCCGTTCATCACGCACGTGCCCGGTGAGTGGAACGGGCACCGGGAGCTGGGACCGCTCGCCGGGCAGCATCACGGACCGTAGCGGGGGCGCGGGAGGGTCACCACCGGTCGTTCGGCCTGAATGAAAAGATCGTGGCGTTACCGCTGTTTCCGGTCGGCGGGCTGGGTGGAAAGCGCCGCGACGAAGGCCTCCTGGGGCACGTCCACCCGGCCGATGGTCTTCATCCGCTTCTTGCCTTCCTTCTGCTTCTCGAGCAGCTTGCGCTTGCGCGTGATGTCGCCGCCGTAGCACTTGGCCAGCACGTCCTTGCGCAGCGCGCGGATGTTCTCCCTGGCGATGATCCGGGCGCCGACGGCCGCCTGGATCGGCACCTCGAACTGCTGCCGCGGGATCAGTTCCTTCAGCCGGGCGGTCATGGCCAGGCCGTACTCGCGGGCCTCGTCGGCGTGCACGATCTGGCTGAACGCGTCGACCGGGACGCCCTGCAGCAGGATGTCGACCTTGACCAGGTTCGCCTCCTGCTCCCCTTCCGGCTCGTAGTCGAGCGAGGCGTACCCGCGGGTCCGCGACTTGAGCTGGTCGAAGAAGTCGAAGATGATCTCGGCCAGGGGCAGCGTGTACCGGATCTCGACCCGGTCTGAGGACAGGTAATCCATGCCGATCAGGGCGCCGCGGCGGCTCTGGCACAGTTCCATGATCGTGCCGATGTAGTCGGCGGGCGAGATGACCGTCGCGCGGACGACCGGCTCGTAGACATGGGCGATTTTTCCTTTGACACCTGCGGCATTTCCGCCTCCTGCGCCATCGGCACCGCCGGGGAAGTCGCTCGGGTTGGTCACCCTGATTTCCTGGCCGGTGTCCATGACCACGCGGTAGACGGTGTTCGGCGCGGTGGAGATCAGCGACAGGTCAAACTCACGCTCGAGCCGCTCGCGCACGATCTCCATGTGCAGCAGGCCGAGGAACCCGCAGCGGAACCCGAACCCGAGCGCGTCGCTCGTCTCCGGCTCGTAGACCAGCGCGGCGTCGTTCAGCCGGAGCTTGTCCAGCGCGTCGCGCAGGTCGGGGTAGTCGTCGCCGTCCACCGGGTACAGGCCGGAGTAGACCATCGGCCTCGGCTGGGAGTAGCCGGCCAGCGCCTCCTTCGCGGGGCGGACCACGCTGGTCACGGTGTCGCCGACCCGGGCCTGCCTGACGTCCTTGACGCCGGTGATCAGGTAGCCGACCTCCCCGGCGGCCAGGCCCTCGCTGGGCGTGGGTTCGGGTGAGATGACGCCCACCTCGAGCGTCTCGTGCGCCGCGCCCGTGGACATCATCAGGGACCGCTCGCGCTTGGTGATGCGCCCGTCCACCACTCGGACGTAGGTGACCACGCCGCGGTAGGTGTCGTAGATCGAGTCGAAGATGAGCGCGCGCGCCGGGGCGTCCGGGTTGCCGTGCGGGGCGGGGACCTGGCGGACGATCTCGTGCAGCAGGTGCTCGACGCCCTCCCCGGTCTTGGCCGAGACCCGCAGCACCTCAGCGGGATCGATGCCGATGATCCCGGCGAGTTCGGCGGCGTAGCGGTCCGGCTGGGCGGCCGGCAGGTCGATCTTGTTCAGCACCGGGATGATCTTGAGGTCGGCGTCCAGCGCCAGGTACAGGTTGGCCAGCGTCTGCGCCTCGATGCCCTGCGCGGCGTCGACCAGCAGCACCGCTCCCTCACAGGCGGCCAGGCTGCGGGAGACCTCGTAGCTGAAGTCCACGTGACCGGGGGTGTCGATCAGGTTGAGGACGTAGTTTTGATTGCCGCTGGTCCAGGGCAGTCTTACGGCCTGGCTCTTGATCGTGATGCCGCGCTCGCGCTCGATGTCCATCCGGTCCAGGTACTGCGCGCGCATCTGGCGCCCCTCCACCACCCCGGTGAACTGGAGCATCCGGTCCGCCAGGGTCGACTTGCCGTGATCGATATGGGCGATGATGCAGAAGTTCCTGATCACCGCCTGATCGGTATGGGCTGGGGCAGGGCTAGGTGACACGCACGTCCGTTCCGGGATTGCCTCGCCGCCGCGCGGCCTGGGTGTTCCATGATCCCATGTCCGGCGGGATGCCCCCGCCGGGCCCGCCGTCCTCGCCTGTTCCGCGGTCCTCGTGGTTTGAGTGCGGGCGCGGGCTCGGATAAGCTTCGTCGTCGCGTCACCCCACTTCGCGTCACCCCACAGACACCCTGAAGGACTCCCACGCGTGGCGAACATAAAGTCTCAGATCAAGCGCAACAAGCAGAACGAGAAGGCGCGCCAGCGGAACAAGGCCGTCAAGTCGTCGCTGCGCACGTCCGTCCGTAAGTTCCGCGAGGCCGCGGACGGGGGGAACGCGGAGGCGGCCGAGGTCGCGCTGCGGGCCGCCTGCCGGCAGCTGGACAAGGCGGCGAGCAAGGGCGTGATCCACAAGAACCAGGCCGCGAACCGCAAGTCGGCGATCTCCAGGCGCTACGCCGAGATGGCCCAGGCCAGCTAGAAGCCGGCTTCGCCGGACCGGGCGGCGACGATGCGGCGGATCGCGCGCTCCAGGGCGTAGCCTGCGCTGGTCGCCTCGCCCTTGACCTGCGCGTCCGCTTCCGCGACGGCGTGCAGCGCGCGGGCGATGCCCGCCGACTGCCAGCCGCGCAGTTGCCGGCGGACCACATCGATCTTCCAGGGCGGGGCGCCGACCTCGGCGGCGAGCGCCGCGGTCCCCAGGGTGCGCGGCGCGGAAGCGACACGGCCGAGCAGCCGCACTCCCTGCGCGAGAGCGCTGCAGATCAGCACCGGCGAGACGCCGGTAGCCAGGGCCCAGCGCAGCTGCTCCAGGGCCTGCGCCAGGTGCCCCTCCACCGCGCGGTCGGCGACGGCGAACCCGGTCGCCTCCGCCCGGCCACGGAAGTACCTGGCCACCGTGGCCTCGTCCACCTGATCGTCGGCATCGGCGGCGAGCTGATCGCACGCGGCGGCGAGCTCGCGCAGGTCCGAGCCGACCGCGTCCAGCAGCGCCCGGGCCGTGGCGTCGTCGGCCCGCCGGCCCGCGCGCCGGAACTCGGACCGGACGAAGTCCAGGCGTTCGGCGAACCTGGTGACCTTCGGGCACTCGATCACCTGCGCTCCCGCGGCCTTGACGCTGGCCAGCAGCTCCTTGCCCTTGGCGGCGCCCGCGTGGGTCAAGATCAGGGCCACGTCAGGCGCCGGGCTGGCCGCGTACCTGGCCAGCTCGGCGGCAACCTCCTTGCCCGCGTCCTGGGCGGACCTGACCACCACCACGCAGCCGCCGCCGAACAGCGACGGCGAGGTGAGCGCCGCCAGCTCCCCCGGTCCGAGTTCTGCTCCCTCGCGGTCATGGACGTCCGCGTCGTGACCTGCGTTCCGGCTGGCGGTCACCAGGTCACGGACCGCGCGGTCGATCAGGAACTCCTCCTCGCCGACGATCAGGGTTACCGGGGCGACGGGGCGGGTTCCGGTGGCGGGCGGGTCTACGGCGGTGCGCGCGGCCATGACCGCAGCATGCCACGCCGCGGGCCGGCGTGCCGAACCGGAGGGGGTGACCGGGCTCGCGGGTCAGGTGACCGGGCTCGCGGGTTAGGTGGCTGGCGCGCGGGTCACGTGACTGGCTCGCCGCCGAGCCAGACGCGGCGCGGGGTCAGGCCGTAGGACCAGACGAAGGCGCCCTCGTGATCGGCGTCCCACAGCACCATGTCGGCCAGCCTGCCGCGTACCATCGCGCCGCGGTCGGGCGCCCGGAGCGCATGCGCGCCGCCGATCGTCGCCGCCCGGAGCGCCTCCTCGACGCTCATCCCGAGGTAGGACACGGCGAGCGAGATGACGAGCGCCATCGAGGTGATCCCGGTGCCGCCGGGCGTGTGATCCGAGCCGAGCGCGACGGTGACGCCCTTATCGAGCAGGGCCCGCACCGGCGGCCTGGCGGAGGTCTGCAGGGCCGTCCCCGGGCAGACCACGGCGGCCACGCTGGCCCGCGCCAGGGCGCCGACGTCGTCTTCTGTCGCCTCGTGCAGCAGGTCGGCGGACGCGCAGCCGAGCTCGGCGGCCAGCCTGGCCGCGCCGGTGCGCGTGTCACCGCAGGCGTGCAGCCGCTGCAGCAGGCCTGCCCTGCGCCCGGCGTTCAGGATCCAGCGGGCCTCGTCCTCGGTGAACCCGCCCTCCTCGCAGTACACGTCCACGCTGTCCGCGCCGACCACCGCGGCGTCCGCGCACCAGGAACTCACCGCGTCGATGTAGTCCGCGCGGCGGCCGAAGAACTCGGGCGGGATCGCGTGCGCGGCCATGAAGGTGACGTGCATGCGCGGCATGCCGGGCTCGCCCTCAAGGCCGCGGAGCATGCGGACCGCGGCCAGTTCGCCGTCCCTGGTCAGGTGGTAGCCGGTCTTGGCCTCGATCGTGGTGGTCCCCGACCGCAGCCAGCGGCCCATCCGCTCGCGCACCCCGTTGCACAGCGTCCACGGGTCCGTGCCCCTCGTGACGGTCACCGTCGAGGTGACCCCGCCGCCGGCCTGGCTGATCTCCGCCGCCGACGAGCCGTTAGAGCGCATCGCGAGTTCGGCCCAGCGGTTTCCCGCGTACACCGGGTGCGTGTGAGCGTCGATGAGCCCCGGGGTGACCAGGCCGCCGCCGAGGTTCTCGACGTGGTCCACGTCCACGATGTCGTCGATGACCCCCGGAATGCGCCGCGGCAGCTCGCTGGCGGGCCCGACCCAGGCGATCCGCTGGTCGCCGGTCACGATGGCGGCGTTGGACAGGACCTCCGATCCCGTCCAGAGGCGGCCGATGTTGGTCAGCAGTCGTACGCTCACTGGCGATCCCCCCCGGGACCGGTGAGGTCATGCGCCATGAGCGGTCACCTGCCATGGTTCGAGCACGCCGGGAACACCGGCGGGCACCTGACGAGCTTCGCTGCGCACCACGCCGAAGTCAGCGCCGCGCGGGTACGGCGGCCAACACATCGATTCCGACACGTTATTGCACGACTACGGTCGCAGACAAGTCTTTCCGTGAAACGCCGTAACACATTGCATATCTGGTTAAGACCGCCCTTACCGGCCGCCGTAATGCCAGCCGAACGTGACCACTTTGTCGTTTAGCGGGACAGCATTGTCTCCGGTGGCGTTAACCGCCGGGCCGTGCTTAAGGCACCGCCGGGGTCAGCGCCGCCGCCTCAAGTTCCGCGGCCAGGGCCGGCGGGACCCGCGCCTCGAGCAGCGTCCCGTCCAGGACGTGCTCGGCGTGCAGGACCTCGCCGTCGGCGTGGGCCCGCGCCACCAGGTCACCGCGGCGGTACGGGACGACGAGCCGCACCTGGGCGTCCAGCCGGGGCAGCGCGGCCTCGATGGCATCCCGGAGCGCGGCCAGGCCCGCGCCGGTCTTCGCGGAGATGCTGAGGCTGCCCGGCTCGCGCGCCCGCAGCGCCTGCAACACCACCGGATCGGCCGTGTCGATCTTGTTGACCACGACGAGCTCCGGCACGTCCGCGGCGCCGATCTCGGCCAGCACGCCGCGCACCGCGGCGATCTGCGCCTCGGGCTCCCCGTCCGACCCGTCCACCACGTGCACGATGAGGTCGGCCTCGGCCGTTTCCTCGAGCGTGGACCGGAACGCCTCGACCAGCTGGTGCGGGAGATGGCGGACGAACCCGACCGTGTCGGTCAGCGTGAAGACGCGCCCGGACGGCGTCAAGGCCCGGCGGACCGCCGGATCGAGGGTGGCGAACAGCGCGTCCTCCACGAGGACCCCGGCTCCGGTAAGCGCGTTGAGGAGGCTGGACTTTCCGGCGTTGGTGTAGCCCGCGATCACGACGGACGGTAGGTTGCGGCGGTGCCTGCGGCCCCGCTGCACCTTCCGGCCGGTGGACATCTCCGAGATATCCCGCTGCAGCCTGGTGATGCGCGCCCGCAGCCGCCGCCGGTCCGTCTCCAGCTTGGTCTCGCCAGGGCCGCGGGTGCCGATCCCGCCGCCGCCTGCCACCCGGCCGCCGGCCTGCCTGGACAGCGATTCGCCCCAGCCGCGGAGCCTGGGCAGCATGTACTGCAGCTGGGCCAGCTCCACCTGCGCCTTGCCCTCGCGGCTGCGGGCGTGCTGGGCGAAGATGTCCAGGATCAGCGCGGTCCTGTCGATGACCTTGACCTGCACCACGCTCTTCGAGCCGGCGCAGCTGGCTCGGGGTCAGCTCGCCGTCGCAGATCACGGTGTCGGCCCCGGCCGCCGCCACGATGCCGGCCAGCTCGCGTGCCTTGCCCGAACCCACGTAGGTCGCCGCATCGACCCGGCCGCGCCGCTGGATCACGCCGTCCAGCACCTCCGAGCCCGCCGTCTCGGCCAGCCTGCTCAGCTCGCGCAGCGAGTTCTCGGCGCTGGCCAGGCTGCCCTCGGCCCACACCCCGATGAGCACGACGCGCTCGAGCCGCAGCGCGCGGTACTCGACCTCGCTGACGTCCTGGAGCTCGGTGGAAAGCCCGGCCACCCGCCGCAGCGCGTGCCTCTCCTCGCGGTCCAGGTCCCCTAGGTCCGGCTGCTCGTCAAAGACCGTACTCATCGTCCTCCGACATCTGTTGTTACTCGCCCCCGATGGTCCCACAAGGCGCTCGGGACCGCATTTCATTAACACCGGCGCCGCCCCATATGTGCCCGGCGCTCCCGGGAAGCTGGGACTGGCTCCTCAACACCTTCGGCGTCGCCCGCACGGTCCAGCGGGTGCTGGCCGACTCGCCGAGCCTGTCAGCGCGCTAGGCGACATGAGCGCGCCGGAGGGGCGCGGCGTCGCCTGGACTGAGGAGCGAGGGACGAGCGACGAAGGAAGGGGATGCCTTAAGGCGCCCCGGAGGCGTGCAGGCGACCGAGCGCGGCGGGCAGGTCGCCGTCGTGGACGACGGTGAGGCGGTGGGTGGCGCGGGTGATGGCGACGTAGAGGTCGTGCCCGCCGGCCGGGGACTGCGCCAGGATGCCGGCCGGGTCGACCAGGATCACGCGGTCGAACTCCAGGCCCTTGGCCTGGCCCACGGTGAGCAGCGCGACCGGAGCATCCAGCGACTCGGCCCGGTCGCCTGGCACGGCCGCGGGCAGGGCCCGGGCCAGTTCCGCGATCCGCGCCGCCGGCGCGATGACCGCGAGCCTGCCGCCCTCGCCCATCTCGTCAAGCTCGGCACCGAGCACCGGGGCCACGCGGTCGAGCCCGCGGACGGCGCGCGGGGGGACGCCTTCCTCGCGGACCGACTCGGGAGGCTGCTCGCCGGGGGCGACCGCGGCGAGCACGTCCGCGGCCACGGCCATGATCTCGGCCGGCGTCCGGTAGTTGACGGTCAGCTGCTCCTCGCGCCAGCGGCCCTTGACGTAGGGGTCGAGCATCTCGGCCCAGGAGCGGGCGCCGGCCGCGCTGCCGCGCTGGGCTAGGTCCCCGACCACGGTCAGCGACCTGGTGGGGATGCGCCGCATCACCATCCGCCAGGCCATCGCGGACAGTTCCTGCGCCTCGTCCACGATCACGTGGCCGTAGGCCCAGGACGGGTCGGCCCAGGCGCGTTCGGCCGTGGTGAGCTGCTGGCCGGGGTCGCGGTTCCAGTCCGCGAGCGCGCTGGCGTCTATCCAGTCCGCCGGCCTGGCCTGCCCGCCGGCCTGGCTGGTGATCTCGAGCACCTCCCGGGCGTAACGCTCCTCGGCCCGGCGCTCGCGCTCCAGGGCCCGGCGGCGCCTGCGTTCGGCCGAGTCGTCGGCACCGAGTAGCTGCGCGGCCTCGTCGAGCAGCGGGACGTCCGCCACCGTCCACGCGTCGGGGGCCTCGGGGCGGAGCACCACCGCTCGTTCGGCCTCAGAAAGACCTGGGGCGGCGGCGCGGAGGGCAGCTTCCTCGGCCAGCAGCCCGGCGACCAGGCGTTGCGGGGTGAGGAAGGGCCACAGCGCGTCGAGCGCGGCCCGGACCGGCGGCTCGTCCCACAGCCTGGCGCGGGTGTAGGGCAGGTCGTCGGGGTCGAGGGGGCGGCCGAGGGCGGCCGCCTCAGCCCTGGCGAGCGCGCCGAGCATCTCGACGACGAACAGCTTGCGGGCCTCGTTGTGCGGCTTGCGCAGGTTGCGGGCCCGGTCGCGGGCGCGCAGGCAGGTGTCCCTGGGCACGGTCATCCGGACGGTGTCGACGGTGATCTCCAGGTCGGCCTCGGGGACCCGCTGGTGGTTGCGCACCGCGCGGCGCAGCACCTCGACCATCTTCAGGTCGCCCTTGACGGCGGCGGCTTCGGGATCATCGTCGGGCGCGGCGCTGACGCGGGGGAAGAGTTCGCCGACGGAGCTGAGCACGACGTCGGTCTCGCCGAGGGACGGCAGGACCTGGCTGATGTAGCGGAGAAACGTGGCGTTCGGCCCGATGACCAGGACGCCGCGGCGCTCGAGGACCCGGCGGTGCGTGTACAGCAGGTACGCGGCGCGGTGCAGGGCGGCGACCGTCTTGCCGGTGCCCGGGCCGCCCTGCACGACCAGGACGCCCTGGAGGGTGGCGCGGATCACCCGGTCCTGTTCGGCCTGGATGGTGGCGACCACGTCGTGCATCCGGCCGGTGCGGCCGGCGGTGATGCTGGCGATCAGCATGGCCTCGCCGGACAGGGACCGGCGGTCCGGCTCGGACAGGCGGTCCAGGTCGAAGACCTCGTCGTCGACGCCGGTGACGGTGCGATTCCTGGTGTAGATGTGCCGCCGGCGGATCAGGCCGTTCGGGTCCTTGGGGGTGGCGGCGTAGAACGGGTGGGCGGCCGGCGCGCGCCAGTCGATGAGGCGCGGCTCGTGCTCGTCGTCACGCAGGCCGATCCGGCCGATGTACAAGGTGGCGGCGGGCTCCCGGCCGGGACCGGCGTCCGGGTCCGCGTCGGTCCGCCCGAAGCACAGGCCGTGCTCGACCGCGTTCAGCTGGGCCAGCCGGCGGGCCTGTTCCCCCGCCGTGATATCCCGCTCGACCCGGGCCTGGAAGGTCCCCCCGGCCCCGCCGGTGCCGTGCGTCCGGGCAAGCGCGCGCTCGGCCCGGGCCCGCGCCTCGTCGAGCAGACCGTAAAGGACGTCAATGTAAGCCTGCTCCTGGGCGACGGGCGTGGGGCCAGCCGAATTGCTTTGACTGAGCGTCATTATCTTTGATATACTTTCATTTGCTTAGAGTCGGCGCATAGGCGTTGGCTACAGGGTACAAGAGCTTATCACTCCCGCCAGGCTGCTGGTGCCCGCAACGCGCTCCCCGGAAACCTCCGCAAGCATAAAAGAGCTGCCGGGCCATGGTCGTGGCGGCCCCGGCAGCGCTACGCCGCGGCTGCGCATTAAGGCACCTTGATGGTCGTGGGAGTAGATTTCTTCCAGGCTGGGGCGCCATTGTACTTGAGGTAATTGTGGCTGCTGACGAAATACCATTGCATGGTCGCCGTGGTGGTCGGGCCGGTTGTCTGGCGGGCGGCCTTAACGGTCTCCACGTAAAAAGCCAGCCGAGGACCCATGATCACAACAGAGTGATAGTCCGTACTCAGGTAATAGCCCTTTTCAGAGCTCGTTCCGGTCAGCTTCACGTGAAAGGTGTCCGTGTAGGTCCACGTTGACCTTCACGCCGGATTCTCGTAGGTCACGGCGAGCTCGCCGTCCGCCAGGCCGACGCGGATGACGGCGCCGTCGCAGACATCGCCGGCCACCAGGGCGCGTCCGATCCGGGTCTCGACCTCGCGGCTGATGAAGCGGCGCAACGGGCGGGCGCCGTAGACCGGGTCGAAACCCTGCTGCGCGATGTACCTGCGGGCCTCCCGGCTGATCTCGAGGGTCATCTGCCGGTCGGCGAGCCTGGCCCGCAGATCGTTGAACATCAGGTCGACGATGCGCTCGATCTCCGGGAGGGTCAGCGGCTTGAACAGCACGATCTCGTCCACGCGGTTCAAGAACTCCGGCCGGAATGCGGAACGCAGCGAGGCCAGGACGCGCTCGCGCGCGTCGGGCTTGATCTCCCCGCCCGAGGTCACCCCGTCCAGCAGGTACTCCGAGCCGATGTTCGAGGTCATGATGATGACCGTATTGCGGAAGTCCACGGTGCGGCCCTGCGCGTCGGTGAGCCTGCCGTCGTCCAGGACCTGCAGCAGCGTGTTGAACACGTCCGGGTGCGCCTTCTCGATCTCGTCGAACAGCACCACCGAGTACGGCTTGCGCCGGACGGCCTCGGTCAGCTGCCCGCCCTCCTCGTAGCCGACGTATCCGGGCGGCGCGCCGAGCAGCCGACTGACCGTGTGCTTCTCCTGGTACTCGCTCATGTCGATCCGGACCATGTTGTCCTCGGTGTCGAACAGCGCCGCCGCCAGGGACTTGGCCAGCTCGGTCTTGCCGACCCCGGTGGGGCCGAGGAAGATGAACGACCCGATCGGCCGGCGCGGATCCTTGATCCCTGACCCGGCCCGGATGATCGCGTCGGCGACCAGCTGCACGGCCTCGTCCTGGCCGATCACGCGTTCGTGCAGGGTCTGGTCCAGCTGCAGCAGCTTCTCCCGCTCGCCTTCTTGCAGCCGGGCCACCGGGATGCCGGTCCAGCGCGCGACGATCCCGGCGATCTCGTCCTCGGTGACGACTTCGCGCAGCAGCCGCCGGCCGCCCTGCCGGACGGCGAGCTGCTCCTCTTCGGCCGCCAGGCGCCGCTCGAGGTCCGGGATCCGGCCTAGCCGCAGCTCCGCGGCCCGGTTGAGGTCGTAGTCACGCTCGGCCTGTTCGGCTTCCTGGCGCAGCCGCTCCAGCTCCTCGCGCTGCTCCTGGACCTTGCGCAGCGCCCGCCGCTCGGCCTCCCACTGGGCCCGTAGCGCGTCGGATTCGGCCCGCAGGTCGGCCAGTTCCTTGCCGAGGTCCTCCAGCCGCGCCTTGCTCGCCGGGTCGGTCTCCTTGGCCAGGGCGGCTTCCTCGATCTCCAGCCGCATCACCCGCCGGGTCAGCTCGTCCAGCTCGGCCGGCATCGAGTCGATCTCGGTCCGCAGCATCGCGCAGGCCTCGTCGACCAGGTCGATCGCCTTGTCCGGCAAGAACCGGTCGGAAATGTACCGGTGGCTCAGCGTGACCGCGGCGACCAGCGCGCTGTCGGCGATCTTCACGCCGTGGAATATCTCAAGCCGCTCCCGCAGGCCGCGCAGGATCGAGATCGCGTCCTCCTCCGACGGCTCGTCCACCAGCACCGGCTGGAACCGGCGCTCCAGCGCCGCGTCCTTCTCGATCTGCTTGCGGTACTCATCCAGCGTCGTCGCGCCGATCAGGTGCAGCTCGCCGCGGGCCAGCATCGGCTTGAGCATGTTGCCCGCGTCCATCGCGCCCTCGGCCGCCCCGGCCCCGACCACGGTGTGCAGCTCGTCGACGAACAGCAAGATGCGTCCCTGCGCCGCCTTGACCTCGGCCAGGACCGCCTTGAGCCGTTCCTCGAACTCGCCGCGGTACTTGGCCCCCGCGACCAGCGCGGCCAGGTCGAGGCTGAAGATGGTCCTGTCCCGCAGCCCCTCGGGCACGTCGCCGCGGTTGATCCGCTGGGCCAGGCCCTCCACGATCGCGGTCTTGCCCACGCCCGGATCGCCGATCAGGACCGGGTTGTTCTTGGTCTTGCGGGACAGGATCTGGATGACCCGCCGGATCTCGGCGTCACGCCCGATGACCGGGTCGAGCCGACCCGCCGCGGCGTCGGCCACCAGGTCAGTGCCGTACTTGTCCAGTGCCTCGTAGGCGGTCTCGGGCATCGCGGACCTGACCCGCTGGTTTCCCCGGATCTTGGTCAGCGCCTGCAGGAAGCCGTCACTAGTCAGACCCTCCTGCTGCAGCAGCCGTCCCGCAGCGGTCGCCGAGCCCTCGGCGAGCAGCGCCATGACCAGGTGCTCCACGGAGACGTACTCGTCCTTGAGCCTGTCGGCCTCTTGGTTGGCCGCATCGAGCAGGCGGTTCAGCCGCTGCGTGACGTGGACCTGTCCCGGGGTGACGCCCGGGCCGGTGACCTTGGGGCGCCTGGCCAGCTCGGCCTCGAGCGCCGTCCGCAACTGGTCCGGATCGGCGCCGGCCTGGGCCAGCAGACGGGGGACGATGCCGTCCTGCTGGTCAAGCAGGGCCAGCAGCAGGTGCTCGCCGTCCACTTCGGTGTGCCCGTAGCGGAGCGCCTTGGTCTGCGCGTC
This sequence comes from uncultured Actinomycetes bacterium, assembly GCA_963847965.1. Classification (GTDB taxonomy): domain Bacteria; phylum Actinomycetota; class Actinomycetes; order Streptosporangiales; family Streptosporangiaceae; genus Palsa-504. Next base: position 279,495 of record CAWKCG010000026.1, read on the forward strand.
GTGCAGTGCTTCCTGCGACTTTTGCGTCAGGTGGCTGGGGTCCATGTTCACCTTCCCGGCCGTCGGGCCTCCCGCAGGGCCGCTTCGAGTACCGCGATCCGGTCCAGCAGGTCGGTGACCAGCCCGACGGCCGCGTAGTTGAGCCCCAATCCGGCGCGGAGCCGCTGCACCCGACCCATGACCGCCACCTGGCTGGGGGCGAGCCACAGCTCGCCGGCGGCGTCGCGGTCGGCGTCGAGGATGCCCAGCGCGACGAGCCTGCGGACTAGGTCCGGGTGCGTGCCTGTCACTCGCGCGAACGCCTCCAGGTTGAGGCTGGCCGACCGGACCAGGACCAGCGCGTAGCCCACTACCGCCTCCTCGGGTCGAAGGTGGAGGCCGCGGACAGTTCCTCGAAGAGCCGCCGCTCCTCATCGGTGAGCTTGGCCGGCACCATGATCCTGACCTCGGCGTACAGGTGCCCGGCGCTGCCCCGCGGGTGAGGCAGGCCGTGGTGCCGGAGCCGGAGCCGCTTGCCGGTCGAGGTACCCGGCGGCACCTTGACCTTCATCTCACCGCGCGGGGTCTCCACGCCCACCGATGTGCCCAGCGCGGCTTCCCACGGCGCCAACGGGAGATCGACGTACAGATCGCGTCCGTCGACGCGGTACCGGGGGTGCGGGGCGATCCGCACCACGAAGTACAGATCACCGTTGGGGGCGCCCTCGCTGCCGCGGCCGCCCTGGCCAGCCAGGCGGATGCGCTGCCCGTTGGTCACGCCGGCCGGGATCCTGACGTCTAGGGTGCGCCGGCCGTCGGGACCTTCCAGGGTGACCGAACGGTGGCCGCCCTGGAAGGCCTCCTCCACGGTCAGCTCGAGTTCGGTTTCCTGGTCGGCGCCCGGGATCGGGCCGAAGCCCCGGCCTCCGAAGATCCCCCCGAGCAGGTCTTCTATATTGATGCCGCCCAGGTCGCCGCCCAGGCCCGTGCCGAACGCGCCGGCGCCTCCCGCGCCTCGGGCCTGGCCGGCCCCCGCGGTTCCCGCGCCGGCGCGGCTGCGCTGGAACGCCTCGGGATCTACGTCCTCGGGCACCTGCCGGAAGTCCGGGCCGAAGGCGTCGTAACGGCGCCGGGTCTGCGGATCGGACAGCACGTCGTACGCCTCGGAGATTTCCTTGAACCGGTCCTCGGCTCCGGGATCCTTGTTGACGTCGGGATGGTGCTGGCGGGCCAGCTTGCGGTAGGCCTTCTGGATCTCGTCCTGGGTCGCGGTCCTCGGCACGTCCAGGATCTTGTAGAAGTCACGGCGATCGG
>CAWKCG010000027.1:0-126102 GCA_963847965.1 uncultured Actinomycetes bacterium
CCTTCCCGCCCAGCCAGTAGTCCCAGACCCTGGCGATGTTCGGCTTGGTCGGGTCGAATGGCTCCACCGATTCTTGTCCTCCTGTCCGCCTCGCCTTCCAATCATGCCCTGGCCAGGGTATTGGATGGGTACGCCCTCGGGGCGGCGGGCGCGCTATCGCGGGATGTGGCCGGCCCCTAGAGCAGCATGATCAGCATGTAGCCCATGGTGATTCCCATCGCGACCTGGCACAGGGCCGCGCACCGGGGTGCCACGCAGTGAGGACGGAGGAGCAATGACGGATGACCATACGCAACGGCCAGAGGACGTCCGGTTCCTTTCGGGACTGATCCTGGTGTCCGAGCAGCCAGAACGACTGGCGGACTTCTACCGCGACGTGCTTGGGCTACCGCTCGCCGAAGAACAGCATGGCGATTCGGCTCTGCACTGGGCGTGCGAGCTCGGCGACGTTCATTTCGCCATCCACCCAGCGGCCGATTACGAGGGCGAGCCGACCGCTACCGGTGCAGTCAAGCTGGCCTTCATGATCTTCGACCTGGCCGGGCTCGTCCGATGGCTGGAGACACGCGGCGTCCCCCTCTGCTATCCGCCGACCGAATTCGGGACCGAGTCCCGCATCACGGCGATTCGCGACCCAGACGGAAATCTCATCGAGCTCACCGAACTCGGCCCGGTCTGGCTCGACCACCTCAAGGAACATCGGGCAGCTGGGGGCGACCTCCTCCACGTGTGGCAGAGCCGTTTGAGCGGCTGAGGGTGGTCCTGAGGGCCGGGGACGGAGTTCTCCGCTATGACCGAACGAGGCGGGCGATCGCCTCGGAGGCTTCCTTCACCTTGTCGGTGGCTTCCGGGCCGCCCTCTTCGATGGCCTGGGTGACGCAGTGGCTCAGGTGGTCTTCCACCAGGCCCAGCGCGACGGCCTGCAGGGCCCGGGTCACGGCGGACACCTGGGTGAGGACGTCGATGCAGTAGGTGTCGGACTCGACCATGCGCTGCAGGCCGCGCACCTGGCCCTCGATCCTGCGCAACCGCTTGAGGTAAGCGTCCTTGTCCTGCGTATACCCGTGCATGAATCCAACTGTACGGTCTGTCCCCCGGTCGCGGTAACCTCACGGGAATGCGCGACCAGACCATCGACGCCTTCCTCGGCCAGCTTGCCGCCCGTGTGCCCGCCCCGGGTGGCGGCGCCACCGCCGCCCTGCACGCCGCGCAGGCGGCCGCGCTGCTCGCCATGGTGGCCAGATACAGCGACGGGGCACGGTACGACGCCGAACTTATGGGCCGCGTGGTGACCGAGGCCGACAAGCTCAGGGAAGAGGCCCTGATGCTCGTGGAGGCCGACGCCACGGCGTTCGGCGCGGTGGCGGAGGCGTACCGGCTGCCGAAGGACACCACCGAGCAGCGGGCGGCCCGGTCGGCCGCCATCGCCGACGCGGCGGCCGGGGCGGCGCGGCCGCCGGTCCTGGTGGTGGGGCTGGCGCGCCGGCTGACCGACCTGGCCGAGGACCTGCTTCCGGCGGGTAACCGCAACGTGATCACGGACGTGGCGGCGGGTGCCGAGGCCGCGCGGGCCGCGGCGGTCACCGCGCGGGTCAACATCGAGGTCAACCTGCGCAGCATCAAGGACCCCGCGATCGCGGCCGAGGTCAGCGCGGTGGCCGCGTCGACCGACGAGATCACCGAGCGCGCCAACCGCGTCGTCGCGGCGGTCCGGGAGGAGATCAGCCGGTGACAACCCCGGAGGAAGGCCATTCGTTGATATCACTGTCCGGGCGGGAGCTCGCGGCGGAAATCAGGGCCGGGACGGCGGCCCAGGCGGCGGAGCTCACCGCCATGGGGCGAGCGCCGCGGCTGGCCGTGGTCACGGCGACCGCGGACGAGGCCAGCGTCTGGTACGTCCGGCAGATCGCGTCGGCGGCCGCCAAGGCCGGGATCGCTTGTGACGTCACCGACCTGAACCCCGACGCAGCGGAGAGCCAGGAGGGCACGGCGGCCAGGATCGAGGCGGCCCTGACCGCGCTGAGCGGTGAGCCGGCCGTGCACGGGATCATCCTGCAGACTCCGCTGCCAGGTGGTATGCGGCTGGCCGAATTGGCCGGCGCGATCGACCCAGGCAAGGACGTGGACGGCGCCAATCCGGTCTCGCTCGGACGGCTGATGACGGGGCTGCCCGCGTTCGCGCCCGCCACCGCCGAGGCCGTGGTCAGGCTGCTCGATCACCACGGGATCGCGCTGGCGGGCCAGCACGCGGTCGTGGTCGGCCGTTCCGCGGTGGTAGGCAAGCCGGTAGCGCACCTGCTGCTCGACCGGAACGCCACTGTCACCATCTGCCACTCCCGCACCAGGGACCTGGCCGCCATCACGACTCAGGCCGACGTTCTGGTGGTGGCCGCGGGTCGCGCCGGGCTGATCGGTCCCGAGCACGTGGCCCCCGGCGCGACGGTGATCGACGTTGGTACCAACGCCACGGCCGAAGGCGGGCTCACAGGGGACGTCGACCCGAAGGTCGCGGAGATCGCAGGGGCGCTGAGCCCCGTGCCCGGCGGTGTGGGGCCGGTTACCACGGCCGTGCTGCTCCGTCACGTCGCCGACGCCGCCGCGGGCTAGAGCCGCCTTTGGCCGACCGCACCGGCGGCACGAAGAAGTCACGCCTGCGTTCCCTGACCGCCACGTGCGCCGTGATCGCGGTCGTGGCGGTTGGCTTCGTGGCCGGATCTACCGGGATAGCAGCAGCCGCAGCTGGACCCAGGTAACCGTACGTTGATTTAGAGACCGACGAGCCTCAATCTGGGCCTTCCTGACAGTTAATGCTCCGCTAGCTGGACGGCTTTCCGCTTAATCCCAGAGTGCCCTTTCTGTTAGTGCACTAATGGGTTACGCCACAGTATTTAAAGAACGCCACTAAGGACTTTCAAGCGGTTTCCGTACAACATCTCTGATGAGTACGATGTCCTGTTTATGCAGGCAGAAGGCATCAGGAAGGATACCCGGCTATTGTACCATACCGAGATCAATCACACTTTCCCGGCATTGCCGACAATCACTGGGTAAATCCCGTAATGCAGGATACACGGCATCCGGGATGGATTATCCGCCGGTCGCAGGTAAATCTCGCGGAAATGGTGTCACGGGTATGGACATCCGCGTTTTATGTGACTACCGTGACCGGCATGAAGGGCTGGTGCCTTCCGGCCCTGAGGGTGCTTGTGTACACCATCGGGGCGGCGCTTGGCGGCCTGTGCATCATCACCGGCATAGGCCTGCTGACTGCCGCGCCCGCCAATGCCGCCACCGCTCCGCCCGGCTCGGGCCCGCCGGTCCCCGCTGTCTCCGCCCTGGCCGGTACCGTCTCCTCGGTGACCGGCACCGCCACCGGCGCTACTAGCACCGCGGCCAGCGTGGCCGACACCGCGGCCAGTGCGGTCGGCACCACGGCCAGCACCGTGACCGGTACCGTAAGCCCGGCGGCACTGACGGCCCCGGCTACATCGGCGCCCGCGCCGGTCACTCCAGCCACCCCTACGGCCAGCGACGCGACCGGTGCCGCGGCTGGCACGGGTGCCGCAGTCAGTACCGCGACCGGCACCGTGACCGGTGCAGTCACTGGCGCGGGTGCCGCCGCGGGCAGTGCCGCCGGGGCCGCGGCTAACGCCGTGACCAGCGCGGCAGCCACAGTCGGCACCGCAGCCAGTACCGCCACCGGGGCGGTGACCAGCGCGACCGGAGCAGCCACCGGTGCAGTGACCGGCTCGGCGGGCGGCATCAGCCCGGCGGTCGGCGCGGTGACCGGGTCGGTGAGCGAGCTGTTGGGCCCGCTGCCTGGCGCGGTGACCGGAGCGGCCGGCGCCGCCGGGTCGGTGGTGCAGGCAGCGGGTGCTGCGGCCGGGCAGCTGGTGTCCACGGTCACCGCCGTGACCAACCCGGTCACACCCTCATTGCCTTCGCCGCCCTCATTGCCTTCGCCGCCCTCGCTGCCAGGGACCACCCCGCCCGGGACCGGCACCAGCGGTTCGCCCGGCACCGGGAGCACCGGGCCGTCCGGGACTGGCACCGACGGCACCACCTCATCCGGGACCGGCACCGGGGCGGGCGCCAGCGGTTCGCCGGGCAACGGGTCCGGGGCCGGGGCGGGAACCGGCCCGGCTGCTGGCAGCGGTCCGGTCACCGGGAGCGGCCCGGCCGGGACGCCGGCCATCCCGCCGGTGCCGGTGCTGCCCGTCCTGCCGATCCTGCCGGTGCTGCCGGGTGCGGGCGGGGTTCCCGGTGCTGGCCTGGTCCCGGGCTCCGGCCTGGTGGCGGGGGCGGGGGCGGCGGGCCTGGGTGGCGGGATGCCGGTGCTGCCCGGACTGCCCGGGCTGCCCGCCGCACCGGCCATGCCGGCCGGGCCGGCCGGGCCGGGCGCGCCGGGCGGCGGCGGATCTGATGCGGGCTTCGCGCCGGGGTCCGGATCCGGGCCGGGCGGTGCGGTCGCGGCCGGGCTGGCCGTGCTGATCGTGGCAGGCCTGGCGCTGCCGGGCTTCGCGCGCTGGTGTTCACAGGTGGCCGTCCCGTCAGCGGCCGCCATGCTCTCGGTGATTGAGGAGCCGGGCTAGCAGCCGGACCGGTGGTCCAGCTGTTTGATCCCGCCCGGCCGGGCTGTGCCCGGGGCGGGAAGTCCGTCGACATCCTTCTCAGTCAGGAGAGTGCATCACAGTGAGGAACATCATCATCGCGCGCCTGGCGGCGCTGGCCGCCGGGCTGGTCGCCCCCGCGGTGCTGGCCGCCGGGGCACTGGCCGGGACCTGCCCGGCCGGCGGGCAGGCCGGCCCGGACTACGGCCCGGTCTACCAGGACTGGCACCCCGGGCTGCACGGCCCGCACACCTACGGCACCAGCCACGGCACCTTCAGCACCGGGCACGGCACGTTCGGGTCCGGGCACCGTACCGACCACGGCACCGGGCACGGGACCTTCGGGTCCGGGCACCGCACCGACCACGGCACCGGGCACGGCACGTTCGGGTCCGGGCACCGCACCGACCACGGGTCCGGGCACGGCACGTTCGGGTCCGGGCACGGCACCGACCACGGGTCCGGGCACGGCACCGGGCACGGGACCTTCGGGTCCGGCCACGGCACTAACCACGGCACTGGTGGGTCCGGCGGGACAGGCACCGGCGGGACCAGCGGTAGCGGCTCCGGCGGGTCTGGCAGCGGCTCCGGCGGTAACGGGACCAACGGCTCCGGCTCCGGCTCCGGGTCTGGCGGCAGCGGCGGGACGAGCGGGTCAGGCACGGGCAGCGGGTCCGGCAGCGGCGGGACGAGCGGGTCCGGCAGCGGCTCCGGCGGTAACGGGGCCAACGGGTCCGGCTCCGGGACCGGCACCGGCGGTGCAAGCGGGTCTGGCGGCAACGGCGGGACGAGCGGCTCCGGCGGGTCGCTGATCACGGTCAACACCGGCGGCCTGCCCTCAGCCGGGTCCCTGGCCACCGTCGGCGGCACCGGCACCGGGACATCCGGGACCGGGTCCCTGATCACCGTCAACGGCACCGGCACCCAGATCGGCACCGGCACCCAGACCGGGACCGGCTCATCCGGGAACGGCTCCCTGATCACCGTCAACGCCGGCGGGCAGCCCGCGAACGGGTCACTGGTCACCGTCGACAGCACCGGATCGGTCACCACCGCCCCGGCCAGCGGCACGGCCTCGGCCGGGACCACGGCCGGCACCGGGACCGGGACCGAGTCATCCGGGAACGGGCCGCTCGCCGCGGTCAACGCCGGCGGCCTGCCCACCACCGGGGCCGGATCGGCCGTCTCGGTCAACGGCGGGACCCCGGCCGGAACCGGAACCGGATCGCTGATCACCGTCAACGCGGGCAGCGCCCCGCAGCCCGGCTCGCCGATGGCCGACAGCGGCACCGGCGGTGTCGTCCAGGGCGTCACCGGCACCCTGGGACTGTGACAGCACCGCGGGCCACAACCCGCACCAGCAGGTGAGGTAATCGGGGCGTGCCCCGGCCCGGCTGACGGGAGCCCGGCCGGGGGCACGCCCCGGCACCCACCGCCAACCCAAGCTGCTGACCAGGAACAGGTGATTCTACAGACCGCAACCCACAGCCGAAGTAAACGGCACCACAGTCACTGAGCAGGGAGGCTGCTGCCGCTAGGCGGATACGCTACAACCCCGGCGACAAGCGCGTCCTGAGACTGGTACCGACGTTCGTTCGGGATAAGTGTGGTGACGCACCCAGCACCAAGCGCTGCGGGCGGGCCCTAGCCCAGCATGCTGCGGTACACGGCGATCAGGGCCGACTTCTGATCGTCGCTGAGGCGCTCGTCGCCGAGGATCGCTTGCTCGGTCAGCGGCGGTTTGGGCTGGGCCTCGTCTTCGCCGGAGGCCTTGGCCGCTATCGCGTCGATCAGGCCCGCCTGGGCGAGGAGCGTCTCCGCCGACAGGTTCAGCGCGTCCGAGATGGCCTTGAGCACGCGGACCGACGGCTGGTGCAGACCCCGCTCGATCTGGCTGAGGTAGGGGTTCGACAGGCTGGTCAGCTCGGCAAGCTGGCGGAGCGAGAGGTTAGCCCGCTTGCGCTGCTCCCGGATGAAGGCTCCGAGCGCTTCCCGTTGCGCCTCCCACGGGTCGGTCACGGCATACCTCCTTGCTCGCAAACTATGGTACGCGGCAGCACCAGGCTTCCGGTGCTGCCGCGCGGCGGGGCCTTGCTGGACCTACGCCCTTAGTTGTCGGAACCCTCGCCGGGGAGCAGCGGGGCTGCGGCCTTCAGCGCCTCGACGGTGAACTTCCGCTGGCTGGCGAGCAGCTTCTCGACAAACTCGTAACCGCTGTCCACGACCTGGTGCGGCTTGGGCAGCCGGTCGATCAGCGGCATGGGGATCGAGGGAATCGCGGGGGTGAAGGACTGGACGGTCTCGACCCAGGTCTTGATCGCGCCGAGCGCGATGTCCTGGCCCTCGCGGACGGTGGACAGGAACGCGTCCTGGAGTTCCTGCGTGACAGAGCTGGCCATGTTGGGTGCCTCCTCGTTGGCTTATGTTGCAAACTATATCTAGCTTAGATTGAGATGTCAAGCGTTTTGCTTGACATACGCAGCGACGTAGCGGGAGGCAGGCGGAGTTCTTGTGCATGTCTGGGGATGACGTCCACGGCGGCCAGGGTCGCGCCTGCTGTGACGCAGATTGCCCTCGTCCAAGACGGTCAGGAGGACCGGCGGGTGTTGGAGTCGCACTTCGGCGCCTGGGTGGTGTGCACCGAGCGGACCTCTCCATTCGAGGTCACCGTGCTGGATGAGAACGGCGTGGTTCTTGGAAGCATCCCGTACACAGGAGCTGCCGCTGACGCATAGCGACACCACGCGCGGCTACAACAGCCAGGCGGGTCTGTAGACGGGCCTTCTACACTGAATCCATGAGCGAGCCGGTACGGGATGTTCCTGTCAGCAGTGCTGCCATCGAGCGCGCCGTCGACCTTGCCCGCCGCGGTGTCATCACCCATCTCACCATTCACGGCGAGCGAGTGGCCGCCATCGTGCCGGAATCAGTCATTGACGCTCTTCGCGCTGCGGAGGACGCTGAGGACGCCGCCGAGGCCGACACTGCGATGGACGAGCCCGGTGAGTCGATTCCCTGGGAACAGGTCAGAGCCGAGCTCGATCTGTAGGCCGGCCAGGCATGGGCGGATACACCATTGATGTCCGGCCGCGTGCCCGCCGCTCGCTACGACAGCTCGACCCGTCTGTCCGCAAGGCGATCGCCCAGCTCATCGATGGACTCGCGGCCAATCCGCGCCCTGCTGGTGTCACGCCCCTGACCGGCCATCGGCCTTTACCTGCGCGTACGGTCGGGTGACTACCGTGTGATCTATTCCGTTGACGACCGCGTTCGCGTGGTCACGATCGCGGCCGTGGGCCACCGCCGCGAGATATACCGAAGCTTCGACCTGTAGCGGCGGCCTTCGGCTCCTGCCTCTGGCCGCGATCACAGGTCGACAGTGGCTTCGATGACCAGCCGGCGCCCGGGGCCCGTGTTGGCACAGTTGGCGCATTCCCTTCTATCGGTAGCAGGGGCACCCAAGCCCCATAACTGGCGGGCAGGCGGGGCGGTGCGCCCCGCAGAGCGGTGCGGGTGTTGAGTAGGGGTGTGCTGTTGCTGTCGTTCGCTGGGCTGGCCGGCGGCGCGCGGGCCGGTGGGGCGCCAGTCGTGGATCAGCAGTACCTGTTCCAGGCGCGGCAGATGCAGGCGCTCTCGCTGTCCGTGCACATCCCGCTGGTCTGCTTCGGGCTCGCGTTCCCGGCGATGATCCTGTACGCGGAATGGCGGTACCTGCGCTCCGGCGACGCGCTGTACCGGACGCTGGCCCGGCGCTGGTCCAAGATCATGCTGGCGCTGTTCGCGGTCGGCGTGGTCACCGGGACGATCCTGTCCTTCGAGCTCGGGCTGCTCTGGCCGGTGTGGATCCAGGACTTCGGCAACGTCTTCGGGCTGGGTTTCACGCTCGAGGGGTTCTCGTTCTTCGTCGAGGCCATCTTCATCGGGGTCTACGTCTACGGCTGGGACCGGCTCGGACCCCGGCTGCATTTCCTGTCCGGCCTCCCGATCGCGATGGCCGGGATCACCGGCTCGTTCTTCGTCATCTCGGTGAACGCGTGGATGAACCACCCGACCGGGTTCACTCTCTCTAACGGCCGGGCGGTGGACGCGCACCCGTGGGCGGCGCTGTTCGCCAACCCGTTCTTCTGGAGCGAGTACGTGCACATGTACTTCGCCGGGTACATCGTGTGCGGGTACCTGATGGCCGGCGCCTACGCGTGGGGGTACCTGCGCGGGCGCCGGGGCCGGTACGAGCGCACGGCGCTCGGCATCTCGCTGTCGGCGGCGGCCGTCGCTTCGCCGCTCGAAGGCGTGGTGGGCGACTGGGCGGCGCGGGACGTGGCCCGCTACCAGCCGGTCAAGCTGGCCGCGATGGAGGGGCTGGCCAAGACGACCAGGGGCGCCGCCGAGCACCTGCTCGGCTGGTACAACGGTCACGCCGTGGTGTACGGGATCGAGATACCGCGGCTGCTCTCGCTGCTCGCCTTCCACAACCCCAACGCCGTGGTCAAGGGCCTGGACATCGTCCCGCTGGCCGATCAGCCGCCGGTCAACGTGGTCCGCTTCGCTTTCCAGATCATGGTCGGCATCGGCCTCCTGCTCGCCCTGCTCGGCGTCATCTACCTGTACGTCAGGTTCCGTTCGCGGCACATGCCCGCGGTCCGGTGGTTCTACTGGGCGGTGGTGGCGGCCGGGCCGCTGTCCGTGGTGGCGCTCATCGCCGGCTGGATCACCACCGAGGTGGGCAGGCAGCCGTGGATCGTCTACGACGTCATGCGGGTCGACCAGGCCGTCACCGGCGCGCACGACATCCCGGTCAGCTACGGGGCCCTCTGCCTCGTCTACCTCGGCCTGGCCGGCGCGGTGTTCTGGCTGCTCCGCCGGTTCAGCCGGGTCCCGCTCGACATCGAGGACGAGCAGGCGGGAGGCCGTGATGCTGGCTGACGTCCCGATGGTGTTCATCCTGATCGGGATCACCGCCTACACCGTGCTCTCCGGCGCCGACTTCGGCGCGGGCCTGTGGACGCTGATCCCCGGCGGCGGGCTGACGGACGCCGCCACCACCCGCGACCACACCCGGCACGCCATCGGGCCGGTCTGGGAAGCCAACCACGTCTGGATCGTCTTCGTGCTGACCGTCGCCTGGACGTGCTACCCGGTGGCGTTCGGCTCCATCGTGTCCACGCTGTCGATCCCGCTGTTCGTCGCCGCCGTCGGGATCATCTTCCGCGGGACCACGTACGCGCTGCGCAGCCAGCTCGAGCGCGGCGAGGGCCGCGGAGTCCGGGCGGTGGAGAACCTGTTCGCGCTGTCGTCGGTGCTCACGCCGTTCGCGCTGGCCACGGTCATCGGCGCGATCGCGACCGGCCGGGTGCCGGTCGGCAACGCGCGCGGCAACCTGGTCACCTCCTGGCTGAACCCGGTCTCGATCCTGGCCGGGGTGCTCGCCGTCGCCTTCTCCGGGTACCTCGCCGCCGTCTACCTGGCCGCCGACGCCGGGCGTTTGGCCGAACGATCCCTGGTGCGTGACTTCCGGATCCGCGCCCTCGCCTCGGGCGTCGTGGCCGGCGCGCTGGCGCTGACCGGCCTGCTGGTCGTGCGCGCCGAGGGCGCACAGACCCGCGCGCTGTGGCACGGGCTCACCTCCGGCGTCGGGCTGGCCATGGTGTGCCTGTGCGCGCTGGCCGGGGTGCTGACCATGATCCTGGTCTGGCGGAACCGCTTCGGGCTGGCCCGGGCGTCGGCCGCGCTCGCGGTCGCGGCGGTCATCGCGGGCTGGGCCGCCGCGCAGGAGCCGAGGCTGCTCCCCGGCCTGACCGTGAGGCAGGCCGCGGCCGATCCGGCCACGCTGACCGCCACGATTATCGGCGTCGCCGTCGGCGCGGTCGTGCTGGTGCCCTCGCTGGCCCTGCTCTACACCCTGGTCCTGCGCGGGCGGCTGGATACCGGCGGTCAGGGTTCCGGGGCCGGGATCGGGCACGTGGCCGTCCCCGCGGCGGAACCGGTCGCGAGGGACCCGGGGCGGTCGCGAGACCTGCGGACGCGGCCGGCTACGGCGTTCGCCGCGGCGAGCCTGGTGGCCGGCGTTGGCCTGCTGATCTTCGCCGGCCCGTCTGGGCGGCCGGCCTCGGCGCGCTGATGCTGCTGGCCTGCGCCGTGACCGTCTTCGCTCTCGCCGCGGGTCCGCCCGAGCGGAGCTGATCCCTGCGCAACGCAATGCGCGGCGGCTCCGGGTGTCCGGAACCGCCGCGCACGAAGGGCAGGGCTGGCTTACTTGTCCTCTTCGGACTTGTCCTTGCTCATGCCGGGCAGCGCAGCCGTGGCCTTCAGCACTTCCTCGGCGAACTTCCGCTGGCTGGCGAGCAGCTGCTCGGCGAAGTCGTAGGCGCTGGCCACGACCTCCTCGGGCTTGGGCAGCTTGTCGGCGAGCGGGACGTGGACGTTCGGGAGCTTGGGGGTGATGGACTGGATGGTCTCGACCCAGGTCTTGATCGCCTCGATGACGGTCTCCTGGCTCTTGCGGACCGTCTTCAGGAACTCTTCCTGCAGGTCCTGAGCGGGATTGCTGGCCATGATATGTTGCCTCCTCGTTGGCTTCGTTGCTAACTATACCAAGCATTAGATTGGCATGTCAAGCAGAACGCTTGACATAGGCAGCACGAGTGTGGTTCGGGCGGAAGGCTCCGGGAAGGGCTCCAAGCGGGGTTTCTGTATGACGAGAGTGGGAATTTGGGACGGCACGGGGTCCCCCGGGGTGGGCTCGGCGATCATGAGATCTGGTCGCGACCGGATCGAAATGTACCAGTCCTAGGGGTTGGTTCCGCCCGGCGGTATGTTCGGGGTATCTGACGGCTAGCGGGGCGGCGACGTTGCCTCGGACTGGGTGGGAGGCGAGGATGCGACGCCTGTGGATGGCTGTCTTGGTCGTGCCTGTACTGGCGCTGGCCGCACCGACGGGGGCCTCGGCCACGTCGGTCGTGCACGCGGCGCGGACGCAGCCGACGGCGGCAACCGGGCAGGTGCTGCGGGAGGGCATGGACGGGCTGTCGACCAGGGAGTTGCAGCGCAGGCTGGCGGCGCTTCATTACTACCCGGGCCCGATCGACGGGCAGTTCGGCGCCGACACCCTCGAGGCGGTGTGGGCGTTCCAGGAGGTCCAGGGGCTGCCGGGCGAGGATTTCGTGAGCTCCGCGATGGAGCGGGCGCTGTCCGACCCGCGCGCACCCGCCGTGCTCGACGCCGCCGCGGGGCCGAACCGGGTCGAGGTCAACCTGGGGACCGAGGTCCTGGTCCTGTACCACAACAACCAGATCGAGCTGATCAGCCACGTCTCGTCCGGCGGCCACTATTACTACTGCTCCCCCGGCGGCGGCTGCGGCTACGCCATCACGCCGACCGGCAACTTCAGCACCGTCGTCTTCATGCCCGGCTGGGTCACCGTGCCGCTCGGCGAGATGTACAACCCGGTGTTCTTCGTCGGCACCGCGTACGCGATCCACGGCGACACGTACGTGCCGCTGGCGCCGGTCTCGCACGGCTGCATCCGGATCCCGATGGACATCGCGGCGTTCTTCCACACGCTGGTGACGGTGCCCGGCGAGCCGGTCATCGTCCGCAACTGATTCCCTATCGAGGATCGGTTGTCAAGGGCTTGGCGGCCGCAGCGGGCGGTCGCGCGGGCCGCGGGGTTACTCGGCGGGTTGCGGGGCGGGCTGGGGGGCTGGTTGCGGCCCCTGGATCATGGCCAGCGAGCGGGAGAGCTCGAGGCAGCCGACGGCGACCGCGAGGACGGCGGCGATCTCCGCGGCGAGGAGCCAGCCGCCGGTCTGGACGGTCTCGCCGTAGACCGTGACCCCGTAGGAGGAGCTGATCAGCGCGTCGCCGAGGGTGAGCGGCGGCTGGACGGCGACCAGCGAGCCGGCCTGCAGGGCGTTCTGCAGCAGGAACAGGGCACCGACTCCGGCCGCGGCGGTCGCGTACAGCTCCCAGGAGCTGAAGAACGGTACGACCCCCCGGGCCAGCGCCGCCATCGCGCTCTTCATCAGCGTCGCGGTCAGCGCGTAACCGCAGGCGGCCGCCAGCCCGAACGCGGCCGCCCTGGTGTTGCCGCGGGCCCGGACGCCTACCGTGATCACCACCGCCTCGAAGCAGCCGGTGACGATCAGCGTCGTGGCCCAGACCTGGGTGCTCGCGTGCGCCGTCCCGCCGGACGGCGCGGCGGCCGCGAGGCCGGCGCCGAGGGCGACTGTGACCAGGCCCACCGCCAGCCAGGTCTGCCGCGGCAGCTTGCGCCGCATCACCCGGCTCGCCACCAGCAGGGAGAACGGCAGCTCGATGATGAAGATGGGCTGCACCAGCGCGACCGGGCCGGTAGCGAGCGCCACGGCCTGGCACACCGCGGCGCAGGTGACCAGCCCGATCCCGGCCAGCCACACCTTGCGCTTGATCAGGTAGGCGAACAAGGACAGGTGCAGCGCACGCCCGGCGGGCGCGGTCGAGGCGGCGATCCGCTGCAGGACGGACGCCGAGCCGTTGCACAACGCCGTCAGCAGCGCAAACAGAACCGACACCACCGCCGCATCCTACGGGACGAGGACGCGGTCGTGACGGCCAGGGTTCTGGCGGGAGATGGAGCGGCAACGCAGTTACGGCGCGGGCCGGGTCAGCAGGGTCAGGAGTGAGTCCCGACGTAGCTGCCGCGCTTGGGGACGGTGAAGATCAGGTCGGCGTCGCGGAGCAGGCGCAGCGCGTGCAGGACAGTATCCCGGCCGACCCCGTACTCGTCCTGGAGCGCCTTGACCGAGGGCAGCGGGCCGGAACGCCAGTGCCCGGCGGTGATCCGCCGGGTCAAGATGCCCGCCAGCTGCTGGTAGGCAGGTTCGGGCAAATCGTGACTAACCGTACCAAGTTCGGCCACGGGACCACCGTAGCAGAACTCAAGAGACCAGGACATACATCTGGACTGATCTGATCTGATCTGATATCGTGATCATGGATCCCAGAGGGGGGACGACAGCTCCGGTACCCGCTCCCACTCCCAGGTACCGGAGCTGTCAGAAAGTCATGTGGTCCCCTTGGTCCCGGGTGGGACCAAGCAACCGGTCCCTCCGGGTCCCGGGTGAGACCAAGCGGCTGACGCTTCGCGTGCTGGCCACCGGGGACGCGCGAGGCTGACGCTTCGCGCGCTATCCAGCCGGGACGCGGAAGATGCGCAGCTGCAAGGCCAGGGTGGCGTAGTAGCCGACGAGCGCCGACAGCTCGACCAGGGCCCGCTCGCCGAGCGCGGCGACCGCGGCGGCGTACTGCGCGTCGTCCAGGTCGGCGGGGCCGACCAGGGAACGGACCACGTCGTAGGCGATCCGCTCCTGCTCGTCGGTGAACCCGGGATCGGCGCCCACGCGGAGCGCCTCGATCTCCGGCTGGGTTAGGCCTGCGTCCCGCCCTATCGGCTCGTGCGAGGACCGTTCGTAGCCGCTGTCCCATTTCTGCGCGACGACCAGGATGGCCATCTCGCGGATCCGCGGCGACAGCTCAGTCCTGAACCTGATGGCCGCGCCGAGTTCCTGCAGGGCGTGGCCGACTTCCGGCGCGTAAAGCATCGCGTTGAACGGGCCGGCCAGGCCGCCCGCTCCGCTGGACAGCAGGACCGCGCGCGGCCCCTGGCCGCGCGGGCCGCCGAGGATCTCCCGGTACAGGCCCACCTGCTCGGACGTCATCTCCTCGGAGGACAAGACAGCAAGGCGCATGGCACTCCTAAGCCGCGGAAGTTCCGGGATCCCGGGATCGCGCGAATCCGGTGAGGGCGACCGCGGCCAGGATGACCAGCGCGATCACCAGGGGGTAGACGATGCGGATGTGCAGCACGAACAGCGCGCCGACCAGCGCCCCGACCAGCATCGCGGCGACCGAGATCAGCCGGCGGGCCACCCGGGCGCCGGTCGCCCCGGCCAGCGGGCCGTCCGCCGCGAAACCGGTGATGGTCAGGGTCAGCACGGTCGTGGTCAGGTCGGGGACGGCCAGCTTGCGCGCGGTCGCGTTCTGCGCGCCCATGGCGGCGGCGAGCACCGCGATCAGCGCGTAGCGCACGCCGGCGGGCACCGGGCGGCCGGCCAGGGCCGTCATGGTCACCGCCTCGGCCACGATCACCGCCTGGCCCGCCGCGGTGACGGCGAGGAGCAGCTCACGGCGTCCGGCCAGGTACCGGCCGACCCGGCCCGCGATGAGGGCGCCGAGGGCGAAGCAGCCGATGGCCACCAGCGACGCGAGGACGGAGAACCCCGCGACTCCGGCCAGCGCGAAGGCAAGGAAGACCACGTTCCCTGTCATGTTGGCCACGAACACGTGCCCGAGCACCAGGTAGCTGAACGCGTCGACCAGCCCGGTGACCGCGGTCAGCGCGACCAGCAGCGGCGGCAGCAGGCCGTCCTTACTGCCCCGCGGCGGGGCGACGGTCAGCCGCGCGTCGGCCGCGAAGTCGCTCATCCACGCGTAACTGCCCACATCACCAGATCATGCACCACCGCCCGTTCGGAATGAATGATCTTTACCGACCGAACGGCAGGGTGTTACGTGCTGGAACGGCCGCGCCGCGCCGTGGTGTCGACGGTGACGGCGGCGATCAGCACGATCGCGGTCCAGATGTTCTGGGACGCGGCGCCCAGGCCGAGCAGCTCCAGGCCGTTGTAGATCACGGCCACGATGACCCCGCCAAGGACCGCGCCCAGCATCTTGCCCCGGCCGCCGAACAGGCTGGTGCCGCCGATGACCGCGGCGGCGACCGCGTACAGCACGTTGTTGCCGCCCGAAACGCCGGTGGACATCGAGCCGAGGTAGGACGCCAGGATGATGCCCATGATGCCCGCGGTCAGCCCGGCCAGGGTGAACGCCAGGACGCGGATCCGGTTCAGGTTGATGCCGGCCCGCCGGGCCGCCTCGGCGTTGCCGCCGATGGCGTAGAAGTACCGGCCGGTCCGGGTCCGGCCGAGCAGGAAGCTGTAGGCCACCACGACCACCAGGATCAGCAGCACTACCCACGGCACACCGCGCACCACGGCCAGGCCAAGGCCGCGGTTGGTGTTGCCGATGAGCACGACGACCACGCCGGCGACCGCCATCGCGGCGACCTTCAGCCAGGTCACGCTGGCGGGGGGCGCGGCGAGCTTGCTGGCGCGCCTGCGGGTGTCGCGCGTGACGAATAGCGCGGCGGCGGCCACCACGGCGACGGCCATGACGATCCAGCCGGCCGCCGGGCTCATCGCGCCGGCCTCGATCCAGTACAGCACGCCCGGGTACAGCCGGATCGTCCCGCCGGAGTTGGGCGCGGCCACGTTCATGACGTACAGCAGCAGGCCCAGCCCGGCCAGCTGGCCGCCCAGCGTGACCACGAAGGACGGCAGCCGCAGCCGGGTGATAA
This sequence comes from uncultured Actinomycetes bacterium, assembly GCA_963847965.1. Lineage (GTDB taxonomy): Bacteria > Actinomycetota > Actinomycetes > Streptosporangiales > Streptosporangiaceae > Palsa-504. Next base: position 16,003 of record CAWKCG010000027.1, read on the forward strand.
TCACGCCCTGGATAGCACCGTAGGTCGCCGGGATGGCCAGGCCGCAGAGCACGGCGACCGGCCAGGGCCAGGGATTCGGCGGGAGCAGCGCCCACAGGGTGATCGTGGCGCCGATCGCGGAGGAGAACCCGATCGACAGGTCGATCTCTCCGAGCAGCAGCACAAACACCTCGGCCATGCCGAGCATCACGATCCACGCCGCCTGCGTCATCAGGTTGACCAGGTTGCCCGCGGACAGGAACAGGGAGTTGCGGACCTGGAAGTAGACGACGATGACCACGAGCCCGAGCAGGACCGGCAGGAAGCCGCTCTCTCCGCCGCGGACCCGGACCCACCAGATCTTGATGTACTCGCCGAACGAGTCCGCGATGACCTCGGCGGCGCCGCCCGCGGCGACCCCGGCTGCGATCTGGTCGGCCTCGGCCGCCTCGGGTGGCGGCTGCTGGACTTCAGTGCTCACTGGAGCTCCCCTTATGAGTGCTCGGCCGCGGCGGCGGTGAGGCGCTTCGAGGTGCCTGTGGTCATCAGGTCCACGATGGACTGGGAATCGAACTGTGCCATGGGCCCGACGGCGACCAGGCGGCCCAGGTACAGCACTGCCACCCGGTCCGCCACGGCCAGGACGTCGTTCAGGTTGTGCGAGATCACGATCACCCCGATGTCCTGGCTCTTCAGCCTCCTGATGAGGTCGAGCACGACGCGGGTCTGGGTGACGCCGAGGGCGGCCGTGGGCTCGTCCAGGACCACCAGCTTCGCCTGGCGCAGCACGGCCTTGGCCACCGCGACGGCCTGGCGCTGGCCGCCGGACAGCGACCCGACGGTCTGGCGGACCGAGCGGACCGTCACCACGTGCAGGTCGGCCAGCGTGCGCTTGGCCGCGGTCTCCATCGCGACCTCGTCCAGCTGGAAGAACTTGACCGGCTCGCGGCCGAGGAACATGTTCTGCACGATGTCCAGATTGTCGCACAGCGCGAGGTCCTGGTAGACGGTGGCGATGCCGAGATCGGTGGCGTCCTTCGGGGTGTGGATCCGGATCGGCCGGCCCTGCCAGATCATCTCGCCGTGGTCCGGCTGCCAGATGCCGGCGATCGTCTTGATCAGCGTGCTCTTGCCCGCGCCGTTGTCGCCGACGAGCGCCGTCACCTGCCCGATCGGGACGTCCAGGTCGATGCCGACGAGGGCGCGCACCGGGCCGAAGTGCTTTCCGATGCCGACCAGGCGCAGCAGCGGCTCGCCGCCGTTGCTGGCGGCGGTGGCGGGAGCTCCGGCGAAGGCAACTTCGGCCGGGGTGGCGGCGTCGGTCGTCGGGGCCGGGGCTTCGGCGAAGGCGGTTTCGGCTTGCTGGGCCGCGTATTCGGCCTGCGCGGCGGCGGCTTCGGCCCTGGCCGCCGCTAGTTCGGCCTCGACGGCGGCGCCCTCGGGGGTGTCTGGGTCTTGGGCTTCGCCGGTGAGCGGAGCCTGGTCGGGAGCCGGGGCCCGGCCCGCGTTGGCGGGCCGGGCCTCGTCGTCCGCGCTCGGAGTGGTCACCGGGCGCGCCTCCTTACGGTCAGCCAGCTCATGCTTGTCGCGCTCAGCTGGCTACTGCTCATACCGATATTCCAGCGCTCTTGCACGCGGCGACGAACGAGCCGACGCACAGCTGCTGGGCCGGCACGAACTGGTCCGCGATGACGGTCGAGTTCATGTTGGCCGTGGTCACCCACTCCGGGGTGAGCAGGACCGACGGGACCTCGGTGTTCTCGACCGAGTCCTTCGTCATGCCGTTCACCAGGCTGGCCGGCGGGGTCTTGCCGGCGCGCAGGTACATGGCCAGCGCCACGGCGGCCTGGGCCTCGAGGTAGATCGGCTTGTAGACGGTGCCGCACTGGTAGCCGGACAGGATGTTCTGCAGGCCGACCAGGGTGGCGTCCTGCCCGGTCACCGGGAAGGTGTCCGGCTTGACGCCCTGGGTCTGCAGGTAGTGGACGATCGGGGCGGCGTTCTCGTCGTTCGGGGTGAGGACCGCGTTGACGCCCTTGTGCGCGGTGAACGCCTGCTGGAACTCACTCTCGGCGGTCGGCGGGTCCCACGTCCCGGGGGGGTTGGCGGCATCGACGTAGCTCTTGTCGGCGAAGTGGGGAGCGAGCACCGCGTCGTACCCCTCGGCGAACAGGGTCGCGTTGTTGTCGGTCGGGGCGCCGCGCATCACGATGATGTCCGGCTTGGCGACGTGCCAGGCGGTCGCGCAGGCCACGAAGCCGTTGCCGATCAGGGTGCCGACCTCGACGTTGTTGAAGCTGTCGTAGTACTCGCGGCTGCCGCCGAGGGTCAGCCGGTCGTAGTCGACGACGTCAACGCCGTGCGACTTGGCGTAGGACTCGATCGAGGCGCCGACGCCGGAGTCCAGCGGGTCCATGATGAGGACGCTGGCCCCCTTGGTGATGGCCTCCTGCGCGTCGGCCAGCTCGGTGGCGTCACTGCCCTGCGCATTCACCACGGAGAACTGCGAGGGCGCAAGGCCGGCCGCCGCCAGGGCCTCCGACAGGTACGGCGCGTCGAATTCGGTGTACCGGGCGGAGCTGACCGTGTCCGGCAGGATCGCGGCTACGTTCCCCTTGCCGATGGCGGCCAGCGGCTTCAGCAGCGACATCGCGGAGAAGGAATTGTTGAGTTGGCTTATTGAGATGGACGGTACTGCGACCGAGGAGCTAGTCGGGCTGGTCGTGGTGCTCGACGTAGAACTGCTGCTGCTGCAGGCCGCGGCGGCGAGGGCCAGGGCCAGCACCGTTGCCGTTGCCGCCCCTTTCCTGGCCAGTTGAATCATTTAAACCACCTCGCGTCTATAGGGAACGGCCGCATCCAGGCATGCGGTATCGACTCGCTGACTGGCGATCTTCGCGGCGCTAGCGTCTTAAGACGACCATAGAACGCCAGGAATTAACGTGACCTTAACATCGGCGTCGCGTCGTGAAGATAGCGTGAACGGTGACCCTTCTGTACTCCTTCTGATTCACGTTCGTCACAAGGACGTTATCTGGGGTCATTCCGGGGCCAGCCGATAGCCGGCCCGCGGCTGGGTGAGGATCAGTGGCGCGCTCTCCTCCGCCTCCAGCTTGGCCCGCAGCCGGCGCACGTAGACGCGCAGGTACTCGGTCTCGGTCTCGTAGCCGTGACCCCACACCCGGCGGAGCAGGTGGGCGTGCGTAAGCAGCTTGCCCCGGTTGACGGCGAGCTCGCGCAGGAGGGCGAACTCGGTCGGCGTCAGGTGCACCGGCTGGCCGTTGCGCCGCACCTGCTGCAAGGCCAGGTCGATCACGATGTCGCCGACCACGATGACCTGGGGCGCCTGCTCGGTCGGCGCGGCAGGCCTGGTCCGCCGCAGCGTCGCGGTGATGCGGGCGAGCAGTTCCTCGATGCTGAACGGCTTGGTCATGTAGTCGTCGGCCCCCATGTGCAGGGCCGTCACCTTGTCCCGCTCCCCGCCGCGGGCCGAGACCACGATGATGGCGACCGGCGAGCGCTCGCGGATCTGACGGCACAGCTCGAACCCGTCCGCCTCGGGCAGCATCAGGTCGAGCAGGACGATGTCCGGGTCTTCGGTCTCGAGCAGCTGGAGCGCGCGCATCCCGTCCACCGACACGATCGTATCGAAGCCGCGCACGGCGAGGTTGGACCTGATCAGGTCCACGATGTTGGGATCGTCCTCCACCACCAGTGCGCAGGTCTTGCGCGCATCCTCAGTCATCGTTCGCCACCCCCATGACCCCTGAGATCTCCATGGCCCGCTGCGCCGCGGCCGGTCCGCCGCTCCCGGCCTCGACGGGCAGGTAGACGCTGAAGCAGGTGCCCTTGCGCAACGCGGTCAGCTCGATCCTGCCGCCGTGAGCCTGCACGATACCCTTCGCGATCGACAGGCCGAGCCCGGCGCCCGCGCTCTTGCGGCTGCTCCTCGCGTTGCCTGCGCTGCCTGCGCTGCCGCCCGCGGCTCCGTTACCCACGGCTCCGTTACCCGCGGCTTTGTTACCTGCGGCTCCGTTACCCACGCCGTTACCCGGGCTCGGGCGCCTGGCGGGCTCGAACGGCGCGGCTACCAGTTCCGGTGGCATGCCCGCACCGTCGTCCAGCACGCTGATCACGACCTCCGACACGGCCACATCTCCGGCGGTGCCCTGCTGCCCGGTGGTGTCCTGCTCCCCGAGGGTGGCATGCTCCTCAGCCATGCCCTGCTCCCCCGCGGTGACCTGAGCGGCCGTGACCCGGTCCGCGGTGGCGGTCACGCGGACCCTGGTGCCCGGCGGGTTGTGACCGACCGCGTTGTTCAGCAGGTTCACGAAGACCTGCTCCATCCGGTCGTGGTCGGCCCACACGACGGGCAGGTCAGCGTCGCAGCTCAGCGAGACCGACTCGGCGCTGGCCGGCGGCAGGCAGGCGATCGCCGCCTCGAGCACCAGCCGGATGTCGCACCAGTCCGGCTGCAGGCGCATGATGCCCGATTCGATCGCCGAGTAGTCGAGCAGGTCGTCGACCAGCCGGCCGAGACGCGCCGACTCCGCGGCGATCCGGTCAAGGAAGCGCTGCTGCGAATCGCGGTCCCAGGTCACGTCGGGCTGCATCAGGCTGGACGCGTACCCGCGGATGGCCGTCAGCGGGGTCCGCAGCTCGTGGCTCAGGCGGGAGAGAAAACCGCGCTGGAGCTCCCGCGACCGGCGCAGGGCCGCCGCCTCCTGGTGGGCGTGGGCGGCTTCCTCGCGTTCGAGCGCGAGCCGGAGCGAGTTCGCCGCGTCCTCCATCAGCGCCGTCTCCTCTTTGGTCGGCGGGACGCGCCGCCACGTGGCCAGCAGCACGGTGGGGCCGCCGACCGCCAGGAAGGCCACCGCCCGCGCGCGGTGCCTGCGGCTGCTGCGCAGCACCCTGGCCACCCCGTCCGGGTCGACGCTGGCCAGCGCGGCTCCCGCCAAGTCGTGCAGGGACGGGGGCGCGGACGACGGGTCGGTGCCGAACGGCCCGGCGCACGCGCGCCAGCGGGGCGGCTGGCCGGCCGGCTGGGTGACCAGCGCCACCTCCTCGGCCTGCAGGCCACGGCGGAGCGACTGGATCGCGATGGCCAGGCCCTCGCTGACCGGGACGGGGCCGGCCAGCGTCTCGAGCATCTCCCTGATCGTCTCGAGCACGCGGTTCCTGGTCGTGACCTGGTCAAGCAGCCGGTCACGCTCGATGGCGCTTGCGGCGTAACCCGCGTAGACGGTGACGAGGTCGAGTTCCTCGCGCATCGGCGCGCCATGCACCGGGCGGAAGACCGTGATGACGCCGCTGAGGCCGCCCGGCCCGAGGACGGGGACCGACCAGGAGCTAGCGACCTTCGCCGCCTTGGCCAGGTCACGGAAACTCCGCCAGGCCGCGCCGATGCGGACGTTATCGACGATGACAGGCTGCTCATCGGCGGCGGCCATGCCCACCGGGCCGCCCGGGGCGCCGAACGGCAGCCGTGACCACGGATCAAGCTGGCCCTGCGGGAACCCGAGCGAGGCGGCGCAGTGCAGGGTCTTGTCCGAGACCACGTGGATGCAGAGCCGTTCGCTGCCGAGCGCCGATCCCAGCGCAGACAAGATCAGCAACAGGCTCGACGACGGGTCGGCGGACACCAGGCGGTCGGTGAGCCCGTGCAGCCTGGTGAGCTGGCGGCGCGCGGAGGAATCGACCTGCTGACCGGAAAGCAACGCCACCACGTCATCGGGGTAGGTGTCCACCGGGCGCAGGTCCGCCAGGATCCTGCCCTGCCGCAGCACCACGATGCGATCGGCGAGCCGGAACATCTGGTCGATGTCGTGGCAGGCGAGCAAGATCGTGGCCCCTTGGTCCCGCAGGGTCATGATCAGCTCTTCTACCTGCGCCGACTCCTTCACGCCCAGCGAGGCCGTGGGTTCGTCAAGAGCGAGCAGGCGGGGCTTGCGCCCCATGGCCCGGGCTACGGCCACCAGCTGCCGCTGCCCCCCGGACAGCGAAGAGACGAGGCGCGTCGTGTCCGTAAGCGGGATCTTCAGCGAGGCAAGCAGCGCCACCGCGTTCCCGTGAAAGCGGGTCTCGGACATCATCAGCCGGACTGATTCCCGGCCGAGCATGATGTTGGCCGCAATGTCCAGGTTGTCGCATAGCGCCAGGTCCTGCCAGACCACCGCTATCCCGTGCTTGGCGGCCCCGCCCGGGTTACCAGGCACCCGCCGGCCCGCGAGGAACACCTGGCCCGTGTCCGGGACGATGTCGCCGGCGATGCAGCGGACCAAGCTGGTCTTGCCCGCGCCGTTCTCCCCTGCCAGCGCGACGAGCTCACCGGTGCGGACGCTCAGGTCGACGCCGTCCAGGGCGCGAAGCCGCCCGTAGCTGACGCTCAGCCCGGACACCCTCAGCAACGGCGGTGCATCAGAGCTGGCCGCCTTGGCGCTAGCCCCGATGCGCGCCGGTTCGGGACGGGGATCCCGTCCGGCGCGGTGGCCCGTCTTGGCCACCACCACGGAACTGGTCATGCCGTCATTGTGTGGCCTCAGTCGTGCCCATGGCCACCCCGGGGGAAGGCGCCGCCACTGCGCGGGCTCATCCGGCCGGGGGTCGGCCCGGTCCAGGATTGTGCCGGGCGGGGTCGTCGTCCCGCCGTGGCCGGGGGCCGGTCCTGGGGTCATGCACCATCGCCGTTCGGGAGAATGGTGTTGACAGAACGCGAACATAATAGCTAGATATTGTCCTGAACACGAATCAAGACGCCGACAATAAGGGCAGATATCCTCGGCGGGGACGACTGCCGCCAGAGGAGGAGCTGTGCTTGTCGCGTTTTCTGTCACGCCGCTGGGGATCGGGGAAGGAGTCGGGGAGGTGGTGGCCGAGGCGGTCCGGGTGGTGCGGGACAGCGGGCTGCCGAACCGGACCGACGCCATGTTCACCACCGTCGAGGGCGACTGGGACGAGGCCATGGAGGTGGTCAAGCGGGCGGTGGAGGCCGTGGCGGCCAGGGCGCCGCGGGTCAGCCTCGTGCTGAAGGCCGACATCCGGCCGGGCGTAACCGGAGCGCTCACGGCCAAGGTCGAGGCCGTCGAGCGGTACCTGCAAGGCTGACCTGGCGGCTTCAGGGCACGCCGAGCAGGCGCAGGACGGCGGCGGTGCCCGCGGCGGCTAGGACGACGACCAGGAACGGGGCCTTGCGCCAGGCCAGCACGCCGCCGACCAGGACACCAGCGGGGCGGGCGATACCGGCGAAGCCGTGGCCTTTGGTCAATGCCGTGGTGGCGACCAGTGCGGCGAGCAGGACCACGGCGGCGACCTCGAGCAGCCGCTCGGCCCAGGGCGGGAAGGCGAGCCGCTCGCGCAGCACCGGGCCGGAGAAGCGGAGGGCGAACGTTCCTGCGGACAGCGTGAGCATGCCCGCGACGACCAGCGTGGTGTCCTTCACCGGGTCGGCACCTCGGCCTCCGCCTCAGCCTCCGCCTCAGCCTCCGCCTTTGCTTTAGCCTCAGTTGGCGCCTTGACCTCAGCCGGCGCCTGCTCGCGCGCGGCCGGGTCGGTCCGCCTCCAGGCCAGCACGGCTACGGCCACCAGGGCCAGCAGCACCGGCAGGCCTGCGGGCAGGAACGGCGTGGCGGCCAGCGCGACGGCGGCGCCGATCACGGCGGCCAGCGCGGCCACCCGGTCGCGGAGCGCGGGGACGATCAGGGCCAGGATCACCGCCGGGAACGTGGCGTCAAGGCCGAACGCGCTGGTGTCGCGCAGGAACGAGCCCGCCAGCGCGCCGAGGACCGCGCCGCCGGGCCAGCAGATCAGGACGCCGAGGCCACAGGCCCAGTAGGCGGCCCGCTTGCGGGGGAGGTCATCCTGGGCGAGCGCGAACACCACGCTCTCGTCGTTCATCACGTGGCTGCCGAGCAGCCGGCGCCAGCCGCGGCCCTGGCCGATGATGTCGGGCAGGGCCAGGCCGTACGGCAGGTGCCTGGCGTTGACGAGCAGCCCGGCCAGGGCCGCGGCAAGAGGGTTGCCGCCCGCGGCGACGATCCCGATGAACAGGAACTCCGACGCGCCGGCCAGGACGAGCACGCTCTGCGCCGCGGGAAACCAGACCGGGAACCCGGACGCGACGGCGATGGCGCCGTAGGACAGGCCGATGACCCAGACCGCGAGGCAGGCCAGCGCGATGTCGCGCAGTGCGCCGCGCTCTAGAGTTCTATATATCGAACTCATGGAGTTTATTGTGAACAGCCAACGAGGCGTTCGTCAAAGCGAACACTCCACTAATATGCCGAACACCGGTGCTGCCGGGGCGCCGCTCGAGCTCATCGCCGCCGCGTTGCGCCGGGAGCGCCGCAGGTCCGGGCTCTCGCTCACCGAGGTCGCGCGCAGGGCCGGGATCGCCAAGTCCACGTTGTCCCAGCTGGAGTCGGGTGCGGGCAATCCCAGCCTGGAGACGCTCTGGGCCATCTGCGTCGCGCTGGATGCACCGTTCTCCCGGCTGCTCGATCCGCCCCGCCCGCGCGTCCGGGTCATCAGGGCCGACGAGGGCCCGACGGTCTCCGCTGAGCACGCCAACTACTCGGCTACGCTGCTGGCCGCCTGCCCGCCGGGCGCCCGCCGTGACGTCTACCGCATCGCCGCGGAACCCGGGAACGCGCGCGCCTCAGAACCGCACATGCCCGGCGTCACCGAGCACGTCGTGATCAGCGCGGGGCGGGCGCTGGTGGGCGTGGCCGGCGAGCCCGTGGAGGTCGGTCCCGGCGACTACGTCAGCTACCCCGCCGACCTCCCGCACGTCTTCGAGGCCCTGGAGCCGCGGACCCTGGCCGTGCTGGTGTCCGAGCACACCTGATTCAGTCCTCGGGCGGCACGTCGTCGATCAGGGCGGCCAGGCCCGCCTCGTCGAGCAGGTCGGCCGGGCGGACGGTCTGCTCGTGCGCGACGTAGTAGAAGGCCGCCCGCACCTTCGCCACGGGGACGCCCGTGAGCGCCGCCCAGGCCAGCCGGTAGGCGGCGAGCTGGACGGCGACAGCCCGGCGTTCGGGTCCGGACTCGGGGGGACGGCCGGTCTTCCAGTCGACCACGTCGTACCCGCCTTCTGGCGAGTCGGCGAACACCGCGTCGATCCTGCCGCGCACCAGCCGGTCGCCGACCAGCGACTCGAACGGCACCTCGACCGCCACCGGCCACCGGTCCGCCCACTCGCTCCGTTCGAACCGCGCGCGGAGCCCGGCGAGTTCGTCGTCGTCCGCGCGGCCCGCGGCGTCACCCGGGGCCGACTCGAACAGGTCGCTGTCGTCGATGAGGCGCTGCTGGCCGTACCGCTGCTCCAGCCACTGGTGGAAGGCCGTGCCCCGGCGCGCCTGCCGGGCCGGGGGCTGCGGCATCGGCCGTCGGACCTGCCGGGCCAGCTCGGCCGGGTCGCGAGCCAGCGACACCAGCGCCGACACCGACAGCCTGGCGGGCAGCGGGACCCGGATGACGCCGTCGGCGCGGCGCTGCGCCCGCTCCGCGAGCAGGAGCTCGGCGTCCCTGCCCCAGGCCGCGACCAGGTCGTGGTCGCCATCCGGCATGCTCGCTTCCGCGGGGTCGCCTGCCGGGTCGGCCCCGCTTCCCTGGGCGGGAACGGAGGGGAGGGCGGGAACAGAGGGAACGGAGTGCACGGTGGGAACGGAGGGGAGGGCGGCGAGGGCCTCCTCCACCATGGCCGCGGCCTCGCGGACCGCCTCGTAGCGGCGCCCCGCCGGGGTCGCGGGCCAGTCCGCCTCGTCCACCGCGGCGAGCAGGGGGTTCTCCGCGTCCGGCGCGGGCTCGGGGGCCCACGCGCCGACCCGGGCCGCCCCGGATGAGCGGACCTCCTCAAGGAACGGCGAGGGGCCCAGGCGGCACGTGCCGCCTTCGCCCCACCAGTAGCCCGAGCAGCCGAGCCAGAACGCCGCGCGCGTGGCCGCGACGTACATCAGCCTGCGCTCCTCGGCCAGGTCCCTGGCCGAGCACGCGTCCACGAACGCGGCCAGCGACGAGGCGTCGAGCCCGCGCAGCACGGGCAGGTCTGCCGCGTCTCCGCGCAGGCCGAACGGGATCAGGCGCGCGTTGTCCGTCCACTTCGTGGACACGGTGGGCCGGGCGGGAAACACCTGGGACCGCTTTCCCAGGGCCAGGCCGGGCACGAAGACGGCGGGCCACTGCAGGCCCTTGGCCGCGTGCACGGTGAGCAGCTTGACCGAATCCGAGTCGCCCACCCGCCCGGTCTCGAGCCCGAACTCCTCCTGCTGCGCCGCGGTCAGGTAGGCCAGGAACGCGCCGAGGGTGGGCTCGGCGCCCTCGCCGGTGAACGCGGCCGCCACGTCGGTGAACGCGTCCAGGTCCGCGCGGGCGGCGACCGGGTCGGCGCCGGGCCTCGCGGCGACCTCGATGTCCAGGCCGAGCACGCGCTCCGCCTCCGCGGCCAGGTCCGCGAGCGGCCGCCCGACGTGCGCGCGCAGCCGGCGGAGCTCTCCGGCCAGCGCGTGCATCCTGGCGTACCCGACCGGGGAGTAGGCCGCGGGATCCCCCAGGTCGTCGAGCGCCTCGACCAGGCTCCCGGCCTCCGCGGTGAGGTCGGTGATGGCGTCCGCCAGCGCGTCGCCCGCGTCGTGGCGCTCACCGTGATCCGGCTCCCCGTCGTCGGAGCCGTCGCGGTCAGGACTGCGATCCGCGTCGCCGCGGCCCGGGCCGCGATCTGCCTCGCCGCGGGCCAGCGTCCGGGCGCGGCGGCCGAGCGCGACCAGGTCCCTCGGCCCGATCCGCCAGCGTGGCCCGGTAAGCAGCCGGGCCAGCGCGTCCGACGCGCCGGCGTCGTGGAGCACCCTCAGCGTCGCGACCACGTCCTGCACCTCGGGGACGACGAGCAGCCCGCCGAGGCCGACCACCTCCACCGGGACCCCGCGTGCCTCGATGGCCCGCCGGACCGGCACGAACTGCGACCGCTTGCGGCACAGGACCGCGATGTCGGACGGCCGTACCCCGGCCCGGCGCCCGTCCGGCCACGGGTTCCCGTCGGGGGCGCACCCGGGGTCCAGCGCGAGCAGCGCGGCCACCTGCCCGGCGACCCACTCGGCCTCGTCGGCGACCGTGTCCAGCAGCGCACACGCCACCGCGCCGCGCGCCGACCGGTCCGGGGCGGACACCAGCCGGGGCACGTCGGGGGCTTCGGCGCGCAGGGCCTCCTGGAGGACGGCGGCCGCGTCGAGTACGCGGGCCGAGTTCCTGAAGCTGGTCGACAGGACCAGGATGGGCGCGGGGACCGGGCGGCGCGACCGGGAGCGGGGAGCGGCGGGGAAATCGGTGGTGAATCGGCGCAGGTTACCCGCGCTCGCGCCGCGCCAGCCGTAGATGGACTGGCACGGGTCGCCGACCGCGGTGACCGGGTGCCCGCCGGCGAACAGCGCCCGCAGCAGCACCAGCTGCGCGTGGCTGGTGTCCTGGTACTCATCGAGCAGGACCGCGTGGTACCGGGACCGCTCGGCCGCCCCCACCTCCGGGTGCCTGCTCGCGATCTGCGCCGCCAGCGCCACCTGATCGCCGTAATCGAGCACCTCGCGCGCCGCCTTGGCCGCCTCGTAGCGGGCCACGAGCGGGAGCAGTTGCTCCCTCGCGCGCTGGGTTTCCATGATCTTCCGAACGGCCTGTGGTATCCGGTCCGGCAGCTTCCCCAGCTCGGCGGCGAGCCATCCGCCGACCGCGGTCACCTCGTCGACATCGCGGAGGTGCTCGGCGAGATCCCCGGCCAGGTCGAGCACGGCGGCCGTCACCGTCTGCGGGGTCCAGGTGATCTCGTCCATGGGCCCGTCGTGGGACGCCACGATGCCGGCCGCGAGCTGCCAGGACAGCGCGGGGGTAATCAGCCGCATGGACGGCTCGAGCCCCTCGCGCAGGGCGTTATCGGCGACCAGCCGCCCGGCGTAGGCGTGGTAGGTCCCGATCACCGGGTCTCCCCCGGCCGGGTCCTCGACTTCGGGCGCGCCGTCCAGGCCCGCGCGGCGCAGCCGTTCCAGGCGGGAGCGCACCCGGTCAGCGAACTCGGCGGCCGCCTTCCTCGTGAAGGTCAGCCCGAGCACCCGGTCCGGGCGGACCATCCCGTTGGCGACCAGCCAGACCAGCCGGGCCGCCATCGTCTCGCTCTTGCCCGAGCCCGCGCCGGCCACGACGGCCAGCGGCCCCAGCGGCGCGGCGATCACCGCGGCCTGCTCCGGCGTCGGCTCGGGCAGCCTCAGCAGCCGGGCCAGCTGCACCGGGCTGTACCTGACCGGCGCCGCGCTGTACCTGACCGTGGTCACGACAGCATTCCAGCAGAGGCCACCGACATTCCGCGTGCCTTCGGCCGATGCGGTGCAGGGCCGGGGTCAGGCGGTGGCAGGCTGGAGCGCAGTCGCCCGCAAGCGCTGATCGAGGGCGTCAACCCGGCCTTAGGAACTCCTCGATGGACGTCGCGAGCGACACCGGCGACTCGAACATCGGGTAGTGCCCGGCGTCGGGGAGGATGGTCATCTCGGCGTTCGGGAAGAAGACCCGCCAGGTCTGCTCCATCACGTCGGCGGACATGGCCGGGTCGTTCACCCCCACGATCAGCTTGACCGGCGTGCTGGTGTCGGTCTTGACCTGATCGGTGAAGTCGGACCTGGCCCACGCCTGCAGGTACGCCGCGAACGCTTCGACCGTCGAGTTCTCCAGCGAGTGGCGCACCATGAGGTTGATGAAGGTGGTGGTCAGCTTGCTGCCGGTGGTGACGTCGATGATCGCCGCCCGGTTGCCGGGGTTGCCGGGCGCACCGGAGAACAGCGCCCAGGTCTGCTCGTCCATGGGCACCGCGCCGGCGACCGGGTTGAGGCCGAGTATTTTGTTCACCCGGTCCGGAGCCAGAAGCAGCATCTGGTGGGCGATCTTCCCGCCCATCGAGTGGCCGATCACCGAGAACCGGTCCCAGCCGAGCTCATCGGCCAGGACGAGCGCGTCGCCGGCTGCCTCGGCGATGGTGAACTCGCCGGGTACCTGCATGCGGGCGCCGTAGCCGCGCAGGTCCATGAAGGTATAGGTGTACGTCGAGCGGTCAAGGAATTCCGGCAGCGAGCCCCAGCCGCGTGCCGAGCCGAACCAGCCGTGCACGGCCAGCACGTGCTCGTTGCCCGACCCGATGCTCACATGAGAACTCGACACGCCGGACCTCCGGTTTGCGTCGTTGCGGCCTGCTGTCCGCAGCCGACTCTAGTCAGCCGGCGGCTTCGCGACCAGACCCGCGGGACGTACCCGCCCGGCCTGATCGCGGGCCGCCGGTAGTACGGACAGGAGCAGAATCCCCGGCGAAGACGCCTTATGTGCCAATAAATGGCTTGACGATCGGCCTGCCGCACGGTACTACAACCACGCGAGAGCTCCCCGGGGAACTGGCCCGCGCGGGGCAACGTTGAGTCAGTGACACGGAAACGGGAGGCGCCGTGGAACGGGCGGATCTTGATCGGCTTGAACGGGTTATCGCTCACGAGATGACGGAGCGTTTCGGGCCTGGCGTGGTGGAGCGGGCCGTGGTCCTGCAGCACGGCGACGACCCGGCGATCGAGCGGGGACAGCTCATGGTCCGGGTGCTCATCCCGGCCCCGGGCGACCCGGGGGAATACCAGAGCGCCCTGGCCGAGTGGCAACAGGCTCACCAGGAGGGGATGGACAACCTGCGGCGCGAGCTGTCCCTGCGGTTGCCTTCGGCCAAGCTGCTCGAGTTCACCTTCGAGGGCGCCGACGGCGACACGCCGCGGATCACGATGCCGGACGACGGGTCGCTGGCGGACCAGCAGATGTCGGCGCGCGAGATCGTGACGACCGCTCTCTCGCTGCTCCGCGCCAACTACGTGTTCCCCGACCTCGCCGACCAGGCCGCCATCGCGGTCGAGGCCAGGCTCGCGGCCGGAGAGTACGACGACCTGGACGAGATCACCCTCACCGAGCTGCTCACCACCCACCTGCGCGAAGTCTGTGACGACAAGCACCTGGCGGTCCGGCTCGGCGGCGGCCCCATGCGCCACGGCCCCGGCGGTCCCGTCCCTGGCCCCGGTGGCCCCGGTGGTCCCGGCCCTGGCCCGGGTGGTCCTGGTGGTCCCGAGCCTGGCCCCGGCCCTGGCGGTCCTGGCCGTAGCCCTCGTCCCGGGCGTGGTCCTGGCCGCCCTGGCTTCGTGCGTCGGCATGACGGTCCCAATGGGGACGGACCGGAGGATCACGAGACCAGGCGGCTCGCCTCGCGGAAGATGGGGCGGCTCGACAACTTCGGCATCCGCCGGGTCGAGCGGCTGGACGGCAACGTCGGCTACCTGGACGTGCGCCGGGTGCCCGTCCCGGCCAACGCCGGGCCGGCCATCACCGCGGCGATGGAGCTGGTCGCGGGGACCTACGCGCTCATCATCGACCTGCGGCAGAACCACGGCGGCTCGCCGGAGGGCGTCGTCTACTGGTGCAGCTACCTGCTGGAGGAACACCCCACCCACCTCAACGACATCTTCCACGCCGATACCGGGGAGACCAGGCAGTTCTGGGCCCTGCCCTACGTGCCGGGCACCCGCTACGTCGACCGCCCGGTCTACGTGCTCACCAGCAGCCACACCTTCTCGGGCGGCGAGGACTTCGCCTACACCCTGCAGGCCCTGGGGCGCGCGGAGGTGATCGGCGAAACCACGGGCGGCGGCGCCCACCCGACTCGCCCGTTCCCGATCAGCCCCGCCGTGCACATCGGCATCCCGTTCGCGCGCTCGATCAACCCGGTCACCGGGACCAACTGGCAGGGCACCGGCGTGGTGCCAGACGTCGCCGCGCCGCAAGAGCAGGCCTACGACGTCGCCTACGCCAAGGCGCTGCGGCACGTCCTGGCGATGGAGGATGTGCCACCGCCCATTGCGGACGAGGCCCGCGAGACGCTCGCCGGGCTCGAGTCCGCCGAAGGTACGGCGCCCGTCTCCTGATCAGCTGACAGGTGCCGGATACACCTGCCAGGGTCGGGACTGTGGTCACCGATCGCGAGCTGCTGGCCCTCGCATGGCGATAGGCGTACTCGTCGTCTGGTCCACGCTGGCCGGCCAGTACCTGAGGTGAGGCGCTCGGGGTTGCGCCGACAGGGCCGCGATCGCGGAGTCAAAGCCTCAGGGCGTGACCTGCTCGCCTTCGGGGTTGACCGGGCAGCAGGAGGCGACGGGGCAGGTGCGGCACCCGGGATTCACCCGGGCCTGGAAGACGGGCCCGGCCATCCCGGCCGCGACGGTCTCCACCAGGTCCTTGGCCCAGGCCGGGTCCGGATCGTCGGCCAGGGCGTCCTGCCGCTGCACCTTGGCCCGCATGGTCACGCCCGCCGCCTTGCCGACCTGGACCAGCTCCGCCCCGCCCGGCTCGGCCAGGCCGAGCTGCTCGAACGCGCCGAGCATGACGGCGAGCTGGTACACGCCCAGCTGCGGGTGGCGGGCGAGTTCGTCCTCGCGCGGCGCGCTGGAGCCGGTCTTCAGGTCGACCACGACCGCGCGGCCTTCCTGATCGGACTCCAGCCGGTCCACCTGGCCGGTGATCTCCACCTGGCCGATCCGGACCTTGAACCCCTGTTCCACCGCGACGAGCTCGCGCGGGTTGGCGGCGTGCCAGTCGAGGAACCTGCGGACCATGCGCTCGGCCAGCGCCCGCTGCTTGGCGCTGTACCAGACGCTGCCGAAGTCCAGGTGGTGCCAGATCTCGTCGATCCGGTCCGCCACGGCCTGCTCGGTGGCGCCGGACGCGGCCAGCACCGCGGCGGCGTGGATGACCGTGCCCAGGTAGCGCAGCACGTCCGACCGGCCCGCGCCGACCGCCGCGTCCAGGAGCCAGCGCAGGCCGCACCGGGTGAACGACTCGACCTGGGACGGGGACAGCCGGACGGCCTCACCGCCCGCCACGATCGGGCCGGCCTCGGACAGCTCGGTCAGCGCGTACCACTCCCGCGGGTGCGCCGCGCGGACCCCCGCGGCGGCGAGCCTGGCCAGGTGGGCCGCCGCGGCCCGCCGGACTTCGGCGGGCCGGCCCGTGTCGGCGGCGGCCCGGCGCAGGTCGGCGACCAGAGCGGGCAGGGACAGCCACCGGTGCGCCCCGCCGCCGGTGACCCGTTCGACGGGTATGTCATCGCCCGCCAGCTCGGTCAGGAACCTGGAAGGGCGCTGGTCGGTGTCCTCGCCGCCCGCGGCGGTGACGACGAGCAGCCAGGCGCGCCCTGGTGGCCGCCACGTAGAACAGCCGGCGCTCCTCGGCGAGCAGCTTGGCCGACAGCATGGCGGCGTCCACGTCGGCGCCCAGTTTGCCGCCCCAGTCGCCGGGCCTGGCGGCCTCGGCGAGCTCGTCCACCCCGAGCAGGGACCCGCGCAGCCGCAGGTCGGGCCAGGTCTCCTCCTGGACGCCCGCGACCACCACGACGTCCCATTCCAGGCCCTTGGACCGGTGGGCGGTCAGGATCCGGACGGAGTCGTCGCGGGCAGCGCGCTCGGCCAGGGTGTCGCCGGCGATCTCCTGCCCGGTCAGGCTGTCCGCGAACAGGCCGGGCGCGCCCGGCGGCATCGTCTCGGTGAAGTGCGCGGCCTTGTCGAACAGCGCGAGCACCGCGTCCAGGTCCCGGTCCGCGGACGCGCAGGCCGGCCCCCCTGCCGCGGAGGCCTGCTGCCACTGCTCCGCGAGCCCGGACGCGTCCCAGATCGCCCACAGCACGTCCTCGGCGCTGCCGCCGTCGGCGATGGCGTCCCTGGCCACGGCGAGCAGCCCCGCCACCCGCCTGGCCGGCCCGGCCACGCCGTCGGGGACCCCGGTCAGGTCCCGCGGGTCGCGCAGGGCGCCCGCGAGCAGGTCGCCGTCGTGGGCGATGGCACCGGGCTCCGTGGGTTCGGCGGGGACCGCGTCGGCGAGCAGCCGCAGCGACCTGCGCAGCAGGCGCAGGCCCAGGGCGTCGGTGCCGCCCAGCGGCCCGCAGAGCAGTTCGGCGGCGGCCTGGTCGTCCAGCGCGGACGGGCGCAGCGCGCAGCGGAGCAGCATGAGCAGCGGCCGGGTGCCCGGCTCGTCGGCGAGCGGCAGGTCATCCCCGGCCACGGTGACGGGGACCCCAGCCGCCGACAGGGCCCGCCGCAGCAGCGGGACCTGCCGGGTCGCCGAACGGACCAGGACCGCCATCGATGACCAGGCCACGCCGTCCGCCAGGTGGGCGCGGCGCAGCGTGTCGGCGACCAGGGCCGCCTCCTGGGTCGAGCTGTCCGCGACGAGGATGCGGACCTCGCCCGCGGGGACCCCGGGCGAGGGGACCAGGTCACGGTGACCGGCGGGTCCGAGGGGCGAGGCCGGCCCGGCCAGCGGGCGCGGCAGCCGGCGCGCGACACGGCGGGAGGCGGCGAGCAGGACCGGGCCGCTGCGCCGGCAGGTGCTCAGCGCCACCACGGGCGCCGGATCCCCGGCCGCGGTGCGGAACCGATCCGGGAACTCGGTCAGGGCGCGCACGTCCGCGCCGCGGAACGCGTAGATCGACTGGTCAGGGTCCCCGACCGCGATCAGCTCGCGCCCGTCGCCGGCCAGGGCCAGCAGCAGCGACTCCTGCGCCGGGTCGCTGTCCTGGTACTCATCGACGAGCACCACGTCGTAGGCGCCGCGCTCGCGCTGCCTGGTCTCCTCCCGGCTGAGCAGGGCGGCGGCGATCCTGATGATCTCCGCGTAGTCGTAGGCGGGCACCGGCGCGAGGTCGAAGCGCGCCGCGTACCTGTCGAAGAACGCGCCCGCCGCCACCCAGTCATCGCGGCCCCGCTGCAGGCCGAGCTGGCGCAGCCCGCGGCCGTCCAGGCCGCGCTCGGCGGCGCGGAGCAGCAGGTCGCGAACCTCTTCGGCAAACCCCCGCGTGGCCAGGGCCGGGCGGAGCCTGGTCGGCCAGCGGGCCCCGCCGTCCTGGGCCTCGCCGCGCAGCATCCGGCGCACCTCGAGCAGCTGCTCGGGCGCGGACAGCAGCCTCGGCGGCTCGTCGCCCGCGAGCACGAACTCCCTGCGCGCCAGCGCGTAGGCGTAGCTGTGGAACGTCATGGCCAGCGGCTCGCGGGTGGTGCGGCGCAGCCGCGCGGTGATGCGCTCGCGGAGCTCGGCCGCGGCCTTGCGGCTGAAGGTCAGCACGAGCACGCGCTCCGGGTCGACGCCGCGCCGCTCGATCCGGTCCGCCACCGCGGCCACGATCGTGGTCGTCTTGCCGGTTCCGGGGCCCGCCAGCACCAGCAGAGGGCCGCCGGAATGGTCTACCACCTGCTGCTGCGCCTCGTCCAGGCGCGGCGCCGTGGCCGCCGTCAGGGGCCGGCGGATCAGGCGGTACGCGGGTGCGCGGGAATGCTCCATCGGTAGTGATTCCAGCAGACGCCACCGACATTTCGGGGGTGATCCGGCGGATACCCGGCGTGTCGCGCGGCGAGGTTACCGGCCCGGCCAGCGGGCACGGCGCATGTCCACCCGGACGGGCGGGCGGGCCGAGCGGAGCGGGGTTCCCTCGGCCAGGTAGCGGGCCAGCGCCGCCGACCCGTGACCCGGCGCCGGCGTGCCGTCAGAGTGGATCACCCGCCACCACGCGACCGCTCCGCCGTAGACGGACATCACCCGGCCGACCTGCCGCGGACCCGGGCCGGCGGCCAGGTATTCGGCGATGTCGCCGTAGGACATCACCCGTCCCGCCGGGATGGAATCGACCACGTCGAGCACGTGGCTGGCAAAGTCGTCCAGCGGCGGCGACCCTGGCTCGGTCATCCGCGGGTCCTGCGGGACAGCAGGCGGGCGCCTGCCGCGGCGACCACGGCCAAGCAGGCCAGCGCGAGCAGGGAGAACAGGATCAGGGGGGCGGAGCCGCGGGGGCCTACCGGGTCAGGGGCCACCGCGGCCGGGCCGCCGCCGAAGATGGTTCCCGTCGCGATGCCGGTGCGGCCGGGGCGCTCGTGGGCCAGCTGCCCGGCCTTGGTCAGCGCCGCGGCGGCGTCGACGATCCCGAAGCCCAGGTCCTTGTCGTAGCCCCGGAGCGGGCGGTTCGTGGTGGTCGACTCCATCGCGCTGGCCACCAGGTTGGGCGCCAGGTCCGGGTACAGCGACTTGATCAGGGCGGCGACCCCGGCGACCAGCGCGCACGCGGGGCTGGTGCCGCTGACCCACCAGTACTGCCCGTCCCGGCCCTGCGCGGGCACCGAGACGCCCGGCGCCGCGACCAGCACGGAGAGGTTGTCGCTGGAGAAGCCGGCCACGGCGCCTGCCTCGTCGACGGCCCCCACGCTGATCACCCCGGGGTAGTCGGCGGGGAAGGAGTACGGCGACTGACTCTGCCCGCCGGAGTCGGCCGGACCGCCCGAGTTCCCCGCGGAGGCGACCACCACCACGCCGTGGGAGTACGCGTAGACCAGCGCCTGCCTGACCACGGCGCTCGGCGCGCCGTAGCCGATCGACATGCTGATCACCTTCGCGCCATGCAGCACCGCGTACCTGATCCCGTCCGCCAGCGACTGCTGGATGCGGGTCTCCGGCTCGCGCTCGTAGGCGCTGTAGTTCGGATCGGCCCGGTCGGGGATCACCCGGATGGACAGGATCCGCGACTGCGGCGCGATGCCGATGACCCCGTCCAGGCCGTCGTCATGGCCGTGCGCGGCGATGATCGACGCCATCCACGTCCCGTGGACGCCCCAGTTGGCGTTCGACGACGAGGTAACCACCCCGGTGTAGTCCGGGCCGGTGAGGACCGATCCGGTCAGGTCGCTGACGTCCGGGTCCACGCCGCTGTCCAGCACCGCGACGGTCACCCCGGCGCCCTGCGTCAGCTGCCACGCCGGCTCGACGTTCATCATGTCCAGGACCCACTGCTGGTTGTCCCTGATGACGTCGGCGCGGGCCGCCGCCGGCGGCAGCACCAGCGCCGCGGCGCAGCAGAGCGCGACCGCCAGCGCGGGCCGGAGGACGCGGCGGCCCAGCATTCCGGCGCTCAGGATTCGGCGGCTCAGGATTCCGCGGCTCAGGATTCGGCGGCTCAGCATTCCGGGGCTCCCGGGCAGTGCGGCACCGGTGGCGCCGCCATAAGCCTGCGCGCGATCGACTGCGCGACGCCCACGGCCAGGCTGGTCATCTCACCGTCGGCATAGGGGTCCTGCGACACCTGAACCTGCGGCCGGCTGTCCGCGTACCCGGCCGCGTACATGACCAGGTACGGGCCGGCGCTGAAGTCCGCGGCGATCTGCCTGCTGTAGTCGTACTGCGCCGCCAGCCCGCGGAACCTGACCACCAGGACGCCGGGCGACAGCTGGACCGCCCGGGCGGATTCGCGCGCCGCGTGCCGGGCCTGGGCCAGGCCGAGGCTGGCGTCCCGCGCCGCCGAGGCGGTGGGGAGCACCGCGACGCCGATGGTCATGACGTAGCTCTCGGTGGCGTCCACGTAGGTCGCGCGCAGCACGGCGCGGCACCCGCTGTGGCTCAGCACGGCCGCGGCGGCGCCGGTGGTCACGCCCCCGGCGCAGTCAGACTGGGGGGCGATGCCGACGCGCATCGCGTCCAGGCTCAGCGGTCCCGTGCCGCCGAGCACGTCGGGCGACAGCGGGTAGGTGACCGCGGCCGGGAAAATCTGCCCGGCGGTCAGCTGCTGCCACCGGCTGGCGATCTCCCAGGCCTCGATCTGGTGCTGCTGCCTGAGGGTGAACTGCCTGGGCAGGACCTGGACCGCGATCCCGGTCGCCGAGACGCCGAGCCCGGCGACGCCCAGCGCCAGCGCGAGCAGCACCAAGGCGCGGCGCCTGCGCCTGGGGCGCCGTGGGGGGCCGCCGAGCACCTGGGGGTCCGCCATCACAAGGAAATGGTAGGGCTAGTTTCCGTCAGTCGCCGATGACCACCCGATTGGTCAGCGTTCCGATACTCTCGATCGTCACCGACACCTCATCGCCGTCGGTCAGCGGCCCGACGCCGGCCGGCGTGCCGGTGAGCAGCACGTCGCCCGGCAGCAGCGTCATCACCTGGCTCACGAACGCGATCAGCGCGGGCACGTCCCAGAGCAGTTCGGACGTGCGCGCCCGCTGGCGGACCGCCCCGTTCACGGTCGTGACCAGCTCCAGGTCGGCGGGGTTGGTCCCGGTCTCGATCCAGGGCCCGAGCGGGCAGAACGTGTCGAACCCCTTGGCCCGGGTCCACTGGCCGTCCCGCGCCTGCAGGTCCCGCGCGGTGACGTCGTTCGCGCAGGTGTAGCCGAAGATCACATCCTCGGCCCGCTCCCTGGGCACGTCACGGCAGAGCCTGCCGATGATGACCGCGAGTTCCCCCTCGAAATCGACCCGCTCGGTCTGCTTCACCGGGTACGTGATCGCCTCCCCCGGCCCGGTCACCGAGGTGGACGGCTTGAGGAACAGGACGGGCTCGGACCCTTGGACCCCGTGGAGACCTTCGCGCCGGCCGGCGGGCGGCTCGCCGCTCATCTCGCGGACGTGCGAGGCGTAGTTCCGCCCGGCCGCCACCACCTTGCTCGGCAGCACGGGGGCGAGCAGCCTCACCTCGGCGAGCGGGTACCGGTGCCCGGTCAGGCGGACCCCGCCGGGATCCACGCCGAACGGGTGCCCGTGCAGTTCCGCGATCGTCAGCCCGCCCTGCTCGCCCTCCACGACTCCGTACGAGACTCCGTTGCCTTTGGCGAATCTCGCGATACGCACGCTGCTCCTTAGCTAGCCGGGGGGGCGACCCCCCCCGGAACCCCCTCCTTCTGGGGGGACCCATCCCCCCGGACCCCCCTTGCGAGGGACCCATCCCCCCGGACCTCCCTTGCGCTACTGCTGGTAGCCCTCGACCTCGCCGACCGGGCGCGCTGCCGCGTCGTTCGGGTTCTCGCCGAACTCGCGGCGGGCGCGGCGCTGGCGCAGCAGGTCCCAGCACTGGTCGAGCGCCTCTTCGGCCGACCGCAGCTGCTCGTGCTCCTGCGCGCTGGTCAGCTCACCGGCCGCGTGCTGCGCGCGGAGCTTGTGCTCGGTGGCGATCAGCTCGTTGATGTGCGTCAGGATCTCCTTGTCGTCCATGCCCCTACCGTAAGTCCCTGACCGTCCCGCCGAAGCCTGGGGTGGGTCTTAATTTCGCCGAACGAACGGTGGTGCCCCTCCCAATTCCCCCCTCACGCCTGCGCGGCGAACCTGACGTCGTGCGCCGCGGCTGGCGCCGCGAACTCGAGCAGGCGGTCGACGCCGGCCAGGCGGGCGCCGAAGTGCCCGGCCAGGGCGCGCTCCATCATCGGCTGGAACAGCGGGCGGAAGGTGAGGAAGTCAGCGGCGGTCACCAGGTGGACCCAGCTCGCGCAGGCTCAGGCGGTCGGCGGCCACCGTCAGCCGGGCTCGCGGCCCGAGCGGAGCAGGCAGTAGGTGACGGCCTCGGCCAGGGCGTGCCAGGAGGCGGCGATGATGTTCTCGTCCACGCCGACCGTGCTCCAGGTATCCCCGGTGCCGTCGTCGGACTCGATCAGCACCCGGGTGACCGCGCCCGTGCCGTGCGTGCCGGCCAGGATGCGCACCTTGTAGTCGGTCAGCTCGAGCGCGGCCAGCTCCGGGTAGAGTTGCTCGAGCGCGGCGCGCAGCGCCTTGTCCAGCGCGTTGACCGGGCCGTTGCCCTCGCCGACCGCGACCAGCCGCTCGCCCTTGGCGGTCAGCCTGACGGTCGCCTCGCTGGTCATCCGGCCGTCGGGGTGGCGCTCGACGATGACCCGCCAGGATTCGACGGCGAAGTACTCCGGCCTTTGGCCGAGCTCGTCGCGGAGCAGGAGCTCGAAGCTGGCGTCGGCGGCCTCGAACGTGTACCCGCGCGCCTCCAGGTCCTTCACCCGGTCCGTGACGCGGCCGATCGTCTCCTTGTCGCCGGACAGGTCGTAGCCGAGCTCGCGCCCCTTCAGCTCGACCGACGCGCGGCCGGCCATGTCCGAGACGAGCATCCGCATGTCGTTGCCGACCAGCGCGGGGTCGATGTGCTGGTAGAGCATCGGGTCGACCTTGACCGCCGAGGCGTGCAGCCCGGCCTTGTGCGCGAAGGCGGACAGGCCCACGTAGGGCTGGTGGGTGTCCGGCGCGACGTTGGTCACCTCGCTGATCGCGTGCGCGATCCGGCTCATCTCCCTGATGCCCTCGTTGGGCAGGACGGCGCGGCCCTGCTTCAGCTGCAGGCCGGCCACGACGCTGAACAGGTTGGCGTTGCCCGCCCGTTCCCCGTACCCGTTCGCCGTGCCCTGGACGTGCGTGACGCCCGCGGCGACCGCCACCAGGGTGTTGGCGACGGCGCAGGCGGTGTCGTCGTGGCAGTGGATGCCCAGGCGGGTTTGCGTCGCGTCGGCCACGGCGGCCACCACGTCGGCGAGCTCGCCCGGCAGCATGCCGCCGTTGGTGTCGCACAGCGCGACGACGCCGGCGCCCGCCTCGGCGGCGGTGCGGACCACCTCGAGCGCGTAGGCGGGGTTGGACCGGTACCCGTCGAAGAAGTGCTCGGCGTCGAGGAACACGCGCTGGCCGTTCTCGCGCAGGTGGGTGATCGTGTCGGCGATCATCTTGAGGTTCTCTTCCAGGGTGGTCCTGAGCGCGAGCCGGACGTGCCGGTCGTGACTCTTGGCGACGAGGGTCACGACCGGCGCGCCGCTGACGCGCAGCGCGGCGACCTGGGGGTCGTCGGCCGCCTTCACGCCGGGCCGGCGGGTCGCGCCGAACGCGGCGAGCTGCGCGCGCTTTAGGTCCAGCTCGGTGCGGGCGCGCCGGAAGAACTCGGTGTCCTTCGGGATCGCGCCGGGCCAGCCGCCCTCGATGAACCCGACGCCGAGCTCGTCGAGCTGCCGCGCGATGGCGAGCTTGTCGGCCACCGACAGGTTCAGCCCTTCCTGCTGCGCGCCGTCGCGCAGCGTCGTGTCGTAGACGTGGAAGGTGTCGTCGAGCATCGTGTTCTCCGAGGGTTTGTGGTCTTAGAAAGCAAAAGACCCCTCGCGAGAACGCGAGAGGTCTGCGCGCCGGCTGCCCGGGCCTTGTGTTACGGCCCGGTCCTAGGGTCCTGGGCCCTAGGTGCCGACGCGCCTGCCAATAATGATCAGGCCGGACGTCACGCGGTTAGTCTGCCACACGCCCGTCCTGTGCCGCACGCTGATCTCAGCATGCGAGACGCGGTGTTGGGGGTTCAGCAGACTTTGTGCACCCAGCCGAAGGGATCGGGCACGTGGCCGTACTGGATGCCGACCAGTTCCTCGCGCAGCCGCATGGTGACCGGGCCGGGCTCGCCGTCCGCGACGACCCACTGCGTGGCGGCGCCCTTGACCCGCCCGACCGGGGTGATCACGGCCGCGGTCCCGCAGGCGAACACCTCGGTCAGCTCGCCCGAGGCGCACTGGGCCTGCCACTGCTGGATGGAGATCCGGTCCTCGACGGCCTTGATGCCGAGTTCGGGGGCCAGGCGGAGCAGCGAGTCGCGGGTGATCCCCGGCAGCAGCGTCCCGGTCAGCGCGGGCGTCATGATCAGCGGGTGCCCGTCGCCCGTGGAGTCGCCCGCTGGGTCGCCGGTGGAGTTGCCGAAGACGAAGAACAGGTTCATGCCGCCCATTTCCTCGACCCAGCGGTGTTCCGCGGCGTCCAGCCAGACCACCTGATCGCAGCCCTGCTCCACGGCCTCCTGCTGGGCCACGAACGCGGCGGCGTAGTTGCCGCCGGTCTTGACCCCGCCGGTGCCGCCCGGCGCCGCCCTGGTGTACTCCTGCGATAGCCAGACGGTGACCGGCTTCGGCCCGCCGCTGAAGTAGGAGGCGGCCGGGGAGGCGATGACGCAGAACAGGTAGTCGCTCGACGGGCGGTTGACGCCGAGGGTGCGCTGCGTCGCGATCATGAACGGCCGCAGGTACAGGCTGTTCCCCTCGCCCGCGGGCACCCAGTCGCGATCCTGGGCCACCAGGAGCTCAAGGGCGCGGATGAACGTCTCCTCCGGCAGTTCTGGCATGGCCATCCGGCGCGCCGTCCGGTTGAACCTGGCCGCGTTCGCGTCCGGCCTGAACAGCGTGATCGACCCGTTGTCCTGGCGGTAGGCCTTCAGGCCCTCGAAGAACTCCTGGGCGTAGTGGAACACGGCGGTGGACGGGTCGAGCGTGAACGGTCCGTAAGGCTCGAGCCGGCCGTCGTGCCAGCCGTGTTCGGCGGACCAGCGCGCGGTGACCATGTGATCGGTGAAGAAGCGGCCGAACCCGGGCGCCTTCAGCAGTTCCTCGCGCTCGGCGTCGGGCATCGGGTGGGCGGAAAGGCGGATCTCGAAATCGATCATCGTGTTCACTTCCTCATCGCCTGCGTCTTTGCGGGGCCGGGACATCAACACTAGCTCGTGAAACTCTGTGCTACCGGGATGTGCCTGCGAGTTAGCTGGATACTCGCTCGGCGATGTCGTCGCCTACCTCGACCGTGGTGCGGGCCGCCCAGAGGCCCTGCCGCTCGAGCAGGTCCTCGGCGACGGCCTGCTCGATCTTCGCCGCCTCCGCGGCCAGCCCGAGGTGCTCGCAGAGCATCGCGGCGGACAGGATGGCCGCCGTCGGGTCGGCCTTCTGCTGCCCGGCGATGTCCGGCGCGCTGCCGTGGACCGGCTCGAACATGCTGGGCGAGGTCCCCTCCGGGTTGATGTTCCCGCTGGCCGCCAGGCCGATGCCGCCGGCCACCGCGGCCCCGAGGTCGGTGAGGATGTCGCCGAACAGGTTGTCGGTGACGATGACGTCGAAGCGCTCGGGGGCGGTGACGAAGAACATCGACGCGGCGTCCACGTGGCAGTAGTCCACGGCGACGTCGGCGAACTCCTTGGCCAGCCAGTCGACGGTCCGCTGCCACAGGTCGCCGGCGTAGGTCAGCACGTTCGTCTTGTGCACCAGCGTCAGCTTCCTGCGCGGCCTGGCCAGGGCCTTGCCGAAGGCGTACCGCGCCACCCGCTGCACCCCGAACGCGGTGTTCAGGCTCTCCTGGGTGGCGATCTCGGCGAGCGTGCCCTTGCGCATCACGCCGCCCGCCCCGGCGTACGGGCCCTCGGTGCCCTCCCGGACGACCAGGATGTCCACCGACTCGGGCCTGACGCCGGCCAGCGGGGAGCCGACCCCCGGGTAGAGCCGCACCGGGCGCAGGTTGACGTAGTGGTCCAGCTCGAACCGCAGCCGCAGCAGCAGGCCGCGCTCGAGCACGCCGCTCGGCACGCTAGGGTCGCCGACCGCGCCGAGCAGGATCGCGTCGTGCCCCCTGATCTCCTCGAGGACCGCGTCGGGCAGCGTCTCCCCGGTGCGGTGCCAGCGGCGCGCGCCGAGGTCGTAGCTGGTCTCGCTGATCGTGACCTCGGGTGCCGCGGCGCGCAGCACCTTGAGCGCCTCGGCGACCACCTCGGGGCCGATGCCGTCCCCGCCGATGACGGCCAGCGCGATGTTTCGTGAGCCCATGCCTGAACCTTACTGGCGGGCCCGGACCGCCGTAGGCTCTGCGGGCGCACCGGCCGCGCCTGTCGCGGCCGCCGCGGCTGCCGCGCCCTCTGGGTCGCCGCCGTTGTCCCGGCGGTCCAGCGCGACCTGGACGGCCTGCGTCGCCCGCCCCCGCGCCTGCGCTCGCGCCGGTGCCGGCCTCCGCCTGGCCTGGCCCGCGTCGGCCGCGGCGGCGTGCTTGTGCCAGGGATACATGTCGTACATGAGATGCGCTCCTGATCGGGAACCAGAGCGGGACTTACGGCCAGCACCTCACCCCGCAGCGGGCGGCCGGCCTGCCCTGGATCAGGTCCTTACAGGTCCCCGCTGCGGCCGGTTACGAGTACCAAGTGCCGCATAGTGTCTGTTACGTTACCCGACCCGCTGCAGCATCGGCGCGTATTCAAGACGCCCGTCTCAGCATGCGAGACACTATTTTTATGTCCTAGTGCTGCGCCTTGGGGCCCCGGCTAAACGCGCCGCCGGAGGATCACCGGGCCATTGATGACGGTCTACTCGTCCTCCGCCAGCCAGGACATCAGGGGGCGGAGCCGGGCGCCGACCTGCTCGATCTGCTCGGCGTGCTCGGCCTCGCGGCGCTTGAGGAAGTTGGGCTTGCCCGCGTCGAACTCCTCGACCAGCTCGCGCGCGAACGAGCCGTCCTGGATCTCGCCGAGGATGCGGCGCATCTCCTCGCGGGTCTGCTCGTTGATCAGCCTGGGACCGCGGGTGTACCCGCCGTACTCGGCGGTGTCGGACACCGACCAGTACATCTTGGAGATGCCGCCCTCGTACATCAGGTCGACGATCAGCTTCATCTCGTGCAGGCACTCGAAGTAGGCGGACTCGGGCTGGTAGCCGGCCTCGACCAGGGTCGCGAACCCGGCCTTGATCAGCTCGGCGACGCCGCCGCAGAGCACGGTCTGCTCGCCGAACAGGTCGGTCTCGGTCTCCTCGGTGAACGTGCTCTTCAGCGCGCCGGCCCGGGTCCCGCCGATGGCCTTGGCGTAGGCGAGGGTCAGCGGCCACGCCTGACCGGTCGCGTCACGCTCGACGCAGACCAGCACGGGTACGCCGCGGCCCTGGGAGAACTGACGCCGGACCAGGTGGCCGGGCGCCTTGGGCGCCACCATGCAGACGTCCACGCCGGCCGGCGGCGTGATGAGCTGGTAGCGGATGTTCAGGCCGTGGGCGAAGAACAGCGCGTCCCCCGGCACCAGCGACGGCGCGATGGCCTCCGCGTACAGTTCCCGCTGCAGGTGGTCGGGGACCAGGACCATGATCAGGTCGGCTTCCTCGCACGCCTGCCCCGGGGTGGTGACCTGCAGGCCCTCGCTCGCGGCCTTGTCCCTGCTCGCCGAGCCTTCGGGCAGCCCGACGCGCACGTCCACGCCGGAATCGCGGAGCGAGAGGGCGTGCGCGTGCCCCTGGCTGCCGTAGCCGAGGACGGCGACGTGCCTGCGCTGGATGACCGAGAGGTCGGCGCTGTCGTCGTAGAAGATCTCTGCCACCGTAAATGGCCTTCCTGTTTGTCGTTCCTGGGTTGTCTTGCGAACCTGGCACGGAAGATCGGTGCCTGACGGAAATAAGGGCGTCAAAATACGGCGCCTTTTCTTCCGCGGAGCACCATTCCTCCGCGATTTATGCGCTGCGCTCCACGGGGCGCAGCGCGCGGTCGGTGATCGAGCGGCTGCCGCGGCCGATGGCCACCATGCCCGACTGGACGAGCTCCTTGATGCCGAAGGGCTCGAGCACCCTGACCAGCGCGTCGAGCTTATCCTTATCGCCGGTGGCTTCCACCGTGATCACGTCGATCGCGACGTCCACCACCCGGGCGCGGAACAGGCTCACGGTCTCGAGCACCCGCGACCGGCTCTCGGCGTCGGCCCTGACCTTGACCAGGAGCAGCTCGCGCTGCACGGTGGCGCCCGGCTCGAGCTCGACGATCTTCAGCACGTTGATGAGCTTGTTCAGCTGCTTGGTCACCTGCTCGAGCGGGTGCTCCTCGCAGTTGACCACGATGGTGATGCGGGAGATCTCCTCGTGCTCGGTCGGCCCGACCGCCAGCGAGTCGATGTTGAAGCCGCGCCGCGAGAACAGGCCGGCGATCCGCACCAGGACGCCTGGCTTGTTCTCGACCAGCACGGACAGCGTGTGGAGGGTCATTCCTCTCGTCCTCCCCAGTCGGGCGCCAGGCCGCGCGCGAACTTGATGTCGTTGTTGGACGTGCCCGCGGCGACCATCGGCCAGACCATGGCGTCCTTGTGCACCACGAAATCGAGCACGACCGGGCGGTCGTCGATGGCCATGGCCCGCTCGATGACCCGGTCGACGTCGCCCGTCTCCTCGCAGCGGATGCCCTCGCACCCGTACGCCTCGGCGAGCTTGACGAAGTCCGGGACGCGCGTGCCCTGTTGATCCGGGGGGACGACCCCCCTGGACCCCCCGCGCACGGGGGGACTGCCCGTCCCCCGTCCCCCCCTGGATGAAGGTCCGTGTTGGAGTAGCGCTCGTTGTAGAACAGCGTCTGCCACTGCCTGACCATGCCGAGGCTGCCGTTGTTGATGATCGCGACCTTGATCGCGATGCCCTCCAGGGCGCAGGTGGCCAGCTCCTGGTTGGTCATCTGGAAGCACCCGTCGCCGTCGATCGCCCACACGGTGGCGTCCGGGCAGCCGACCTTGGCGCCCATCGCGGCCGGCACGGCGAAGCCCATGGTGCCGAGCCCGCCGGAGTTGATCCAGGTCCGCGGGTGCTCGTAGTCGATGAACTGGGCCGCCCACATCTGGTGCTGCCCGACCCCGGCCACGTACAGCGCCTGCGGGCCCGCGATCTTGCCGATCCGCTCGATCACGTACTGCGGCGCGAGCGAGCCGTCGGCCGGCGAGTCGTAGCCGAGCGGGTAGGTCGTCCGCCAGGAATCGGTCTGGGCCTGCCAGGCCGCCAGGTCGGGGCGCTGTCCCTGCTCGTGCTCGGCCCGGATGGCCGCGATCAGGTCGGCGATCACCTCACGGCAGTCGCCCACGATCGGCACGTCGGCCCGGCGGTTCTTGGAGATCTCGGCCGGGTCGATGTCCGCGTGCACGATCAGCGCGCCGGGAGCGAACGTGTCGAGCTTGCCGGTCACCCGGTCGTCGAAACGCGTGCCGAGCGCGACGATGAGGTCGGCCTTCTGCAGCGCGCCGACCGCCGCCACCGTGCCGTGCATCCCGGGCATGCCCAGGTGCTGCGGGTGCTTGTCGGGGAACGCGCCCCTGGCCATCAGCGTGGTGACCACCGGGATACCGGTCAGCTCGGCCAGCTCCCGCAGCTGCGCGGCCGCGCGGGCCTTGATAACGCCGCCGCCCACGTACAGCACCGGCCGCCTGGCCTCGCTGATCAGCCGCGCGGCCTCGCGCACCTGCCTGGCGTGCGGCCTGGTGACCGGGTGGTACCCGGGCAGGTCGAACGGGACCGGCCAGCTGAACTCCGTGGTCGCCTGCATGGCGTCCTTGGCGATGTCGACCAGCACCGGCCCCGGCCGGCCGGTCAAGGCCACGTGGAACGCCTCGCCGATGGTGCGGGCGATGTCCCCGGCCCTGGTGACCAGGAAGTTGTGCTTGGTGATCGGGATGGTGATCCCGGAGATGTCGGCCTCCTGGAAGCCGTCGGTGCCGATCAGGTTCGAGGACACCTGGCCGGTGATCGCCACGATCGGGACGGAGTCCATGTAGGCGTCGGCGATGGGGGTGACCAGGTTGGTCGCGCCCGGCCCGCTGGTCGCCATGCACACGCCGACGCGCCCGGTGGCCTGCGCGTACCCGGTGGCCGCGTGGCCCGCGCCCTGCTCGTGCCTGACCAGGATGTGCCTGATCGCCTTGGAGTCCAGCAGCGGGTCGTAGGCGGGCAGGATCGCCCCGCCGGGAATGCCGAACACCACGTCCGCGCCCACCCGCTCAAGCGCGTACACCAGCGCCTGGGCGCCCGTGGCCCGGACGGCGGCCGGGCTGGCATGCACCCGCGGCGGCTCGGCCGGCGCGGTCACCGCGGGGGCGGTAGCGGCGGCGGCTACGCCGTTGCTGGCTGTGCCGTTAGTGGCCGGGCCGTTGCTGGCCGGGCCGGGGCCCGGCAGGCCCGCGGCCTGCGGCTGGTCGGCGGCGGTGCGCCCGCTGTCGCGGTGCGGCGAACGGGCGGCCAGGTCCCGCGGGCTGGGCGCCGGGCTCCCGGCGGGAGGGCCGCTCGCGGCGGTCGGCCGCTCGCCGCCCGGTCCCTTGCGGCCGGACATCTGCTCAGTCATCGGTACCTCTCCATCGGCTCCGGAGTCAGCGGCATAAAAAAGCCCCTCGTGCCTGGCGGCAGTCGAGGGGAGCGCGCAGTGAGCTGTCTTGGTCAGCCGCCTGCGCGCCGGCCAAGTACGAGGATGCTCGGGTGAGTCACGCGTACCACCTTACTGCCGGGAGTCCGGACGTCAACCGATCACGCCGGTTGTCTCACATTCCGAGACGCTCCGCTCGTTTCTCCGCCGTCGGCCTTGGTGATCAGCGCTTCGACGCCGGACGCCGGCATCGGCGGGGCCACCAGGAAACCCTGGCCGTAGCCGCAGCCCATCTCGCGCAGCGCGGCGAGCTGGCGCGGCTGCTCGATGCCCTCGGCGACGACCCGCAGGCCGAGTTCGTGCCCCACCTGCACCACGGTCCTGGTGAGCAGGGTGAGTGTCTCGTCGTGGCCGAGGCCCGCGACGAACGAGGGGTCGATCTTGATCGTGTCCAGCGGAAGCTGCCGCAGGTAGGCCAGCGAGGCGTAACCGGTGCCGAAGTCGTCGATCGCCATCCGGATGCCCAGGCGGTGTAGTTCGGCGAGCCGGTCGACGATCAGGTCGTCCTCCTCGACCAGGATCCGCTCGTTGACCTCGACCGTGAGTGCTCCCGCCGGCAGGCCGGTCTCCGCCAGGATCGCGGCCACCCGCGCCGTGAACAGGGGGGCGGTGATCTGCCGGGCCGACAGGTTGACGGAGACCCCGATCCCGGCGGAGACCCGCCACCATGCGGCGCCCTGGGCGCAGGCCTCGCGGAGCACCCACTCGCCGATGGGCACGATCAGGCCCGATTCCTCGGCCGCGCCGAGGAACTCGCGCGGCGGTACGTCCTGGCCTTCGCGCCACCAGCGGACCAGCGCCTCGGCCCCGGCGACCTGCGACGTCGCCAGGTCGATGACCGGCTGGTACTGGAGGGTGAGCTCGCCGTTGGTGATGGCCCGCTGCAGCTCGCTGACGATCTCGAGCCTGCGCACCACGTCCGCGTGCATGTGCGCGGCGTAGATCTCCACCCGGTCGCCGCCGGCCTCCTTGGCACGTGACATCGCCACGTCCGCGTTGCGCAGCACCAGCCCGGGCGGGCTGTCAGGCCCGGCCTCGGCGAGCGCGACGCCGGCGCTGGCGGTGAGCGAGATCTGCTGGCCGGCCACCCGGAACGGCTCGGCGGCGACCGCGTCCGCCAGCCGCTCCGCGATCTCCGCGACCTCCTGCACGCTCCCGGCGTCCTCGACCAGCACGGCGAACTCGTCACTGCCCCAGCGCGCAACCGTGTCGTGGACCGGGGCGACCGCGCGGAGCCGCCGGGCCGCCTGCGCGAGGACGAGGTCGCCGGCCCCGTGGCCCACCGAGTCGTTGACCGCGGTGAAGCGGTCCAGGTCGAGGAAGACCACGCCGGCCCGCCGGGCCGCGGCGACGTCGCCTAGCAGGTCCCGCGTCCGCTCCTCCACGTAGGCACGATTGGGCAGGCCGGTCAGCCCGTCGTGGAAGGTCAGGTGCGCGACCTGCTGGCGGAGCGCGACCTGGTCGCTGACGTCGCGGGCGGTGACGAGCAGCCCGGGCGAACCGGGCACCTGGTACCTGAGCACGGCGGCCTCGACGTGCCGCCAGGTCCCGTCGGCGGCGCGCACCCGGGCCGGGAAGCGGCCGGGGTCCGCGGAACCCGGGCCCTCGGCCTGGTCGGCTTCGGCGGGCTGGTCGGTGCGGGGCTCGCCGAGGGCGAGCCGCATCGCCGCCAGCACGGTGGCGTGGTCCTCGGGGTGAACCAGGTCCGGCAGCCGCCGGCCGACCAGCTGCGCCGGCGTGTAGCCGTAGTCCGCGACCGCCTTACTCGCCTGCCTGATCACCCCGTCCGGCTCGCACACCAGGACGATGTTGCCGGTCCGGCTGGCCAGGTCGCGCAGGTTCCTGCTGGATTCCCGCCATCTCCCCAGGGCCATCCCGTTTTCCCTGACCAGCATGAAGACCCGCGCAGAGAGCACGAGCACGCCGGCCCCGCCCGCCACGACCAGCGCGACCCCGGACGCAGGCCCGCCGGCCAGGCCGGTCGCGATGACCACCACGGTGGCAACCGACGCGGTCGCCGCCGCGATGACGGCGGTCGCCGCCGAGTTCGCGGTCCTGCGGGTCCAGCCGGGCTCGGTTACTCGCCAGGGCGCCGCGGCGAGCAGCACCGCCGCGATCACGGGCATCAGCTGCGCCGCGATGCCCAGGTGCCCGCCCGCCACCCGCTGGCCGACCGCGAGGGCGTCGCCCACCCCGGCGGCCAGCAGGGCCAGGTAAGGCAGCAGCGCCCGCCGCCAGGCCGCCGTGACCATGGGCAGCAGCGCGCCGAGCACGGCCAGGTCCGCCAGCGGATGGATCAGCGCGATCAGGAAGATTCCCGGCCGCTCACCGGACCGGTGGAACTCGTCGCTGAACTGGGTGACCCAGCCGATCACCAGCAAGGCGACCGCCATGACGTAGCCGTCGGCCAGTCCCGGCAGGACGGAGCCCCCGGATGCCCCCGGGCTAGGTCCCGCGGATCCGTCAGGCCCGCCGGGCGCGGCGGAACCGGTCTCCGCGTCCTTCTCCGCCCCGGCCAGCACCGTGATGCCGATCGCGGCGGCCGCCAGCGCCAGCAGCGACGGCAGGTCCGCGAACGACAGGCTCGAGGTCGGATTCAGCGTGCTGCCGAGGAGCTCCGCCAGGACGAGCCCGGCGCAGTAGAGCACGGCGGCGGCCGCCAGCCACCGGTACCCCCGCGCGACGGCGCCCTCGTGCCTGCGGGCGCCGAGCCAGAGGCTGGCCGCCGCGGCGAACCACGCCAGCATGCCAAGCACGCTCATACCCGGTCTCCCGAGGTGATCCGGCGCACCCGGGCTCCTTCCCCTCCGCCTCGCTGGTCCTTATCTGGTCAACGCGTGCTGGCCCTGGACAGATGGCTAGTTCACGCGTTCGTTACCTCGTCGTAACGAATAGTCGCCGACGTCGCGGATTACCCGGCGCCAGCGACGACCGGGTCCCCAGCCCCTGCGGGCAGCCTCCCGACCGGTGTGGTGCTTACTCTACGTACCGGAGATCACACTTCGGTTGAGAGGCGGGAGCGGTAAGGCACCGGAACCCTTCCCGGAGTCGTCACTGCCCGGTGACCACGAACTAAGGCTACGTCGCGACCGGCGCGCACAATGCCATCTGCCGGTACAAACACGCCCGGACCGTCCGCACGCCGTCGCGGGCCGGCAGTCCGCCATCACGCCGGGTAGCGTCGGCTCCCAGGGAGTCGCCAGCGGCAGCGATACCCAAAGGATTCTGCCGGAGGCAATATGCGCATGTCATTACACTCTCTGGGGATAAACCGCCACAGCCGCGCAGTCGAACCAGGGAGGCCGTCGTGCGCAAGGTCCTCATCGCGAACCGCGGCGAGATCGCGGTGCGTGTCGTGCGGGCCTGCCGCGACGCCGGCCTGGCCAGCGTGGCCGTGTACGCCGAGCCGGATCTGGACGCGCTGCACGTCACGATGGCCGACGAGGCGTACTCGCTGGCCGGAGTGACCGGCCCGGAGACCTACCTGGACATCGACAAGATCATCAAGGTGGGGCTGGAGTCCGGCGCGGACGCCGTGCACCCGGGCTACGGGTTCCTCGCGGAGAACGCCAGCTTCGCCCGGGCGGTCGTCGCGGCAGGCCTGACCTGGATCGGCCCGCCGCCGGACGCGATCGAGGCGCTCGGCGACAAGGTGCGCGCGCGGCACATCGCCCGCCAGGCCGGGGCGCCGCTCACCCCGGGCACGGCCGAGCCGGTGCGGGACGCCGAGGAGGTCAGGGCCTTCGGGCGCGAGTTCGGGTTCCCCGTCGCGATCAAGGCCGCGTTCGGCGGCGGCGGGCGCGGGCTGAAGGTGGCGTGGCGCGAGGAGGAGGTGGGCGACCTCTACGAGTCGGCGGTCCGCGAGGCCACCGCGGCGTTCGGCCGGGGCGAGTGCTTCGCCGAGCGGTACCTGGACCGGCCGCGGCACGTGGAGACGCAGTGCCTGGCCGACGCGTACGGCCACGTGGTGGTCGTCTCGACCAGGGACTGCTCGCTGCAGCGCAGGCACCAGAAGCTCGTCGAGGAGGCTCCGGCGCCGTTCTTGGAGGCGCGGCAGGTCGAGGTACTGTACCGCGCGTCGAAGGAGATCCTCCGGCTGGCGGGGTACGTGGGCGCGGGCACCTGCGAGTTCCTCGTCGGGCAGGACGGCACGATCAGCTTCCTCGAGGTCAATACCCGGCTGCAGGTCGAGCATCCGGTCAGCGAGGAGATCACGGGCCTCGACCTGGTGCGCGAGATGTTCCGCATCGCCGACGGCGCGCCGCTCGGCTACGACGACCCGCCGGCCAGGGGGCATTCGATCGAGTTCCGGATCAACGCCGAGGACCCCGGCCGGAACTTCCTGCCGGCCCCGGGCACGATCACCACCTGGAGCCCCCCGTCGGGGCCGGGGGTCAGGCTTGACTCCGGGTACGCGAGCGGTCAAACGGTCCCGCAGGTGTTCGACTCGCTGATCGCCAAGCTGATCGTGACGGGGGCCAGCCGCACCCAGGCGCTGCAGCGGGCCGCCCGCGCGCTGGCTGAGTTCGAGGTCGGCGGGATGCCCACGGTGCTGCCCTTCCACCGGGCCGTGGCGGTCGACCCGGCGTTCGCCGGCGAGCCGCTGCGGGTGCACACCCGCTGGATCGAGACCGAATTCGCCGCCGCGATGCCCACCCAGGCGCCCGCCGAGACGGCCGCGGCGCCGGACCGGGAGGCAATCACGGTCGAGGTGGGCGGGAAACGCCTCGAGGTGGTTGTTCCCCGGGGGAGTACGGGGGCGACGGTTCCCGCGCGTGAGCGGGGGCCGAGGGGGCCAGGGGGGCTTGGGGGGCCGAGGGGGCCAGGGGGGCCGAGGGGGTTTGGGGGGAAAGGCTTCCCCCCAAGATCGGGGGGTTCCGGGGGGTCGTCCCCCCGGGCTAGCACGGTGGTAAGTCCCATGCAGGGCACGATCGTCAAGATCGCGGTCGCGGACGGGGAGCGGGTGTCGGCCGGCGACGTGATCGTGGTCCTCGAGGCGATGAAGATGGAGCAGCCGCTGACCGCGCACAAGGACGGCACGGTTACCGGCCTCGCGGTGACCGTGGGCCAGACGGTCGCGGCCGGCGCGCCCATCTGCGAGCTCAAGGATTAAGGACTGAGGTGCGATGGCCAGGCTCCCCGGGGATCCGAGCGCGGGGCGGAAGATGCTGTTCGCGCTCGGCGTCCGGCTGCCGGACCGTTATCGGCAGTGGGTGCGGCACGAGCTGACGGACGCCGGGTGGCGGAGCCGGCTGACGCTGCGTCACCTGCTCGTCATGCTGCCCATTGCCGCCGCGCTCGCCGCGCTCCCCGGCGCGCTGTGGATCCACATCGCGGTGCCCGCGCTGTTCCTGATCTGCAGCGTGGGCATCGTCGCGATGTACGCCGACGACATCCGCGTCTCCAGGCTGCGCCGCTACGGGCTCGAGGCGCCAAACGACCCCGACCTGGGCCGGCCCTCGCACTGAGGACCGCCCAGGCCGGGGTGACGCGCGATCAGTGGATCCAGTGCAGGCCCGGTACGAGCTGAGGGACCCGCCGGCGGTAGCCAGGGTAATCGTCGGGGAATTCGGCCAGCATGAGGCGTTCCTCGATGTGGAGCTTGATCTCGACCAGCACGATATACACGGGGAAGGCGACGATCCAGCGCCCGGCCCCGGCCAGCAGGGTGCTACCGAGCAGCATGCTCAGCATCCCGGTGTAAATGGGGTGCCTGGTGACGGCGTAGGGACCGCCGGTGCGCAGCTTGTGCTCCTGCTTGACCGTGGGCGAGGCGCTCCACATCACGCCCAGCGTGAGCCTGGCCCAGACGGTGAACGCCGCGGCGGCCGCCAGGATGGCCAGCCCCAGGAGGCGAACCCAGGGCGTGTGCACCGCCAGGGAGTCCAGGTCGGCCTTGGGTACGGCGAAGTCCACCGCGAGCACGATGAGCAGGCCGAGCGAGGTCCCGGCCCACGTTACGCGGGAGCGCTCCGCGGGGGCCTGAGGCTCCCAGAAGATCGCGGCGGCGAGCCAGGTCAGGGCGACGGCGCCCCAGCACGCCGCGAGGCCGATCACGGTAAGCATTGTCCACTGGTGTGCCGTCATCTCGATCACCTTGCCCTTCATCCGGACCGTTTCCGTATGATGTCAAGGTACCTTTACATATCTCGCGATGTCAAGCAGCCTTTACGTAAAACATACTTTACTTTGCGGCGGGGGTCCAGGGTGTCTTTGCGGCGGGTCCAGGGTGTCTTTGGAGCGGGGGTCCAGGGTGTCTTTGGGGCGGAGGTCTAACGCGTCTTTAGGCCGGGCCGGGGTCTAAGGAATGTCGGGGGTGAACTCCATCAGCTTCCTGGCGGCCTCGGTGAGGCTGCCGGACAGGGAGGGGTAGACCGCGAAGGTCTGGGCCAGTTGCTCGACGGTGAGGCGCTGCTCGACGGCGATGGACACGGCGAGGATCAGTTCGCTGGCGCGCGGCGCGACGACCACGCCGCCGAGGATCACGCCGGTGCCGGGACTGGACAGCAGCTTCACGAAGCCGTCGGTCACCCCGGCCATCTTGGCCCGCGGGTTGGTGGCCAGCGGCAGCTTGAGCACCCGGGCCGAGACCTCGCCCGCGGTGACCGCGCGCTGGGTCAAGCCGATGGTGGCGATCTCGGGGTCAGTGAAGATCGTGGCGGCGACGTGGTCGAGCCGGATCGGGTGGACCGCCTCGCCGAGCGCGTGCCACATCGCGATCCGGCC
Source organism: uncultured Actinomycetes bacterium (assembly GCA_963847965.1). GTDB lineage: Bacteria > Actinomycetota > Actinomycetes > Streptosporangiales > Streptosporangiaceae > Palsa-504. The sequence goes on from CAWKCG010000027.1 coordinate 53,526, forward strand.
CTGCATGGCCGCGACCGAGGCCAGCATCATCACGCCGGTGCAGTCCCCGGCCGCGTAGACGCCCGGCACCGACGTCCGGGACACGCGGTCGACGTGGATGAACCCGTGGGCGTCGACCTTGACCCCGGCCTCGTCGAGCCCGCAGCCTTCGGTCCGCGGGATCATGCCCACGGTGAGCAGGCAGTGGCTGCCTGCCAGCTTCCTGTCGTCGTCTAGGGTCACGGTGACGCCATCCCCGTCGCGGCTCACGCCTTTCGCCCGCGAACGGCCGAGGACCGTCATCCCGCGGCGGCGGAAGACGTCCTCGATGTGGCTGGCCGCGTCCTCGTCCTCCTGCGGCAGCACCCGGTCCCGCGAGGACACCAGGGTGACCCGCGAGCCGAGCGCCTGGTAGGCGCTGGCGAACTCGGCCCCGGTCACGCCCGAGCCGACCACGATCAGGTCCCTGGGCAGCTCGGTCAGGTCGTAGAGCTGCCGCCAGTTCAGGATGCGCTCCCCGTCGGGCTCTGACCCGGGCAGCACGCGGGGCATCGCGCCGGTGGCGATCAGGATCGCGTCCGCCCTGATCTCCTCATCGCCCGCCCGGACCGTTCCCTGGCCGGCCAGGCGGCCGTGGGCGTTGATCACCCTGACGCCTTCGGCCGCGACCCTGGCGGTGATGTCGCGGGACTGCGCCCGGGCCAGGTTGGTGACCCGTTCGTACAGGCGGGCGGCGTTGACGGTGGCCAGCCCGCCGGTGGCGATGCCGAGCCCGGCGGCCCGGTTCAGCAGTGTCATCGCGTTGGACGTCTCGATGAGCGACTTGGAGGGCACGCAGTCGGTGAGCACGCAGGCCCCGCCGAGGCCGTCGGAATCGACGAGGGTCACCTCGGCGCCGAGCTGGGCCGCGACGAGGGCGGCCTCGTAACCGCCCGGCCCGCCGCCGAGGATCGCGATGGTCTGGCGTGACAGGGTCACGATTGGTCATTCTCCCCCTGCGCTGATCGCGGTTGGGTATCGGGCGCGGCGTTCCGCGGCGGGACGCCGTACGCTGCCCCCGTGGCACTGTACGCGGCCTACGGCAGCAACATGGACCCCGAGCAGATGCTCGTGCGCTGCCCGCATTCACCGCAACGGGGAACCGGCTGGCTGGAAGGATGGCGGCTGACGTTCGGCGGGGAGGACATCGGCTGGGACGGAGCGCTCGCCACGGTCGTCGAGGAGCCCGGGTCTCGGGTGTTCGTCGTGCTGTACGACATGTTCGAGATCGACGAGAAGGAACTCGACAACTGGGACGGCGTTACGCTCGGCTACTACCGCAAGGCCAAGGTCCGCGTGCAGGCCCTCGAAGGGGACGTGCTGGCCTGGCTGTACGTGCTCAACTTCTACGAGGGCGGGCTGCCGTCGGCGAGGAACGTCGGGATCCTGGCCGACAGCGCGGAGAAGGCGGGGGCCCCGGCCGATTACGTGAAGGGGCTTCGGGAGCTGCCGTGCGCCAAGATGGGCGACTCGAACGCGCGGGTAGAGCCGCCCTGGACCTAGCGGCCGGGCGGACGCGGCCTCAGCCGAACGGGCGGGGCGCGGTCGATGAGCGGGCGGGACGCGGCCTGAGGGGAGCGCGGTCCACGGCCGGGCGGACGCGGCCTCAGGCGAGGCAGACCACCAGCAGGATCAGCGCGGGGATGACGATCGCCAGGATGGCCGGCCAGCTCCAGGTGCTGGTCGGCGACGCAGGCACGCTGATGATGCCGGGACTTCCCATGGTCCCGACGGTGGCCTCGGCGGCCTCGACCCGGGCGGCTGGCGAGGTGCCGTTCGCGGTGCCGGACCCGGCGATCGGCACGGTGCCGCTCGCCCAGACCGCCTCGGCCTGGGCGGCGGTCGCGCGCTCGTTGAGCGTCTTGACGACCTTCTCCGCCTCCGCCTCGGACGACGCGCCCGCGCTGCTGGCCGGAGTGCCGTAGGGCAGGCCGAAGGGCGATCGGCGGCCCCGGGACGCGCGGCGGGTCCTGGCGTCGGCTGCGAACTGGCGCCGACGCGAGTAGTGCACAGCCCACGAGGTGATGATCTTGGAGCGGCCCTTGGTGCCCGGCGGCACCCCGACCTGGGAACCCCAGTCGCAGTGCACCCGCAGCACGTCGATCAGGTCGACCTTGGATATCGAGGCCCAGGTGATCCGGTGATCCCGGAGCGGGTTCCTGACGGTCACCCCGTCAGCGTCCGCGATGACCCTGGGCCGCTGCGCGGTGGTGTAGGCGATCCCCGTGACCAGCAGCAGGAGCGCCGCCGCGACCGCGGACAGGTGATCCCGGCCCTGGACGGCGATGTCGATCCAGTTGGCCACGGCGAAGAGCAGCCATACCACCCAGACGACCAGGGCGGTCGGCGAACGGAAGGTCTGCACCTGGCCAGCCTGGCCCTGGGAGCGCCGGGCCCGGCGCGGCCGGGCGGAGTCAGGAGCCATGCTGCCGCACTTTCCACGATGGATCCGCCCCGGTAACGGCGGATTCATCTAGCCTAACCGCCCTAGGCGCCGGTGACACCCGGCAGCGGCTGGGCGACCATCGCGCCGTCGTCCCACAGGGCGTTGATCGCGGTGGCCGCCATCACGCGCACACCCACGCCGATGGCCCGCTCGTCCACGTCGAAGGTCGGCTGGTGCAGGTCGTGCGAGACGACCGAGCCAGGGACCCGGGTGCCGAGCCTGGCCAGCGCGCCGGGGACCGATTCCAGGTACCAGGCGAAGTCCTCGCCGCCGAGGCTCTGCGGACTCTGGACAACTGAGCCCGCGCCTAGCACGTCCAGCGCCGCGGCGGCGATCATGGCCGCGCTGGCCTGGTCGTTGACCGTGGGCGGCACGGAGCGCCGGTAGCTCAGCTCGGCGTTCACGCCGTACGCGGCGGCGATCGAGTCGACGATCCCCTTGAGCAGGTCGGGTGCGCTGTGCCAGGCCTCGTCGTCCAGGCAGCGGACGGTCCCCTCGGCGACCCCGCTGTCGGGGATCGCGTTGGGCGCGGTCCCCGCGCTGATCCGGCCCCAGACCAGGCTGAGGCTGGACCGCGGGTCGACCCGCCGCGACAGCGCCGCAGGCACGTCGGTGACGATCTTGGCGAGCGCGTACACCAGGTCCGCGGTCAGGTGCGGCCGGGCGGTGTGCCCACCGGGCCCCGACAGCTTCACCTCGACCTTGTCGCAGGCGGCGGTGATCGCGCCGGAGCGCACGCCGAGCTGCCCGGCGTCCAGCCGAGGGTCGCAGTGCAGGGCGAAGATGCGGCCGACGGGGGCGAGGGCGTCGGCCTCGATCACGTCGAGCGCGCCGGTCGCGGTCTCCTCCGCCGGCTGGAAGATGAGCCTGACCCGACCAGGAAGCTGGCCGTCGGCGCCCTGGGCGGCCAGGAACAGGGCCGCGCCGGTCAGTACGGTGACGTGCACGTCGTGGCCGCACGCGTGGCAGACGTTCGTCACCGTCGAACCGTAGGGGACGTCCTTCTCGTCGGCCATTGGGAGCGCGTCGAGGTCTGCGCGGAGGGCTACCACCGGTCGTTCGGCATAAGAATTTTGGTCAGAGCCGATGTCGACGTACAGGCCGGTGCCCTTAGGGAAGATCACCGGGCGAAGGCCCGCCGCGGCCAGGCGCAGCGCGACCCGGCGGGTGGTGCGGTACTCGGCGTGCGCGAGCTCAGGGTGCATGTGCAGGTCGCGGCGGAACTCGATGAGCTCGTCGGAATTCTCGGCCAGGAACGCGTCCAGATCCGCGGCTAGGTCATTACCTGCCATGCCCACCATCCCCGTGCGTGCAGAATCTGTTGTCCGCGAACTCGGTCACCAGGGCGTCGACCACGCTCGCTAGGTCCCCTGTGCGTGCGTAGACGGCCCTCTGCCGCTCGTAAGAGGCTCCGTGCTCGAGCACCTCGAAGGCCACGGACAGTTCCTCGAGGCAACCCAGCCTCAAGGCTACCGGCTCGAGCTCGTGGAGGAGCTCAAAAAGCTCGTCGCGGAGCGGCGCCGTGGCGCCGGCCTCGTCAGTGATCACGACCGCATCCAGCCCGTACCGCGCCGCGCGCCACTTGTTGTCCATGACCACCCAGGAGGACGGGGACGGCAGCGTATAGCCCCGGTCCAGCTGGGTGTCGAAGAGCTGGACCAGGCACTGCGAGAGCGCGGCGACCATGCCGACCTCGCGGAGCGTCGGCACGCCGTCGAACATGCGGATCTCGACGGTGCCGAAGTCCGGGTGCGGCCTGATGTCCCACCAGACCTCCTTGATGCTGCGGATCGTCCCCGCGCGCAGCAGGGTGTCCATGTAGTCCTCGAACTGTCTCCAGTCCGCCAGCCGGTGCGGCGGCCCGGCCGTCGGCAGCGCGCCGAAGGTTACCGCCCGGCTGGAGGCGAGCCCCGTGTCATACCCGCACCAGAACGGGCTCGACGCGGTTATCGCGAGAAAATGCGGTAGGTAAGCGGCGAGGGCATTGATGATCGGAATCGCCTTGCGCCCATGCCGAATACCCACGTGGACGTGCACGCCGAAGGTCTGAATCCGGCGGGCAAGCCACTGCAATTGTTCAACAAGCTCCGCATAGCGCTGGATAGGCGCCATCGTCGCGTCACGCCAGTCACTCACCGGGTGGGTCCCGGCGCATGCCAATAGGATACCGTGCTCGGCCGCCATCCGCTGGAGATCGCTGATGGTCCTGGCCAGGTCCTGTTTCGCTTCCGAGACCGTGCTGCAAATGCCGGTGACCACCTCAAGGGTGGACTGCATCAGCTCGTGGCGGATGTGGGGATGCTCGCCCGTGTCGGCTGCCACCGGGAGTTCGGCCAGCAGCTTGCCCGCCTCCTGGCGGAGCATCCTGGTCTCGTTGTCGATTAGCTGAACCTCCCATTCGACGCCGAGCGTCGCGCCGTGAGAGGGATTCCACTCGATAGCCATGGCGGCCTCCAGTCCCCGGAATATTCAGGCGGTCAGATTTCTCCGGGCTGGTACTCACCCCATATTTCGCGCAATGCGTCGCAGACCTCGCCCAGTGAGGCGCCTGCGCGCAGCGCGTCGCGGAGCGGGTAAAGCACGTTCTCGGTCCCGGCGGCGGCGGATTTGAGTGACGCAATTGCGCGGGTGAATGCTTGTGCGTCTCGCTGGTCACGGAGGCGGGCGAGCCTTTCGGCTTGTTCGGCCTCGATGGACGGGTCGACGCGCAGCGGCTGGTACTCGTCATCGCCGTCGGCGGTGAACTTGTTCACGCCGACCACCACCCGCTCGCCCTCGTCGATCTCCTTGGCGACGCGATAGGCGGCCCCCTCGATCTCGGCCTTCTGGAAACCGCGTTCTATGGCCGCCGCCGCCCCGCCCATGTCCTCTATGCGGTCCATCAGCTGCTTGGCCGAGGCTTCGATGTCATCGGTCATCGACTCGATCGCGTAGGAGCCGGCGAACGGGTCCGCCGTCGCGGTCAGGTCGGATTCGTAGGCGATCACCTGCTGGGTGCGCAGCGCCAGCCTGGCCGCCTTGGCGCTGGGCAGGGCGAGCGCCTCGTCGTAGGAGTTGGTGTGCAGGGACTGGGTCCCGCCGAGCACCGCCGCCAGGGCCTGCAGGCTCACCCTGATCAGGTTCACCTCGGGCTGCTGCGCGGTGAGCTGGACGCCGGCGGTCTGGGTGTGGAACCTGAGCATCTGCGACCTGGGGTCGTTGGCCTTGAACTCGTTTTTCATGATGTTGGCCCACAGCCTGCGGGCGGCGCGGAACTTGGCGACCTCCTCGAGCAGCGTGGTCCGCGCGACGAAGAAGAAGGAGAGCCGGGGGCCGAACTCGTCGACGTCGAGGCCGGACGCGAGGGCGGCCCGGACGTATTCCCTGGCGTTGGCCAGCGTGAACGCGATCTCCTGCACCGGGGTCGCGCCGGCTTCGGCCATGTGGTAGCCGGAGATGGAGATCGTGTTCCACCTGGGGAGCTCCTTCTTGCAGTAGGCGAAGGTGTCGGCGACCAGGCGCAGCGAAGGGCGCGGCGGGTAGATGTAGGTCCCGCGCGCGATGTACTCCTTGAGCACGTCGTTCTGGATCGTCCCGGTCAGCCGTTCTCGGGGGACACCTTGCTCCTCCCCCACGGCCTGGTACATCAGCAGCAGGACCGCGGCGGGCGCGTTGATGGTCATCGACGTGGACACCTCGCCGAGCGGGATCCCCTCGAAGAGCGCGCGCATGTCCTCGGTGGTGTCGATGGCCACCCCGACCTTGCCGACCTCGCCGTGCGCGATGGGGGCGTCGGAGTCGTACCCCATCTGCGTCGGCAGGTCGAAGGCCACGGACAGCCCCGTGGTGCCCGCCTCGATCAGCTCGTGGTACCGGCGGTTGGACTCCTTCGCCGTCGCAAAGCCCGCGTACTGCCGCATGGTCCAGGGGCGGTCGACGTACATGCGCGGATACACACCGCGAGTGAACGGGTACTCTCCCGGCTTGCCGAGCTTGGTTTCGGGCTTGAAGTCCGTAAGCTTGCTCTCGTCGTAGACGGGGGCGATGGGGAGCCCGGACTCCGACGTTCGTTCCATATGCCCAGGTTACTTCGAGGTAGGGTAGTCCACCCAGGACGGGAGCTCGCAGGCTCATGCCGGACCGGATCCCGCCGCGCGGGGCGCCCGCGATGGCAGGCGCGTTGCTGGCGCTGGCGGCGGTTCTCGGGGTCGCGGCGCTCGGGGTCGCGGCCCCCGCTGCGGCCGGGGTCGCGGTCCCCGCGGCGACGGCGTCCGGTGGTGCTTCCGGTCGGGCGTCCGGCGCTCCGGCCACGGCTTCGCCCGACAGGTGGGTCACGGCTCCGGCCACGGCCCCGTCTAACCTGCCGCAGGCCATCGGCGGACCGCAGCTGTCCGCCCGGGGCGTGATCGTCAACGCGGCGCCGTCCGTGCCGCGGCTGCCCAACGTGCACGCCTCGGCGTTCGTCATCGCGGACGCCGGGACTGGCCAGGTGCTCGCCGCCAAGGACCCGCACGGCTGGTACCGGCCGGCCAGCACGCTCAAGGTGCTGACCGCGATCACGCTGATCCCGCAGCTGAACCCGGACGCCATGGTGGTCGCCAGCAAGCTGGCCACCTCGACCGTGCCGAACGTGGTGGGCCTGCTGGCCGGGCACGCGTACGAGGTGTCCGAGCTGTTCACCGCGCTGCTGACCATCTCCGCCAACGACGCGGCGATCGCCCTGACCCAGGCGGTGGGGTCCTACAGCCAGGGCATGGCGCTGATCAACGCCGAGGCGCGGCACCTGCAAGCGGACGACACCGTTGCCGTCGACCCGAACGGCCTGGACGCCCCGGGCCAGCACACCTCCGCGTACGACCTGGCCCTGATCGCCCGGCAGGCCCTGCGGCTGCCCGCGTTCCTGAAGTACGACGAGACGACCGGCGGGCTGTTCCCCATCAGCAAGCACAAGTCCGTCGGCCTGTACAACCAGGACTCGCTGCTGAGCAGCTACCCCGGGGCCATCGGCGGCAAGATCGGCTGGACCAGCGCCGCGGGCGCCACGTATATCGGGATGGCCAGGCGGCACGGCGTCACGCTCATCGTGACCCTGCTGCACTGCCCGGCGCTGACCGAGATCAGCTCGGCGGAGACCCTGCTCAACTGGGGGTTCGCGGCAGACGGCAAGGTCGCCCCGGTCGGGACGCTGGTCGGGCCGGTCCAGCCGCCCGCCCCGGCGGCCGCCGCGCGGCCCTCGCCGACGGTCCGGGCGGCGGCGGCTCGGCGTTCGGTGGCTGAGCCGTCGGCGCTAGCCGCGGCCGCGTTCAGCTGCGTCGCGGTGATCGTCGCGATGTGCGGCTTCGTCTACACCCGCCGCTATCGTGCCGGCGCTCCACGTGGGCCGGCCAAGGAGTCTGGTAAGAACGGCTGAACGCCATCCGTCGTACGCTGCTCGTTCCGCGGACGGCCCGGCTAGGCTGGGCGGGCTCGTTCCGGCTCGCTGCACGATCTGCCGTAGCCGGGTCCGGAGTACACGCCCGAACCGTATTTCGCTCGTCGGTACGAACATAACCTTTGTCATCTGGGAGGATTCGGGCTTGTGGGAGGATTTGGGGGATTATAGGGCCGGGTCCTGAATGTGAAACGGCGGCGGAGCGGTGGGCCGGGCTGACGGCGGGGGCGTGGCCGGTGTCGTCGTCGGTGCGGGGGTCGGCGAGGAGCGCGGCGACGGTGCGGGGGGTGTCTTCGGTGATGGCTCGCCCATATGGTGACCTGGTCCATTTCCTTGTTATACAGGGCCTGGATGTCGAACGCGGTGATGAGGGCTTCCCTGATCCGCTGGGGCGCGCCGGCCATGACGGCGGCGAGGCGGGAGCTGGTCGAGCAGGGCGGGGTCGTGGTCCTGGGGGGCGGCGGTGGCGGTGGAGGGTGGCTAGCTGGGCTTCGATCTTGGTGCGTTCGGCGTAGCGTTCGGCGAAGCGTTCGCGGATGCGGTCGCGGTAGGCGCGGGCGGCGGGGTTGGCGGGGTCGGCTGGTTTTTCCAGTTCGTCGATGAGGGCGCGTTCGGCGACGTCGATGCGGGCCAGTTCGGCGCGCAGGTGGGCCTGGAGCCGGGCTTGCTGTTCGGCGTGGCCGGCGGCGGTGGCGGGGAGCTGGGCGGCGAGCAGGGCGGCGCGGTCGTGGCCGAAGACGTACTGGTCGAAGAACGTGGCCAGGGCGGTCATCAGGGCGTCTTCGCGGACGGAGACGGGCGGGTGGTCGGGGTGGGCGGCGCGGTGCCGGGGGTTGGCCGGGTCGTGCGGGCACCGGTAGTAGAGTCAGGATGCCGCCGTGGTGGTCGGGTTTCCAGATGCCGCACATGCGGCGCTGGCAGATGCGGCAGCGGAGGCGGGACCGCAGGATGTACCGGTGGCCGTGCCGGGTGGTGGGCTGCTCGGGGTCGGCGGATGTTGCCGCGTTCGGCGCCGATCGTCTGGGCGGCGTCCCAGGTGTCCCGGTCGATGATCGCGGGGTGGACGGGTTCGGGGGTCCAGATCCACTGGTCCGGGGGGACGGGCCGGGGCTTGCGGCCGGTGCTTGGTGCGGGTGCGGCCGTAGACCATGTGGCCGGTGTACTTGGGGTTGGCCAGGATCGCGACCACGCCGCGTTTGGTCCATCCTGGCTTGCCGTCGGGGGTGGGGTAGGCGGCGGGGTCGGCGTTGAGCCGGGCACGATGGCGGGGATGGACAGCTTGAGGTCGACCCGCCAGTAGAAGACCTGGGCGACGACGGGGGCACGGTCGGGGTCGGGGATGAGGCGGCTTTTGGTCCGGCCCTGGGCGGCTTTGGCCGGGGCGGGGTGCGGGATGCGCTCGGCGAGGTATCCGTAGGGGGCGGGGCCGATATTCCAGCCGGCGAGGGAGTGTTCCTGGAGGCCTTTCCAGCATTTTTCTTTGAGCTGGAGGCGGAACCATTCCGCGACGCCTTGCTTGACCCGGCGGACCAGGACGGTGGTGGCGTTGATGCCCTCGATGGAGGCGGGCTCGTCGGTGGCGAATAGCGGGATGCCTTCGCGGGATAGTTCCTTTTCCATCTTGAGCGCGGTGAAGGTGTCGCGGGCGGAGCGTTCGATGTCTTCGCAGATGACGGCGGCGAAACGCGGGAGCGGGGCCTTGGCCTCGGTGAGCAGGTCGGCCAGGCCTCCGTCGCGGGGGACTCCGGCGGCCGCGAACGGGCGCCAGGCTTCGCCCTGGCTGCGGGCTTCCAGGTCGAGGCCTCCGCTTTCGACGTCCCAGTAGTAGCCGGCGACGTACCAGCCTGCGGGGAGCCAGGCCTGGCAGGAGCGGAGCTGCCGGTTGAGCGAGGCGAGCGGGTCCTGCAGCGCCAGGGTGGAGGTCCGGGCCAAGACGGCCACGGGGACCGGTTCGGCCGGGCCGGTGGCATCGGCTGCGCTGCTGGCGGTGGCGGCGAGTGTCAGGACGGTTTGTGCTGGCTGCCCATTGCAAGAGCTCCTTGATTGCCTCGGCCTGCTGCGCGTTCAGCGCGGCGGCTTTCCTGCCGGTCTCGATCCGGATTTTGAACCGGACTTTCATTCCGCCCGGCCTTTCATCCTCATTAAGATTATAGCTGATAATGCGCGGCCCGTTAACCATTCCGGGTGAATTACTGTCCTGTATTTCCGGGCGGTTTTCCTTTTCCGGCACGATTGGCTACTCTCATTTCCTGCGGGTATTCGCTCGGCGGTGCTGCGGTAATTGCGGCGGGAGCGGCGGGCGGTTGTTTGGCCGGTGTCCTGGCTGGTGCGGGGCCGGGCATGCCCGGGGGGCCGTACGCTCGTCCGCGAAGGCCGGGCCGTCCTTGCCCGGCCCTTGTGGGTCCGGCCTGGCCCCCCGGGCTTGCCCGGCGAGGGACCCGCGCCTGGCAGGTGGGTAAAGAATCGCGCGGCGCGGCACCAGGCACCTACCCCTCTTACGGTCAGCTGCGGGGCGGGGGTGCCAGGTCGGAGCGGGCGGTCAGCGCGAAGAACACGATCAGGCCGGCCACGTCGGCGGGGGCGGCGGGCTGGCCGGGGATCAGCCACAGCACGGCTAGGCACAGCAGCGCGGTCACGGCGGCGCGGATGACCAGGCGCAGCGGCCGGCCGTGGACGATGCGCGAGGGGAGCAGCCGCAGCGGCCGGTAGGTGCGCGGGGCGGGGGCGGGGTCGGGGATGAAGAACGGCAGGGGGATGGTGTCGCCGTTTTGGGCCTCGATCTGGTCGGCGTAGGCCTCCGAGCGGCCCCAGGGGGAGTTGAGCTGGGCGTAGGCTGCGCTGGCTTGGGCGTACCAGGCGGGGTCGCCGCCGTCTGTCGCGGTCGGGGTGGGTGGCGGCGGCGATGGCCCGCCAGGCGGCGCGGACCTGCTCGTCGTCCAGGTCGGGGCGGGTGGGCAGGCCGAGGGTCTCGAACGGGTTGAAGGTCACGGGGCGGCTCCGGGTCCGAAGTAGTCATCGAAAGCGGGCGGACGGCTGGGGCGGCGGCGGGGCGGGTGCCGGGCGGTCAGGGCCGGGCGGCCGGGCGGCAGGCCGGCGGCACGGGTGCGGGCAGCAGGGTGAGCGGGGAGGGGCGGGGCCGGGCGACCTGCACGAAGGTGGCCGAGCCGTGGGTGATGTAGCAGGCCTGCCCGGTGCCCAGGCGGCGGATCAGGTCGGGGTCGGCGGTCCAGGCGTGCTGCAGGCGGGTGGTGCCTTCATCGCCCCACGCGTTGCCGATGAGCTTGTGGGCGGTCTCCAGGACGCGGCGGGCGCCGGCCAGCTCGCACAGCGGTTCGGGGTAGGGGGTGTGCATGACCCACAGGCCGCCGTCGGCGGTGGCCGCGATCCGGTACCGCTCGTCGTCATCGGCGCCCAGGCCCTGCCAGGTCTGCGCGACTGACCTGCACGCCGATGCCGAGCGACCGGCCGCGTTCGTACAGGTTCGACAGCGGGACGCGGCGGGAGACGGCGGTGTAGTCATCGGCGGCCAGCACGATGGCCCGGCGCGGGCCGTCCGGGCTGGTGGCGGCGCGGGCGGCCAGTTCGGTGATGGCCAGCGCCTGGGCTTCGGCCACGGACGGTTCGCGGGTGCCTTCCAGGATGAAGTACCAGGCGTCGGCGTCGGCCAGGGTGCCGGGGCCGTCGAAGGACGGGCCGAGCCGGCCCAGCAGGGTGGTGTAGCGGAGCTGGATGTCGGCGATGTGGCGGGCGGCGGCGCGGACGCGGGCCGCCTCGGGCTGGGTGGGTGCCGGTGTCCCAGGCGGCGGTGAGCCAGTGCTCATCGAGCCGTTCCAGGAACGCGGCGGCGCTGTGCGGGGGGCCGGGCGGGGCGGTGACGGCCAGGATGGTGACGGCGTGCAGGATGTCGGCGTAGTAGGCGGCGTTGCCGGTGCCGGTCTCGATCATCTGGTACAGCAGCACGGCCAGGTCGGGGGCCGGGCAGGTCCCAGATCGACACGCGGGCCTGGTCGGGCCAGACCGCGACGTGGCGGGCGCCTGCTCCGTAGAGCAGGCGGCGGGTCCGGTCGGCTTTGCGGCGGGCGTCCGGGCCGCCCTTGCAGTCCAGGACGATCAGCAGCGGCCGGTGCCCCTTCCCGGCGTCGTGGGCGTCCAGGGCGGCGGTGAACCAGCCGGCCCACAGCCGGATCATCAGGTTCGTCTTGCCCGACCCGGTCGCGCCGACGATGACCATGTGCCGGGCGCATGCGGTCGCGGGGAGGGCGAAGACCGGCTGGCCGGGGCAGCCACGGCGCGGATGGTGCCGCCGATCGGGATGGTCCCGTCCTGGTCAGCAGCGGGACCAGGCCGGGCGCGGCGGTGCGGCCTGTGGCGGCGCGGACCTGCCGTGCTTCCACTGGCGGGCGTCGAAGGTGACCGGGGCGGAGGCCATCCGCCCGCCGATCCCGGCGCTGAACGGCGTAGTTCCGCCAGGCCCACAGCGCGGCGGCCAGGAGCAGCCCGGCCGGGACCGCGACCGGGGAGACCAGCACGAACATCCGGGCCACGATCAGGGCGTGCGGGTGCCAGCCGTGCGCCCAGTCGCGACCGGGGCCAGCGCGGCGGCCCGCCCGGCGTGCTGGCCGATCACGTCGGCGACCGCGTAGACGGCGGTCAGGACCAGCGGACGCGGCGGCGGCGCGGCGCAGCCGGGACGGCGGCCAGCCCAGGCCACCAGGCCGCCAGGTAGCCGAGGATGGTCACGACCGTGACCGGCCACACCGCGACCAGGACCACGAGCAGCAGCAGCCATCCGGCGACCTTGACGGCCAGCGGAGCAGCCACAAGGCGATGGTGAACCGGAGCCAGGACATGACGGTCATCACGGCGCCCCTCGGGGGTGAACGCGGACGGGGGCAGGTCCCGGACCACGATCCGGGGCTGCTGGCCGGGCGGCAGCCGGCCGCGGCGCGGGTCAGGACCGGCCGGGCGGCCGGGGCGGCCAGGTAGATCACCTGCGCGTACCGCGCAGGGGCGAGCAGCCCGGCCATGATCCGGGCCGTGCGGGGCAGCGGCTTGGGGGTCAGCTCGACTTCGACGGCCCAGACCTGCCCGGCGTACGGGCTGGTGTCGAGGCTGGGCCAGTGGACCTCGGCGTCGGGCAGGTGCCCGGCGCGGGCCGGGACGGGCTGGGCGGCGCGCAGGCGCCGCTCGGAATGCCACCAGGCCTGGCCTGGTCCCAGGCCGGGCGGCCTGGAGCCACAGCCGGGCGGCGAGCACGGCGCGGATGTGCGCCAGGCGCGCCAGCGCCGGGCGGGTGGCGGGGTAGCCGAGCCCGGCGGCAGTCATGCCGGCCGGGGTCAGCCAGCACCAGGCCGGGCCGGGTCCCAGCCGCCCGGTGGCGGCGAACCCGGCCCGGCGCCACCGCGCGATGATCCCGCGCAGCCGGGCGGGCTGCGCGCCCAGCGCGGACGCGAGCAGGTCATAGGGTGCGCCGTAGTGCTCGGCGCACAGGATCAGGCCGTCGATGTCGCGGCGGCCCAGCCGTACCGTCGCCGTAGTCGGAGCGGCGCGGGGTCGCGGTGCGGTCGTCGTGCGAGCGGTCCGGTCATGGCTCCCCAGCCTGCCTGTTGTCCCGCCCGTCACAGATGCCAATGTGCCCGGTTGGGCACGGTTCGTGACCGATTCTGGCGCGCGGGGCGCCGCGCGGCAGGCCACACCGAGCAGGCGTAAGCAGATGGTCACCATTCGCTGCATGAGCAGGGCACAGGGGCGGCCGGGCATGGCGGCGCCCCGGCATCAAGGTGGCCGGGGCGCCTTCTCAACCCGCCGTGCTGAACCCCGCCAGGGATTCAGAGCCGGACGGGGAGCATAACCGGGACCGGATTGCTGGCCGGGTGGTCCCGCACCATGCGGCGCTGCTCATGGCCGGGGTGCTCGTCTATATGGTCATCAAGCCAGTCCGGGTCGTCGGTGGCGAACCGCACGAGCACAGGTAAACGATCATCGGTCCTCCGGGTCGGCGGTGCGGTGCTCGGTCAGCTCGGCGTCGATGGCGCCCAGATGGGCTAGGATCGGCACCCGAACCGGGGAGCCGGGGAACGCCAGCGCGAGGGATACCTCCAGGTCACGGCGCGCCCGCTCAAGCTCGGGGTCGGTCATCCCGCTGACGTCATACGGTCTGTCATTCGGCATGGGCGATCTTCTTACGGTACTCCTGCTGGCTAGCACGGCGTCAAGACTTACTTGCGATCGGTCGTTAGCTGGAGGTACAGGGTCTCGCTATTGAAGAACGCGATGGCACTCTCAAGCTGCTTGCGGTAATCCCTGAGCTCATATGTGGTCATGGGATATAGCGGATGCTTCGGCTATAGTGAGTGGTTTCGACTGGCATCGGGAGTGTCCCTAGCGGCGGGTGGGCGGCGCGATCTCGCTATCCATCGTGCCTATGCGGGGGTAGCGTGGAGAGAGACCACACGCCGCTGTACTGGCAGCGACATGATGTGGTACGCGCAAGCCCTGCTGTGATGGTGAGCGGAGACGCCCCCCAGGCACGACCCGCCGCTAGCGCTCAGGCTCCGCGGAAGAGCTGAGGGCGTTCCGCGAGCAGGCCGGGATGTAGCCGAACGAGCTAGCCGCGAGGGTGAACTACAGTTCCTCGCTGATCGCCATGATCGAGACGGCGCGGCGCACTCCGACACGTCGGCTAGCACAGTTGTGTGATGAGGTGTTCGGCACCCCGGAGACGTTCACCAGGCACGAGAAGCGGTTGCGCGGCGTCCCCTTCAGCGCGGGGTTCCGCCCGTTCGAGCCGTACGAGAGCGAAGCGGTGTCGCTGCGGCTGTTCGAGCACACGCTGTTCTGGGTCGCTCAGAACCGAAGGCTACGCGCGGGCGATCCTGGCCACGCACCCGAACACCAGCGCAACGGAGTCGAGGAACGCCTGGCCGCGCGCATGGCGCGGCAGGCGATACTGACCCGCGAGCACCTTCTGCTTTTGGCGTGGGCGCTGCTGGATGAGGATCGGCTGCGCTGAGAGGTCGGCGGTTCCAAGGTCATGCTCGACCAGCTCGCCCACCTGGCCGATGCGGCTCGGCGTCCCAACATCACCGTCCAGGTGATAGCGAGGTCTCCGACCGCGAGCTTCGGCCTGCACGGAGCGTTCGCGATTGCCGAAACGTCCGGATATGCCGCTATCGTGTACCTGGAGATCGGCAGACGACGGGCAGACCATCGAGGACCCGGACATGGTGCGTGCTCGGAGTCTAGAAGATTCGCGGCGTCGCGCACGAAGCGCTTACTGGTAGCGTCTTCGATCGGCCTGAAACGAGAAAGTGATGGACGAATGGAACTGGACCAATGACACCGCTCCCCGTGGCGCAAGTCGAAGCTACTCGGGCAACGGCGGCGGCAACTGCACCGAAGTTGCGACCATGCAACGGCGTGCTGGTGCGCGACTCCAAGAACCCTGATGGCGCGAAGCTCGCCTTCGGCGCCAAGGTGTGGCAGGCATTCACCGATCAGATGAAGCGCTCGTTAGCTGACCTCGGAGCAAGCGTCTAGGGGTATCTTCGCGTCTCGAAGGAACTCTTTTGGCGTGTTTGGAATCGTTTCCTCGGGGCGGGCACGGCGCGGGATGCGCCTTTTGCCGCGCGGTGTCTTTTGCGCTTTCGACGGTCATGGGTGGCGGTTTTGCTTGCATATTCCATGGTCATCTGTACGGCAGTACCCGGTCGCGCGTTGCGCTTTCCTCAGTCATGAGTGCGGCGAGCAGTGTCGTGTTGGGGAGGCAGGAATGGGGGTCTGGGGGAAAACCTGGAACCGGGCGGCTAGGGGCGCTCGGGGGGTTCCGGGTTTTCCCCCAGTGCGTTTCCGGATTGGTCCCCCCTCCTGCCTGTTTACTCGCGTAGCAGAGCTGTAGTGTTCCCGACCTCGCCCTATTGCTCTATGAGGGGGTGAGGTCGGGAACATGGAGGCGGCGCGCAGCGAGCGCGTCAGCGCAGGCAGGAGGGGAGACCGAGCCGGAAACGCAGTCGCGCAGCGCCCGCACGCGCGGGCGCTGTGCTGTCCGGCCACTGCGCGGCACTGTGCGGGGGGTGGCGGTGCACCGGGTTTGCCCGGCGCACCGCGCGGGCAGTACGTGATTCCGCAAGCTGTCATATGGAAACTACGCTCGGAGGGCGTCTAATTTAACGCGATCTTTCGGGGCCGCCCGGGTCCGGGATCTGGAATCCGGGAGTGGCGCCGGCCGTGCGCCGTGCCGGCGCAGTGCTATTGCCTCGCACACGACGATGGCGGCGCCAGGGCCGATCAGCGCCCAGCGCGTTCCGGCCGCTGCTGCCAGGCCGGCGACGACGAAAGAGCCTACGGGGACAAATCCCATGAACCCGGCGTTATAAGCGCTGAGGGCATGACCGCGCTGCGCTTCGGGGGCGGTCTTTTGCACGTAGACGGTCGCGCTGACTGCGAACAGTTGAACCGCCGCGCCTACGATGACCATGAGGATGCCATAGGCCCACGCCAACGGCATTAGCGCGGCTGCTGCCTCGGCAGCACCGAAAACGACGGCCCAGCCCAGGAACTCTAGGGGATCAGGGTCGGCGCGGCGCGCTGAGTAGAAGTTGCCAGCGATGCCGCCGGCGGCCATCAACGTTCCGAGCAGGCCGAACCCGAGGGAACCGAGGTGAAAGACCTTGGTGGCCATGAGCGGGTTGGTAACCTCGAACTGGATGCCGAACCCGCCGATGAGAAGGGCCATCGCAGCTGCCACCTGGATGCCACGTGGCAGGTCGAGCAGCCAGCGGAACCGCCGTGCCTCGGCGGTGCCGGGCCGCCCGGGCGAAGGTCCGGGCTGCATGCTGCGCGCCAGCCAGGCCAGGACCGCGATCACCAGCAGGAATGAGCCGGCGTCGATGAAAAACACGGCGGCCTCGCCGCTGGCCGCGATGATGATCCCAGCCAGCCCCGGGCCGACGATCTTCGCCAGGCCCGTGACCGCTGCGTAAAGTGATGATCCCCTGCGTAGCTCGGCCTCACCCACCAGGTCGAGCATGAGCATCTGACGGCCCGGCACATCGACCGCCTGGACACAGCCGATCGCGAAGGACACCACGCACAGGTACCAGACAGTCATCCACCCGGCCACCAGCGGGAGCCCGAGCGCCAGCGACCCGGCCGCCTGAGCTGACTGAGTGCCGGTCACGACCCGTACCGCCCGATGCCGGGCAACGATAGAACCGGCGCGGCGGCTGAAGAACAACATCGGCAGAAATTGGGCCGCCACCAGGACCGCCAGCTCCACGGCGTTGCCGTGTGCCAGGTGAAGTGTCAGCCAGTAAAGCGCGGTGTAGGTCATCATCGTGCCGGCGACCGACACGGCCTGCGAACCCGCATACGACCGGTAACCTGCACTCGCCACCATGCTCCCTGCGGTGGGGCCAGCAGTCACAGGGCAACCTCCAGCAGCGGTAAGCAGGTCAGGAAGCCGAGAATACGCGCAAAAGCCTTGCAATTACTAGTTACTTGTGCTAATGAACATGCGGGTGTAAATTAGGAATTGTTAAAGGCGCACAGTATGCGCCTTCTGCGCCCAAGCCTTGTCGGCCGTAGTGCCGGGCAAGCCCGGCACTACGGCGCGTAGTTTTCGCGTTGCCTGGAGGGTGAGTGCCCGGAGGGCGCCTTACGCGGTCTTGGGTTGTCCTGGCGGGCTGGCCGTTGCTGCCGTGGGGTTCCGTGCGGCGGGGGCCTGGCCGCCAGGGGGGTGGGCGGGTGGGCCGCCTCCCTTGGCTTGCTAATTCCGCCTTCGCCGTTTGCGGTAGCACCACTCCCCGCGTTGCGATGGGGAGCGGTGCTACCGTCGATGCGGGGTCAGAGCTGGATCGTCGCTTCGATGGTGAGCCGACGGGCGGGGTGCATCATTTCAGACTTGGCATCATGAGGCGCAGACAGGCCGGCCGGCTCCCCGTCCGGTGGCAGGGAGCCGGCCGTTGGCCTGTGGCATACTCATCAAAGCTGTATCGTCGCCTCGATGGTCAGACGGCGCAGAGGGCGCACGGGGGTACATTTGAGGCCCTGCGCTATAGTGCACCGGATCCTCCCCGAAGCCCGGATCCTCCCACATAATCCCGCGGTTGGACGCACCACGGCGCGCACGCGAACCACGGAACTCACCGGTATCAGCGCTGGAGAACTCCACGGCGCGCGCCCCGGACCTGGCCGCTACGTGTGTTCAACGGGTGGCTAACCGTATGAATTTCACTCAGCCGGGGGGAGCAGGCCGATGCGCTCGCGGGTGAGGGTCATGGTCTGGGCCGCGACTTGGCGGGCGCGGGCGGCGCCGTGCGCGAGGAGGCGGTCCAGGCCGGGCTCGTCGGCGAGGATCCGCTCGGTCTTCTCCCTGATCGGGGCGAAGGTGGCGACGACCAGCTCGGCCAGGTCCTTCTTGAAGGCGCCGTAGCCGGTGCCCTGGTACTTGGCTTCGAGGGTGGCCACCGGCTCACCCGACAGCGCCGAGTAGATCCGCAGCAGGTTGGTCACGCCCGGCTTGGCGTCCGGGTCGGCCCGCACCTCGGAGCCCGCGTCGGTGACCGCGCGGGCGATCTTCCTGCGGATGGCGTCCTCGGGGTCGAGGACGTCGATGATGCCCTGCGGGGAGGAGGACGACTTGCTCATCTTGGCCGTCGGGTCTTGCAAGTCGTAGATCTTGGCCACCTCGGCGAGGATGTAGGGCTGCGGCGGGATGAAGGTCTGGCCGTAGCGGTGGTTGAACCGCTGGGCGAGCGTCCGGCTCAGCTCCAGGTGCTGCCGCTGGTCCTCGCCCACCGGCACCTGGTCGGCCTGGTACAGCAGGATGTCCGCGGCCTGCAGGATCGGGTAGGTGAACAGGCCGACGGACGCCTGGTCGTGGCCCTCCTTGGCCGACTTGTCCTTGAACTGGGTCATCCGGTTGGCCTCGCCGAATCCCGTCATGCAGCCCAGGATCCATTCGAGCTCGGCGTGCTCGGCCACGTGGCTCTGCACGAACAGCGTGCACCGGTCCGGGTCCAGCCCGGCGGCGAGCAGCTGGGCGGCGGCCACCCTGGTCCGGCCGGTCAGCAGGGCCGGATCCTGCGGCAGCGTGATCGCGTGCAGGTCCACCACGCAGTAGAAGGCGTCGTAGGTGTCCTGCAGCGCCACCCACTGCCGCAACGCGCCCAGGTAATTTCCCAGGTGGAACGAGTCGGCGGTGGGCTGGATGCCGGAAAACACGCGAAGCCGTGGCATGGCCGTGAGTCTAACGCTGGGCGCGGGGCAGGCCGGAATCGGCGACCACGACCTCGACCCGCTGGAACTCCTTCAGATCCGAGTAGCCAGCCGTGGCCATGGTCCGGCGCAGCGCGCCCATCAGGTTCATCGAGCCGTCGGGGACAGTGGACGGGCCGAGCAGGATCTGCTCCAGCGTGCCGATCGTGCCGACGCGGACCCGGACGCCCCTGGGCAGCTCGGTGTGGTTGGCCTCGTGCCCCCAGTGATAGCCCCGGCCGGGGGCCTCGACGGCCCGGGCCAGCGGGGATCCCACCATCACCGCGTCCGCGCCGATGGCCAGCGCCTTGGCGATGTCACCGCTGCTCGTCATGGAACCGTCGGCGATCACGTGCACGTAGCGGCCGCCCGACTCGTCCAGGTAGTCGCGCCGCGCCGCGGCCACGTCGGCGATCGCGGTAGCCATCGGCACCGCCACGCCGAGCACGGTCACGGTGGTATGACCGGACCCGCCGCCGAACCCGACCAGGACGCCGGCGGCACCGGTGCGCATCAGGTGCAGCGCCGCCGTGTAGGTCGCGCACCCGCCGACGACCACCGGGACGTCGAGCTCGTAGATGAACTGCTTCAGGTTGAGCGGCTCGGCCCGCCCCGAGACATGCTCGGCCGACACCGTAGTGCCGCGGATCACGAAGATGTCCGCGCCCGCGTCCACGACCGCCTTGGCGTACCTCGCGGTGCGCTGCGGGGACAGGCTGGCCGCGGTGGTGACCCCGGCGCCGGCGATCTCGGAGATCCTGCGGCCGATCAGCTCCTCGGAGATCGGCTCGGCGTACATGGCCTGCAGCCGGCGGGTGGCGGCCTGCTCGTCGAGCTCAGCCACCTCCGCGAGCAGCGGCCCGGGATCCTCGTACCTGGTCCACAGACCCTCAAGGTCGAGCACCGCGAGCCCGCCCAGGCGGCCGATCGCGATGGCCGTGGCCGGCGACACGACGCTGTCCATGGGGCACGCCATCAGCGGCATCCCGAACCGGTAGGCGTCGATCTGCCAGGTGATGGACACCTCCTCCGGGTCCCGCGTCCGGCGCGCGGGCACGATGCCGATCTCGCCGAGCGAGTACGCCCGGCGCCCGGACTTGCCGCGGCCGATCTCCACGTCGGTCACCGGCGCTCCCCCGGCCTGCTGGCGCCGGTCATGGCCGCGTCACGTCCCGGCCGCCGGGGCGGGCGCTGTAGTTCGGCGCCTCGACGGTCATCGTGACGTCGTGCGGGTGGCTCTCGGTCAGGCCCGCCGCGGTAATCTGGATGAACTGCGCTTCCTGGAGCTCGGCCACGGTGCGGGTGCCGCAGTACCCCATCGCCGCGCGCAGCCCGCCGACCAGCTGGCCCGCCACCGCGGCCAGCGGGCCGCGGTACGGCACCTGACCCTCGATGCCCTCGGGAACGAGCTTGTCCTCCCGCAGCACGTCGTCCTGGAAGTAGCGGTCCTTGGAGTAGGAGCGGCCCCGTTCCCGGTTCCGCATCGCACCCAGCGAGCCCATGCCCCGGTAGAGCTTGTACTGCTTGCCGTTGATGAAGACCACCTCGCCCGGGCTTTCCTCGCATCCCGCGAGGAGGCTGCCGAGCATCACCGCGTCGGCGCCCGCGGCGATGGCCTTGGCGATGTCGCCCGAGTACTGCAGGCCGCCGTCACCGATCACGGGCACCCCGGCGGGGCGCGCCGCCCGGGCCACCTCGTAGATCGCGGTCACCTGCGGGACGCCCACGCCCGTCACCACCCGGGTCGTGCAGATCGACCCGGGGCCGACGCCGACCTTGATGCCGTCCGCGCCGGCCTCCACCAGCGCCTGCGCGCCGGCCATGGTGGCGACGTTGCCGCCGATCACCTCGGTGCCCGAGTTCGCCTTGATCTGCGCGACCATATCCAGCACGGCCTGCGCGTGCCCGTGCGCGGTGTCCACGACCAGGAAATCCGCGCCCGCCTCGGTCAGCGCCTGCGCGCGCCGCTTGGCGTCCTCTCCGACCCCCACCGCCGCGCCGACCACCAGCCGGCCCGCCGCGTCCTTCGTGGCCTGCGGGAACTTCTCGCTCTTGGTGAAATCCTTCACGGTAATCAGCCCGCGGAGCCGGCCAACCGCGTCGACCAGCGGGAGCTTCTCCACCTTGTGCTGCCTCAGCAGGCGCAGCGCCTCACCGGACGTCACCCCGACCGGGGCGGTGACCAGGGGCATCGGCGTCATCACCTCGGCCACCCGGCGGCCGTGGTCGGTCTCGAAGCGGATGTCCCGGTTCGTGACGATGCCGAGCAGCACGCCGTCGGGGCTGGTCACCGGCACGCCCGAGATCCGGTATCGGGCGCACAGCGCGTCCACGTCCGCGATCGTGGCGTCCGGGCCGCAGGTCACCGGGTCGGTGATCATGCCGGCCTCGGACCGCTTGACCATGTCCACCTGCTGCGCCTGCTCTTCGACCGACAGGTTGCGGTGCAGCACGCCGACCCCGCCCTGGCGGGCCATGGCGATCGCCATCCTGGCCTCGGTGACCGTGTCCATCGACGCCGACACCAGCGGGATCCTGAGCCGGTAACGGCGCGTGATCCGGGTGCTGATGTCCGCCTCGCTGGGCAGCACCGAGGAATGGGCGGGCAGCAGGAGTACGTCATCAAAGGTCAGCCCGACGGGCGCGAACTTGTCCGAGGGGACCGAACCGCTCTGATCAGTCATGGCACCTTCACTGGCTGCGGCAGCGGGGGATGCGGACATCCTAAACAGACGCCGGACGCGGGGCCACTTCCGCGGCCCGCGCGTCCGGCGTCCAGTGTTCGGCTCACACCGGTCAGTGCGAGTGGCTGTGCCCGTGGCCGTTGCCGGCGGCGGGCTCCTTCTCCTCGGGCTTCTCGACCACCAGGGTCTCCGTCGTCAGCAGCATGCCGGCGATGGAGGCGGCGTTCTGTACCGCGGACCTGGTCACCTTGACCGGGTCGATGATGCCCTGGGCCACCAGGTCACCGTATTCGCCGGTGACCGCGTTGAAGCCGTGCCCGACGGGCAGGGTGCGGATCTTGGCCACCACGACCGAGCCCTCCTCGCCCGCGTTGAGGGCGATCCAGCGGGCCGGCTCGGACAGGGCCTTCTCGACCACGCGTACGCCGGTCGCCTCGTCGCCCTTGCGCCCGAGGTCACCTAGGTCGGCGGCCACGTGCACCAGGGCGCTGCCGCCACCGGCGATGATGCCCTCCTCGATGGCGGCGCGGGTGGCGGAGATGGCGTCCTCCAGGCGGTGCTTCTTCTCCTTCAGCTCCACCTCGGTGGCCGCGCCGACCTTCAGCACGCACACGCCGCCGGACAGCTTGGCCAGCCGTTCCTGCAGCTTCTCCCGGTCCCAGTCGGAATCGGTATTCTCGATCTCGGTGCGGATCTGCTTGATCCGGTCCTCGATCTCGTTCTTGTCGCCTGCCCCGTCGATGATCGTGGTGTCGTCCTTGGTAACGACGACCCGGCGGGCGCGGCCGAGCGTCTCAAGTCCGACCGACTCCAGCTTGATGCCGAGCTCGTCGCTGACCAGGGTGCCGCCGGTCAGCGTCGCCATGTCGGCGAGCATGGCCTTGCGGCGGTCCCCGAAGCCGGGTGCCTTCACCGCCGCCACGGCCAGCAGGCCGCGGATCTTGTTGACCACCAGGGTGGCGAGCGCCTCGCCCTCCACGTCCTCGGCGACCACCAGCAGCGGCTTCTTCACCTGCGCGATCTTCTCGAGCAGGGGCAGGAAGTCCTGCATCGAGGAGATCTTCGCCTGGTGGATCAGGACGTACGCGTCCTCGAGGACCGCCTCGAGGCGCTCGGGGTCGGTCATGAAGTACGGCGAGATGTAGCCCTTGTCGAACTGGAGGCCCTCGGTGAACTCCAGCTGGAGTCCCATCGTCGGGGACTCCTCGACGGTGATGACCCCGTCCTTGCCGACCTTGCTGAACGCCTCGGCGATCATTTCGCCGATCTTCTCGTCCTGCGCGGAGATCGTGGCGACGTGCGCGATCTCGGTCTGCTCCTCCACGTCGCGCGCGGACTTGAGCAGCCGCTCGGAAACCTCAGCCGCGGCGGCGTCGATACCGCGCTTAAGGGCGATCGGGTTCGCGCCGGCCGCGACCGAACGCAGCCCGTGGTGCACCATGGCCTGGGCCAGGACCGTCGCCGTGGTGGTGCCGTCCCCGGCGACGT
The DNA here is from genome assembly GCA_963847965.1 of uncultured Actinomycetes bacterium. GTDB lineage: Bacteria > Actinomycetota > Actinomycetes > Streptosporangiales > Streptosporangiaceae > Palsa-504. Next base: position 76,828 of record CAWKCG010000027.1, read on the forward strand.
CGTTCGTCTTAGTGGCGACCTCCTTGGCGAGCTGGGCGCCCAGGTTCTCGTACGGGTTCTCCAGCTCCACCTCCTTGGCGACGGTCACGCCGTCGTTGGTGATGGTGGGGGCGCCCCATTTCTTGTCGATGACCACGTTGCGGCCGCGAGGGCCCAGGGTCACCTTGACGGTGTCGGCGAGCTTGTTGACGCCACGCTCAAGCGAGCGGCGGGCGTCCTCGTCGAACTCCAGAATCTTGGGCATTGATTCTTCCTCATTCAGAAGATCGCATTCTCAACGGCCGGCGGGGCAGGACTACCAGCCCTGCCCCGGCCAACCGCACATTCCTACTTTTCGATGACGGCGAGTACGTCGCGGGCGGAGAGCACCAGGTACTCCTCGCCCGAGTACTTCACTTCGGTGCCGCCGTACTTGCTGTACAGCACCACGTCGCCGACCTTGACATCGATCGGCACGCGCTTGGTTCCCGCGTCGTCGAAGCGGCCCGGGCCAACCGCGAGGACTTCGCCCTCCTGGGGCTTCTCCTTCGCGGTGTCCGGGATCACCAGCCCGGAAGCCGTGGTCTGCTCAGCCTCAAGCGGCTTGACCACGATCCGGTCTTCGAGCGGCTTGATTACTACCTTGGTGGCGGTCGTCACGATCTGACCTCCCCCTCCGGAAAGGCTAATGGTGAGTTGCTAGGGAGAACGAGCATGGCGGCCTGCCGTCGCGGGGATCAGACTGCCTCGTCGCATTAGCACTCTACACTAGTGAGTGCTAATCCCGAACAGTATCCGCACCAGGCGGTCTCGTCAACCTGTGCTGTGCTGGCCCCGGGGGGGCTGTGCTGGGCCCCGGGGGGGCTGTGCTGGCCCCGGGGGGCGACCCCCCGGGATCCCCCCGATCTTGGGGGGAAACCGTTCCCCCCAAACCCCCTCGGCCCCCCGGGACGGGGGGAAACCTTATCCCCCAGGCCCCCTCGGCCCCCCCCGGCGGGGGGACTGCCCGTGCCCCGTAACCCCGTGACCTCTCTGGCCTCCTTGTATGGTGTGCGTATGTCGCAGGTGTTGCTGGATAGGGCCTACGCGGCGGAGCTGGACGCGGCGGATGCGCTCGGCGGGTACCGTGAGCGGTTCCTGATTGAGGACCCTGCGCTGGTCTACCTGAACGGCAACTCGCTCGGCGCGCTGCCCCTGGCGATCCTGCACCGGACGGAAGCCGTGCTCCGGGAGGAGTGGGGCGGCGCCCTGGCCCGGTCCTGGGACCACTGGGTGGACCTGCCCGTCCGGGCGGGCGACCTGGTCGGCGAGCTTACCGGGGCCGCGCCCGGGCAGGTCCTGGTCACGGACAACACCACGGTGAACCTGTATAAGCTGGCCTGCGCGGCGCTTGACGCGCGCCCCGGGCGGAACGTGATCGTCACCGACGCGGACAACTTCCCAACCGACCGGTACGTCTTCGAGGGCATCGCGGCGCAGCGCGGCGCGGAACTGCGGATGCTGCCCACCGACATCAACGAGGGCGTCGATCCGGACCTCGTGCGCGCCGCGGTGGACGAGGACACGGCCCTGGTGAGCCTGTCCCACGTGGCCTACCGCAGCGGCGCCCTGGCCGACATGGCGGCCATCACCGGGATCGCGCACCGGGCCGGGGCGCTGATGCTCTGGGACCTGTGCCACTCGGTCGGCGCGGTACCCATCGACCTGGACGGCTGCGACGTGGATCTCGCGGTCGGCTGCACGTACAAGTACCTCAACGCCGGGCCGGGCGCCCCGGCGTTCCTCTACGTCACGGCCCGGCTGCGGGACGTCCTGCGCCAGCCGATCTGGGGCTGGTTCTCGCAAGCCGACCAGTTCGCCATGGGACCCAGGTACGACCCCGCGGCCGGCATCACGAAGTTCATGACGGGCACCCCGCCGATCCTCGGCACGGCCGCGGTGGAGGAGGGCGCCCGGCTCCTGCTCGAGGCGGGCATCGAGCCGATACGGGCCAAGAGCGTGCGCCTGACCTCATACCTCATCGAGCTGGCCGACGCGTGGCTGGTCCCGCTCGGCTGCGCGATCGCCACGCCGCGCGAGGCGAACCGGCGCGGGGGGCACGTCTCCATCTGCCATCCGCAAGCGGAGCGGATCGTCGAGCAGCTGGCGGCCGGCGGGATCATCACCGACTACCGCACCCCCGAGCGCTTCAGGCTCGGCCTGTCCCCGCTGACCACGCGCTTCACCGACGTCTGGGACGCGGTCGAGGCGGCCCGCGACCTCATCAAGTCCGAAAGCTAGCCCGGCCATGACCGAACCTGTCACCTACTCCCGGTACCTGCGGCTGGATCAGCTGCTCTCGGCCCAGCAGCCCCGGTCCGGCGAGCACGACGAGATGCTGTTCATCGTCATCCACCAGATCTACGAGCTGTGGTTCAAGCAGCTCCTGCACGAGCTCGGCAAGCTGCAGTCCGAGCTGGAGTCCGGCAGCACCACGCACGCCATGCGCACGCTGCGGCGCACGCTGGCCATCCTGAAGATCGTGGTGACGCAGCTCGACGTGCTCGAGACCATGACACCCACCCAGTTCACCCGGTTCCGCGCCGAGCTCGGCACGTCGAGCGGGTTCGAGTCCGCGCAGTTCCGCCAGCTCGAGGCCGTGCTGGGCCGCCGGGACCCGATGATGATCGCGCAGTACGCGAAGGGCAGCGCGGAGCGCGACCGGATCGAGGCCGCGATGGCGCGGCCGTCCCTGTTCGACTCCTTCCTCCGCTACCTGGCCGGGCAGGGATACGACATTCCGGCCGAGGCGCTGCACCGCGACGTCAGCGCGCCCCTCGAGGGTTCGCCCGCGGTGCAGCAGGTGCTGAAGAAGGTGTACGACGACGACACCGACGCCACCGCGGTATGCGAGCTGCTCGTCGACCTGGACGAGGGCATGCAGGAATGGCGCTACCACCACGTCAAGATGGTGGAGCGGACCATCGGGGGCAGGCGCGGCACCGGCGGCTCGTCCGGCGCGACGTACCTGCGGTCGACCCTCGGGAACCCGACCTTCCCCGACCTGTGGGCGATGCGCAGCCTCGGGTAAGGCGCGGCCTGGACTGCCTTCGGCCGCACACCGGTAGGGGAGTTCACTCCCACTCGATGGTGGCGGGGGGCTTGCTGGTCAGGTCGAGGACGACGCGGTTGATCTGGGGGACCTCGTTGGTGATGCGGGTGGAGATCCGGGCGAGGACCTCGTCGGGGAGGCGCGCCCAGTCCGCGGTCATGGCGTCCTCGCTGGTCACCGGGCGGAGGACCAGCGGGTGGCCGTAGCTACGGCCGTCGCCCTGCACGCCGACCGAGCGCACGTCGGCCAGCAGCACCACCGGGCACTGCCAGATCAGGGCGTCGAGCCCGGCGGCTGACATCTCCTCGCGCACGATGGCGTCGGCCTCGCGCAGGACCGCGAGGCGGTCCGCGGTAACCTCGCCGACGATCCTGATCGCCAGCCCGGGGCCCGGGAACGGCTGCCGGCGGACGATGGCCTGCGGCAGGCCGAGCTCGGTGCCCACTTGCCTTACCTCGTCCTTGAACAGCCAGCGCAGCGGCTCGACCAGGCGGAACTTCAGGTCGTCCGGGAGCCCGCCGACGTTGTGGTGCGACTTGATCGTCGCGGTGCCGGTGCCGCCGCCCGACTCAACGACGTCCGGGTACAGCGTGCCCTGGACCAGGAACTCGCACGTCTCGCCCTGCTGGCCTGCCTCGGCGGTGATCTGCCTGGCCGCGCGCTCGAAGGCGCGGATGAACTCCCGGCCGATGACCTTCCGCTTCTGCTCCGGGTCGGTCACCCTCGCCAGCGCGGAAAGGAACGCCCCGGCCTCGGTCGCCACGGTGAGCCGGACGCCGGTGGCGGCCACGAAGTCCTGCTCAACCTGCTCGGCCTCGCCCTTGCGCAGGAGGCCGTGGTCGACGAACACGCAGGTGAGCCGGTCGCCGATGGCGCGCTGCACGAGAGCGGCGGCGACCGCGGAGTCCACGCCGCCGGACAGCCCGCAGATCGCGCGGCCGCCGCCGACCTGCTCGCGGATGAGCTGCACCTGTTCCTCGACGATGTTCAGCATCGTCCAGGACGGCCAGCAGCCGGCCAGCTCGAGGAAGCGGGACAGGATCCGGGTGCCGTGCTCGGTGTGCATGACCTCCGGGTGGAACTGGACGCCGTACAGGCGGCTCCTGGCGTTCTCGATCGCCGCCACCGGGGTCGCCGCGGTGCGCGCGGCCACCGCGAAGCCGGGCGGTGCCGCCGTGGCCGTGTCCCCGTGCGACATCCAGACGCGCTGCCTGGCGGGCGTGCCCACCAGCAACCCCCCTCCCCCCGCCAGGGACCAGGCGAGGCCAGGGGGACCGAAGGGGCCAGTGGGGGCGAGGGGGTCTGGAGGGCCTGGGGGGACTTGTCCCCCCCAAGGGGGGCCTGGGGGGATGGGTCCCCCCAGAGGGGGGTCCGGGGGGCCGAGGGGGTTTGGGGGGAAAGGTTTCCCCCCAAGATCGGGGGGTTCCGGGGGGTCGTCCCCCCGGACTAGCACAGCAGCGCCGTACTCGGCCATGCCGGTCCGCTCGACGGTCCCGCCGAGGCCGGCCACCATCAGCTGGAAGCCGTAGCAGATGCCGAGGACGGGGACGCCCGCGCCGAACAGCCCGGCGGGGGCGGGCGGGGCGCCTTCGGCGTAGACCGAGGCCGGGCCGCCGGACAAGATGACGGCCTTGGGCCGCCTGGCCAGCATCTCCGCCACCGGCATGGTGGACGGGACGATCTCGGAATAGACGTGGCACTCGCGCACCCGACGGGCGATCAGCTGCGCGTACTGCGCGCCGAAGTCGACCACGAGCACGGTATCGAAGCCGCCGGACACGCTAGCCGCCTTCCTCTGGGGTTTTGGCGTCGAGTGGGGTCTTGGCGTCGAGCCGGACCTGGCCCGCGGGAACGGCCGGGCCGGAGGGCCTGGCCGGGGCGGGGCTGGGACTGGCCGGGGCGGGGCCGGGGCTCGCCGGGGCGGGGCTGGGACTGGCCGGGGCGGGGCCGGGGCTCGCCGGGGCAGGGCTGGGGGTGGGCGCGACGCGGAGCCTGGCGATGCGGCGGCCGTCGAGTTCGGTCACCGTGATCGTGCGGCCGGCCGCCTGGACGCTGTCCCCCACGGACGGCAGGTCGCCGAGCGCGGCGAGGACGTAGCCCGCGACGGTCTCGTACGGGCCTTCGGGCAGCTCGATCCCGGTCTGCTCGGCGAACTCGTCCAGGTTGAGCAGGCCGTCGACCTCCACGTCGCCGCTGGGCATGGTGGTCGCCTGGCTCTGCTCGGTGTCGTATTCGTCCCTGATCTCGCCGATCAGCTCCTCCACCAGGTCTTCCAGCGTGACGATGCCGGCGGTGCCGCCGTAATCGTCGACCACGATGGCCAGGTGCGCCCGCTCGCGCCGCATCTCAGACAGCGCGGAGAGGACGGTCTTGCTGATCGGCAGGAACTTCACGGTCCGGGCGATCCGGCCGACGGGCATCGAGAGGCTGGCCACGCCCGGGCCGAGCAGGTCGCGCACGTGCACGAAGCCGATCACGTTGTCGTAGGTGTCCTGGTACACCGGCAGCCGGGAATGGGGAAGGCTGGCGGCGGTGGCGGCGGCCTGCGCGACGGGCGTCTCGGCGTCCAGGAACACCACCTCGGTCCGGGGCACGAGGACCTCGCGGATCTGGCGTTTCCCCGCGTCGAAGACCTCCCCGGCGATATGCCGCTCGTCCGGGCTGAGCGCCTGCGCGCCGGTCACCAGGTCACGCAGTTCCTGCTCGGTCATGGCCTGGCGGCCGACGCGCGGGTCGCCGCCCAGGATGGCGACCAGGAGGTTCGTCGACCTGGTCAGCAGCCAGACCACCGGCCTGGCCAGCGTCGCGATCCGGTCAAGCAGCGGCGCGGCGACCAGCGCGAGCCGCGGGGCCCGCTGCAGCGCGATCCGCTTGGGCGCGAGTTCACCGAGCACCAGGCTCACGAAGGTGATGCAGATGGTCACCACGATGAACGAGACCGTCGCCGCCCACCCCGCTGACAGGTGCTGCCTGACCAGCCACGACTTCAACAGGCCCGCGAGGGTCGCGGCGCCGTAGGCGCCGGAGACCAGGGTGGCCAGCGTCACGCCGATCTGCACGGCGGAGAAGAACCGGTTCGGGTCCTGCGCGAGCCTGGCCGCCCTCTGCCCGCGCCTGCCCCGCCTCGCCAGCGCCCTGACCTGGCCTTCCCGCAGCGAAACGAGAGCCATCTCCGAGGCAGAGAAGAATCCCCCGATGGACACGATGACCAGGACGACGATGATGTCCAGGACGACCTTGCTCACGCCGCGATCGCCGACTTCCTCCGATCAGTGCCCGCCGGACGGGGCCGATCCCGATACCGGGACTAAGGCCCGCTCCCGGTGCACGATGTGTCTGGCCAGTCTAGACCGGATACCGTGTGAGTCCCGTGGACACACTGAGGGAGGCTTCATGAGGGTGCTGGTGACCGGCGGCGCCGGGTACATCGGCAGTGTCGTCGCGGCGCAGCTTGTCGCGGCCGGGCACGACGTCACCGTGCTCGACGACCTGTCCACCGGGCACGCCAACGCGGTCCCGGCGGGCGCGACGTTCGTCAGGGGCACGCTGCGGGACTGCGCGGCCGAGGTGCTGGCCGACGGGACCGACGCGGTGCTGCACTTCGCCGCGAAGTCGCTGGTCGGCGAGTCGGTGGCGGAGCCCGCGAAGTACTGGTCGGCCAACCTCGGCGGCACGCTCGCGCTGCTCGACGCGATGCGCGAGATCGGGGTGCGCACGATCGTCTTCTCCTCCACCGCCGCCGTCTACGGCCAGCCGGAACGCACGCCGATCACCGAAACCGATCCCACCCTCCCGACGAGTCCCTACGGCGCGTCGAAGCTCGCCGTGGACACCACGCTCACCGAGTTCGCCAGGCTCTACGGGTTCGGCGCGGTCAGCCTGCGCTACTTCAACGTGGCCGGCGCGCAGCAAACCAGCGAGGGCGCCTGGCTCGGCGAGCGGCACCACCCGGAAACGCACCTGATCCCGGCCGTGCTGGCCAGCGTGGCCGCGGGCCGCCACGTGCAGATCTTCGGCGACGATTACGACACCCCCGACGGGACCTGCGTCCGCGATTACGTTCACGTCACGGACCTGGCGGACGCGCATCTGCGGGCGCTGGCGGCCTGCCAGCCCGGGCGGCACCGCGTCTACAACCTGGGCAGCGAGGCCGGATTCTCGGTCCGCGAGGTGATCGACGTATGCGCCGACGTCACCGGCAGCGTCGTCGACGCGGAGGTGACCGCGCGCAGGCCGGGCGACCCGGCGGTGCTGGTCGCCTCGTCCGAGCGGATCCAGGCCGAGCTAGGCTGGCGGGCGGCCAGGGACCTGCGCACCATGGCCGCCGACGCCTGGGAGTTCACCAAGGCGCGGCGAGACGCCTGAAGGAGGAACCGATGCCGGTGCGTGATGAGGCGCGGGGTGAGGCATGAGGGAGGAACAGATGCCGGTACGTGACGAGGCGGCGGCGATGGCGGGCGAGATCGCCGGGCTACGGCACGCAATCCACCGCGAGCCCGAGATCGGCCTGGACCTGCCCAAGACGCAGGCGAAGGTGCTGGCCGCCCTGGACGGGCTGCCGCTCGAGATCAGCACCGGCGAGGGGCTCACCTCGGTGACGGCGGTGCTGCGCGGCGGCCGGCCGGGTCCCGCGGTCCTGCTGCGCGGCGACATGGACGCGCTGCCGGTCACCGAGGAGACCCACCTGCCCTACGCATCGGTGATCCCCGGCGCGATGCACGCCTGCGGTCACGACCTGCACACCGCGATGCTGGCCGGCGCCGCGCGCCTGCTGTCGGCCCGGCGGGCCGACCTGCCCGGGACGGTGATCTTCATGTTCCAGCCGGGCGAGGAGGGCTACGCCGGCGCCAGGGAGATGATCTCCGAGGGCGTGCTCGCCGCCGCGGGCGAGCGCCCGGTCGCGGCCTACGCGCTGCACGTGACCTCCAACCGGCTGCCCTGCGGGATGTTCTCCACCAGGGGCGGCCCGATGCTCGCCGCCGCCGACAAGATCACGATCACCGTGCACGGGCGCGGCGGGCACGCCTCGATGCCGCACCGGGCCGCGGACCCGATCCCGGCCGCGTGCGAGATGGTGATCGGGCTGCAGACCATGGTGACCAGGAACTTCGACGTGTTCGATCCGGTCGTGATCACCGTCGGCAGCTTCCACGCCGGCACCGCAGACAACGTGATACCGGACCAGGCCACGTTCCTGGCCACCGCCCGCTCGTTCAGCCATAAGTCCAGGAGCACGCTGGCGGAGCTGGTGCCGCGGCTCGTCGGGGACATCGCCCGCGCGCACGGCCTGACCGCCGAGGCCGAGTACTCCGGGGAGTACCCGGTGACCGTCAACGACGGCGCCGAGGCGGAGTTCGCGAGCGAGACGATCGCCAGCGTGTTCGGGGAAGGGCGCGGTGAGGTGGCGCAGTTCCCGATCACCGGCGCCGAGGACTTCTCCTTCGTGCTGGAGCGGGTCCCCGGCGCGTTCGTCATGCTCGGGGCCTGCCCGCCCGGTCAGGACCCGGAGACCGCGCCGACCAACCACTCCGCGGTCGCGGTCTTCGACGACGCGGCCCTGGCCGACGGCACCGCCCTGTACGCCGAGCTGGCCCTGCGCCGCCTGGCCCGGGCCTGACCAGGTAGGTGATCATGACTGAGACCGAAGGTCCCGCGTCCCCCGTACGTGACCTGGCCGACCGCTTCCACCGGCGCTGGCTGGAGGAGAACCCGTTCGCCGCCACCATGTACGGCATTCCCGGATACGACGACCTGGTCCCAGACGAGAGCGAGAAAGGCCAGCAGGCCTGGCGGGCCGAGGTGGAGCGGTTCCTCGCGGAGGCCGACGCGATCGCACCCGGAGGGCTCACGCCGGCCGATGCGGTCACGCTCGACTGCGCGAAGGAGGCGGCCGCGCAGGAGCTGGCGGTCATCGACCTGGCCCGGGACGAGTACACCGTCACCCCCATGCAGTACTCCGGGCCGGGGCTATTCCTGGCGGTAGCCGCCCGGTCGGTCCTGGTCGACGCGGCCGCGGCCGAGGCCTACCTGGTCCGCCTGCGCCGCAGCGGCGGGTGGCTCGACCAGATCGGCGAACGGCTGCGGGCCGGAGCCCGCCGGGGACGGCTGCCGGTGGCCCCGCTCACCGAGCAGGCCCTCGCCTGGGCCGAGGGCATCCTGGCCGCGCCCGCCATCGGGCCGGTGCTGGCCCCCCGGCCGCCGCACGGGTGGGACGGGGCGCCGGCGTGGGAGGAAGAACGCCGGGCGGTCGCCGAGGAGGTGGTGAGGCCGGCGCTGGCCGGATGGGTCGCCACCGTTTCCGAGCTGCTCCCGCGGGCCCGGCCTTCGGCGCAGGCCGGGCTGGTTTACCTGCCCGGCGGCCGGGACGACTACGCCAGGGCGGTCCGGATCTACACGACGCTGCCGGTGTCTGCGGAGCAGTTGCACCAGACCGGCCTTGAGCACATCGCCGCGCTGGAGGCCAGGGCCGTGGAGCTGGGGGCTGGCCTGGGCCTTTCCGGTCTTGACGAGGTATTCGCCGCCGTGCGGGACTCGGCGGGCCAGATCCCGCCGGAGCAGGCCATCGCCCAGGCGACCGTGGCGGTGCGGCGGGCCGAGGCGCGCGCGGCGGAGATCTTCCCGGCGCCCCTCCCGCCGCCGTGCGAGGTGACGGCCATGCCGGACGTGGTGGCCCTGAGCGGCGCGGCGCCCCACTACACCCCGCCGCGCCTGGACGGCGGCCGGGCAGGGACGTACTGGTTCAATACCAGGCGGCCCACCGCCGGTACCGGATGGGACACCGAGGCGGTCGCCTTCCACGAGGCGGTGCCCGGGCATCACCTGCAGCTGTCCCGCCTGCAGCTGCTCACCGAGCTGCCCGCGCTGCAGCGCCAGCGCAGCCTCCCGGTGTTCTCCGAGGGCTGGGGCCTGTACGCCGAGCAGCTCGCCGAGGAGGCCGGGCTGTACGCCGACGACAGGGGCCTGCTCGGCTCGATCGAGGCGTCGCTGATGCGGGCCGCCCGGCTGGTGGTGGACACCGGACTGCACGCCCTGGGCTGGAGCCGGGAGCAGGCCCTGGAGTTCTTCGTGGCCCACGTCCCCGTGCCGCCCGAGTTCCTCGCCTCCGAGATCGACCGGTACATCGTGATGCCCGGGCAGGCGCTCGCGTACCTGACCGGCAAGCTCGAGATCCTCAGGCTCCGGGAGGAGGCCCGCAGGCGCCTGGGCCAGGCGTTCTCACTGCCCGCCTTCCACGCCGCCGTCCTCGACCACGGCTCGCTCCCGATGCCGACGCTGGACCGCAGCATCACCGCCTGGCTGGATCAGGCCGGCTGACACCCGGCGGGCCGCCCGCAGGATCCCGGCGCTCGCGGGATCCCGGCGCTAGAGCGAGGCGACGTCGGCCTGCTTGGCGCGCACGGCGTCGGCGGCAGCGCGCAGGGCGGCTAGTTCGGCGCCGGTCAGGTCGCGCTCGACCACGCGGCGGACGCCCACGGCGCCGATCTCGGCCTCCACGCCCAGGTAGACGCCGGAGATGCCGTACTCGCCGTCCACCCAGGCGCACACCGGCATGATCTCTCCCGTGTCCAGCGCCACCGCGCGGGCCATCCGGGCGGCGGCGGCCGACGGCGCGTAGTACGCCGATCCGGTCTTCAGCAGCGCGACGATCTCGCCGCCGCCGTTCCTGGTGCGCGTGACGAGCGCCTCGATCTCGTCGGCGGACAGCAGGTCGGACAGCGGCCGGCCGTCCACCGTGCCGGCCGAGGGGACCGGCACCATCGTGTCGCCGTGCGAGCCCAGCGTCAGCGTCCGGACCGATCCGACCGGAACGCCGAGCCGTTCCGCCACGAAATGGCTGAACCTCGCCGTATCGAGCATCCCGGCCTGGCCCATCACGCGGCGGTGCGGGAAGCCGGACACCTTGGCGGCCAGCGCGGTCATCTCATCGAGCGGGTTGGACACCACGATCAGCACCGCGTCGGGCGCGTACTTGGCGACGTTCTCCACCACGTTCCTGACGATCTTGGCGTTGGTCTCGATCAGGTCCATCCGGCTCATGCCCGGCTTGCGCGGCAGCCCCGCGGTGATGACGACGATCCCCGACCCGGCGATCACCTCGTAGCCCTCGCCGGCGGCACCGGTCGTCTGGCCGGTCACCTTGGTCTCGAAGCCCGCCACCGGGCGTGACTGGTTCAGGTCAAGCGCCAGCCCCTCGGGCCTGCCCTCGATGATGTCGGTGAGCACGACCTCGTCGAAGATGTCGTACTCGGCGAGCCGCTGCGCGGTGGTCGAGCCGTAGAACCCGGCGCCGACGACGGTTACCTTGCCCTGATGTGCCATCTCGCGGAACTCCTTGTCCATGGATCCGGGACGGCGGGGGGTGGGGGTGATACCACCGCCGTTCGGGATAATTGGGTTTTGATCTTTAACAGTTCGTCGCCCTGCGCAGGTTACCTTCGAGCGCGGCGAGGAACTCCCCGGTGGTCAGGAACGGGGCGTCCGGGCCGACGAGCAGGGCCAGGTCCTTGGTCATCGCGCCGTCCTGGATCGTGGCCACGCAGACGTCCTCCAGCGTGCGGGCGAACTCGGCGACCTCGGGGGTCCCGTCGAGCTTGCCGCGGTGCTCGAGCCCGCGGGTCCAGGCGAAGATGGACGCGACCGGATTGGTCGAGGTCGGCTTGCCCTGCTGGTACTGGCGGTAGTGCCTGGTCACGGTGCCGTGCGCGGCTTCGGCCTCGACCGTGCGGCCGTCCGGGGTCATCAGCACGCTGGTCATCAGGCCGAGCGAGCCGTAGCCCTGCGCCACCAGGTCGGACTCCACGTCGCCGTCGTAGTTCTTGCAGGCCCAGACGAGGCCGCCCTCCCACTTGAGCATCTGGGCCACCATGTCGTCGATCAGGCGGTGCTCGTAGGTGATCCCGGCCGCCTCGAACTCCGCCTTGAACTCCGCCTCGAAGATCTCGGCGAACAGGTCCTTGAACCGGCCGTCGTAAGCCTTCAGGATCGTGTTCTTGGTGGACAGGTAGAGCGGGTACTTGCGGTTCAGCGCGTAGCGCATCGTGGCGCGGGCGAAGTCGCGGATCGAGTCGTCGAAGTTGTACATGGCCAGGGCCACGCCGCCCCCTTCGAACCGGGCGACCTCCAGCTCGATGGGCTGGCTGCCGCTCTCGGGGACGTAGCTGATCGTGACCGTACCCGGGCCCGGCACCACGAAGTCGGTGGCCTTGTACTGGTCGGCGTGCGCGTGCCTGCCGATGATGATGGGCTTGCTCCAGCTCGGCACCAGCCTCGGGATGTTGGAGATCACGATCGGCTCGCGGAAGATGACCCCGCCCAAGATGTTGCGGATCGTGCCGTTCGGGGAGCCCCACATCTTCTTGAGGCCGAACTCGGCGACCCTGGCCTCGTCCGGGGTGATCGTGGCGCACTTCACCCCGACGCCGTGGCGCTTGATCGCGTACGCGGCCTCGACCGTCACCTGGTCATCGGTCGCGTCGCGGTTCTGGACGGACAGGTCGTAGTAGTCCAGCTCGATGTCCAGGTAGGGCAGTATCAGCTGGTCCTTGATGTCCTGCCAGATGATCCGCGTCATCTCGTCCCCGTCGAGGTCCACGACGGGGTTCGCTACCTTGATCTTGGGCATGTTTCCGTGATTCCCTTCATCAAAGACCGCTCTATGTCTATGGCTCTATGGCTCTATGGGGGGTCATGGCAGGGCCAGCGCGATGGCGAGCACCCCGGCGCCGAGCACCGCGAACGCCAGCACGTCGGAGGCCTTCCACCGCGAGGACAGCAGCTCGGTGTAGCGCGCCGGGAGGAACAGCCTGGCCGCGGCGGCCGCGAGCAGAGCGCCTCCGACCAGGCCCGTGCCCAGCCCTGCGTACCGGGATCCCTGCCAGGTGACAAACAGCCCGACGGCGACGCCGGTGAGCACGATCAGGTAGGGCAGGACGGCCAGGGGGCGGCTCGCGCTCCGGCTGGTGGCGCCCCGGGCCCGGTGCCCGGACGGCTGGGCGGAAGGCTGCGCGGACGGCTTTGCAGGCTGCTGTGCGGATGGCTTTGCGGGCTGCTGTGCGGGCGGCGGCCCGAGCGGCGGCCCCGGGTTCCGGGGGATGCCCTGGTGGTGGACGGGTGGCGGCGCGCCCGCCAGTCCCCTATCAGAGCCAGCATTCGCCGGCCTATTCGCCATCCACATGCCTCCCGGCTTTCCGCTCGGAAGTTTACCGGTGCCGGTCCCGTCCGGCGTGACGACGTACCCGGAACGGGACGCAATCGCTTGCCAACGCACGGCGGCAAACGATGACACGAGGGGTGACCAGATGGTGAGATATCCGTATCGATTCCGATAGTCAGGAGGCGCCCTGTGGATACACCGTTCCTCCGCATCGAGGACAGCGGCGAGGTGGCCCCGCTGCGCGGCGAAGTGACGACCGTCGGCCGCGGCCGGGGCGTCGACATCCACCTCGACGATCCGAGCGTCTCGCGGCTGCACGCCGAGCTCGTCCGCCGGGGCCCCTACGTTTACGTGGTTGACCTGGGTTTATCACGCAACGGAACCCGGGTGAACGGGCGCCCCATAGCCCGCAGGGTCCTAGATGACGGTGACGTGATTTCGTTCGGCGCGGCGCGGTGCCGGATCGGGGGGCTGGCGCGCGAGGACATCGGTGCCGAGGCCGACCTGCGGCGCCCGGCCGCTCCCGATCTCACCCGCCGCGAGCTCGACGTGCTCGCTTCGCTGTGCAGGCCGGCGCTTTCCGACGAGGCGTTCGCGATGCCCGCCACCGCTCACGAGATCGCCGCCGACCTGGTCGTGACCGAGGCGGCGGTCAAGCAGCACCTGCTGAGGCTGTACCAGAAGTTCCGGATTCCCGAGGGGCCCAACCGGCGGACCAGGCTCGCCAACGAGGTCGTCGCGCTCGGGCTGATCCGGCCGATGCCGCTGGCCGAGCCAGGGGACGCGTCAGGCCCTTTAGGACCGTGCGGCCCGTCGGGCCCGTCACGTATGAGCGTGCCTGAACAGCCAACTCGTCGCGGACGAAAGCAGGCCGTGTAGCGCGGGCAGGTGAGGGGTGGCGACCGGCCAGTAGTCCGGCGCCTGCGACGCCGCCAGCAGGACGAACGCGGCCGCCAGGCCCCACGCCGTGATCGCGATCGCCAGCGCGGAGAGCCTGCTCCGGGACAGGGCGCCCGCCATCCGGTTCAGCTGCCGGCGCGGCCCGCCGGAGCCGGGACCGACGGCGTACCAGGCGATCACCGCCCCCGCCGCGTACGCGCCCGCCCGCGGCAGCGCCAGGTGGTGGTGCGCGATGACGATCGCGGCGGCGTAGACGGCCACGCCTGCGGCGGCCGCGAGCGGCGACATCAGCGCCTCGGTGAGCAGAGCCCTGGCCACCGTCAGCGGGGCCGTGACCACCACGACCAGCACGTCGCTGGCCCGGGGACCGCGCACCGACCTGCGCACGGCCAGCCTGTTCTGCGCCCGGTCGGCGGCGCGGAGCAGGGTGATCCCGGCCAGCGAGACGACCAGCCCGGCCACGGGAAGCAACACGGCCAGGGCCACCGCGGCCACGAGGACGGCGAGGCCGGCCAGCATCGGCCTGCCGCGGACGCCTGCGGCCTGGGCTCCGGCTATTGCTCCGGTTCCGGCTCCGGTTCCGGCTCTGGCGCCGACTCTGGCTCCGGGCGAGGCGCCGGGCGGGGCGCCGGGCGGCAAGGCGCGCGGGGGGACCGGAGACCACGCGGGAGGGGCGGCGAGGGGACGCCCGTTATTGACCGGTGCCGGTGGCGCGGGCCGGGCCCGGACGTAGCCGACCGGCGGCAGCAGGTCGGCGACATCCCTGGCCGCCTGCTTAGGCGCCGGATAGGACCGCACGGGAGGGGGTCCGCTTGAGCCGTTGGGGACGGGTACAGGAAGCGGGCCGACCGGAGGTACGGAGTACACGGGCGGCACGGAGGGCGCAGCGGAGGCGGGGGCCCTCACGGCCATGGCGGCCAGGTCCAGGGCGCCGGCCTGGGCGCTGAGCCAGCTGGCCGAGGGACGGCTGGCGGGGTTCTTGGCCAGCGCCGCCGACACCAGGGGCAGCAGGGGCGCGGGGATACCTGTGAGGTCCGGGAGCCCGGAGACGATGCGGTAGAAGATCTGCTCGTATGAGTCGCCGGGATACGGCGGGCGGCCCGTCGCCGCGTACGCCATCGTGGCGCCCCAGGAGTGCACGTCGGAGGCGGGAGTACTCGGCTGTCCCTCGATGACCTCCGGCGCCAGGTACCCGGGTGTCCCCATGACCAGGCCGGTCTGGGTCAGGCGGGTGGCGTCACCGGACTGGGCGATGCCGAAGTCGATCACGACGGGCCGGTCGTCGGCGAGCATCACGTTGCCCGGCTTCAGGTCACGGTGGACCACGCCCGCCGCGTGGATCGCGACGAGCGCCTCCGCCGTGCCGTACGCCAGCCTGCGCAGTCCCTGGCTGGACAGCCGGCCGCGCTCGCGAACCATCTGATCCAGGGTCGGCCCGGCCACGTACCGCGTGACGATGTAAGGGAAGTCGCCGGTCAGGTCGGCGTCGAGCACCTCGGCGACGAAGGGGCTGCGGACCCGGCGCATGGTGTCGACCTCGCGGGCCAGGCGGCGGCGCGCGTTGTCGTCCTCGGCGGCCGGCACCCTGTCGGTGGCCAGGACCTTGATGGCTACTTCGCGGCCTTCGGGATCGAGGGCGAGGTGCACGACCCCCATGCCGCCTTCCCCAAGGCGGTCCTGAAGGCGATACGGGCCGAGAGTCGCCGGAAGCGTTCCGTCGCAGGCATCGCGGAATCCAGAGTACGAAACGGATGCAACCTTAGGGAGTCGGCCAGGTACCGGTCCGGGCACGCGCGCGGAGGGCGCGGCGGCACCCGGGCGCGGGCGCGGGGGCACCGGGCCGGCGCGCGGCAGCACCTGGCCAGCGCGCGGCGGCACCCGGGCGCACTAGAATCACGGCATCGCTACCTGTGGGGCTAACCGATGACTGAGCATGATGACGCGCTCTCGCTGGACATGGTGACTGCGGCGCTGCGCGCCGACAGCACCGACGTGGTCATCTACGCCCGCGTCCTGACCCAGTTGCTGGGCGAGGCGCTGCCGAGCGAGTACGTCACGGTGGACAGGGAGCGGTCCGTGTCCGACCGGATGCACGGGCGCCCCGGGGAAATCTCCAGGATCGCGGTGCAGCTGGGCGACCAGCAGATGACGCTGTCGGTCAAGAACGGCCGGGCGGTCGCGGAGATCTGCCGCGCGGTGCGCGGCGTGGTGCTGTCCAGGCAGACGGTGCCCGTCCACGACTGGGCCGCGGCGCTGGCCACCGCGCTGGTCGCCTACGCGGAGCAGAACGCGCAGGCCGCCCAGGCCCTGCGCAAGCTCGTCGCGGGCAGCTGAAAGCCGTCCGCAGATCGCTGCGCGGGCACGAAGCGGGGGGGCGCGTGAGCACGGAGCTTGAGCTGGTCAGCTGGAGGCGCATGGTCAGCGAACTCTACGCGGCGGTGCGCGCCGAGGACGATCCGAAGCTCGGGCACGAGCTGTGGCGGCGCGGCCGCGATGAGCTGTTCCGGACTCATCCGCAGAGCCCGCTCCTGCCCGGTGACCCGCTGCGCACTACTGGCCTGCCGTACTGGCCCTACGACGCCGCTTTGCGTTTCGAGCTGCCGCTGCTTCCCGTCGGGCGGGAGGAGTCGCGGTCCGTCCCGAGCAGCGACGGCACGATCCCCCTAGTCCTGATCGGCTGCGTGCGGCTACCAGGTCCGGTGGACGCGGTGATCGACGTGTGGTGGCTGCGCCAGTACGGGGGCGGGCTGTTCCTGCCGCTGCGCGACGGCACGGCCGGCACGTCCAGCTACGGCGGAGGCCGGTATGCACTCGACACGGCCAAGGGCGCCGACCTGGGCGGCGGGGCCGGTTCGCTGACCGTTGACCTCAATTTCCTCTACCACCCGTCGTGCCGGTACAACCACGCCTGGCAGTGCCCGCTAGCCCCGCCGGGGAATACCATCAAGACCCCGGTCACGGCGGGCGAGTGCCTGTGATGCGGGTGCCCGGGCGGTTACGGCCGGCCTGGTGCGCTAAGCGTGTTCGCCTAATCCGAGCCCTCAGCCTCGTAGTGGCGGACGGTCAGGTCGCGCTCGATCAGGAACTGGTCGTCGTCCGGGTAGAAGACCGCCTGGTCGATGTCGTGGCCTGCGAAACCCTCGATCGCAGCCCGGGACTCCCAGAAGCTCAGGGTGATGAACTCGGCGCGCTCGCCCTCCACACGCCATAGCAGCCAGGCCCCGCGGTTCCCTGGCGTGTGCTGATAGCCCTCGATGCCGGTCTGCTTGACATACTCCGCGTACGCGGGAGCGTCCTGCGCCCGGACCGCGCCGCGCCAGATTCTCGCGATCACTCCCCGATCCTGGCACGGCTAGGGGCGGGAGGCCGTGCTCGGGTCTGGCTGGCGATCATCGCTGACGGTCAGCTCCACCCGGTTGGGGTAGAAGGACATGAAGCCTGCGATCTGTTCGGCGCTGGGGATCGGCGTCTCGTAGCTCCAGAACGAGGTCCTCGTAGACCTCGTCGCCGACCTGAGCCGACCAGTACGACGCCTGACCCTTGAACGGGCAGGTCGTCGTGCTGGCGGTGGATCGCAGCAGCTCGGTACGGACGTCCTCGCGAGGAATGTAGTAACGGGGCGGGTACCCGGTCTCGTCGAGGCGCAGCGCGCGGTCCGAGGAGGCCAGCTTCTGCCCGGCCACGCTGACCTCGATGTGCCGGCTGGCCGGGTTGATCGTGATGGTGTGTCCAGTAGCCATGCCCTCGACAACCACACGGCAGCCCAGCCGATTCCGGCGGCGTTTCCGCGGATACGAGGTTGGTGAGGTCACCGGGCGTGCGTGACAGACGTCGCGGGGCGGTCAGCGGCCGGCGTAGGTGGCCTTTCCGCCATGTCGCCGATGTCGGCGCCGGCGGCGAAGGCCTTCTCGCCGCCGTACACGATCACCGCGCGGATCTCCGGTGAGCTCGCCACCGTGCCCGCGGCGTCCGCGAGTTCGGCGGTCAGCTGGTCGTTCATCGCGTTGACCGGCGGCCGGTCCAGCCGGATCGTGCCGACGCCGCCGGATACCTCAAGCCGGACGAACTCGCCCATGGCCATCCCTTCGTGACTTACCGCAGGTCGCCGTTGGTCATGCCGGCCGGGGCCTGCGGGAAGGTGACCAGCCCCATCTCGGCGCGGCTGTCCAGCAGCCGATGGTGCGGCAGCACGCGCACCGTGTAGCCGAACGGACCGGGGCGGTCGAGCGGCACCTCACCGCAGTACCGCTCAAGCCCCGATACCTCGGAGACGCCCTCGGCCGACAGGGTGGCGTAGGCCGGCGCGACGATGTTGCCGTCCTCGTCCGGCCGCCCGTACACCACCTCCACGGTCACGTCGTCCGGGCTCAGCTCGCCCAGCGCCACCGAGACCCGTACGGTAAGCGCCGAACCGAGGAGCTGCCCGGCGGCCTCGGATTCCACGTGCTCGATCCGCACCTGCGGCCAGGCGGCGATCACGCGCTGCCTCCACGCGGCCAGGGCGCGCGCGGGCCCGTACCCCTCGGCGTCGGCCAGCGCCCGGGAGGCGGCCGCGGCCGGGACGTAGAGCGCCGAGGTGTACTCCCGGACCATCCGCTCCGCCTGCACTTTCGGCCCGAGCGTGCGGAGCGTGTGCCTGATCCGCTCCACCCAGCCCAGCGGGATCCCGTCCGCGTCCCGGTCGTAGAACAGCGGCGCCACCGACTTGCCGAGCAGCTCATACAGGGCCTGGGCCTCGAGCTCGTCGCGCCGCGCGGCGTCGGCCACGCCGTCGGCCGACGGGATCTCCCACCCGTCCCCGCCGTCGTACCACTCGTCCCACCAGCCGTCGCGCACCGACAGGTTCAGCGCGCCGTTCAGCGCCGCCTTCATCCCCGAGGTACCGCACGCCTCGAGCGGGCGCAGCGGGTTGTTCAGCCACACGTCGCACCCCTGCACCAGGGTGTCCGCCATCGCCATGTCGTAGTCGGGCAGGAACACGATCCTGCGCCGGACCTCCGGGGCGTCAGTGAACTGGACCATCTGCTGGATCAGGGCCTTGCCGCCGTCGTCGGCGGGGTGCGCCTTGCCCGCGACGACGATCTGCACCGGCTGGGCGGGATCGTTCAGCAGCGCCGTGAGCTGGGCGGGGTCGTTCAGCATGAGCGTGAGGCGCTTGTAGGACGGCACCCGCCGGGCGAACCCGATGGTCAGCACCTGCTCGTCGAGCACGTCGTCGATCCAGGTCAGCTCGGCTCCTGACGCGCCGCGCTGCCGCCAGGAGGCGAGCAGCCGCCGGCGGGTCTCGGCCACCAGCCTGGCGCGCAGCGCGTGCCTGGCTCCCCAGAGTTCCGCGGCCGGGGCGGCCGCGGCGCGTTCCCAGTCCCAGCCGCTGGCCTCGCCCGACGAGGTGCCGGTGAGCAGCAGGATCTCCGGCGCCACCCAGGTGGGGGTGTGCACGCCGTTGGTCACCGAGCCGATCGGCACCTCGCTGGTGTCGAAGCCCGGCCAGAGCCCGGCGAACATCTTCCTGCTCACCTCGCCGTGCAGCAGCGAGACGCCGTTCACGCGCTGGGCCAGGCGCATGCCCATGACGGCCATGTTGAACACCTGCGGGTCGCCGCCCGGGTAGGTCTCCGCGCCGAGCGCGAGGACGTCCTCGATGGGCAGCAGCGGGTCGTGGTCGAAATGCTGGCGCACCATGTCGCGCTCGAACCTGTCGATGCCCGCGGCGACCGGGGTGTGGGTGGTGAACACCGTGCCGGCCCGGCAGACCTCCAGGGCCTCGGCGAAGCTCAGCCCCTGCCCCGCGTACTCGCGGATCCGCTCCAGGCCGAGGAACCCGGCGTGCCCCTCGTTGGTGTGGAACACCTCGGGCGCCGGGAAGCCGCGCAGCGCGCAGAACGCCCGGACCGCCCGCGTGCCGCCGATGCCGAGCAGCAGTTCCTGGCGGAGCCTGTGCTCGCTGCCGCCGCCGTACAGCCGGTCGGTGACCTCGTGCAGGTCGGCCTCGTTCTCCTCCACGTAGGAATCGAGCAGCAGCAGCGGGATCCGCCCCACCTGCGCCACCCAGACCTGAGCCGACAACTGCCGGCCCGCGGGCAGGCTGACCGCGACGCGGACGGCGCACCCCGCAGCGTCGCGCAGGAGTTCGAGCGGCAGCCCGTTGGGGTCATCGCCCGGGTACCGCTCGGCCTGCCAGCCGTCGGCGGACAGCGACTGGGTGAAGTACCCGTGCCGGTACAGCAGGCCGACCCCGATCAGCGGGACGCCGAGGTCGCTGGCCGACTTCAGGTGGTCGCCGGCCAGGATGCCCAGGCCGCCCGAGTACTGCGGCAGCGCGGCGGTGATGCCGTACTCGGGGGAGAAGTATGCCACCGCGGCGGGACCGGCCTGGTCCAGCCCCGCCTCCGCGTACCAGCGCGGATCCGACATGTAGCCGCGCAGGTCCTGCTCCGCCTCGCGCAGCGCGGCGAGGAACCGCGGATCGGCGGCGAGGGCGTAGATCCGCGCGGGCGGCAGCGCGCTGAGCATGGCGATCGGATCGCCGCCCGACGCCGCCCAGGCGGCCGGGTCGATCGACGCGAACAGGTCGGCGGTCGGGGCATGCCAGGACCAGCGGAGATTGAGCATCAGGCCCTGCAGCGCGGCCAGCGGCTCGGGCAGGGAAATGCGGACGGTGAACCGGCGAATCGCTCTCACGGGCCGACCCTAGTAGGTCCGCGCCGCCAGGACGAAACCAATCCCGGCATACCGGATCGCCAAACTGTTGCTTCTCCATGAGAAAAGACATTCAATTATGCCGAACGAGCGGTGGTGCTCGCCCGGACCACCGATCCCAATTATGCCGAACGACCGGTGGTGCTCCCCCCGGGCCACCGATCCGTGACCGGTGGCTGCGGCGCCGCCGGAAACCCGCCCCCACTCTGGCATGATGCGCACCGCGCTCGGTAGCGTAACTGGGGTGATGGGACGAATCCCGATCCTCGATGTGCAGCCGGCGGTGGACGAGGGCCGTCGCCCGGCGAAGGCGGTCACCGGGGAGACCTTCGGGGTCAGCGCCACGGTGTTCCGCGAGGGGCACGGCATCATCGGCACCGGGGTGGTGCTGCGCGACCCGGGGCGCATCGCGCACCCGATCACGCTGATGGCCGAACTGGCGCCCGGCACGGACCGCTACGGCGCGGACGTGACCGTGACCAGCGAGGGCCTGTGGCAATTCCACGTGGAGGCGTGGGCCGACCCGATCGCGAGCTGGCACCACGACGCGGCGATCAAGATTCCCGCCGGCCAGGACGTGGAACTGATGCTGGCCGAGGGGGCGCTGCTGTTCGAGCGGGCGGCGCGGAAGATCCCGCAGCCGGCGGGCGCGAGCCGCAACGCGGCGGCCCGGGCCGCGCTGCGGGTGCTGGTCACGATGATGCGCGACGACGGGCTGACCCCGGCCGAACGCCTCGCGGCGACCGAGCATCCCTATATCACCGCCGTCCTGGCCGCCTTTCCGCTGCGCGACCTGCTCACCAGGTCAGTTCCGCTGGCCGTGCAAGTGGACAGGGAGCGCGCGCTGTACGGGTCGTGGTATGAGTTCTTCCCGCGATCCGAGGGGGTCCAGTTCGACCCGGCGGGCCGCGAGCCGCCGGTATCCGGCACGCTGCGCACCGCGGCCAAGCGCCTCGACGCGATCGCGGCGATGGGGTTCGACGTGGTGTACCTGCCGCCGGTGCACCCCATCGGGTTCACGCATCGGAAGGGCCGCAACAACTCGCCGATCGCGCAGGAGGGTGACCCGGGATCGCCGTGGGCCATCGGGTCCCCGGCCGGCGGGCACAACACCGTCCACCCGGACCTGGGCACGATGGCGGACTTCGACGCGTTCGTCGGCCGCACCCGCGAGCTGGGCATGGAGGTCGCGCTCGACCTGGCGCTGCAGGCCTCGCCGGACCACCCCTGGGTGAAGGAGCACCCGGAGTGGTTCACCACCAGGGCGGACGGGTCGATCGCCTACGCCGAGAACCCGCCGAAGAAGTACCAGGACATCTACCCGCTGAACTTCGACAATGACCCGGAGGGGATCTACGCCGAGGTGCTGCGGATCGTCAGGCTGTGGATGGACCACGGGGTCAGGATCTTCCGCGTGGACAACCCGCACACCAAGCCGCTGCGGTTCTGGGAACGGCTGCTCGCCGAGATCGCCGGCACCGATCCCGACGTGCTGTTCCTGGCCGAGGCGTTCACCCGCCCGGCCATGATGCGCACGCTGGCCACAATCGGGTTCCACCAGTCCTACACCTATTTCACCTGGCGCAACACCGTCGAGGACCTGACCGAGTACATGCTGGAGCTGGCCGGGCCCGACGCCCCCTTCATGCGCCCGAACTTCTTCGCCAACACCCCCGACATCCTGTCCGAGTACCTGCAGCACGGCGGGGTCCCCGCGTTCAAGGTCCGCGCCGTGCTCGCGGCCACGCTCTCCCCCGCGTGGGGCATCTACTCGGGCTACGAGCTGTGCGAGCACATCCCGGTGCGCCCCGGCAGCGAGGAGTACATGGACTCGGAGAAGTACCAGTACAAGCCCAGGGACTGGGACCGGGCCGCGAGGGAGGGCATCGGCATCTCGGACTACATCACGGAATTGAACCGGATCAGGCGATCTCACCCAGCGCTGCACAGGCTACGAAATCTGCGTTTCCACGCCGTTGACCAGCCGGAACTCATGTGTTACTCCAAGCGGGCCGATAGTAGTATCCAGCCAGGCCCGGACAGCAGCAGGGAGCGGGGGGACGACATCGTGATCGTGGTCGTCAACCTGAACCCGTACCGGGCCAGGGAGGCGACGGTCTGGCTGGATCTGCCCGCCCTCGGGGTGGACGGCCCGTTCGTCGTGACCGATGAGCTAACCGGCGAGTCCTACTGGTGGGGGCGGGCCAACTACGTGCGCCTCGACCCGGCGACGCGGCCCGCCCACATCTTCACCGTCACGCCCGGCGCGTTAGCGCGCCCCGACCAGGAACCACCCAGGAGATCACGCAGTGTCCGAGCATCACGACGCGATAGCCGACTCGTTCGACGTGAACCAGCCGCGGGACCCCGACTGGTACAAGCGCGCGGTGTTCTACGAGGTACTCGTCCGCGGTTTCCAGGACTCCACCGGAGACGGCGCCGGCGACCTGCGCGGCCTGATCTCCCGGCTGGACTACCTGGAGTGGCTCGGCATCGACTGCATCTGGCTGCTGCCGATCTACCCCTCGCCGCTGCGCGACGGCGGTTACGACATCGCCGACTTCATGGCCGTGCTGCCCGAGTACGGGAACATCGGCGACTTCGTCGCGCTGGTCGACGAGGCGCACAAGCGGGGCATCCGGGTCATCGCCAACCTGGTCATGAACCACACGTCCGACCAGCACCCGTGGTTCCAGGCGTCCCGCAGCAACCCGGACGGCCCGTACGGCGACTTCTACGTCTGGTCCGACACCGACGACAAGTACACCGGGGCCCGGGTCATCTTCGTCGACACCGAGCAGTCCAACTGGGCCTTCGACCCGGTCCGCGGCCAGTACTACTGGCACAGGTTCTTCTCGCACCAGCCGGACCTCAACTTCGAAAACCCCAAGGTCCAGGACGCGATGATCGAGGTGCTGCGGTTCTGGCTCGACCTCGGCATCGACGGGTTCCGGCTGGACGCGGTGCCCTACCTGTACGAGCGGGAGGGCACGAACTGCGAGAACCTGAAGGAGACGCACGAGTACCTCAAGCGGATCAGGTCCGAGGTGGACAAGCTCTACCCGGACCGGGTCCTGCTCGCCGAGGCCAACCAGTGGCCCGCCGACGTGATCGAGTACTTCGGGGATCCCTCGGTCGGCGGGGACGAGTGCCACATGGCGTTCCACTTCCCGCTGATGCCGCGCATCTTCATGGCCGTACGCCGGGAGCAGCGCTACCCGATCTCGGAGATCCTGGCCCAGACCCCGCCGATCCCGGCTAGCTGCCAGTGGGGCATCTTCCTGCGCAACCACGACGAGCTGACGCTGGAGATGGTCACCGATGACGAGCGCGACTACATGTACGCCGAGTACGCCAAGGATCCCCGGATGAAGGCGAACATCGGGATCAGGCGCCGGCTGGCCCCGCTGCTCGACGGCGACCACAACCAGCTCGAGCTGTTCACCGCGCTGCTGCTGTCGCTGCCCGGCTCGCCCGTGCTCTACTACGGCGACGAGATCGGCATGGGGGACAACATCTGGCTCGGCGACCGGGACGGCGTGCGGACCCCGATGCAGTGGACGCCCGACCGCAACGGCGGCTTCTCCCAGTCCGACCCGCAGCGGCTGTACCTGCCGCCGGTCATGGACGCGATCTACGGCTACCAGGCGCTCAACGTCGAGGCCCAGCAGCGCAACGCCGCCTCGTTCCTGCAGTGGACCAGGCGGATGATCGAGATCCGCAAACGGCACCCGGTCTTCGGGATGGGCACCTACGAGGAGCTGACCTCCTCCAACCCCAGCGTGCTCGCGTTCGTCCGGCTGCCCGCCGCCTCGCCGGACGCCGACACCGACGGGTCGGACCGCATCCTGTGCGTCAACAACCTGTCCAGGTTCCCGCAGCCGGTCGAGCTCGACCTGCGCCGGTTCATCGGCGTCACGCCGGTGGAGTCCATGGGCGGCGTGGTCTTCCCCAAGATCGGCGAGCTCAGCTACCTGCTGACGCTGCCCGGCCACGGCTTCTACTGGTTCCAGCTTCCGGCCGCCGCCGGTGAACGGCCGCCGGGAGGTGAGAACCGGGGTCACGGGGGTAGGCCAGCCTCATGACTTTCGAGGACGTGCTGACCACCTGGCTGATCAAGCAGCGGTGGTTCGCCGGCAAGGGACGGACGGTGCACGACCTGGCGGTCGTGGCCGACACCGAGATCACCGGCGGCGATCCCGGCCTGCGGCACCTGATGGTCACCGTCTCGCACGGCGCGACCTCCGACTGCTACCAGCTGTTCCTGGGCCGGCGCGCGCGGCTGCCGGCCCGGCTGCGGCACGCCAGCATCGGATCGGACTCGGGGCTGCAGATCTACGACGCCCTGCACGATCCGGACCTGACCCGGCCGCTGCTCGACGCGATCGTGGACGGCCTGGCCATCGGCGGCCTGCGGTTCTGCCGGATCCCCGGAGCCGATTTTTCCTGGGCCGGCCAGGCCGGCCTGTACAGCCTGGTGCTGACCGGGGAGCAGAGCAACACCAGCCTGGTGTTCGGCGAGTCGGCCATCTTCAAGGCGTTCCGCCGGGTCGCTCCCGGGCCCAACCCGGACCTGGAGGTCGCGGCGGCCCTGACCGAGCTCGGGTCCACCCACGTGGCGGAGCCCTTCGGGTGGATCGAGACCAGGATGGACGGCGCCACGACCGTCCTCGCGATCTTGTCCCGGTACCTCCGCGCCGCCTCGGACGGGTGGTCGCTGGCCGCGACCAGCGTGCGCGACCTGTACGCGGCCGCCGGCACGCAGGCGGCCGAGGCGGGCGGCGACTTCGCGGGCGAGGCCGAGCGGCTCGGCATCGCGACCGCGCAGGTCCACGCGGACCTGGCGGCGGCGTTCGGCACCTCGGAGCTCGACCCCGAGGCCATCCGCGAGCTGGCCGAGCAGATGTTCCGGCGGCTCGACCTGGCCACCGCGGCCGTCCCTCAGCTCGCGCGGTACGCCGACCTGGCGGGCGCGGCGTTCTCCAAGCTGGCCAAGCTGACCGAGCCGGTCCAGGCCCAGCGCGTACACGGCGACTACCACCTGGGCCAGGTCATGCGGACCCAGACCGGCTGGGTGGTGCTCGACTTCGAGGGCGAGCCCGCCAGCCCGCTGGCGCAGCGGCGCGCCAGGTCCTCACCGCTGCGGGACGTGGCTGGCATGCTCCGCTCGTTCGACTACGCGGCCAGGCACCAGCTGCTCACGCACCCCGACCGGGCCGACCTGGGCGCGGTGGCCGGCAACTGGGTCCGGCGCAACTCAGAGGCGTTCTGCGCCGGCTACGCTGCCGCTGGCGGGCCCGACCCGGCCGCCCACGCGGTGCTGCTCCGCGCGCTGCTCCTGGACAAGCTGGTCTACGAGGTCCTTTACGAGACGCGGAACCGCCCGCACTGGCTCACCATCCCCCTAGAATCCCTGGCCGAGATATAACCATGACCAACCCTGAGATCAGCCTGGACGAGATCAACAAGGTCGCCGCCGGGCTCCACCACGACCCGCACTCGGTGCTTGGCGCCCATCCCGGCCCGGACGGGGTCGTCGTCCGGGCCCTCCGCCCGCTCGCCAGGTCGGTGACGCTCGTCCTCGACGACGGGCGCAGGCTCCCGATGGCGCACCTGCACCAGGGAGTCTTCACCGTCACCATCCCGGACGAGAAGCTGCCGGAGTACCGCGTCGCCACCTCGTACACCCCCGGCGGGGCGGACGAGACGCTAGCCGATGACCCGTACCGCTTCATGCCCACGGTGGGCGAGTTCGACCTGCACCTGATCGCGGAAGGACGGCACGAGGAGCTGTGGCGCGTGCTCGGGTCGCACGTCCGCGAGCTGGGGCAGACCACGGGGACGGCCTTCGCGGTCTGGGCGCCGAACGCCAACGGCGTCCGCGTCGCCGGCGACTTCAACTACTGGGACGGCCGCGGGCACCCCATGCGCTCGCTCGGCGCGTCCGGGGTCTGGGAACTGTTCATCCCCGGCGTCGGCGACGGCACCCGGTACAAGTACGAGGTGTACGGGCGGGACGGCGTATGGCGGGAGAAGGCCGACCCGCTGGCGAACGCGACCGAGCATCCGCCCGCCACCGCGTCGGTGGTGTTCACCTCCCGGCACGCCTGGGGCGATGAGGACTGGATGGCGGCTCGCGGCGCGCGCGATCCCGTGCGCGAGCCGATGAGCATCTACGAGGTGCACCTCGGCTCCTGGCGGCCGGGGCTCTCCTACCGGGAGCTGGCCACCGAGCTGACCGCCTACATCACCGACCTCGGCTACACGCACGTGGAGTTCCTGCCGGTCGCCGAGCACCCGTTCGGCGGCTCGTGGGGGTACCAGGTCACCTCCTACTACGCGCCCACGTCGCGGTTCGGCAGCCCGGACGACTTCCGCAACCTGGTCGACGCGCTGCACCAGGCGGGCATCGGCGTCCTGCTCGACTGGGTGCCGGCGCACTTCCCGCGGGACGCGTGGGCGCTGGCCAGGTTCGACGGCACACCGCTGTACGAGCACGCCGACCCGCGGCGCGGCACGCAGCCGGACTGGGGCACGCTGATCTTCGACTACGGGCGCCCCGAGGTGCGGAACTTCCTGGTCGCCAACGCGGTCTACTGGCTGGAGGAGTTCCACGTCGACGGGCTGCGGGTGGACGCGGTGGCGTCGATGCTGTACCTGGACTACTCGCGCAAGGACGGCGAGTGGACGCCGAACCGGTACGGGGGGCGGGAGAACCTCGAGGCGGTCTCGTTCCTCCAGGAGGTCAACGCCACCTGTTACAAGCGCGTCCCTGGCATCGCCATGGTGGCCGAGGAGTCGACGTCGTGGCCGGGCGTCTCGCGGCCGGTGTACCTGGGCGGCCTCGGGTTCGGGTTCAAGTGGAACATGGGCTGGATGCACGACACGCTCGGCTACCTGAGCCAGGACCCCATCTACCGGCAGTTCCACCACAACGAGATGACGTTCTCCATGATCTACGCGTACTCGGAGAACTTCATCCTGCCGCTGTCGCACGACGAGGTGGTGCACGGGAAGGGCTCTCTGGTCGGCAAGATGCCCGGCGACGAGTGGCGGAAGTTCGCCGGGCTGCGCGCGCTGCTGGCCTACATGTGGGCGCACCCCGGCAAGCAGTTGCTGTTCATGGGAGGGGAGTTCGGCCAGGTCAGCGAGTGGTCCGCGGACAACGGGCTCGACTGGTGGGTGCTCGACTACGCCCCGCACCAGGGCGTGCAGCGGCTCTCCCGCGACCTGAACGCGGTGTACCGGGCTCATCCCGCGCTCTGGCAGCTGGACTCCTCCCCGGAGGGGTTCAGCTGGATCGACGCCAACGATGCCCAGGGCAACGTGCTGTCCTTCCTGCGCTACGCCGCCCAGCCGGGCACAGCTGGAGGGGAGACGCCGGAGGTCCTCGCGTGCGTGGCCAACTTCTCCGCGCTGCCGCACGAGCGGTACCGGATCGGCCTGCCGCAGGCGGGGCGATGGCGCGAGGTCATCAACACCGACGCGTCCGGCTACGGCGGCTCGGGCGTGGGGAACCTCGGCGCCGTGGAGGCCGTCCCCGAACCCTGGCACGGCCCGGCCTCGGCCACCGTTACGCTCCCGCCGCTTGGCGTCCTCTGGCTCACCCCTAGCCGGCGCCTCAGTCGTCGTCGGAGTCGTCGTCCTCGGAGTCGTCGTCCTCGGAGCGGATGTCGTAGTCGTCTTCCTCGACGACGTGCATGGCCGCCTCCTCGGCGGTGGCCGCGCCGCCGTCGATTCCGACGTCGGTGGCCAGCAGATCGGTCACGTAGACCGGGTGGGCTCCCTCGTCAGGGGCCACCAGCGCCGGCCCGCGGGTCGGGGCCGTCGTCGAGCAGGAGGCCGTCCTCGTCCTCGTCCCCGGCGTCCTCGTCGTCGGTGTCCTCCTCGTCCTCCTCGTCCTCCTCCTCTTCGAGGGCGTCGAGGGTGACGTCGGGCTCCTCTTCGGCCAGCAGCTCGTCCAGGGACTCGCTTTGCTGGCCGCCGGACCTGATCTCGCCGGTCCACCGCTCCGGCGGGGCGACGCCGCTGTCCAGCGGGTCGTAGCTGCCCGGCTCCCCGATGAGCGTGTCCGATGCGTCCTCGACCTCATAGTCCTCAAGGTCCTGCGACTCGTGCGGGGTTTCGTCTCTGTCGCTCATCAGCGGGCCGCCCATATTCCGCCGTCGACGGGGATGACGGCACCTGTCACGTAGGCCGAGCCGCGGCCGGCCAGGAAGACGGCCACGCCGGCCATGTCGTCGGGCCGGCCGATGCGGCCCAGCGGGGATTCGGCGGCGATCTGGTCGCCCATCTCGGCCAGGGCCACCGCCATCATCTTGGACTCGAACGGGCCGGGCGCCACGGCGTTGACGGTGATGTGCCGCGGGCCGAGCTCGCGGGCCAGCACCCGGGTGAGCTGGTGCAGGCCGGCCTTGCTCGCCGCGTAGGAGTAGGTGTGGAACTCCGGCACCCGGAACCCGTCGATGCTGCCCACGTTGATCACCCGGGCCGGGTCGTCGGCGGTCGCCGCCGCCTCGAGCAGCGGCAGGAACGCCCGGGTGAGGTAGAACGGCGTCTTGAGGTTCAGGTCCACGACCTTGTCCCAGCCCACGGCCGGGAACTCCGCGAGCGGCGCGGCCCAGTTGGTCCCGGCGTTGTTGACCAGGACGTGCACGCCCTCTTCGGACCGGGCGACCTCGCCGGCCAGCCGGGCGCATTCCTCCTCGCGGGCCAGGTCGGCGGGCACCGATATCACCGTGCCGTACTTCGCGAGCTCCTCGACCGCGGCCTGGCCCGCCTCGGCCTTGCGCGAGCTGACGTAGACCGACGCCCCCGCCTGCAGCAGGCCGCGCGCCATCATCAGGCCGATCCCTCGGGTCCCGCCGGAGACGACGGCGACCTTGCCGGTGAGATCGAACAGGTACACGGGACCCTCCGAGTCCGTGAGCTTGGCGCTCATGGCATTGCCTTCGAGGCACTGCCTTCGAGGCATTGTAGGCCCTGGCCCCTAGGGCGTTTGCGGGGCCTGCGGGACGGCGCCGAAGAACGACTCGGTGAACTCCTGGCTGGCGGAAAGGCGCGCGGGGGTGTCGGCCATCAGGACCTGGCCGCCGCCGAGCACGTAGGTGTAGTCGGAGATGGCCAGTACCGCCCTGGCCCGCTGCTCGACGACGAGCACCGCGGCGCCGGCCTCGGCCAGCGCCCTGACGTGCCCGTTGAGCAGTTCGGTCGCCACCTGCGGGGCGAGGTTCGCGGTCGGCTCGTCCAGCAGGAACACCGAAGGTTCGAGCATCAGCACCCGCCCCATGGCCAGCATCTTGCGCTCGCCGCCGCTCAGCCGGCCCGCCCGCCGGGTCAGCATGCCGCCGAGCCTGGGGAAGATGCCGGTCACGCGCTCGACGGCCGCGGCTACCTGCTGGCCGGCCAGCAGGTAGCCGCCCATCTCCAGGTTCTCCCGCACGGTCAGCGGCGCGAACACGTCGTCGACCTGCGGCACGTACCCCACCCCGGCGCGCGCCACCTCCTCCGGCGGCAGGCCGGAGATGTCACGGTCCCCGACGAACACGTGGCCGGAAGAAAGCCTGATCACGCCGGTCAGCGCCTTGAGCAGGGTGGATTTTCCGGAGCCGTTCGGGCCGACGACGGACGTGACGGTGCCAGGGTCGACCGCGACCGAGACGCCGTGGATGATGTCCCCGGCGCCGTAACCGGCGCGGATATCCTCCGCGCGGAGCGCGGGCTGTGCTGCCTCGGGGGGACGACCCCCCAGACCCCCCCGCGTCCGGGGGGACCCAGCCCCCCGGACCTGCCTTGGTCACCCGACAAGGTAGGCCTCCACCACTTCGGGGCGGGCGCGCAGGTCGGCCATGGTCCCGGAGGCGAGCACGACGCCTTCGGCCATCATGATCACCGGGTCGCAGAACTCGTCCATGATGGCCAGCTCGTGCTCCACCATGAGGATCGTCATACCCTCGGCGGTCAGGTCGAGCAAGTGCCCGCCGATCTGGCGCGCGAGCCGCGGGTGCACCCCGGCCATCGGCTCGTCGAGCAGCAGCATCGTCGGCTCGGTCATCAGCGCGCGCATGATCTCGGTGAGCCTGCGCTGACCGCCGCTCAGGTCGCCGCCGTAGGTGTCCGCGTGGCTGGACAGGCCGAACCGGTTGAGCAGCGCCCGCGCGCGGGCGATCGCGGCGTCCTCATCCCGCCGCCAGTACCGCCGGCCGCGCAGCGCGCCGGCGAGGGAGTCGCCGCGGTTGCCCGGCGCCGCGCTGAGCAGGTTCTCCATCACGGTCAGCCGCTTGAACTCGCTGGCCAGCTGGAACGTCCGCACCAGCCCCATCCGCGCCCGGCGGTAGGCGGGCACGGCGGTGACGTCGGTCCCCTCGTAGATCACCTGCCCGGAGGTGACCCCGATCGTGCCGGCCAGCATGCCGAGCAGGGTGGACTTGCCCGCGCCGTTGGGCCCGATCAGGCCGGTGAGGGTGCCGCGCCGCACGTCGATGGACACCCCGGCGACCGCGCGCACTCCGCCGAAATCGCGGACCAGGTCCACCGTGCGGAGCACGACGTCGCCGCCGGAGGTCCCCGGCTCAGGGACGGCGGGCGGCGCGCTGCCGCCGGCGGCT
The DNA here is from genome assembly GCA_963847965.1 of uncultured Actinomycetes bacterium. GTDB lineage: Bacteria > Actinomycetota > Actinomycetes > Streptosporangiales > Streptosporangiaceae > Palsa-504. The sequence goes on from CAWKCG010000027.1 coordinate 108,257, forward strand.
GAGTGGACGACAGGGGGGCGGAGGGAACCGGGGCGGAGGGAACCGGGGCGGACGACAGGGGGGCGCGCGGCGGAAGCGCCACCGGCGCCCGCCACCTGGGGCGTCCAAGGCCATGTGGAGAGGGTGACCACGTCTTCGTTCGGCATATTGGCGGACGTGACGAGCGGCGGACCCGCGCCTATCTTGCGGCGGCGCTCGGGCAGCACGCCCTGCGGGCGGAACCAGAGGAACACCAGGATCAGCAGGCCGATCGCCACCCACTGCAGGTCCTCGACGAGGCCGGGCGGGCCGAACGGGGGGATGTACCTGGTGGCTTCCTCGAAGCCGACGGGCACGAGGATCGCGCCGAGCACGGCGCCGGGATGGCTGCCGGAACCGCCGATGATCACGGCCGCGAACAGCACGATCGTCTCCGCGTAGCCCCACGCCGACGGGGCCCACAGGTTGATGTACCCGACCAGGACCGCGCCGCTCAGGCCGGCCAGCGCACCGCCGAGCACGAGCACGGCGGCGCGCTGGGCGAGCAGGTTCTTGCCCAGCGAGTCGGCCACCAGGTCGTTGTCGCGCATGGCCCGCAGCGACCGGCCGTAGGGCGACTCGGTCACCCGCCGCACCAGCAGGTACGCCCCGACCGCGAGCAGCAGCGCGCCCGCCGCGTACACCCACTGGTAGCCCGTCGACTGCGGGTTGTACTCGCCCTGCAGCGGCGAGGGCACCAGGGACACGCCCGCGGCGCCGTTCAGGAACGGCCGGTAGTTCGTGACCAGCAGGTTGAACATGACCGCGGTGACGAGCAGGCCCACGGCCGCGAAGTCGCCGCGCAGCCGCCGGCCGACCAGGAAGGTGAACGGCAGCGCGACAAGCCCGCCGACGATCGCGCCGCCGATCAGGGGGACGGGGAACGGGAGGTTCCACCCCCCGATGTAGGACTGGAAGCCGCCGTTGGCGGACTGATTGGGCAGCGACAAGATCGCCGCCGTGTACGCGCCTGCCGCCTGGAAGATGATGAAGCCGAAGTTGGTGACCCCGGCGACGCCGAACTGCTGGCTCAGGCCGAGGCAGGCGATGATGTCGACGCCCGCGTAGATCAGCAGGTTGAGCAGGTAGAACAGCTGCGCGCTGGTCATCACGCCGTGACCCCGAGCAGGCCGCCTGGCCGCACCGCCATCATCACCAGCAGCACGGCGAAGGCGACGACGTCCTTGTAGGACGGCGTGATGTAGGCCGCGCTGATCTCGGTGGCGAGCCCGATGATCACGGCGCCGATCATGGCGCCGTAGGCCTGGCCGGGCCCGCCGAGGAAGACCGCGGCGAGGATCACGACCAGGAACAGGTCGGCGCTGGTCGCGCCGAAACTGCCCTCGTTGATCGCGAAAACGGTGCCGGCGATGCCGCAGAGCGCCCCGGTGAGCGCCCAGGTTACGGAGACGATCCGGTCCGTCCTGATGCCGCAGTTGCGGGCCAGCGAGCGGTTAGCCGACGTCGCGCGCATCGCCTTGCCGAGCTTGGTGTAGCGGAGCAGCACGTGCACGCCGGCCATCAGGACGATGGACAGCCCGATGATCACGAACTCGACCGCGGTGAGGATCAGGCCGCCCGCCTGGACCGTCGGTCCCTGGCCCATCGTGTACGACACGTTGGTGCCGCCCACGATGCCCTGCAGCCCGAACTCGATGATGAGCGTCATCCCGAGCGAGACGATCACCAGCGTGATCGGCGCGCTGCCGCGGCGCTGGAACGGCGTGTAGATCCCCTTGTTGAGCAGGACCGACCCGACCGCCCCGGCCGCGGCAGCGGCCAGAATGCCTATCCACACGTTGACGCCGGCCTGGTTGACCGCGTAGGCGACGAACGCCGACGCGATCATCACCGCGCCGTAGGCGAGGTTCAGGACGTTGGTCACGGCGAACTGCATGGTGAACCCGACGGCCGCGATGGCCAGGACCGCCGCGGTCACCAGGCCGAAGCCGAACGACGCGAGGAATAGGCTCATCGGCTTGCCTTACGACACCGCTCGCAGCTGCGCGGCGCTGATGCTTCCGGTGACCTGGACGGCGCCGGCGGCGCTGTACGCGTCGATCTGGAAGATGCCGGTGGAATCGTGGAAGGAGTCGAAGCTGGTCGGACCGCCCGGCCCCTCGTAGCGGATGGCCTTGCCCGCCTTGAGCGCGGCGAGCCCCTGCGCGTAGGAGTACACCACCTCGGCGCCCGGCGTGCCGTCGCCGATCGTGAGGATGTAGGGCGCGTACACGCTCGGCACGGTGGACTTCGCCTCGACCATCGCCAGCGCGGCCAGGTTGATCCCGTCGTAAAGGTGCACCGCGCCCGGCGCGGTCAGGTAGGTGGAGAAGTCACCGGAGCTGCCCACCTTGCCCTGCTCGGACATGATCGCGGTGTAGAACGGGGTGTACGCGGGCCCGCTGGTCTCGGTGACCAGGTTGTCGGCGTGGAAGCTGGTCGCCAGCGTGGACGCGCCGATCGCCGCCGCCACCGACTTGAACCAGTCAGGCGAGATGTCCGCCGACGTGCCGATGATCGGGATCATCTTGCCGCCGTTGAGCTGCTTGACCTCGGAGAGGAACGTTGCGTCGGTCGGGCCGAGCGCCTCGGTGAAGATCACGTCCGGGTGGGCGGAGACGATCTTGTCCGCCTCGGTGCGGAAGGTGCTGGCCTGCAGGTTCAGCGTCTCGTTCGCCACCAGCGTCAGCCCGGCCTTGCTGATGGAGCTGATGGCCGGCGAGATGAACGTCTGGGACCCGATGTCGTTGCCGAACGCGAGCGCGATCTTCTTGTACCCCAGCTGCTGCGCGATCGCCACCATCGCGTAGGACTCCTCCAGGTCCGGCGGCACCAGGCGGAAGAAGTACGGGAAGTGGACGGAGTCGAACTCGGACTGGCCGGTCATGCAGAACGCCACCATCTTGTTCGCGTTGATGATCGGCACCACGCTGGCCGCCTCGTCGGAGGTGCACCCGATGATGAGCGCCAGGTTCGACGTGGTGGCGAACAGCTGCCTGGTGGCGGGGACCGCGTCCGCCGGGTCGCCCCTGGTGTCGACCGGCTTGCAGGTGAGCTTGTGGCCGAGCACGCCGCCCGCGTTGTCGATGGCCGCGGTGGCGCCGTCGCAGGACACCAGGTAGGTCGGGCCGAGCGCGGCGTCCGGCCCGCTGAACGGCGCCAGGTCGGCGACGACGAGCGGGGTGCCCGAGCTGCTCGCGCCGCTGCTCGGCGTGCTGCTGCTCGAGCTGCTGCACGCGGCCAGCCCGACGGCGGCGAGCACCGCGGCGGCGAGCGCGACGGCGCGGCCCGCGTTCCCCGGCCTGCGTGGTGCTGGTCTAGCTGGTCTGTGTGTTCTCCGGGTGGTCAACATGATCATCCCCTCTGCGGGTGAGAGTCGTGCCAGAGCGCGGCCGGCCAGTGGGCACGGATGGACCCTTGGCTACAGGCCGCCGGGATAGGCGCTCGGCCGCCACCGCCATCCGGAGCGGTCGCCCTCCTCGGCGACCACGCGGTTGCGGATGGTGCCAATGCCTTCGATCGTGATCTCGATAACATCGCCCGGCCTGAGCCAGACGGGGGGGTTGCGGGCGAAGCCGACGCCTGCGGGCGTCCCGGTGGCGATGACGTCGCCCGGCCTCAGCGTGGTGAACGAGGAGAAGAACTCGACGGAGCTCGGCACGTCCACGAGCATCTGCGAGGTCCGCGCCGACTGCATGACCTGGCCGTTGAGCACCGTGGTGAGCGCCACGTCAGAGATGTCGACCTCGTCGGGCGTGACGATCTCGGGGCCGATGGGCATGGTCCCGTCGAAGTTCTTCCCCGGCGTCCACTGGGTGCCGGCCCGCTGCCAGTCCCGCACCGACGCGTCGTTCAGCACGGTGAACCCGGCGATCGCGTCGATCGCCTTGCTGGCCGGGACGTAGCGTCCGCCGGCGCCGATCACGACGCCGAGCTCGCCTTCATAGTCGAACGATTCGGTCAGGGCGGGCTTGATCAGATCCGCATAGGGGCCCAGGAGCGTCTGGTGGCCGCGGACGAACGTATCCGGCCAGGTCGGCACGGCGCGGCCGCCCTCGAGCGCGTGGTCGGCGTAGTTCAGGCCGAGGCACAAGATCCGCCCTGGGTCCGGAACCGCGGGGCCGAAATCTGACGGCCGGTATTCGCGGCCGTCCCGGTCCTGCAGCGCGCGGGCGGCGTCCGTCGCCGCCGGGCCGGCGGCGATGAATGACCCGAACAACGCGTACCTCGCCTCGCCGGTCGCCTCGCCGATGTCGACGTACCCGCCCCCGTGCGCCCGTACGTGCAAGCGCGGTCCGCTGCTAGTGATCAGGGTGGCGAGTCTCACGAGCCAAATCTCCTTGTCACGTCGTTTCGGCTCTGCTCTGGCCCAGACCAACGGCCTAGACCATTTTGGTTCTTGAGAATGATTGGTTTCTAGCAGTTGATCCGCTGATCATAGGCATGATGGAGGCGCGAGGTCAATGCGTGACATCTCGTGGAATTGGTGCGAGAATCGTCTCGCACCAACTATTGGTTGGATTGGTTGAATGGCACCAGGTGACACCTCGGCGCTGCGGCGCCGAGCGCTCGCGGCGCTGATCCTCGCGGAGTCCCAGCGAGGCGGCGCGGGCCGCGGGGCGCGCCTGCCCACCGAGCGGCAGCTGGCCACCGATCTCGGGGTCTCCCGGTCGGCCATCAGGCACGCCATGGCCGTGCTGCAGGCCGAGGGGCACGTGTCCCGCGAGGTGGGCCGGGGCACGTTCCTCCGCGGCGACGCGGAGGGCACCGGTCCCGACCCGGCCACGGGCCAGGACCCGGCCGCGGGCCAGGACCCGGCCGCGGGCGGTGAGCAGCTTCCCGCGGCGGGCGGGTTCTCCGGGCCCGACGGCCTGTCCGGGTCCGACGACTACGCCCCCGCCGACGTGATCATGGTCAGGCGGCTGTTCGAGCCGAACGCCATGTCCCTGGTCGTGGCCTGGGCGACCGCCCGTGACTTCGCCGAGATGGATCGCTGCCTGCGCGGCGGTGAGCGCGCCGCGGACCACGACGAGTTCGAGGTCTGGGACGCGGCGCTGCACCGGTCGCTCATCGCGGCCACGCGCAGCCCGCTCCTCATCCGGCTGTACGCGGAGGTGGAGCGGGCCCGGCACGGGCGGATGTGGGGCGACCTGAAGCGGCGCAGCGCCTCGGCCGGCCGGCGGGACGAATACCGCCGCGACCACGCGGAGATCGTGGCCGCGCTGCGCCAGCGCGACGCGGAGGGGGCCACGGCGGCGATGCGGACGCACCTGGCCCGGGTCTCGCGGCACCTGCTCGGCACCGAGTAACCGGGGGGGCCGGCGCCCGGGCTGGGACGGCTCCAGGCCGTGGCGGCGGTGGCGAGGGGCCGGCCAGGACTGCGAGGGGCCGGCAGGCGCGGCTGCCGCCGGGGTTACGGCGGCTCCCAGTCGGTGGGCAGCGTTCTTCCGGGGCCGGTCAGCGCGGCGGGGTTCACCCGCCGGACGATCTCGTTCAGCACGATGCGCACGTACGGCTCGCCGACCCACAGGTGTCTGGCGCCGTCCACGGCGATCACCTCGGCCTGGGGCACCCGCGCGAACCGCCGGCGCGCCTCGTCGGGGCGCAGGTAGTCGTCGAGCCCGGGGACCAGGACCGTCAGCGGCTTTCCCGACGCGGCCCAGCGGTCCAGGTCGGCGTCGCCGGCCCGGCGCAGCGGCGGCGAGAGCAGGATGGCGCCGTCGATCTCGGCGCCCGCGTCGAGCCCCCACCTCAGGGCCAGTTCGGTCCCGAAGGACCAGCCGAGCAGCCACCGGTGGGGCAGCCCGTGGCCGGCGGCGTACTCGACGGCGGCGGCCACGTCGTATCGTTCGGTCTCGCCCGAGCCGAACGCGCCCTCGCTCGTGCCCTGCTCCGAGGTGATGCCGCGGGTGTTGAAGCGCAGGACGGCCAGCCCGGCCAGGGCCGGCAGGCGGAACGCCGCCTTCTTCAGCAGGTGGCTGTCCATCATGCCGCCCTGCGTGGGCAGCGGGTGCAGGCCGACAAGCGTGGCGACCGGATCGGAATCAGCCGGCAACGCTAGCTCCCCGACCAGCGCCAGCCCGTCACTGGTCTGCAGGGTGACCGGAGTCCGCCGGGCCGGGAGCACCGTGGCCGGCTTGATCTCGCTCACGAGGCTCCCCTGCTCCCCCTCACGGGGCTCCCCTACCCACGCGCACGAGGCTCCCGCTCACAGTGCCCTCCTACTCCCCTACCCACGCGCACGAGGCTCCCGCTCACGGTGCCGTCCTACTCCCCTACTCCCGCGGCCGGCGGCGGAGCCGGTTCGCCCAGCACGCCCGGTGCCAGTGCCTGCGCTCCTCGATGCCGACGTTGATCCCGTCGGCGGGCCAGGCCACCACGTGCGGCGTGCCAGGCGTGATCTCCTGGTCGCAGCCCGGGCACCGGTACGCCTTGGCCGTGCCCGCGCCTGGCACCTGGCGGACCACCCAGTCCCCGTCGGGCCAGGTTTCCGTGCGCTCCGGCCCGGGAACCGGAGCGGGCGGGCCTGAACGCTCGCGGCGGAACCTGCGCGGGCTCACGCCTGCTCACCCTACGCGGCACCGGCCAGTAGAGTTACCGGACGTGCGGCTCGTCATCGCGCGGTGCAGCGTCGACTACGTCGGCAGGCTCACCGCCCACCTCCCTTTGGCCCTGCGCCTGCTGATCGTCAAGGCCGACGGGTCCGTCCAGATCCACTCGGACGGCGGCTCGTACAAGCCGCTGAACTGGATGTCGCCGCCGTGCAGGCTGGCCGAGGAACCCGGCCAGTGGTCGGTCACCGGCAAGAACGGCGAGACGCTCACGATCACCATCAGCGAGGTGATCAGCGACACCTCGGCCGACCTCGGCACCGAGCCCGGCCTGGTCAAGGACGGCGTCGAGGCGCACCTGCAGGAACTGCTCGCCGCCCAGGTCGGCCTGCTCGGCGACGGGTGGCGGCTGGTCCGCCGCGAGTACCCCACCCCGATCGGTCCGGTCGACCTGATGTGCCGGGACGGTGCCGGGCAGAGCGTCGCCGTCGAGATCAAGCGCCGCGGCGAAATCGACGGCGTTGAGCAGCTCACCAGATACCTGGACCTGCTGAACCGCGACCCGCTGCTGGCCCCGGTGCACGGCGTGTTCGCCGCTCAGGAGATCAGGCCGCAGGCCCGCGTGCTGGCCACCGATCGCGGCATCCGCTGCGTCACCCTGGACTACGACGCCATGCGCGGAGTGGAACCGGACAACACCCTGTTCTGACTATCGGATTCGGTAGACGTCCGCGCGGTGATCAATGCGCACCACGTGCACGATCCGGGCGGTCTCATCGATGCGGTAGATCACTCGGTAGGCGCCACGGCGCGCGGCGCGATAGCCGCCCAGCTCGCGGGTAAGAGGTTTGCCCACCCGATAGGGGTTGTCCAGCAGCGGCCCGGTTAGAAACTCGGCGACCGCTGCCGCGACCGCCAATGGCAGGCCGAGGGGCGGCCCTTCGACGAGGACGCGACGAGCGGAGGGCGCCAGCGACAGAGTGTACGCCTCGTCGCTCACTCGCCGCCCTGCTCGGCTCGCATGCGCTGCTCCATCAGCCGGTGGAGCTCTTCGGCGCCGATGGCTTCGCCGCGGGCGATCTCAGCCTCGGCCGCCCGGATCTCATCCAGCGCACCCGGCGTAGACAGCAGGTCCAGGGTCTCTTCCAGCGCCTCCAGATCCGACACGGACATGATCACCGCCTCAGGGCGCCCGTTGCGGGTGATCACCACTCGTTCGTGGGTGTCCCGGACCTCATCAAGCACCGCAGACAGGCGGGCCTTCGCGTCGGCCAACGGAATAATGGTCATGACCTGAATTATAGTCACCAGCTACGGGCCGCACTATGTCTGCGAGTCAGCGGGCGGCGGTCTGCTCTGGACGGCGAGGGGCCGACGGCCCGCCGCGGCGGGTGCCGTGCGGGCTCAGGACGCTGGCGGCCGCGGCGACTACGACCGCGAGGGCGGCCGGGATCAGCAGGGCGTCGCGCAGGCCGATGCCGGAGGCGGCGGCGCCGATGGCGACCGGGCCGGTGAGCAGGCCGGTGTAGGCGACCGCGGCGATCCGGCCGATGTTCCGCCCGGCGCGCTCGGGGTCCAGCCGCGCCGCCGAGGTGACGATCTGCGGGAAGATCCCGGCCTGGCCCGCGCCGAGCAGGGCGAACCCGGCGACCGCGGCGGCGGGAGTGCCGATCAGGAGGCCGGTAGCGAGGCCGAGCCCGGCCACCAGGCCGCTGACGCGCACCAGCGCCACCGAGCCGAACCTGGCCGACAGGCGGTCACCCGCCACCCGCCCGCCGGCCATCGTGACCGAGTACGCGGCCAGGCCCGCGGCCGCGAAGCCGGCGGACGTGCGGAGGTTGGCGTGCAGGTAGACGGCGCTCCAGTCGCTCGCCGAGCCCTCGCCGAGCTGCCCGCACAGCGCGAGCAGGCCAAGCGCCCAGATGATGACGGATATCTGGCGCAGGGAACGGCCCGGCGGGTCGCCGGGCCGGGCGTCCCGGACCGGGACGGGGGGAAGGACGACCCACCGGCCGGCGAGCAGGATGAGCGCGGCCAGCGGGACGCCCACCGAGGCGAACGTCGGCAGCGGCCGGAGCGCCAGGGCGGCGGAGATCCCGCCGATCCCCGCCCCGGCCAGGCCCGCGATGCTGTAGCCGGCGTGCATGGAGGACATGATGGGCCGGCCGTAGGCGACCTCCAGGCGGGCCGCGCAGGTGTTCATCGACACGTCAAGCAGCCCGGCCACGACCCCGAACCAGGCCAGCCCGGCCACCAGGACCGGAATGTCACGGGTCTGCGGGCCGAGGCCGATGGTGACGAGCGCCGCGGCGACCAGCACGCCCGCGATCCGCGCCACGCGCGCGGCGCCGAACCGGTCGACGATGCGGCCGCTCATCATCAGCGTGAGCACGCTGCCCGCGGGGACGGCGAACAGCACCAGCCCGAGCCGGCCGTCGCTCAGGTGCAGCGATTCCTTGATCGCCGGGAGCCGGGCGCTCCAGGTCGCCGTGGCGGCGCCGAGCACGAAGAAGTGGGCGAAGACCGCGATCCTGGCTCGCCGTAGCTCCTGGGTCGTCATGCGATGACCACGTCCAGGCCGGCCTCGGCCAGCCAGGCGCGGTCGGCGTCGGCCAGCCCGTCGTCGGTGACGAGGGCGCCCGCGACGCCCAGTCCGCCGATCCTGGCGAAACCCACCTTGCCGACCTTGGACGAGTCGCACGCCACCACGGTTCGCCGCGCGCTGCGCAGGGCCGCCTGCTTGACCGCCACGTCGTCCAGGCTGAAGTCGGTGAAGCCGTCGTCGCGGGAGACGCCGCCGACGGCCATCACGTAGGTGTCGAACCGCAGCCCGGCGATGACGCCACGGGTCACCTCTCCCACGAGCATCTGCTCGCCGGGGCGCACCTCGCCGCCGGGCAGCAGCAGCCGGATGCCGGGCCGGTCGGCCAGCACGCCGGCCGCCTGCAGGCCCAGCGGGCAGACCAGGAGGCTGGCACGGTCGCGCAGCGCCCGGGCGACCTCGAAGGCCGTCGTGCCCGCGTCCACGATCACGGTCTCGCCCGGCATGATCAGCTCGGCCGCGCGCAGCCCGATCGCGCGCTTCTGCGGCTGGCGTTCGTACGCGCGGGCCGCGAACGGGACCTCGAAGCTCCGCGAGACGGTCGTCACCGCGCCGCCGTGATACCGCCGGGCCAGGCCCTCCTGCTCGAGGAACTCCAGGTCGCGGCGTGCGGTCATCTCCGAAACCGCCAGCTGCGTGCTCAGCTCAGCGACCGAGACCTGTCCGTGTTCCCGCAGCAGGCGGACCACCGCCGCCCGGCGTTCCGCAACCTCCACGTGTTGTTTCTAGCATAAATTACGGTTATTTGAACAGGTGAAGTGTGAGAATCGCGAAGGGGTCAGCCCGCCTACGGCCGCGGGTTGATGCCGAGCGCCCGGTCGACGATGGCGACCACCGCGCCGTTGTCCGCCAGGGGCGGCTGCGGCTGCCCGCCGACGGTGATCCCCGTGCCCCCGCACGGCCACCGCGTCGCGGAGACCACGACGACGGGGCGGCGGTTTCTCGATACCGCGAAGGCCAGCCGGTAGTCCGCAAAGATCAGCGGGCAGTTGAGGTTGAGGGCTGGCTCGGCCTGCGACCGGTTGAGCGCCCGGGCGAGCTGGCCGATGACGGCGCGGGAGGTCACGACCCGGGTGATGACGTGCTGGCTGCGCCCGGAGACCGTGACGGTGACGGTCAGCACGCGGTAGCGCGCCGGGTCGATGTACTCGGCGGCGGTGCGCGGCGGGTACCAGATCACCTGGGCGTCGGCCCGCAGCAGCGACCCGCCGGACCCGGCCGGCACCATGGTGAGGACGAGCTGGGCCGAGTAGATGCCCGCGGGTACCGACCGGGGCACATAGCTGACGTCTCGCTCCGTCACGCCGCCGGGACCGCCCCCCTGGCCCGTGCTCTCCCAGCTCATCCCGGCGGGCACGCGCGCCGCCATGACGTCGGCGAGGGCGTCCAGGGGTTGCGCCACGGCGAACACCTGGTGCAGGTCAAGGTAGGTGACGCTGGCGACAGGGAAGAACGCGGGCTGGCTCAGGGACGCCGGCAGCGGCGTCGCGGGCAGGCGGCGCGCGCCGACCGGGAGGCGGAGCCGGGACAGTAGCTGCCCGGCCAGCGCGGCGGCTTCGGCCCGGCTGCCCGCGGGCGGACCGGGGACGGCCGGCGGTGGCGGGGTGCTGGCGTGGTGCGTGTGCGGGGCGCCGATCGGCGGCGCCACGACGGCCCCGCAGGCCGCCAGGCTCGCCGCAGTCACAAGGACTCCGATCACCCCGATGACCACCCGCATGGCCTGCCTCCCGTCGTTCGCTGGCAGGTTAGACGCCGAGCCCGGCTCGGGTGGTTCCGGGCTGGCCAGTGGTTATCCGGTCCCGCGCCGCTGAAGGACGGTCAGGAGCCGACCGGCGCGCCAGGACGGGTCAGTTCCCGACCAGGTGGGCGTTCACCGAGCGGGCGCGGGCGGCGAGTTCGGGGGCCTCGATGACCGTCACGCCCGCGGCTCGCAGCTGCTCGGCGCCTTCCCCGTCGGTGAACAGGGCGGGCTCGCGCCAGGCGAAGACGACCCTCGGGATGCCCGCCGCGCCAATGCGCTGGACGCAGGTCACCGGGCGCGACGCGCGGGCCCCGCAGGGCACGAGCGAGCTGTACATGGTGGCGCGCTTCAGGCGCCAGTCCGGGCCCAGCTTGCGCAGCGCCACCTCCTCGGCGTGGTCGTGCTCCTCCTGCTCGCGGGAGAACCCGGTGGCCAGCACCTCGCCGTCCTCGGACACGATCACCGCCCCGACCGAGAACGCCGACTTGGACGGGGGGCAGAGCCGGGACAGCTCGACCGCCCAGCGCAGGAACCTGTGATCGGGGCCGCCGGGGCCGAGCAGGTACCTGAGCAGGACCACGTCGTCGAGCCGGCGGACTTCGGCCAGGGTCATGGGGTAATCGAGGTCGTGGGGATTCGGGGGGACCGCGAGCCGGGGGGCGGCCGGGTCGGCCACGAAGAAGGGGGCGATGGCGAGGTGGAGTTCGTCGGACAGGTCGCGCGCCAGGAATTCGCCTAGGACCCGGGCGCCGCCCTCGACCATGAGGCGCACCACTGATCGTTCGGCAAGATCTGAGAGGACGGCGGCTAGGGAGAGCGGGTCACCGGCGTCGATGAGTACGGCGGCCTCCCCTAGGCGGGCGCGGGCCGGCTGGAGGGCCGGGGTGGCGCAGTACACCAGGCGGGGCGCGCCGGGGGCGAAGAAGCGCGCCTGCGGGTCCAGGTCACCGGTGGCGGTCAGGGTGACCCGGGCGGGGTGCTCGGGCAGGCCGCGGGCGGCGCGGCGGGCGCGGCGGCGCGGGTCGCGGATGAGCAGGCGCGGGTCGTCCGCGCGGATCGTGCCCGCGCCGACCAGGATCGCGTCGCAGCCCGCCCGGACCTCATCGACGCGGTCGGCGTCGGCGGGGCCCGACAGGATCAGCCGGCGCGGGCTGGCGTCGTCGAGGTACCCGTCCGCCGAGGTGGCGCAGGACAGCAGCACATACGGGCGTGGCAGCACGCGCCCAGCGTAGCCCCGGCCCGGCGGGCGGTGATTTACTGTCAGCGTGCTTGAGACAGTCAACCCTGCGACCGGGGAAGTGCTGGCGACCTTCCCAGAGCACGGGCGGCGCGAGGTCGACGCGGCGGTCACGGCGGCGCGTGAGGCGGCCGGGTGGTGGGTCGGGCTCGGCTGGTCCGGGCGGCGGATCCGGCTGCTCGCGTGGAAGTCCTACCTGGTGCGGTACATGGGACGCCTCGCGGAGCTGATGCACGAGGAAACCGGCAAGCCGCTGGACGACGCGAAGCTCGAGATCATCCTGGCCATCTTGCACATCGACTGGGCGGCCAGGCACGCCCGCCGCGTGCTGCGCCCGCGCCGCGTGCGCAGCGGGCTGGCGGCGATCAACCAGGTCTCCACGGTCGAGTACCCCCCGCTGGGCGTGGTAGGCGTCATCGGGCCGTGGAACTACCCGGTGTTCACGCCGGTCGGGTCGATCGCCTACGCGCTGGCGGCCGGGAACGCGGTGGTGTTCAAGCCGTCCGAGCTGACCCCGGCGACCGGGAGCTTCCTGGCGCGGTCGTTCGCGGAGGCGCTGGCGGTGTTCGGCGAGCCGCTGCCGGTGCTGCAGGTCGTCACCGGGTCCGGGTCGACCGGCGAGTCGCTGGCGCGCAGCAGCGTCAACAAGATCGCCTTCACCGGGTCCGCGGCCACCGCGCGGAAGGTCATGGCGGCCGCGGCCGACAACCTGACCCCGGTCCTGGCCGAATGCGGCGGCAAGGACGCCCTGCTGGTGAGCGCGGACGCCGACCTCGACGCGGCCGCGGACGCCGCGGCCTGGGGGGCGATGTCGAACGCGGGGCAGACGTGCGTCGGGATCGAGCGCGTCTACGTGGCCGACGCCGTGTACCACTCCTTCCTCGAGCGGCTGACGGCCCGGGTCTCCGGGCTGCGCCCCGGGTCGGACGCCGAGGCCTCGTACGGGCCGATGACCTTGCCCGCGCAGTCGGAGATCGTGGCCAAGCACCTGGCCGACGCGCTGGCCCGCGGCGGGCGGGTGGTCGTGGGCGGCTCGGAGGCGGTGGCGCCGCCGTACGTGCGGCCGGTCGTGCTGACGGACGTGCCAGAGCACAGCCGGGCCGTGACGGAGGAGACGTTCGGGCCGACGCTGACCGTTACCTCGGTGGTCAACATGGCCGAGGCAGTCTCGTACGCCAACGCCAGCCGGTACGGGCTCGGGTCGGCGGTGTTCGCCAAGGACAAGTCCGCGGCGATGAGCGCCGCGCGGGCGCTGCGCAGCGGGATGACCTCGATCAACTCGGTGATCGGGTTTGCGGTCGTGCCGGCGCTGCCGTTCGGGGGGGTGGGGGAATCAGGGTTCGGGCGGATCCACGGCGCGGACGGGCTGCGGGAGTTCACCCGGCCCAAGGCGATCACCAGGCAGCGGTGGCGGCCGCTGGTCAACCTGACGACGTTCGGACGGACCGACAAGGACATGCGGCGCATCATCACGCTGATCACGCTGCAGCACGGCCGGCTGTACCGGCCGCGCGGGTCGCGCCGGGCCCGGTAGGGGCTGCTTGGCCCGCGCGGCGGCGGGCGCGGGCTGGCTTCGCCCGGGACCGGGACGCCTGGCGCTGACGGTATTCCCGATCTGTCAGAGGGTGATCAATCCGACAGTCGGGTCCAGGACCCGGAGATCGCCGGGATCGGACGTGACGATGTGCTGTCCGCTGCGGCGTGCACAGATCACGACGTGGGCGTCGGCGATATCGGAGGTCCCGCTGGCGGCCAGGAGCCTGCCCACATTTGTCGCATCCACCCGGTCCAGGGCGATGACGTCGGCCGTCGGCTGCCGGACCAGGCGCGCGAGCCGGACTTGCCGGTCAGGTCGCCGGATCGCCTGGGCAAGCGCGGTCGCCGGGATCGTGACGCGGGCGCCGGTCTCGCGGGCGCGGGCCAGGAGCACCACCACGCGGCGGTCGTTGCGATCCAGGGCGATCATTGCGCCCGCGTCGAGGGTGACGCCCGGCATCAGGCAGCTGGCCTGCGCGGAGGATTGACACCGAGGATCTCATCGGCCCAGGTGCGCTCGTCGTCCGAGAGCGCGCCGCCTGTTTCCCGCAAGGCTTCAGCCAGCAGGGCACCCCACCCGGCGACGTCGTCCAGGGCCACGGCGACAGCGTGCTGGATGAACCCCGACACGGTGGGGGCGGCGCCCGCATGTACTAGGGAGTGGATCCGGTCGAGTTGCGCCTCATCCAGCGTGATGGTCACCTTCTTTGATGCCATACCGGTTACCATACCACGATCGAAAGATCGGGCACGGTACCGCACCCACTGGTTAGAAAGCAGGGTCTAGGCGGCGCGGCCTCCGCCACGGGCCCTGCCCCGGGGGGTCTTGCCGATGGCCTCGGAGGCGGCGATCGCGATCGCGTCGACGGGATCGGCCGGGTCGACCGGGGCCAGCGGGGCTCGCCCCGCGATCAGGTCCGCGGCGCGCTCGGCGATCGCGATCGTGGGCGCGTTGGTGTTCCCGCGGGGCACGGCCGGCATCACCGAGGCGTCCACGACGCGCAGCCCGGTGACGCCGCGGACCCGCAGTTCCGTGTCGACCACGCTCCACTTCGACTCGCGGCCCATCGCGCAGGTGCCGACCGGGTGGTAGAGGGTCACCACGCTGGCCCGCACGTAGTCCATGAGCTCCGTGTCGGACCGGAGGTGCGCGCCGGGGGCGAGCTCGCTCTTGCAGATGGCCGCCATGGACCTGGCCGTCACGAACTCCCTGGCCATCTTCAGGCCCGCCAGGAGTGCCCTGGCGTCCCCGCCGCCGTCGGACAGGTACCCGGGGTCGATGGACGGGCGGTGCCTGGGGTCGGCGCTGCGCAGCCTGATCAGTCCCCTGCTCCGCACGTCCACCAGGCCAACCAGCACGGTCATCGCGCGCTGCGCCGGGTCGGCCAGGCCCTGGTCGCGGTACGGCGCGGGCAGGACGTGCAGCTGGAGGTCCGGCGCGGGCAGCCGCGGCTCAGAATGGGCGAAGCCGCCAGACTCCGCCACGTTGCTCGTCAGCGGGCCGCGGTGGGTCAGCTGCCAGCGCAGCGCGGCGGCGTTGCCGCTCTTCTCCCACAGGCCGCGCAGCCTCGGCGTGGACCAGATGACCGGGAGCACGGGATGGTCGGACAGGTTCGCGCCGACGCCTGGGCTGTCCGCCTCCGGGCTGATGCCCGATTCGATCAGGTGGTCGGCCGGGCCGATGCCGGACAGCATCAGCAACTGCGGGCTGTTGACCGCGCCGCCGCACAGGATGACCTCCGCGTTGGCCCGCACGGTCTCGGTCTCGCCCCGGCGCAGGTAGGTCACGCCGGTGGCCTGGCCGGCGTCGAAGAGGACCCTGGTGACCAGGGCTCCGGTGTGCACGGTGAGGTTCGGCCTTGACATGGCCGGGCGCAGGTACGCCGTGGCCGCACTGCAGCGCCAGGCCGTCCCGCACGGTGAGCTGGTACCAGCCGACGCCGTCCTGGCGTGGCCCGTTGAAGTCCGGGTTGGCTACCGCGCCCTGCTCCTGGGCGGCCGCGAGGAACGCCTCGCACGCGGCGGACTTGTACCGCGGGTCGCTGACCTTCAGCGGGCCGCCGACGCCGTGGTAGGCGGAGGCGCCGCGCGAGTTGTCCTCGGCCCTCCTGAAGTAGGGCAGGAGATCCTCGTAGCCCCAGCCGGTGCAGCCGTACTCGTCGCGCCAGGTCTGGTAGTCGTGGCGGTTGCCGCGCATGTAGACCATCGCGTTGATCGAGGACGATCCGCCGAGGACCTTGCCCCGCGGCCAGTAGATGGACCGCCCGCCCGCGCGGTGCTGCGGGACGGTGGTGTAGTTCCAGTCGTATTCGCTCTGGAACAGCCTGCTAAGCGCGGCGGGGGCGCGGATCTCGTCGGCGTCGTCGGCCGGGCCGGCCTCCAGGAGCAGGACGCTGAGGCTCGGATCGGCGGACAGCCGCGCCGCGAGGACGCAGCCCGCGCTTCCGGCACCGACGATGATGTAGTCATACACGGCGGTCTCCCTCAGACACAAAGGGAACAATAACGTGCCGCGGGCCGGGTCCGGGCGGGGGATCCGGACTCGCCGGGACGGTTCATATCGCGCTGGTGAGCGAGAAGCCTCAAACGGGGCCATTGGGACGAGGGATGCGATCGGGGTCTGCACCGGGCGGCCGGGCCCTCAACTAGGGTGGATTCATGCCCCGTGAGCGCAGCGAGAACCCGGTCGTGCTGTCCCGCATCTACACGCGCACCGGCGACGACGGGACGACCGCGCTGGCCGACGGCAGCCGCACGGCCAAGACCGACTCCCGCCTGGCCGCCTACGCGGACGTGGAAGAGGCCAACTGCGCGATCGGAGTGGCGATCACGTTCGGCGAGCTGCCCGCGAACATCGCCGGCCTGCTCTCCAGGGTGCAGAACGAGCTTTTCGACCTCGGCGCCGACCTGGCCAACCCGGTCACCGACTCGCCGCCGTACCCGCCGCTGCGTGTCGAAGAGGAGTACATCACCCGGCTGGAGCGGGAGTGCGACGCCTACAACGAGGACCTGGCTGCGCTCCGTAGCTTTCTGCTGCCGGGCGGGAGCCCGGGATCGACGCTGCTGCACGTGGCGCGGACGGTGACCCGCCGGGCCGAGCGGAGCGCGTGGGCCGCGGCGGGCGAGCACGGCGACTCGATGAGCCCGCTGCCCGCCCGCTACCTGAACCGGCTCTCCGACCTGCTGTTCATCCTCGCCCGGGCGGCCAACGCGGGCCACGACGACGTGCTCTGGAAGCCCGGCGGCGACCGGGGCTGATCATGAAGGCGTCACAGCGGGACGCCTAGGTGAGAGCCGGGGGGCGCGGCCTCGAGCCAGGCGAGCAGGCCGGTGAGGGCGGACTCGCCGAGGGCTAGTTCTACGGTGCCGGTGCGGCTAAGGGGCGCGCCGGCGGCCGTGGTGCCGTCCTCGCCGAAGCGGAATTCCACCACGATCATGCCGGGGCCCAGGATGGACGCCTCGGCGTCGGTGAGCTCGCGGCGCGATACCACGACCAGGTCGCGCCGCGGGAAGACCTCCTCGGGGCGCATCGAGACCCGGAACACGCCGAACCAGCAGAGTTCCTCGCGCTGGTAGGACGCCACGCCGAGGCGCCAGGAGCCGCCCGGCTGGCGCAGGCCGCACTCGACCGTGCCGCCGCCGCGCTCCAGCAGGTACCTGCGCGCGGCGATGATGACCGCGGCCAGGACCAGGACGATCAGGAAGGCGGCGAAGAGCCAGGCAGCATCGAGCGCCAGCCCTTCGCCCACTCGTCAGGCCTGGTCGCCCGCGGCCCGCAGCAGCGCCTTCGCGTACTTGGCCTCGGGGGGCTCCTCCCCGCCCGGGGGAGCCTCCGCCATCGCGGTGGCCAGCTCCCGCCGCGCCTGCTCCAGGTCGACCTCGGCACCGAGCTGAGCCTGGGCCGCCAGGATCGATACCCGGTCGTCGGCCACGGAGAGGAACCCGCCGCTGACGGCGGCGCGCACCTCGGCGTCCTCGGTGAGGATCTCCACCACGCTGCCCTCGGCCAGGATGCCGAACACCGGCGAGTGCCCGGTCAGCACCCCGATGTCGCCCTCGAGGGTCTTGGCGATCACGATCCTGGCCTCGCCGGACCACAGCTCGCGGTCGGGCACCACGAGCTCCGCGTGCAGGGTCACCGCTCCAGCACCTCGGCCTTCT